>NZ_MUHH01000001.1 GCF_002217475.1 Flavobacterium tructae
TAAAAAAATGTGCTCGAGAACATAAAATTAATGTGTTCGAGCACATTTTTATTCATTTTTCTTGTTTTATAAAAATATAATCTATAGCTTCGTTTCATAATAATCTTAAAACCAAGTTAATTAATACATTTTTCAGTCGTTTTTCACCTCCCCAAAAAAAACAGAAAAACGAAAAAAAATACCACATACAAAAAGAGTAAAACAAAACGGCAATTGTTTTTAAACCATTTCGTCAGAAGATAAATTATAAATCAAAAATTATCTCATAAAAGAATTCCAAAAGCTTACAAACGAAAAAAAACAAATAAACATTAACCAAACTCAATTTTTAAGTATGAAATTTTTAACCAAAAAAAGACCAGAAGATTTTAGGCTAAAAAATCTTCCCGGTGCAGAGATTAAACTCACACTTTTTTTAGTATTCGTTTTTACCGTCCAGGTTTCAGCAACCTCAGCCGTAAGAATAAATCGCAGAACTGATATTGCATTCTTTTTTGAAAAAACAGTGAAGGGTAAAGTGACAGATCAAAACGGACTTCCTATCGCCGGAGCAAATGTTGTTGTAAAAGGAAGCCGCACAGGAGTACAAACTGATTCAGACGGAAGTTTTGCCATTACTGTTGCTGATAATGTAACGAAACTTATCATTTCCTACGTTGGTATGGAAGATCAGGAAGTAACTGTTGGAAGCTCCCCTTTAAAAATTGTCCTCAAAGAGGCGGGACAAAAATTAGAAGAAATAGTTATAGGATACGGAAAAGCTAAGAAAAAAGACCTTACGGGTTCTGTAAGTTCTATCGGCAAAGACAATTTAAACTTAGGAGGTACTATCTCTAACGTTGGTCAGGCTCTGCAAGGGCGCGCTTCGGGAGTTCAGGTACAGCAAAACAGCTACGCTCCGGGAACTAATCCTTCGATTGTTATTAGAGGTGGAAATTCTCTTAACAATTCTAATTCGCCTCTGTATGTTGTAGACGGTTTCATTACCAGTACAGGAGCCTCTATCAGTCCGAACGATATTGAGAACATTCAGATTCTAAAAGACGCCTCCTCTACCGCTATTTATGGCTCGAGAGGTGCAAATGGGGTGATCCTGATTACGACTAAAAAAGGAAAATCAGGTAAAATGCAGATTGAAGCCGAAATCTCAGATGGTTTTCAAAGCATTATCAAGGAACCTTCTCTTATCAACGGACAGCAGTATGCCGACATTCAAAATGCTATTGCGAAAGAGAATGGAAGACCTCCTGTTTTTTCTTCCGATTTCCCGGTTGCTAATACGAATTGGTTTAAGGCTGCAACACGTCCCGGAGAAGTAATAAACAGAACCATTACTTTTAGCGGAAGCGACAAAACCTCTAAATTTTTCCTTTCGGGAAACTACATCAAACAAACCGGAGCTATCGAAAATACTGATTTTAAAAGATACAGTGTGAGAATGGGAGGCGAAAAAAGATTTAATGACAAACTAAACGTAGGCACTAACATCTATGGAGCTGCCAGCGAAGGAAACAATAGCGATTTTGGAGATAATATTTTATCCCCGTTGTTTTCTATCCAGACTGCCCCACCAACTATTCCAATTTACAATCCCGACGGGTCTTATTACAAATTTCAGGGAAAAGATAATGCTTTGGCACTTTTATTAGAACCAACCGATCATATCATCAACAGATTGGTTAACGGAAATATGTTCTTAGACTATGAAATCATTAAAGGACTTACCTATCATTTTGGAGCGGGTGCGGAATGGCAGGAAAATATTGAAGGAAGATACACACCAAGAACTTTGGTTGCAGGAGCTGCCTTAAAAGGATCAGGATCTGAAGAAAACAAAACTTATTTCAGATGGAGTACGGAGCAATACCTAACCTATAAATTCAATATTAAGGAACATTCGATGAGTGCCATGATTGGTACGTCTAATCAAAAAGATACGTATGAGTTTTTGAGAGCAGCCGGAACCGGTTTTTCTAACGATGCATTAACCTATCACAACCTTGACGCGGCAGCGGTTTATTTGAAACCTGAGACTGAAAAAATCGAAACGAAGCTAACTTCTTATTTTGGGAGGCTAAATTATTCTTTCAGTGATCGATATCTGGCTGCATTTACTTTAAGAAAAGATGGTTCTTCCCGTTTTGGAAGCAATAACTCTTTCGGAATATTCCCTTCAGGAGCAGTAGCATGGAAAATATCTAACGAATCTTTTATGCAAAACTCCAAAACGGTCTCTGATCTTAAGTTAAGAGTTAGCTATGGAGTTACAGGAGCAGATGGTATCGGAGATTATGCCTTCATGCCAACCTTAAGAGCCTGGGGAGTAACTATTGGAGATGGAAATTTTGTTAATGGTACAGAACCTGCCAATTTAGCCAATAAAGACTTAAAATGGGAACAAACCACTCAGACTGATATTGGGTTGGACATGGGACTTTTTAATGACAGAATAACCGCAACAATCGATGTGTATAAAAAAAGAACTACTGATGCCCTTATCAGAGTTCCAATTGGCGGATGGTGGGGTTTTAATACACAAACCATCAACTCCGGAGTGATTGATAACAAAGGTATTGAATTGGGAATTACCAGTACTAATTTCAGAAACGATCATTTCTTGTGGACGACCTCACTAAATGTGGCTTACAACAAACAAGAAGTAGTTTCACTTGCCGATAATGTGTCTATCATCAGTCAAAATACTTCTAATCCAAGCGGAACGGTTTCGGGACGCGAATTTACGAGACTGGAACCGGGTAAAGAAATGGGCGTTTTATATGGTTTTAAATATGCCGGAGTAATCAAAACCGGAGAAGTATATGCTCCGCAGCCTTTGTCTAAACCGGGTGATCCAAAATACGAAGACTTAGACGGAGACGGTGCAATTACCGTAAACGACAGAACTTACTTAGGCAATTCAACGCCTCATTATACTCTTGGGCTTAACAATGATTTTAAAATTGGAAACTTCGATCTGAACATCTTTTTTCAGGGAGCTTTTGATTATTCGGTTTACAACATGACCCGAATGGTTGGAGAATCAACAACCAGTACAGATGCTTTAAACCGCTGGGTAGCCGGTACCAATGAAAATACGGATGTTCCAAGAGACGGCTATTACAAAAGTACTTATGGAAGTTATGTCAATTCAAAATTTGTAGAGGAAGCTTCTTACCTGCGCCTAAAAAACCTTTCTATCGGATATACTATTCCTGAAAGTGTCTTAAAACCACTCAAATTTGTGGACAATATCAGATTGTATGCCATTGGACAAAACTTACTGACGATCACGAATTATTCCGGAAATGATCCTGAGGTAAACGGGCATTTCACCAACGATACTACCAAACAAAATCTGGGAGGAGGAATCGATTTCAATTCATTCCCGGCTTCACGCACCATCATTTTGGGTATTAAGGTTGCCATTCATTAGTCTAAAAGCTTTTTTAGTAACATAAAATTTATTAAAATGAAAAAATATACAATCATATTCCTCTTACTGACGGCAGGTTTGCAATTTTCATGCAATGACGATCTTGATCCTACCGTATACAGCAGTTTGACCGATACTAATGGATTTCAAACCAAATCGGATGCTATCGCTTCTATTAATTCTATTTATGGAAGATTAAAAGGCCCTTCTGTGGGAGACAACTTCTCGTACTGGGCAACAAGACATTTTGCTTTAACTGATATTGCCACAGATTTAGGACATTGTCAGTATGGTGGTGACCCGGGGCAATTATCTTTAGGGCTTTGGAATTCTGCCAACGGTCTGCTTCTGGAAGATTGGAATGCCATGTACAAACTGGTAGCCAACGCCAATTTTGCGATTTTTAATATTTCAAAAATGAGCGGCATTACAGAAGCTGAAAAAACTCAGTTTATAGCCGAGGCCAAATTTTTAAGAGCTTCTGCTTATATGGATTTAACAGACGCGTGGGGACCTGTTATCCTTGTAACAGAAGCCAACTTAGACAATCCAAACTATCTGGAACAGACACCTCCTTCTCCGGTTGAAACCATAGAAACTCTTTTAATTAAAGATTTGAATGATGCCGCTGCTGTTTTACCAGTGAACTATAAGAAAAATGCAATTTATGAAAGTAATGATGTAGGACGTGCTACAAAAGGTGCAGCGTTGACGTTATTGGCAAAATTATATTTGCGAAATCATGACTGGCAAAAAGTAGCCTCGCTTACACAACAAGTTATGAACCTCAACGAATACAGCCTGTTTCCTACTTATTTGGGGCTTTTTAAAGAAAGTAATAAATGGTGCAGCGAAAACATCTTTTCTTCTCTTAGTGATGCCAATGTAAACGGAACGGAACTTCTGAACCACTTTGGTCCTATCGATCATCCGGTTGTCGAAAACAGATGGCAGTATTATACCGTAAACTGGGACTTCTACAATACTTTTGGAAATGAAGACGATCGAAAAAAATGCTTCTTCCCGGAGTTTATGGGTACTGATAAATTGCTTCACAAACAAGCACCTTCCTTAGGAGCACAGCCACCAAAAGGAGAATTTTATATGCCTGACGTATCGACCCGAAAATATGCCGATGATGAAACCACTACTTATTATGATGGTCACAGCGTAAACATATTGCGTTATGCTGATGTATTGTTGAGCAGAGCCGAAGCCTTAAACGAAATAAGCGGCCCGACTGCAGAAGCCATAGACCTTATCAATCAGGTAAAAGGAAGATCACATGCCAAACTGTTGGTTTTATCCGATTATAATAAAACTTCGTTACGAGATGCTATTTTACAGGAAAGAGGATGGGAATTGTTCTATGAAGGAAAACGCCGTCAGGACTTAATCCGAATGAATAAGTTTGATGTTCTGGTAAATGCCTATCACGTAAGAGTTGGAGAAACCGCACCTATCACCATGCCTAAAAACAAATATTACACCTATCCGCAAAGTCAGGTCGACTTAAATCCGAACCTGAGTAATGCCGACAGATAATGAAAAACAGATCGGGAACAGACGTTATTTTCACGTTCTGTTCCTGATTTTTAAGTATTAATAGTATGATCCCGGAAAACGTTGAACTACAATATAAATAAACTTGATACAACTTTTCTGTTTCCTAAAAGACCCCTTTCAGATGATTAAAAATGTAATAGTAAAAGGAATTTTTATTTGGATACTGCTAATTGTGGTAAGCTGTTCTAAAAAACAGGGAACTCCTGTCACGAACATCAATATTGGTATTCATGGCAACAACGAATTGAAAATTCAGATCGATGTGACCACGAATGAAAATGTTCAGGTCTATGCCGAGTATTGGCCTGCTCAAAAAGACACAAAAAATAGAATAAGCTCTCCAGTTTCAAAAGCTGGTCTGTCTCATTCTTTGGTCCTTTGCAACATTACTCCTGAAACTCAATATCATTTTCAGTTAATCACGAGTAATGGAAAGGAAAAAGACAGCAGTAAAATATATACCTTCAAATCGAGAAAATTACCGGAATGGTTACAAAAACAATTCAAAGCCAACTGTCCGAAACCTGAACTGGTGCCGGAAAATTTCAAAAAAGGATTTATGCTTTTGGCCAAAAGAGAAACTCCGGGCGTTGCTTATATTGTAGATTATAAAGGAAACTTAAGATGGTATCATACCGTTGAAGGAACCGGGTTTAAAGTTACCCATTTTACCAAAGAGCAAAGTATTATTGCTATTCTGGGAAAAAATGACGAACCCACAAGTTATGGAAGTGAAATTCTCGAAATTAATTTACAAGGCGACACGCTAACCCACATAAAAAAGGGACAAGGCGATTTAAAACAGGTGATTCATCACGAAATCATTAAAAAATCTGCTAACGAAATTGTGACTTTATTTGTCGATCAAAGAATAACCGATTTAAGTTCTATTGGCGGAAAACAAAAAGATACGATTAATGGCGACGGGATTCTGATTCTGGACAGAAAAGGAAAGCAACTATGGAAATGGAGCGTTTTTGACGATTTAGATCCAATGAAAGACAAAAAACTACTCAAAACCAAGAAAGACTGGATGCATGCCAACAGTTTAAACTATGATAAAGACGGTAATTTCCTGATCTCGTTTTACAACAACGGTCAAATCTGGAAAATAGAGGCCAAAACCGGAAAGGTACTCTGGAAATTAGGGAGAGGAGGAAATCTTAAAATGTCGCAAGACACCGATTTCTCTCAGGCACACGCCGCCCACATCAATCCCGAAGGCAGTCTGATGTTTTTTGACAACGGAGTAGACAAAAAGCAATCTTCTGTTTTTGCTCTTAAAGTAGATGAAAAGAATAAATCCGTTCAACTGGATTTCCACGTACAATTACCAAAAGACGTTTACAACGACAGAATGGGAAGTGCTTATATGATCCATAAAGAACTCATTTTGGCTTGTTGTTCCAAAAGACATATTACGGTTTTGACCAATAAAAAAGGAGTTTTACTGTGGGCATTAGAATCTGAAATACCGCCCTATCGCGTACAATTTATTCCCGAAGAAAACTTAAAACCTTTTCTATTGAATTAAAGGCAGTCTTTAAAAAATAAAAAACATGAAAAAAACAATTCTTATCGGACTTTTTGCAGCATTGCCAATTGTTGTTTTCAATTCGTGCAATACTTCCAATTCGCAGACCTTAGCCAGCAAAACTGCCGACGATGATTCGTATATTACCATTGACACCTCAAAAATTCCGGACGATCCATTTGGAGAATCTGTTCGTTATGGAAGAGAGTTAATGCTAAAAACCGCTTATTATATTGGTCCAAACGGAATCAAAGGAAAATATTTAGGCAACAAAATGAATTGTACCAACTGTCATCAGGATGCAGGAACAAAACCTCACGCCTTTAATTTAATGGCATCACACGACAATTATCCGCAGTATCGCGGACGTGAAAATAAGGTCCTTACTCTGGCCGAAAGGGTTAACAATTGTATCATGCGTCCACATTCCGGGAAACCGCTTCCGCTGGACAGCAAAGAAATGGTCGCTTTTTTATCCTACTTTAAATGGATCAGCAAATTTGTTCCGAAAGATGGAGATTTTAAAGGTGCCAAAAATCTGGAAATTGAATTTCCGGATGTAGCCGCGAGCCCGGAACGAGGAAAAGCCCTTTTTATCGAAAATTGCGCCCGCTGCCACGGAAACAACGGAGAAGGTCAGTACAATGCCGATAAATCAGGCTACACCTACCCGCCTCTTTGGGGACAATACGGATATCAGCCGGGTTCAAGCATGCACAGAGTAATCAAACAGGCACAATGGTTAAAAAGCAATATGCCATACGATAAAGTCAGTCCGGGAAAACCATATCTCACCGACTTGCAGGCACTCGATATTGCGGCCTATGTAAATGATGATTCCGTACACGACAGACCAAACCCCAAAACATTTGATTACCCTAATAAAATGGGGAAACCAATTGACTATGCACACAGCCCTTTCAGTGATAACTTCTCAGAAGAACAACACAAATACGGACCTTATAAACCCATAATTGCCTATTGGAAAAAAAATGGATGGAAAGCGGTATATTAGTATGGTTAATCGGTTAACCGTTTAATCGTTTAATTGTTTAATTGTTTATCGTTTATTGTCCGAAATCTATAACTCTAAAATACAAACCGTTTGTAGCTTATCCTCTATAACTAATAACTCAAAACCCACAACTCACATAATAAAACAATGAAAGCAAACCTAAAAAACAAACCCATTTTGAGTAGACTATTGATGCTGTGCCTATTCGTTTTCAGTATTTCGTTAACCGCCCAAATAAAATATTCGGAAGGTAACGACAGCTGGAACCCTAACTTATTAGGGAATCACAGAGTTGCAGTAAGCTTTACCGGCACCGGAAATGTAGCCAAAGCTACGATCGAATGGCGCAGAAGAGACGAAAAACCCGAACTGAAAAAAATCATTGTTCAGGATGCTTCAGGCAAAACCATTTCAAACGTAAAAACAACTGACATTAACAGAGAAAACGGTACTATTTTCTTCGAACCAATTTCAGGCAAAGGAACGTATTATGTGTATTACATGCCCTACATCGACGAAGGTGACGCTAACTATCCAAAAGGAGTTTACGCTAAACCTGAAGATAAAGCAGACGCGCAATGGCTTGCTAAAATCAAATCCAATTTAACTGACAATTGTACCGTTACCGAAATTCAGAGTGTAAATGCTTTCAATAGTTTTTATCCGATGGAAGTAATCGCAACTGCGGCCGAAACTAAAAATCTTATCGCCAAAAACAGCGGCAGTTCCTTCCTGGTTTTCCCGGAAGACCGCTTGTATTCTATCCGAATGAAAAATGATTTGCCACAAAGATGGATTCAAAAAGGCGTTCAAAATACCTTTTCGGACACGGCGCTAAGAGGTGAATATCTGGCCTTTCAACTGGGCGTTTATGCCTTGCAGAATCTTGACAACGTCAAAGTTACCTTTTCGAATTTAATCAGTTCTACCGGAGCCATCATCGAATCGAAAGACATTAACTGTATCAATACTGATGGAACAAAATATGATGGAGCTGTTTTTACCAATACTGTTTCGGTTTCTAAAGGAAAAGTACAAGCCCTATGGTGTGGCATCAATGTCCCGGAAACTGCGGCGGCAGGAACCTACAGCGGTAAAGCAACCGTAATTGCTGATGGAAAATCAAAAGACATTGTGCTTCAGATAAAAGTAACCAATGAAATTACTAAAAACAGCGGCATCGATTCTCCTGAGAAAATGACACGTTTGAAATGGCTGAATTCTACTTTGGCACAGGAAAATACGGTTATTGCGCCTTACACTCCATTAACTGTAAAAGATACCGAAATCTCTTTATTGGGCAGGAAATTAGTTTTGGGTTCCAATGGTTTTCCAACACAAATTCAAACGTATTTCACACCCGAAATGACAACAGTTGGTTCAAAAGCCAATGACATTTTAAGTGCTCCGTTAGCTTTTCATTTTTTGGATGCCTCTGGTAAAGAATCATTACAATGGAAGAACGCAGGCCTTAAATTTCTGAAAAAAGAAAGCGGAACCGTTTCCTGGGAAAGTACTTCTACTTCAAAATCACTTCAGATGGATGTAAATGCTTCTTTAGAGTTTGATGGCTTTTTAACTTACACTGTAAAAATTACGGCACTTGAAGATGCCGCTTTTAATGATATCAATTTCCAAATGCCAATTCAGCCCTCTTCTGCAAAATACATGATGGGATTAGGTCAAAAAGGAGGCGATCGTCCTGCCAATTTTGACTGGAAATGGGATGTTGCGCACAAAAACCAGGATGGGGCCTGGATTGGAAATGTAAATTCAGGATTGCAATTTTCTTTACGCGACGAAAAATACAGCCGTCCGTTAAACACCAATTTCTATTTACAGAAACCTTTATTGCTTCCCACTTCCTGGGGGAACGAAAATAAAGGAGGAATTACCATCACTCCAAATCCAAAATCGGTTTTGGTGAATGCGTACAGCGGCACCCGAAACATGAAAAAAGGAGATGTTTTGTATTATAATTTCAATTTACTAATCACGCCTTTCCACACCATAAATACCGATTTTCAGTGGGATACTAAGTTTTATCACAAATACAGCGATATCGATACGATTGCCAAAACAGGAGCAACAGTAATTAATATTCACCATGCCAATGCCATCAATCCGTACATCAATTATCCTTTCATTGAATTTAAAAAAATGAAAAGTTATATCGATGAAGCGCATGAAAAAGGTCTAAAAGTTAAGATTTACAATACTGTCAGAGAGGTTTCAAACAAAGCTTACGAGACTTTTGCTTTAAGAAGTTTAGGGCATGAAATTTACTCTTCGGGTAAAGGAGGCGGATTCTCCTGGCTACAGGAACATGTGGGAGACGATTATATTGCAGCCTGGTTTGTACCTGAAATTAAAGACGCAGCAATTGTAAACAGCGGAATGAACCGTTGGCACAATTATTATGTGGAAGGCATGAACTGGCTGACACAAAATGTGGGTATCGATGGTGTTTATCTGGATGATGTTGCTTTTGACAGAATTACCATGAAACGAATCAAAAGAGTCCTTACCAAAGACGGACACCCTGGAATTATTGACCTCCACAGTGCTAATCAATACAACAAAAGTGACGGATTTAACAACAGCGCCAATTTGTACATGGAGCACTTTCCATACATCAACAAACTATGGTTTGGGGAATATTTTGATTACGAAAAAAACAATCCTGACTTTTTCCTGACCGAAGTAAGCGGAATTCCTTTCGGGTTAATGGGTGAAATGCTACAGGACGGAGGAAACCCATGGAGAGGAATGGTTTACGGAATGACCAACAGAATGCCATGGAGCCATAATGCCGACCCAAGACCTATCTGGAAATTATGGGATACTTTTGGAATTAAAGGTTCTGAAATGATTGGATACTGGAGCGAAAACTGTCCGGTAAAAACGGCTAACGACAAAGTACTGGCAACGGTTTACAAAAAAAACGGAACTGCTTTAATTTCTATCGCAAGCTGGGCCGATACGGATGTAAAAGTGAAACTAAATATCGACTGGAAAAAGTTAGGAATCAATCCGGCAAAAGCAACTATAACTGCCCCTGAGATTCTGAATTTCCAACCGGCACAAACCTTCACCGCAAAAGACGAAATACCGGTATCAAAAGGAAAAGGCTGGCTATTAATTGTTAAATAAGGGAGATGTGGGATGTAAAATGTGAGATTATGACCTTTATCAAAGTAAACCTGACAGATTTTAAAAATCTGTCAGGTTTTACAAGGCAAAAAAATAAAAATCAAACACTTAAGAACAAATCCAAAATTTGCAACTAAACTCACAGTTAACATTTTACAACTAACCTCTAACATTTCACACCAAACATATGAAACTTAAACCTTTCTTACCCATTATACTCCTTGGAAGCCTGTTTGTCAACGCACAAAATAAACCGACCATAAAAGAATACAAAAAAGTATTCACCACTTACCCGTTTTCAGACCCTGATCCCATTCCGAAGCCGGATACCAAAGTGTATCCCTATTTTCGATTTGACGGTTTTACGGATAAACCTGTACAAAAAGAATGGAAAGTAATCGAACTGGAAAATGATTACATTAAACTCATGATCCTTCCTGAAATTGGCGGAAAAGTTTGGTCGGCTGTGGAGAAATCAACCGGAAAGGACTTTATTTACAACAATCATGTGATTAAATTCAGAGATATTGCCATGCGCGGCCCCTGGACAAGCGGTGGTGTCGAGGGTAATTATGGCATTATCGGACATACTCCCAACTGCGCTACTCCCGTTGATTATATCACGCTCACCAGAGCAGACGGAAGTGTAAGCTGTATGATTGGCGTATTGGATCTGCTAACCCGAACGTCCTGGAAACTGGACATCAATTTACCCAAAGACAAAGCATATTTCACCACAAATTCCTTCTGGTTCAATTCCACCGAAACCGAGCAGCCTTACTATACCTGGATGAATACCGGTATAAAAGCTGCTGAAAGTCTACAGTTTATTTACCCGGGACAAAGTTATATCGGACACAATGGCGAGCACAATTCATGGCCCATTGACAAAGAAAATGGTAAAGACCTTTCGTTCTATAAAAACAATAATTTTGGCGGTTACAAATCGTATCATGTCTTTGGCAAATACGATGATTTCTTTGGCGGATATTACCATGACGAAGATTTTGGAATGGGAAGATATGGCAATCACGACGACAAACCCGGTAAAAAAATATGGATCTGGGGACTGTCTCAGCAAGGAATGATCTGGGAAAAATTATTAACCGATATCGACGGTCAATATGTAGAAGTTCAAAGTGGAAGACTATTCAATCAGGCAAGTGAAGGCAGCAGTTTAACCCCTTTCAAGCAGCGTTCCTTCGCCCCTTATCAAACGGATTTATGGACCGAATACTGGTTTCCGGTGAAACAAACCAAAGGATTTGTGAAAGCTAATAATTATGGCGCCGTAAACGTAAAAAACGAAAACGGCTGGTTGAAAATCTATTTTTCTCCGCTTCAAAAACTCAACGAAAAACTGGAAGTTTTTGACAATGGCAAAAAAATCTATTCCAAAGATATTTCGGTAAATACATTGCAATCCTTCAAAGATTCTATTCAGATCGCTGTTGATTCAAACCAATTAAAACTAACACTTGGCGAAAATAAACTCGTGTGGAATTCGGCTCCGGAAGATGGAAATCTGAATCGTCCATTGGAAATTCCAAAAGATTTTGACCATAACTCGGTGTACGGATTGTACCTGCAGGGAAAAAATTACCTTAGTTTTAAAGATTATGTCAAAGCAGAAGAAAAACTAACAGCCTGTCTTCAAAAAGATCCCAACTACGCTCCTGCTCTTGCTGATTTAGCGATTTTACAAATTCGTAAATTCCAATACCGCGAAGCTGTCCATTCAGCAAGTAAAGCTTTGTCTATAGATACCTATCATCCTGCTGCCAATTATTATTACGGATTAGCTAACCTTCATTTAGGCAATACTACCGATGCCAAAGACGGTTTTGATATCGCAGCAGCAAGCGTTGAATTCCGAAGTTCTGCTTATACCGCTTTAAGCAAAATTTACTTTAGGGAAAACGATCTTGCAAAAGCAGCTGAATATGCCGAAAAAAGTTTACGGAACAATCAGGATAATTTAGAAAGTCTGCAATTACTTGCCGTATTATCTCGTCTGCAAAATAATAAAAGTAAAGCAGTCGAAATTCTCAATACGATAAATAACGTTGATCCACTCAATCATTTTGTTGGTTTTGAAAAACATCTTTGGGATTTGTCAGAGGCATCAAAACAGCATTTTACGGCTTTGATTCAAAACGAAATGCCACAGCAAACGTATCTGGAGTTAGGAATATGGTATACGCAATTAGGTTGTAAAGAAGAAGCTTTAAAAGTACTTTCACTTGCCCTTCCAAATGCTGAAATTGTATATTGGAAAGCTTATTTAGAAAACAAAGTGGTTGATTTAAGCAAACTCCAACCCGACAATAGTTTTCCTTTCCGTGGAGAAACTGCCGAAATTTTGGAAAAACTCATAAAAACTAACCCTCAATGGCAATTGAAATATCATTTGGCCTTAATCGAATGGAATCGAGATAATGTATCAAAAGCAAAAGAGTTGTTTTTGCAATGCGCCAATCAGCCTGCTGATCCTGCTTTCTATGGAGCCAAAGCTTCATTATTTAAAAATGAGACTCAATTGGTTCTGTCCAGTCTGCAGCAAGCGATTAAATTAGACGGTCAAAGCTGGAGATATCCTAAACTTTTAACCGAATACTACATAGCCCAAAAAGAATTTGATAAAGCACTGGCAACCGCAGCACCTTTCTACAAAAAACATCCTCAAAATTATTTAATGGGGATGCTGTATGCCAAAACACTGCTCCTGAACAAAAAATACGCTGCTGCCGATGCTTTTCTGACCCAACTGGAAATCCTTCCCTTTGAAGGCGCTACTGCAGGACGTCAATTGTATCATGAAGCAAAATTGATGCAGGCTTTGGCCGAAATGAAAAACAAGCAGTACAAAAAAGCATTACAATTGATTTTGGATGCTAAATTATGGCCGGAAAATTTAGGAGTAGGAAAACCCTATGACGAAGATATTGACGAAAGGCTCGAAAATTGGCTCAACTATCAATGTTACAAGAGCTTGGGCGATGCCGAAAAAGCCAAAAGCGCTTTACAAAACATTATTGCTTTTAACCCAAAAGTTGACAATACGGTTATGAATTTTCTTCCGGCTAACCAACTCATTACGGCCTGGGCAATCGAAAAAACTTCTTCGGAACAAAAAGCAGAGGAATGGCTGCAAAAACAAGCCAAATTATACCCTGACAACAAAATTGTACAATGGACTTTTGAAACATATCGTAAAAAACAATCCAATATTTTAACCGAAGAGGAGAAAGACGGTGAAGTTCGAATTATAGAAAAACTATAAAATACTTCGGTTAAAATTGTATTTTTCGAAATAAAAATACGAGTTTTATGGCAACTGAAATGTCAATTTAAAACGTTCTTAGCTCCATTTCAAGTTTAAAACAATAACAGGCCTATCCGTGACTAATACCAAGGTGGTAAAATTAGCCACTGATTATGAAGATTCGCACAGATTTTATACGCAATTATTAAAGCAATCTGTGGAAATCTTTCTAATCTGTGGCAAAAAAATATTCCTGATACACCTTAAGGACAATCATAAACAATAATCAATCAAAATAATCATTCTAAAAACCAAAAAATGAACAAACAATTTTTAAAGTATTCCCTTTTTAGTCTTTTCCTTATTGCCGGGCGAAATGCGATCGCCCAAAACAACGATCAGACCAAAAACCCATTATCTGTTTATCAGGTTACCCCATTAAAAGTAAATGACCTTGTGCACACCAAACTGGACGTATCTTTTGATTACGGAAAACGTTATTTATACGGAAAAGGATGGCTGACTTTAAAACCTCATTTTTATGATACTGATTCTCTTAGACTCGATGCTAAAGGAATGGATTTCAAAACTATTGCTATGGTTGATGGAAAAAAGACAATTCCGTTAAAGTACACCTACGACAATGAACAGCTTTCTATCACCCTAAACAGAAAATATAAAAGCACCGAAAAATACATCATTTTCATTGATTATACCGCAAAGCCGGACGAACTTAAAGTGAAAGGAAGTCTTGCCATAACAGATGCAAAAGGTTTGTATTTTATCAACCCTGATGGAAAAGGCGACAAACCGATTCAAATCTGGACGCAAGGTGAAACAGAGGCCTCATCAGCTTGGTTTCCAACCATTGATAAACCCAATCAGAAAACAACTTCTGAAATTGCCATGACCGTTGACGCCAAATACACTTCGCTTTCAAACGGAAAATTAATCTCCCAAAAAGTGAATAAAAACGGTACGCGTACTGATACCTGGAAAATGGATCTGCCACATTCACCCTACCTTTTTATGATGGCTGTAGGTGATTTTAAAATTTACAAAGATTCTTATAACGGACAAGAAGTAAGCTATTACCTGGAACCAAAATATGCACCATACGCCAAACAAATTTTTGGAAAAACTCCGGACATGATGAAGTTTTACGGCAAAATGCTTGGGGTAGAATATCCATGGGGAAAATATGCTCAGATTGTAGCAAGAGACTACGTTTCGGGTGCCATGGAAAACACTTCGGCAACCTTACACGGCGAGCACGTGCAAAAAACCGAAAGAGAATTATTAGACGACAATCAGGAAAGTACCATTGCACACGAACTTTTTCACCAATGGTTTGGAGATTATGTTACCGCCGAATCCTGGTCGAACTTAACCATGAACGAATCTTTTGCCACTTTTGGTGAAGTCCTTTGGCACGGTCACGATGAAGGCCAGGATGCCGAAGACCGCTCTCGTTATGAAAAACTGCAAAACTGTCTGCGTTCTTCCAAAGACGGGGTAAGTCCCCCACTGGCGCGTTTTCACTATGGAAACAAAGAAGATATGTTTGATAACATTAGCTATTCTAAAGGTTCAATTATCTTGTATGCTTTAAAAAATCAAATGGGTGATGCTGCCTTCTTTAAATCTTTAAATAAATATCTGACGACCAATGCATTCAAAACAGGAGAAAGCCACCAATTGCGTCTCGCAATGGAAGAAGTAACCGGAAAAGACTGGAGCCCGTATTTCAACCAGTGGTACTTTCAGGGTGGAAATCCGATTCTAAATATTGAATACGGTTATGCCGATGGAAAAGCAACAATGGCAGTAAAACAAGTTCAGGAAAGCTCGGTACAGACCTTTACCCTTCCGTTAAAAGTTGATTTTTATGTTAATGGAACCAAAGTCAGAAAAGATATTTTAATTGACAAAAGAGAGCAGAATTTCAGTTTTGACCTGCCTTCAAAACCGGATTTCATCGATCTTGATCCGGACAAAATCTTAGTGGGTAAAGTCATTGACAACAAAAAGATATCCGACTACCTGTATCAGTACAAAAATGTCCCTACATACTACAACCGAATTGAAGCGATAAAGTTTGCGGCAAAAGATAAAAGTCATGAGGCACAGCTGATTCTTTTGGCTGGTTTACAAGATCAGAGAGACGATTTAAGAACCCGCAGTATCCGTGCCATTGATTTAGCGGACAATTCTATAAAAGAAGCTGCGCTTAAAACCTTATTGAACATTGCCCAAAATGATAAAAAAACTTATGCCAGAGCTTCAGCCATTATAAAACTTGCCGGAACGGGAGATACTGCTTACAAAAATTTAATGGTTGAAAGTACTAAAAACCAATCTTACAATGTGGCCGCAGCAGGAATCTTAGGATTGTCGAAATATGCGCCGGAAGAGGCTGATAAAATAAAAGCAGCTTTAGACGAAGATACCAGAAATCACATAACGCCTTTACTTAAAGAATTTAACAATCAAAAGTAAGTAACTAATATCTTAATGGTTAACCTTACTTAAAATAAAAAGAAACAAGGTTTTATAATTAGTACTTAAAAATATTGTTTCTATGCCTCTCTGATTGGATTAGAGAGGCTTTTTTTTATCCAAAACAGAAAATATACTCTTTAAATTAAAATGCTATCAGAAGACTTTCATGGTATCTTTTCTCACCCTCTAAAGCTCTTTTAAATCTTCCGGAATTTCTTATTTTGAAAAATCCAATTTCACTGCTATAAATCAGCTAAAAAAATAGGAATTTTATAGTTTTTTCACTTCATAACAAAGTAATCCAAAAAAACATTATTTACATAAATAAGACCTCTTTTTAAACGAATTAATTCTTTTTACAAAGAACAATTACAATTACACATAAAATTCTCACTTTTTACTTCAGTCTCTATTTTTTATTTACTACGAAGCTCATCTTTTTTCAGAGTCAAATTTAGGTGATTCCGTAAAAAAATGTGCTCGAGAACACAAATTTCGTGTGTTCGAGCACATTTTTTGTGTTTTTTCTTGGTTAATAAAAATATAATCAATAGTTTCGTCAAGTAGTTAAAACATGATATAAGATTTTTCCTTCTTTAAAAAGTCTTTTTTGAGATAAAAAAGAGTTAAAAATCAACACCATAATTACAACAAAAAAACAACCGCAAAAAAACAATCATTAACCAAAACCAAACAAGAGTATGAAAGATGCACTCTCAAAAAAACCTAAAAATTTAAGGTTGCAGACTGTACTTGACAAAAGTTTAAAAACAACATTGTGTACTTTGTTGTCCGTAACTTTTCAAATTACAACTGCTGCTCCCTCAAAAGAGATTCCTTTAAACAAAACCAGCTTACTGGCCTTCCAAAAAATAGCGAAGGGTAAAGTTGTGGATGAAAAAGGAATTCCAATTCCCGGTGTAAATGTTATTATAAAAGGATCCAAGACCGGTGTTCAAACTGATATCGACGGAAGCTTTGCCATAGAGATACCAAATGCCAACACCATTTTAGTCTTCACTTTTCTGGGAATGCAGGATCAGGAAATCCCTGCCGGAAATGGCACGATCAAAGTGACTATGAAAGAAGCCGGGCAACAAATGGACGAAGTTGTAGTCGTGGGGTACAGCAAAGTAAAAAAAGAAAGCTTAACTGGGTCATTACAGACTTTAGACAATAAAAAATTATTAGATGTTACTACTCCGGCTGTTGAAAATCTATTAGCAGGAAAAGCAAGCGGAGTTTTTGTTAGTACCAGCGGAGGTCAACCCGGAGGTGCATCAAAAGTAGTGATCAGAGGTAGAGGTACCGTAAACGGAAGTACTGACCCTCTTTGGGTTGTGGATGGTGTAATTGTGGGAAACAGTTCTCCTCCAATGAATCCATCAGATATTGAAAGTCTTACTGTTCTTAAAGATGCTGCTTCTACAGCCGTTTACGGTTCCCAAGGTGCCAATGGTGTCATTGTTGTTACTACAAAAAGCGGTAAAGCCGGTAAAGCAACCTTCAATTTCTCTGCCAAAACCTCTTTGGCTACCTTAGATTCAGGGAACTTCAAAATCATGAACGGTGCTGAGTTGTACGACTTATACAATTCTTATCCAAACAAGCAGATCTTTCAAAACGCTTCGTGGTGGACACCCGAATTAAGAAACAGAAATTTCGATTGGTGGGACAATGCCACGCAAACTGGGCTCGCAGAAGATTATAATCTATCAATCAGCGGTGGAGGAGAAAACTTCAAAAGTTATGTTTCCTTAGGTATTTATGACGAAACCGGGGCTGTGAAAGGCTACGATTATAAAAGATACAATGGTTTGATGAAATTTGAATACAAACCCAACAGCTGGTTAACCATCAGACCTCAGGTCAATTTAACGAGACAAACCACTTTCGACAAACAACACTCTGTCGGTGATATGTATCGCAACCTGCCATGGGACAGCCCTTACTTGTCTGATGGAACTTTGGTTGGAAACGCTCCTAATCCAACCTGGGTCAATACTACAGGATCTAACTATTTGTACGACTTACAATGGAATTTTTCTGAATCTGAAAATTACAACGTACGTTCAAATTTTGATTTCGACGTTAAACTTACAAAATGGCTGACTTTTGCCTCCGTAAACAATTATATTTTTGGTAACTCGAATTCAACTTCATATCAGGACCCAAGATCTGCTCCCGCTTTATCCGTAAAAGGCAGAGTTATAGATTACTACAGCACTTTCAACCGATTATATACCAATCAGTTATTAAAATTAAACACCTCATTTGATAAGCATCAGATAAACGCTGTTGCGGGTTATGAATGGAATGAATACCGTTCTAAATTCAGTAATGCGGTGGCAACCGGAATCCCTCCCGGAATTATCGTAACAGATCCAGCCGCTATCCCGGAAAAAGTAGACGGAAATCGTTCAGAGTGGGCGGTACAATCGTTACTATCAAATGCGAACTATTCTTATGACAATAGGTATTTGGCACAACTTTCTTTCCGTCGTGACGGAGCTTCTAATTTTGGAAAAAATGCACAATATGGTAATTTCTTTTCTATCAGTGGTGGATGGAATATTCACAATGAAGCTTTCTTTAAAGCCAAATGGGTGAACAACTTAAAACTAAGAGCAAGTTATGGTTCTGTAGGAAACCGTCCAAACAGTTTATACGGGCATCTTCCTTTATACTCTTTCTCTCAAAGCTATAATCAAAATCCGGGAGCCCTTATTTCGCAACTGGCCAATCCTGATTTAAGCTGGGAAAAAACGTTTACAACAGGTGTTGGTGTGGATGTAAGTTTCTTTGACAGAGTAAACATTACTCTTGATTACTACAATAAAAACACCTCCGATCTATTATATGCGGTTCCACTTCCGGGTGTGATTGGGGTTACCAGTATTTGGAGAAATGTTGGTGAGGTAAACAACAAAGGTTTTGAAGCGTCTATTAGTGTAGATATCATTAAAACCGAAAACCTGAAATGGTCAGTTGATGCTAATATTGGTACTAACAAAAACAAAATTACCAAACTTTATGGTGATCGTCAGGAAATCATCGCAAGTGATGGAAGCGGAGTCGCAGGATCAGCTAATAAATTATGGAAACCAGGCTATGATGTAGACAGTTGGTATCTGGCAGAATGGGCAGGTGTTGATCCGGATAATGGTAAACCGCAATGGTATACTACTAATACAGCTGGAGAGCGTGTAAAAACCTATAGTTATGCAGACGCTTTCAAAAACAGAAAAGCAATTGGTTCTTATACACCGGATTTCTTTGGAGGCTTTTCTACTACTTTGAATTACAAAAACTTTGACTTTTCAGCTATCTTCAGTTATTCTGTTGGAGGGCAAATTTACAACTATGCGAGATCGGAGTTTGACTCAGATGGAGCTTATACCGACAGAAACCAAATGAACTTGCACACTGGATGGAGCCGTTGGGAAAAACCAGGTGATATTGCTACCCACCCACAGGCTATTTACGACAATAATACAAACTCAAACAAAGTTTCTTCCCGTTTTCTAGAAACCGGAACGTATCTAAAGCTGAGAAGTGTTTCACTTGGTTACAATTTACCTCTTAAGAGTATCAACATAAATAGCTTAAGATTATTTGTAACAGGAGAAAATTTATTTACAATCTCTCATTTTTCAGGTGTAACTCCTGAGCTTTCTCCCAATTACAATAGTGCAACCGGTCAATATGTAATCTCAGGTACGGCTACGCAAATTTACCCTCAAACGCGTAGAATTACACTTGGACTTAATCTAACACTTTAAAAAAAGCACAATCATGAAAAAGATATTAATATTAGGTGTCGCAATTAGTTTTCTATCCTCATGTGAGTTAGACAGAGAACCATTTGCATCCTATACACAAGAAAAAATACAACAAGATAAGGAAGCTTCTATCGAGGTTTTACTAAACGGATGTTATGCACAGTTAAAGGACTGGTCAGATGTGATGCACCGTGTGGGGGAATATCCCGGAGATAATATTATGATAAGAGGGACTTCTACAGATTCTTTTTATTCTTTTATTTCGTATCAGCATCTTCCGGACAATGGCCGATTATCTGCTTTCTGGAACAACGGTTACAAAATTGTTTCGCAATCGAGCGATTTGATCAAAATAATACCCGAAGGAGAAAACCCGGCTGTTGATCAGCAATTAGGAGAAGCTTACTACTTAAGGGGTATGATTTATTTTTACTTAACACGTACTTACGGAAGACCCTATTCGCAATCGCCGGAAACCAACTTAGGAGTCCCTATTGTAAACGGAGTTCCTGACAATATTAACAACATAAGGTTACCGGATCGTTCTACTGTAAAAACAACTTACGATCAGGCAATCAGCGACTTAAAAAAGGCAGAAGCCTTAATGACGGTTAGCAAATCTGCTGCCTATGCTACTAAAGAAGCGGCTCAGGCCATGCTTTCAAGAGTGTATTTATATATGAGCGGAACCTATGAAAACCCAAATCAGGAATATGCAACACTTGCTATAGAATATGCCAAAAAAGTAATCGCCAGCGGAAGATACAACCTGTTAAGCCGAGATAACTTCATGAAATACAACACCTTTGCTCCGGATTCAGGTTCGCAAACTGAAACAATTTTTGCCGTAAAAAGAGTCGCTACAGAATATTCAGGATACGACCATTATTACGGAATTGGTGGAATGTATGCTAATCTTCAGGGACAAGGATGGGGCGAAATGTATGCCAGTGGAGAATATCTTGATCTGTTACGCAAAGCCGGATATAAAAAAGATGCTCGTTGGGCCTTTATTGATCCGCAATACACCAAAGATGCCAGCGGAAATAAAACAGAATCATTTCGTTTTATCGTTGATGTCAAGGATGCAGGTGGTACACAAACTGGTTATAATTATATTCAGCAGCCTTTAAAAACAAAAGCTGACGGATCGTACTATATCACCATTTCGAATGCAGATTATAATCTTACTGAGATTAATGCTGCAGAAAAACAATATGCTATCACGTATCAGGGTAAAACCTATACAGGTGAGAAAGACTATATGATGCTTTTAAACCGTGTGTATCCAATGTTCTACATTACAAAATGTTCATTGCAGGATAATGATTCACATCTGCACTCACCTATCATTTCAAGATTAGCCGAAATGTACCTGAACATGGCCGAAGCTTATGCCAAAAAAGGAGATTATGGCAATGCCCTGACCAACCTTAACATCATTAGAGAAAGAGCTATTGTTGGTGGAGGTTATGCGTCCTTAAACAGTACAAATGCCGTACAAAGAATCGACGAAGAACGTCAGTTAGAATTGGCTTTTGAGGCACATCGCGGTTATGATGTATACCGAAACGGACAAACGATGACACGTCGTTACCCTGGTCCACATTTACCAATGATTGATATTCCGGCTAGTAGCCCACGTGTGATACAATATATCCCACAATCGGAAATCAATGCTTATCCTGGAACTTTAACACAAAACCCATAGTTTTTTATTTATTGTTTGTTTTGAAACCTCTCTAATTTGGTCCATTAGAGAGGTTATTTATAATAATCCTTTTAACCTATTAAACCTTATTATATGAAAAAACTCCTATGCTTACTTTCCTTATCCCTTCTTATTTTCAGTTGTGTCAATGAAGAAATTTCAGAACAACCGCTATCATCAAATCAAGCTTCGACTTCACAATCAAGCGCTAAAAAATCTACTGCCTTAACTGCAAAATCAAGTAGTATACAATACTCCCTTTTTCAGGTCACACAAGAATTTAATTCAGGAACTGAAGCAGTAATTGTTGGAGAAATATATTGTTCTCAAGCTGTTGAGGCTAAGTTTCAATTTGGATACCACGGAAATGTCCCTACTAAATATGAAGTTAGAATGCCTGGTGTTCCATTAATAACTTCTGCCTTCGGACCTTCTAATCGAACAATAACGACACAATTGCTTCCCGGAATTAATACATTCTCGGTTACTGTCAAATTTTCAGGCCCAAATCAATACGCTAATGCAAAGCTTTCTTTACTTTCAATAAATAATGATACCTCTTTAAATGCGGAAGGTGATATTGACTTAACAGCTCAAGGATATAGTGAACAAAAAGCAGTAGATGGTTCATCAAACTCTATGCATGCTATTTGTAGCAAATGTGGAGCCCTAAACCTGAAAGATGCTTTAAAATGTATTAGTTGTGGTAAATAATCATTTTAAATATTTTTTTGTTTGTTTATACCTCTCTAATTAAAAGAGTTAGAGAGGTTAATTAAAAAAAAGGAGAATACATTTATAATAACTTAATCTCAAAAAATGAAAAAAATAGTATACCTGTTTTTTGCTTCTTTTCTAGTTTCGGTTTCCTGCGTTGGCAGCAATGATGATGTAACATCGGAAAATGAAACCATAGAAAATCCAAAGACAACAATTTCTCTGCCTCTTGGTGGAAATGCGTATAGTTCTAAACATTTAGACGGAAAAAATACCATTACCGACAATGGCATCGAAAACTGGACAGATTCCAACGAGTTTTTCACCGCTTATTTCAGAATTTCCAAACCCGGAAGCTTTCAAATTACGGTAGAAGAATCTGTTGAAGTGTATGGAAAATCCGAACTCGAATTTTCGATTAATAATGAAACCAAAAAAGTAAACTTCTCCACTTCAAAAAAGGCCGTTATCGCAGGAACCTGGAACCTTAAAAAAGAAGGATATATTGCTGTTAAAATAAAAGGAATCAGTAAAACCGGCGATCGTTTCCCGTCTATTAGTCGTCTAACGATTGCAAGTGCTGATTTTGACGGTAAAATCTCCTATGTACCCAACAACGAAGGCGACTTCTATCACTGGGGACGTCGTGGACCTTCTGTTCATTTAAACTATCAGACTCCCGAAAACACCAACACCGAGTGGTATTACAATGAAATTACAGTTCCTCAAAACGAAGACATAATTGGGTCTTATTTTATGGCAAATGGTTTTGGCGAAGGTTACTTCGGAATCCAGGTAAACTCAGCCACAGAAAGAAGAATTTTATTCTCGGTCTGGAGCCCGTTTACAACTGACGATCCTAACAGTATTCCTGAAACTCATAAAATTAAACTGCTGAAAAAAGGCGAAAATGTACACACAGGCGAATTTGGTAACGAAGGTTCAGGCGGACAGAGTTATTTAAAATACAACTGGAAAGCAGGAAACACCTACAAGTTTTTACTTCGAGGACTGCCTGCCGGTAATAACACCACTACATATACCGCTTACTTTTATGCTCCCGAACTGAATAAATGGTTATTGATTGCCAGTTTCAATCGTCCTCAAACCAATACCTATTTGAAAAGATTTCATTCCTTTCTTGAAAATTTCATCCCGGAACAAGGAGATCTGTCCCGCAAAGTCCTGTTCAACAACCAATGGGTTTGTGATGAAAAAGGCAACTGGTCAGAAATTAATTCGGCACGTTTTACAAACGACAATACAGGGGCAAAAGAATACCGAATGGATTTTGCAGGCGGAACGGAAAATGGTTTCTTTTATTTAAAAAACGGAGGTTTTTTTAATGACTATACCACGCCAAAAACTATTTTTACAAAACCATTAACGAATAAAAAACCGGAAATAAATTTCAATACATTACCCTAAAATTATGATGAACAACCATGGCAATGCTAAAATGATAAAATTAGCCACAGATTAGAAAGATCCGCACAGATTTCTTTACTAATTGCGTATAAAATCTATGTGAATCTGTAAAATCAGTGGCAAAAACATCCTCGTTATGCATTTCACCCAACGGTTTACTAAAAATACAACACAACAATAATCCCCGATAATCGGATTTTAGATTATCAATCATTTCAAATCAAAATAATACATTATGAAAACTAGTATTTTAAAATTCATGTTAGCCGCCTGTATTCTGTTTGGAGGAACAAACGCATCGGCACAAATGATTAAAACCAAAACACCTGCCCGTGCAAAAGGTCAAACCGATGTTTTACGTTTGGCAACAACACCACTACCTACCGTTCGTGTTGCCTTTATAGGTCTCGGAATGCGTGGTCCGGGAGCAGTAGAGCGCATGACACATATTCCGGGTGTAGAAATTGTCGCATTATGCGATATGACACAGGAAAATACTTCTAAAGCAAACGAAACTTTAACCAAAGCCGGATTTCCTAAAGCTCAGGAATTTTACGGTGACGAAAATGCCTGGAGAAAAGTGACGGCTTTACCAAATGTTGATTTAGTATATGTTGCCACCGATTGGAAACACCATGCTATCATTGGTGTTCAGGCAATGAAAGACGGTAAGCACGTAGCCATAGAAGTTCCCGGAGCAATGACAATGGAAGAAATCTGGCAGCTTATTGATACTTCTGAGAAAACTCGTAAACACTGTATGCAACTTGAAAACTGTGTATACGATTTCTTTGAACTTACTACCTTAAACATGGCACAGCAAGGTTTATTTGGAGAAATTCTTCATGCCGAAGGATCTTACATCCACGGACTTCAGCCTTTCTGGGGAGAATACTGGAACAACTGGAGAATGGATTACAACATCAAACACCGTGGCGACATTTATGCTACTCACGGTATGGGACCCGCTTGTCAGGCTTTGAACATTCACCGTGGTGACAAAATGAACTTTTTAGTTTCTATGGATACGAAAGCGGTTGGAAATCCGGCATACATTAAAGAAAAATCAGGAAAAGAAATCAAAGATTTCAGAAATGGAGATCACACCATGACCATGATTCGTACGGAAAACGGAAAAACAATCCAAATCCAGCACGATGTTACCTCTCCTCGTCCGTACAGCAGAATGTACCAATTAAGCGGTACAAAAGGTTTTGCTAACAAATACCCATTAGAAGGATATGCATTAGACGGTAAGGAATTAGGTGATGATGTAAAACCAAATCATGAAAAATTAAGCGCACACTCTTTTGTTCCTGCAGATGTGAAAAAAGCATTAATGGAAAAATACAAACACCCAATTGTAAAAAACATCGAAGAGCAGGCTAAAAAAGTGGGCGGTCACGGCGGAATGGATTTCGTAATGGATTACCGTTTGATTTACTGTCTGCAAAAAGGGCTTCCGTTAGACATGGACGTTTACGACTTAGCTGAATGGTCTTGTTTAGGTCCATTAACAGAGATTTCTCTTGACAACGGTTCAGCTCCTGTAGAAATTCCTGATTTCACACGTGGGGGATGGAACAAGTTGAAAAAATTAGAATTTTCAGAATAAAAATTTATTGGTTAGTTAGTAGAAACAAGAGGGCGCGATTTATAGTGCTCTCTTGTTCATTATAGTCAACACTAATTTGAATTAAAGATGAAAAAAATATACCTTACCTTTCTGTTTCTTTCTCTTACCCTTTGCGCAACAGCCCAAGAGAAACAAAGTTTTGCTATTGCCAATGGAAATTTCCTGCTCAACGGAAAATCCATACAAATTCATTCCGGTGAAATGCACTACTCCCGCATTCCACAGCCTTATTGGCGCCATCGCTTAAAAATGATGAAAGCAATGGGTTTAAATGCGGTCGCCACGTATGTATTTTGGAATTATCATGAAACGGCACCCGGAATCTGGGACTTCAAAACCGGAAATAAAAACCTGGCCGAATATATTAAAACAGCTCAGGAAGAAGGCTTATTCGTGATTTTACGCCCTGGGCCGTATGTGTGTGCCGAGTGGGAATTTGGAGGTTATCCCTGGTTTTTACAAAATGTTCCTGATATGATCATTCGTGGAAACAACACCGCCTATCTGGCAGCAACTAAAGCCTATTTTACCGAACTGTACAATCAGGTTAAGAATTTACAAATCACCAAAGGAGGTCCAATTATTATGGTTCAGGGGGAGAATGAATTTGGCTCGTATGTCGCACAACGCAAAGATGTTCCTCTTGAAGAACATAAAAAATACAGTGCAGCCGTTTTTCAACAATTGAAAGACATTGGTTTCGAAGTTCCATTTTTTACTTCAGACGGAAGCTGGTTATTTGAAGGCGGAGCTTTACCGGGTGCTCTCCCAACGGCAAATGGAGAAAGCGATATTACAAAACTAAAAAACGTGGTCAACCAATTCAATAACGGGCAAGGTCCGTATATGGTCGCTGAATTTTATCCGGGTTGGCTGGATCATTGGGCTGAACCTTTCCCAACACAAACTCCTCAGGAAACTGTTGACCAAACACAAAAATATTTAGACCATCAGGTTTCATTCAACTACTATATGGTTCACGGAGGAACTAATTTTGGCTTTACTTCCGGAGCCAATTACGACAAAGAGCATGACATTCAGCCCGACATGACTTCTTACGATTACGACGCTCCAATTAGCGAGGCGGGTTGGGCAACCCCAAAATACAACGCGTTAAGAGCCATCCTCAAAACCAATGAAACTCCGGCTGTTCCGGCAAAAATGCCTGTGATCATAATTCCGAATATTGCCTTAACGAAAGTCGTTGACTTAGCCGATTTAAAGTCTACAATCCCTCCTGTAACGGCAGACAATCCTTTAACCTTTGAACAGCTCAATCAGGGAGACGGTTATGTTTGGTACAGCAAAAGATTTACACAGCCTATTAGCGGGAAACTGGAACTAAAAGGCCTACGTGATTATGCCATAGTGTATGTCAACGGAAAAAAAGTAGCAGAATTGAACCGCTATTACAAAAAATACGATTGTGAAATTGAAGTTCCCTTTAACGCAACACTAGATATTCTGGTAGAGAATATGGGGCGTATCAACTACGGTTCTCAAATTAATGCCAACAATAAAGGAATCATTAGCCCTGTAATAATCAATGGCGAAACCATTACCGGAAACTGGAAAATGTACCCGTTACCAATGGCTCAGGAACCGGATGTAACGGCTTACAAAAACTCAGGAAAAATCGACCGTCCTACGGTATATCAGGGAACCTTTAATCTGAGTAAAACCGGAGATACCTTCCTGGACATGCGCGACTGGGGCAAAGGAATTGTATTTGTAAACGGAATCAACATTGGGCGTTACTGGAGCGTTGGTCCACAACAAACATTATATGTTCCGGGTTGCTGGCTTAAAAAAGGCAAAAACACCATTATGATCTTCGAACAAAAAAACGGGAAAATTCAGAAGGAAGTAAAAACAATTAGCACTCCGATTTTAGAAGATTTAAAACCCGAAAACGGACAATAATACCGGAAAACATTAGAGCAAAATAGAAATAAAATTGGTATAAAATTCTCTGTTTAAAAAAAATCCCAAACTCCAACAAAAATTGGAATTTGGGATTTAAAATTTTAAAATATTGGATTTTAAAATTACTTCCAGTTAAAAGTAATTTTCTTTTCAATTTCAGGGTTCAGACTTAAAAAAACCGGACAGGTCATTGCTGCACGTTCCAAAATGGTTTTGCTTTTCTCATCGGCATCCCCTTTCATTTCAAAAGCAATTTCGATGGCTCCAATACGTCTCGGTTCTGCATTCATAATCTTCGTTACTTCCGCAGTTGAATCGACTAAATTTACATTCAGATCACGGGCTTTAATTCCCATAATTGTCATCATACAGCTCGCTAAAGCATTGGCAACAGTATCTGTGGGAGAAAAAGCTTCTCCTTTTCCGTTATTGTCTACAGGCGCATCCGAAATGATTTCACTTCCAGATTGCACATGGATTGATTTTGTTCTTAAATCGCCTAAATAGGTTACTTTTGATGTCATTAATTTGCTACTTTTAAAGTTAAATCATTATCGTAATATAAGATGTAAACACCTTTGTTTGCGTGTCCTCCATCCTCTTTTTTGTAAAATTGAAATTTGTTGTCAACCTGTTCAGTTGTCATTAAATCGGCTGTTTCCTGATAAGTTTTTCCCTGAACCAAACGCATCATGGTATCAAAAGTAACATCAAATCCTCTTGTCGCGTAGGTATTTGGATTTACTTTATTTTTCAATCGGTACTCTTTTTCAAAAATCAAAACAGACTGTTCATCACTATCACGGGTAACGGACGGATACATCAATTTCAGCTTAATTAAACTGTCGAAACTAATCTCATCCGAATCCAGTGTACTGTTTGGCTCTAAAACTACCAACTGTATCTGACAGGTTTTTTGAGCATCTGTCAAAGCTTTTATAGTCGTTCTAACCATTGCTGTATTGGCCGATTCCATAACTACATAGTTCATTCTGTTAGGCAATAACAAACTTTTTAAATTGGCCACATCCAGAGCTCCGGTTTCAGTCAGATTAGCAAACACAACTCCTTTTTGGTTTTGTTTGATATAACTGATAACTGATTCTTTCTTTTTGTCTACAACTGCAACGATGTTTCCATTCTTCCCTCTCATATAATCAAAAACGGCATTTCGCACCACATCGTTTGATGGAATCGTCTGATACAAATTATCAATTGGGTTGGCTTTGTCTTTTGATAATGGAGAAATCACGGGAATATTATACAAACGCAATGTATTGGCAGTAGATTCGGCATTACTTTGATAAAAAGGTCCCACTACAGCATTGGCATCCTGCAATTTATTCTGAGCCATTAAACCTGAAACATTAGAACTGTTTTTCGTTTCCTGAGAATCATAAATTGCAACATCAATTGGCAGCTTTAAAGTTCTTGCCGAATCGATTGCCATTAAAGCTCCCGAATAAAAATCAAGTGTCATGTTCAGGAATTTATCACTCTTAATTCGACTGGCTGCACTGATAGTATCCCCCTGCATTTTCGCTAAATTGAATGGCAATAATAAAACTAATTTCTTACGTTCGTTCTCCCCTCTTTTTTTAGTCAGTTCCACCACTTCCGGATTAACGGAAACAGTTTCAGATTTTACTTTATCTACCACTTTAATTCCTGCTGTATTTTCAGCTGGCTTTTCAATGGTCTTTTCAATACTTTTTTCAACTTCTTTTTCAGCAGGCTGTTGGTGTACGATAATTGGTGTTGGCGCCACATATCCTGCCGGAACTTTTAAAACCATTCCCTCTTTTACACCTTCAGAAAGTGCCGGATTCAATGCTGTTAATTCTTCCTGAGTAATATGAAAAGTATGCGTTAAACTATAAAAAGTTTCTTTTGGTTTCACCTGATACTCCATATAAGAAGTTGCTTTTTTCGAAGTTTCCACTGCTTTTTTTGTTTCAGCCGGTTTTACAACAGCAGCCGCAGACGGAGCAGAAGTTTCTACTTTAGGAGCAGTTCCTTTGATCGTCAGACGATAACCAACTGGCAGGTTTGAAACAATTTCAGGGTTACGTTTTTCTAATTCTTCAATGGTCATTCCATATTGTTTTGCAATTGAAAATTTAGTTTCTTTTGCTACCACATCATGGTAAACATACTTTTCCGGTGCTGCCGACTTCGGTTTCGCTGAAGTTGAAACAGTTGTTTTCACCACACTTCCTTTTGACGGAATCTCAAGAGTTTGTCCAATCTGCAAACCATCTTTCACCAAAAAAGGATTAGCTGCTTTTAAAGCTTCATCCGTAACATTATACTTTTTCTCAATGCCAAACAAAGTTTCTTTTGGTTGTACTTCATGCGTAATTGTTTTTCCTGAATTTGAACTTTTCACTGGAGCAACATCATTTTTAACTACTGTTTTAGCACCGCTTGTCGGAATCAATAAAACGGTATTGGGTTTAACTCCATTTCTGGCATCCGGATTTAGGGAATAAATATCATAAGGCGTAACCTTAAATTTAACAGCAATCTGGTTAATAGTTTCTCCGCTTGAAACCGTATATTTTACCACCTTTTCTTGTGAAAATGCGGAACTGGTTGCAAAAAAAATCAGAGACAATAATGTTGAATAATATTTCATAATAAAGCTTAAAACAATTTAATTCCTAATTCAAAAACAAGTTACAAAATTCTCTGTAAAACAAAATCCCTGCCACTTGTTTTTTCTGCATTGCTTATTCCCTAAGATCAATCTCGACCTTAGCAATACTCACCTCTTTATATAACTCATCTTCCTCTTTTTTCTTGCATTGATATAGTACTTCTTCCATATTTTGGTACTTATCGGAGTACACATAGTACGAAAGACTATTAATATTAAAAAAGAAACTGGCGTTAAAATCGCCGGAATCAATGAGTTTCATAATGAGCTTATCCCTTAGCGTTGCGTCTGTAAATATACCCAAAACTAAGTAATAGCCGTTTGAAACTTCGCGAAGATTATCAAAAACTTCCACCTTTATCGTTTTGTCCCTTTTAAGCGGATTTTCCTTTAACTCCTGTTTCATTTCTTCCGATGAGATAATTTTTGAATCGCCAATGAATCCGTTTTTTTTCTGATTTTTAATTGCCTGATCCTGATACTTTTTCAATTTCAGCAAAGCCACTTTATCATCAAAATTTCGGGCTTCCATGCTATAGTAGGATGCTTTACTAATGTGTCTCTTCACTTCAATCTTCTTCTGATTATCCAGTGAGTCAATTTTAGCAATCAAGAGCTGATTCTTAGCGTCACCCTGCTCCTGCTCTATTTTGTACTGCTTTATTTCTTCCAATGAAAGGCGCTGTTGCAATGAAACCGGATTATTATTTTTTTCGCTTTCCCGGATTTTTTTCTTGTATTCCTGGTTTTCGGCTACAGCGATTTTTTCGACTTTATTCATTAAACCGGCATAGACTTTTCGGTTTTCTGCCAACTCTTTTTTTAACTGAGACGATAATTCATTCGTTTTCCCAATACTTTCGTAAGATTGTTTTTCCAGTCTTTTTGATTCGTCAACATTTAAAATATCCAGTCTTTTCAAATCGACCAGATCATCATTCATCGTACGAACCAGCGAATCCAGTTTCGCCATTAAAACATCCTGCACATTTTTATTAGCTTCCAGTACCAATCGCAATTTTTCAACTGAATTTTCTTTTGAGCCATTCATGTCATTCAGATTGATTTTCAAATCATTAATTTTTATAATTTTCTGATTCATTTCTTTCTGAACAACCAAACGGTCTTTCAAATCTTCCAATTCGACTGTTTTTGCTTTTGTTTTTTCCACCACTACCTGCTTTTCGGCCAGAGCAATCATCAGTTCTTCGCTTTCATTTGTCGGCTTTACACCTTTTGTATTAATGGCCAGCTTATTTCCAACAATCAGTCCGTTTACGATTTCAGGATTCTGCGATTCCAGCTGATCAATCGAAATTCCATATTTTTTAGCGATCGAAAACTTCGTTTCTTTAGGCTCGACCACATGAAAAACAGTTTCCTGATTGATGACGCGAACTCGTCCGTCTAAAGTTTTTCGTTTATTCGGAATTGCAATAGTCTGTCCTACCTGCAATCCATTTTGAAGAAGATTTTTATTCCCATTTTCCAAATCCAAAACCGAAACATTATACTGTCTCGCAATACTAAACAAAGATTCTTTTGCCACAACCTGATGGCTGACTTTTGAAGAAATTGTACTTTCAGTTTGAGAAAGATCTCCGGAACCTTGCGGAATAATTAATTCCTGACCAATCTGAAGTCCGTTGGTAAGAATCGCCTGATTGGCATTCTGAAGAGCTTCCACCGAAATGTTATACTGTTTTGCTAAACCAAAAAGAGTTTCTTTTGCGCCAACAACATGAATAATCTGCTGACTGGAATTTGGTTTTTCAGAGGAATGGACAGGAATCCTGATCATCTGATCGTCTTTGATTCCGTTTTGTGATTCGGGGTTGAGTTTGTAAATTTCTTCTACTGAAACCTTGTACTTTTGGGCAATAAAGTAAGCAGTTTCCCCCTTTTGAATCCGATGCTCAATAATTGAATCTTGTGCAGTTATTTTGTTAAAAGACAAAACAAACACAAGAGAAATCGTTAAAAATTCTCTCATAAATAGTAGGTTTAAAAAATTAAGGCGTTACAAATGTAACGCCTTAATTTTAAAAAATAGTACTATTCCCACTCAATTGTTGCTGGTGGTTTTGAGCTGATATCGTAAACCACACGATTCACGCCTTTTACTTTATTGATAATATCGTTAGACACTTTCATTAAGAAATCATACGGTAAATGAACCCAGTCGGCCGTCATACCATCTGTTGATTCTACAGCTCTAAGCGCTACTACTTTTTCGTAAGTACGCTCGTCGCCCATTACACCAACGCTGTTTACCGGAAGCAAGATTGCTCCTGCCTGCCAAACTTTGTCATACAATCCCCATGATTTTAATCCGTCGATAAAAACGGCATCCACATCTTGTAGAATCTGAACTTTTTCCGGAGTAATATCTCCTAAAATTCTAATTGATAATCCTGGTCCCGGGAAAGGGTGTCTTCCTAATAATTCAGGATCTATTCCTAAAGTAGCTCCCACTCTTCGAACTTCGTCTTTGAACAGCATTCGAAGTGGTTCTACAATTTTTAATTTCATATAATCCGGCAATCCACCTACGTTATGGTGCGATTTAATGGTTGCCGATGGTCCTTTTACCGAAACTGACTCAATTACATCAGGGTAAATAGTTCCCTGTGCCAGCCATTTTACATCTTCGATTAAGTGTGATTCATCATCAAAAACTTCGATAAATACACGGCCAATTGTTTTACGTTTGGTTTCAGGATCACTGATTCCTGCTAATTCTGACAGAAAACGATCGCCTGCATCTACTCCTTTTACGTTCAATCCCATTCCTTTGTATTGATTCAATACATTTTCGAATTCGTTTTTACGCAAAAGTCCATTATTAACAAAAACGCAATATAAATTTTGTCCAATTGCTTTGTTTAATAGCACTGCAGCAACAGTAGAATCTACTCCTCCTGACAATCCTAAAACCACTTTATCATTTCCTAATTTCTCTTTTAACTCCGCTACCATTTCTTCTACGAAAGCTCCTGGTGTAAAGTTTTGAGGAACATCAGCGATATCTACTAAAAAGTTTTTCAGCATTTTTGACCCATCGGTAGAGTGAAAAACTTCAGGATGGTACTGAATAGCATAAGTAGTTTCACCTTCAATTTTATAAGCGGCAAATTCTACATCATGTGTGCTTGCTAATTTTACAGCATTAGTTGGTAAAGCTTTGATACTATCGCTATGGCTCATCCAAACCTGGCTGTTTTCAGAAACTCCGTTGAAGAAAACTTCATTCTCTTTAATATAAGACAAATTAGCTCTTCCATATTCTCTGGTGTTCGAAGCTGCTACTTCACCTCCGCTAAAATGAGCTAAGTATTGTGCTCCGTAACAAACCGCCAACATTGGAAGCTTGCCTCGAATTTGAGATAAATCAGGATGTGGAGCATCTTCTGCACGAACAGAAAAAGGACTTCCTCCTAAAATTACGGCTTTATAAGGTGATAAATCACTAGGAAAGTGATTGTAAGGGAAAATTTCGCAGAATATATTTAATTCGCGAACTCTACGCGCAATAAGCTGAGTATATTGCGATCCGAAATCTAAAATAAGTACGTTGTGTTGCATGCGCAAAAGTACTTTTTATATTCGAATTTGAAAAATGGAATTTTGATTTTTTTTTCTTTAAAGGTTCTAAGGGGCTGAGTTACTAAGATTCTGAGGCTCATTTTTACTATAAAAATAAAAACTTAGCATCTCAGAATCTCAGCAACTTAGTATCTTCGCAAAAAAATCCAAAAACCAATTTATTTCGTACGTAACGAAAAACCCAATTAAAATTTAACTATGAAATCAAAATTAATTGCCCTTTCTCTCTTTTTGTCTTTGTTTTTAAGCTCTTGTGATGCTGTAGATAATTTATTGACTTTTACGATTTCAAACGAAACTTCGATCCAGATTAAGAGCACTTCCCCTATCAATTTGCCTTCGGAAATTATCACTCCCGATGTCACTACAAATTCTTCTGCCGAGTTTGAGAACAATAAAACCAAAGCCAGTTTAGTAAAAGATGTTAAACTGAAATCGCTTAAACTAATGATCACAAATCCAACCGATAAAACATTTACGTTTTTAAAATCGGTTCATTTGTATATTTCTACGACAGATTCTGATGAAATAGAACTTGCGTATCAGGATAATATCAATGCCTCCACTAACAGCATCGATTTGATTTGTACCGATGCAAGACTGGACCAGTACATTAAAGCAGATAAATACAAAATCAGAACAAAAGTTACTTTGAAAGAAACGCTTACTAAAGATGTAACCGTAAAAGCAGAAATGAAATTTAGAGTGACAGCAGATCCATTTTAGAAAAAAGGTTCTGAGGTTCTGAGATGCTAAGGTTCTAAGTTCTTTTTATAAAGACTTGGAACCTTTGTTCCTTAACCCCTTAAAATCTCAAAAAAACTACTTTGAGATTACCCCAATAATCACGTAGTTATCATGTATTAAAAAACTTAGAACCTTAGCATCTCAGCCCCTTAGTATCTTAAAAAACTGTTGTAAGGTTACCCCAATATTCATGTAGTTATCATGTATTAAAAAACTTAGAACCTTAGCATCTCAGCCCCTTAGTATCTTAAAAAAAACTATTCTTTTGTCACAACAATCGAAGCCTTAAATCCTGCGGCAAGGTTATCCCAGTAATCATTGGTCACTAATTGTCCTTTATCATCGTAGACTTGGATTTCTGCAGTGTTTCCGCCCAATGTACCGATATTTAGAGCTTCAAAATCTAATTTATTAAACCCTGCTGCGAGGTTTATTTTTACTTCTTTAAAATTGGACCCCAATAGTATCTGACTGGCAATTACGGCATCATTTGATGAAACTTTGACCAAATCGCCGTCAATAGCTCCAAAGTCTCTTAGTTTTACAATGAAATATTGTGATTTTGTTCTAAAATCTCCCAAAGAGATATTTCTTTTTACCAACGTTCCGCGTCCTTCTTTTAAACCGGCATCTCTTAAAGCTTTGTCTAAATCTTTCTCCATTTTGGGCACGTAACGATCTCCCGGATTGGCAAAATCAGTTTCGGTAGACATGGTAAACTTGCTTTTCTCTGCCCCGATCTGAAATTGGGATTTTGGGGTAATACTGGTATTGTCAAAAACATTAGGTGTTTTAATCCCCGGTATGTCCAGATTTTCACCCTGAGGGTCTTTTATTTCCGGAATTGGAATCTTTTTGGGTTTTGCTCCAAATTTAGGTGCTGCAATGGGCTTGAATTTAGTTCCAAATTCCTTTTGCGCCGATACGGTAACAGCAGTAAAAAATAATATGAAGAATAAAATGTGTTTCATTGAAAAAGTATTATCGAATCGGCTTTTATGTTTGCTTTAAAATCGGGATCTGGAATCACAAAAATAGCATAATATAGTTAAGCACTACAACTTTAAGACTTTTATAACACTATATTATGCCTTTTTTTGGAATCAAAAAACCTGCCAAAAACTGCAAATTCTAAATCCTAAACTCAAAATTCCAAATTCCAAATTCTAATATTGCAAATCAATCATGGGACTTCTGAAACTATGTAAATGTTATTTTTTAAATATTCGAAAAACATCGTTTTGATAATTAGCAACTTATTCCTAACTTCAATCTTTCAAAGAGAGATACTAAAAATTAAACTCATATCGTAAATCGGACACCTCGGAACTTCGATTATTTTTCAATTTAGAATAATAAATCAAAAAACACACCTCTGTTCCGGCTGTTTAAAACACCTGTCGAAATAGCTAATTTATTAAATTTTCAATCCATGGATTATATTGATTATTACAAAGTATTAGAAATCACAAAATCTGCGACCGAAGCTGAAATCAAAAAGGCTTATCGAAAACTGGCACGAAAATACCATCCTGATTTAAACCCCAATGACAAGGAAGCGGAGAAAAAATTCAAAGAAATAAATGAGGCTAACGAAGTTTTAAGTAATCCCGAAAATCGTAAAAAATACGACAAATACGGAAAAGACTGGAAACATGCCGACGAGTTTGAAAAAGCAGGTTACGATCCTAACCAACAGCAATATTCCCGACAACAGCAAGGCAATCAAGGCTACACTGATTTTGGCGGCGAAAACTTTTCCGAAAGTGATTTCTCTGATTTCTTCAATTCTATGTACGGTTCTTCAGGGAGAAGTTCCAGAGGTCAGGCAAAATACAGAGGTCAGGATTTTAATGCCGAATTACAGTTAGACTTAGCATCCGCTTACACGACTCACAAGCAGAATCTAAGTGTTAATGGAAAAAATATCCGAATCACCATTCCGGCCGGAGTCGAAAACGGACAGATTATCAAAATTCCAAATCATGGTGCACCCGGTGCAAATGGTGGTCCAAATGGCGATTTATATATCACTTTTTTAATTGATAATGATTCCGATTTTAAGCGGGAAGGCCATAATTTATATGCCGATGTTGAACTGGATTTATACACCGCAATTTTAGGAGGAGAAATTTTTGTAAAGACTTTTGACGGAAAAGTAAAAATAAAAGTCCCGGCCGAAACTCAGCCCGGAACTAAAGTAAAATTAAAAGGTAAAGGCTTTCCGGTATACAAAAAAGAAAATCAGTTTGGTGATTTATACATTACTTACACTATAAAAATCCCAACCCAACTGTCTGCCAAAGAAAAAGAATTATTTGAAGAACTAGCTAAACTAAGAAATCATGAGCACTAAAAACTTAATCCATATTAAACAATTTTGCGTGTATCACGAAATTGAGAACACCTTTATAACGGAGTTGCATAATTACGGTTTGGTAAAAATTATACTACTTGAAGAAGACGAATATTTCCAACCGGAACAATTACCAACTGTTGAGAAAATGATACGCCTACATTATGATTTAAAAGTTAATCTTGAAGGCCTCGATGTAATCGCAAACTTATTGAATAAAATCGAAGGATTGCAGCAAAACCTTACTGCTACTCAAAATAAACTTCGTCTTTACGAACAGCATCAAATCGAGTAAAGAACAATTTGACGCTTTAAAATATCACAAAAAAGAAGGAATTCCGAAATGATTTCAATTCAATTGTACTCTTTTTCATTGGCATATTTTATAAATTGCGACTCTATTAACCAACTCGAATTTGCCTTAAAAACAAAAAAGTAAATTCAATAAACCAAAAGAAATGAAAAGAGAAAACATCTTAACAGGATCTCCTTGGGAAGACAAAATGGGATATTGCCGTGCCGTAAGAATTGGCAACATCATCGAAGTTTCAGGAACCGTAGCTATTGTTGATGATGAAAAAGTAAAAGCTAATGACGCTTATGCTCAAACCTACAACATCCTGGAACGTGTTGAAAAAGTTTTAGAAGATTTAAATGTTGGAATGAAAGATGTGATCAGAACGCGAATTTTCACTACTGATATTTCGACTTTTGAAGAGGTAGCAAGAGCGCATTCCTCCTTTTTTAAAGATGTAAAACCAACAACCGGGTTCTATGAAATCAGCAAACTGGTTGCTCCCGAATATTTAGTTGAAATTGAATTTACGGCTGTTGTACAATAATTTTTAAGCTGCGAATTCATGATTTTTATTTAGCCACAGATTAAGGGATTAAAAAAGATTATTTTTGTCTCAATAAAAATTCGTTTTATTCTTGAATTCGTGGCTAAAAAACTTAGTTTATTAATGGCTTTTCAAAACCTAAAAAAAACACTGCTTACTATTTTCAAATGGATTCTCATTTGTGTCCTAATAGGTGTTTTGTCCGGATCTGCTTCTGCATTTTTCTTACTTTCACTTGAATGGGTTACGCAATTTAGAATTCATCACGATTGGATTATCTGGCTTTTACCTGTTGGCGGTCTACTTGTTGGATTTAGTTATCATTATTGGGGAGAATCCGTTGTAAAAGGCAATAATCTATTACTTGAAGAATACGAAAATCCTCAAAAAGTCATTCCGTTTAAAATGGCTCCTCTCGTGCTTTTAGGAACCTTACTAACCCATTTATTTGGAGGTTCAGCAGGACGTGAAGGCACAGCAGTACAAATGGGAGGTGCTATCGCCGATCAATTTACTAAACTTTTCAATTTAGATAATACCGAACGCAGAGTTCTCATTATCCTCGGAATCAGTGCCGGTTTTGCTTCTGTTTTTGGGACACCGCTTGCAGGTGCCATTTTTGCCTTGGAAGTTTTGTATTTTAGTAAAATTAATTTCAAGAGTACCCTCCTTTCTTTCTTAGTCGCTTATGCCGCTTATTTCACCGTTGAATTCTGGCCGGTTAAACATACTCATTACAGCATTCCGGGTGTTCCTGAAATTAGCCTGGTAACTTTATCTTATGTCGTTTTAATCGGTCTCTTATCCGGTTTTGCGGCTCTGCTTTTCTCGAGAAGCACCCATTTCTGGGGTTCCCTTTTCTCCAAAAACATCAAGTATCCTCCACTCCGTCCTTTTATCGGGGGAATTGTTTTGTCTATTGTCCTTGCAGGTTTCGGACTCACAAAATTCTCTGGCTTGGGAGTTCCGGTAATTGTCGATTCCTTTACAAATGCTAATCCGTGGTACGATTTCCTGCTTAAAATTCTATTCACCGGATTTACTCTCGGTGCAGGATTTAAAGGTGGCGAAGTAACTCCATTGTTCTTTGTAGGAGCAACTTTAGGGAGTGCTTTGTCTCTGGTCATTCCGTTACCCATTGCTTTCTTAGCGGGTTTGGGATTTGTAGCAGTATTTTCAGGAGCCACGCACACACCTATTGCCTGTACCATTATGGGAATGGAACTTTTTGGAATTCAGCCCGGATTGTTCATCGCCATTGCATGCGTTATAGCGTATTTCTCCTCCGGTTCTGTTGGAATTTACAAATCACAAATTGTAAAAGGAGCGAAGTATCAGTTGTATCAGAGACTACAACGAAAAGAACTGGAAAACCTCTAGTACGCTATAAGCTTTAGGCTTTAGGCTTTCGACTTTGGACTTTCGACTTTGGACTTTGGACTTTGGACTTTGGACTCAGCACAATTAACTTATAAAAAATGATTTCAGCATTACATTAAAAAAATGTAAATTCGCACACTATGAAAATACAAGACATTCAAGCGATACAATTATTACTCGCAACCCCAAAGAAAATTGCCATCATTCCTCATAGAGGACCTGACGGTGATGCTATGGGTTCAACCTTAGGGTTATATCATTTTTTATTAAAAAACAATCATCAGCCAACAGTAATTGCTCCTAATGATTTTCCTAATTTTTTAGCCTGGCTTCCAGGTTCTGAAAAGGTTAAAATATTTGAAAAAGATACTGAAAACTGTACCAAAATATTAGAAGAAGCTGAGCTTATTTTTACACTGGATTTTAATGCTTTTCATCGTACAGGTGAGATGGAACATACTCTTGTGAAGCTAACCGCTCCGTTTATTATGATCGACCATCATCAGAAACCGGATGATTATGCGCTTTATACTTACTCTGATACCTCGTTTGGATCTACCTGTGAAATGGTTTATAATTTTATTTCTTTCTTAGGCAAAAAAGAAGATTTAGACAAAACCATCGCCACTTGTATCTACACAGGAATATTAACGGATTCCGGCTCGTTCCGCTTTCCGGGAACAACAGGAAATACACACCGTATCATTGCTGAACTAATCGATTTAGGTGTCGAAAATACTCAAATACCCGTTTTGTTGTTCGACAACAGTTCTTACAGCCGTTTGCAATTGTTAGGCCGTGCGTTACAAAACATGAAAGTTCTGGAAGAACACAAAACCTCTTATACTTCACTTACTCAGGACGAACTGGACGCATTTAATTATGTAAAAGGCGACACCGAAGGTATTGTTAATTACGGTTTAAGTATAAAAGGTATTGTTTTTACTGCTATTTTTATCGAAAATAAAGACGAGAAAATCATTAAAATCTCTTTCCGTTCACAAGGAGGATTTGACGTAAACCAGTTTGCCAGAGATCATTTTAATGGTGGTGGACACAGTAATGCAGCGGGAGGAAAATCAGAGACTTCAATGGCAGAAACTTTGAAAAAATTTGAAGATTTAGTAAACAAACTAGAAATATAACCCAAATATGAACTACTTAAAACAAAGCAGTTGCGCCCTACTTTTTGCTGTTTTATTGGTTAGCTGTAAACAACATGAAGATGCCAGAAGACCTATTTCTCAGGCTTCCGGTACTTTTATGAAAAAATCAGCCGATCGAAATAAAAAATTAGTAGCCAATGAAGAGGATGTTATCAAAAAAATAATCAAAAGCAATCCGAAAACAAAATACTATGCCACCCGAAAAGGATACTGGCTGTATTATGATGAACGAAATGAAACTGATCTCCAGACTCCTAAAAAAGGAGATATCGCTTATTTTAATCTGGAAGTAAAAGATATCAATGGCCAAATAATCTATTCTGAAGCCGATCTTGGTCCGCAAACCTATTATGTAGACAAGCAAGACATTATGATGGGATTACGTGACGGTATAAAAATGATGCATAAAAACGAAACCGTGACTTTCTTATTTCCTTCGCATATCGCCTACGGATACCACGGAGACAATAAAAAAATAGGACCTAATCAATCCTTAATGTGCACTGTTACACTTCGTAACTTTGTACCGGATCCAGCTGCTAATCCAACAACTACAACTGCACAAACCCCTAAAACAACAGCTCCTAAAACTGTAGCTCAAACTAAAAAAGACACCTTAAACCCATAAAAACAACCTTTTAAAAATGAAAAAAAGTATTCTACTAGTATTACTTGCCGTTAGTTCATTATTCTCTTGTAAAGACGAACACAGCAACCTGCCTGATGGTTTATATGCGGATATTGAAACCAATAAAGGACACATTATTGTTGAATTGGATTATAAAAAAGCACCTGTTACAGTAGCTAATTTTGTAACCTTAGCTGAAGGTAAAAGCGAGTTTGTTACTAAAGATTACCTAAAAGGAAAACCTTTTTACGACGGATTAAAATTTCACAGAGTTATTGAAAATTTTATGATTCAGACCGGAGATCCTGAAGGAACTGGTTCAGGTGATGCAGGATACCGATTTAAAGATGAGATCACCGATTTAAAATTTGACAAAGCCGGTGTTTTAGCAATGGCAAACAATGGTCCGGCTACAAACAGCAGTCAGTTCTTCATCACACATGTTGAGACTCCATGGTTAGACGGAAAACACACTATTTTTGGTCATGTGGTTGAAAAAGGACAGGAAGTTGTTAATCAGATCAAACAAGACGATAAAATTGTTTCGGTAAAAATTATCAGAAACGGTGAAGCTGCCAAAAAGTTTGATGCTATAAAAGTATTTCACGATTATTTCTCTGAAATTGCTAAAGAAAAAGGAAAATACGCGGGCGTACAAAAAGAAAAAGTAGCGTATTTAGCCTCTATCAAACCTAAAGCAACCAAAACCAATTCAGGGTTAGAATTTGTAATCACTGAAAAAGGAACAGGTAAAAAACCGGCTACAGGAGCTCAATTGTACATCAATTACTCCGGTTTCTTAGAAGATGGTACTTTATTTGATTCTAGCGTAGAAGAAGTTAATAAAGCTTTCGGAAAATTTGATGCTGCAAGAGCCGAAGCACACGGATACCAGCCAATTCCTTTCCAGGCAGGTCGTAAAGACGGAATGATTCCCGGTTTTATTGAAGGAATTGAACAACTTTCATTTGGAGACAAAGCAGTACTTTTTATTCCTGCACATTTAGCTTACGGAGCTACCGGTGCTGGCGGAGTAATTCCACCAAATGCTAATATTATTTTCGAAATTCAATTATTAGAAAAACCACAATAATTTTTTTTAAAGAAAAACCATCATAGACTTAAATTCGGAACAACATGAAGTTTAAATTTCTATTTTTATTTTGCCTGGCAGTTGTAAATATTCAGGCTCAGGCTACCAAAAAACCAGTTGCTAAAGCAAAGCCAAAAACAGCAGCGACAGCAGCAAAGATAGCCCCTAAAGCCAATCCTGGCGAAGGTATTTTTGCTACAATAGCCACCACAAAAGGAGATATCGTGGTTTCTTTAGAATATGTAAAAACACCGGTAACTGTGGCTAACTTTATCTCGTTGGCAGAAGGAACGAACCCAAACGTTAAAGTGGAAAAACTTAAAGGTAAACCTTTTTACGACGGATTGAAATTTCACCGAGTAATCAATGATTTCATGATTCAGGGTGGAGATCCTGACGGAAATGGTTCAGGAGGTCCGGGATATGCATTTAAAGATGAATTTGTAGAAGATTTAAAATTTGAAAAAGGCGGAGTTCTGGCAATGGCCAATTCTGGTCCGGCTACAAACGGAAGTCAGTTTTTTATCACACACAAAGATACACCATGGTTAAATGGTAAACATACTATTTTTGGTCATGTGGTTTCAGGAATGGACAATGTAAATAAAATTGTTCAGGACGATATCATGACAAAAATTACCATTACACGCAAAGGTGCTGCAGCCAAAAAATTTGACGCTGTAAAAGTACTTGCTGAAGATGCGAAAAAACAAGAGGCGAAAAAAGCAGAATCTCAAAAAGTGATTACTGAAAAAGCAGCTTATTTTGCCGCTACAAAAGCGAAAGCGACTACAACAGCTTCCGGCTTAAAATATGTCGTTACACAAAAAGGAACAGGCGTTAAAGGAGCTGAAGGATCTAACATTTACTTTCACTATGCAGGATATTTTGAAGATGGAAATCTTTTTGACAGTAGTATCTCTACCGTAGCAAAAGCTTATGGTAAATACGATGCCAACCGCGATGCCCAAAAAGGATACAAAGCGTTCCCTTTTGTTGTAGGTAAAAAAGACGGAATGATTCCTGGCTTTATTGAAGCTTTAGACATGATGACAGATGGAGAAAAAGCAATATTCTTCCTTCCTTCTAATTTAGCTTACGGAGAAAAAGGTGCCGGGGGTGTAATTCCGCCAAACGCCACTTTAATCTTTGAAATCGAAACTTATAAAGAACAACCCGTAAAGTAATTCAAAGTACCTTACCGGACTTAAAAGCAACCACCACGATGTATTTCATGGTGGTTTTTTATTTTATACCATCCTGTCAAATCTTCAATTTTAAACCTCACAAAAAGAATGAAATAAACGCAATCACAACGTTTCTCAATATTTTCTATTAAATCCTAAACAAAATAGCTTACCTTTGCCGGCTTAAATTTTTTAAAATAAACAGATTAAGATGTCACAAAACAATGTATTAAAAGGAGTATTTTTAGTAGCCTTAGGAGCTACAACTTATGGGATGTTAGCCACTTTCGTAAAAATGGCCTACACAGAAGGATATACTACTGCCGAAGTAACTACCTCTCAATTTGTATTAGGAATCATTGGTATTTTACTAATCAATACATTCCAAAAACTAAAACATAAAGACAATGTTGTGAAAGCAACGCCAAAAAACATATTCAGCTTAATGCTTGCCGGTACTTCATTAGGAATGACGAGTTTGTTTTATTATTTGGCAGTAAAATACATCCCTGTTTCAATTGGTATCGTTTTACTAATGCAAACAGTCTGGATAGGAGTTTTACTTGAAATGATCTTAGAAAAGAAATTACCTTCCAAACAAAAAGTTTTTTCGGTATTTATTGTTCTTATTGGTACTGTTTTAGCCACTAATATTCTACACAACGAAATCGAACTGGACTGGAGAGGGCTTGTTTGGGGAATGCTGGCAGCTGCCTCTTTTACCACTACTATGTTTACCGCCAATCGCGTTGCAACCGAAATCTCGTCGGCACAACGTAGTTTGTACATGCTGTTTGGAGGTGCCATTATCGTATTTTCATTTGCCTTGGTAACACAGGTTACTCCTTTTAACCTTGCTATTTTTGCAAAATGGGGAATCATATTGGCTTTATTCGGAACTATCATTCCTCCAATGTTAATGAATCTTGGATTTCCATTAACTGGAATTGGTCTTGGAAGTATCGTTTCTGCCCTTGAGTTGCCAGTTTCAGTAACCATGGCCTACGTTTTATTAAATGAAGAAGTAATTCTTTCACAATGGATTGGAATTATTCTAATCATTTTAGCCATTGTTATTATGAATGTAAATTTCAAACGCAAGAACAGCTAATTTAGAAACACTCTAAAAAAAAGCCTCTTGTAGTGCAATAATTGTTAATTTTTTTATAAATTCGTGATAAACAATCCTATTTATCATGAATTTACCCTGGCATTTATATTTAATGGCTTCGCTTTATATTATTGCCGGATTAAATCATTTCAGAAAACCGGGAATGTACTTTAAGATCATTCCCCCTTTTTTTTCAAATCCTAAATTAATAAATATTTTAAGTGGTGTTGCCGAGGTCATCTTCGGCATACTCCTCCTGATTCCTGTTACCTCTCATTTTGGTGCATGGGGAATTATAGCTACTTTAATTGCTGTATTCCCTTCCAATCTCTATATGTATCAGAATAAAAAAGCAAGTTTTGGTTTACCAAAGTGGATTTTGTTTATACGCTTGCCCATTCAGATTGTTTTGATTTTGTGGGCATACCAATATACTTTTTAACAATCAACTATTAATTAAAACTATTTATTATGAAAAAATTATTTGCAGAGTTTTTTGGAACTTTTTGGCTGGTTTTTGGAGGTTGTGGAAGCGCAATTTTTGCAGCCGGAATTCCCGACTTAGGAATCGGATTTGCAGGTGTTGCACTGGCTTTCGGTTTAACAGTACTTACAATGGCTTATGCCGTAGGACATATTTCAGGAGGCCACTTTAATCCTGCTGTTTCTTTTGGTCTATGGGCAGGCGGCAGATTTCCTGCAAAAGACTTAATTCCTTACATAGTCGCTCAATGCGTTGGTGCTCTTGCGGCCGCAGGAACTTTATTCACCATTGCATCAGGAAAAGCCGGTTTTGCCATTGATAATACCAAAGCAGGAGCTTTTGCCTCTAATGGTTTTGGAGCCTTCTCCCCTGACGGATATTCCCTGCAATCTGCTTTTATCGCTGAGTTTGTACTAACATTGTTTTTCTTATTAGTAATTTTAGGAGCTACAGATAAATTTGCCAACGGAAGATTTGCCGGTATTGCAATTGGTTTTGCTCTAACCTTAATACACCTAATCAGTATTCCAATTACCAATACTTCGGTAAATCCAGCAAGATCATTATCTCAGGCCATTTTTGTTGGTGGAGAGCCGCTTTCTCAAGTCTGGCTGTTTTGGGCAGCTCCAATTCTGGGTGCTATTGTAGCCGGTTTCATTTATAAAACCGTACTGCAAAATCACGCCGAAGCTTAATCAACTCCTCTTTAACCTCAAAAAAATTAACATATGGAATTTTTATATTTTTTACTTATTGGTGCAATATCTGGATGGCTTGCAGGTCAGATCTGGAAAGGTGCAGGTTTTGGATTATTAGGTAATATCGTCGTAGGAATTGTTGGCGGTATTATTGGAGGCTGGATTGCCGGTAAATTAGGTATCGGTGGTGGCGGACTTCTTTGGCAAATTATAATTGCTGTTGGAGGAGCCTGGGTCTTACTGTTCATAATCAGCTTAATCAAAAAAGCATAAATCTTTGCTTATAACTATCACAAAAGAGAAAATCAAATATACTTCTATTCGGTTTTCTCTTTTCTTTTTTTCAGAAGAACTTACCTGTATTTGTTTTTCTTCAACAATCTGAATCACCCTTATTTTGTATCACTCTAATATAGCCTTATGAATGATATTGTTGCCTATTTCAGTACAATTCCGTCTTCGCACAGAAGCTTAATTCTGGTTGGCGGAATTACCTTTTTTTGGATGATTGAAAATACCTTTCCCCTGTTCCGGATGCACTATCGAAAATGGCAGCATGCAGGAATCAATTTTTTCCTGACTTTCACTACCATAATTGTCAATTTTGTTTTAGCTTTTATTTTAATTAAAACAGCAAACTGGACGACTGAAAACCACTTTGGACTATTACAATGGTTACCCGCTTTACCGCTGTGGCTTTACACCATCATTGGTTTACTATTGCTGGATTTAATTGGTGCCTATACTCCTCATTATGTACAGCACAGGTTCAAAATTTTATGGCGTTTTCATCTTGTTCATCACACCGATACCTGGATTGACACTACATCCGCAAATCGGCATCACCCCGGTGAAAGCATTATCCGATTTATCTTTACAACTCTTGGGGTTTTGATCATCGGAAGTCCAATGTGGATGGTTTTTCTATACCAAACCTTGTCTGTTATTTCTACACAGTTTACTCATGCCAATATAGCATTGCCTCAAAAACTAGACACTTTACTAAGTTATTTTATCGTTTCTCCGAATATGCACAAAGTACATCATCATTACGTTCTGCCATATACAGACAGTAATTATGGCAACATTTTTTCGGTTTGGGACCGTCTGTTTGGTACTTTCACCACTTTACCCAGAGACAAAATAATTTATGGCGTAGATACCCACATGGCCGTTGAAGAAAACAACAATTTGAAAAATCTATTAAAAATACCGTTTCAAAAATCGAGATCCGCAAAAAACAGTTAAAATCATTAAAAAAAACAGCATTCATCGAACCAACTAATTATTTTTTTTATTAATATTGATACTTAAATTGAAAATCAATCTATTAATCATTAACCTCTATTTTGAATTAATTTTCACGTGATGAAAAAGAGTAACCGCAAAGAATTGAATTGGGAACAAACTGAAAAAATTGTTTCGTTAGCCTTAGAAGAAAAAAATCCATTTGAAATCATAAAAAAGGAATTTGGATTGGCAGAAAAAGAAATTCTGGAAATCATGAAAAAGAAAATGCCCCTTGAGAAATTTGAGATGTGGAAAAAAAAGGCAATTGCAAATAAACCAAAACCAAAACCAGTTAAAATAGACGATTTTGACGAAGATTTGGATGGCAAATATTATATAAAAAACAAACTAGATTAAAATATAACTCCTGAATTTCAGGAGTTTTTTTTTATTTTTAACCGAAATGTAACTTTTTTACCTTTTGTGTGTCAAATAGCGATAACCAAATATGAAGAAATGAAGAAAATAATTTACACCTTAGCGCTTGCAGTCACACTTTGGAGCTGTAAAACAGGGAGTTCCTCCAGTACAGCAAAAAACAATGTTGTAGACGTAAACATTAATCTTGTTGATGTAAAAGACGACAAAGTTCTGGTAACGGTAACCCCTCCGCAAATAAAAACTGACGAAGTAATTTACAGTATCCCAAAAACGGTTCCGGGAACTTATTCTACGGATAATTACGGTAAATTTTCAGGTGATTTTAAAGCCTTTGATGCCAAAGGAAATGAATTAACTGTAAAAAGGATTGATGACAACTCCTGGTCTATTTCAGATGCAAAAAAATTAAAAAAAGTTACCTATTGGGTAGGAGATACTTTTGATACTGAAAAAGGAACGGGATTTGGAAATGATGACGTATTTTCTCCTGCCGGAACAAATATCAATGCGGGCGTTAATTTCTTAGTTAATACACACGGTTTTGTAGGTTACTTTCAGGATAAATTAGAAATTCCTTATAAAGTTACAGTAACACATCCTGAAACACTTTGGGGAGCCACTTCAATGACAGATGAAGACGCCAGCAAAACAAGTGACGTTTTTACCACTTCCCGCTATGCTGTTTTAGTCGAAAATCCGATCATGTACTCTAAACCTGATTATACGACTTTCAACGTAAATGGAATGGATATTTTAATCGCCGTTTATTCTCCAACCGGAAAGTTTACAGCCGAAAGCATCACTCCTGAAATGAAAACGATGATGACGGCACAAAAGAACTTTTTAGGCAAAGTAAATGCTAACAAAAAATATACTGTTCTTTTGTATCTGTCAAGTATGGCTAAGGATGATGCCCACGGTTTTGGAGCATTGGAACACCCAACGGCTACAACAGTTGTTTTACCGGAATCTATGCCTAAAGAAAAACTGGTAGAATCAATGAAAGATGTAGTTTCGCATGAATTTTTTCACATCGTAACTCCGCTAACCATTCACTCTAAAGAAATTCAGTTTTTTGATTACAATGCCCCAAAAATGTCGGAGCATTTATGGATGTACGAAGGAGTAACAGAATATTTTGCCAATCTGTTTCAAATCAATCAGGGGTTGATTAACGAAGCTGAATTTTACACGCGTATTGCCGATAAAATTGAGCAGTCTAAACGTTTAAACGATACCATGTCGTTTACCGTAATGAGTAAAAATGTACTGGATCAGCCTTATAAAGATCAATACTTAAATGTATATCAAAAAGGAGCTTTGATTGGAATGTGTATTGACATCATCATTAGAGAAAAAAGCAATGGAGAAAGAGGAATTCTGGATCTAATGCACAAATTATCGAATGAATATGGTATTGAAAAACCATTTAACGATAACGAACTTTTTGCTAAAGTAACTGAATTAACTTATCCTGAGGTTGGTGAATTCCTAAATAAATATGTGGCAGGAACGACTCCTATTCCTTATGACTTTTATTTAGCAAAAGTTGGTGTGACCAAAGCTTCAGAAAAAGCTCCGGCGCCAGTTTTCATTAAAGGTCAGGCACCTTATATTGGAGTTGACAAAGCTACTAAAGCCATAAATGTTCGTTCTAATATCGATTTGAATGTGTTTTTTACTAATTTAAATCTTAAAGGAGGCGATATAATACTTGCTGTAAACGATAAAGCGTACAATTTCGACAATATTTATGATTTGATTGGCGAAAGTGATAACTGGAAGGAAAATGATCCAATTACGATTAAAATAAAACGTGCCGGTGTTGAACAAACGATCAAAGGAACCGTAAAAGTTCCGTTTGAAGAAAAAGAGACTTTTAAAGCAACAGACACTTCAAAAGAAAAACTAAAAAATGCATGGTTGAAAGGATAGTTCTTTTCAACTCAAACACAAAAAAACCGACAAGAGATTGTCGGTTTTTTTTATAATTATCATTGTGAGCTATCAAACTAAAACGGTAACATCGTACGTCAGACTGAGCGAAGTCGAAGTCTTCAACAGTATGGACTTAGCGTGTGGGACTTCGACTTCGCTCAGTCTGACATTATGTGCCAATATACTTCACGCAGTCTGATATTACATACCTATATACTTCGTTTAGTCTGACCTTACGTACCTATATACTTCGCTCAGTCTGACATTATGTGCCTATATACTTCACGCAGTCTGACATTACATGCCTATATACTTCGTTTAGTCTGACCTTACGTACCTATATACTTCGCTCAGTCTGACATTACATGCCTATATACCTCGCTCAGTGTGACACCTGTTTGTTCTTTAGGCTACAAATCTTTTTAACTACTTCTTCTTTACCGGAAATTTCCAGTCAAATTCGTCTTTATCGTTTATGATTGCACCGATTTCAAACTTCACCACTTCGTCAAATTCTGTTTGAAGGATGAACCAGTTGTCTTCATTAAAGTAATTCTCGAAAGTATCAAAAGTTTCCTGATTGTATTTTGTAATTCCTTTTGTTGCTAAATCTTTCTTTACATCAGCAATTTTTCTTCCGATTAGTTTGAATCCAAAAACTTCTAAATCGCTGCTTGAAGCTACTAAATAACCTAATTTCAGGTCTTCTTCCTGATAAAACGTCAATCTGATCTTTTGTGCATTGTATACAAAAATCACATTATCATCTTCATCTTTATAATTTTTATCAGGCTTTCCTAAAGCAGCTGTAACATCGTTCTGCTTCATTCCGAAAAGCAATTTATCAATTCCTGATTTTAGATTTATTTTCATGTTTACTTTTATTTAAAGTGCAAATTTCGGGAAGTTTTTTGTTGTTTCCCTATTAATTGTAAAATTTTCTCGAATTTAAACCTTGCCCTTTTTCAAGTTGCTTTTTTGAGTGTCAGGCTGAGCGAAGT
>NZ_MUHH01000010.1:0-45368 GCF_002217475.1 Flavobacterium tructae
TCAAGCTTTTTAATAGTGGATAAATCATTTATCTTGATATCTAAAATAACAGTAGGTTGATTTTCATTGGAAAATTCAGTGTACTCTATATTCTCAATGCAATCAATTGGTTGTGCGGTTTTGTTTGTGTTACACGAAAGAACCAATAAGCTTATTAAAAGTATTTTTTTCATAAAGTGATATTTTTACCAGGTACGTATTCAATAAATTCTTGATAATCGTCATGCTTTCCAAATGCTTTTTTAAAGTCATCTTTATACATGTTTGAACTTGCTGGAGTATTAAAATACATTCCAGCTTTAAATCGAAATGATACAAAAGGCCAATTTTTGTCAACTAGAGTTTGATGGGTATATGCCCTATTCTCTGAATTTATCGTTGTGTTATTCTTTAAATCTTTTATACAATCTTCAAGGTGCTTGTGTTCATGTGCGCAGATACTCATAATGTCATAGCCAGTGTCAAAATTAGATCCAAGATGAGAATAACAGATACTTATTTCACCTTCAAATTTTTTTAAATATTCTGAATAATCAGTATATCCCCCAATTCTGGTTATTGCAAATCCTGTACCTTCAAGTTGGAATCTTCTAGCTTCTGTGTATTTACTATTTCGTCTTTGAATCTCAGCTTTATCTAAATGCCTGTCTAAATCATCTGCATTTGTAATTGTTTTATATTTTAATTCATTCAAACTAAAACCGGCCTCAGTGTAATAATGATTAAAAATTTTTTCAGCGATTTTTAATTTGTTTTCCATTGACAAATCAGTAATTATAGTTCCATATTGACCACCAACTTTGATATTTACTATATTACCTCTGCCATCAAAAGATACTTGTTTGTCATAAAAACCCTTAGGAAGATTGGTTCTGGAATAGGGATTTTTTATAAAATCTCTCCCCAAAATATAAATTTCTTTTTTGCTTCGTTTAGTTGAACCCAAATAATTTCCAGACATATCAAAAAAATCTCCTTCTACGGTATTGCTAATTTTTAAAGTAACTTGTTTAAAATTAGTATTACCATTAATTTCTTTTATCTGAAGTGTTATATCCATGTTGTATTTTGTTTTGATGATTCGATTTTTATAATTTCTCTCAACTCTGCAAAACCATTTTCATTGACTATCCCGCTTAAACTAATTTCTCTACTCCCTTGATTTATATCTTTGCCCTCTTTTTCATCTACAATTATAGTGATTCTTTCTCCAGCTTCATAGTTAATAGTTTTAACTAGAAGACCTATTTTTTCATCATACGAAGCATTTTTTATATTATTTTTTAAATCTCCGGTCATCCAGGAAGCACTGACAATTTGTCTTGGTTTTATAACTTCCGGCGCGGAATAATTATCAAATATAACAATTTTCGATTCAGTTTGTTGCGAACTTGTAATACTAATCTCTCCTCCAACGTTGCATGCTAAGGTTGAGGTTTTTACAAGAGCTTTTTTATCTCCTTCAAATACATTATTTGCAGGATTTTCCCATTTAGTTAGAAAAACAGGACTGCAGTTTTTTTGATTTATTGCACATATTCCGGAAAGAGGAATTTTGAAAGTTAGGTCACTATCGGTAGCCATTAACTTTTCCTGAATAAAAATGTTGTTTTGAGATTTTACGTCCAAAACGCCCCCTGTAGCACCTTGATCACAGATACACAAGGCACCATTACATACATATTGGGTAGCCATAATTTAATTAATTTTTACTTTTTCTCCGCTTATAATAGTATCTCCCGTGGCATTAATATTGATTTTTTCAGTCGATTTAATATTTATGTTTTTTGCTTCGATGTTAATATCTCCTTCGCTTTTTAAAGTAATGGCTGTTTTTCCTTTCAGTTCAATTAAATTTTTATCGTTTTTTCTTAATTGGATACTGTCATTTTCGCTATTTAATTCAAAAACTAATTTTTCAGCTTCTTGATCGTTAAATAAAAGACCGGAAATTTTATGCTGATCTATTGTTATTGTACTTTGCTTTTTCCCCTCTTGATTATTTAATTTTAAAGAGGCCTCATTCTTTTTTAAAGTTAATGCCAGACATTCTTTTACCTGTTTGTCTTTAATCGCATTAAAAGTTGTTATGAGGCTATCAGATGTAAAATGTGTAATTGCTAGTGGTTTTTCATCGTCATCAAAGTAGCTTACTTTAAAGTTTCTATCTTTGTTAAATTCGATTTTAGCTACATCAATGATTTTTGTTTCGTTAGTTTCCGTTATCAAATCAGTTTTTACATAACGAATTTGTAGTAGCTCGCCATCACTGCTGTAATCAAAAAGTAATTTTGGTTCATTTGTTCCTTGTATTCTTCCCATTAATCTATCGACTTCTGAATATTGCGAGATAAAAGCTCGGGTTTCAACTCCGTCTATAATAGTAGCCAGAACCCAGCTGTCTTTTTTAGGAATGGTGATAATTCCCTGTTCCAAATCCTGAATAGAAGCTTTTAACCTTACATTTTTAAGAATGGCGCCATCGGCACGCATAATGTTTACCGTATAAGCGTCTTCAGGATTGTGAAATGATTCTATTTCATTATTTATTTCGATCACTTTTGCCGCAAAAGTTTCAATGATCTGATTTTTACTGGCAACATCTTTTATTAAATCGGTTATATTTCCCATGATATATTTTTATTAAACTTCTACTCTTCTTCCAATGTAAATTCTTTGTCGATAACCGTTTTCACCATAAGTTCGTACGACTTTTTCAACCTGAAAGGTTCCGTTTTTTTCTTTATCCTTAGCGTTTTCCAGAATTACTTTATCCGTTGGTCGAACAAACGGCTCTCCAAAGGTGAGAAAGGAACCTTCAAATCCGCTGGGCTTAGATTCCATTGCTCTCAAAGCAGCATATTGGTACAGCTCTGAAGCCACTTTTGTCGTTGTTTTTTCAAAAGTTGTAGGATCTTTAGGTAAATCCTCACTATCACTGTGCAATACGTGGGTTTTTACTAATTGTCCGTTTGGATCACCCAGTTCAATGTAAATTGGGGTGTTAGAATTTTTAAAGTACTTTTCTACTCGTGTACGGGTATTTTTTGTCGATTCATTAACTACAACTAGCTTATCTTCAATAATGTTGTAGCGAAATCTGAAACGTGCTTTCCCTAAAAAGTTCCCGGAAGCGGCTTGAATTGTTTTGTTTAGTTGTGTACTCAAAAGCTGAAGTCCCTGATTGATTAGTTTTTTTACAACTGCCCCGGCCAAAGGGCTTTGGATAAAATTGCGATCGATAAAACTGCTTAATTCTCCGGTTGTGTGTTTTTGCGGGTTATTGGTAATTGTAAGTACAGGTTGGGCTTCTTCCATTTTAAAGTAGGTGTAGATTCCTTTATCTTTCAGCATTTCGAAAACTTGAGCCAATGTTTGTCCTCTGTTAATCATTAGATTTCCTAAATTTTCGTCAAGAGCATCTATCTTCAATGGAAGATTTAGCGGTTTGATTCTTTTTTCAAGAAACGTTTTTGGATTAAAGTTTTCGACATTGGTGGTTGGATTAGTGGCTACAACATTCAAAGTGTCATTTTTGTCCTGAGCATCGGTATTATCTACTGCTTTTATTTTTTTGAAGGCATACATTAAGTCCTCACAGGTTATCGTAGCATTGGTATCGGATTGTACTCCTGTAATATAACCCCTAAAAGCCGGTTTGTAATCTCCGTCGTATCCTAAAAATATTTCTATGAAGTTTTCAACTTTAAAAAAATCATGAATTGTTTTTTGTTCACCGCTTGCATTTGCAAATAAGTTCTGATCAAAGCCTTTGGTATCGGTATATACTTTTTGAGGCATAACAATCGTGGCGGTGTCGGTTAATGATTTATAGGAGCTATTGATTTCTATGTTTTTGACATAGGTAAATTCATAAAATTTCGGACTGGGGATGAGCCTCACCGTTTCATAAACTTTAATTTTGGCATTTAGTTTAAGCATTGTCTCTGATTATTAGTTCTACAGTTTCGTCTGATGTGGCGCTGGCCGTGAATTTTTGAATGTTTTTTGTTCCGGAAATAGAAGGAATAGAGTAGGAGTCTATAACCAGTTCGTAAATACCAAATCGGTTCAGAATGGCATGAGTTACCCTCAAAGCATAGGGAGCATTTAGAAATTGTTTCAATAAGAAAAGTTTCTCTTTTGGATATTCATCTCCACTTTCGTTGGCAATTAGTCCTTCAATCGAAATATTAAAATCACCATTTGTAATATGTTCTTTAATGGTTGAATCTCTGCCTTCTATTCCTTCTTTTCTAATAACTTTTGAGCGATTTAAATTAACTGTTACCGCATCTATACGCAAACTAGGCAGATTGAGATCATTCTTTACCAGAGGTTCAAAAATTAGGGGAGCAAAGACTCTTAGATTAAATTCGCCTCCGGTTTTATCGATAATAAAATCTTTCGATTCAGATTCGTTATAGTTAATACCCGTATATTCAGTATCTTTTGAGTCTAAGATTTCGTTTACATTAAAATTGAATTTCATTATTTTTTTTAGTTTTTAGTTGGAGAATGTTTTAGCGAAGGCTGTAATAAAGGTGTTTTCGAGTCTTGTTTCGTTGTGTTTCTGCAGCCAGAGTGCTTCTTCGATTAATTTATAAAATTCATCCATAGGTAATTGATAAGGATCTACCTGAAAAGCTTGGCGGATAAGTGCTGCGGATTTCTTAAACTCGTCTTTTTGAGGTGTTGCATTGATGGTAAATTCACTATCCGACCGAATCATTGAGATGATTGAATTTCCTGCAGAAAGCATGAATTCGTCCTCATAATTTTCTTTTTCAAGTACACATTCTTTGAACAGAAACAAAATTGCATCATGAGGATCATCATTGTATCGTTTTTGATAAGTAAGAAATGTTGTGAGAGATGGTTTTTTGCAATATGCTGTTATAGATTGATCATCAGAGGTAAGTTTTAATACATTACCATATTTTTCTTTTAGTTTTTCGATTGCTGTTTCGTCTAACATTTTTTTGATTTTAAGAATTTTGATGTTTTAAATAGAACTGTCTGTACTTTCTCTTTTCAGGATTTCGGTAAGACTTTCAGTGGTTTGTAACGGATTTAAAGGAGTAATGTTAAAATTTCCAATAATAATGTTGCCTTCGGGTTGCTGCCCGAAAGGGTTTTTAAAATTACTCATGTCTGGTGCCGAAGGTATTTCTCCTAAATCTCTGGATGTAGAATTCATGATTGATTTGATGTTTAAAGGTTGGTAATACTGTTTAAGATATTCTCAATAGATGAGGTAGTTACTTTCAGGATATTCCCGTAAGTAAGTGGTGTTTTTATATTGATTTTGAGAGTGCTAACCGATTTTATTAGCAGATGTAAAAATAAGGCATTGGGAGTCGGAAAACGAAAAATATGCTCCTCGTTTTCAGTAGTTTCAGTAGATAGCTGTTTTCTTTAAATGTAGATGTTTAGTAAATTGAGGTAGTTTAAAAAGTAGGGCGGAATGAAAAGAGTTAAGCCTAAAAGAGATTTTTTATTCTTTTAGGCTTAACATTATTATTCGAATGTAATTCGAGATAAACAAAGATGAATATATTTTAAGATTTTTTTTTTCTTCTCCTATAATAGAGGAGAAGCGTAAGTTTTAATGCTTAAAGTGTCTGAAGCATCTCGCTCCTCATAAAATAATTTATGATTAAATTTATTCATCTGGATTTTCATTTCATCTAAATCTACTGAATTGATGTAAACATCTCTTCCTGATGCAGAGGTGGAAATATAATTTACACTGCTTGTGATGCCATTAAATATAGTATTGCCTAGTTTAGACCTATTGAAAATGGACATTGAAAATATTAAACAGTTGTTGAATATTAATTTACTATAATTGGTATATATTGGTGAAGCTTCATTACGTAAGTTATTATAGAAATATAAAGTACTGTTTTCAATTATTGAGTTGTTAAAATTATAAGATGGTAATGCCCCACCCAGAAGAACCTTGTTTAAGGACGAACTTTGTATGTTTTCGATTTTGATCCATCTAACAGAAGGTTTGCTCCCACTACTGTAATTGTTAAGATTAACACCGATTACGGAATTACTGATTTGAGAAAAAGATGATGCATCAATTGATAGTTGAGATAATGATTTCAAGTTATTAATTACAATTTTTGAATTAATATTATAAAGGGTATCTAAAAATAAGCTGTTGGATATCTGGCTAGAATTTCCGGTAATTACTACTGAGCATACAAATGTTGTATTTGATAATGTTTCGGCATCTACATTCGTGTCAAAATTAAGTTCTCCTAAATTATACTGAATTACTGTATTCTCAAATAACCCGGAAACTTTCATCATTTTGACATTAACAGGCTGATGATTCTGATCTAATTTGAAAATCGTAAAATCTTTAGCGTGAATGTTTGAGCTAACTTCCATTGTAAAATCAACAATCTTTGTATCGGCATCGATTGTTAAAGATTTATAGTCTAAATCGTGGGCGACATAGAATCTTTCTGATGTTGCGGTAGTTGATTTAGTTGCTGTAAATTGATAAACACCTGCAAATCCTGTTAAAGAAGTTACCGGTTGATCTTGGTTCAGTGTTTTTAAAATAGAATCAGCCGAAATTTTCCATCTGCGATAGCGCTGTACCCTCCAGTCAATTTTAAGATCAATATTGAGAGCCTTGTTGTATCTTCTTAAAATTGTTCCTTTTTTAGCGACACTTCCTTCTATAGGTAGTTTATACTCAATAATATCGTCAGGATAGGTTACTGATTTTCCCTCTAATTCGAACTCTTTTGTTGATTTTGCTTTTAAAATAATTGATTCTAACGGAACGTTAAGATTTTCATCTGCTGACATATCCATGTATGCCGCGCCATTGTGAACTTCAGTATTTAATACTCCTCCCGGGCGTATTACGGGATTCCCATTAACGTCATTTACCGTTAAATTGTCAGCAATTCCATTGGAGTATTTTGGCATCGAATATTCAAATTCTAATCCTATGATGGATTGCATTCCATTGGCAAAACGAAAATAATAGCCTTGAGAGGCAACGGTAGTCACGGTTGTTGTTGAGCCAACAAGTAATGGGCCTGTGTAGTCATTGGGAAGTTTAGTGATAACAACCGTTTTACCTACAGTTAAATTTAGGTCATAACCAACATCGAGAGCAGCATACTTTGCGGGAAAAGAATTTATTCGTCTTTTAAATAGTGTTGGTGCAGAGTTTGATCCATTAATGGTATAAATGGTTTGAAAATCATTGATCAAATAATAATTGCCCGGGATCAATGAATTGGATTCTACCAGATTTAATACTTTTTCTGTATTCACATTATTTTCACTCCTTATAAGATTATTTACAAAATCATAAACTGCTTTTGAAGACGGGTAATCAGTATCGGTTGATAATGAGGAAAGTGCCATATTTTTATTAGCAATGTTTTCTTTTGATGCAAATAAAGTTTCATGAGCAGTTTTATCCGTTTTATGATCTTCAAATTGAGTTCTTTCAGTTTTATTATTTAAAGTTTGTGCCAGATTCTCAATAGAACTCTGCGGAATCTGTTCGTCTTTATGCCAAAAGCTTTGCCAGGTATCCGAAAATTGTTTTTGAGTGGGTTTTTTGCCGGTTTTGAACCAGCTTAGAATGGTGTTGATATTTGTTGGCATGATATATTTGAATTAATTATATGCAATTTTACCCGAAGCGGTAGATATGCAGAGTGATAAAAAAGTGTCTAAGATATTTTTGTCTTATTTAGGGGATACTAATGTTTGTTATAGTATTTGTTATAGTTTGAAGTTGCCAGCAAGCTTAAATCTTCAGGGATAAATCTGTCGTTTCCTAATAAGTCTGGGCCTATAACGTGGCTTAATTCTAAAACTTTATTTGCTGATGCCATGATAAAATATATATTTCCATTCGGAGCCAGCTTGCTTGAAGAGTATTTTCCCTGTTGCATCATAGATTTTCCTATAAGATCAGTTAGTCCTGTAGAGGGATTTAGTCTAAGTATTCTGTTTTCTCCTGAAAAAGGGAAATAAATTAATCCATTAGGAGCCAGAGTAGGAGAAGAAAACTTATTTAGATTTGTTTGACCAAAATCCTGTCCTATATGAGTTGTTGTTCCTGTTGTTGGATCAAATTCTAGTATCCTTGACTGCCTTCTCGGAGAAAAGTAAATTTTACCATTTAGAGCCAAAGTCCCCCCATCATATTTGAATATTGTTGGAGGTAAAGTTTCTCCAACAAAATTGGATGTTTTTGTTATGGGATTAAATTCTAAAATTCTATTAGCCCTTGCAGGTATCATATAAATATTATCGTTTTTCGCTAGAACACAACCTGAATAGTTTTCATATGAAGTTATATTTGCATTGATAAGTATTGTTGTCCCTTTCTCAGGATCTATTTCAAGTATTTCTCCAGAATTATAAGGGGCATAGTAAATTTTACCATTTGAAGCTAAAACTCCTCCATACCATTTATAGCCACCGCCAAAAACAGTTCCAATAAGATGAGAAGTTTTTGTTACAGGATCAAATTCGATAACTTGATACCCTAATAGCGGAGCATAGTAAATCTTGCCATTTGGTGCTAAAACCCCACCAAGCCATCCCTCTGCTACATTATAAACACTTCCTACATAATTTGTCTCATAAGAATTCGGGTTAAACTCTAAAATCCTAGAAGATAAATAGGGAGCAAAATAGATATTGCCATTTGGAGCTAAACACCCTCCTGCAAATTTAGCACTCCCCTGAAAAGGACTTCCGACTAATTTGGTAGGAAACCTTGTTTTTCCGAAATTAAATGTATTTAAACTCATTATAAACCAATTATTATACTGTTTGTATTGCCTCTCCTTAGAAAATTAAAATAAGTTTTCTCTGTAATAACCCCTGGATCATCAAATAAAAATGTGAATGGTGAAGTTATTGACCAGGTTACATTTACCTGATCTAAAGTAATGGCATTAAAATAAAAATTTGTTGGTAATGTTGCTGGTATTGTTATGGTACAGCTAGAGGTAAATATAATTGTTTGCTTGTTCCACGAATTAGGGATGCTCATATGTGTACCTACCTCAATTTGAGAATCAATTACTATATTTTCCTGAATAGCTTTGGATACTGCTGCTGAGCTGGGAATAGAATTTTCCGAAGGGACTAAAGTATTTCGGTCATATTTAACCGCATTTAAATTACCGCTATCAGCATCTGATATATAAGCATGTTCAAAAGAAGGTCTCTCTATGTTTAACATGCTTTGTGTTCCATCAGTTTCTTTTATGTAAAACTGGGCATTTTCTGTTTTTTCAGACTGTTTCTCTAAGAATGTACGATTTAAATTTATATTACCCTTTGTATCTGCGAATTGACCATTAAACGAGATGGGTATCGTGTAAGTACTATAACTAGAGGTAGGTTTAGGGAATTTTAGTTCTAGTTCAGTATTATTATTTTCGGGCCATTCAGCATCGCCCTGTAAAAAATATTTTATACTTGAATCTGAATAAGTTGCTCTAGCAGATCTTCCTTCATTACCAGGTGATTTGTCTTTAAAGTATTGAAAACCTCTGTCTGGATAGATAAAACAGTAGGCTGTAAATGGATTATCAGTGTAAGTTATTCCATTTGTAGGATAACCAGAATTAATAATATAGGGATCATTTATATCACCGTATCCATTAATGGTTATGCCGTTACCCGCTTTAATATGGGTAGGTTTAATTTCTGCAAGTAATTCGTCAATCCCTTCAACATCTTTTACAGGAACTTTTTCGTATTTATGTCGGAAGGAATCCCAAGTATCCCAGAATTGTGTTTGTGTTGGTTTAAAGCCGGTTTTAAACCAGTTTTTAATCGTATTTAACGCTTGTATAGCCATGTTTGTTTTCTTTTTTAATGATGTAAGTAAGACTGATTTAAGAAGTTTTTCAAGCTTTTCTTATCCGGTATTTTAGGTCTTTTTTCCATGTTTTTAATGATGTTAAATAGGAGTGAGTAGTAAATTTTAAAATTTCAAATCCCTATACAAAATAGGATTATTTAATTTTTTTGAGGGTGTAAAAGTAGAACAGAAGAATACTAAAAGAAGAAAAAATAACCTTCTCTATTCAGTAGTTTCAGTAGAATGGAAACTTACTGAAACTACTGAATACAAACGTCTTGAAGTTTTAAAATGATAAACTAGGAGACTACTTTTACACTCTGAAAAATAGCTACCGATGAGTAAAAACGTAATTCACAATTTCGATATTTTAATACAAAATAGTGCTGATATAAATAGTGCTGAACATTTAACCAATGTCATGATAAAAGAGCTGGCAAAAATTTCAAAAGAAATGAGTCAGAAAAAGGATATAGAACAATTATGGCAGGAGCAGGAGAGCCAAAATCCTTTTGTCAACAACTCTAATTTCTCAGCCGAAGGGGGCGTGAACGATACAATTGCTAAAACAGGAAGTAACACAGCATTATCGGTAAACAATACTCCTTCGGTTTTCGGAGAAGCGAGGCATACTTTTGATGATATAAGAGGAGGGGCTGGAACTATTCCTTTTGGAACAACAAATGTTAATACTTCAATCGGAGAAGGCGTTGCTGATACTATCGACAGCACAATGATGAGTGCTGTTCTATCAGTTAACACTACTTCTCCGATATTTAGAGTTGAAGATGATACTTTAAATTTAAGTAAAGGTTTAACAAGTCAGATTTATTCTGGTGTGGAGGCGCAGCAAATGCTGACGATGCCGGAAAAATGGCAAACAAATGGTGAGCCCACTCTGGAAGCTGTTAAAGAAGCAATCAGGAAAAAAATAGAGCAGGCTAATGCTGCAAATGATAGAACAGCAGTAGAATATTGGACTATAATTTCTAAGGCTTTTGATGAAAATAAAGGAGCGTCTGTTCAGGATTTTGACGGTAAACCAAATCATGAATTATTTACAGAAATGTATGCCACTCTAAAACAGTCAAATTCAGTAACAGCGACCCCAAATTTTAATTGGGAAATCGTTCGTGAAAAAATGATTAAAGCCATTGATACCAATATCTTGCTTGGGAAAATTTCCGAAGGAAGTAAAAAACGCTGGAAAATAATCCAACAAGAATTACAGAAAGACAGCACCAATGTTGCTAATCTTTTCGAACAATATAATGAGCTATTTTTATTGCTAAGACAAGTAGAGGGACTGGATGACTTACCTGGTACAATTACTATAACCACTAAAACCAAAATTTATCCTAATTTAAGCGCAGATAGACTTTATGGTAAGATTGGAAAAGAGGCTGTCTATGTATTCTTAAAAGAAATAAGTTATGAAGATGTTCAGGGAAATGCAGTAAAAAGAGGAGCGGTCAAAATAAAAAATGCAAATACTTCTTCATTTATTATAGGAGAAACTTTGGAGTTTTTCCTTGACGAAACCCTGATCGTTCAAAATGGAAATAAAAATGATGGTATTAACTGGATTGTTTACAAAAAGAAGAAAGGTAAAAAATACGAAGAAACTATTTTTGAAGATGAAGGGACATCCTTTAGTTATAATTTTGATACAGCAGGCACTTATAAAATTGAAGCCTATGGAGATGAGTACGGAGCCAACAATAAAAAAAGTAAAAAGTCATTCGCTTTTACAGAAGTAAAAATAGTGGCTCAGGAGATTGTTATTACACCTCCTTCTATAGTTAAAGAACGATTGGTGAGACCTTCATCGAAAGAGGTTTTATTTAAGACAGCTTTGAAATACCCTAAAGTAAAATCACTAAATCCATTAAAGCTTTACTATCAAATAGAGACTAAAACTAATAATAAAGGAACCATAATTTCAGACGAAAAAGAACTAGATTCAACAGGAAATATTAGCGTATTGATGCCCGATTTGGGAACTTATAAGATTAAAATAATCAGTAAGAATCAATATGCATTGACGCAGGAATTTGAAGTTTCAGCAATTAAAAATGAAGTGACCAGTATTGGTCCTATCAAAGGAGAATCAAACAAAAATGTCTTTTTATTGGGCGGTTCAAATAAGACTTTTACTTTAGAAGCAAAAACTTTTAAAATACCTCCTACAGATAAAGAAAAACAGGATGTAAAATGGATCGTTTATGATTCTAAGTATAATCCGTATTTAACGTCAGGAGATATCTGGTATACTGAAAAAGACACTCCAAAAAGAAAGCACCTTCATAAATGGGAATCTTTTGGGATATCTGTGCCCGATAAAGAAGGGCACTACACAATAGAAGCCTTTAGTGACATAGCAAAAGGTGTTGATGCTAAAGCTGTCTACAAAATGGAAGTGCAGCGTCCGCAAGTCACTGAGGCGTATTGGGCTTATAGTAATGATGACAAAAAAGAAACTTCTGGTTTTTCGGGAGAAGTAAATCATGTAAAAGCGAAGATTCCGGGCTATGACAATCAGAAAGTAAGAATTAGTTTTTACTTAAACGGCAGTAAAGCGCCTTCTTATTATAATGAAACGACAACGAATGAAAGTGGAGAAATAAATAGGATTATAACTTTTGATGATACTTTTCAGAGACGTTTTGGGATTCAGGAAGGAAAAACGGCGAAAATTAGTTTCAAGTTGATGGGGATACAAAATAATAGACTGTATGCATTTAAGAAAAATGCCAGTGTAAATACGGCAGTTTTAAATGTTGTAACGGGTGCAAACATAACAGCTGCCTATTTTCAGTACGATGGAAAAAGAGTCACGGCAAAGGATGAAATTCCTCTTAGCTATAGCGGTGGATATGTAACCATTGTCGCTAAAACGCAAAACATGATAGGGAAAGAAATTGTATTAACAGCCCATAAAGTCGATGAAATACCAATCTACAGAAGTAAAGTAAAAATAGATTCAGAAGGTAATGCATCTGCGACTTTTAAAATAACACGTCGCAAGGGTGCAAAAATTGGCGAAAAAATGAGTTACTTCGTAGGTATTGAAGGACATTCTACTTTGCATCTAGGTTATAAAGGATTGAATATGGTTGTAAGTAATGTAACAAATACAGCCAATACAGGGACTTACAAAAGCCATTTTGACGAGAATATGATACATGTTTTTAAAGTTGAAGGAGGTTATGTTGATGATAAAAAAGATAGAGGTGGTAAGACGAACAAAGGGATTACTTTTAAGACATATGAAAGTTTTTATAACCTATATGGTAATGGTGAAGCAGGAACAGTAGAAATGCACAGAAATCTTTCTAATACTGAGGCTAAAAAAATATATAAGATTGAGTTTTGGAATAAAATTCATGGGGATGAAATTTATAATGCTAGTATTGCGGCTTATATCTTTGATTTTGCAATACATTCCGGAGTTCCTAATGCTACGAAAGTAGTTCAAGCAACATTAAATGTTTCAGCAGATGGTGTTTTTGGAACAAGTACAGTGAATAATATTAATCGGGTTGATCCTAAAATATTTTATGAAAAATTAGATAAAAATAGGAGAAAATTTGTTGAAGACATTATTAAAAAGGATCCTACACAAAAGGTGTACGAAAAAGGATGGGAAAATAGATTAAACGAATTAAAATATAAAAGAGAGGAATACAATATTACTCAGAAAATAGAAAGTTGGCTGAAGAAAGAATATAAAAAGAGTCCAATTAAAGATAAAAATTCATCTATAGCTGCTCTAATTTTGGAAGCGCATGCATTAAATTTGGTTGAATTTAATTCCGAAGGAAAACCGGGGGTTTTTGAATCAGGGCTTGGAGGCAGTCAGGATACTTTTATCAAGATTAGAGATGGAATCATAATAGGAAGTGGTAAAGGAAATGCTAAACCAAATAAATTTGACCCTACCTTGACCGATATACCAATAATTGAAACAGCCTTAAAAATAATTCAGTCTAATGTTAAAAACTGGGTTGATAACAATTACAATCCAAAAGAACCGAATAAGTTAAAACTGGGTAGTTTTATGGTTTGGAATAATAATGGTAAAGACCGAATAGCGGGAGCTTTAAGGGGGTCACAACATGGAAATAAAGCTAGTGCAATAGATATTAATCTTAGTACGTATTCTAATGATAAAATTGATTTTAGTAAGCCAAATGCTGAAACAATGGTTTTAGAAATTATAAAGCATTTACCTAAAGGTAATTATGGTTTTGGCTTTCCTAAGCAAGGAAATTTTTTTCCAAACGATGAAAAATTAAAACATGGTAAGTCAGAATATAACAAAGTTTACAATCAAGCCTATCATCATTTAAAAAGTGAAGCATTAAAAAAAGAATTGCAAAGGAGAATGGATGATAAAGATATAATTATTGTTTTTTCAGATAACCCGGATCACTTTCATATTCAATTAAATTAAGGTACTATATTTTAAAAATGTACTATATTTACTTCAAATTTAATTATATTGTGTATGCGTTATTTGCTTATTGTTTTATTTTCTTTAGTTGCTGTTTCTTGTGTTAAGAAACAAAAAGATGTTGGTACTGTAGGTGTTAAAAAAGGAGAAAATACTAAGGGTCAGGTTTTAGGTAATAAAAGGATAAAAGAACTTGAAAGTCAGGTTTACCATCTTATGCTTCATGAAAATAAGTATTGTTACTTCTTGGGAAAAAAAGGAGATTACCAGAATATAACACTTAATTTTAATGTTAAATCTCTTATTAGTGATGCGACCATTGATAATATTTTTTATGACAATGAGTTTAATCCTTTTAGGAATCAATTGTATCGGATTAAAAATTATAAAGTCGAGAGTAGTTCCAATTATGAGATAGCTGTTTTTGATGAATTTGAAGGTAAGGATGCGAGAATTAATTTTGGACTTATTAATAAAAAGGATGATGTCTGGAAATTCGAATTTCTACCTTCATGGAAAGAAGAAGAATCCAAGAGAGATTACCTTGCAAATCTTGATTTGCGTCAGAAATATTTATTTGTAAATAAAAAGAGTATAGACTCCATTACAGTATTAACCAAAGGGGTATGGAGTGAGGATGATAATGACGAGAATTTAGATACTGTTTGTTATAAAATGCCCTATTATTTTAAACTAAAAGAGAAATACAAACATTGGAAAAATTACAATCCAATTCGTTTTGTTTCTTCAAAAAACAAGGTTGCAATGTATACATCACCAGATGTATCGTCAGAAGTCGTCGAAAATTTAAAATATAATGACTGGGTTATTATTAACGATACTGTAGAAAAGGGATCAACAGGCAATAATTCGTGGCTTGATGTTTATGATAGGGTAAATTTTCGGAAAGGCTATATTTTGAATAAAGATTTAGCTGAGAAACCAACGTATAAAAACTTACTCATAAAATAAGTAGGTGGTGAGAAAAATGGATGATAAAAAAACAAAAGCTACCTGCTAGAGGTAGCTTTTGTTTTTCATATAAATTGAAAAACAGTGTTACCTATAAACTGCCTTTATCTGCAAAGGAATAATAACTTTCAGAGGTAACAATTAAATGATTGATTACTTTAATGTGTAAAAGAGCACCAGCGTGTTTGGCTTTTTGGGTAATCAATTTGTCGGCAGGAGAAGGAAGTGTTTTACCTGATGGATGGTTGTGTATCATAATTCCGGCCGAAGCATTTGCTTTGAGTGCCGTGACAAATACTAATCTAAGATCGACAGATGCTCCAGGTATTCCTCCCGAAGTCACTTCATAAACTCCAAGTACTTTATTGGACTGATTGAGAAGTAGAATTTTTTAAATTACTATTTTTGAGAAAAAAGATAAAAAAAAAATGAAAATAATGATATGCCTATTTCTTTCTCTATTTATGTTTTCTTGTAAAGATAAAGAAAACGGAAAAGTCAAAAATGAACTTAAATTAATTAAACCACAGGAAGTTGTAATAAGTAAAGAATTAAGAGGTCTTATTCCTGATGTATATGAAAATGTTGTTACAGAAACTATTGATTTTGATAATGACTCAAAGAAAGATTTCATTTGTACAGTATATGATTCAAAAAGAGATATAAATATAGAATATTGGATTACTTCCAATTATAAATTATTCTTAGTTAACGAGTTTTATGGTAGTATTAATTATAAATTTTTCATTAATCTGGACAAGGATGATATATTGGAATTGTTTAGATGTTCAGGCGAAGAAGATGGTATTGACTATGCTTTTTATGACATTAAAAATAAAAAATTGGAGCCTTTCCTTTATTTCACTCCAATTTTAATTGACAAGGAGAGACCAAATAATTATTTTCATGGATATCCATGGGATATTTCAGAAATAGTTGTTTCTGATCATAAATTGCTTTCGTCTGTTGCTAATAATATAGAAATAGATGGAAATGTTTTAGTTCCTGAAAATCAGAAATTTTTGCCGGTTATTTTCTTTAAAGGTAAAACAACTCAGCCAGAAATTAAATATGATAAGAAAATTAAAAAGGAATATTTTTCGTTGGAAAAAATTATAAATACTGTTAATAAGGTAAGTGAGGGGCAAAATTTTAATTGATAAAAAGATAGTTTAATTATAGAATATGCGAAATTGTACAAAACTATTGGCTTTGCTATTAGGAGTGATATTAATTAGTTGTAAGCAAGAAACTAAAATTGTTTCCAGTAAGAATGAGGTTAAGAGAGAACAACTTGATAAAAAAGTATATACTAGTAATAGAGAATCTGATTTCAAAGTCGTGCCTGTCAATTTTTTAGAAGAAAAATACAAGGTAAATGGATATCATCTTCCGGATTATCATCCAACATTTCCGGTTTATTTTTTTGCGGATGAAGAGTTGGGTATATTTAGTGTCAATTATATTGGAAAATCAAGCTTGATTCAGGATTATTGGTCTGTTTATAATAAGAAAGGTTTTTTTTCGGAATTTAAAAATATCGATAGAAGCTCTGAAACTTCAAAAGAGATAAATGATAAAGTAAGTCAAATTTTAAAACAGAAATTAAATGAGTATTATATTGTTGCAAGTTTCCTGCCTAAAGAGGCGGTATCAAAATACTACAATGACGGGTCAGGAGAGTTTGATTTAAAAGACAATGCCTGTACTTACTTTTATATTTATGAAAATAATAAATGGGTTTTTCTAAAAAAGCTTCTAACAAACAAAATAACCAAAGAGGGAGTTGATTTATATACGGAATTGTTGTTATCCTACAAATTAAAAAACCTTAAAGCAATTGATCAAAATTATCAGGGGAATTTTTCGGCAACTGTTGAAGAGGAATTAACAACCGAAGGTATGGGGAATTCAACATATAATTTTATAATAAACGAGGATAAAATTTCGCTAAAGTTAGATTCCTTTTATGGGCAGTCAATTTGTGAAGGGGATTATAAGGGAACAGAAGAGAATAATGTTTTGGAATTATATTACAATGGAAATGATGATCGATGTATAAAATTAGATCCTACTTATTTAATTAAAAAAGAGGGAAATAAGTACTTCATCAAAGGAGTGGGAGGTGAAGGAACCTTTCACGAATGGATAAAACTGGACAAGAAATAAAATATGTTTTAAGATTTTATAAAGCTGCCCTAATCGGCAGCTTTATTTTTTCAGAGATGAAATCTTTTAAATTCCTTATTTAAGCGAAGTCAAATAAAACTCCGGGAATGTTTTTACGGGGGCGTTGGTGGCGATGTCAAATGCAATGTGGGTGCACATTCCTGCTACCAGCCAAGATGCAATTGGGAGTTGGGGAGGAGACAGGTTTTTGTTTTCCTTTTTGTATTTGTCCAGAATTTCTTCGAGCCATTTTTGCGGATTTTCCCAATAGCGCATATACTCTAAAACATAATCGACGACATTCACTTCGCTAAATTTTTCATCTGGTTTTTTTAGAACCTCTAAGCCTTCATCTTTTGAAATGACCAATACCAATGCGCCCCATCCGAGGTTGTAGGGATGTAAAACCGGAATGTTTTTTTGCTGACAAATTGAATCGAATATAAGCGGAACATCAGAAGTAAAATCCAGAGCGTTGATGGCAATTTTATGGTCTGTAATGTAGTTTCCAACATTCTCAGGTGTTAAAAAACAATTGTGAATCGTGATTTTTGCCTGACTGTTGATAGCCAGTAAGCGTTCTTTAAGCGCCTCTACTTTGGGTTGTGCAATATTGTGTTCGGTATAATTTTGTCGGTTTAAATTGGACAATTCGACAACATCACCATCGATGATGGTTAAGGTTTCAAAACCTAATCGCAATAAACATTCAGCAATAGCACTTCCGATACCTGCTCCGCCTAATAATATCGGAGTTTTTTTTATTAATTCTTGTTCTTCCGGGCTGATGTAAAGCCTATTTCTGATGTGCCTTTCTTCCATATTTATTTTTTACAATCGTTAAAAATTTATCTTTTTGATAGAGATAAAAGGGAGTAACAGGGATCCTTGGAGTTTATCAAAACTGTTAATTTACCAATCTGTATCAAAGCTAAAGTATCGAAAATAATATTAATATTGAAGCATAAAAACTTAATAATTATGATTTTAAAATGTGTTCGTGCACTATAGCTTCGTGAGGGGAATTGAAATAAAATTTCTGTTTCAGAGTTTGATGATCTGTAATAATAAAAAAAGGAGATACCTAAATATCTCCTTTTGTTGTGGTCGTAATCGGACCACGATTGTGCACAACGTTTAAAAAATGCACAGATGTAAAAAAATGGTACTCTTATTTTTGAAACTTAGCAATACCGGATTTCAGCCATTGCTCGTATTCAGTGATGTCAGGAGTGTATCCAGCAGGTTTGCTCAGCTTTTGCTCTTTCGTATCTAATAAAATATAGTAAGGCTGTGCATTTGCTTTGTAACGTGTAATTTGAAAATCACTCCATTTATTTCCAATCGTTGTAATCTTTTTACCGGTTTCTTTAGAGACATATTGTTCTTCAAGAGGTAATTCTCTTTTGTCGTCAACATATAAAGAAATTAAAACGACATCATTGTTTAAGATGGATAAAATACGAGGATCAGACCATACATAATCTTCCATTTTTCGGCAATTCACACAGGCAAATCCGGTAAAATCTAAAAGGATAGGTTTGTTTACACTTTTGGCGTAGGCCAACCCTTTTTCATAATCCGTGAAAGCTGTGATGTTATGAGGACCTTTGTGTGCACCGTCTGGTAATGTTTTCTCAGCGGATGAGGTGTTTTTTCCAGCTCCACCCACGCCATACGGAGATTCGCTATACGTCATTGGAGGAGGGAATCCGCTGATTAATTTCAAGGGAGCTCCCCATAATCCGGGAATCAGATAAATGGTAAAGGTCAATACGATTAATCCAACTCCTAAACGGCCTACCGAAATGGATGAGGTTGGAGAATCATGTGGCAAGGTTATTTTTCCAAATAAATAGAAAGCCAGCGTACCAAATATAGCGATCCAAATGGCCAGGAAGATTTCTCTTTCAAACCAGTGTAATTGTAGCACTAAATCGGCATTAGATAAAAATTTAAAGGCCAAAGCCAATTCAAGAAAGCCCAGAAACACTTTTACGGTATTGAGCCAGCCACCGGATTTTGGCAATGTATTTAACCAGCCCGGAAACATGGCAAATAGCATAAAAGGCAATGCCAAAGCCGATGAGAAACCTAACATTCCCACAATCGGTGCAATTCCGCCTTTAGAAGCTGCTTCAACCAGTAGAGTTCCTATAATGGGTCCCGTGCAGGAAAAAGAAACAATGGCCAGAGCCAATGCCATAAATATGATGCCTATAATTCCTCCTTTATCTGCCTGCTGATCTACTTTATTGGCCCACGAATTGGGTAGCATGATTTCGAATGCACCCAGGAAAGAGGCTGCGAACACAATCAGTAAGATAAAAAAGATAATATTAAACCAGACATTGGTAGATAAGGCGTTTAAGGCATCTGCACCAAAAATAAGTGTAATTACGGAGCCCAGAAATACATAAATCAGGATGATTGAAATGCCATAAATAATAGCATTTTTAATTCCTTTAGCTTTCGTTTTACTTTGTTTGGTAAAGAAGCTTACCGTCATGGGAATCATCGGAAACACACAAGGAGTAAGCAGTGCGGCAAAACCGGATAAGAACGCAATAATGAAAATCATGTACAAACTGGAATCTGTTTTTTCAGATTCCGGTTGTTGTTTTATTGCGGGATTTATTGTTGTTTTCTCGGTTTTCTCGTTCTTTATGTCGGCAGCCTGAATTTCTTTTGCTTCAAGCGTTTTGAGATTGAATTCAAAGTACTTGGTTTCGCTAATACAATTCTCTTTACATACCTGATAAGAAAGCTCTGCCTGTATGACTTCTTTTTCCGAATTAGTCTGTTTGATTAATTGGGTAAACACAGCTTTGTCCGAAAAGAAAATTTCATCTACACCAAAGATTTCATTAAACTTTTGGTGGGTTTCGCTTTCGGTTGCTTTTCCAATAAGTTCATAATTGCTTTTGGAATCATGAAAAAGGAATTCAGCCGGAAGCGGACCATCTTCGGGAGTGAATTGAGAATAGACGTGCCAGTCTTTTTCGATAGTTCCTTTAAAAGAAAGCTGATATTCCGAATCGGATTTTTTCTCGATCGAAGCTTCCCATTTTACAGGATTTATAATCTGCGCCTGGACTTTGGCAAAAGCAAAGAACAGGAATAATAAATAAATTATTTTTTTCATTTTATAGGTTTAATCAGAACGATTTGTTCCGGTTGTAATGGGATTTATTTACTTCGTTACATTGAAAAAAGTATATTCCAGTTTCAGAAAAACTCCATCGGTTGCCATACGCTGCATAGAGCTGTACAACTCTTTTTTGTAAGCCAGATCAATTCTCGCCTGACTGTTGATGATAAACTGAATCGAAGGAACTACATCCAGGTACGATCTGCCATTTTCGGTAATGGTTTGTCCGGTAAACTCCAACATTGCATTAATGTTCGTCTGTTTGTAACTGGTGTATTTTTTAGGATGCATTAATTTACCCACAGAGAAGGTATAATTGATGGCATTTTTACCCAGCATATCCGGAAAGCTGTAATCGGCATTGTTAAGAGCACGCACATAACTTACAGAAGAACTTATAGCTACTTTATGAAGCAACTGTGTGGCAACCAAACCGGCTTCGTAACCTGAATTTCCGTTTGCCAGATCTATGGCTTCCTGATTAAAGTAAGAGTTATTGTAACTGTATCGTCCAAAGGCAGCCATCCTGAAATGACTTTGCAAATCATCTGCCGAGAAGAATCGGTATTTGGCATAAAATCCACCGCCTTTAAGGCCCAGTCCATTGTCCTGATTGCTTAAAAAAGCTGAGGTACGAGCCATCAGGTTTTTATTGATACCCCAGGTAACTTCCGGGGTTAAATTGTACATGGAACCGCTTTCGAGTTTCTTTTCCATTAAGGATTGTCCAACACGAACTCCGATAGAACCCGCCGGAGCATTACTGGCAGGTTCGGTTACTACAAATAATTCTTGTGCTTCAATTTGATAAGAAACAAGGAATAAGAAGATTAGGGATAAATATCTCATTTTTAAAGGGCTTTTAAATAGTAATCATTCTCATTTTCAGTCGCGTAATCAGGATATTTTGAGTACGATTTAAGTAGTTTTTTATACTCTTTCTGCGTTACAAAACCTTTGTCTAAAACTCTGTACTTCCCTTCGGCATGTGCTACAGGTTTTTTAATATCGATAAAAGTGTAAGTAGCATCATCGATTTTCAGAGTGGTATTGTCCTCAATTTTATCTACATGAAATTTTGCTGTTAAAACTAGTGATCCAACAAAAAAACCGGCTTTTTCAACTGCTTTTTTCAGGACTTTAGGCTCCAATGAATTGTCCTTTTTAAAATAAACGGTAAACGTATTGGTATTTAAATCGGTACTGATACTGTCTACTTCTGTAAAAGCTTTCAACTGTTTGTTTATGGCATTCGAACACATCGAACAGGTTAGTCCTGTTGCAATTATTTCGGCTTTTGTAATCTGAGAATAGGAGTTTACACCCGTTAACAATAGTATAAGTGTAAGAGCTATGAATTTTATATTTAGAGTTTTCATCTTATTTTTTGTTTTTATTAATTTGAGCAATTATTTGAGCTTCTGTTGGATTGATGGCAACCAGTTTTCCTGATGCATCAAAAAGAAAAGCAGAAGGCAGCGCTTCAACTCCGAAAGTCAGAGCTGTTTTGGCTTCAAAACCTTTTGGATCAATTAATTGCTGGTGTTTCATTTTGTCTTTTTCAATGGCTTTCAACCATTTTGTTTTGTCGTTATCGATTGATATTCCAACGATTTCAAAATTCTGATCTTTGTATTGATCGTACATTTTAACCAGCTTTTTGTTGGCCAGTCGACAAGGAGCACACCAGGATGCCCAGAAGTCTACTAAAACCGTTTTTCCTTTAAAAGAATTTAGTTTGGTTGCAGTATTCTTATTGTTTTGCAGTTGAACATCCGGAAAACTGTCTCCCACTTTTATTTGTGCATTTGTTATAGAAACAGCTGCTACAAGAGTGAATAGGGTGATTATATTTTTTATTTTGAACATGATTTCTTTTTTTACGTTTGCTCGCAATTGATTTTGAATAAAAAGGTTACGAACAAAATGGTTTTAATGATGTGACGATGAAGTACTTTGTTTTTTATCGCTTGGTTCTCTGTCGTATTGACAACATCCATGTAGTTCGTCATAAACCGCATTTGAAGCCTTAAATTTTTCATTATCGTATCCGGCATCAGCGATGCGTTTTAGAATGGCATCAAGATTCGTCTTTTGAGCATCGTAAGTAATAGTAGCGATTTTGGTGTCTTCGTTCCAGATTACTTTGGCTTCTTTATTAACGTTTGCGGCAGTTTCGATCACTTTTTTGCACATGCTGCAGTTACCGTTTACTTTTACTTTTTCAGTGGTTTTATTTTTAATTTGAGCGCTGGCGAAAGTAACTGATAGCAATAGAGACATTGCCATCAATAATTTTGTTATTGAGTTCATTGTATGTGATTTTTTTGGGTGAATTAATCCTAAAGCACAGCAGAAACTATAGCAAATACAGCTATCTCTGACAATAGATTAAGATTAAAAAATAGTTTTGATAAAGTCTTAAAAAAGACTTTTGGATAAGACAGACCTTCGGCTGTCACAAAAGAAATCTAGCTTATTTTAGGTGGAAGCCAGATCGAACGGAAATCTGAAGAAATAAAGATTTCAGAATAAAAGTAAGTTTGTTTTTTTTCAGAAAAACCAAAAAGAGAATGGTTTTCTACCTGAAAGATTGCCATTGGCGAAAAAGCACAGCTACTGGTTGGCGTACAGGAATTCCCCATGCAGCTCTTATCACAGCCATGTTTTTTGTCTTTCGAATCTTTTTTACTGCAACAATCTTTTGCAGCAGATTCTTTTTTGCAACATGACATTTCTTTTTTTGTCCCATGCGCATACGTAAACGTTGGTCCCATCAGGAAACCAAGTGTAACGAATAGCAGTATGTAGAACTTTTTTGTCATAGTTGAAGGCAAAGATATTTTTATTTGTCGGGTTAGCTTGTTAATTTTTTTGTAAATAATTTACAAAAGCACAAGATGGTAGGGTTTTCTCTTTTGATGTTCATATACTTTGATGCATCAATTCTAATTAATGTTTTGCAATTCAGGCAGAATGAATACCTGACATTAAATAGCAAAACATTAATTAGAACTAAAAACCAGCAGTTGAAATCTGATCGTTACATCAAAGTTTTTGTAAAATAAGAAGCCGTTTGTAATTTGAAGTTTACTTTATTGAAGATTGATATTGACTGTACTTCCGTCTTTGATAATTTTCTTAACTATTGTTTTTTTGCCTTCAGAGATTGTTATTTTTAGTTTTTTATCGACTCTTTCCACTGTAATATCAAAATCATGTTCAAATGCATTGATGTGGCGCAATTTCATCATGGGCCAGGATTTAGGAAGACGTGGAGTGAAGTCAAACGAGTTCAGTGCTGTAGGTCGGATGCCAAATAACCCTTCGGTGAAAATTCGGCAATACAATCCGCTCTCTGCTGAAAGATGACGCTGATCACCTTCAGGATAGGCTTCTACAGGGTAGGGAACATGATCTCCTAATAAACGACGGTTAGAATAGTAATGTAAAAAATCCAGTGCTTTGTCTGTTTCACCAGCGGCGAGAACGCCTCTTAGGGCATACAAAGTCGAACGGTCCCAGAAAATTTTGTCACCCGCAATACTGGCAAGACCATCTTTTGTCCATAACCTTGGCGAGAATAAGGCGTTTATAGTTCCTTCTTTCCGGTCGTAAATACCCATCGCGAGCGGGGTACAGATCCAGGCTCTTAGAATATCATTTTCTTTGTAGTATTTGTAGGTTTCAAAGCCTTCGACTTTAGCTCCGAAATACTTCTCAATCGCTGCTTTTAATTTTTCGGCCTCTGCTTTGTAAGCTTTAAGCTGTGCTTTATTTTTTCCTAAAGCTTTACCCAAATAAACAGCAGAATTCAAAGCATCATAATATAAGGAAGAGGTGTTTAAATTGGCTTTTCCGGCAGGAAGACGGCCTTCAAGTTCATCAGAATTGGATGTTACGATACCATCAGAATTTAATTTTCTATGGCAATACTCCAGACACCATTCGATCAGGGGCCATAATTGTTTGGCTTCATTTGTATTTCCTCTTGAAAGAGCATAACGCGAAGCTCCATAAGCAATCATTGCTCCGTCGCCACGATCACCGGCTCCGGCCCAAATATCAGTTCCTTCGGCTACAATCGAACTCGGAATAGGCTGGTATTCTTTGTTCATAAATTTTGCAAATTGCAAATAAGCATTTAACGAGGCCTGATTACCATATTCATATCCTAAAAAAGGAAAAAACGGACCTATATATTCGGCCTGATCATTGGCCCAGATAGCAGCATAGTAAGATTCTCCTCCGGGGCCGTGCATTGGACCGCCTTTGGTTTCAAAAATACTTTCGGAAGCTCTGATTTTAGCAAAGGCAAATTCAGTATTTAAAACGGGATCCGGCGTTTCTAAGATCAGTTTACTCCATATTTGATTAATGAATTGAGTACGTTTTTCTTTTTCTTCTTTGGCATTTACAACAGGAACCTGCTCGTTTGTTTTGACACCCGAATAGAAAACAGAAAAACTAACTACTTCATTGGTCTTAAGATTAAAACTCCCGGAATTAGAGAGGTCAACATGTACAGCATAACTGCCTTCTGTTCCTTTTGACGGATCTGTGGTATAAACGGTATTCGATTTTGGAATTTCTACGGCACAGGTTTTTTCAGATATGTTTTTAAGGGTATAAATTTCAAAATAACCGGCTAAAGTTGTCGACGGGAAAAATTGTCGGGTCAATTCCAGAGTATTGCCGGCTTTACTCTTAACGAGCAAGGTTCCGTCCAGAGTTAGTGAAGTCACTTTTTCTGCCACGATAGGTTTGTAGTTTACGGTGACCAAATTAAAACCGTCCTGCGCAAACCTTCGTGTTAAACTGGCATGAGTATTATTAGGGATGGTTCTGAGCATGGGCCATACCAAGCTGCGGGTAGCATGGAACGAACCATCTGCCGCAACGCCATACCTTAGAACGGCCGAAATCTTCTTACCACTCATTTCAATATGATCGTCATGCGGAATATTGTTGTTGATTTGCCAGGAAATAGTACCGTCCGGATTGATTTGCCAGCGTCGGTCTTCCTGCGAAAATGTTTTACCCATTATCGAGCAAAAAGCGACAAGGACGAATAGAATGTGTTTTTGTTTTTTCTCAAAGAATCTCTTCATTAGAATTGTTTTTTATAGATGTTGAATAATTACCGCCAGCTGCTTGTTATTTATCGTGTTAGTAGTATTTGTTTGTGTTGTTTTTAGATAAATTTTTTATTGGTTTTGTTTTAAAGACGTAGTTGCTTTTTGTCTTGAATTAACAACTGTTCGGGAATTTTCGATGTCATCTTTTTTCTACTGACGGTAATTTTCATTATTTAGGAGTATAGTTTTATAGCTATTGTTTAGTCCAAAAGTATAAAGGTTCTATTCTTTAAGGGAACAGTTCCTACCGGTTTTTTTGAGGATGCTTAGAAAGCAGCGATAAACAGGAAAAGTAAAGTGGGTAATATAGGATTAGGTAGTAGAAAGTTAAGATTGGTTTACGATGAAGGATTTTTTACGTTTTACGAAAATAAAAACCAATCGGATTGTTCAACAGTGAGGAAAAAGTTGAGGTTGCCTACAGTACAAAAAGGACCGGAAATAGTAAAGTTAAAAGATTAAAAATACTGTTGTTGTGAGGTTCTTTTCCGGGTTTGAAAAATCCACTTTTCGAGATAGGAGAAATATAGGTTTTGCTTCGAAGAGTATAAAATGATATTTCATTAGATTTTTTACTTTATTAATAGTAATGGTCTTTTATAGAATAAAAACAAGGTAATATAGTATTATAATTATTGGTATAATGTTGTTTAAGAAAAATGCTTTTTGGAATAGATCAGAACAAACTGGTAGGTACCGGTGTGTACGGATGCTTGATTGTTATACTTTTGAAACTCATTTTAGATTAAAGGAATAAAATAAAGAATACCACAAACCAACCATAAAAACCAACCATAAAAACCAACCATTTACTATTATTGAACCCTTTTTATGAAAAAAATACTATTTCTATTAGTCTTTACATTTCTGTTTTGTAAAGTTAATGCGCAGGAGGAACAAATTCAGATCGAAACTCAAAATACGGCTTTGATTTTAAAGGTAGGAAAGAACGGTTTGCTTTATCAGTCTTATTTAGGGACGAAACTAAGAGATAATTCAGGATACAATGCGGTTTCGAAAGAGAGTACCAAAACATTTGTGGTTAACGACGGAAATCCGCTGGTTAATTTAAGGCATCAGGCTTACCCGACTTTTGGAACAGAGAATTTGTTTGAACCCGCAATTCGAATGACTCATAATGACGGTAATCCCTCTCTGGAATTAAACTATGTAAACCATAGTACACAAAAATTAGATGCTAACACTACCGAAACTATTATCAAACTTAAAGATCCTGTATATCCGGTAGAAGTTACACTGCATTATAAGGCTTTTTATAACGAGAATACGATAGAACAATGGACTGAAATTGTACACCATGAAAAGAAACCGGTTATGCTGTACAATTATGCGTCATCAATGTTGCATTTTGATGCCGATCATTATTGGCTGACTCAATTTCACGGAGACTGGGCTAAAGAAGCTCGCATGCAGGAAAGTGAATTAACGAGTGGTACGAAAGTAATTGACTCGAAATTAGGGGTCCGTACAAATATGTATCAAACACCGGTTTTCTTTCTGTCTCTAAATGCTAAAGCCAATGAAAATTCGGGTGAACTTGTGGCGGGAACGATTGCTTGGTCCGGAAATTTTAAGTTTGCTTTTGAATTGGACAATAAAAATTCGCTTCGAATCAGCTCCGGAATCAATCCGTTTGCTTCTGAGTATAATCTTCAGCCGGGAAAAGTATTCACAACGCCGTCTTTTATTTATACTTTTTCGAATAAAGGAAAAGGGCAGGCCAGTAGAAACCTTCATTCATGGGCCAAAAAATACGGAGTGAAAGATGGAGAAAAATCCCGTCTGACCTTATTGAACAATTGGGAAACAACCTTCTTCAATTTTGATGAAAAGAAATTGACCGACATGTTTGCCGATTCCAAAACGTTGGGCGTTGACATGTTCTTGCTGGATGATGGCTGGTTTGGAAATAAATATCCAAGAAGCGGCGATAAATCAGGGCTTGGAGATTGGCAGGCTACCAAAACAAAGCTGCCAAATGGTATTGGTTTCCTGATGCAGGAGGCTGAAAAAACGGGAATAAAGTTCGGAATTTGGATCGAACCCGAAATGGTGAATCCGAAAAGTGAATTGTACGAGAAACATCCGGATTGGGTATTGAAATTGCCTAATCGACCGGAAAGTTATTACCGTACCCAATTGGTTTTAGATTTATGTAATCCGCAGGTGCAGGATTTCGTATTCAAAACAGTAGACGATATTATGCAGACAAAACAGGGGGTAGCTTTCTTTAAATGGGATTGCAACAGAATGATGACTAATGCTTATTCTGCCTATCTGAAAAATCAGCAGTCACATTTGTTTATTGAATACACCAGAGGTTTGTATAAAGTTTTGGACCGCATTAAAACGAAATATCCAAATTTACCCATGATGCTTTGTGCCGGAGGAGGAGGCAGAACCGATTACGGATTACTTCAATATTTTACAGAGTTTTGGGCAAGCGACAATACCGATCCTTTCAACAGAGTATTCATACAATGGGGATATTCGCAGTTTTTTCCGGCCTTTTCAATTTGTAACCATGTAACTTCCTGGGGAAATCAATCCATTAAATTCAAGACCGATGTGGCGATGATGGGTAAATTAGGTTTTGATATTAATGTAAAAGAACTGAAAGAAAAAGAATTGAAATATTGCCAGGAAGCCGTAGTTAATTATAAACGATTGAGTCCGGTAATTTGGCACGGTGACCTGTACCGAATGATTTCTCCTTATGAGGAAAGCCGTGCGGTATTGATGTATGTGAACGAGTCGAAAAGTAAAGCGGTTTTGTTCTCCTACACGCTTCATCCACTTTATGATCCACAATATAATCCGGTTCGTTTTCAAGGTTTAGATCCAAATAAAACTTATAAAGTAGAAGAAATAAACCTAATGCCCGAGGCAAAGAAATCAGTCGAAGAATCCGGAGAATCTTTTACGGGAGATTATTTAATGAATGTTGGTTTACGGGTTTCTTCGTCTAAGGTCGAAACCAGCGTTGTTCTCGAAATTACTGAATTGTAGTTAAATTAGTTTTTTGTATAGACGAAAAGCCTTTCGATGGAAAATCTCCATTTTGAAGGGCTTTTTTATTTTAATAGTGAAGCAGAAAGGAAATAGCTTCAAATGAATAATTATAACCAGTTGGGTGTTTTGAAAAGTAATAGCCACAGATTAGCGGATTAAAAAGATTCGAAAATCTGCAGACTCGAGCGATAGCGAACAGGCGAAGCAATCTGTAAGATCTGCGTGTGAAAAAAAATCTTAGACATAGAAACATTTAAACCCGACAGGTTTTTATAACCTGTCGGGTTTGACTATCAAATGTAAAAAAGCATCATAGATTATAAGGAAGCAGTTTAAAAAACCGCAATCTTTCCCGTTTGTACCCCGCCCGAACTTGTTATTATTTTATAGAGATAAATTCCTGAAGGCGTATTTTTTAAATTGATACTATTGATTTTAGAAAGAAACGAAGAAGTAACAATATTTTGTCCGCTAACATTGTAGAGATAAAAAGTAGCAGCTTCCTCTTTTTTGGCTTCAATATTTAATTCTTCATTTTTGCTTAGTAGGGTTGGGTAAATCAAAAACAAATCATCACCTAGATAGTTAGCATCAATAATTTGGGAGCTTACGGTAGTATTGCTCCCTAATAGTATATTGATTTTATATTTATTATTGCCTTTTATTGGAGTTGTATCCAGAAAAGAAAGTGTTTTTGATTGGATGTCGTTTAGAGTACTGATCACACTTTCAGCTGAATTATTAATCTTCACTAAATCTATTCTTTTGATGTTGTATAAGCTAAAAACACTGACACTTATCTTTATTTGATCTTCTTCGAAAACTTCTGCTGAAGCCAATTCAAAGTAGCAATTTGAGTTTTGATCATACTGTAAGGTCGACTCGCTTTTTATTCCTTCACTATCATTTATCACAGGAGTAACCGTATAAATTTTCGCGTCAGTATAGACATAATTGTTGTTCGTTATTTGTTCTTTAAACTCTAAACGGTCATTGGTCAATTGATAAATTTTAAACGAAGCGACATCCGCAGGTTTGTCCCAATTAATTTCTGTTGTGCCATCGCATACTAAACTGGTTCTAATGTTTAAATCATAAGAAACCGTAAAGGGATCCGAAACGTAATCTGTATTGCCAATGGTCATTTTCAGTTTTGCTTTCGAGAATTTTTTCTCTGCAGGAGTATAATTAAACTGCTCACTATCCAGATTGATACTATTTGCTATAATTTCCCAGGTTTGACCATCATTATAACTGATCGATAATTGACCAGAGGTACCGGAAAAGGAAGAACTCCATTTGAAAGGAGAAATTATTTTCCCATCGTAAGGAAAATTATCATTAACAACTGGATAATTCCATTCAAAACCATTTTTCGTTTCATATTCATAGGCGATACTGTAATCCTGAGAAGCATTTGAGACGTATACGCCGTTAATAGCAATAGTATAGGATCCGGATGTAGGGTTTTCAATCGATACCTGTTCGATAGTATTCAGTTTATCTTTTCCTTTAGTGGCAGGTTGCTGAGGATTTTCAGGATTCAGAACCCAGGGTAAAAAAGTAGTAGGATCGGCCGAAATAACTTCGAGATCTAAATCGTTTACCAAACTTATATTACTGTTGATAGCTGCGGGTAAGTCGTTCCAGACTAATGTTATTTTTAAGTTTTTCGCATTAGCAGGAACTGTAATGGTATGTGAGTTCGTTTGACCGGAAGCCAATTTATCGGTTATAAATCTGTTTTCACTAATCGTTTTCAGACATTTATCAGCATTGATGTTGCCATAACCATAGGTGAAATCAGGACCGGCGTTACCCAAATCTTTTGCACTATTAATTAGAATGGCTTTGGTTAAGGCATTAGACAAAGCAGTATTGTGTATCGTTTTATATTGTTGCTTCATAAGAGTGATAATCCCTGTGGCCAATGCGGTAGAATTTGATGTCCCTTGCGAGCTGTAAGCGACTAACTCCGGTTTTATTCTGCCATCATAAGCAGGACCCTTTGACGAAAAAGACAGGATGACCTCATTCTGATCTATACAGCCAAAGGCAATACTGTTTTTAGATTGTTTGAAATTACCGGTAATAGATTTATAGCCCTCCAATCCTTTATTACCGGATGAAAAACAATGAGTCAAGTCGGGATTTAAGGTCAATTGATTGTCGTAAGCATTTGCGAGTGAACCATAAAAATTCTCAATCACTGTACCGTAAGAATGATTTTGAGTGGTGGCACCTTGTAAAGTTGCTATTTCGTCGGGGTAGAGATTCAAAAAGTCAGACGATTGCAATTTTGCTTTTATGGCGACCCCTTTTCCTAAAACAGAGCTATTCCCCAATCCCGAAACTATAGTGGCCATGGCAGTTGCGTGGCTTGATACCGTCGAAGACTGTGTTGAGGAAGGAATATGTTTATGGAAGAGATCAACATCTTTTAGGTCAAAAAGCTCATCTTTGATAGAGGCAATTTGATTTTCACCTGTGAGAAGAGGAAAATTAATAAGCGCTTTATTTATGGCATTGAGTGTAAAGTTTTGATCTGCTATTTTAGACTCGCTTTCAGGTTGAAGCGCTTCTTGTGAAACAGCCCTGACGCTGCTCAAGGGAATAATCTTATCAAGAATCGTTTTGGAATCACTTTCCAGGATTACAAGATGATCATCAAGTATTTTAACAACAGAAATGTTCGCCAGCTTCAAATCAGCAAGCAATGATTCAATGGCATCAGTGGCTATGATGTATTTTTTGCGTTCTCGATGATTTGAAAAATCCGATGGTAATTTCCAAAGATTATTAACGGGAAGTATCTCTTTCAACGATCGATTGTATTTTGAACTTTTATTTTCAACAATACAATAGGTAGCATCTAATTTTTTTACAATAGTATACTGATTGCGATGTGCATTTTCTATAGGGGTAAGAGAGTATTTTTCAAATGTTCCATCGCTTTCTTTCTTTAAGTATTGTTCCCATTTTTTGGAGTTTTGCGACAAACAGATTGTCGTTACTATAAAAAGGAAAAACGTAATTTTTATCTTCATTTATTGTAGGTGTTAGGGCAATTGCAGCCATTTTGATCAATATTTTGATAAAACCGCCTTTTTTAGCGATATATTACTTTTTAGTTTAAGATAGAAATCTTTTTTAAACACTTCTAATTGAATTAAATATCGCCGCTAAAAAATCAAAGTTATCAAAATATTTGTAAAAATTTTATTCCTTTTTATTTCGTTCGGAATTCGTGATTTTAGAAGGTTAAGTCCACTTTTAAGAGTTTTCAGTTGTATTTCAAAGCTGTTGAAAGTTATCAGATTCGTTTTCACCCGCGAAGTATACGAAATCTAAAATTAATAATTTTGAAGGAATTGTTTTAGAGTAATACGTTGATTTGTAATCGATTGCTTGTTTTTATTGGGCTCATAGTGAATTTTATGCGATTACCGCATAAAAAATAGGGAAATAATTTAACAAAATACATTTAATTTGTTAAATTATTGTTTTTATAAGTATTTTAATACTAAATCTATGTAGTTTTGACAATAAAGTAGTAATATTTTGTAAAGACCCTAAAAATATCAACTTATTTAACTAACCAAAACACTTTTAAATGAAAACAATTAAAACAACCTTACTTTTGTCGTGTATAGCGCTATCGCTATTGTCTTGTAATAAAGAGGATGAGGTAACTCAACCAAACAAAGAAGCTCTAACAGTATCACAAGATGTGTTAGATAAAATTAACTCACTTGCATTGAACACTAATGATGTTCAGGTAATTAAAAATACCAAATTAGACGGTACCACTGAAGATGCTTACCTGGTTGAAGGTGACATCATCATCACTGAAGCACAATTGAAACAAATGGATCTTCATGGAGGTATCACTTCAGAGCAATACCGTACTACTAATTTAGTAGGTGCTCCAAGAACTATTAAAATTGTTGGATTGACCGGAACAGGTACAACAGCTCTTTCTGCTAATATGCAAGCCGGATTACGTGCAGCAGTAAACAGATATAATAGTTTAGGATTGACGATTAACTTTACACTAACTTTCGGATCAAGTACTACAGGTGCAAACATAGTAGTAAGAAGACAATCCGGAGGTGCCGGTGGAGTAGCCGGATTCCCTACTGGAGGAAATCCTTATAACTCAGTTACATTGTATTCTGGATTAGATACTTATTCTGTGAATGTAAACGCTCACGTAGCAGCACACGAAATTGGTCACTGTATTGGTTTACGTCATACAGACTATTTTAGCCGTCAAAGCTGTGGACAAAATTCAAACGAAGGAGCTGCTGGTGTTGGAGCAATTCATATTCCGGGAACTCCTACAGGATACGATTCAACTTCATACATGAGAGCTTGTTTCAGCTCAAATGAAACAGGAGCTTTCAATAGTAATGACATTACTGCTCTGAACTATCTATATTAGAAGTTGAATTAAGGCGTTCTTTGCAAAATATTCGAGGCTGTTCCGTAATTGGAGCAGCCTCACTTTGTTTTTAGTAACTGCTTACTTTTTTATGATGGATGGGACGATTAAATACCTTGTATCCATCCTGACTTTTTTTGGATAATTTAAAACAGTACATTAAAAGTAAAACGGGTAATTCTACGTAGCTGTAAGATTGTATTTTGTACTAGATTTATTACTTAAACCCTAATAATCGACAAATCATGCAAAACAATGAAAATTCACCCATTCCAATAGGATGGGTTGGTGGATTTCCACCAGCAGGTTCACCTATGTTGTATCCAACCCGGGATCTTTCCTCATTACCGATGTTAAGTAATATGGATAATATTAGTTTTTTACAACGCCAACTTGGTGTAAGATGGCCTGAGTTTAGTTGGGAAACCCAAAAAGACAGTCCTAATAAAAGGAGATGTTACCAACAATTTGCGCCTTACATTTCCAGAGCGGGTTATACTGATGAAGGAAGAGTATATTCTGTTATCTGCCCTCAACAGGGAGTCTGGCTTAAAGATGAAATTTGTATCAATGTTGAGGTTACGGTTACCGGACAAAGAGGCTGGGTGAACGAAGTAACAAAAGAGATCGCCATAGACATGACTGTTGAAGGTAAAATTTGGCTAACACCTAATGAACAACAAGGTGATAAGATAAAAGAGATTTGGCCGCTATTGGAATATAGTTTTCCAAAATTTCCATTGAATAAAGATAATGCCATAAGAGTTACTACACACAAGCAGAATGATCCTGATCAGCCCATCTTTGAAGTGATCCACGGATTAAATCCTGAATTTGAAAATCCTCCGTTTGCATTACATGAGGGTAAAGCATTTGCTACCGCTTATCTTGCCGTTGAAATTGGAGATATTAAGCTGACAAAAGATAAAGTAGTTGATGATTTTAACCAATTAATTATGAAAGCTTTTAATATTGGTTCAGGAAATATGCTTCAGCCGGGAAATACCTTGTCATGGAATCTCTGGTTCACAGAACCCGCTTTGGTCAATAAGGAGGAGTGGAAAAATCATGCTGAATTTTGGAGAAACTCTATTGATGTACATCATTGCTCTCCAACAGGAAATGGTACTGATGCCAGATATTTTGACGGAAGCAAATTTAGCCCTGAAGAAAATGCCGTAGACGAGATAATTAAGGATATTATCAACTATGTTAGAAAACATCTTTAGGTTATTGAAAAAAATGACATTTAAAAAAGGAAGGTATTCAATATCTTCCTTTTTTTGTGGAGCCATCGGAGTTACGATTGAACAACCGATACCTATTTTTGAAATGCTAGTTGTTTCCATAAAAGTTGGCAGAATATCAAAAGAATAGTTTTAGAGAAAGCGGGGATTGTATTCTTTATCTTATGAGTTAATAGGTAAGAATTAATCCGTTGGGAATAATTAATTTTTATATTTGAAAATTAAATGAATAAAATGAGCGAAAAAATTAAACCGTATGCCTTAGTGACCGGTGCCAGCAAAGGTATTGGAAAATCGATTGTTTATGAATTGGCTAAACAAGGTTATCCGCTATTGTTAGTGGCAAGAGGAGAAGAGGAATTAAAAGCACTATCTGATGATCTTCAGCTTACATACGGTATCAACGCTCCAATTTTGGCAATTGATCTTTCATTGGCAGGTGCATCGCTAACAGTTGCCAATTGGATAAAAATGAATAATTATCCGGTTGGTGTTTTAGTTAACAATGCCGGTTATGGCGTGTGGGGCAATTTTAGTGAGTCTTCGCTGACCGATCAGCTTGGCATGATGCAGCTTAATATGAATGTAATTGTAGAGCTTTCACATTTATTAGTGCCCATACTTTCACAGGAAAAACAAGCCTACATTTTAAATATATCGAGTACTGCTGCCTATCAGGCGGTGCCTACGCTGGCGGTTTATTCCGCTACAAAGGCTTTTGTTTTATCGTTTACCCGTGCCTTGCGTTTCGAACTCGGTAAAAGTTCAATTTCAGTAACTTGTTTTAGCCCGGGTCCGGTTGATACCGGTTTTGCTGCAAGAGCGGGTTTAAATCCTTTTAACAAAATGGCTGAAAAGTTCAATATGCAGCCTGGTGAAGTTGCAAAAATGGCCGTAAAAGCCATGTTCAGCAAAAAATCAGAAGTTATTCCGGGTTTTACAAATGTCATTTCGGTTTACGCCAACCGCTTGCTGCCAAAGGGATTTATCGAAAAAACGGCCGCAGGAATTTATAAAATTTAATTTTTTTTCAAAAAAAGTAAGAAAATATGCTTTGCAAAAGATAAAATATTATTATCTTCGTTTTAATATCTACTAATTCTATAGAGTATGTCTAATAGAAGAAATATGTTTAGTTTTCCGAAAGAACGAATGCAAGTAAACAACATGCGAATGTGTCGCTGTTGTTGCTGTCGCTAATCTTTTAGATAAAATTACAAACACTATTATTTCATTTATTAAATATATTTATCATGGTATCTTCTTATAAAACCTTTACCCTTACAGAACAATTAACTGCTGAGCAAATTGATTTTTTTAACGAATATGGCTTTATCCATTTCAAAAAATTTATAAATCCGGAAACGGTTTCATCAATTATCGATGCCTCAAAACAAGTACAGCAAAAATGGATTGACAATGATCTTAAAAAGATAAATGGTGTTCCAATTAAATACGGAAAAGATTTGGATGGTTCTCCTATTGTACAGCGTTTTGCTTTTATCAATCAGCATCACCAAACCTTAAGCGGTCTTTTATTGGATCCAAGATTTAATAGTTTACTGCAATTAGCAGGCGATGACGCAAGATTAGGTACTGAAGAAAAAGACGGAATGGTTTTCAATCATTATATCAATGGGCCGGAAAGTAAGTTTACTAAAATGGGCTGGCATACAGATGGTTTGAGAGATATTTTTTATGGTGCAAAACTAAACCCGATGTTAAATGTGGGCATTCACTTAAGCACTTTGAAACCCGAAAACGGAGGTCTTAAAATCATTCCGGGTACTCATAAGCAAAGTATTTACCAAATGCTTTTTCGTAAAAAATACTTTTTAGATCATAACGCCGATTCCGAGGAAGTTTCCATCATTCCGGAGGCAGGAGATTTAACCATTCACGATGGCCGTTTGTGGCACAGAGTGGCAGAATCCTCTATCCGTGGCGAAGAGAGTAGAAGGAGAGTTATTTATGTTCCAATTATAGCAGGAAAATACGCTCCTAAAAACGAGAATAGCCCAACGGTTTTTTATCAACGTTTTGCGGGAATTGTTAAGTAGTATGTTGTTTGTCCTCGCATTTAGTTATCTGGTTAGATCAGGTAAGCTAAAAAGAACTGCTGATTTTTTTAAAAATGCGCCAAGAAAAGTAAAATTAAAAATGGTTAAACTGGAATTAGCGATACTCTCAGGCTTACAAATATTGCGCTATTAATGGGAAAAGAAACACAAGTTGAAGCATATAGTGCAATTGTACAAAGAGCATTTTCAGACCGTAAGCGAACTAATATTTTAAAAAAAGCAGAACAGTCAACGATTGTATTTTTACTTCCAAAGGTACCTGAATTCATTTCACCAAACGTACTCACTTTAATTGGAACACTTGGTTCGGGATTGATTTTTTTAGCCTTTGTTTTAGGGGCTTACCTAACCGATTGGTATTTGCTTTTGGCTATTTTTGGATTGATTATAAATTGGCTAGGGGATTCCTTAGATGGAAGATTGGCCTATTATAGAAATATTCCACGCCGTTGGTATGGTTTTGCACTCGATATTATTGCCGATTGGATTGGTATTGTATTTATAGGTTTTGGCTACTACATTTATGCTAAAAATGGTACACAAATAGTAGCCTTTGCTTTTGTCGCCTTGTACGGTTGGTCTATCATCATCAGTCAGTTACGCTATAAAATTACAAATGAATACAGTATCGATTCCGGTTTTGTTGGCCCAACCGAGCTTCGATTTATTATTGCTTTAATTTTAATTATAGAAATTTTATTTCATGGATCAATCACCTATTTGGCAGGCTTAATTACTATTATATTGTTTGTAATTAATACTATAGATAGTGTAAGACTTTTAAAATTGGGTGATTTAAGAGATAAAAACCAGGACTGATATGTTCAGTAAAAAATCTATTTTTACTTTTCTGCAAGCACAAGTCGCTGCATTTTTAGGCGGTATTACCGATTATGGTCTGATGATTTTATTAACAGAAGTATTTCAATTGCATTTTGCCTTTTCTATTCTGATCTCCGGAACCGTTGGCGCAGTTATCAATTTCAGCATCAATAGATTTTGGGTGTTTAAAAATCAGTCGGGTTATAGCAGCCGCATCAACAGTCAGCTTTTTAAGTTTGCGTTGGTGGTATTAGGGAGTATTTCCTTAAAATCATTTGGTACCCTTATTTTTCAGAAAGTATTTCAAATCGATTATAGAATTGGAAGATTAATCACAGATAGTTTTGTCTCTTACGGATTTAATTATCCACTGATTAAGTATTGGGTTTTTAGAGCAAATAAAAAGCAGAACATAGCCGAATCAAATTAGTATATAAATGTTTTTTTTATGAATCAATTATCTTTTAAAGATTTTTCAAAATCACTGATCGTTATAACGATCTTAGTGTATATAATTTCAGGAAATCTAGTGGCACAATCCAAAAATCCATCGCCATTAAATTTCCCAACGCCTAAGAATGTAGATAATATGCTATTCTATATTCAGCGAGATCCCAATATAAACACGGCTATTTATGCCATAAACTACCAGGAAAATGGAAAGATAAACAAAAGCCATCCCATAAAAGCCTATTGGATTCGATATGCTGAGAAAGGAGAAAAAAAAGATTTCAATTATTTACAGCGTAAATTTGCGTACGGAATAGAAACTAAAACGCTGGAAAATGAAGAGTTTGAGTTTAAATTTGTGTCGTATAAAAAGTTGGCCTTAACCTTAAAGAAGATAGAGGCGGATCAAAAATATCATGTTTTCGCAAATGTAAACCAGAAAAAAATACAGGTAGAAAAAATATTTGTACGCATTGAAGGAGGTTCTTTTTGGTTACCCAACGTAAAGTATGCAGAAGTTACCGGAATTGAGACGCTTTCCAATAAAACAATTACCGAAAGGATGTTGCTAAAATAAGACACGCTCATTGTCTGAGTGTTCTCATGAAAGCTGCGCAAATGTCTCTGACTTTGCGTTTTTTTGTTCCTTAGAAATAATAAACGAGATAAAAGTCTCCCGACTTTTTACCTTTAGTTCGTATTTATTGTCGTGAATTTTTTTGCATGCAGAGGAATATTCTAAGAAAGTTATTTTTAAAGCCAGAGACTTTATGAAGTTTCTGTTTTTCAATTATATTTGTTTGAAATGGCGCAAAGTCAGAGACATTTGCGCAGCGTAAAGTAGAAGACCTCGGAGAGCGGGGAGCAATAAAAATTGAAAAAAAGAAGTAGTATTTAGTTTGGTTATTTGAAAAAGCGGTCTTTAAATGGAACGCTTTTTTTATTTAAAAATAGATATAACAATTTTGTTATATAACAAAATTGTTATATATTTGTAATGTAATAAAACAATAGCCCTAAGTTCTTTTACATTTTGTCTAACTTAAATACCAATAGAATGGCATCAGTCAGCGAGTTATTAAAAATACTCAAGAAAGATGGTTGGTATCTGCATAGAAATGGTGCAAATCATGATTTATACAGACACTTAACCAAGCCGAATCAACTAACCATACCGAGACATGGTAGTAAAGAATTGGCAAATGGTACATTAACCAGTATCTTAAAAGCAGCAGGACTTAAATAGTTCTGTTGCTTTTAAAAAACCGAGAAAAACATTTATTAAATATTATGAAAAACTTATCCAATCACAAAATAACAGCCATAATTGAAAAAACACCTACTGGTTTTTCTGCTTATGCAAAAGAAATAGTTGGATTAGCTACAGTCGGGAGTAGTATATCTGAGTTAAAACAAAATTTTAGCGAAGTCCTTCAATATCATGTAGAATATCTACAAGAACAAGGAGAAATCGTTACAATAGGAGATTTTAGTATTTCCTATGAAATTGATTTAGAGCAAGTGTTTGATTATTTTAATGTAATCAATAAATCTGCATTTGCAGAACACTATGCAGAAATAAATCAAAGTTTGTTCCGACAATACACCAAGGGATTAGCACCTTTATCGGGAGATAAAATGGAGCGAATTTCTAAAGGCTTGCACAAATTAGCCGATGAACTTAGTGATTTAACATTGGTATAAAGTTTGACAAGACTAGACAATGTTTCTAGAACTTTTTTATTACAATAAAACCCCTCAATAGAGGGGTTTTTTATTTTTTAACTTTACTTAAAAATTGGGAGATTTTTCTAAAATTTGTTTGCGATTTACTTCTTTAACAACTTTGCGTAGCGTGACATTTGCGCAGCGTAAAGAAGAGCACTTAGGAGAGCGGGGTTTAATTTGAAAATGTATTATATAAATAATTAGTACATTTTATCTCTATAATAGTGCTAAACTAATGAAGATATTTCCTATATTCGAGGGGAAGAAATTTAAGCTGAGACATATAGTAAGCTAGACTAATTCTATTGAAGTTATTTTATGGTAGGTACAAGTAAGTTATAGGCTACACGACTAAGACGCTAAAAAATACTATTTATTTTTAACTTCAAATTTCTTATAATTGAAATAAATACTTATGGCAAAAAATCAATTTAGTAAAGGCTTCAAAGCAAAGTTAGACAAAGATGAATGGAATGAAATATGTCCACCAATGGAATATCGAGTTATTAATGGAGCCGATGCATATACACTGGGTATTGTTCCTTCTGGTATGACAGGTATAAATTCAGTGGTTATTGGAGCTTCTGGCAGCACTGACAATACAATTATGTATTTCGCGAACTATTTTAGATTAGACGGACAGGAAATAGACCAAGAACCATATTTCGAATTATATGAAAGTGGCTCAACACAATCGTCACTATTTGGAATATTTCATCACGCAGACTTTAGTGGAAGAACTGAAACACTAAATAACATTCAACTTGCAAAAATTTCAGCAAGTGGTTCAACTACAGATATTCAATTTACTGCCAAACCTGATTCGAACTCTGGAACTTTAGAAGAATTAAGAATGCAAGGGAAGATATTTGGTTTTGAATATACTTGGGAGCATGGAATGATAAAAAACAAAAAAAAATAGGCAAAGGACATAACCCAGCAGTTTGAGGAGGTTGCGAATTTGAAAATCTGGCTAAGCGACTAGCCGTTATGCATAATCTATAAAGATGCGTAATCCTAATTTTTTTTGGTAATTTCACAAAAACTTAATTTTTTATGACACTATTCAAACAACAACCATTAGTAAACTTATTTAATGCTGCAAAGCAGAGAACTGAAGCATCAGTAAGATATAGATCAGATGAAGAATTTTTTAGTTTTCCAAAAGAAAAACTAATAGAATTATTTATGCGAGACGAAAAAATAGAACATCTACAAATCAATTTAGAAGACAGAACAAGTGACGTTCAAATGATTCCAATCCCAGCTGAACACTTTCCAGCGGGTTATGATGTAAGACGAGGAGAAAAATATCCATTGGCACGTGTTAGGTATAGTTATAAGAAGCCTGTGAAAGACAGCTTGTTAAATTATCTGCCAAAAGGAGTCACTTTTAACAAAAATGTTGATTTTTCGGTAGGAAGTGATAAACTTCATATATATTATCAAACACACTATGCTAATGAAAATCTATCCGACGAAGTAAAAAAGGAAGTTCGGGATTTTATGATTGAGTTACACGATGAAATAAACAATATTGTCAAAACTATGAATGCAGAGATTGATGCATTTAATATTGAACTAAAAGAGAATATCGAAAGTTGGATTGATGATAGAATTGAAAAAATAGCTTTGAAAAACAAACAGAATGAGGACTTAAATAATTTTTAAATGAACTATGCGTCATAGTCATTTGGTGAAGTTGCGAATTTTGTAGTAAATTCACCCGCTCTTCGAAGTGTTCTTATGAAAAGACGAGCATCTCCTGGCTTCATACCCGTAAATAATATTCATAAAACAAAAAAGAGACTTTCAAGTCTCTTTTTGTTATTATATATCCTTATAAATAATTATCTATTAATCAATTTCTCAAGCCTTACCATCATTTCATCTTTCTCTTTCAACATACGCTCGTATAACGCAATTTTCTCTTCATGAAGTTGGATCAATTTCTCGATAGGGTTAACATTAAATGTTGGACTATGTCCTGTATTGAAGAAAGCTCCATTATCAAAAGTATTAGAAATAACATTTATCGCCTGTTCCTCATCAAAATTCTGAAAAGCTTCAACAGGAATTTTTAATACCGCTGAAATTTGTTTCAGGAGGTTGTCTTCAATTACATCTTTTTGCTCGAGCATAGAAATTTTCTTTTGGTTCCAGTCTGCGCCCAGATCATAAGCCAATGCTTCCTGCTTGATGTTGAGCATTTCTCTGAAGCGTTTTACGTTTCTTCCCTGATGTATTTTCTGTTCCATAATGCGTATCAATATTTCTAAAAGCTCAAAGATAAAGCGATTTTGATTAAAAACCCTGAATTTCAAAGATAAAAAAATATCCAGTAAAACATTCTTTTTTGTCAGATATTATGTCTGTTTTTTGAATAGGCTATCCTTTTGAGAAAGTAGAATCCCCGCTCTTCGAAAAGTCCTTATAAACAAAAAATCGCAATGATCTAAGTTTAGATTATTGCGATTTTTTTGTGGAGTCGCCGGGAATCGAACCCGGGTCCAAACAAGCAACTAAAGAGCTTTCTACACGTTTATTTCCTGATTGGATTTTCGATGTTAAGCTAGGTCAGGAACAACCACTCAACACTTATCTTCTTAATTTCGATATCCACCCGAAGCTCATGGAAATCTAGGTTTATTTTTACGGTTCCCCTGTACTGACCGCCACAAACCAAGGCTTTCAAGGAGAATCCAGCTTTCCTACCTTGTAGGAACGTGGCGCAATCTTACTATAATTCGGATTATGCAGCTAAAGCGTAGTTATTTTCGCCGTGTAAAATTGTAAGATCTTATATTTACGAGCAAGGTCTCAATGCTCGACGTGCTTACTTTTCAATTCGACTTGCTGTCAAAACCAGTCGACCCCAAAAATGAGTTTGCAAATTTATACTATTTGCAGTTAGTTTTGTAATAAATTTTTCAGAAAATTGTATTATTCAATTTAGTCTAAAGTCGAATGTTGTAAAGTTTTTAAAGTCAAACGCTTACTTCTTGTTTTCGCACAATTGATGGTGTTTAAAAAAGATCAAAGTCAATATTGCAACTGCTTTACGACTTTCGACTTTCGACTTTACGACTATCTGTATTACTCTTCATCCTTGAAGTTAAACGGGTAATCTCCAAAAATCGGTGCCAGTTTGCGAACCGCGTAGGTATTTCGGGTCATTTTGTTCGACAATGCAATTATGGTAACATGTTCTTTCATTAAAGTAATATAAGAAGAAGTATTGCCGTGCCACCAGCCATTGTGGAAATAAAAATTCTGTCCGGTTTCCCAATTGATCATTCTGATTCCTAATCCGTAATTTTTGGTTCCTTTACGCTCATTACTGTATCCGGTATAAACTTGTTTCAGTAAGTCAGGTTTTAAAAAATCAGGTGAATTTCTGGCGCGGTCAAACTTTAATAGATCTCGCACTGTTGAAAAAATATTTTTGTCCCCGTAAACATTGTCTAAATAATCAAAACCAATTTCTACACCATTACCTTTATAAGAAGGAACAATTTTCTTTCTGTCCTTATCATCATCAAAAACGTAGGTGTGTTTCATTCCCAAAGGTTTGAAAATCATTTGGTGCATGGCATCTTTATACGTTAAGCCCGTAATTTTTTCAATAATTAGAGCAAGCATCGCATAGTTGGTATTGCAATAACTAAATCGCGTTCCGGTTCTGGATTCCAAACCAATGTTTTTGGTCGCTAAAATGTCCAGAATATCTTTATTGGTAAGCTGATTGTGCCTGTCCCAAACGGATTTGTCTCTGTCTGTAAAATAGGCATAATTGCGCATTCCGGTACGATGGTCCAGCAGCATTCTGATAGTACAGTCTTCGTACGGAAAGGTTTTTAGAATCGTATTTACCTTTTGATCTAAATCGATCTTACCGGCATTAACCAGTTTTAAAACAGCAGTAGCAGTCAGAACCTTGCTCACGGAAGCAATCTGAACAGGAGTTTCTGCGGTTATTTTGGTGCCTTCGTTTTTATTGGCAAAACCATTATAGCGTTCGAAAATAATCTGACCGTTTCGGGCGACCAAAAAACTTCCGTTCATCGTATTGTTGGGCCAGTTTTTATTGTAAAAGTGATTTATTCTTCCTGCAACTGAATTGATATAGGCCTGCGAAATTCTTTTTTCAGGACCTAACGGTTTCATTTTCGGTAATGTATCTTCTGTTGTAGTGGTAGTATCGGCGGTTGTTTTTTTATCATTACCACAAGAACTTAAAACTAATAACAGGAAAAGTATTTGTGGTATATTTGTTTTTTTAAGGAGGCTCATTTTCATCATTCTTTAAAAACAAATATATAGAATTCAATATTTATGTTTGGCTGTTTTGAGATGCTCTAAAAGCATGATTTAACAAAAAATTAAGATTTTGTTTATTTATTTGGTTGTTTGTCAGCTTTTAACGGTTTTTAAACATTCTAAATTGTATTTTTTCAACAAAATTTTAACTAAATTTGTTATATTTGAAACAAATAAGATGTAAAAAGTTATATTAATAATTATTTTAAACCCGTTTAAATGAAATTTGGAATCATAAAAGAAAGAAAAAACCCGCCGGACCGCAGAGTTGTTTTTGCTCCTAATGAACTTACAAAACTCAAACAGCTTTACCACGAAGCAGTAGTTGAGGTAGAAAGTTCTGATATCAGGATTTTTTCGGATATACAATATAAGAGTATGGGAATCACCGTTACGGAAGATGTTTCTAATTGTGATGTATTATTTGGAGTAAAAGAAGTTCCGGTTGAGAATTTGATTCCGAATAAGGCTTACTTCTTCTTTTCGCATACCATTAAGAAACAGCCTTATAACCGAAAACTGTTACAGGCTATTTTGGAAAAAAATATTGATTTATACGATCATGAAACCATAGTTGATGCTCACAACCGCCGTTTAATTGGTTTTGGAAGGTATGCCGGAATGGTTGGTGTTTACAACGGAATTCGTGCTTTTGGGATTAAGTTTGAATTGTTTAAGCTGCCGAAAGCAGAAACACTTGACGGAAAAGAGGCTCTAATCAAGCATTTGAAGCGTATTACCATGCCCGCTTTGAAATTTGTGATTACCGGAACGGGTAAGGTAGGGAGTGGTGCCAAAGAGATTTTGGATGCTATAAAAGTAAAAGAGGTAACAGTTGATAATTATTTGACTAAAAATTATGCGCAGGCTGTTTATGTACAGTTAGATGTTTTAGAATACAACAAGCGTATTGATGGTCAGGTGGTTGATTTTAAGGATTTTGTAGCGCATCCTGAAGTGTATGTTTCTGATTTTGAGAAATTTACAAAAGTAACGGATATTTATTTCGCAGGTCATTTTTATGCGACGGGAGCACCGATGATTTTAACACGTGAAATGCTGAATGCGAACGACTGTAAGTTAAAAGTTGTTGCCGACATTTCTTGTGATGTTAACGGACCAATTGCCTGTACGTTAAGATCTTCGACAATTGCCGATCCTTTATACGGTTATTTTCCTTTAGAAGATATAGAAGTGGATCTTTTTCATCCCGCGGCAGTAGCAGTGATGGCGGTTGATAATTTACCGTGTGAAATTCCGAAAGATGCAAGTGAAGGTTTCGGAGAGCAATTTATGGAACATGTAATTCCGGCTTTTTTCAATGGTGATAAGGACGGAATCTTAAAACGTGCTAAAATAACCGAGAAAGGAAAACTAACAGAACGATTTAGTTACCTGCAGGATTATGTAGACGGGAAATAGAAATTTTGTTTCAAGTTTCAGGTTTCAAGTTTCAAGTTATTAAAAAAAGGAGAAAATT
>NZ_MUHH01000010.1:45381-71405 GCF_002217475.1 Flavobacterium tructae
AATTTTCTCCTTTTTTTAATTAAACCCCTTTTTTATTTGTTCAATACTTCAACTTGAAACCTGAAACTTGAAACAAAAAAATTAAACCATCTCCTCCGGTTTTACCCAGGCATCAAAATCTTCCGGGCTAACGTATCCTAAACGAACGGCTTCCTCTTTAAGTGTCGTTCCGTTTTTGTGAGCAGTCTGAGCAATTTCGGCAGCTTTGTAGTAGCCTATTTTAGTGTTTAAAGCTGTAACCAACATCAGTGAATTGTCTACCAGTTCTTTAATACGTTTGTAGTTGGGTTCGATTCCCTGTGCACAATGTTCATCAAATGAAACACAGGCATCTCCTAATAATCTTGCTGATTGCAGGAAGTTGGCTGCCATAACCGGTTTGAAAACATTTAGTTCATAGTGTCCTTGCATTCCGCCAACAGCGATTGCCATGTCGTTTCCAATCACTTGAGCGCAAACCATGGTTAAAGCTTCACATTGGGTTGGATTTACTTTTCCGGGCATGATAGACGATCCTGGTTCGTTTTCGGGAATATGAATTTCACCAATACCTGAACGTGGTCCTGATGCTAACATTCTCACGTCGTTGGCAATTTTGTTCAGGGCAACTGCCAATTGTTTTAAAGCCCCGTGAGTCTCCACAATCGCATCGTGTGCAGCCAAAGCTTCAAATTTGTTTTCGGCAGTAACAAAGGGATGATTCGTGAATTTTGCAATATATTCGGCTACTTTTACATCGTATCCTTTTGGAGTATTCAATCCGGTACCAACTGCTGTACCGCCTAAAGCGATTTCAGATAAATGTGCCAAGGTGTTTTTCAGGGCTTTTAATCCAAAAGATAATTGAGCGGCGTAGCCCGAAATTTCCTGCCCAAGGGTTAGGGGGGTAGCATCCATAAGATGTGTACGACCGATTTTTACCACATCCTTAAATTCGGTTGCTTTTTTTACCAAAGTAGCGTGCAGTTTTTCAACTCCCGGAATAGTGGTTTCAACAATCATTTTGTAAGCAGCAATATGCATTCCGGTCGGAAAAGTATCGTTAGAAGACTGTGATTTATTTACATCGTCGTTTGCTTTTATAAATTGTTCGCCTTCTCCAATGTTAAATCCTTTCAGTACTTGTGCGCGATTGGCAATTACTTCATTAACATTCATATTGCTTTGTGTTCCCGAACCGGTCTGCCAGATGACAAGGGGAAACTGATCGTCTAGTTTTCCTTCAAGAATTTCGTCACAAACTGCTGCTATGGCATCTCTTTTTTCGATTGGTAAAACGCCCAGGTCGTAATTGGCATAAGCCGCTGCTTTTTTAAGATAAGCAAAGCCTTCAATAATTTCCGGTGGCATAGATCCCGCTGCACCAATTTTGAAGTTGTTTCTGGAACGTTCCGTTTGTGCTCCCCAATATTTATCTGCCGGAACCTGAACTTCACCCATCGTGTCTTTTTCTATTCTGTATTTCATTATGTTGTATGTAAAAAGTTATTTGTAAAGTGTAAAATGTTTGCTGAAAACTGAAATTTCTTATGAAAATGAATGCACTAGCCCTGATGGCAGCGGCATCCTTTTGTGCCGGGGTTCGGCATAAAAGATATAGCGGACAGCAGGAATTAGCTTCTGAAGATTCTCATGTTCTTGTGCATGAGATTGTTCAGTAAAATGGCGGTTATCCATAAGAAAAAAAGCTTATTTAAAATGAGTATAAATATAAGCATAAATGTTATTTCCAGAAAATTGATTTGGATTTTATTGGTAACGAAAAATATAAGGCTTACATTTGTCCTTACATTCAAAAATTCCGGAAAACATGTTTGAATTTTCACAGTACTTAGGTTTTTTACTTTTCTTGACCATACTAACTATAGGGTTTTGGTTGATGTTTTTCTTAGTAGGTTTCGTATCTTATTGGGTTACGGGTGCTAGCTGGGAAATGTTCAAAGAGAAAAGAGCAAAGAAAAAGCAAGAACAATCAGCTTAAATTTTAGTTGATTTCAATAAAAAGGACTCGTTTTGCGAGTCCTTTTTTTATGCTGAAGAATGAAATTTTAATAAGCAATATTCAAATTCCAAAATCAAAAAAAAAATCCAAATTCCAATTTTGTAAAACTTAATTGGAATGTGGATTTTTTAGTTTGGATTTTAAGTGAGATTATCCAGGGAATTCTCCTCCGCCGTCACCATCATTTTTAGGTGCGCCCGGTTTTTCTCTGTCACTTTTTGGTTTGTTGAAGCGGTACGTAAACGATAGATTGAATTGACGTTTACGGAATTGCATTTCGCCGTAAGATGTTTGACTTTCAAGAGTGGTGTCATTTTGAAGGTAAGTATACGATCTCATGATTCTTGAGTTAAAAATGTCACTGATATTAAACGCAATTGTTGCCTTGTCTTTCAATACATCTTTACTGAAAGCAGTATTCATTCCAAATTGGTCTAGAATTTTACCCTGTGCTGTTTTTTGTGAACCATTGTAAGTACCGCTTAACTGCCAGTCAATTTTGTATGGCAATGTAACTTTTGAGCTGACTCTCGCGAACCAGGTGTTGGCCTGATTGTTCAGATTTTGTACAATCACTTTATTGTTTGTGTCTGTATACGTGTTCTCTCCGGTTGTTTTTACATTGTAAAGGTTGAAGTTACTGTTTATTTTCCACCATTTATACGGACTGTAATTGAAGGTAAATTCGAAACCATATTTTTGCTCTTTTCCTAAGTTAATAGGGCGGCTTAGAATAACAGGAATTCCGTCTACTTTGTCTCCATTTGGAGTTCTGACAAAGCTGAAAACATCTTTTGTGTTTTCGAAATAAGCAGAAGAGCTAAAGGTTACTTTTTCCCATCTTTTAATATATCCTACATCAAATTTATCCGTTAGTGATGGATCTAGGTCAGGATTACCCTGAAAAATGTTAATGTTACTGGCGTAATTAAGTGCCGGATTCATGAAACGCCCTCTCGGTCTTGATAAACGTTTGCTGTAACTGGCAGTGAAGTTACTCTGATCTGAAATTTCATAACTAACAAAAGCACTTGGGAACAAGTTGTTGTATTTTTTGGTGTTAAAAATACTATTGTCTAATAAGTTCACCTGAATATTAGTGTCTTCCCAACGTAAACCAAATAAATAAGAGAATTTATTGACTTTCAGTCCATACTGTACATAAAGTGCATTGATGTTCTCTTTGTATTCTAAAGTATTTGATTTTTTTGGATCGATAACATAGTTTCCGTTTATAAGATTTGTAACGTTGTACTCGTTGTTTAAATCTCCAAAACTACCTTTGTATCCCGCTTCAAACTGACTTCCTTTTCCTAATGGAAGAACATAATCTGTCTGAAGTAATATTTGTTTTTGTACCTGATCATTCAACGTGGTATTAGAAGTAGGTAAAGCGGTAATAAGCCCGTCACTATCGTCTGTATTTCTGGAAACCGATAAATCGGCAGTAAGTTTGTGTCCTTTATCGTTGAAATTTTTGATTAAGTTCGAAGTAAATTCTACGTTTTCGCTTCCGGTATCGGCGTTATTAAAACGATTAGTTGTTCCTGTAAAAGCGTGAGCGGCGTCAAAATTATTGTAGTTAATATAATCTTTATCTTCACCCGAGTTCTTTTGATAATTAATGGCATTCGTCCAGAAAGTATTAGGCGCAACTGTCCATTCCATACCTGCTCTTGCATTAAAACCGTTTCGGATTCTTTTGGTATCACGATCTTCATCTAAATAACCTTTTGGAGATCCATCAGCATTATAATAAGAAGTATTGGTTAAACCCATACCTTCATTGGTTCTGTAGTTGTAACCCGCAGTCGTAAAATAGTTAAGTTTTTCGGTTTTATAATTTAAGTTGGCACTCAAACCATAAGTTTCTGGAAGTCCTGTAGAAGCTATGAAAGTTCCGTTGAACCCCTGATTTTTTCCTTTTTTAAGAATGATATTGATGATTCCTGATCCTCCCTCTGCGTCATAACGTGCTGATGGGTTGGTGATTACTTCTACTTTGTCAATAGCATCTGCTGGAAGCTGACGTAAAGCTTCTGCCACATTGATCGCATTTGAAGGACGTCCGTCAATTAAAATTCGAATATTGTCACTGCCTCGCAAGCTTACGTTTCCTTCAGAATCAACAGAAACAGAAGGAACATTATCTAAAACATCACTTACTGTTCCACCTTTAACCATCATATCCTGTCCGACATTGTAAACCTTTTTGTCCAGTTTTATTTCGACACTTGATTTTTCGGCACGAACGACAACTTCACTTAATTGCGCAGCGTCTTCTGATAAATTTACAACACCTAATGCAGTGTCTCCGGAAATTGTTTTCCCTTTAATAAATGTAGGTTTAAACGAAATAAATTCAACTTTTATATCGTAAGTACCCGGAGCAATAGCCACATCAAACTCTCCTTTTGGATTGGTGATTCCACCAGCAATAACTTTGGTGTCATTTGGGGCTGTGATCGAAATGGTAGCATACTCAAGAGGTTGTTTGCTTACTTTTTCGAGAACTTTCCCGGTAACCTTTACCTTGTTTCTGGCAGGAGGTGCCTGTTGTGGATAGTTGTACAAACTTGTAAATAGGCATACAAGTAATACAGCAAATTTGATTTTCTTCATTGTGATTTTTGGTTTCTTTTGTTCTTTAGACGGCAAATGTAACTTTTGGTTTAAAGAGAAAAATCACAAAAATTTGTTAATATGGTTCTTTATAATTGATCTAAAAAAGAAGCTACTAAATCCGGGTCTCTGCCAATGATTGCTTTGTCGCCTTTTACAACAATCGGGCGCTCGATCAAAATAGGATTTTCGACCATAGCTTCAATGATCTGGTCATCGGTCAGTTCTTTTCCTTTGTAATTTTCAATCCAGATTTTTTCCTTAATTCTAACCAATTGCAGCGGTTTAAGGTTTAGTTTTTCAAGAAGTTTTTTTAAATCATTAAAGTTCGGCGTTTCGGTCAAATAAGGGATAATTTGATATTCCTGTTTTGTGTTTTCAATAAATGCCAAGCAATTTCTTGATTTTCCGCAACGTGGGTTGTGATAAATTTGTATCATTTTGTTATATTTAAAATGTTGTAAGATAATTAAACCGAAATAGGTATTTTAGCAGTGCCAAAAATAAGATTTAGTTATTAAATCGAATTCTCATTTTTTAAATTATTATCAATATGTTTTTAGAACAAGGAATCAAACCTCATAATAAGTTCTGGTTGTATCTTTTAGGATCCGTTTTAATCATTATAGCATCTTTTATCGGTCAGATTCCTTTTTCTCTTGCGGTGTTTTACAAGAGCTGGATTTCCGGCAAGGGGTTTCCCTCTAATGATGCGGCGGTTATGAAAATGTTTGAACCCAATTTGACCTTGTTTCTGGTGATGATTTCCTTTGCTTTTGCCTTTGTAGGAATCTATTATGTGGTAAAATATATGCATCGTCAGACTCTTTTATCCGTTACTACTTCAAGAGCAGAAGTAGATTGGAGACGAGTTGCTTTTTCTTTTTTATTATGGTCTTTGTTCTCTGTTTTGAGTTTTGTGGTATTGTATTTTAGTTCTCCCGAGAATTTTGTTTGGAATTTTAAATTAGTACCTTTTTTAATTTTAGTGGTAATCGGAACAGTTTTAATACCCATACAAACCTCTACCGAAGAATATGTCTTTAGAGGGTATCTCATGCAGGGATTTGCCAATTTAGCGCGAAACAGGTGGTTTCCTTTATTGATGACTTCGGTTATATTTGGTTCGATGCACGTCTTTAATCCTGAAGTTGTAAAGATGGGGTATATCGTGATGGTGTATTATATCGGAACCGGTTTGTTTTTAGGAGTGATTACTTTAATGGATGAGGGAATGGAACTGGCATTGGGTTTTCATGCTGCTAATAATCTGGTCGGAGCTTTGTTGGTGACTTCCGATTGGTCGGTTTTTCAAACGCATTCACTTTTTATTGATATATCAGAGCCTTCGGCCGGTGTAGATGTACTATTGCCGGTGGCTGTAGTTTATCCAGTGCTGCTTTTTATTTTTAGTAAGAAGTACAATTGGAGTAACTGGAAAGAAAAATTAACGGGGGAAATAAATGTTGTAGAATCTTTAAATTAAAACACACAGTCATGTCAAAATTAACACATAAAAATGTCCATAATTACTTTAAGTTAAATGGTTATCATTTAAATGGGAAAGATTTATGCCGAATAGGTTACAGTTACATCAAAGAAGGAGATGTATACGAAAAAGCTATTGGTGAGTTTTTGCTGGATTGGTTCGATAAGAAAGAGTTTATTGAAATGACAACTTCCGGCACGACCGGACTCCCGAAATTAGTCCGTCTCGAAAAACAGGCGATGATTCAGTCCGCTTTGGCAACAGGTGATTTTTTCGGATTAAAACCCGGTGATAGAGCCTTGCTTTGTTTGCCTGTACAATTTATAGCCGGAAAAATGATGTTGGTTCGAAGTCTCATTTTGGGGTTGGATATTGATGTTGTTTCTCCAAGCACGGCACCTTTGGCTTTAAATAGAACTAAATATGATTTTGTCGCCATGGTTCCTTTGCAGGTTCAAAATTCTGTTGAAGAATTGAAAAATGTGAAGAAACTCATTATTGGAGGGGCTAAGATCGATAGTGCGCTTGAAGAGCAATTACTTCCTCTAAAGACCGAGATTTACGAGACCTACGGGATGACGGAAACCATTACACATATCGCTGCCAAAAGAGTAGGAGAAAAGGCATTCTCGATTCTTCCAAATGTGAAAATCGACAAGGATGATCGTGACTGTTTGGTAATTCATCTGGCTTCGGTTTCTAAGGAACCTATCGTTACAAATGACCTGGTGGAGCTGGTTAATGAAAATCAGTTTGTATTTTTAGGAAGAATTGATAATGTAGTGAATAGTGGAGGGGTAAAGTTAATTCCGGAACAAATCGAAAGTAAGCTGATAGGGAAGATAAACAGCAGATTTTTTGTAACCGGAGTTCCGGATACTACTTTAGGAGAAAAACTAATTCTGGTGATTGAAGGAGAAAAACAAGAGTTTGCTTCTGATTTTTTTGATGTATTGGGCAAATATGAAAAACCAAAGGAAATTGTTTTTGTTCCGAAGTTTAAAGAAAATGAGAATGGGAAGCTGTTGCGAAAGCCTAGTTTGGTGTAAAAAAAAGCACTTTGTTAGAAGTAAGAAAAATTACCTATATTTATAAGATATTAACTTTAAAACCTAATAATTATGAAATTTATCTTAAATCTGACAAATGTTGAGCAATTAAGTAAAAGCGAATTAAAGCAAATTAAAGGCGGTGATTTTATTTATTATTTAAATGGCTATCAATTGCGATGTACTAAGCAGTTAACACAACCGCCAACATGTGGCAATATCCCACCATATTGTTTGATTTCACCAGATATGTGTCCAAATTGATCCTTTGCAAACAATAGAAAAAAAAGAAATTCCAAATTCCAACAGTACAGTTTGGAATTTGGAATTTGATTCTTTTGGAATTTTAAAGAAATTAATTAGTTGCTTTTCTTTCCAATAAAGCCATATAGAATCCATCAAATCCAGATTCTGAGGCTAGTATTTTACGATCTTTAATAAATGTAAATTGCTTTCCGATTTCGGTCTTTAAAAATTTCTCTACTTGTTCCTGATTTTCCGATGGTAAAACGGAGCAAGTGGCATAGACCAATTTACCGCCCGGTTTTACAATTTTCGAATAGCTTTCCAGAACTTCAGCCTGTACTTTTCGAATGTTATCAATAAATTCTGGTTGCAGTTTCCATTTAGAGTCAGGATTTCTTTTTAAAACTCCCAAACCACTACAAGGTGCATCAATTAAAACACGGTCTGCTTTTTCATGTAATTTTTTGATCACTTTTGTAGTGTCAATTATGCGATATTCGATATTAAAAGCACCATTTCTTTTGGCTCTTAATTTCAATTGTTTCAGTTTGCTTTCGTACAAATCCATTGCAATTAACTGCCCTTTGTTTTCCATTAAAGAAGCAATGTGCAATGTTTTTCCTCCCGCTCCTGCACAGGTATCTACCACACGCATTCCAGGTTTTACATCCAGAAAACCAGCTACTAATTGTGAGTTGGCATCCTGAACTTCAAAAAGTCCTTGTTTAAAAGCGTCCGTTAAGAATACGTTGGCTCTTTCTTTTAAAACTAAAGCTTCAGGCTGATCTTTTAAATATTCCGTTTCAATATTTAAATCCATCAACGTGTTTCTCAAGTTTTCTTTGGTGCCTTTAAGCGTATTGGTTCTTAAGATAACTTTAGCCGGCTGATTTTGAGCGGCAATTTCTTTTGCCCAAACTTTTTCTCCTAATTCTTTTACTCCTAATTCATCCATCCAGTCCGGAATAGATTCTTTTAAAGCTCTAACTTTAGAAAGCTCATCAAAACGACCTTTTATTTTTCTCTCAGGAGTTCCTTCCAATTGTCTCCAATCCGGAATAGGATATCCTCTCAAAACTGCCCAAACCGCAAACATTCTCCATAAGTTATCTCTGTCGTATGGTTCTTTTACTTCTGCAATTTCTGCATATAGTCGCTTCCAGCGAACAATTTCGTATATCGTTTCAGCAACAAACTTCCTGTCGGAACTTCCCCAACGTTTGTCTTTTTTTAAGGCTCTGGCTACCACTTTGTCTGCATATTCTCCTTCATTGAAAATAGCATTTAAAGAATCGATGGTAGTATAAACTAAATTTCTGTGTAATCTCATTTTAATTATTTGAGTTGCAAAGGTACTATTAATTGATTGAAAGTTAAATTTTTAATTTTGATTGTTCGTCTAACTTCTTTTTAAAAGAAAAAACACTCTAATAAAGTTTAAAAGAGTGTTTCTTAATGATGTTTTGGAATGATTTATTTCGTAATACGTGTCAGTCCAATATTTTCAGGAGCGTGTAGCACCATTGGGAATTTTTCAATTTTTACGGAACTACTGTCTAAACCAAAAGCTCTTTCTTCAGATAAACTCAGTTTTTTAATGAAGAAATAAGAACTCATGATGATGTTTTCATGCCATCTTAGATCATTGTCGTTAGATAAGAATTTCTCTGATAAAACAAATTTAAAGTCTCCGATAATATTGTTTTTGTTTAAAGATTCGTAACGGCTGGTGATGTCTACTTCGCCACGTTTTACCATATCGCGAATTACTTCTCTAAACATTAAATTAATTTTTGTAGGTTCTCTGAATCCTAAATTAAAATCGATTCTGTAAATATCGTCCTTAGCTATTTCGGTAACTTTGTATTGTGTTTTGTAAGGTTCTGTCAAAATGTTTACGTGTACAAACCAGTAAATATCAGCTCTTTTTGGACGCTTTTGTAAAATAGAATAGATTACTTTTTCTTCTAATTCATCAACGCGATTAGCATTAGTCATATAAACCAGGTGAGTAGCGTATTTTGGGATAGATAAGTCTTCGCTTAGTTCCATCAATACCTTTTTATAGTCATCAATTTTGATGATTTTGGTGTAGCTTTTGTTGATTTTCTTAGCCAGGTACCATATCGTCATGATAGAGATTAAAGCAATCGCAATAATTAAAGTTACGTAACCGCCTTCGGCAAATTTAGTAATGTTAGCAATCAGGAAACTAAACTCAATCAGTAAATAGATAGTGATTAACGGCACCATCAGGTACAATTTTACACGTTTCATGATGAGATAGTAATTCAGTAAAATGGTCGTCATGATCATACACAGAATAATGGCAAGACCATAGGCATGCTCCATATTTCCTGATTTCTCAAAGTGCAAAACAATTCCAACACAACCAAAAAACAATAACCAGTTGATCGATGGAATATACAATTGCCCTTTTACTTCGGTAGGGTATTTAATTTTAACTTTTGGCCAGAAATTCAGTCGCATTGCTTCGTTGATCAAAGTAAATGATCCGCTGATAAGTGCCTGAGAAGCGATTACCGCTGCCAAAGTAGCTACCACAATTCCGAACGGAAGGAACCAGTGTGGCATAATCAGATAAAAAGGATTTCCATTTTCTCCACCTAGTTGTTGCAGTGTACTTCCTTCATGATGGATTAAGTAAGCAGCCTGTCCGAAATAGTTTAAAACCAAAGTAGTTTTTACGAATACCCAGCTAATTCTGATGTTTTTTCTTCCGCAATGTCCCATGTCAGAGTACAAAGCTTCGGCACCTGTCGTACATAAAAACACGAAACCAAGTACAAAGAAACCGTCAGGATGAATGGATAATAAATGATAAGCATAATACGGATTTACCGCTTTAATTACTTCAGGAAATTTTAGAATTTGAATTGTTCCCAGAGTTCCCAACATAGCAAACCAGATCAGCATCATTGGAGCAAAAAACTTTCCAACTAGTTTGGTTCCAAATTGTTGTATGGTGAAAAGAATGAATAAAATTGCGATAACAATATAAACAATAGTCTCCGTTTGCATAGTCGGATAAAACGCCCGGATTCCCTCTACGGCGGAAGAAATAGAAATTGGAGGAGTAATAATCCCGTCAGCTAATAAGGCACTTCCTCCAATAATCGCGGGGACAATAAGCCATTGAATTTTGGTTTTTTTGACCAGGGCATATAAGGCAAAAATTCCACCCTCACCATGATTGTCGGCACTTAACGTGATCAGTACATATTTTATTGTAGTCTGAAGCGTCAAAGTCCAGAAAACGCATGAAATTCCACCAAGAACGATATCAGAATTAATGGCGTAATCACCAAGAATGGCTTTCATTACATACAATGGAGAAGTACCAATATCTCCATAAATAATTCCCAATGTTATCAGTAAACCCCCTATAGACAACTTACTATGTAAGTTTTTATGCGATGCGCTCATGTATATTTTTATAAAAGACGGTTGCAAATTTAACGTTTTATAATAAACTAACCTCACTTATAACTAAAAAGATAAAAAAAAGCACAATCGTTAAATTGTGCTTTTCATTTTATATAAGATTGGAAATTTGGTATTAAATTCGTCTACCGCCGTAACTTCTTCCGTTAGAACCGCTCTCTCTTTGTGGTTCACTGCCTCTGGATTCCTGAGTTGCTCTTGGAGATTCGTAACGTTGCGTATTTTGCGAACTCTGTCTCTCTGAATTTCCTCTGTTTTCTGAATAACTTCTGTTAGACTCATTTCTTTGAGGAGTCGCGACCCTTTCCGTAGTTCCATAGCTTTGTGAATTTCCTCTGGAAACATTCGAATTGTTTTGACCGTAATCTCTTCTGCCGGTATTTTCAACTCTTACAGGATTTGTGCTTATGCCTGAATTGTCTCTGTTGTTAGAAGAGGTTCTGTTTGTAGTATAAGTTCTGTCAGATGTTGTTCTGTTCTCTCCATAATTTCTGGTTGAGGTTCTGTTGTCTGTAGTAGATACTCTATCCGAATTGGATCTGTTTGTCGTGTATGTATTTTGATTTCTTCCGTAATCTCTGGTGGTAACACGCCTTTGATCTAAATCATATCTGTTGGTAGCATTCGAATTTCTTTGTGCAAAACTATAATCAGGACGTCTGGTTTCGTAACCGTACGTGCGTCTTGTTTCATAGATAACAGGAGCTCTGTAACTTCTTCTCGTATTTACATAGTTGTAGCTATTGTTTACATTAATACATAGGTTGATATTGTTTCTGTATCTGTAAATTGGGTAAGGTCTCCAGGCATAGTAATATCTTGGATAGTAATTCCAACTCCAGCTAGAGTAATACGGTCTGTAATTGGTTACCCAGAACGAAGTGTAAATTACCGGAGCTACATTGTAAACAGGCTCGTAAATGTAGTTGGCTCCATACAAGTAGCTGTTCCCTACGATCTGTACATTTACTCTGTTGTAGTTGTCTCTTTCTACATCAATTGTAGCAACGTCCTGATAAACATCACGATCTAAAACCGCCTGAATAATTACAACGTGAGTTCTGTTTTCTACAGATTCGATTACACGTAAATAATCGACCTGATTGTCATCGTTTAAATCAAGATTTGAAATTTGATATTTAGAGTCGTTCAAACGTCTCTCAAAATCTTGCAGATTAGCTGATTCTCCAAAAATAGACGCAACAGCTCTTAAATCTAAGTTATCGCTTATGTCTGAGTTTTTTGCGTAAACAGTAGTTTGGCTTTGTACGGGTACAGAACTCAAACCTATTGCCAGGAGGGCTATAAAAAGTAGTTTCGTTTTCATTTTTAAATCGTATTATGATTAATGTTTTGAGGTATCCAATTACTGTGCCAGAAAAAAAAGCGAAACTTATTTCAAGTGTTATAAATAATTGTATTTTAGCGCTAAAAAACTAATTTTATGAGAAAAGTAATATTCTTTTTTGGTGCTTTAATTTTGTTAATGTCTTTTAAAACCTTGAATAATAATGGTAAAGGGATTTTTAATACGGGTTTTACATCAATTCAGATAGATACTTTATTTCAGGATAAAATTAGTATCAGAGCCATCTCAATCGATAAAAATAAAATTTGGTATGGAGCTGATAACTCCCGTTTTGGGTTTTATGATTTGGATAAAAAAGAAAAATTTGAAGATCATATTTACCGTGATACATTGAATTTGGAATTTAGAAGTATTGCTCAGAATGCAAATAATATTTTTTTGTTGAGTGTAGGAAATCCTGCATTGCTTTATCAGGTGTCTAAAAAAACTCAGAAGGTAAAATTAGTTTACAAAGAAGTAAATTCGAAGGTGTTTTACGATAGTATGCAGTTTTGGAACGATAAAGAAGGAATTGCGATTGGCGATCCTACAGAAGATACTTTTTCTATTATCGTGACACGTGACGGTGGCGAAACCTGGACCAAAATTCTATCGGATAAATTACCAACCAATGCAGAGGGTGAAGCGGCTTTTGCAGCCAGTAATTCAAATATAGTAATAAAAGGAAATGATACCTGGCTGGTTTCGGGAGGAAAAAAGGCGCGTGTTTTTTATTCACCGGACAAAGGAAGAACCTGGAAGGCAGTTGAAACACCAATTGTGCAGGGAAAAACAATGACCGGTATTTTTACAGCCGATTTTTACGATTCAAAACACGGATTTATCGCTGGTGGTGATTACGAATTTCCGGAACAAAAAAAGGATAATAAAGCTTTTACTACTGACGGAGGAAAAACCTGGCAGCTAATTGGTCAGGGTATGGGATTTGGATATGCTTCGTGCGTGCAATACGTTCCGGGTGGAAATGGTAAAGAAATTATTTGTGTAGGTTCTGAAGGAATCCAGTATTCGCAAAATGGAGGAGAGAACTGGACGCAATTATCGACGGATACAAAATTGTTTACCATTCGTTTTTTGAATAGAAATACTGCAATTGCAGCAGGCCATAATAAAGTAATCAGAATTAGATTTAAATAATAAAAACCCCAAATAATAAAGCAAGTTATTATATGGGGTTTTCGCTGTTGTTGCTTTTTGATATATTAGTTTTTTCCAGCTTTATCGCGATATTGTTTTAATAGTTTGCGGTTAAAGTCGTCTTCTGATTTTTTAAGCTTTAAGATTTTCTTTGCAGAAAGAATCTTTTTTAAGTTGCTGTTGTATTTATCTCTCAGTGTATATAATTCTTTGTCTGCGCTTTCCATTTGCGACAGGAGTGAAGCTGCTTCTTTTTCAGACATGGTACTGATGTTGTCGTCATCTAGTTTACGCAAATACATTTTCATTTTTTCGTGACGCAATTCATATTGTTTGTCATCGTATGTATTGTAAATGGGCCAGAATTTTTCGGCTTCTGTGGAGGTGAGTTCCAATTCTGTTGTTAAAAAAGAAACTTTATAAGCTTTAATCTTTTCCCGCTTTTCGTCTGTTTTGTCATTCTGTGCATAAAAGGAGAATGTAATAAAGAATAGAAGTATCGGAAGTATATTTTTAATTTTCATCTTTTGAAATTTTAGTTTTATTCTGAAATTAAATTTTCAATATTAGGGTTGGTGGCTAAGATGTCTTCAAGAGTTTCCTGTTCAAGAGCAACGTTTTTACCAAGTTTATCAATGTCTTTTGTGTCCAGTTCACGAATTAAATCGTATTGATTTAAGTTGGACTGATAAGATAAGTAGGTTTCCAGAGTGTCTTCGTCAAGATCTTTGGATGTATTATAATGGTTGATCACAGGAATCAGTAAAGCTGCAAAAACAACTGCGGCAGCCACAATCGAAAGTACTTTTTTACGCTTGTAAAGCGGTATTACTTTTACTTCTTTCTCTTCGTTTATTTGCTGTAAAACCTTTGTTGAAAAAGTATCAAAATAATTCTCCGGAGTTTTAAATCCGGTTTTTATTTTCGGTTCGTTTTCTAAATTAAATGTTTTCATAGTAGCTATAAGACAGTTGTTATTACAAAAGGTTTAATTTGAGGTAACATATATTTCAATTTTTTTTACTGCGTGATGGTAGGATGCCTTCAGAGCGCCGACTGAAGTTCCCAGAATTTCAGCGATTTCTTCGTATTTTAATTCTTCAAAATATTTCATTTTAAAAACCAATTGTTGTTTTTCCGGTAAGGTTACAATCGCTTTTTGAAGTTTGATCTGAATTTCGTCTCCCTCAAAATAAACATCGGCCTTTAAATTGTCGATGGCTTTATTTTGTAGTGCTTCAGAAGTTATTCCGTTCAGTTTTGCTTTTTGACTTAAAAAGGTCAAAGCTTCGTTGGTTGCAATTCGATACATCCAGGAAAAAAGCTTGCTTTCTCCCTTGAAGTTTTTTAAATACTGAAAGACTTTTACAAAAGTATTCTGTAAAACATCATCTGCATCGTCGTGATTGAGTACAATGTTTCGAATATGGGAATACAGCGGTTTTTGATAATCAGATACGAGCTTTTGAAACGCGGTATTTTGCGTTGCAGGATTTAATAATTGTTGAATAAATTCCTTCTCGTCTGCCAAATTCCGTTATTTATGGTGTTAGAATGAATTTTGAACAAAAGGTTTAATGAACCAAATTATTTTAGAATTCTGACTGTTCTTCTTCTGCCGGCTTTTTAGGTGTTTCTACAGGTTTTGCTACTGCCGGATCGGTAGTCGCTGGTCTGTAAACAGGAACTTTAGCTACCGGAACTACTTTAGGTTTTGTTGGATAGTAAATTTCAGTCATTAACTTAGACGGGCTTTTTACATCCAGTTTGCTCATGGTCAGGATTTCAAGATGTGACCAGCTTAAATCAGGTGTGATTTTTTCGTTGTTGATAAAAGTAGTTGTTTTTTTAAAAGCTTCGTTAAGATGCGAATAATCACCTTTTAAAGTGGTTTTTACAGCTTCAAATCCGTTTAGTTTTCCTCCTGAAATATCGCTTCCGGAAGTAGTTACGATTTCTCGGCTGGTAGGTAAGCAAATCGAAATTTTAGCCAGTCCTGTTGTAATGTCGTAGGTATGGTAAATAATAAATGGTTTTCCATTCGTGGCTAACCCATTATTTTTGCTGAATTCGATTAGTTTTGGAATAACGATTTTGGCATTTTTACCAACTTTTCCAATTTCACTCGTAAAGGTTTGTCTGATATATGGAGTTTCAGTCTTTCTTACTAATCCGTTAACTTTTATAGCGTATGTTTTTGTTTCGTAATCTAAGTTTTTGTCAATATTGGCAAGACTTTTTTCGTAGATTGTTCCAATTACTTTGTCCGAGCCTCCGTTTAGAGCGGCGTAAACTTTAAATAAAAAACTCATCGTTCCGGATGCTTTCCAGGTTACTTTTGTTTTTCCGGCCAGCGTATCTTTAAAAGTCCAGTTTACATCGGCTTCGGTTCCGTCATACTTCATTTTTTGCTGTATGCTTTCTCCGTCTTTTGTTTTTAGAGTAATTGCGTTTCCATTTCCTTCAGATCCGGTCCAATAAAAAGAGGCTCCATTTCCGACTGTTTTGTTAGGAAAGGTCATCTTCATCGTAGGATCTTCAACAGACCAGGATTCAAAATCTTCATAATTTCTAAAATCATTAAGGTAATTGTATACCGTAGCTTTTGGTGAATTGATCACTTTGCTTCTTTCCACAGAAAAGATCCCTTTTTGTGTGGCAACAAAAACAGTAAGGGCAACAAGGCTTAATAATAGTAGTAGGAATAAATATTTAAGAATCTTCATTGTAGTGGTTTATTTGGAGTCGTAAAGTTATAAATTTATTACTAGTCGCACTAATAACACTTTGGTAAAAGTACATTTTATACCATTATCGGAAGAGAAAATCAAATAAAATGTACTGAAAAAGGTTTTATTTGAAATCGAAAACTTTCTTTTCGGTCTTATCGTTTGAAGAAAAATTTAATTACAAATAAAATGGCAATAAAAAGTAAAAATACGAGTAGTACTTTATAATTGCCTTTGTAAAAAACCTTGTGTAAGGCAAGATCTTTTCGATAAGCGAATATCATTACGATTACGAATGCAATAAAAAAACAGAGTCCGAATATTAATTGTCCTTGACTAAACATAGTTGAAAATAATTTTTGGCAAATTTAGAGAATTGTATACGAATTGTTGCTAATTTGCCATTTCATTTAATCAAAATAATATCATGAAGAAACAACTTGATGCGGTGACTGAGTTTCATACTGCTTTTAAAATAGGACATAGCCTTGAACCGATTGCTGATTTGGGAGAGACAAAGAAGCTGCTTCGTTATAATTTAATGAAGGAGGAAAACGAAGAATATCTGGAGGCAGTTCAGAACAACGATTTAGTTGAAATTGCTGATGCTTTGGGAGATATGATGTATATTTTATGCGGAACTATTATTGAGCACGGTTTACAGGACAAAATCGAAGCTGTTTTTGATGAGATTCAACGCAGTAATATGAGTAAATTAGGAGAGGACGGTAAGCCAATTTACAGAGAAGACGGAAAAGTAATGAAAGGACCTAATTATTTTAAGCCTGATTTTTCAAAATTGCTTTAGCATAAAAAACCCGACAGGTTTTATAGCCTGTCGGGTTTGTTTTATATAGAGCTGTCTTTTGCTTATTGTACTTTTACAGTCCAGCCAAAAGTGTCTTCAGAAAGTTTGTTTTGAAGACTTGTTAGTTTTTCTTTTAATAAAGAAGCATAAGAATTCTCAAGAGGAGCCATTTCGTAATAAGTATCCTGATAAGAGAAACCTTTAATAACGCTAACTACAGCAGCAGTTCCCGCTCCGAAAATTTCTTTCAAAGATCCGTTTTTAGCCGCTTCTACCAATTCTGATACAATAACAGGACGAACTTCAACTTTAAGTCCTTCTTTTTCTGCGATAGCGATCAAACTTTTTCTGGTAATACCGTCTAAGATTCTTTCGCTTGTTGGAGCGGTTAATAAAGTATCATTGATTCTGAAGAAAACGTTCATAGTTCCCGCTTCTTCCAGTTTAGTGTGTGTGGCATCATCTGTCCAGATTACCTGTTGGAAACCATCTTTGTTGGCCAGATTGGTTGGGTAAAATTGAGCAGCGTAGTTTCCGGCAGCTTTGGCAGCTCCAATTCCTCCGTTTGCCGCTCTACTGTAATGTTCAGCGATAATTACTTTCACTTCACCTCCGTAATAAGACTGTGCAGGAGAAAGTAGAATCATGAATTTATATTCGTCAGAAGGATTTGCTACAACACCGGCACCGGTTGCAATCATAAAAGGACGGATGTACATACTGCTTCCGTTTCCTTTTTGAATCCATTCCTGATCAATTTTTAATAATTCATTCAAACCGTCCATAAAAACAGCTTCAGGAACTTCCGGCATAGCCATACGAACTGCTGAGTTGTTAAAACGTTTGAAGTTTTCATCCGGTCTGAACAACCAAACATCATTATTGTCATCTTTATAAGCTTTCATTCCTTCAAAAATGGCTTGTCCGTAGTGGAAGACTTTTGAAGACGGATCCATTAAAATTGGAGCATAAGGCTTAATGACAGGATTTTGCCATTCTCCATTTTTAAAATCACACTCGAATAAATGGTCTGTAAAAACAGAACCAAAGCTTAAATTTTGAAAGTCTACTCCGCTTATTTTTGACGAAGTTGCTTTTCTGATTTCAATTTTGTTGGTTTGAGTTGTACTCATAATTAATATGTAAAGTTTTTTTTATGTAATTAGCATTAATAATTAAAGAAAATCTAAAGCTATGATTTGGTGAATGATAGATTTTTCTCAATGCAAAATTAAGTAAAAATATATAATTTGCTTGGTAAAACTGCATTATTTATGCCCTTTAACTGAGATTTATATATCTTATAATAAAGTGAAAAAATTAAGACATTTTTATAAAGAATTTATGAAAAACGAACCGTTTTTTAAGGCTTTACGCATTTGTTTTGACTAAATTTGGCACTTAAAATGCCCGATATATCAATAGAGAAAGATTGCTAATTCCGAAATAAAGTGAAAAGAGAAATAATTAAAACGCTAGATGGCTCAACTACAATTCATTTGCAGGAATGGAATGAGTCTTACCATTCCAAACACGGAGCGATTCAGGAAGCCAAACATGTATTTATAAAAAACGGTCTTTCGTTATTTGATGCTGCTCCGGTAAGTATTCTTGAAATAGGTTTCGGAACGGGGTTGAATGCGTTTATTACTTTTTTGGAATCCATGCAAAAACAGCAGCAAATTGATTATGTTGGAGTAGAAGCTTATCCGGTTGATGCGAAAGAGGTGCTTGAAATGAATTATGTTGCTGAATTGGAGGCTGAGAATTATAAGGATGTTTTCGAAAAAATGCACGAATGCGAGTGGAATCAGAAAGAGGTTATCAGTGCCGATTTCATGTTAACCAAAAGGAAACAATTTTTTGATGAAATTGATGATTTTGAAATTTTTGATTTGATTTACTTTGATGCCTTTGGATATCGGGTGCAGCCGGAGCTGTGGAGTACCGAAATTTTTCGAAAAATGTACCAAAGTTTAAAGCCAAATGGAGTTTTGGTAACCTATGCTGCTCGCGGAGTTGTTAAAAGAAGTATGATTGAGGTAGGATTTACTGTCGAAAAATTGGCAGGACCTCCCGGAAAAAGAGAAATGTTTAGAGCCTTTAAAAAGGTTTAAATGAGTTGTTTAGAATGATTCTATATTGATTTATATGCATTAAGAAATCGTATTCGCTGCTAAAGTTTTTAAAATAATAAGTTAAAATCAATACTAGTGATTGATATTTGTTTAAATTTGTTGCGAGTTTAAAAATATAGATAACCCCAAAAAATCTTATTTTATTATGTCAAAAATGATGTTTGATTACACGAAATCAATACTTGAGAGAGTGAGTTTCGACCCGATACTTTTCTGCAAAGAATTAGAAAAAGCTATCAAAACACTGTTACCGTACGAAATGGAACAATTACAAGAATGGTTATTAAATTTCATTATTGAAAAACCAGAATTAAAGCAAAGTCTACTACTAATTAAAGTATAAAAGAAAAGGAGCCAAATTGGCTCCTTTTTTATTTTTATTTCTTTTGTTGTAGCGGACTGATGATCTGAACGTTCTGAAAAACAATTGCTCCTTTAACAACTCCCGCAATTGTGGATCTTAGGGCATCAATGATCTGCATTTTTAATTCGCTCTTCGGGTAAATCAAACTTACCTCACGAGCAGGTTTAGGTTCCTTAAAGTTACGCAGTTTTTGTTTGTCGGAATCTTTTAAGTCTAAGGTGTGCAAGTACGGAAGTAGCGTTGTACCCAAACCTTCGTCGGCTAATTTTATCAGGGTCTCGAAGCTTCCGCTTTGTATCTGAAAATTATTCTGATCCAGGTCGCTGGCATTTTTACACAAATTTAAAATTCCGTCTCTAAAACAGTGCCCGTCCTGAAGCAACAGGATTTCATTAATGTTTAAGTCCGCAACTTCAATTTCTTCTTTTTGAAAACTGGCATGATGTTCCGGTATATAAGCCACAAAAGGCTCAAAATACAAGACGATTTCTTTTATTTTTTCGTCTTCAAGCGGAGTTGCAGCAATAGCAGCATCCAAATGACCATTTTTTAACTTCAGGATAATTTCATCCGTGTTAAGCTCTTCAATTAAGAGTTTTACTTTTGGGTATTTCTTAATGAAATTGTTTAGAAACATCGGTAAAAGTGTTGGCATAATGGTTGGAATAATTCCCAAACGGAATTCTCCTCCAATAAAACCTTTTTGCTGCTCTACAATATCTTTAATACGATCAGCCTCATTTACAATATTCTTGGCCTGGTTTACGATTTTCTGACCAATATCTGTAAGTTGAATGGGTTTTTTGCTTCTGTCAAAAATTTGAATACTAAGTTCTTCCTCGATTTTTTGAATCTGCATACTCAGTGTAGGCTGGGTAACGAAACATTTTTCGGCAGCAAGGGTAAAATTTTTATGCTCGGCAACAGCTAGTACATATTGCAATTGAGTTATAGTCATCTTGATAGTAATTTTTGATGCAAAAATAAGAAAATATAACTTTTTTTTATATTATTTTAGGAGAACTTATTTTAAATTTGTAGTAATCACATTATAAAATGAGAACTATGAAAACAAATATTTTAGGTTTACCGGTAAAGGAATCAGAATTGTTAGTAAAAGAATTAAATGTTCTGTTGTCAAATTTTCAGGTATATTACCAGAATTTAAGGGGGTTGCATTGGAATATTCGTGGGAAACGTTTTTTTGATTTGCATGTAAAGTTTGAAGAATTGTACACAGATTCCCAGTTGAAAATTGATTTGATTGCAGAAAGGGTTTTAACTATCGGCGGAACTCCTTTACATACTTTTGAAGATTACATTAAAAATAACAAATTAGCTGTCGGAAAAAATATTTCAAATGATGAAAAAGCGGTTCACTTAATTGTAAGCTCTTTAACGGATTTATTGAAAATCGAAAGAGGAATTTTAAAACAATCGGATGAAATTAATGATGAAGGAACAAATTCCATGATGAGTGACTTCATTGCAGAGCAGGAAAAAACAATTTGGATGATGAATGCATGGCTTGAAGAAGAACTTTAATATGTTGTTTCTGAATTGATTACTATAGCAGAATGGTCGGGTTTGATCATTCTGTTTTTTATGATTGTTAAATTTGTTTAAATTTTTTGGCCTCTCGCTTTGATTTTAGCTGTTTAACACTATTTTTGTTCCAATGAAATTAGTCGCTCGCATATTATTATTCATCTTTATTGCCTTCTTATCTACCCCAACTATTGTGACGGTAATGAAGAAAAGCAATGATGCGTCGATATTTTTCAGTTTTTCTGAAGAGGAACATTCACATAAAGAACTTAAGGCTGCTGTTTATCCGGCAATACTTCAACATGAAGTTGTTATGCCAGTTTATATTGAAAAAAAGACCATTGTGTCTGAAAATATTGTAAAATTAGACAATATTTCTCCGAGCATTTTTGCTCCACCTCCTAACTTGGCATAATACTTCCGATTATTTTGAATTGAACTGCATTTTGATAATTGCAGTAAGTCTTTAATGAATAATTTTTTTAGTATTGTGCTATGACAAAAAAAATCAATCTTTTTGCCAACCTTAAATCTGATTTTGCTTCAGGTTTAGTGGTTTTCTTGGTGGCTCTTCCATTGTGTTTAGGTATTGCAATGGCTTCCGGAGCACCCTTATTTTCGGGAATTATTGCAGGTGTTGTTGGAGGTATTGTGGTAGGTTACTTAAGCCAGTCTCATATTAGTGTCTCCGGACCGGCGGCAGGACTGACCGCCATCATTTTAACCGCTATTACAGATTTAGGTGCTTTCGATGTGTTTTTAATGTCTGTTTTTATTGCTGGATTAATTCAATTAGCATTAGGATTTTTAAAGGCCGGAAGTATCTCCAATTATTTTCCTACCAACGTTATTGAAGGGATGTTGGCCGGTATCGGAATTATTATTATTCTGAAACAATTACCACATGCTTTTGGTTACGATGCCGATTTTGAAGGAGATCAGGCATTTATTCAAAATGACGGAAGCAACTCTTTTTCTTTTCTATTCGATGTTTTAAATCACATACATTTAGGAGCGGTTGTGGTTTCACTTGTTTCTTTAGTGATTTTAATTTCATGGGAGAAAGTTCCCTTCTTAAAAAGAATGAAATTAATTCCGGGAGCACTTGTTGCAGTTATTACCGGAATAATTTTAAACGAGTTTTTTACTTCAACAGGAAGTTCGCTGGCAATTGCAAATGAGCATTTAGTTTCTTTGCCGGTTCCAAAATCTTTTGATGAGTTTAAATCAATCATAATTTTGCCAAATTTTGCTGCGGTTACCAACCCGCAAGTTTGGGTGGTGGCGATTACAATCGCAATAGTTGCCTCTATTGAGACGTTGTTGTGTATAGAGGCGTCTGACAGAATGGATGTTCAAAAACGTTATACCGATACCAATGTTGAGCTTAGAGCGCAGGGAATTGGTAATGTAGTAAGTTCACTTTTAGGTGGTTTGCCGATGACATCTGTTGTAGTAAGATCATCTGCCAATAATAATGCAGGAGCAAAATCAAAAATGTCGGCCATTATTCATGGTGTACTTTTGCTAATTAGTGTTTTATCAATTCCGGCATTATTAAATAAAATACCATTGGCAACTTTGGCAACCGTTTTAATTTTAGTAGGATATAAGCTGGCGAAACCTGCCACTTTCAAACATTTTTGGGAAAAAGGAAAATATCAGTTTGTACCGTTTATTGCCACTTTGGTATTTGTTGTAGCAACAGATTTACTTAAAGGAGTTGCTTTAGGAATTGTGATCAGTATTATTTTTGTATTGAGAGGGAATCTTAAAAGAGCGTACAGTTTCAAAAAAGAAGAATACGAAGATGGTGATGTCATCCATATCGATTTAGCACAGGAAGTTTCATTCTTGAATAAGGCTGCGATTAAGTCTACTTTAAGTGAAATTCCGGAAAACTCTAAAGTAATTATCAATGCTGCAGATACAGAGTATATTGCGCATGATGTTTTAGATTTGATCCGTGAGTTTAAAGAGACACGAGCAATTGACGAAAATATTAAAGTAAAGCTTAAAGGATTCAAGAAAGCATATGAACTTGAGAATTCACCGGACATTAATAATCATGTATCGATAGAGCATTATTATGATGTTGCGAAAAGAACTTTAGTTCAAAAAGAAAAGGTAAAAGAGAATTTTAAATAAATTATAATTAATTAAGGTATTTCTTGATTGTGAGAAGTATTAAAATTAGATAACTTTACGAGAAGTTTTTTTTAGTAGATTTAAGCAAACGGGATTACCATACAAAAAACAAAAAAATGAGAGAGTTTTATAAGCAGTTACTTGAAAATAACAGACAGTGGGTCGAAAAATCATTAGCATTAGATCCTAATTATTTTGCAGATCTTGCAAAAGGACAAACACCGCCATTATTGTGGATTGGATGTTCAGACAGTCGTGTTCCGGCAAATGAAATTATTGGAGCTAAACCGGGTGAAGTTTTTGTACACCGTAATATTGCTAATATGGTAGTACACTCTGATATGAATATGTTGAGTGTTCTAGATTATGCGGTAAATGTATTGAAAGTAAAACACGTTATTGTTTGCGGACATTACGGTTGTGGTGGTGTTAAAGCTGCTATGGGGAATCAGTCTGTTGGAATTATCGACAACTGGATTCGTCACATTAAAGATGAATACCGTCTACACGATAAGTACCTGAATTCAATTGAAGATGAAACAGAACGTTTCAATGCTTTTGTTGAAATCAATGCAAAAGAGCAGGTTTACAATTTAGCTAAAACATCTATCGTTCAGGGAGCCTGGAAAAACGGACAGGATTTGATGCTTCACGGATGGGTTTACGGTTTAAATTCCGGTTTTGTAACCGATTTAAATGTGAATATCGCCTCAAATGAGGAGCTTGATGAAGTTTATCAGTTAGATCTATAATATAAAAAAGAAATCGCCCCAAAGGGCGATTTTTTTTATTCGTTTTCGTCCAGGTTTTCATTAAAAGCTGACGGAAGTAAAGTTGGAATAAATTTGATAAGAATCGGTAGTAATAAACTTCCTCCGGGCAGTAAAAATATGGTGAGCGACGGAATCGTTTTACAGATGTCTAAAAGTTGTTTTTTTACCTTTTTCTTTTCTTTAGCATCCAGATCTCTGGTGGTAGAATAAGCCAGCAGAACCATTAACTCTTTGCTTTGAATGATTTCCTTCACTAATCTGTTTTTGTTTCTTACAATCAGTTTTACCACACTGTGGGTCATTTGGTCGTAAAAATGTTTTACAGGATTGGAATAGTTAAAATAAGGAATCTTCTTTTTGTGAGTAGTGATAAACGTGTTGGTCGTTTCAATGCTTTTGGTTACAAAATCATCAGAAATTCCCATCATTGATCCTAAAGAGTACAAAAAGTAGGCTTCTTCATTTTCGACAACGCCATCGCTCCACAAAGCCATTCCGGCCATATCAATGAAATAGTAGTGTTCCAGTTTATGGTTGTAATAGTCCAATTGTAAAGTTTCTAAAGTATCAACCGTAACTTTTGAAAATTTTGAGTATCGGATGGAAGCTTCAAAAAGTTTAATCAGTAAATCGTCGTGCTGAGATTTTATGGTCTTGGTTTTTAAAGCCAGAGCCACAATGCCCATAACGGTTTCTTCGATTCGTTTTAAGTATTTTTCAGGAATTGTCCCATGCTCTAAATACTGTCTGAAAGCCAGGACATCAATAAATAAAAGTGCATTGGTTACTAAATGCGAAAAGTTTTTACTGATAATACTATCATTCGTCTGAACACGCTGATCTATAATGTTTTCTAAAGAAAGAGAAGGAGTGTCCTTTGGAAGCAGAATTTTAAATATATTAAAACCTTCCGGACTCATCTCTTTGTAGAATTTTAAAACTTCAGAAATAAAATTATTAGGTTCTGAGCTTCTTTTTTCCAAACAAAAAACACCATACAAAGTATTCAATAAAGCTACTTTGGAGATTTCGGTTTTGAACCAGCCTTTTATAGGAATTGGAATCTGAGAATCTATAGCGATGATGTGGCCGTAAATAAAACCGGTTTCTCTGACTTTATGGTAAAACGACTCAGCAGTCTCAAAAGGAATAGCTTCTGAAAACTTTTGTTCGCTAAAAAACTTATCTATCCAGCCTGGTGCCGATGGGTTAATCATTAACTTTATAATTTATAGCTGCAAAGCTATATCTTTTTCTTGTTTTAGTGTAAAATTAAAATGAAATAACCACTAGATTTTGTGAAAATGTAGTGGTTATTACTGTTTTATGTTTTTTATTTAATGATTCCGGCACAGGCAACTCTTCCGCCCGCATTTCCTGTAGGCTGTGTTGTGAAATCATCAGATCCCTGATGAACAATTAATCCTTTTCCCAGAATATCTTTGCTTTCATCTCCGCAGCCAATGCACCATTCATCAGTAGTTAGTGTTATAGTCCCGTTACCATTTGCATCAGCGGTAAAGTTTCCGATATCTCCTTTGTGGTACTCGGCAACACCCCATTTTCCGTGTTTTTTAAAAGTTGGATTCCAGTGTCCTCCGGCCGAACTTCCGTCTGCAGCACTACAATCTGCCTTTTCATGAATGTGAATTGCATGTACTCCCGGCTGTAAACCTGTTATTTTTGCAGCAAAAGTTACTTTTCCTTTTCTCTCGGTAAAAGTGGCTGTTCCTGCTACTGTACTTTTGCTTTTTGGCTCTAAAGCTACCCTTAAGGTTTTGGCATCATTTGATTTTGTACTGGTTTTACAGCCAATGATTAAAGCTGTAATTATGGCGAAGGAAACGATTATTTTTTTCATAGAAGAGTCTTTATTATTATAGTTTAAGTAAAATTAACATAAAATACTGACACGAATTAGTACCGATCGTTAAAAAAAAACTAAAACTATTGATCGGAATTTAAAGCAACTTTAGCTGATGAACCAAAAAATATTACGTAAATTCGTGTAATTATGAGCTTATTTACTTGAAAATCAATGGTTTTATTTTTAACTTAATTTTAAATATTATGATCAAAAGTATTTTATCTTTCGTTTTTTTAGGAATTGTTCTAACTTCCTGTAATTGCTCTAAAG
>NZ_MUHH01000099.1 GCF_002217475.1 Flavobacterium tructae
GTTTTTCATGACGCTTTTTTAGAAAGTTTTACTAACGTTACATAGCTTATTACACTATCACTTCTTCGACTATTACACTAATATAAAAAAAGTTTTTTTGCTATATCTACGGTATTGTATTTAACCGTTAAAGTCTACAATTATTGGGTTGTATTCTGGCGTTTGAGTAATTATTTATGACTCTATAAGTTAAGCATATCAACTATAATACTATACAGCATATCAATGCTTTACCTATGTAAATATACAATAAAAATAAGAATAAACTTAAGAATAAAATCATTGATCCGAAAAAATAAAAAAGCAAAATGATTTTAGAAAAAAATAAAGGTTTTAATCCTCATTTTTCAACTTGACATGTGTAACGAGTTTTAAAAAATGTCTGCATTTTCTACTGTGCTAAATTATTAGATCGTGAAGGTGATTTTTTTAACTGTAACAAAATGAACAAAAAAAATATTTTGTTTCAAAAGTTGTAACAAAAAAGTAAAAAATAAAAATTTGTTA
>NZ_MUHH01000100.1 GCF_002217475.1 Flavobacterium tructae
AAATGTAGATCTGCGTGTTGCAAAGAGGGTATCCTATTGGAATAGTTTCTATATTCTGAGGTATAGAATTGATTGGGTAACATGTAGCATATACTGTGGTTTCTGTTGGCCCATAAACATGAAGTATCTTATCAGGACCCAACGCTGACAAAATTTTTCTAACAGGAGGTAATGAAACTTTTTCCCCTCCAAATAATAATAGTCTTAAGCTAGATAATAAGGATAAATTATATTCTGTCAAAGAATTAAACAAAGCTGTTGTGATAAAAACAACGCTCAATTTATTACTATTTATAACATGAGATAAGGCTTCTGCATCAGAGGCTGTCAAAGTGTCTATTAAATAAAGACAAGCTCCAGATAAAAGTGTTCCGAAAATCTCATATGTAGAACCATCAAATGCATAATTAGACCATTGAAGTACTTTATCTGAACTATCAATTGAAATTTTACTTAATGGATTATTAATAAGACTAATTACATTTTTATCACAAATAGCAATTCCTTTTGCTTTTCCTGTTGTCCCTGAAGTATACATAATATAAACAATGGAATCTTGCCTTCTATTATTTACCATTCTTAAAGACTTATCGTTTGAAGACTCTGAAATATTTATTAATGAAATAAAGTCTGAAACAGGCAATTTTGATAGTAATAATTTTTCGCGGTAAACAATAAAAGATATATTA
>NZ_MUHH01000011.1 GCF_002217475.1 Flavobacterium tructae
AAACTAGACGAATCTGTTGCACCTGGAGCTAAACTCGCTAAACTTCCGCTTACCACTGCGTTAGCATCGGTAATGGTTACCGGAGCCAAGGTTACGTTACCTGTGTTGGTAACTGTAAAAGTATAGTCAATTCTATCGCCTACGTTTACAATACCATCTGCATTAGCATCTACATAAACTCCTTTTTTGCTACTTCAATTTTTGGTGATGCTATAAAAATAACCGTTAAAACATCTGTTTTTACGTTATTACAACCCACACCGCTAGGCGTTCCGTCACATTCTACATCAGGATCTACCGGAGGTGTACCGATATGTGTATCTGCTGTGGCATCCGGATCTGTTAAATCTGCGGGACGCATGATCGTGGCTTTAACCGTAGGATTACTTCCAGCTGCTGCTAATACTTTTGCGACAATTGTGAAAGTAATAGTGGCGTCTTTTGGCAAGTCAACCATAGCATCAAGCACACCGCCAGTAATCGTCTGTGCTGTAACAGCGCCTCCCAAAGTAGAAGACGAGGTAAAAGATTGTACCGCTAAATTTGCCCCTGAAGCTAAATCTGAAAATTTAAACTTTGCTCCAGTTACATTATTCGGTCCTCCAATATTTTTTACAACTACTGTATAGGTAACATTTGATCCAACATTACCACTGACCACATCACTAATACTCGTTACCGCTAAATCGGCCTCATTTTGTACAATTGGTACAGATATTGGCGGCCCGGGTGTAGTATACACATAAGCCCATGTATCCAGTAATTGTAAGTCTCCATACCCTGAAGAACGAGACGAACTAGTAGTCCACTTATGTGTACCAGCTAAACTACTATTGTTTAAGGTACGCGAAGAAGCATCCAACAAATTTGGAGGAAATTTATCGGTACTACCCGTATCTGTTCCAATCGGCGTGTCGTTCCAATACACATTACTATTAGGATCCGGTCCATTCGATCTGGTAATTATAATACCGTTAGTATTTCGTTCAGCATCTAAATATGGAAAGTGTACCTCTCCATTGAAAAGGACAATACTTAATTTTAAACTAGTATTATTGGTTATAGGATTACGCGCACCATCTCTACCATCCCATCTTACTTTATTTGCACCCGCAATAGCAGTACCTGTCAAAGTTACATCTATGGCATCTGTCATCAATCCATTTCCATTAACATCAATTTCGATAAGATAATTAGCGTTAACAGTAGCCGTAAAATTGATAAAAGCTCCTAGAGGATAAATTCCCATCCCACTGGTGCCTTCTACTCCATTTACCGAAATAGCTGAAATAGCTTGTGTAACAATAGGCACATTCAACCAGGTTGTGGAAGCTGTGCTCCCCGGAAAAAAAATAGGCGCAGAAGCCGGTAAGCTTGCGTCCGGTAGATTAAAAAATATTTTGGATGTCGTATTGGTTAAATCATCAACAATTGTAGGATCCTGAAAAGAAAAATCAGTTTTAGTATTATCTAAATTATATAAACTCGCCATAGACGTGCTTTTATAACTTGGAGCTCCTGTTGCTGCTGAACCAGTTCTAACCCCTTTATTGTTACAAAAAAAAGCAAAGTAATAAGGTGTCATACCATTAGGTTTAACCGTATACCTAAAACCATCATTTGTAATAATATTACAAGTAGACATAAAGCTATTTGAAGCAGAACCTAAAGATCCTGTTAAAACATTAGTATACACACGCCCTTTTTGTGCAGTTCCTCCTTCATTGGCTACTGTAATATCCCAAGCAACAACATAAGGACTATTATTAGCTTGTGTCCAGTTTCCGTCAGCTGTAAAAGTATGAGCAGCGTAAATAACATTAGCAGGATCTAAATTTACATTAGGTGATATAAACTCTACTACCCACACTCCCGTTTCTCCTGCCGGTACTTTAAAACTATATGGTGTATAACCACCCGTAGTCAAATTTACAGGACCATTAATTTCTTGCGTCCTATTGGTAATTAAACCAACTGTAGTAGAGTTCCCACTACTAAAGCTAGTATCACCGGTTGGACTTGTCAAAAGAATTGTTCCTCCGCGAATACCTTGAGCAGAAGACCCTAAATAAAGGGTTTCGTTGGCTTTCGCATAAACAAACATTCTTCCTTTGTTTACAATTGCGGTACTAGTAGGTGCTATTCCAGAACTAGACAACATCATTCTATTCCCTGTTGCCCCACTGGGAAACAAATCCTTAGACCCTTCAGCAAAGACATTCCATCCGTTAAAAAGAGAAAGGAAGCACAGTATAAAGGTCAGCTGCAATTGCCTTAATTTTAATGTAATTTTATTCAACATTTTAATAGTTTTGATTAGTAGTAACTGCTATAGTATTTATCTCCCGATAACAACCTGAATGCAACTTTAATTCCTGCTGCCGTAGCGAATGCATGAGAGGAAAAGAAAGATTTTTAATACGTGTACCGAGTGAAAAACGATTACTTTTTCGGATAAAAGCATCAAAATCAAGCGAAGTAAAAGAGATTAAGAAACCCTCCTTCAGAGCGCTTCTTCTAACAAAAAACCGGGTTATAAAAAAAGTAAAGTTCACCATATAATAAATAATTAAAATTCCATACAAAGTCTTTTCAAATATCCCTTGATATTCAAAAATTACAGCGATTAGACTCAAGTCGAAGGGACCTAAATCATCACTATACTCTAGTTGATATGCCCCAGTTTTGATGCCTCTCGCACCATACCGGCAACATTACTCACATCGAGTTTGCTAAAAATGTTTTTTCTGTGATTTTCGACCGTATTGACCGAAAGTTTTAGTTCGCCGGCAATATCGGCTGTAGTAAATTCTCTAATAATGTATTGCATGATCGTAAGCTCTTTAGCCGTTAGCGTAATTGCCGTGCCTACCCTATTTTGTTTAGATAAAAAGGCATAGTCGTCCGGCAGATAAACTCCGCCTTCCCATACTAATCTAATAGCTTCTAAAAGATCTTCGCTGTCCTGGTTTTTATTAACGTAACCTTTTACGCCCATAGCCAATAGGTTTTCGACTAATATGGGACTCGAAAGAGAGGTAAAAGCAATTACTCGCAAATCAGGGTGATTTTTATGAAGGTATTCATAAACTTCCAGTCCCTGCACATCACTTGCAATCAGATCTACAATAATTAAATCTAATCCTGAATGCTCCTGAACTTTAAGATATAAATCTTGCTTATTTGTCGCGTAAAAAAACACTTCCAAATCTTTCTGATTTGAAAAAAAACTAGTAAGACCCCCACAAACAATAGGTTGGTCTTCAAAAAATGCAATATGTATCATAGTACAAATTAGCGACAAAAAAATTGTTAAATAAATAGCGGTTTTCCCTATTTCGGCAAGATAATTTTGAAAGTACAACCTGCTGATTCATTGTTAAAAACAGCAAGTGTTCCTTTGTTTTTCAGCATTAATTCCTGACATAAATAGAGCCCGATTCCAAACCCCGATTCCAAATTAGTGCCTAGTCCCGGATTTATTTTCTGTTTGAATAATTTGTCAATCTTTTTTTGCTCAATTCCTTTCCCCGAATCTGTTACGATTATTTCATGATGATCATATTCTATAACAATAATACTGTCTGCATAGCTAAACTTAATGGCATTGTTAATAACGTTTCGCAAGACTATACTTAAAACAGCCGAGTTAAAAATAATGATTGTACCTTTTGCTACTTTAAGTTCAATTGTAATATTCTTAGCCTTTACCTGATGCCCTAACTCCTTACAGGCCGCGCTGATAAGGTTGTGCAGCATGATCTCGCTATAACCCGATTGTGCAGTAATCAGTTCCATTTTGGCCCAATCGAGTAAACTGGTAAGCATGGCATCCGATTGTTCCAATTGCTGCCCAATAGCTTTCATGTAGGTTGAAACAATCTCATTTTCATTTTTAAGTATCTCTTCTTTCTCTAATAAAATTTTTAAGGTTGTGATTGGTTCCTTAAAGTCATGAGAGATTACGGTAAAAATCTTTTGGTGTAATAAATTAAGACGTTTAAGATCATTATTTTTTACTTCAATTTGCTCTTTTTGCAGTTTTAGTGTTTCATTGGTAATTCGTTGCTTTTTGGTCAATACTACAATCGAATACAACAATATAATTAATAAAGTAATTCCGATTAACGAAGCAATAAGAGCCACTTTCTGTTTTTGCAGACGCTCTTCTTTATTATCGTTGATTCTTTTCAGGTAAGTATTCTGCTGTTCTTTTAACTTGATTTTGTTCGCAATTTCAAACGAATCGATTCGGCTGTTTCGAATCTTCGTATCCTCTATTCCTACTAATCGATCCAGCCTTTCGAATGTTTTATGAGCAGCTTCAAACTCTCCCTGCTCAACCATAATTTCTCTTAAGGTTCGTAAGGCGTTAATTTTATTCTCTAAATCATTGCAGCTGTCAGCCACTCTTATACTTTCGGTAATCGCTTTTTTTGCTTTTTCTATTCTATTTTGCCTACTGTACACACGGGCAGTTTTAACATAAACTTCCGCAAGCTTACATGGATTATATTTTTTTGCCACACGTTCTGTGAGCAAAAATTCTTCCATACTTTTCTTGTGATCGTAATTGATGTAATAATAGTATCCAATAATTAAATGCAGTACTATATAATTGCTCGGACTGTCAGCTGGAGAAATTTCGTTTTGGCATAAATTGGCATAGTAAAATGCTTTTTTATAATCTTTTTTAGTAAATAATAAATCCGATAATATATAAAGACTCCTATAATACGTTTTCAGCGATTCTCTTCCTTCACCTTTCAGTGCAATAGATTTATTTAAAGAAATGATCGCATCCGATGATCTACCGATGATTTTATAGTAATTCGCCTTAAAAAAATGCAACAATTGAAGTTCATATACAGTCAAATCAGGCTTTGTTAGATGTTTATCAATTAAGTAACTGATACTGTCTGTTTGATTGCGATTATCTAAATTTCTTAATTTCTCTCCTAGCAGTTTGATTCGGGGTGTGATTTCCTGAACCTGAGCCTGAGAATGGAATGAAACTAAGAAAAAAGCGAGAATGAAATACTTTACGGAATTAGTTAATTTTACCTTATTGTCAGGTAATATGGATCTAAAGCTAAAAAAAGAAAGGAATTCAAAAAAAATACTCTTAAAAAGAATAAAAGACTTCTGAATATGTTTGGGCCAATTGTCTACGGTCATAAAATTAACTTACATTTTTTAGTAAATCTCTTCACAACTCAACCCCTATCCATTTAAAATTTACAGCAGCAAAATTATCAATAACAACCTAATCCATTGCTATGAATTCAATAAAATAAACCATTTAAATTTAAAGAAATTGCCTTTAATTCAATTTTTAATAAATTAACAAGATATTTAGCAATAATTTAAAAGCAATTAAATATAATCCTACTGTGTGATTCTTTTATATACCCAGTCTTTATAACCTTTTAAAGGTAATGACATTTTAAACAAAGTCCCCCTCCTATACCAATACCCGCTACTTCAACGGTTTAAAAACAATTTCGTAAGACTTGGCTTTGTTTAGAAATGCATTAGCAAACTCCTGAATGTCTTTTTCAGTGATGCTATTTACAATATCTACATAAGCTGCAGGATCATCCATGTTTATATTGTACTCAAAAAAATTGTATAATAAACTCAAACTGTAGCTGTTGAAATTTTTACTGTCTTCTCTTGATTTCAAGTAGTTGCTTTTGGTTTTCGTAAGGTCCTCTTTTACCAAAACGCCTTTTTTAATTTTGTTAATTTCGTCGTACACTATAGGAAGTAAGCTGTTCACTTTGATCGGATCTGAATCAAAATTTATCGATAGGGCAACCGTATTTTTTGGAAATCTTGAAGCTGCCGCACTGACCTGAACACCATAAGTTCCTCCTTCTTTTTCTCTAAGATTCTCTGTGTAGCGTAAAGTCAAAATGTCACGCAGCATATCCGCCAAAACAGCATTTTTGGAAGTGTATTTAAAATCGCTTTCAAACTGAATATTGACAGTACTTTTAGGCGTTTCCATTTTAATTAAAACTTCTTTGTTAATTTTATTGGAACTCCAGACAGGTGTTTTGTCTTTGAATGTTTCTTCTCTTTTTATACCGGGAATACTGGCGATGTATTTTTCTAATAGTGGTTTCAGCACTTCCGGTGTTACATCACCTACAATAAAAAACTCAAAGTTAGAAACATCACAAAATCGTTCTTTATAAATTGCTTCTATTCTTTCAAAAGACAAATCATCAATAAACTGCTGATCCAAAATTCTTACTCTGGGATTATTTTTTCCGTAAACGATTGCATTGATACTATCGGTCATTTTTGCATTGATATCCTTGTCTTTGTTTTCGAGATAATTTTGAAGATCTAATTTCTTAATATCATAAATTTCCTTGTCGAAACGTGGCTTTACAAAACGCAGATGCACCAATTGCAGCATTGCTTCGAGATCCTTTACTTTAGCATTACCCGAAACCGTCTCATTTAAAGCTCCTACATTTATTCCCGTACCGACAACCTTACCTGAAAGGATTTTTTCCAAATTAATATTAGAGAATGCTCCCACACCTGAAGCATCTGTCAAACCGTTCAGTGCAAATGTCGATGGCAGATCTTTGAGATCATATAACGACGCCCCCCCGAAACTTTCCGCATACAACTGTACATCATTTACATTTTTATTTGCAAATTTATAATGCACCTTTACACCATTGCTTAAAATATAAGTAGTAGCACCGATTTCTTTACTTTCCTTTTCAGCAGTAATTTTGCCCGGAACAATTGTCACATCAGTCAACAGTGACTTATCATTAAAACTGTCTGCATAAGGCTTTAAATTAGGATTGTTTTCTGATTTGGCAATAATAGCAAAAGCGTTCTCTTTTGTTAAATTGGTTTCATTTTCCATCCCTTCAACGGTCACTACTCTGTTTTTTGAAGTATATCCACTAGTTAATTCGACCTGAAGAGCTTTTGAATCGATATCTTTCAAAATAGATTGTATCATTTCAAACTCGCTTTTAGTATCTGTAAACAGTCGATGTAAAAGATAATCTGATTGTATACTATTGGCAATACTGCTATGTGAAACTTCTTTCTCTGATTGGATATAGTTTTCGTAAAAAGACCTAATAAAAGTTACTTTTCTTTGAATTTCACCTTCCGAAAAACCAAATTTTCCGGCACGTATATACTCATCCATAACTACAGCTAAAGCTTCTGCCTGTTTATTTGGTTTTGGAGCAATATCCATCCCCATTACATCATTCACTCTTCTAAAATTAGAATAATAAGCCTCCGCATTTTTAAACGGACAATTTTCTTTCTGTGCTAATTCATTCAATCTGTCGTTGAGCATCGAAAACGCCATTATCCTCGTTATTGACTGCTTCAGATCAGCAAAAGTCTGACTCTGACCTGCGCCATTTTGAATGATTTTAAAAGATATAGTCGAATTTGTTATTTCTTTATCGAGTGCTAACTTAAAAAAAGGTTCCTCATGATCGGGAATTGCGACCTCAAATCGTTTCTTCGGGTTTTTAGCTTTCGGAATATCAGCAAATAATGTTTTTATTTTTTGCTCAATTTCTTCAGCATTTACATCCCCAACAACTGCAATTGCCTGCAAATCGGGACGGTACCATTCTTTGTAAAAATCTCGTAACAAAGCGTAATCAAAATGTCTTACAATATCCATATCACCAATAGCAACAAGGTTTGCATACAGCGAATGGTTATACAAATAAGGGTTGAATAAATTAGAAATGCGGGTTGCTGCGTTTTGCCTGGTTCTCCATTCTTCAACAATAATACCACGTTCGGCATCAATTTCCTCATTGGTCAATAGTAATGAATGAGACCAATCGTGCAAAATCAGCAATGCAGTATCAATTACTTTAGGATCTGTTGATGGAATATTGTCAAAATTATAAACCGTCTCATCAAAACTGGTGTAAGCATTTATATTATCTCCAAAAACAGCCCCTTGTTTTTCGAGAGTCGTCAAAATTCCTTTTCCGGGAAAATTTTTAGTTCCGTTGAAAGCCATGTGCTCCAGAAAATGTGCCAATCCTTTCTGATTGTCATTCTCTAAAATAGAGCCTACGTTTTGAATAATATAATAACTTACTGTGTTTTTATTTACCGCTGTTGGATAAATATAATATGTCATGCCATTGGATAGTACTCCTTTTTTAAGAGTTTTATTTCCAATTAAGACATCAGCAGGTTTGTAGTTTTGAGCATTTATGGAAGCAACTCCAATAAATAATAATAGTAAGTGTAAAATTTGAGCGTGTACAGATTTCATCATTTTTGATTTCGGCATTTAAAGTAAGAATATATTATTCCACATCAGTTGAGAGTATAAGTATTTCCCCTACTTAGAAACATCTTCGCATAAGGACGGGCATAGCTCTTTTTCCGTTCATCTGATCATGGTTTGCGCAAAATAATTAAAAATGATGTACGAAAAAATTTGCGTTACTTATTTAACACATTAAATTTCTGTGCGACACTATTTCTGCTCAACCTATTTATACTTGAGTCACCATCCCATTTTTTTTAAAAACGCACTTTATAGCTCACCCCTGCTGTCCATGCCCGTGTAAGTCCGTCCGGTCTCACTTCTCTCACTACAAAAGGCGTCGCAACCGAGGCTTCGATACTGCTTCCGGATGAAAAATGATATCCTGCAATTAGATTTCCATTAATGGTAAGTCCGTCAGAACCTTTAATCGTCTGTCTTTGTCCGTAAATATCTTCATAAGTATCTTCCCCTAAATGATAAATGAAAAGCAAATTCGGCTTGAACGAAAATTTACGATTGGCTGTATTTGTGGTGTAGGTTCCGCGTAAAAGAACGTCCGGTTTTCTCTCAAATAAATTAGTGGTCACGAAATCATCTGTACCGGAATATTCGCTGAAATAGGAATTCTTGTTTAGATTAATCACAGGCAATTGTATCGCAGAATTAAAATCCCAGTTTTTATAGTTCAGATTCACACTTCCCAAAAAATCAAAAGTTCCAAGACTGCTTTGGTAATCCATTGGAAGTGGATGATCGTTTATTTTGAGATTACTTTGATTAAACGGAACTTTAATCCCCGAAGTAAAACTCCATTTGTACAATTTTATCGTAACCGGAGTATAGTTTGCCGTTAAAAAAGCATCTCCAACCGAGCCCCTTCCTCCGAAACTTCCATTGGCATACTGAGAAGTCACTTTTACATTTCCCGACCACTTTTCATTAAAACTTCTGGTGTAAGCAATATAGCCCGACCAATATTTCACATCTACATCGCCTTTCCCCAGAACAGTTCCAAATTCGATATGGTTATTTTTCTTCTCTTCGTTTTCGTGAAATGCTCCTCCAATACTGCAAATACCGGCGTCACTACAGCCTTGTGCTTTACTATAATTGAATATAAAAAACGTGGCTAAAACCATCAAAAAATTAATTTTCATAATGAGTTGGATTTTAAAGCAGCAGTAGCAAAAAGATGATTGAATTGCTGACAATGAATTAATACAAAAGGATAGGCCATTAAATTTACTCCTGGCGGAATCGTATAGGTCTGTGAATTTCCTGTTCCTAAACTTCCCAGGTTTACAAAACTGTCCTGCCGGTTGGTTTTAGAAAGATAAACCTTAAGATCAGGCCCACTGGAAATGCTAAAATCTTTAAGTGATAATTTGTACAGATCTCCTTCTTTGTAAATTTGGGCAGAACCACTAACGGTATTGCCTCCCTCAGCTTCAAAAGTTCCTGCAGAAAGCAAAATTGCTTCTGAAGAAACTACCATTGAGCCAATTTTTTCTCGGGTCAGTTCTCCTTCAGATTCACATCCGAAGAGTATTAAAATAGCTATAAAAGAAAATAGTGTTCTCATGTGATATCATTTAGTAAATCGAAATTAAGAACTCTTACAGTCTCCTAATGTCGGCTAGTTTACATATCCTGAACATTTTTGATATTCTCCGTTTGTATTTTACATTTTCTCGTGCTTAGATTAAAAAACACCGAAACGCTCCGTTATATTTTTCTACCTTTATATCCAATATACCAATCGAGATGACAATTCAGCAATTAAAATATATTGTAGCATTAGACGAGGAACGTCATTTTGCAAGAGCCGCAGAAGTTTGCCTGGTATCACAGCCCGGACTAACCATTCAGCTAAAAAATCTGGAAGAAGAAATTGGAATTAAAATTTTCGATAGAAACAAAGTTCCGTTAACCCCTACAGTTCTAGGAACCGAAATTATAAACCGAGCCAAAAAGATACTTCGTGAAGCCGATGAAATCAGAGATTTTGTGGTGAATGAGAAAAACAAACTGGAAGGCGAAGTTAAAGTTGGAATCATTTCGACTTTATCCCCTTATCTGATACCACTTTTTATTCAGGCCATGAAAAAAGCCACTCCAAAAATGCAATTCATTATAAAAGAAGCCAATACCGGACAATTGATGAATGATGTTATGACAGGAGCTTTGGACGTAGCTATTATGGCAACTCCTACCGGAAATCCTCATTTAATGGAGCATCCGGTTTTTAAAGAACCTTTTGTGGCGTACTTAAATACGGTACATCCTATGGCCGCAGCATCGCATTACGAATTGCAGCCTTCAGACCGGGCCGAATTGCTTCTGCTTCAAAACGAATATTGTTACAATGCACAGCTCCTTGATATCTGTGATATCAAAAGTACGGGAAAAATTAAAGAACAATTCAGTTATGATATTAGCTCGATTGAAACCCTTAAAAATTTGGTACGAGCCGAATTAGGATTCGCCATAATCCCTCAACTTTCGATGATTAATGAGGTAGAAACCGGCCTTTTTAAACATTTTAAAGATCCTAAACCCGTACGCGAAATCAGTCTGGTGGTGTCTGACACTTTTTCTAAGAAATTATTGCTTGAAAAAATGAACGAAGCCATCTGGAATTGCTTACCGGAATCTTTGCAGCAAAATTTTGCTTATCGTAAAATAAGATGGAACGATTCTCCCTATTTTATTAAAGCTACTACCCGATAAATAGCTATCGGGAATCAATATAAAAAAGCCAAAATACCTTGCAGTACTTTGGCTTTTTGTATTTAGAAAAATGCTTCAATTAGTAAGATCAATGGGGAAAAAAACGTCATCAAATTAAAACAATCAAAAGTTCTTTCATGCAGATTCTGCAGATTGAAACAGATTCATTAAGATTTTATTAATTGCTCCGCGTACATCTGCTCAAATCTCTTTTAAATCTGCGGGAAACCAAAAAAATACATCATCAAATTAAAATAATCAAACCTTTTTTCTCGCAGATTCTGCAGATTGAAACAGATTCTATAAGATTTTATTAATTGCTCCGCGTACATCTGCTCAAATCTCTTTTAAATCTGCGGGAAACCAAAAAAATGAATCATCAAATTAAAATAATCAAACCTATTTTCTCGCAGATCTCGCAGATTGTGCAGATTCTATAACATTCTATTATTTTCCGCTTAGATCTTTAGCTGCACCAATAATTACGTTTGCCACAGCTTCCGGTTGTGAGATAAAAACACAGTGACTTCCTTTTACTTCTGTCGCTTTCGTTTTCGAACGTTTGTACATGGCACGCTGAATGGAAGGATCGATACTTTTGTCCTGTGTAGCAATTACTGCATAAGCCGGTTTATCTTTCCAGGCCGCTTTTGTAATAGGTGTGATAAAACCTTTGGCATAAAAAGCACCTTGCGAAGCGTACATAAAAGCGGCATCTTCTTTACTAATGTCCGCACAGAAACCGGCATGAAACTTGGCCTCATCATAATAAACGATCCCTTTATCATTTGGAGCCAAAACACCATTCTCGGGAGCGGGAGCAGCCGTTTGCAGCCATTGCAAAGCCGATTCTCCGTTATCCGGCTGAAAAGCGGCTACATATACTAATCCCACAACATTAGCGTGATTACCGGCCTGTGTAATTACAGCACCTCCCCAGGAATGTCCTACCAAAATCGTTGGGCCATCCTGATTGTCCAATACCACATTGGTTGCTGCTACATCATCTTCAAGAGAACTTAACGGATTTTGAACAATGGTAACTTTATATCCTTTTTTTGAAAGTACATCGTATAAATTTCTCCATCCTGAGCCGTCAGCAAATGCTCCGTGAACCAATACTACATTTTTAACTTTCGCCGGCGCAGTTTGTGCGATTGAAGTGGCAGACACTAATAAGGTCAAAATTAAAGCGGCAGACATGAATAAGCGATTCAATTGTCTTTTTAGATTTATTGTTTTCATTTTTTTATTTTTTTAAGATGTTGCTTGTTAGATTTAAATTAAAGTTGAGATACCCTGTAATGACAATTATTTAAGACAATAAAGACACGTTTAAAGCGATCTCTGTATTTAGCAATTTTGAAATAGGACAAATCTCCTTTGCTTTTTGAGCTGTTTTCTCAAAATCATCTGTAGTAATCCCCGGAACCGATCCCGAAAGTTCAAGTGTAATTAAAGTAATCGTTCCGTCTTCAAAAGTTACTTTGGCTGTAGTATTAAGATCTTCGGGAACAAAACCCGCCTCTGATAATAAAAAGCTCAATTGCATTGTAAAACATCCCGCATGTGCGGCAGCTACTAATTCTTCAGGGTTAGTTCCTACTCCTTCCGCAAAACGGGTTTTAAAAGAGAGTTGAGCATTGTTTAAAGTAGTACTTTGTGTCGTGATGGTTCCTTTTCCTTCCATTCCTGTACCTTTCCAGTTTGCGTTTGCGTTTCTTGTAAATTTCATGATTAAAGTTTTTAATGTTATCAATTTTTAATTTTCAAACCGTTGTTCTGATTTGATGAGACAAATTTATGGCGGACATCTTCATAAATCAAATTGATAATTTTACAACCTTATAAAATATAATTATAATCTTAACTTAAAATCTTGAAACTTTATCTGATTTCTCTAGCTTCAACCCAATTTATCAGAAAGTATTAACGGCAAGATTCTTGTTTACTTTTTAATGCAATTTATTTTCTCCAAATCATAATGAAGAGGAAAACAACAACTAAAAGAGATTTGTATTCATATAAACAGCATAAGCATCTGCGAAAAAAAACGTAAATTTATAACTGATTGTCTGCATGTTACAAAACACTAGAAATAATTAACTTTCAGTAAATGCAATAAATAGTTATACTTAAATGTTATCTATCCGGATACAAACACATTCGTTTGATGTTTGTCTTAAAACCTTAAAATAATATGAAAAAGATACTATTAACTATTATACTAACCGGTGCTGTTTTACAGGGATATGCGCAGAAAGAACTCGGTGGCAAATACAAGCCCATTGATTCGAAAAATGTTGAATTAAAAGACGTACCACCTCCAACAGAAACTCCGTTAAATCCCGATCTTCCGCTGCCAAAAGAGCCTACCGTTTTAAAAATCAATCCGGAAGATTTGTATAAAAACAACAGTCTGTACAAACCGGAAGCCAATGTGGAAGGGATTTTTTACAGAAGAAATGAATATTTGGGAGGTTTTGTCACCAATACGGCTGTATCTACTGTTCGTTATCGTGATGCTGCTTTTGTAGATGGCGATAAAATACGTGTATACCTGAATGATAAAGTAATTGAACCCGAAGTAAGTTTAAACGGAGATTATCAGGGTTTTAAAATTACCTTGGTAAAAGGAATGAACAAAATTGACTTTGAAGCTTTAAATGAAGGTTCTGCTTCACCTAACACAGCTGAATTTCAAGTGTATGACGACAAAGGAAAAGTGATTGAAGCAAGTCAGTGGAATGTGGGAAAAGGTTACAAAGCAACTATTATTCTCTATAAAGAATAAAGTTTTCTTCACAAGTAAATATCCTTTCGTTAGGTTTTACGACCATAAAGTAAGAGTCTTTTAAAAGAATAAATAGCGGGAAGTTTGGGAAAACCTTCCGCTATTCTCTTTTTATAGGTTTCAATAAAAAGTAGCTTCTCCTCTCCTTCCAGTCTTTCTGTATACGGAATCAAAGCCGATCCCGAGATGAAACTAAAAAGGGTTTCATGATCTTTGGCTATAATTGGATATACTTTTTGCTGAATCTGAAGATCTTCCAATCCGCCATCAAACAAAATTTGTGTGTACTCATCGATACTTAAAACCGGGGATTCTCTTTTAAATCCTTTTAAGAAAGAGACGAAAGGCTCTTCCTGTACCAGCTCTAAAAGGATTTTATTGAGTTTGTTTTCCGTCTGTACCGGCATTTGTACAGCGAATTGTCCTTTCGGGGTTAACTGTTGCAGCAATCTGGTAAATAACATCTCATGATTGTCTGACCATTGTAAAGCCGCATTACTAAAAATCAGATCCCATTTTTCACCCGATTCTATTGTTTCTTCTGTGGTGGCTTTTCTGAAATGCAAACGATCCGTTTCTAAAGACTTGGATTGTTCCAGCATTTCCGGCGAAGAATCGACTCCCAAAAAGTACGCTTCTTCAAATTGATTAGACAGAATCGCCGTTTCTTCTCCTGTGCCACAACCTAAATCAATGGCTTTCATTCCTTTTACTGGCTGAATAAAATTGGCCAAATCATAAAATGGCTGATAACGAATATTTTTAAACTTATTATAAATTTCGGGATTCCAGGGCATTGCTCACTTATTTTGTAATTCATACTGATTACTAAAAAGTTTATAATCAGTACAGATCTAGATTAATAAAGACTAAGATACAAAATTATTAAAGGAAGATGTAACAATAAAAACAGACATTACAATGCGTATTTATACGGCTTTTAGTAAAAGTATGTCGTTTCGTAGTAGATTGATTTAAACATTTACAAATCCGACAGGTTTTAGAAACCTGTCGGATTTAAAATAATAAGTATTTATACGTTTTTAACTATCCATGACCCAGTAGTAAAATTAGCCACAGATTAGAAAGATTTCCACAGATTTCTTTAATAATAGTAAGTAAAATGGATTTAAATTTATAAAATCAGTGGCAAAAAGTATTCTTAGTACTACTAAGAACGATTATATTAATTTAAGAATGTAAATCCGACAGGTTTTAGAAACCTGTCGGATTTGGGATAATCGGTATTTATACGATTTTTACCTTTTAAAGAATCCTCCTCATTTTATTGACCTAGATCAAACTTTTGTGTCTGAAACAAGTCTAGCTTTGCTGCTCTTTAATTCAAAAAACGCAACAAAAGATGATCAGCACATTATCCTATCCTTTAGAAAAATTTGGTTTAACCAGTGTCGAACGTGTCGAAAATGCTTTACGACAACTGCGAAACGGAAAAGGAATTCTATTAACTGATGACGAAAACCGCGAAAACGAAGGCGATTTAATTTTTTCGGCACAACACATCAACGTACAAGACATGGCCATGATGATACGAGAGTGCAGTGGAATTGTCTGCCTTTGTCTGACCAATGAAAAAGCCGATCAGTTGGAATTACCCTATATGGTGAAAGAAAACACCAGTAGTTTTCAGACGCCTTTTACCATTACAATCGAAGCAAAAGAGGGTGTAACTACGGGAGTTTCGGCAGCAGATCGAATTACAACCATTAAAACTGCGGTTGCTCAAAATGCAAAACCCACAGATCTTGCAAAACCCGGGCATATCTTTCCTCTACGTGCCAAAAACAACGGCGTCCTTGAACGAAACGGACATACTGAAGGCAGTGTAGATTTAATGAAATTAGCAGGTCTAAAACCGGAAGCCGTCCTATGCGAATTAATGAACGAAGACGGAAGCATGGCTAAACTGGACAAAATCATTAGCTTTGCAGTACAACACGATTTGGTAGTACTTTCAATAGAAGATATTATCTACTACCGAAAATATGTAAAAGACTATGTTTAATGGTTAATTGTTGATACTCATCATCTAATTATACAACAATCTAATTATCTAATCATCTAATTAAAAAATGCCCTACAAACAACTTGGTGCTTATATAAGAAGTCGTATTGCAGTTTCTGATAAAGATCTCAATATTATTTTGTCGCACTTTAAACCTGTACAGCGGGACAAAAACGACCTGTTGCTTTCGGCCGGGCAAACGAGTCAAAATAGTTATTTTGTAGATAAAGGCTGTTTGAGAATTTATTACATCAACGAAGAAGGAAAAGACGTCACCCGGTATATTGCATTCGAAAATCAATTCGCTACGGCTTTGGTGAGTTTTATTACCAAAATGCCTTCGACAGAATACATACAGGTTATCGAGAAATCGGAGTTATTATATATCAGTCATGAAGATTTCAATCATTTGATGGAGATTGTTCCTCAATGGAGGGAGTTTTATTGTTCGTATCTCGAAAAAGCCTATGTCAATAATACCAACAGACTAATGTCGTTTACCACTATGGGGGCTTTAGAAAGATACACCCAATTGCTCAAAATCAATCCCACAATTGTAAAACGATTGCCCAATAAAATTGTAGCTTCCTACATCAATATTTCGCAGGAAACACTAAGCAGACTGAAATCTAAGGTTTTAATTTAGCTTCCTGTAAATCTGTGAAATGCGAAATCTTTTTAGTGAGATGTGAGATATTAATAGTCAACGCCCCAGAGTAAAGAATAAAGAGTAAAGAATAAAGAATAAAGAATAAAGAGTAAAGAATAAAGAGTAAAGAGTAAAGAATGAAGAATCAACCATCAACAATTAACAATTAACAATGCACATCGATACCATTCTTGACAACATCTTTCAGCTTCCTGAGGAGTCCAAAAATGCACTAAAGCTTTGTATTAGTGAAATAAAATATCCCAAAGGACATATACTGTTAAATGCCGGAAAGGTTGAGTCTGCACTCTATTTTATAAAAAAAGGAATTGTGCGGGCGTATGTTGAGGAGAATGATAGTGAAGTTACGTTTTGGTTCGGAAAAGAAGGACAAACCGTTGTTTCGATGAAAAGTTATGTTGAGGAACAAAAAGGTTATGAAACGATTGAACTTCTGGAGGACTGCGAACTCTACGAATTAAAAAAGACACATCTTCAGCAATTGTTTGATACCGATGTTCATATTGCCAATTGGGGCAGAAAATTTGCCGAACAAGAACTTGTTAAAACCGAAGAACGTCTGATTTCAAGGCAGTTTAGAAATGCCACTGATCGTTACTTGGAACTTATGAAATACCATCCTGAACTACTTCAAAGAATTCAATTGGGACATATTGCCTCCTATCTGGGTATCACGCAGGTTAGTCTGAGCAGAATCAGAGCTGATCTGAAATAAATTCATTTTTTATCATTTGTTAAATTTTTATTGCGGGAGTTAAAGGAACTTTGCGCCATAAAATTATTACACTTATGAACTGGATTATTCTAATTATTGCGGGACTGTTTGAAGTCTCTTTTGCAACTTGTCTCGGAAAAGCCAAAGAAGCAACCGGTACCGATGTTTATTTATGGTACACCGGCTTTTTTGTATCACTAACCATAAGCATGCTGTTACTGATTAAAGCCACTGAAACCTTGCCTATCGGAACGGCCTATGCAGTATGGACAGGAATTGGAGCTGTTGGAACGGTATTGATGGGTATTCTTGTTTTTAAAGAGCCTGTTGACTTCTGGCGATTATTTTTTCTGTTTACTCTGGTAAGTTCTATTATTGGATTAAAAGCGGTATCACATTAATCAGACCACAACATTTACCATAGTTACTTCAAATTCAAATGTCAATCAGGGAACGGAAATTTTATTCAGTACAAGCTGATTTTTTTGCCATTTTTCGTTCCCTGAAGCGACAAAAGAGACCTACAACTGTCTTTTTACTTATAAGATTTATCCTTTTATTTTTTTCTTTATTTTTTTAATGAAACAATGTTGCATTTACAAATAAGAATTCTATATTTGTACTTCATTGCTTTATTAGCTATGGATTCATTAGAATGAAAAAGAAATTTAAATTTATAAATCTTTTGATGCCGTTGGTGGTAGTATTTGCCATACTATTTCCGGCGATACATTCATATGAACACATACACAGTCACACTTCCACTGCTAAAAAAGTCGTACTTTATCCTACCGATAAAAGTGAATTTAAAATGCAGGATCACTCTAACGAAGAGTGTGCTATTTGTCATTTCAAATTCAGTCCGGTCAGCACTTTTGACTTTGTAACTTTTCAGTTTTATAAAAATAGTACACCAATTCCTTATGTACATTTTTATTCCAAATCATTTGCTCCTTTTTTCAAAGGTTCTTTATTTGCCCTTCGTGCACCTCCTATTGCCTAAAACGACAAAAGTAAATCATTTCAATTTTGAGAGGATGTGCTGTTATGCGTTTTAGATACTCTCCACACTGAAAAAGTATTTCACTTTTTCACTACAGCTTTATTTTATGTCTTTTTCTATATTTAGAAAAATACTTTGATCGATACTGATTGACTCTATTATTCCTTTTTTAGGAATACCACTTTCGTACAACACTATTGTTTCAAAAAGAACTTTGCTGTCGGTTGATTGTCTGCAACTGTACAATTCAATACCTGTAATTGGGTATTGCGTTGGGTCCCCTGTACACCCTTTTACTTTTGTTTCCCAATTTCCTTCCCGATGAAAACAATGCTTTTTGCGGCCTAATCCTGTGCCCAAAAACTGCCATTTTCCTAGTATTATCGGGTTTGGAATATGCCTTTTGTAACCCACAATTTTCACATATGAATACCACAAAACTCAAACCAAATCGAATGAGAATTTCAAAAATGCTTTTGGCTTTTTTGGCGACTGGCTTTGCTTTCACAAGCTGTGACAGTGATAAAACCGAAATTGATACCGAATATCCTGTAATTGATGTTTCTGCTGCGAATGCATTTCCGATACAATGCAGTACAATCACTCGCGGGCAAAAATTTACTTTCAGAGCAAAGTTTTCAGACAACGCACAACTGGGATCTTATAGTCTGGACATTCACCACAATTTCGACCATCACAATCACAGTACCGAAGTAGCCTCCTGCAATGAGGATCCTATCAAAAAACCGGTAAACCCGATGCTTTACATCAATTCTGTTACGATTCCTTCCGGGCAAAAGAGTTATGAAGCAGTTCAGGAAATTGAAATTCCACAAAACATTGATGCCGGAGATTATCATTTCCTGATTCGTTTAACCGATAAGGAAGGCTGGCAGACGATCAAAGGTTTGAGTATTAAAATTTTATAAATTGATTTTGATGAACAAGACTAAGTCAAATCAATTGCGGACTTATTGCGTGCTGCTCTTTTGTTTTGTTTTGGTTACAAAAGTAGCAGCCCAATCCGTTCGTGTTTCCGGCACCGTATTTTCTAAAGATCAAAAACCTTTGGAAGGTGCTTTGGTCACGCTGTATCCGGCTCATATTAGCACTATAACCAACAAAAAAGGAGCGTATTTCCTAAATCAGGTTCCTAAAAATACAAAGCGAATAATGGTAACCTATTCCGGCTATGCTTCTTATGAAACGGCAATTGCTATCAGTCAAAACACAATTGTGCTCCCTGCTATTTTCTTAAAACCGGAAATACAAGAGTTATCAGAAGTTGTCATTAGTGAAGGTTACGAAGTACGTCGCAAAAAGCAGGAATCTCTTAATCTTGAAATCGTAAACAGCAGCTTTATCCAACGTAATCTTGGCGGAAGCTTAATGCAGTCTTTGCAAAGACTTCCGGGTGTTAAGACCATTTCTATTGGTTCCGGCGGTTCAAAACCACTAATTCGCGGACTGAGTTTTAATCAGGTTATTTTGGTTGAAAACGGTATCAAACACGAAGGTCAGCAATGGGGAGCAGATCACGGTTTAGAAATCGATCAATATGCTGTAAACCGCGTGGCAATCATCAAAGGTCCATCATCGTTTATGTACGGCTCTGATGCCATTGGCGGTGCCATAAACATACAACCTGTACCTTTTCCTGCTCAACATGTTTTGGGCGGAACAGTTGATTTTACAGGTAAAAGCAATAATGAACAATTCGGAGGATCTGTCAATCTTTACGGTAGAAACGAAAAATGGTTCTTTGATTCCAGAATAACTGCTATGGATTACGGAGATTATCGCGTTCCCACTGATACGGTACACGTATACAATTATGCTGTTCCTTTATACAAAAATCACTTGCGCAACACGGCAGGGCGAGAACTCGATGTACACGCCAGTACCGGTTATGTGACGGATCAATTGAAATCGGTTTTCTATTTCAGTAATATTTATACCAAAAGTGGCTTTTTTGCCAATGCACATGGACTCGAACCACGAAATGTAGACATCCAACTGCACGATCGTTCCAGCAGAGATATTTTAATGCCATTTCAGGAAGTTACACATACCAAAATCAGTAATACCACTTCCTTTTCGTTAGGTTCACACCGTTTCGAAACACAGTTGGGTTTCCAAAAAAACTTTCGTAGGGAATGGAGTCATTATGTCAATCACGGTTATATGCCACCCCTGTATCCTTCTGATATGTATGCTCCGAAAGATCTGGAAAGGCAATACGATAAAGAAGTATTTTCTGCTGCTTTTAAGGATGAGTTTTCCATCCAGAATCATCAATTCACCGCAGGAATCAATGCCGAACAGCAACAAAATAGCATTAACGGCTGGAGTTTTCTGATTCCTGCTTTTAAACAATTCAATGCCGGAGGATTTGTTTATGATAAAATTCAGCTTAACGAATTATGGCTGCTTCATGCCGCTGTACGGCTCGATTATGGCAAAATCAAAATGAAACAGTATTCAGATTGGTTTCCTAGCCAAGTCACTGAAAACGGTCAAACAACTGCCGAATATTTGAAACGTTCTGAAAACCTGACCCGTACTTTTCAGAGTTTCAACTGGTCTGCAGGCGTTAATTATACACCGGGACAATGGTCCTTAAAAGCCAATCTTGGAACGAGTTTCAGAATGCCAATTGCTAAAGAACTGGCTTCAAATGGGGTAAATTATCATTATTTCAGATTTGAAAAAGGCAATCCCAATTTAGCAGCTGAACGTTCGTATCAATTGGATCTTGGTATGGAATGGAAAAATGCTAAGTGGTCTTTTCAACTGAGTCCGTTCTTCAATTACTTCCCGAATTACATTTACCTCAATCCAACTTCGCAACATGATATTTATTACGGAGCCGGCAATCAGGTATTTGAATACGAGCAGAGTAAAGTCATGCGTTATGGTGGTGAATTACAGCTACGTTATCAGTTTTTGGAAAATTTAAGCGGTGAAGTTTTAGCAGAATATCTGTATAGCGAGCAAATGTCGGGAGATAAAAAAGGATACACATTGCCCTTCTCTCCGCCCCCATCGGTTTTGTTTGGCATCACTTACAATCCAAAAATAAAAAGTTTAAAAGACACCTATTTCTCTCTTGATTATCGCTTTACTGCCGAGCAGCATCAGATTGTCCCGCCTGAAAAGAAAACGGCAAGCAGTAACGTCTTTAACCTGGCCATGGGAACTAAACTAAAAACCGGACAACAGGATTTTATCATTAGTCTTCAGATTCAGAATCTGTTCAACACAAGATACCTGAATCACACCAGTTTCTACAGGTTAATAGAACTTCCTGAAGCCGGAAGAAACATCATTCTGTCGCTTAAAATTCCATTCTTAATACACAAATAAATACCCTATGAATTTAATTAATCAACCCAGTACCCTAATGAAAACGCTAAAACTAATACTGCTCTTTCTGGCTGTTAATCTATCTTTTACAGCCTGTAGTAACGATGACAACAAAGAAATTATAAAGCCCAAAGCTGAAAATATTGAAATTGGTACCGCCAATAATAAAAAGGCCTTAATTGGACGTGACTTTCACTTTAATGCTGACGTGCTTGCCGGAGATAAAATTGCCGATGTACAGTTGAAAATCCTTCCCATAAAAGGTGAAACTTATACCAAAGACTGGAAGTTTGAACTGTCCTGGGCGGAATTCAAAGGCGCAAAAAATACTAATGTACACAAACACTTCAATATTCCGACTGATGCCCCGGAAGGTAAATTTGATTTCCTTTTTATTGTTACAGATGAAAACGGATCTAAACTCGAAATTAAAGAAGTCGTTACCATTACAGATCCTGCCAACTTGCCTGTCGATCCCGTAATTGGCCGCGATAATCTCTCCCGAAACGATAATCTGATTTACTACATGAATACCTGGGTTGAACCGGAACTTATTTTCAAAAAAAATGATCTTCTGACTGCGCATGCACAGGTAAGTCAAATTATGGGAGATGGAATTTTATATTCTGTTTTGATTAAAAAAAGTGCCAATTACAATCCAGAAAGTATCGACAAGCTCGATTTGAAGAAAATCATTGTCATTTCAAAAGTCGAACATAAAGGTCTTGGGGCTGCTTCAAAAATTACTACACTTCAAAAAATAAACGGTGTTTTGGGCGGTCAAAGCATCACTATTGGTGCAGCTACAGATTTCGAAGGAACTCCAATAACCGGAGACAAAGCCTGGCAATCCGGAACCTACAACTGGGTTATACTCTATAAAAACACTACACACAATATCAGCGTCTATAAATCGATGCCTATTACCATTAATTTTTAAAAATCAACTTTAATTACCTTTACCATGAAAAACAATTTTTACAAACTCATTTTCCTATTCGCCTTATCTGCAACTCTATTTTCCTGCAGCAATGACGATGACAATACTCCTGAAACTCCCAAAGAAGCTTTAACCGAGTATAAATTCTTAAGGATTTTACTTTCTGATGAAAAAACAACTGAGATCACATTAGTTAATCCGGTTGAAGCCACAATAAGCTCTTTTAATGCTAAATTTGCAAAATCTACTGTTTATACTTCAGAATCCAAACGATATGCCGGAATCATTCACAGAGCCAGCAATACAGTTGAAACTTTCGACAGCGGTTTTGAAGGTCATGGTGATCACGTGGATGTAGACGGAATCCCTAAATTTGGTGCTTTAATTGGCCAGTCGCCTATGCCTACCCATTTTAAAAGCAAAAGCGGAGAGTTAATGACTTTTAATGACGGCGACGGAACATTGGCTGTTGCTAAAGAATCTGAAATTAATACTGTGGGAGCTAAATTTAAGATTATAAATGCTGGTTTATTAGCTCATCACGGCGCAATGGCTACTTTTTCTAATGGTACTTATGCTATTACCGAAAAAGACAATTCGGTAGCAGGAACACTCCCGGAAAAAGTCAAAATCATTGATAATTCCGGTAAGACTCTTTTTAATGCGACAGTTGCTACGAAAGGAATTCACGGAAATGCTTCAGATGGAACGTATGCCGTTTTCGGATCAGCAAGCGGTGTCCTTGTAGTGGAAAGTACCGGAAAACAAAAGCTTATCGCACTCCCTGCTGATTTTGGAACTGCCTGGTTTGGAACTATTCTGGAAACAAAAGCGCAAGGAAAATTTGTGGGATATACTGCTGCAAAAGGAGCTTACTTAATTGACGTGGCAAGTGAAACGATTAAACCTATTTTAGCAAGTACTGCTATCATGCAATGTAAAGTGAGTTTTAATGCTACTAAACTGGGAATTCTATTGCATACGGGCGAATTCAAATTGTACAACCTTACCAGCCTGCAACTTGAAAAGGAAGGTAAAGTTATTGCCGAAACTGCCACTGATGCGCCTTTAAAACCACAAATTCAGTTAACAGAGAACTTTGGTTATATTACTTCTCCAACTACAGGAGAATTACTGCAGCTGAATTTGTCTACCATGGCAATTACAAAGAAAATCAAGGTTTCGAATACACCTTATATGATTACGATTCTTGGTTTTGAAAACAGTAAAGGCCATTAAAAAATACTATCTGCATCCATTTTATCAAAAGGTCGGGCTTTACCCGGCCTTTTTAATTTTATTCCAATATAAAGACTTTCCTCGCTCTCTCTTACTAAATGCTTTTTGAATGAAAGCTTTTAGATATGCATTCCAAAAACACCATTTTAACCAAAAAAATATTATTTTTACAAATACAAATCAATGATAAACAAATAATTACACACGAATTCTTCAATTTCTATATTATTATTTCACGACAAACAGGTACACTCTTAACAAACAAAATACATGTTAACCCTAAATAATTGAGTACTATGAAACAAGTGTTATTAAAAAATTTAGACGAGAGCAGAAGTAAAGATATTTTTCCATCGCTCGAAATAAAAGAAAATTTAGTCAATGCTTTTTTTCCGGAAAATACCCTTACACTTACTCAGAACTTATCGAGTGTGACTGCGGGTTTTTACGGTCTGCTATTAAAGAATATTGGTACCGCTTTCGGAAATGATAAAATAGACGGACATTCTAAGAAATTATTCTTTGAATTAGGAAAACTGAAGACCATGCAGGCTTTTCAGCTATACCCCGCTCTGGAAAAAGATACAAGAGCATTTGCTGCAGTTGTTATTTATACGATATACAATTCAAGTCCGGAATACAACTTCAGATTATTAAAGTACACCGCCGAAAATACCATTTTAGAACTTACGGGAGTCGATCGGTATTTGAAAATTTTAACGGAGTTGGGAATCGAAGAACACATTACTATCCCCACGTTCTTGCCCTTTGTGGACGGAATTAAAGAAGTCGTAAATATTCCCTGTCAGGTCGATTATACGTTTGAAAGAACCAATCAGGACTTTGCCATTAAATCGGTGTACAGTATCAAACGGCTTTAATAATGGAAGCGTAGATTCAAAAATACAGCATTACAATCACGAATAATCAGCACCTTACCACATATAACTCAAAAATAAAGACCGGATGATACATCCGGCCTTTTTGTTTATGATTCACAACTGCTGCAGCTCACCAAACTGGTTACCAATTCTTTCGAGACACTTTGACTGCGTTGGTAATACAAACTTTTGATACCAAGCTGCCAGGCTTCAATTAGCAGTCGGTTTACTTCCTTAATGGGTAAATCGGCAGGAATGTTCAAATTGATACTTTGCCCCTGATCTACAAACTTCTGACGTATGGAAGCCTGCTGTACAATTTCTAACTGACTGATTTCTTTAAAGGTTTTAAAAACGTCTTTCTCTTCTTTTGTCAGCTGAGTCATGTGTTGTACACTTCCGCCATTCAGCATAATTTCTCTCCAGACTTCTTCATTGTCGAGCCCTTTTTTCTCCAGTAACATTTTAAGGTATTTGTTTTTACGCATAAAATTTCCTTTACTCAGACCGGCTTTGTAATAATTACTGCTGAAAGGTTCAATTCCAGGTGAAGTTTGTCCTAAAATAGCCGATGATGATGTTGTTGGCGCAATAGCCATAGTGGTTGTATTACGTCTTCCATATCCTTTTAACAGTTCTGGTTCTCCATAAATTCTGGCCAGATCCTGAGTGGCTTTATCGGCTTTATCACTGATATGTTGGAAAATTTCGGTAGTTTTCATCTTGGCTTCCATTCCTTCAAACGGAATCATATTTTTTTGCAGATACGAATGCCATCCCAGTACACCAAGTCCAAGTGCACGGTGTCTTTTGGCAAATCGATTGGCTGCCGAAAGGTAATAATTACCTTCTGTTTTTTCGATAAATTCCTGCAATACGGCATCCAGGAAAAAGATCGCTAATTTTACGGCTTCAGTATCTTTCCATTCGTCGTAAAGTTCAAGATTCATTGACGAAAGACAGCAAATAAACGATTCGTCAATGCTTGAAGGCAACATAATTTCGCTACACAAATTACTGGCATTAATGCGCAGGTTTTTGTCTTTGTAAACTTGTGGTTTGTTTTTGTTTACGTTGTCACTAAAGAAAATGTATGGCAATCCTTTTTGCTGACGGCTTTCTAACACCTTAGCCCAGATTTGTCTCTTGTCGACATCACCATCAATCATTTCCTGCATCCAGTAATCCGGCACACAGATTCCGGTAAATAAATTCTGAATCGGGTTTCCGATACTTTTAATCTTCAAAAATTCCTCAATATCCGGATGATCAACATCTAAATAAGCTGCAAATGCTCCACGGCGAACTCCTCCCTGAGAAATGGTGTCCATTGTAGTATCAAAAAGTTTCATAAAACTAACAGCACCACTGCTCTTACCGTTATCTGTAACAGCACTTCCTCTTTCGCGTAATTCGCCGAAGTATCCCGATGTTCCGCCGCCAATTTTGGTTTGCATGATCACCTCTCCCAATTTATGTGTAATTCCTTCTATTTCATCGGGAACATGCACATTAAAGCACGAAATTGGCAAACCGCGTTCGGTTCCCATATTGGCCCAAACGGGAGAGCTGATACTCATCCAGCCACGTTCGATCATTTCTACAAAAGATTCTTTTAGTTCGGGTTTGTATAATCTTCGGGCCGCAGCGGTACAAATTCTGTCAATTGCACCTTCTACAGTTTCTCCCTTCAAAAGATAACCACGATTTAAAATTTGCTCACTTTCAGAGTTTTTCCACCACATTTTATTCTCGGCTTCACTTAACGGAAGGCTGTTTGCTGAAGTTGTGTCTATTGTATTCATCATTGTAATTTTGCTTTTTAGAACAAGTCGTTTGCGGTAATGCTTTTGTCGTGTTTAGTATATTCTACCGGTCTTTTGGCAAAGAAATCGTCAAGGCTGTTGGCAAAAACTTCTTCTTCAAACCAGGCCATCGCTTTATAATCATCTACCGGAACATTAAAAATAGTCGGGATATTGATCTGAACCAGACTTTCGTCTATTCTGAATTTCATGAAATTAACCAAATCAGTCTTATTGATTGTTTCAATCTCACCTTCTTCAAAAATCCAGTCTAATATATCAGCTTCTACTTCTATTGAATTTTTAACGGCTTCACGAATAAGGTTTAACGTTTCCTCATCGAAATAATCCGGAAACTCTTCACGTATTTTGTTTACGATATAAATTCCGCCATTAGCATGAATTTGTTCATCGATAGAAGTCCACGCAATAATATTACTCACATTTTTCATGTAGCCTTTGAATCGCGTAAAAGACAGTAAAATTGCAAACTGACTGAAAAGCGACACATTTTCGATCAGAATACTAAACAAAATCAGTGAAACTACATACTTTTTATTGTCCTGAGATTTGGTATCCTTAAGCACATCCGAAAGATAATCGACACGTTTGCGGATAACCGGAATCTCCATCAGTTTTTCAAATTCATCATTATAACCTAAAACTTCCAGAAGACGTGAATAAGCCTCAGAATGTCTGAATTCACATTCGGCAAAAGTAGCCCCTAGCCCGTTGAATTCCGGTTTTGGAAAATGCTCATAGATATTTCCCCAAAAACTTTTCACGGCTACTTCTATCTGTGCAATCGCCAAGAGACTATTTTTAATGGCGGTTTTCTCTGCAGCATTTAAATGAGAATGAAAATCCTGTGTATCGGCTGTAAAATCAACCTCTGTATGAACCCAATACGCTTTATTTATGGCTTCTGTAAATTGCAAAACCTCCGGGTACTCGAAAGGTTTATAATTGATTCTTTTATCAAATATAGACATATATATAAGTATTAAATGGTGAATGAACCTGGATAAAAATGCTTCGTTCTTGGGGAGGTATTTAACGACATTTTTATAGTTACAAATTTAACCCCGAGATCTTCTTTCACCCGTTTTTTGATGTTAAAAAACAACGCAATTATCAACAGTTGTACACCTCAAAATCGCCCCCTAGATTTGGTTTTTATCAACAGGTAGAAAATAAAGCTTAAGAGGCGAAACATCAGTTATTTATACTAAATCTAAATAGAGTTATCAACAGCTTAGGGGCAAAAAAAGGCTCCTTCCTAAAAACAGTTATCAACAGCCAATCTTGAAAAAATAGCATTTATACTACAAAAAGTAGCGTTTTGCGCAACAAGGAAAACGCTAACCACGGTAATTTTTGAAATTATTACACTCGATCAGTTAAATAAAAAAGCACACTTTAAAACACACGTAAGCACCTAATAATAAAAACATTAACTAATTAAAAATTATACTCTATAGTGCCAAATATTTCTTTATAAATTATGAAAAAGGCAAATTTTTATCACAAATATTGAGCAAAATTGATTCATCTGTAAAAGTTGGTGTAATTTTGTACACTAAACGCATTTATCATGATTATCAGAAAAGCAACAATCGAAGATTCAGAAAATATTACAGCGCTTTTGCTGCTGGCAATGGAGGACATTATCTATAAATTTACAGGTGAAAAGGATCCTAAAACGGCCTACTATTTCCTGCTTCATTTTGTTGAAACCGAGAATAATCAATACTCTTATCAAAATTGTTATGTAGCGGAGGAAGACAACGAAATTATTGGTGCTGTTGCTGTTTATGACGGAGGACAATTGCATTCGTTGAGAAAACCAATTGTTGATTATGTTCGTCTGAATTTCAATGCTAATTTTAATCCTGAAGACGAAACGCAAAGTGGTGAATTTTATATTGATTCGGTTGGAGTAAGTCCAAATCATCAGGGAAAAGGAATTGGTTCTAAACTGCTGCAATTTCTAATTGACGAGTATGTAACTCAAAATCAAAGAACACTCGGACTATTGGTGGAAGACGCCAATCCGAACGCCAAAAAACTGTACTTAAAATTAGGTTTTAAAGTGAAGGGTACCAGAACTTTGGTAGGAAAGAATATGGAACATCTGCAGATTGGGTGATTTTTTTAGTTTCAAGTTTCAGGTTTCAGGTTTCAGGTTTGAAATGAGAATAGAATTGTGATATGATTTAACCGCAAAGTCCGCAAAGATATACGCAAGGTTCGCAAAGTTTAAGTATAGCTTTGCGAACCTTATTTTTTACAAAACCCTGCTTAGTAAAAAACCTTGCGGACCTTGCGGTTAAATTCTGTAAGCCATACACCTATTTCAAACCTGAAACTTTTTACTCTTAACAAGATTTTTACTAAACGTGCCCCTCAAAATACTGTTAACTTTTGCTAACTACAACAGTATCAAATAAAAAGTTTTATATTTGCACCCTAAAAAATAAAATTTATTGCTTTTTAAGGTCTGAAATACTACCTTATATTTTAATCTACATCGTTGAAATTTACTTTTAAAAATACCTTTTCCCGCAGGAACTTCTTCATTTTAGGAATCATTTTCATTGTCCTCACACTGCTTTCAATTTATATTCTGAGCAGTTTTATAACTGAGATCACCGAAAAATCAAATACTGCAACTGAAGAACGAGGCTTTCTGAAAAAACAGGAAGTGCTTGTACAGGAATTGTCGCATTTTTTAGAAATTCAAAATGAGTTAAAACGTATTGTTGAAATGAGCAATACACAGAATCTGTCGGATAATCTGAAGGTACTCAGTACAATTCACGCCAATGACAGTCTTATTAAAAACAATTGGTTTCAAATTAATAAGGAACATATCACTTTTGTAACTGCTAAAAACAGTCCAAATCTGGAAGCTTCCATAAAAGATTTTGCTGTTAAAAACGGGAATCTCAGTACCTACAATTGCATTGTCGAGAATAAGCAGGATTTTTTCTGGCGCATTTATTACAAGTACATCGCGACAAATGGTACAGTCATTCGATACGGATATGACATTGATTTGAAAGCACTTCAAACCTATTTTTCTACCATTGACCAAAAAGCGCTCAATTATGCTTTTGTGTTTGATAAAAAAGGAACAATCCTCTACCATCCTGAAGTAAAATTGTTGAAGAAGAATGTTTTCAAGATCACAAACCTTCGTGCAAGTGATACTACTTTTACCAATAAAAACAGTTTCAGCCGACAAATTGCGCTTTCGGAATATTTAGGTCTTGACATTGTACGCTATACCAAACGACTCAATATAAGAGGAACGGATTGGTACATCTGTGTTAATTTTGCGGAGAAAATATCTAATGAAGATGTCAATACCGTAAAAAAGTATGCTTCCTTAATTTACATCGTTACAACAGCTATTTTAATTGTATTCTTCTATTTATTTACTCTTTTCACCCGTAAAAATTTTCAGGAAAAAGAAGTACTGGCGCAGGAGAAAAACAATCTTTTGATAGAAAACGAAAAAATTAATAAAGAGAAAGCACTCATTCAGCTGCAACAATTAAAAGAACAGATCAATCCGCACTTTCTGTTCAACTCGCTGAATTCGCTATACATGCTTATTGAAAGTAACACGGCTGTTGCCCGAAAATTTACCCTGAATCTGTCCAAAATTTACCGATATCTGATTACGCCCCCGGTTAACAATATTGTTACGGTACAGGAAGAACTGCTTTTTATCGAAAAGTATATATTTCTGCAACAAACCCGTTTTACGAAAGAATTTGTCTTTTCGATTCAGATCGAAGACGAAAATAATCTGGCTAAAAAAGTACCTTATCTGGCTTTTCAGATTGCGGTAGAAAATGCCATAAAACACAATATCGCTTCTGAAGAAACCCCTTTAAAAATAACAATTGACATTAAAGAAAACGTTGTAATTATTACCAATAATTTAAACGAAAAGCAAAACTTTGGTAAAGAATCCAAGTTTGGTCACAAATACTTAGAAATTATTTACAAATATTATGCTAAGGACGATTTCGAGGTCTTCAAAAAAGACGGCGATTTTACTTGCATTTTGCCTTTAATTGGATAAAAGAAAACATTCACTCCCGAAAAAAAGCCACTCACTCCATTTTGTTTTTTTTAACGTAACCCCTGCAATATTTTTAGCCAAAAATTAACCTAAACTTAACTTTCAATGAGAGAAAAGGCATTGTTGATAAACCTTAAAAATATCGTTTTATTGGTATTGGTACTGAGCACCAGTACTATGGTTTCTCAAAAAAAGAATAAAAAGAATAAAGAAGACAAAACTGTACAAGTTAAAGATTCATTAAAAGATTCGAAAGGAAAAAAGTACGATGATCTTGTTAAAAAAGGAACTTTCAAAAAAGGACTTTTTAACACCATTCAGGTCAAAACAGATTTATACCTCGAAATTAACGATTCTCTTTTTCAAAGAGAGTTTTTAGTAGTTAACAAAATCTCGAGTGTTCCTTTGCCTGTTAATGATGCCGGATTGAATAAAGGAATGAATTACGAGAATAAAATTATAACGTTTCACAAAGATTTAGTGGCCAAGAAAGTTTGGGTAAAATCTTCTGTTCCAAAGGTTTCATCGCCTGTTGGAGATGCTATTACAGCTTCGGTAAACAATAATTTCTCAGAATCCATTATTGAAGTTTTTGACATTGAAACCAAGAATAACGATTCGACTTCGGTTGTTATTAAAGCCAATAAAGTTTTTGATGGTAAACAAAAAAGTTTCAATGATGTATTGAGTAACATTGGCTTTGGCGGATCTGTAAAATCAGAACTATCGTATATAGAAAATGTAAAAACGTTTCCTAAAAATATCGTTGTAAAATCACAGCTTACTACATCTGTAAGCGAAGGTGGTCCTGCTCTTTCGGTTACTCTTGGAGTGACGTCCAACATTATTTTACTGGATAAAACACCTATGCAACCGCGTTTTGCAGACAAGCGTGTGGGGTATTTCTCTGAAAAACACTGGTATTTCAGCGACAGTCAACATGCTATGCAGGAGAAAGAATTAATCACGCGCTGGAGACTGGAACCTAAAAAAGAAGATATCGAAAAATACCGCAAAGGCGAATTGGTAGAACCTAAAAAGCCAATTGTGTATTACATCGATCCATCGACACCAAAACAATGGCGTTCTTATATTATAGAAGGGGTTCGCGACTGGCAGGTTGCTTTTGAAAGAGCCGGATTTAAAAATGCCGTAATCGCCAAAGAGCCAACTGAGGAAGATACTGATTTTGATGTCGACGACGTACGTTATTCTGTAATTACGTATGTGGCTTCTCAAAAATCTAACGCTATGGGACCTGCGGTAGTAGACCCAAGAAGTGGTGAAATTATAGAATCGGATATTATCTGGTGGCACAATGTAATGACTTCACTTCAAAGCTGGATGCGCATTCAGACAGGTGCCATTGATCCGAAAGCCAGAGGAAATAAATTTAGTGACGAACACATGGGAGAAGCGATCCGTTTTGTATCGTCTCATGAAGTGGGACATACTTTTGGTTTAAAACACAATATGGGTGCTTCGTTTGCTTATCCGGTAGAATCGTTAAGATCTAAAGATTTTACAGCAAAAATGGGCGGAACGGCTCCATCAATCATGGATTATGCCCGTTACAACTATATTGCTCAGCCTGAAGATCATGTGGAAGCCATTACACCAAAAATTGGTGAATACGATAAATATGCTATCGAATGGGGTTACAAATGGTACGCTGATCAAAAAGAAGAGCACACTGCGCTTAACGATCTGATTGCAAAACATCAGAATGATCCGATTTATTTCTACGGAGAGCAGCAGGACGGTGACAGTACAATTGACCCGCGTTCGCAATCTGAAGATTTAGGTGATGATGCCATGAAGGCCAGCGAATACGGGCTTAAAAACCTTAAAAAAGTGGTGGGTAAAATCCTTGAGTGGACGTATGATAAAGATGAATCTTACTATCAAACGGGTAAACTTTATATTGGAGCAATTGGTCAGTGGAATCTTTACAACTACCATGTGTTAACGAATGTGGGAGGAATTTATCTGAATACCACGGTTCACGGTGACAATAAAGCCAGTTATGTTCCGGTTCCGGCTGCCATTCAAAAAAGAGCTGTTTCGTATTTACTGAAAAATAGTATTGCGCTTCCGGAATGGTTGTTTTTTAACCCAATTCTGGACAAAACAAATCCATTGAAAGATTCTCCTCTTGGACCTTATGAGTACACTCCTTACACGCTGGCAAGAGAATTACAATATGGAATTTTATACAACCTGTTAAGTGATGATCGTTTGTTGAGAATTACAGAAAATGAGCTGTTCCAACGTAACGAAGCCAGAGAGAATGTTTATACCGTAACACAATTATTTAAAACCGTTCATCAAAACATTTTCGCTCCTACGATTCAAAACAAATCGCTTACGATTATGGAACGTATGACACAGAAAAATTATGTAGATGTATTGATTGTTTCGACCAATAAACTTTTTGAGAAAACAGACAGCAAGAAAATTATTCAATTAGAAGAGACTTTAAAAATGCCTCATTTATGCGATTATCTGCAAGAATCAAAAATGGCGCGCAACATCAATCAGTCTTCATTAAAGAGAGTTTCCGAAGTGACTTCTGATAAAAAAGGAGAATTGAATCAGATTCTGAAACTTTTAAAGACGAAAAGAAACATTGGAAATCAGGAGACAAAGAATCATTATTTCGATCTGATCCAACGTATTGAAAAAGCACTAAACAACACACTTTAAATTAACATAATCCAAAAACAACCCAATGAAAAATTTATTTTACATGCTGAGTTTCCTACTTACCCTCTCGGGGTTTGCGCAGGAAAGGACTATTAAAGGAAAGGTACTTGATGCCAAAGACGGACTGCCGATACCGGGGGTTACCATTGCTGTCGAAAACAGTTCCGTATCAAACAACACCTCTGAAAAAGGAGTAATTCAAAGTGCCGGTCTGGGAACTGTAAGTGACTTTGACGGTGCCTTTGAATTGAAAATAAACAATAATATCAAATCTCTAAGAGTAACCTATATGGGTTATCTGCCTTACACAATTGACATTACAGATAAAAATCAATACAACATTTCTTTAAAGTCAGATGTAAGCGAATTAAAGGAAATCGTAGTTACCGGTTATCAGAAAATCGAAAAGAGAAAGCTAACATCTGCTGTTGCCAAGGTGGATATGGCTGATATCAAACAAGCGGGTGTTGCGAGTTTAGATCAAATGTTAGTAGGTCAGGTTGCGGGTGTTGCGGTAACACAACAAACAGGAGCTCCGGGAACCATTGCAAAAATCAGAGTTCGTGGTACTGCCTCTCTTAACGGTGCACAGGATCCATTATGGGTTTTGGATGGTTTGCCACTTGAAGGAAATGACATTCCTCAAAATTATGACAAAGACAATATTGATGTTTTAAGCAATTTTTCTATCGCAGGTTTAAATCCTGAGGATATTAAAGATATTACCATATTAAAAGATGCTGCTGCAACTGCCATTTACGGAGCAAGAGCTGCGAATGGAGTTATTGTCGTAACGACTAAAAAAGGAAAAAAAGGAAGCATGAAAGTAGATTTGAATGTCAATACTTTTGTGACTCAAAAACCTGATTTTTCTAAATTAAACCTTTTAAATGCTTCTCAAAAAGTAGATTTTGAACTTTCACTGGCTTCAAGAGAGGATTTGACGTACAGAGACGGTAACGGAGAAATTTCCCGTATTCTTAAACAGGCTAATGAATTAGGAGCCTACAGATCGGGAGGTTTTTCGTCTCTTAGTACTCCCACTCAAAATGCAATCAACGCTTTAAGAAACAACAATACCAATTGGGGTGACTTATTGTATCGCAGTGCCATCAACAAACAATATACTTTAAGTTTATCCGGTGGTGGAGAAAAATCAGACTACTATTTCTCTTTAGGAGCTTACAACGAAGAAGGTGCTACTATCGGAACCGGTTTTGACCGATACAACCTTACCTTAAAAAATAACTTTGATGTAACTGATAAACTGCATGTTGGTGTTGGAATTTTTGGTACACAAAGTAAAAAATCATCTTATATTTCAGATACAGACACTTTTACCAATCCTGCTAATTATTCCAGAAACGCAAATCCATATCTAACTCCAATAAACGCTGATGGAAGTTATAATTATGATAAAGACATGACCGGATATGGAAATGGAAGTGTATATATTCCTTTTAATTACTTAGAAGAAAGAGAAAACACTAATTACGAATTGACAACAAGATCTATAAAAGCTTTACTTGATGTTGACTATAAGATTACAAAAGGATTAAAAGCAAGTACACAAATTGGTTTACAGTTTGACAACAATGCTTCTGAAAAATATGCTGGCAAAGACACTTACTTTACAAGAAAAGAAAGAGAAAAAACAAGTGTATTTGCAAATGGAGCTTATACTTATTTCCTTCCTGTTGGCGGAATTATTCAAAATTCAAACACTGACTTTTTTCAATACAACTGGAAAACGATGTTAAACTATAACACTACTCTTGGAGGAAAACATGAGTTAGAATTTATGGTGGGTAATGAGTTAAGAAAAAACAAAAACACAGCTATTAATACAAAAGGTTTTGGTTTCGACCCGAAAACATTGACCACAACTCAAATTGTTTTTCCAACTCAAAATTATGCAACTAATCCAACCTATAGAACGTATTTAAAGAGTGAAAACGAAAATGCATTTGCATCATTCTTCGCAACAGCATCTTATACATATGACAGAAAATATACGTTCTTTGGAAGTGTTCGTTACGACGGTTCAGATTTATTTGGTGCAGATCCTAAATACAAATACTTGCCATTATGGGCAGTTTCCGGTTCATGGGCAGTATCTGAAGAAAATTTCTTAAAAGATAGCGAAATAGTTTCTAATTTAAGATTACGTGCGTCTTACGGTTTACAAGGAAATATCGATAAAAATACTTCTCCGTATGTCGTTGGAACAAATCAAACAACTATTATTTTACCGGGACAATCAGAACCTATTATTAGTGTAGCTTCTCCTCCAAATGATAAATTAAGATGGGAAAAGACGACCAATACCAACTTTGGAATGGATCTGGGGTTATTCAACAACCGTATTAACATTATAACCGATGTTTACGGAAGAAAAAGTACTGATTTAATTGGCTTACAATCACTTCCTGTTGAAAACGGTTTTGAATATACAAACGCTAACTGGGCTCAGGTAACGAATAAAGGATACGAGATTTCTTTGTCTACAAGAAACATTGACCGTCCGAACTTTAAATGGAACACGACTATTAATTTTGCTCATAATAAGAGTACTGTTGATCGTATCCAGACAAGATCTAACACCTATTTACCTTCAAGACAAGGATTACCTGTTAATGCCGTATTTGCCTTAAAAACTAACGGAATTGATGAAAGTGGTTTCCCTTTATTTGTAAACAAAAAAGGAGAAACTGTAAACACGCAAACTCTTTTTGGTCTATTTGATCCTTATGCAGATTTTTTCCCGGGAGTTTTCTCGCAATCAAAACTTACGAATGAAGAAACAAGAGATTTGTTTACTTATGTTGGAGATGCAGATCCTAAATTTACCGGTGGTTTTATCAACACTTTCAAAGTTCATAATTTTGATCTTACTATTGCTACCACTTTCAATCTTAAACAAACTGTTGTTGAAAAACCAAATTTTAATGGTACACAATTAGATCGTGGTCAGAACTACACTACAGATGTACTTAATGCATGGTCACCTACTAATACCGGTTCAAACATACCTGGAATTACCAGTCCAACTTCAGGAACAGGAGATTCATGGATGGCTTACCAATGGTTTTCTCCAGCAGGAGCACCACTTAATGTTTACAACTATTTAGATACTTGGGTTCATGAAATGAGCTATATGCGTTTAAGCAGCGTTCGTTTAGGATATTCATTGCCTAAAACAGCGACAAAAACGTTGTTTATGGATAGCATTAGATTTAGTATCGAAGGAAGAAACTTATTTGTAATCAGCTCTGATTATAAAGGTTACTTTGACCCTGAAACGTTCGGAAATATCTATGCACAACCAATCCCAAGATCAATATCTTTAGGATGTAACCTAACTTTTTAATCTGATTTAAAATGAAAAATATACTAAAATACGTATTCTTTGCCGGCGTAGCCATTACTTCTGTAAGCTGTGATCATTATCTTGATGTTGAGCCGGTAGGTAAAGTAATTCCGGAAACTTTAACTGATTATAGAGCAGTATTGACAACCGGTTATTCTACAAATCCTATTCATAAAGCATTATCTACTATTAGAACAGACGAATTGGTTTTAGATGAATCTAATGATAATGCTACTTTCTACAGAGATCATTATATCTGGAACGATGCCAATCCTGATAAAACTACCAATAGTTTTCCTTATGCTGCTTTGTACAACAGAATTTTCTATACGAATGTTATCATCAATGAAGCAAGCGCAAAATTAGCGCCTTCTGCAGAGAAAGACCAATTAATAGGAGAAGCTTATGCACTAAGAGCATTATCTTATTTTGATTTATTGAATATCTTCAGTAAACCTTTTAATGCTGCAACAGCTGCAACAGACAGAGGGGTTCCGTTGGCTTTAAAAATAGATTTAGAGCAGGCTTACGTTCCTCAAAGTGTTGCTGTTATTTACGACCAGATTTTATCTGATAACGAAGAGGCAAAAAAATTATTGAATTTAGACACTCAAACAACGGGTATCAACTACCGTTTTTCTAAAGCTGCTTTATATGCAATGGAATCCCGTATTTTCCTTTACAGAAAAGAATGGGCAAAGGCTATTGCTGCTGCAGATAAAGCAATGACATACAAAAGTGCTTTAATCAACTTAAACACTACTGCTGCTTTACCTAATCTTTACAACGGACCAGAATCCATATTAGCTCTTGAGGATCCTTTCATTAATCTTTTGAAAGGAACATCATATGCCGCACCAACTTTAACAGGCGTTTATGATAAAACAAATGACTTACGTTTTGCGTTGTATTATCAGGCAAGCGGAAGCAGATACAGATTTAGAAAAGGTGGTGATATTGCACAAAAATGTACTTTTAGAACCGCTGAATTGTATTTGACAAAAGCAGAAGCATCGGCACAATTAAACGATCTGACAACGGCAAGAACAACGGTAATCGCTTTCATCAAAAACAGATATAAAACTACGGCTTTTGATCAGTTAAGCCTGTCGATTGCTGCCATGACACAAACTCAGCTTCTTGATTTTATCGCTCAGGAAAGACAACGTGAGTTTGCTGTAGAAGGTCACCGCTGGTTTGATTTGCGTAGAACAACTCAAAAACAAATCATCCATACTTTCAATGGAGAAAATTATACGCTAATAGAAAATGATCCGCGATATACACTTCCATTTCCTCTGGATGCACGTTTAAACAATCCTGAATTGTAAGTCCATAAAATAACTTCAAAGTAAAATTGCCCCAAAATTTTAGAGAATTATATACTTACAATAATGAGCCCGATGTAATATCGGGCTCATTGCTTTTTTAGACTTATACAGTCATCACGGTCGGAGCTATACTAACTAATAAAATTGAGCTTTCAGTCATCTATGTTTAATGATTTTTTAATAGAAACTCCTGTTTTATACCTTCAAATTTCTCTTTACAAAGGGGTTTATTCAGAAAGCCTATTACCAAGGGGTTACTTTCTGCCCGTTTGAGATCTTCGGGATGCGTTGAAGAAGTAATCATCATTATAATACAATTTAGTTTGATTGATTCAGAAAGTTTTGCATATTCCTCAAGAAACTCAAAACCATTCATTTCAGGCATGTTGATATCGAGAAAAATAAATTGCGGAAGTAAATCAGGTGTATCTTCTAACGAACGTAAATATTCAAGTGCTGTTGTGGCTAACTCTTCTAAAACAATTTCCTCAGCAAAATAATACTTTTCAGCCATTCGCTTTGCAATATAACGATCTGTAGCACTATCGTCTATGACAAGGATTTTTCTAAAGTAGGGTTGTGTTGCATTCTGTTCCATGGGTTAAGGTATTTACTTGTTTGGGATTTTAATCGTAAAAGTGGTTCCATGACCAATTTCAGATTGAACTTTTATATCTCCATTGAGTTTATAGATTGCTTCTTTTACAATATAAAGTCCCAATCCTGAACCAACCGACTCTCGGGAAACACGATAAAACATGTCAAATATTTTTGGATGTAAATCTTGCTGAATTCCAATTCCATTGTCCTCAACAACAATATTGGTTTCGATGTTAGAAATATCTATTTTAATATTGACAAATGGGTTTGAAACCTTAAAATTTTGATAGCGGATTGAATTTGAAATCAGATTGTTCAGAATAGTCGTAAGCCGATTTTTATCGGAGTAAACCGAAGCATTACCAATAATATCAACTTTAAAATCAACTCTTCGGTTAGTATCACCCATGAATTTTAAATTTTGGGTTACCTCTTTGATAAGTTCTCTAAAATTGATCTTTTGCTTCTCGATCTCCATCCGTGAGTTTCGCGAATAATCAAGGATATCACAAATGAAGTTATCTAACTTTTCGGCATTCTCCTTCAACATTTCAAGATGTCCGATCATTAACTCTTCCGCTGTATCGTCTTTGGCTATTTCAATAAGTCCAAGCATAGAATTTAATGGAGCACGTAAATCATGAGAGGTACTATACACAAAACGATCCAATTCGTAATTTGCCGTTTTTAATTCCCGATTTTCAATTTCTCTCTTTTTAAACGTCTGATTAATATGAGCTTCACTGTAATTTTTAAATTGATAAGCCCACAATCCACAAAGCCCGAAAATGGTCGTGGCTAATAGTATATGAATAACAAAAGTGCGCAGTGTCATATAATCCAACTGAGTAAAATAAATACCACTGACACCACTATATTGCAAATAACCAAATAGTGCATGATGAATTATTACTACTAATGTTAATGGTATTTGCAGTTTCCAGTTTTGATAAGTGATAAGTATAGCACTTGCAACAAATGCCGTAAAATGCATCTCAAACATACCATGCATCTGATAAATAAACTGGCACATGAAAATCCCCAATACGGTACTGAGAACATACTGATAAAAGTCAGATTCAGGCAATGCTAATTTTGATGAATAATAGGCAATAAGCAATATTCCCCCCACTCCAATTGCAATCTCCCAGGTATCAAAACAAAACGCTAATAATAAACCTATAATAAAAAAAGCGACCAGAAAGTAATTAATTAAATTATCCGATTTTCTCTTTATTGCCAAAAGAAATTCCTGAATGTTCTTAGATTGTTCCAGATTTTCGATTTTCTCTTTCATACTTTTTTCAACTTGGTACTGCATTGCGATACTCTTTTAAAGTAAAGGCAATTGGATTAAAAAAGGACAAGAAAAGCAGTTTTATGCTTAGTGTTATGTTCATTAATTCTTCGCTTCAGCAAATGAACACTAGTTAGCTTTCAGATAAGAGATCTTGCTGAACTATACTTGCGCTCCATCATTATATCTCAAAAGCGAAAAAAATGCACCTGAGTAAAGTAGTCATCCCATAGTACATCATTCTGCAGCAAAAAGCTGACGAACAACACCATTAAAGCTTTAGCTAATTTAATAAAAAAAACGATAAAGTAGGATTTTATCTATTGCAATATATCTAAAAAGCGGGTAAAAAACTCAGTCACTATAGCAAAACACCCTTGATAATAAGACAGTTAAAACCAAAATCTTGTAAAATAGTTTATATCTAACACAAATACAGTTAACGCTTAATTACTCTGACAGAAGATCGTATACAGCATATTTCTGACAGCAAATCAATTGTATTGCTATAAAATAAACTGACCTGCCAAATTAGGACAGGTCAACTTTTTACCATTTCTTGCTTACGTTTTTTCTATTCTCTTAACGAGTTCGATATAAATTGTACCTTGCAAAACACTAAGGTTTCACAACATTCCGTTTTTTTTTAACTTTACAAAAAATAAACGAAATGAAAATAGTCATCATTGAAGATGAACATCTCGCCTCCACCTATCTCAAAAATATTCTGGAAGAGCAGACTGTCCTTCCGATCAGTGAAATTACAGTACTGAAATCTGTAAAGGGTGCTGTTGCCTTTTTTAAAGCGAATACCGTTGATCTTGCATTTATGGATATTCATTTGGGAGATGGTAAAAGCCTCGATATTTTCGAGCAGGCTCTCGTGTCATGCCCCGTTATTTTTATCACTGCTTATGACTCTTATGCAGTAAAAGTTTTCAAACATTTTACTATCGATTATCTTCTTAAACCTTACGAAGAGGAAGAATTACTCGAAGCTTTACACAAATACAAAAACATAAAAGAGACCTTTAACAGCAATTCAGTTGTTGAATCTTTGGTTGAAATTGAGAATCAAAGTAACATTCAGCATCATTTTCTGGTGAGCCACAGAGATAAACTAATTTCTGTTAACGACACTTCAATTCCCTTTTTCTTTGCGACCGGAAAACATTTGTTTATCTACACCAACTCCGGCAGTAGTTACCTGTACAATAATAATTTGAAAGACCTCATCAATAAACTCGATCCGGCTCTTTTCTTTAAAATCAACAGAAAGTATATTATTAACCGCCATTCTGTTCAGGAAATTGTGAAACATTCGAGCCAGAAAATCGAAATTTTACTGAATGTTACCGTTCCGGATACAGAACCTATTATTCTAAGCAAAAAGGAAATCAATAATTTTAAAAACTGGCTCGATTCCTAAAATTCAATTGGAGTAAAGAATATAAATTTCCAGACTATTCAGAATCCGGAAGTCTGTCGGCTTCATTCTTTTTTCGGTTGAAACGGTAAATTACAGTCAGTCTGATATATCTTCCCTGCGAACGAAACTCTGATTCTAAATAATAGAGCGGTGTGCTGACCGTTTGTTTGGTTAGTTGCGAATTGAAAAGGTTGTTCACATTTAAAGTAACCGACATTTTATCGTTAAAAAAGTCCTTGTTTAAACCAATATTGGCCGAGTATTGTGCCTCGGTAACCGATTGAACTCCCTGATTTTTACCTCGGTATTTAAAACTAAAATCACCTGAAATTATTTTTGGAAACTTCACAACCGAACGAAAGCCTGACAACCAGGTTTCGTCTTCCACATCATAGATCACTTCCTTGTAAGTGCCTTGCTGCTTAAATTTGTAGTAATTAAAATCCAAAGACAGTCTCAGCCATTTTGTTGGACTGTAAGTTGAAGAAACTTCTGCTCCAAAACGATCTTCAGTGTCCAGATTTACCGGTGTTCTCACAAAATAATTTTCATCTGTGCGCTGTAAAATATACTCGAAAAAATCGATAGTGTGCTGATAATATACAGACGGATTGATGCTAAATTTTCCGGGTTTAGCCAGTAAAGTCAATTCAAAAGAATTCGTAAACATCGGATTCAAATCAGGGTTTCCTACGGTAAGATTGCGCAAATCTGAAAGCCCGGAAAAAGGATTCAACTGCCAAAACCTCGGACGGTTGATTCGTTTGCTGTAGCTAAGCTGTAAATCTGTTTTCTCGGTTAGATTGTATACTAAATGAACAGTTGGAAACAGGTTGATATAATTTTTAGTGTTGCTGAACAAATTCTTTGAATCGGCAATTTTAATATCGGATAATTCCGCCCGCAAACCTGCCAGATAACTGAACTTTTTTACTTTACTTCCAAACTGAATGTAACCACTATAGAGGTTCTCGTCGTATTTTAATTTATTGGTAAACTGATCCTGCAAAACTTCATCCAAAACCGTATAATAATCACTTCTAATGGCGCGCAAATCACTTCTGATTCCCATCTCAATTTTAGAATTTTCGTTTATCGGATTTACAAAATCAGACTTTAGAAAGATATCGTTACTGCTTTCAATATCACGGCTGTACAGATTAGAAACTTCCGGTTCATAAGGCATCGTTTTTTGCTGATCGATGTATTGATTTTCATCGTCGTGCCAAAAATCATATTGCAGGCTGGTCGTCCATTTTTTATCCTTTTTATCAAATGTTTTTACATAATTTAATTCTAAGGCATTGTAAAACTTTGGTTCCTTATAATTTTCGTGGCGATTGATGATACTGTCAGTTGCATTACTGGCGTTGGCATACTCGTACTCAATAGCCGTTTTGTAATTGTTATTGTTTCTGTCTCGATAGTAGCTTCCGGTTAAGGTATTTTTGGCATTAATGTAATAATCTCCTCCTATGTAAATATTGTAGATACTATTATTTCTTCGGATATCATCGTATTGATTCAGCGTGGTTACTGCATTGTTGCTGGTATTGTGCTGAAACTGTCTGTTGGAAGCAAAAACGTCAATGTAACGGTATCCTATATTGGAAAACAAATTGACTTTTTCGGTTTTATAACTCACATTGGCATTCAGACTATGATTTGCCGGATTTCCTATTCCTGCCTGCAGCGAACCGTTAAATCCCTGCATACTGTTTTTCTTTAGTATGATATTTATAATTCCTGCACTCCCCTGCGCTTCGTAAGCCGCTGAGGGATTTGTAATAACTTCTACCTTTTCAATATTCCCCGCCGAAATTTGAGACAAACCGTTATTAGCGGTTAACATGGATGGTTTTCCGTTAATTAAAACCGTAACACCGCTATTGCCTCTAAGGCTTACGGCCCCCGCAATATCCACATTTACTGAGGGAACATTATTCAAAATATCGTTAGCTGTTCCGCCTTTTGAGAGAATGTCTTTTCCAACGTTGAATACTTTTTTATCCATTTTTAGTTCTACGGCCGATTTTTCAGCTACCACATTCACTTCATTCAGTTCATTAACTTCTTCTTCCAGTAAAACGTCTTTTAAAATCAGATCTTTCTGAAGTGAAATCGCGTTTACGGTGAATGGTTTGTAGGATATAAATTCGATTTTCAACTGATAATTTCCGGGAGGACTCTTGAAAACGTACATCCCGTTTTCATCAGAAGAAACCGTTCTTTTTTTCTGATCAGACGATTCCAGCGTGACGGTAACATAGGACAGAGATTGTTTTGTTTTTGAATCCATAACTTTTCCTTTAAGCGTAAATTCATTGGTCTGTGCCACAGCCTCAAAGCCTAAAGAAAGGATGATGAGTAAGATGAGCTTTTTCATTTTTGGTTTCGTTTATAATTTTCACCAAAACTCTTCTTTAATTGTATGCAAAAATTAAGCGCATGCTATACAGTTCTTTCAGATCGATCAACCATTAAATAACGAGTATTAACGATGTTTATCTACGTTTTTTATGCGTTAATGTCATTTTTGAACCTGTTTGTCGACACATTCTTTCTCTTTCTAAATAAATACTAACTTTGGTCTGCTATGTCAATATTCGAAAAACTCATCAACTATTCCTCAGCCCACAGAGTTCCAACACATATTGTGTTTTGGTTCTGCCTGTATATTATGTTCCTTGGTAAAAATAATTTTGATGATCCTGCATTAAACATTCCAAATGAAATGCTGGGAATTGCATTCGATCTGTTTTTCTCTATGCTGTTTGCCTATTTCCTTTCCTATCGTATTCTTCCGCGCTTAATGACGCCCAAAAATCACAGTATGGTCTGGCTTGAATTTATAGTGGGCTGTTATCTTATCTCGGCTATTAATCGAACTATAATCATTTATGTACTGGAACCTATTGTACGCACCCCTCCTTTTATACAGGAGTCCATTTTTGAAATCTTTACAGATATTTCAAAGTTGTTTCGATCGTATTTTATTCAATCCTTTTTTCTTTCTTTATTCTTTGTTTTTGTAAAACAGGTTAAAAACCAATATTTAGTTCAGAAAAAAGCATTGTTACTGGAAAAGCAAAAGGCAGAAACGGAACTAAAAGTGCTAAAAGCTCAATTGAACCCTCATTTTTTGTTCAATACGCTCAACAATATTTATTCCTTGTCTCTTGTTAATTCGCCAATTACTTCACCATCAATTGCGGTTTTGTCTGAAATATTAGATTGCATTTTATATCGTTGCAGCGGTACTTATGTTCCTGTTTCGCAAGAAATTGCATTGCTTAACAATTATATTGCACTTGAAAAGTTGCGATATGACGAAAGGCTCAGTGTCATTTTTAATACCGATATCGACCATAATGATGTTATTGCGCCTTTAATTTTACTTTCATTAGTAGAAAATGCTTTTAAACATGGTGCCGGAGAAGATACGGATTCCCCCGTTATAGTTATTGATTTAAAACTAAAGAACAGTCATTTTACTTTTACGGTTAAAAACACTATTGGGAAGAGTGAAACTGAATCTGAAAACGGTAAAATTGGACTGAACAATATCATACAGCAGCTGGACAAAATTTATCCGGAAAATTATACTTTTGAGGTTACCAAAAACGATACTCATTTTACAGCCCATTTAGAAATCAAGCTGCAAAACGATTCCAACCAAGCTTAGAAAAATGAAAATAAGATGTTTATTAGTCGATGATGAGCCTTTGGCCATAAACCTGCTGCAAAATCACATCAGTAAGCTGGATTATTTTGAGATTGTAGGAACCTGTCCGAATGCCTTAAAAGCTGCCGAAGTATTAAGAACTACGGCTGTTGACCTCATGTTTCTGGATATTAAAATGCCTCAGATCACGGGAATTGATTTTTTAAAGACATTGAAAAACCCTCCGGCTATTATTTTCACAACGGCTTATCGTGAATATGCTTTGGAAAGCTACGAACATGACATTGTAGATTATTTACTCAAACCTATTACTTTTGATCGCTTTTTTAAAGCCACCGATCGTTATTTACGTATCAGTGGCCCAAGCAATACAAAAATTATAACGCCACCTCTCGAGAATTTTATTTACATCAGAAGCGGTACTAAATTTCATAAAATCAATACGGACAATGTTTTGTTTATTGAAAGTGTGAAAGACTACATTGTGGTGCATCAGAAGGAAGGCATAAAACTAACCTCTAAATACAAAATCGGCGATATTGAAGCGGAACTTCAGGGAAAAGATTTTCTTCGCGTACACCGTTCTTTTATCATCAATTTAAAAAACATTACTGCCTTTACCGCTTATGATGTTGAAATTGGCTCCATAGAAATTCCTATCGGGGCAAGCTACAAAGAATATGTTTTTAAAATATTAAAAGGTTCATAACCGCCTCCCTCCTTGTCTTTAGAACTTAATAGCAATTTTTCCTATAGTTTTTCCTGACTCTAAAAGTTCATGCGTTTTTTTGAAATTCGATACCGTTAAACCTGTTAACGTTACATTTAGCGTTGATTTTAGCATGCCCTGATCTAAAAGATCAGCCAATTTATTAAGAATAACGTGCTGTTCCTGCATATCATCGGTTTCATACATCGATCGTGTGTACATAAGCTCCCACGAGAAGGAGGCACTTTTATTTTTCAGTTTGTTCAAAGCCACGGGATCACTGCTTCCGGTAATAGAGGCAATATGTCCTTGCGGTTTAATCAATTCTGCCATAGTATCCCAATAAGAATTCGTATCTACAAAATCTAAAATAAAATCGACCTGTTGAAACCCGGCTTCCTGAACCGAAGCAATTAAATTTCGGTGATCAACTACATAATCGGCTCCCTGCTCTTTGCACCAGGCTATAGTTTCTGGGCGGGATGCGGTTGCAATAACCGTGAGACCCGCTACTTTTTTGGCCAATTGAATAGCGATCGAACCTACTCCTCCTGCCCCTCCAATAATTAAGATCGACTTACCTTTATCTTTTTCAGGATTGATTCGGATGCGGTCAAAGAGAATTTCCCAAGCCGTTAAACCGGTTAAAGGTATGACTGCCGATTCTTCAAGACTTAAGGACTTTGGTTTTCTGCCTACAATTCGTTCGTCAATAACCTGGTATTCGGCATTACTACCCGGTTTGGTAATATCTCCGGCATAAAAAACTTCATCTCCCACCTTAAACAGGCTTACTTTCTCTCCTACCGCTTCAACAATACCCACAGCATCCCAGCCTATAATCTTCGGAGTTTCTAAAACGGTATCTTTTGTACTATTTTGACGAATTTTAAAATCGACGGGATTAACAGATACTGCACTAATTTTTACTACTAAATCACGCTCTCCGGGAACTGGTTTTGGGGTTTCAAATGCTATAAAACTCTCTTCTTCAGCAATTGGTAACGATGTTTTAAATCCTATGGCTTTCATCTTTATAATTTTTAAATTCTATTATTACAAAGATAAATACAGTCCGAATCTTACAAACGGTATATTTTTATACTAAACCAGTATATTCTTATCAAAAGTCAATAGCACCTTAGAATTCTCAAATACTAAAAAAAGCTGATCCTAAAACCAGCTTCTTACTTTTATTTAAAATTTAGCAGCAAATTCTTTTGCAAAATCTTCCAGTTTAATTTGTCCCTCAACAGAACTATAATCGCCTAAAAAATGTGCTGCAATTTTACCGTTTCTAAAACCTGATCCCATTTCGGTATACAATTCAGCAATTTCTTCCGGTAGTCCCCCTTGTTTCATTCCGTCAAGAGATTGTACATCGGTAAATTCTATCCATGGTAGATCCGGTTTTCCAATGGCTAAGCCTAAAGTTTTGGCTACTTCATTTGGAGTTCGCACATCACTTACAATATAACGAATGTTCTTTCCCGCTATCGTTTTTAGTAATTCTTCAGACACTGCTGCGGCAATATCTTCAGGATGTACAAAAGGAATTGTAGTGTTAGAAGGATAATTTGCTCCAATAATTCCCGCTCCCTTAATCATTGGAACATCATGGTACAAATTCGTGTAGAAAAAACCCGCACGAAGATACGTAACCGATACGTTCTCTAATGACTCATATAATTTCTCAATATTATGAAGTCCGGCAATTGGACCATTTCCTCCCGGTAAATCTGCACCAATACTGCTCAACATTACAACACGTTTTACTCCGGCAGCTGCTATGGCTTTTGCAAGTGCTTTACCGGCGTCCGTAGTATTGGTAATGATATTAACTCCTCCCATATTAGGCGGAGTCATTGCAAATACAGCATCAGCTCCTTCAAATGCGCTTTGCAAAAAAGCGGCATCACTTACAGAACCTATCGCTGCTTTTGCTCCTGCTGCTTCAATCATTTTTACGCGGTCTGAACTACTACTGATTACTGTTACCTCATGTCCCGAGGCAATAAGTTTTTGGGTCAATGGCTTACCTATGTTTCCTAATGATCCTGAAATTGTAATTTTCATCTCTGTTTATTTTTTTATGTTCTGTAACAAAGGTATATTTGTACTTACTTTTATACAAGTACTTACCCTAAAGTATGCACTATGACCGCCATCAAAGAATCATCGACTATTCAGGAAAACAAGCAATATGCTTTAGACCAATGTCCTGTAACTTATGTTATGGAAAAAATTGGAGGCTATTGGAAACCCATTATCATTTACCATCTTTCAGGCGGAAGCAAACGTTACAGTGAACTAAAAAGGGCTATCCCTGCAGTTACCGAAAAGATGCTGATACAACATTTAAAACAGCTCGAAGCCGACCATCTTGTCATTAGAGAAGCTAAACCGGTTGTACCTCCTTTTGTGACCTATAGCTTAAGTCCGTCGGGAAAAGGTTTAATGCCTGTTATCGAAGCTATGGCGACATGGGCCTTCAAGGATAAGGAAGATGGATTTAAGAGTTCTTAAAATAGCTTGGTCTCAAAAATAATCATCAAAGTAGCAGAACATCTTGTTACCTTTACATAAAAAGATCCAAATGAGAAAAATTGGTACAACACAAGCAGGTTTTGTTTTAAGAATTGTTTTAGGAATTACGATGCTCTCTGCAGTTGCCGACCGTTTTGGTCTTTGGGGTGCACCCGGCGCTCCCGGAGTTGCGTGGGGAAACTGGGACAATTTTATTATTTACACCCAAACCTTAAACTCCTTTGTCAGTAAATCCTTAGCAGAAGTATTGGGAGCTTTGGCTACTTTTTTCGAGATTTTGTTTGGTTTGTTTCTCATCATAGGATTTAAAACCCGTTACATTGCTTTGGGAACTGCAGGTTTAATGCTTCTTTTTGCATTCTCCATGGCTGTTTCAGTCTCTATAAAAGCTCCTTTTGATTATTCGGTTCTAACAAGTGCCGCAGCAGCTTTATTGCTTTCTTCTTTGGACAAAACGTATCTCGCTTTAGACAATCGATCCCAATAAAAATTTATAAAACTCATTCAAAATATAAAATCCTCAAAAAATAACTACCTCGAAAAAGGTCAAAACATTCGGCTTTCAACAACCTGCTTACCTCAAATACAAATTTTGTAAATCGCAATACAAATTATATAACAATTTCCAAATCTAAATTCTCAATTTAAACGTATGTATGAAAATACGATACTCCGGAGGAATTAAACTCAAATGGTAATGGTTTTTGGGGCATATTGAGCTTAATAACCTCCCGGGATATCGTTTATTAAATAATTTTAAACGAAGGAAAAGAGTGGAAAAGTTAAATGTCGAGAGATTAAAAAACAGTCTGGATTACTTGCAAAGCAAACAAAGGGAACTAAAAAGGCAAAATGAGGAAGATACCCGAACTCTCGAATCTCTCATAAAGTATTTAAAAAAAGACATGATTGATCAGTATAAATTAACCAAATACGATTTATACATCAAGCAGGATGTTAAGGATACGGAGACTTTTATCAATAGTGTGCAAAAAATAATAGAAGACAACCTGTAAATTCTTCAATCTTAGCGTATCATCAACCTCCCTGATTGTCATTTAAAAATCAATCAGTTAGAATTATTTTGGCATTATTTTTCATCCTTTATACTTTTGGTTGCTGTCATTTTAGTTTTTAATTAAGAAATAAAAAAGTTCCTCTCCCAATTTCAATTCGTAAATTAGCGGTAACTAAATCGATTCGAATGACAGTACTTACGTTTACCCTGATTATGATTCTTGGTGCTTTTTTAGCAGGTTTTATTGGCTCATTATCAGGTTTAGGTGGCGGGATTATCATAATTCCACTTTTAACAGTCATTCTTGGCGTTGACATTCATTATGCAATTGGTGCAGCCTTGGTTTCCGTAATTGCAACTTCTTCAGGTTCAGCTGCAGCTTATGTGAGAGAAGGAATCACCAACATGCGATTGGGTATTTTTCTGGAAATTGCCACCACAATAGGTGCTGTTTGCGGAGCCCTGCTTTCAACCATCGCTCCTACTTCGTTTATTGCCGTTTTATTCGGGCTTACTTTAATTTTCTCGGCTATCAATTCGCTTCGTAAAAAAGAAGAACATATTGTTTTAGAATCTAGTCCTTTGGCTAAAAAACTAAAATTAGAAGGCACTTATCCTGCACATGATGGCAAAGTTATTCATTACGGAACTAAAAATGTTATAGGAGGTTTTAGTATGATGGGAATTGCCGGAATGATGTCCGGTTTATTAGGAATTGGTTCCGGAGCTTTTAAAGTAATCGCCATGGACAATATTATGAGAGTTCCGTTTAAAGTTTCTACTACCACCAGTAACTTTATGATGGGAGTTACTGCAATGGCAAGTTCTGTCATTTACATTCAGAAAGGATACATCGAACCCGGAATCTGTATGCCTGTAGTGGTTGGTGTGCTTTTTGGAGCGATGGCAGGAGCGAAAGTTCTCGTGAAAACAAATCCTAAGAAACTGAGAATATTCTTTGCCTGTCTCATCTTTGTATTGGCAGTAAATATGATCTATAACGGAATTAATGGAAAAATCTAAGACTATGCAACACGAAAAATTTGGAGAAAAAGATTTTCAAACCATTATCGGAAATTTATTGCGCTATGGCGTCTGGATTTCTTTATCCGTAGCTTTTATTGGTGGAATTGTTTACTTAATGCATCATAGTACAGACATTGAAGATTATTCGGTCTTTCATGAAAATGACCGTAATATCTTTGAAGTAATTTCGGCAATTTATCAGGGTGTAATTCAGGGAAACGGTGAATCTTTAATCTTTTTTGGAATTATTCTGCTTTTTCTAACCCCGGTTTTACGTGTTTTACTATCACTATTTTCGTTTTTACTGGAAAAAGATTATCTGTATGTAGGCATCACCTTAATAGTTATTGTGATTATTCTGATTAGCGTTTCCTTTGGTTTTTCTCATTAATTATAAGCTTTAGGCACTAAGCTTTAGGCTTTCTTAAAAAGCTTACTGCTTAAAGCCTAAGGCTAAAAAAAATAATAACCGCGATAAGTATTGGGCTGTAGGCTTTCTAAAAAAAGCATATTGCTTAAAGCTTAAAGCTATAAAAATACTAACCGCGATAAGCATTTGGCTGTAGGCTTAATAAGAAAGCGTATCGCCTAAAGCTTAAAGCCTAAAGCTATAAAAAATGGAAATAGGAATTGACAGTTTCGCTTCGGCGATGTATGGAGACCACAATATGCTAAGCAGTGTTGATGTAATGGAACAATTACTCCAAAGAATCGAGCTGGCAGATCAGGCCGGACTTGATGTTTTTGGTATTGGTGAACACCATAAAAAAGAATTTTTAGATTCGGCAACCGCTGTTATTTTAAGTGCTGCTGCGGCACGAACCAAACGCATTCGACTGTCAAGTGCTGTTTCAGTTCTAAGTGCTGCCGATCCGGTAAGAGTCTATCAAAGTTTTGCGACTCTTGATTTAATTTCAAAAGGAAGAGCCGAAATTGTAGTAGGCCGAGGGTCTTCCATTGAAGCTTACCCTCTTTTTGGATTTAATCTGAATGATTACGATGAACTTTTTAAAGAAAAATTAGATCTCTTGCTTCAAATCAGAGACAATGAATTTGTGACCTGGTCGGGAAAATTTCGTCCGTCCATAAATAATCTTCCGGTTTATCCCAGAGCTTTGCAAGAAAAACTTCCTGTATGGCTGGGTGTTGGCGGAACTCCTGAATCATTTATCCGCGCCGGATCGTTAGGGCTTCCCTTGATGGTCGCAGTTATTGGGGGTCAGACTCATCGTTTTCGTCCTTTAGTTGACTTGTATCGTGAAGCAGGAAAAGCTGCGGGTTATCAACCCGAAGAACTTAAAGTGGGTCTACATTCACCCGGATTTGCTGCAAATACAACCGAAAAAGCTATTGAAGAATATTATCCCGGTTATGCTGAACTTTGGACAAAATTAGGCTTGGAACGCGGTTGGCCGCCCGTGACCAAAGCCAAATTTGACGGATTAATTGACGATCTGGGTGTATTGGTTGTGGGAGGTCCTGAACGCATTGCTGATAAAATTTTGCGTCACAGCGAATCACTTGGCGGTATTTCCAGATTCACCTTTCAAATGGACAATGCAGGTCTCACGCACACACAACTCATGACTGCTATAGAACTTATTGGTGCAAAAGTGATTCCGCTCATTCAAAAAGGGTAGTTTTTTTTTGCCACAGATTGCACAAATTAAAAGGATTTCTTATTTCATAACAACAAAAAAACCCGACAGGTTTCAAAAACCTGTCGGGTTTACTCTTAGAACCTTAGAACCTCAGTACCTTAGAACCTTAGAACCTAAAAAAATTAAAACTTATACGTTACCCCCACTCTAAAGTTTCTTGGCGCTTCTGTTTGCCAATAGTAAGCAGAAAGCCACTCATAGTAAGATCCGCTGTAAAGGTATTTATCCAAAATGTTAAAGACGTTGGCAGTAACTTTAAACTTTCCGGTTTCATAAGATAACCCTCCATCCAGTTTAAAATAGTTTGGTAAGCTTATAGCTCCTACACTCCAACTGTCTGTCTGACGGCCCGCAAGATAAGTCCCTCCTATAGAAGCTCCTAATCCTTTTAACTTTCCGCTTTGAATGCTGTAGTTCAACCACGCATTTGCAGTATGTTTGGCAAAGCCCGGTACTACTGAACCAACTACAATAGTTTTAACTACTGAACTTGTAACTACAGATTCTGTAAAAGCATAATTGGCAATAAGGTTAAGTCCGTCTAATAATTTTCCTCTTACGTCAAATTCAACACCCTGTGCTCTTTTCTCTCCCAAAACAATTTTATAAACATCATTTGGTCCATTTTTAGGATCAGAAGTAAGCTCATTTTGTTTTACGATACGATAAGCCGACAATGTAGTACTCCATGATCCGTCAAACCAATCTTTCTTAACCCCAAATTCCAAATTATTTCCTGTAAGTGGTTTTACCTGATCCCCATTTTGAATAATTCCGGATTGTGGTATAAAAGCCTGATCGTATAAACCATATACAGCCAGATTATCAGTCACAGAATAACTAGCTCCCACACGTGGCGTAATATGACTGTCAGATTCATCCGTTCCCCAACTGTTTTGACTAATCCAGGTGTATCGTGCCGCAAGAGTCAATCTCAACCTGTTTTCAAAAAAACCTAACTCATCCTGAATGTAACCTGCAGCGTATTTTTGTCCTAGTCTACCTCCAATTCCGGCTCTAACAGAAAGCGGTGTTGCACGATCAAAAGCCGGAAAACCATTAGAAGGTGTACCATAATTTGGATGGTAAACATTAAATGGATTCGCTGCCGTATCAAGATCATGAGACTGTCCCCAATCTGCCATATAATCTTTATTCCCCAAATCTACACCACTTAGTATTTTATGCGTAACAGCTCCTGTATTGAACTTCCCATTTACGAATACCTGACCTAAATACATATTACTTTCTGCATCCCAGATACCCACATTTCTAATAATGTTGCCTTTACCAAGGGTATTTTCACTGGAGCCAACGCTGGCAGGCCATGAACTGTATCCTTGCTGAATGTACTTGAAATAAGAAGTTTGTGCTGTTAGTTTCCAGTTATCATCAAACTTATGCTCAAACATAAAATACCCGCTATGGTCCTGAATATTAGTATCCGGAATACCAGGCTGTGTCAGAGTAAATCCAACCGGTAAAGTGGCATATCCATCAGATTTAGGTCCAAACACATAATAAGAACCTACCTCAGTCATGTTGGCATATTGAAAATTATACTCCGCCGTAATTTTTGTTTTATCATCAATCTGGTAGGTAAGTACCGGAGCAATTACATAACGGTTATTGTGTTCAAAGGAACGGTGCGAACCTCTGTTTTGGGCTGCAGCATTAAAACGGTACAATAACTTTCCTTTTTTGTCCAATTTACCGTCAAGATCAATACTCGCTCTGTAAAAATCATAACTTCCCGCAATTACAGAAGCTTCACCCTTTGTCATTCCGGTTGGTTTCTTAGTTACCACATTGTACAATCCGCTTGGATCACCGCTGGAAAGCATAAATCCTGCCGGTCCTTTTACAAACTCGATATGATCTACAAAACTCATGTCTTCCGTAAGTGGCCCCCAGAAAGAAGTAACTACATTAAAACCATTACGGAACGCCTGAACCTGCGAACCACGCATTTTTATATTGGTGTACAAATCTCCCCAATGTTCGGAGCGTACAGCGCCACTCACATTTCGGATTACTCCGTCACTCATACTCACAATCTGCTGATCTTTTAATGTCTGACCGCTCACAATCTGAATATTCTGGGGAATTTCTAATACTGGTGTTTGAAGACGTAAAGATAAAGAAGGCTTGTCTTGCTTGTATTTGTTTTTAGTAATCACCACTTCGTCCAAATCTTCCTGGCTCTCCGCAAGCATGAAATTTTTAGTTGTCGTTTGCTTTGATGTCACTGTAATTCTGTCTTCAACGGGACGAATTCCAACTGCACTGATGCTGATGGTATAACTGGCAGGCTTAACATTTTTAATTTCGTACTGTCCGTGTTCGTTCGTTATAGCACTGTATCTTGTTCCTTTAAGAGCAACAGAAACACCTTCTGCCGGTACATTTCCCGTTAAAGAAACCCTTCCGGTTATTTTTCCGTTTTCCTGCCCCATCATCACTAATGAGTTTAGAAAAATCAGAAAAAATAAAACTTTTTTTATTCTCATGGTATTCATAATTATTTGTATTGGTTTTTATTTCGCTGGCAAAAGTAAGGGCTAAAACATCGTTTTGCAAATTATTTTTAATTATTCTAAATAAATATAATTCAAAATCAAATCGTTAAATGCAATGGCAAGACCTATTATTTTAGATTTTAAATCCTTCAATAGTAAATAACTCTGCTTATCTTTAAGGACAAAAACACCACCTGAGTTATGAATCACACAAACACAATCAAAAAAGTAGCTATTGTGGGATACAACCGTATTCCGTTTGCAAGAGCTAATACCGCCTACGCCGAAGTTGGAAATCAACAAATGATGACCGCCGCTCTCGATGGTCTTGTAACCAAATACAATCTGAAAGGAAAATTAATCGGTGAAGTTGCCGGAGGGGCCGTAATCAAACATACTTACGACAATAATCTAATGAGGGAATGTGTCCTGAGAACAACACTCGATCCCGCTACTCCTGCCTGCGATTTGCAACAGGCTTGTGATACCGGAATCGAAAGTGCCATTTATATCGCTAATAAAATTGCATTGGGACAAATTGAATGCGGAATTGCCGGAGGTGTTGATTCTATAAGCGATATTCCGATGGCGGTGAGCGACAAACTTCGGAAAATTCTACTCCATGCCAGAAATGCAAAATCAATTACTGAAAAAATAAAGTTCTTTTTAAAAATTCGACCTGGAGATTTGGCTCCGCTGGTTCCCAAAAATGAAGAAGTTCAAACCGGACTTTCAATGGGAGGCCACACCGAAATCACTGCCAAACATTACAAAATCTCTCGCGAAGATCAGGACAACTTTGCACTTAAAAGTCATCTCAATATGGCGAAAGCCTATGATGATGGCTTTTTTAACGATATGATTACCCCCTTCAACGGACTTGACCGGGACAATAATTTAAGAAAAGACAGCACGCTGGAAAAATTGGCCAAGCTAAAACCAGCCTTTGACAAAATCAATGGAACTTTAACGGCAGGAAATTCAACTCCGCTAACGGATGGCGCTTCCTGCATTCTTTTAGCCAGTGAGGAATGGGCAAAAGAACACGATCTGCCCATTTTAGCTTACATCACCTTTGCTGAAATTGCTGCCATCGAATATGTCAAAAATCAGCAGAATCTTCTATTGGCTCCTTTGTTTGCTGTCAGTCGCATGCTTGATAAAGCAGGTTTGACCTTACAGGATTTTGATTATTATGAAATTCACGAAGCTTTTGCCGCTCAGGTTTTAGCCACTCTGAAAATCTGGGAAAGTCCTGAGCTAAGTGCTCAAATTGGACTTCCTAAAACCCTCGGAGCAATCGATCGCGAAAAACTAAATGTGAAAGGAAGCAGTCTCGCAGCAGCACATCCTTTTGCTGCCACGGGAGGTCGTATCATTGGTGTTATGGCTAAACTGTTAAACGAAAAAGGGTCCGGACGTGGGCTGATTTCCATCTGTGCCGCCGGAGGACAAGGCGTGACCATGATAATCGAAAAGTAATTAATTCCTATCGTTGTAAGCAACAAACCGGACAGGTTTTAAAAAACTGTCCGGTTTATTATTTTAAAAAATCAAAACTGTAACAAAATCGAAAAAAAAGTCTCTATAGTATAAAAAATGCTAATCCATTAATCCAAACATTGCTATATGAGAACTTTAAAACTTATCACTTTACTCATTTTCACTTTCTTTTCATTTTCGAAAGTAAATGCTCAGACCACTCCAAACGACAGTATAAAACTGGATTACACTAAAATTTACTCGTTGGCTTTAGATGGCAATCCAAAATCAGCTTTGCCGCTATTGGAAATCGATACCAATAAAAAAATAGCTGATAAAGACTTAAAATTCAAAACCAACTTTGAAAACCGATTTAAGTTTACAGAAGACAAAAGTGATTTTCTGGAAACCCGAAAATCAAAAATAGATCAGCTATTAAAGATATACAGAGATTACTGGCGTTTCTCTTTCCTGAACAAAGAAAAGAAAACCGATACACTGATCCTGAAAAACGTTTCGAATTTTCTTAAAACGAATTTCCCGTCTGCCAAAAACCTAACGCTTAACGAAGACAGCATCAATGTGTATCAAAAAAAATACATCGCAAGTTTAGGCTATCATACTACCGGATTTGGAAAAACAGGAGGTTTATATGACTTACTGGTTTGGAAAACAGAAAAAGACACCATCTATAAAGTTACCTATGATGGAAAAGAAACTCCAATTAAAATCTATTTTATGGATGATTTTGTCACCCTGGGCTGGAGCGAATATGCTACTCTGGGACGCTATTATCCTGCGGGCTGGGCTACAAAAGAAGCTTTGTTTTGCGTAAAAAAAGCCTATGACTTAAAATCCGAAAACTTTAGAGTAAGCTACATTGGTCACGAAGGAAGGCACTTTGCCGACTATAAACTATTCCCAAAATTAAAAGGGGTTGGTTCTGCCGATCTGGAATACAGAGGTAAATTAACTGAAGTTTCTCTTTATTCTCAGGAAGGTCTGATGAAACGATTGCAGTTTTTTATCAATACCGGAAACTATGATAGCGATAATGGCCATTCAATAGCCGCTTATTGTGTGATAAGAGATTTATCAAGAGTTTTATTTGGAAACGATTTCGAAAAGGACATCAACAAATGGAAAGCAATTCCGGCAAGCAAAATAAATGAAGCTGCTGCTAAACTTTTGGCCGAAAACACAAAAGCACTTGAGAAAATCCCGAATGTAGAGAAATTCATCAAATAGTACTTACATAAGATATGAAAAGCATTAAACACATAGAAACATAGATTTGAATTCTAAAGAGAGGGTACAAAAGACAAAAACATTTCTTTCGTCCCGATGCATCGGGACATTTTATTTAAAGTGCAACGTCTTCTGTTCCGTTCGAAAACCTATGTCTCTATGTGTTAAAATAAAACCACAGAAATAAACCCAAAACCAGAAAATCAGCTAAAACACTTTAAACCAACATACTAAACTCACAACCTAATTGTTTTTGAATTGTAATAAACAGTTCAAATAATAGTTTTTTCTTTACAAAAAATCATTTTTTTATAGTAAATTAGACCTCCTTTTAAATCAAGTCACTTATAAAATTTGTGTATAAATTCATTTTAAACTAAAATAAAAATGATTGACTCCAAAATACCCGAAGGTCCACTAGCCGATAAATGGAATAATTACAAAGCAAAAGCAAAGCTTGTAAATCCAGCCAACAGAAAAAAACTGAACGTTATTGTTGTTGGAACCGGACTTGCAGGTGCTTCCTGCGCAGCATCTCTGGCTGAACAGGGTTATAATATTCAATCATTTTGTTTTCAGGATTCTGCCCGACGTGCCCACTCTGTGGCAGCACAAGGAGGAGTTAACGCTGCAAAAAACTACAAAAACGATGGCGACAGTACTTTCAGAATGTTTTATGATACCATCAAAGGTGGTGATTTCAGATCGCGGGAAGCCAATGTATATCGTTTGGCTGAATGTTCCGCACATTTGATCGACCATGCTGTGGCGCAAGGCGTTCCTTTTGCCAGAGAATATGCCGGATATTTAAACAACAGATCTTTTGGAGGTGTTCAGGTTTCGAGAACCTTCTACGCACGCGGACAAACCGGTCAGCAGCTTTTATTAGGTGCATATCAGGGATTGTTGCGTCAGGTATCCTTAGGAAAAGTAACGATGCACACCCGTCATGAAATGCTGGAATTAGTAATTATTGACGGAAAAGCAAAAGGCATTATAGCCCGAAATCTCGAAACAGGAGCTTTAGAACGTCATGTTGCCGATGCAGTTGTACTGGCTTCGGGAGGCTACGGAAAAGTATATTATCTTTCTACACTGGCTATGGGCTGCAATAGTTCTGCCATCTGGCGAGCACATAAAAAAGGCGCTTATATGGCCGGAGTAAGCTGGATTCAGTTCCACCCTACCTCACTTCCACAACACGGAGCCAACCAATCTAAACTCACTTTAATGTCAGAATCATTGCGGAACGATGGTCGGATCTGGGTTCCGAAAAAAGCCGAGGACGCACGAAATCCCAATACCATTCCCGAAGAAGAACGTGATTATTATCTCGAACGTCGTTACCCCTCTTTTGGAAATCTGGCACCACGTGATATTTCATCGCGGGCGGCTAAGGAACGGATTGATGCCGGACATGGTGTCGGACCAATGAAAAACGCTATTTATCTCGACTTTTCAGATGCTATAAAAGCACAGGGGAAAAATACTATTGAAGCCAAATACAGTAATTTGTTCGCCATGTATGAAAAAATTACCGGTATCAACGCTTACAAAGAACCTATGCTAATTTCTCCCGCTGCCCATTTTACTATGGGTGGACTTTGGGTCGATTATGAATTAATGACCAGTATTCCCGGGCTATTTGCTTTGGGGGAAGCCAATTTTGCCGATCATGGCGCTAACAGACTCGGAGCGAATTCTTTGCTTCAGGCTTGCGTAGACGGCTATTTTATTGCTCCGTATACGATTCCGAATTATTTGGCAGGAGAATTAAACGCTCCAAAAGCAACCATCGACCACCCCGCTTTTGAAGAAGCCGAAAAATCCGTGAGAATGCAGCTCGATCGTTTTTTAAATAGCAAAGGCACCCTTTCAACCGATCACTTTCATAAAAAAATTGGACGATTACTTTATGAAAAATGCGGTCTTTCGAGAAGCAAAGAAAAACTGGAAGAAGCCATTGAAGATATAAAAGCCCTGAAAGCTTCTTTTGAAAAAGATTTACTGATTACCGGAGATGATACCTTAAACAGTGAACTCGAAAAAGCCGGAAGAATTGCCGATTACATAGAGCTGGCCGAATTAATGTGTTACGATGCTTTACAAAGAGAAGAATCTTGTGGAGCTCACTTTCGCGAAGAATACCAAACTACCGATGGTGAAGCAGTTCGAAATGATAATGATTTCTGCTATGTTTCAGCATGGGAATGGAAAGGGGAAGCCAAACCGCCTGAATTGCACAAAGAACCTCTCGTATTTGAATCGGTTGAACTTGCAGTAAGAAGTTACAAATAATCAAAAGTTGAAGAAACATGAAACTTTCTCTTAAAATATGGCGGCAATCTGATAGTTCCTCTAAAGGAAAAATGACCGATTATGAGATAGATGCCGTTTCAGAACATATGTCTTTTCTGGAAATGCTCGATCTTTTGAATGAATCCTTAATTCAGAAAAAAGAACGTGTTATTGAATTTGATCACGATTGTCGGGAAGGAATATGCGGACAATGCGGTGTGATGATCAACGGAAGAGCTCATGGTCCTCTAAAAAATACCACCACCTGTCAGCTCCACATGAGAAGTTTTAAAGATGGAGATACTATTTATATTGAACCTTTTCGGGCAAAAGCTTTTCCTGTACTCAGAGACTTAAAAATCGATCGTTCGGCTTTTGACGCCATCATTGCATCCGGTGGTTTTATCGGAGCTTCAACAGGTCAGGCACCGGAAGCAAATAGCATTCCCATATCCTATGAAACCGCCGAAGCGTCTTTTGATGCGGCAGCCTGTATTGGGTGTGGTGCCTGCGTAGCCACCTGTAAAAATGCCAGTGCAGCCTTATTTACGGGTGCAAAAATCACCCATTTGGCTTTGTTGCCACAAGGACAAATCGAAGCTCAAAAAAGAGTACTGAGCATGGTAAGCCAAATGGATGCCGAGGGTTTTGGAAACTGCTCAGACACCAGGGCCTGCGAAATTGAATGTCCACAAGGTATTTCGATTCTTTCGATCGCCAAAATGAATGCCGAATATACCAAAGCTTTAATTTTTAAAAAATAATACATCAATCATTTAATAAAATACACATAGAAACATAGACTTATCAAACTCAGAAATATCATTTCATAAGTTGAAAATACAAGCAACAAACCATGCGGAAGAAATGTATTTCATTTTGAAACCTTTTTGCCCCATTATTTCTATGCTTCTATGTGTTTATTAAAATAAAATCGTCTTAAAAAAAACAAACCCGACAAGTTTTTGAAACCTGTCAGGTTTACTTTATTAGATCAGACAGTAAAATAAGGTGTTAAAATATCTTCAAAATTATACAGTCCCTTGGGTTTGTTTTTCAGATTTTCGGCAACAAAAACAACTCCGTTTCCAAATGCTTCCCTCGAGATTGATTCATGAATTAAACGAACCGTCTGATATGGAAATCCAAATATAACCTCATGCTTACCTACTATTCCACCTGCCCTTACTGAGTTGATATTGTTTTTATCAAGTTCCAAAGCTTCCGCAATTTTAACCGCTGTTCCTGAAGTTCCTTCTTTCTTTTTAAAATGTTCTTCGTTTACTTCAATATCCACCCAGGGAGCAATTTTCTTTAAAAATTTAGCCGCAAAAAGCAGGTAATTAACCCCAAGCGTAATATTGGGCGACCAAAAGACCGTAGTTTTATGTGCCAGTTTCTTTAGTAACTGCAACTCTTTGTCTTTGTAATGAGAAATTGCCGAAATAATCTTAACCTTTCGCTTTGCAGCAACTTCTCCATAACTATAAATACCTTCATTGGAAGAAAAATCAATAATAACATCAACAGGATGTTTGTCTAATAATTCTTCCATCGTCGTTTTAGAACTGGAGTAAATAACCCCTTGTTCTTCTGACGGAATGCCCAAAAACTCTGAAACAGATCTCTTTTCCAAAACCGTACTTTGTCTTAAAACCCATTCCAGGCAAAATTTATTGTTTTCCAGTAGTACAGTAGCTACTGATTTTCCAGTCTTTCCGAATCCTATTAAACCTATTTTCATAATTCACTTTTTTATGAGCAGACTGCCCGTTTATAAAATTGACACTTTTGAAACTTCATGTCAAATCAAAAATTCAATTATTAACTAAGCTGATAATTATCCTCTTCTAGTAAAAATAGAGATTATATGCCGAGATCACTAGCAATAACTTTCATAAGTAACGATAATCGAACACGTTAACAGGAATACTACTGTAAAAATATTTTATAAGAAGCTCTAAAGACGTTTTTGGAATGATTGCCCGAAGAATATTAGTTTAGCTGTATTTTTATGCATAATTAGGCTTTACAAAAAATTGAGAATTTGTTTTCCCAATAAAATAATAATCGATTCTGGCACATTTTTAAATAAGATATCTATATTTGCAACAACGTTGCGTTAGTTTATAAGCTACCAAGTCCTTTAAAAATGGGCTTTTTCCATTAAGAATGAAAAAGAAAAATGTATTAATTCCTCTTTTTATGTCTGTAACTGTATTGTTTGCAATGCTGTTTCAGACGCTGCATTCTTACGAGCATGTTTACAAGCAGCTAACGAGTAAACATTGTGAGCATACTTATATTGAGGGGCAAAAGCAAATCACACACAGTCATACTGTAGACAACAATTGTCAGATTTGTCATTTTACGTTTAGCACCTTTATACCAAACACTTTTCAAACGTACTCTTTTCTTAAAGCAACCGTTGAAACTTTCAGCGTGTTCTTTTACGAAAAAACAATTTCTGTTGTTTTCAAAGGCAGTCTTTTTGCACTTAGGGCACCGCCATTTATTCGCTAGTTTACTGCATTTTCACCCGAAAAATTAAAAAATAGCTTTTGCTTGTCTTTTTCAAAGATCAGGTAAAACGCATTTGTAATCTTATTTGGTCTGTTTTCAATAAAACAGCTCCAATTAAGATACGAAAGACCATTTTGGTTTATCTAATTTACCTACTCTTCGGTTGTTCCCAGTAAATTCTACTCTTCCTATTTCGTCACCGGTTAAAATGTTTCAGCCCTAAAGGCTGTTACTATAACTGTGCATGAAAAGAAAAACCCGTACTAAAAATCATCCAAATACATCAAAACTATGCTTATAGCTGAAAATCTAACAAAAAAATATGGCGACCATATTGCTCTAAACAAACTCAACTTAACCATTAAAGAAGGGGAGATTTTTGCTTTATTGGGGCAAAATGGTGCCGGAAAAACCACCACAATCAACCTTTTTCTAGGTTTTATCGCTCCAACAGACGGAGAACTAAAAATTAATGACATATCCGTCATCGGCAACGCACAGGAAACGAAAAAATATGTTGCTTATATCCCCGAAACTGTCATGCTATATCCTAACCTTACCGGTCTGGAAAACTTAAAATTCTTCTCGTCGCTGGCAGGATTCAAATATTCGCAGGGAGAACTGACTTATTTCCTGTCTAAAGCAGGGCTTCAGATTAAGGCGCACCATCAAAATTTAGGTGGTTATTCTAAGGGAATGCGACAAAAAGTTGGAATTGCCATTGCGATTGCCAAAAAAGCCAAAGTGCTCTTACTGGATGAACCTACGAGTGGTTTAGACCCTAAAGCTTCCAACGAGTTTTCCCAAATACTAAAAGAACTTTCTGCTGATGGAACAGCCATTTTAATGGCTACACATGATATTTTCAGAGCGCGGGAAGTTGCTTCTCATATTGGCATTATGAGACAGGGAAACCTTGTTACCGTTATCGAAGCCGATAAAATCTCAGCAAACGAACTGGAAGATTTGTATTTACAAACTGTATAAAGGGAAATTACTTTCTCAATCCTATCCAAAAAAAATGAAACACTATATTCTCTCACTGTTTTTATTAAGCATTACTTCGTTTGCCCAATCGCAAACCGTTAATAAAAAGATATCTGATAGTATTCCTAAAGATTCTGTCAGGGTAAAAACCGAACACACACAATTGCAAACTGTCGAAATCATTGGCCGTTCGACCAAAAAATACAATAGCGATTATTCTTTTGCAGCCACAAAAATAGCCGCTCTCAACAAAGACATCCCACAATCCATATCCACGATCACCAAAGAATTAATTGCAGACAAAGGTGCTATTTATCTGGCCGATGCTGTAAAAATGGCCAGTGGAGTGATCCCTGCAAGTTATTACAATCAATATACCATTCGCGGAATCAGTCAAAATGAAGAAGGCCAGATCATAAATGGAATGCGAACGCATCAACATTACTTTTTACAACCTTTAACAACCAATATTGAAAGAGTTGAAGTGATCAAAGGGCCTTCGAGTGCCACATTTTCATCGGTAGATCCGGGCGGAAGTATCAATATGGTTACTAAAAAACCGCTGGCTGTTGACCGAAAAGAAATAAGTCTGACTGCAGGAAGCTTTAGCACTTTGCGAGGAACCTTAGATTTTACCGGTCCATTGAACGAATCAAAAACCCTTTTATATCGTGTAAACGGAGCGTATCAGGAAGCCAAATCGTTCCGGGATCTGATTCGTAATAAGTCATTCTTGATTTCGCCCTCGTTCAGCTACATTCCGAATGAAAAAACAGCGATCAATACCGAACTGATTTTAAGCAACATGACTGGAGTTCTGGATCGTGGACAGCCCATTTTTGGTGCAGTTGCAGGTGTTACCAGTTTAGACAAAACTCCAATTAGTTTGAACTTAGGTGCTCCCAATGATTTTTACAAATCAAAAGAAATGATTTTGATGACGAATTTCGCTCATAAATTCAGCTCTAAAATAGGGTTTAATGCTTCGTACATGAAACAAACCTGGACAGAAGACCTTCAGGAGCACAGAACTACAAATGCTTTTGCAGTCGATATGAACAATAAACCGGTTAGCAATCTGGCCATGATGCAGTTTGTACAGCGTCAGCAATATTGGGACGTTGATAATCTCACTTCTTATTTCAACTTTGATTTAAATACAGGAAAAATCAAACATAAATTGTTAGCAGGTTACGATTTAAGCAGCTGGAACAAAACCAAAGGTGGCGGACAAAATGCGGCCAGAGGTTATGTATTAAAAGATGGAACTGTAGCCCCTTCATTTGTTGCTGCTAATGCTGCCAATTATCAAACCATAACCGTTGACGGAGTAGTTTTACCTAAACCAAATGTCAATTATTTTAATCTCAACAATCCCGCTAATACCTTAACAAACCCCGACGATTATACGCTCAATGTCCGTACCGCATTACCTCCTGCACTAACTACTACTAATGCAATCTACATTCAGGATCAGGTGCAATGGGAAAGATTTACCATCTTACTGGGGTTGCGCCAAGAATGGTTTAAAGACATTACAAACTACAAATCCAACAATGAACTAACCGTGAAAAAATCGGCTTTACTGCCGCGTATTGGAGTGACTTATGCCGTAAACAATCAGATTAATGTTTACACGACTTATTTGGAAGGTTACCAGCCACAATCGAACACCGTGTCCTTAATGCCTCAAACGAGTAGCCTGCCCGCGGGAATTTTATTTGATCCGCTGGAAAGCAACCTGAAAGAGCTTGGATTAAAAGCTACTTTTTTCAATAATTCAGTAAGTTTCAACGCCGCTGTTTACGAAATCAATCAGCGCAATATTTTAATGAACGCCAACGACCCTGTAAATCCCGATCTGCTGGTGACAAGAGGTGCCGAAAGAAGCCGTGGTTTTGAGTGTGATATAGCCGGTTTTATTACGGCAGACTGGCAAATAAATGCTTCATACAGTTATATTGATGCTAAAATCACCAACGATCGTGATCCATCGTTAATTGGCGCACAAAAGCAAAATACACCCAAAAACAGTGCTAATTTATGGACGCGATACAATTTCAATTCTGATTCGGCTCTAAAAGATTTGGGCATTGGTTTTGGAATGCAATACCAAAGCAGCAAAGTACCCTGGTTTACAAGAGCTTTTACACTACCAGATTTTACGGTTTTTGATGCCGCATTCTACTATAAACCCAACAAAAGCAATATGCAAATTGCTCTTAATGCGGGCAATTTATTCAATAAAACGTACTGGCTGGGTGCTCAGAATTACCTGCGCCTGTTTCCCGGTGCACCACGTAACTTCAGTCTTACCGTAACTTATAAATTTTAAACTGTATCATGTCATTACATAAAGAAATTTTAATTGCCAGGCATTTAAAAAAGGCTGTTTTTAAAAATACGGCAGTCTATATCATCACGATTTTTATCGGTATCCTGTTGCTTTACGCCGCTTTTTCAGGTTGGGAAAATTACAGTAACCAGAATCAGACGAGCGAAAAATACCAGCATGAATCACGCGAAGACTGGCTCAATAATCCGGATAAGAACCCACATCGAATGGCGCATTACGGGAATTTTGCGTTTAGAAAAAGTACCCCCCTGAGCGTTTTTGAATTCGGGATGGAACCGTTTTTCGGAAATGCAATCTTTCTCGAAGCGCACAAACAGAACAGTGCCAATTTCTCAGAAGCAGGCTTTTCCAACAGTATGCTTCGTTTCGGAGAGATTAGTATTGCTATGGTTTTACAACTTTTATTGCCTCTGTTGATTTTTTTCTTAGGATTTAATGCTGTCGCAGCCGAAAGAGAAAACGGGACGTTAAAATTAATTTTAAGTCAGGGAATCAGTTGGAAACAACTCTTAACAGGTAAAATATTAGGGGTTGCAAGTGCCATTCTGCTCATTTTTGTTCCTACGATTATGGTTCTTGTATTGCTTTGGCTGCTGTTGCAGGATTTTACGATTTCAAGCGATGAAACCATCAAAATGGTATTCTTTATTCTGTTTCATTTTATTTACCTGATGTTCTTTTGTGTCATTGCTGTTTTGGTTTCTGCTGCGAGTAAAACTTCCAAAAAAGCATTAATTTCCTTAATCGGAATCTGGCTGGTTCTTACTATTATTTTACCCAGAACTACTCAGGCAATTGGCGCTTATCTTTATGAAGCTCCTTCCAAAATACAGTTCAACAGTGCTATCGAGAAAGACATCCTCAAACAAGGTGACAGCCACAACCCGAACGACATACATTACAAAGCCATAAAAGATTCCCTACTACGTGCCTACAAAATAGATTCTGTACAAAAACTGCCTTTTAATTATTCGGGATTTATCATGACGGAAGGAGAGAAAATCAGTTCGCGAATTTATAACGAACACTTAGAAGAGCTGCTAAAAGTTTACGATCAGCAGAACAGTTTTTCTAAGGCCGTTTCGTTCCTGAATCCCTATATCGCCATACGAAACCTGTCGATGGGATTATCCAACACCGATTATGGTTCGTATATTGATTTTCAAAAACAAGCTGAGATTTACCGCTATACTATGGCGCAAAAAATGAATGCCTTGCAAGTCAAATACATCAGTAATAAAAAGCCGGGACCAAATGACAAGCCTTTATCCATCAGCAAAGAACACTGGGCTGATCTGGAAGAATTTCATTATGAGCCAAAAGAAATCCCGGCTATTTTAAAATCCGAAATCCTCTCTGTAGTCTCTATTTTTCTCTGGATAATCCTGCTTTTTGCTCTCCTGCGAATTGCAGCCAAAAACCTTAAAGCCCTCTAATATGTTAGCATTACTTTTTAAAAATTTCATTCGCTCAAAAGGTACCAAAATTGGATTAATATTCCTGCTGCTTATCGGATTCATCGGTATTTTAATTGGGCAGCAGTTTCAACAAAAGCAGCAAAACAATATTGTGGAAGCTGCATTGTACCAAAAAGAGCATATTGCACGAAATGCCGCTTTTCACAAAGACGAAATGGGGCTCCTGCTCTACTACATCAAATTTTCTCTCATCAATAAAACATTGCCTCTCAATCCTCTGGCAATTGGTCAGCGTGATGTAAATCCGTCGATTCAAAGCGTCACGATTCGGGGTTTGGAAGGTCAGAAATACGACTCGGAACTCAACAATCCGAACAATCTTTTATCCGGAAATATCGATTTTAGTTTTGTATTAATTTATCTGTTTCCTCTTTTGATTATAGCATTCTCGTACAATCTGGTTTCGGAAGAAAAAGAAAGCGGCACCTGGAAAATTGTTTCTGTGCAAAGCGAAAATACCTTTTTATACATTCTTAAACTGTTTTATGTCCGAATTATAAGTCTGATCGCATTGTTCTCCTTTTTACTTCTTTTAGCCATTTTGATTCTGGGAATTCCTTTTGACTCCTCACTGCTCGCCTTTTACGGACTTGGTGTTTTGTATATTTTGTTTTGGTTTGCAGCCAGCTTTTTTATCGTTTCCCTTCAAAAAAACTCCAATTTCAATGCGGTTATTTTGCTAACGATCTGGTTATTTCTAATTATCGTTCTGCCAGCCGTAATCAATACGTATATTGTGAATAAATATACTATTCCGGAAGCTTTGGAGCTGACTGTAAAACAACGTAATGCCTATCATGAAAAATGGGATATGGATAAGAAAATCACAATGGATAAATTTTACCGACATTATCCGCAATTCAAGCGATATCCTTTGCCTGATACAGAGTTTAACTGGCTTTGGTATTACGCCATGCAGCAGGCGGGCGACGACGATTCGGCAAAACAATCTCAGGAACTGCAAACTAAACTGGAACAGCGCAACAAAGCCAGCCAGTTTATTGCTTTATTCGTTCCTACCCTGCATGCCCAACTTCAACTGAATGAAATTGCGAAATCTGATTTAGGAAACCAGCTTTTATTTTTGAAGGAAACCAAACATTTTCATGAAAAAATGAGACTGTATTTTTATCCGAAAATTTTTGAAAATACGCCAGTGGTTAAGGAAAATTGGTCGAAGTTTAAGGTAGAAACTTTTACAGATCCATCAAAAACTAATGGTATAAGAGCCTTTTTGCCATTGTTGCTTTTTAATTTGTTACTGATTGGTTTGGGTTGGATGAATTTCAAAAACAGCAAAAAAGAGACCTTTTAGAAGTTGATACTCTCAACTTAAGAATTTTAAACACATAGAAACATAGATCGAAATGCAGAAAAAGGCGTTTCATTTTAAATAAAATGTCCCGATGCATCGGGACGAAAGAAATATATTTCTCATTCGTATCCTCTTTTAAGAATACAAATCTATGTTTCTATGTGTTTCATAATTTTAGCATTCCACCATCGGAATCAATATTTCAATTCACCTTATTTAAAAATTCTAAAATAAATCCTTTAATTTAAAAATTAATATCGTAATATTGCAATATTATATTTAAATCATATGGGAGCTTCTAAAACGGAACATTTTACCGACAAACAAAATCAGATCGCCACTATAGCCAAAGCATTGGGGCATCCGGCCAGAATTGCTATAATTGAATATCTGTTAAAAGTAAACGAATGTATTTGCGGAGATATCGTAAATGAGTTACCCCTGGCACAGCCTACCGTTTCACAACACCTGAAAGAACTAAAAAATGCAGGACTTATCAAGGGAAACATTGAAGGAAACGCCATCTGTTACTGTATCAATGAAGAAACTTTTGATGTTCTAAACACCTACTTTTCTGGTATTATTACCGTTACAAAAAATCAAAAATGCTGTTAAAGGCTTTTTTTATCTTACTATATCGCAATATTGCATTATAACTATAAAACAAGAAAAATGAAACTATCAGACATTAAAAACGTTCTGCCTACTCTCGAAAATGTAGCATTTCAATTGGAAAACGGAACTTTTGTTCCGGAGCATTTTCACGTTACCGAAATAGGAATGATTACTAAGAATTTTATCGATTGCGGCGGTGTAATTCGTCAGGAAAAAAGTGTCAACTTTCAGCTTTGGAATGCGGACGATTACGAGCATCGACTAAAACCCGGCAAACTTTTACATATCATTAAACTTTCAGAAGAAAAACTAAATATTGAAGACCTGAATATCGAAGTTGAATATCAAAACGAAACTATCGGAAGGTACGATTTAGAGTTTAATGGTAATCATTTTGTATTGAAAAACAAAGTCACAGCCTGTCTGGCACAGGATGCCTGCGGAATTCCATCACCATCCGGCTTTATCGAATTAAGCAAGGACAGAACAAACTCCTGCTCTCCAAACTCGGGCTGTTGCTAAACTATGAGCGCTTTCTTTCTTAAATATAAAAAACCAATTATAATCACTACAGCTGTTATTGTACTGCAACTGATTTATGGCTTTGAGCCTAAATTTTGTATGATCAATATCATTTGGTTACTCGTTTAAAACTATGACAAAAAATATTCTAGTGCTCTGTACAGGAAATAGCTGCCGAAGTCAAATCGCTGAAGGGTATTTACGCCACTTCCTGGGCAACAAAGCCCACGTTTACAGCGCCGGTATTGAAACTCACGGTGTAAATCCAAGAGCCATTGCGACTATGAAAGAAGATGGAATCGATATTTCAGAACATACTTCAAATCATATTGATGAATATCAAAACATCCATTTTGATATTATCCTGACAGTTTGTGATCATGCTCATGAAAAATGCCCTTTTCTTCCAAGCCAAGCTCAAAAATTTCATCAAAATTTTCCGGACCCGGCCAAGGCAACAGGAACCGAAGCAGAGATTATGCAGGAATTCCGTACTGTGAGACAAATGATTAAAGCGTATTGCAACACGTTTGCAAAAACGATTTACACAAACTACTAAATACAAATCTATGTTTCAATGTGCTAAATAACCTTATCAACGAGCTGTTTCTTATCATAATTTATAATACATTCATCAAAGTATAAAATGATGCGATCGACAGAATACCAATGGCCTTTTTTAAATTTGTTGGAAACGAAAAGAAGCTTCTGCCTCTTTGTAAATCTACCTCATCATGAAATTACAACACCTTCAGATTCAATCCAACAATATTCAGGAAACAGCGGCATTCTATCAAAACGTACTTAACCTTCCAATTCTTGAAAAAGATTCCAGGTCAGTTACTATTCAGGCTGGTGAATCGGTTTTACAGTTTATCGAAAATCTTCAACTCGACTCTATCTATCATTTTGCTTTTAATATTCCTCAAAACAAGCTGCAGGAGGCCATTCAGTGGGCCACAAACAAAGTGGATTTAATAGTTATTGAAGACACTACTGTTATCGCTAATTTTGAGAACTGGAATGCCAACGCGATCTATTTTTATGATAACAATGGTAATATACTGGAATTCATCGTTCGATATGACCTCAACAATGCTCAAACGGAGCCCTTTAGTTCTCAATCTATACTCAACATCAGTGAAATTGGAATTCTCAATGAGAATCCTCTTGTTCTGGCTAACCAACTCATAACGCAACACAACTTAGAATTTTTCAGAAAAAATGACAATAGCGAGCTCTTCGCTGCCCTTGGAGATGATGAAGGCCTGCTCATTATGGTACGCCCGGGTCGAAACTGGTATCCTACTCAAATACCTTCTGAAAGCAATACAACCGAAGTGCGATTGGAGAATAACGGAATTCAGATTGAATTGAAGTTTTTCTAAAGATTTGTCTGCTCCTCCTCCACTTTTTTTTATTTTTATACAAAACTCAAAATCTAAAAAATGCCATTTGTCCGAATCAGTTTACCTAAGAAGCTTTCCTTAGAAACCAAAAACAATATTTCAGAAGCGATTCATCAATCTTTAATAGCAGAATTTCATATTCCAAGTGCTGATTATTTTCATGTAATTGAAGAATTAGAACCACATCAGATAAAATATCCCGAAAGTTATCTTGGTATTTCACATTCTGAAGAAATTGTATATGTTCAGATTACCGCAGGACAAGGCCGAACAGTAGAACAAAAAAAGAAATTATACCACCAAATTGCAACAAGAATTGCCGCAACAACAGCGATTCTAATTAATAACGTGATTATTGTTTTATTAGAAAATAACGGTTTGGAAAACTGGTCCTTTGGTAACGGAGAAATTCAGGAACCAACACATTTAAAAAAATAAGCTTTTATAACACAGTCTTTATCCCGCTCCGGTCATTCTGGATGCGAATAAAGCAAAAAAACAAAACCGTTTCAGTTTAAACTCTGAAACGGTTTCTTTCTATTAAAATTTCATCTTTTGAATCCTCACGGCATTCAATATAGCCAGTAAAGCAACTCCAACATCAGCAAAAACAGCTTCCCACATGGTTGCGAGTCCGCCGGCACCCAAGATAAGTACGACAGCTTTTACAACGAAGGCCAGCGTAATATTTTGCCAGACGATTTTTTTGGTTTGTTTTCCAATGTTTATCGCCATCGGAATCTTGCTTGGTTTATCGTCCTGAATGACCACATCGGCAGTTTCGATCGTGGCATCACTGCCTAACCCTCCCATCGCAATTCCAACCGTACTTAAAGCAATTACCGGAGCATCGTTTACACCATCCCCAACAAAAGCTACCGTTTCGTTTTTGGCTTTAATTTCGTTTAGTTTATTCACCTTATCTTCGGGTAATAAATCTCCAAAAGCATTTGTAATGCCTAACGTTTTGGCTACAAACTGCACTACATTGGTTTTATCACCGCTCAGCATGGTTACTTTAACGCCGAGAGCTTTCAATTTGGTTACTGCCTCTTGCGCATCTGCTTTAATTTCATCGGCAATTGTTAAATAACCTGCAAACTTATTGTCGTAAGCAATGGCAATGGTCGTATAAACCACCGCATTTGGATCAACATCGTATGCTATACTGAATTTATCCATCAGTTTAAAATTTCCTACGTGCAGTTCTTTTCCGTCTATTTCAGCTTTTAATCCGTGTCCGGAAATCTCCTCGACGTTTTTCAGTAGTACTGAGGAATCGATTTGCCCTACATAATTGTGAATGGCAGTCGCAACGGGATGTGTACTCTGACTTTCAAGTACATTGACCAGTTTTAAAATTTCGTCTTTGTCAAAACCGTCCTGAATAATCACTTCCTGAACTTTAAAAACACCTTCGGTCATTGTACCTGTTTTGTCCATCACAACATTCTGAATGGTCGAGATACTGTCTAAGAAATTACTTCCTTTAAACAGGATACCGTTCTTGCTCGCTGCTCCGATTCCGCCAAAATAGCCTAGCGGAATGCTGATCACCAAAGCACAAGGACACGAAATTACCAGAAAAACCAATGCTCTGTACAACCAGTCACTAAACACATAATCGGATACAAAAAGCATGGGTAACAAGCAAATGGCAATCGCCAGATAAACTACAATGGGCGTATAAATCTTAGCAAATTTTCGAATGAACAATTCTGCGGGAGCTTTTTTAGTAACGGCATTCTGAACCATTTCCAAAATCTTAGACAATTTACTGTCGTTGTAAGCTGCCGTTACTTTTACCAATGCAATGGTACTTCCGTTAATCATTCCGGCCAAAACAGCTTCTCCTTTTACTTTGGTGTCCGGTTTGCTTTCTCCCGTAAGTGCTGCAGTATTAAAGGAAGCCGAATCGGAAAGTAATTCTCCGTCCAGTCCCAGTTTTTCCCCTGCTTTCAGCTGCACAATCGCTCCAATGGCAACATCGGCAGCTTTAACTTTAGTCGCAACATTATTTTCCAAAACACTTACCTCATCAGGACGCTGGTCCAACAAGCTTTTTATATTTGATTTGGCACGACTGACTGCCAATCCCTGAAAGTTCTCACCAATAGTATAAAACAACATCACAGCAACGCCTTCCGGAAATTCTCCAATGGCAAATGCTCCGATAGTGGCAATACTCATCAGGAAAAACTCCGAAAACACGTCGCCTTTTCTGATGCTTTCATAAGCTTCCTTTAAAACAGGGAATCCCACCGGCAGATATGCGATAACATACCAGGCGATTCTAACAGGCCCCGAAAACCAATTTTGTTCGAAATACTGATCGAATCCAATTCCAATCAGCAATAAAACAAAGGAAATAATGGCCGGTAAAAACATTCTAAACCATCCACTATCCGCACTATGACCGTGATCGTGTCCGTCATCGTCTGAATGTACAGGCTCGTCATGTGAGCAGCAGGAACCGGGTTGATTTATTTTATTTTTTTTAATCTTTTCTTCTTTATGTAGATGTTCCATGAGAAATTTAAAGTTTTAGGTTTCAAAGTTTCAAGTTTAAACTTTGCTTCAATAATGTTCTAAATTTACGGATTTTGTATTAATAGTTTTTAGGCAATAACAATTAATCTGGCAAAGGCAATGCAAAGCAGGAAGCTATCCAAGAACTTACAGGTTCCCAACGAGATACACTGCCATGCATTTCTACAAAAAAACCTTTGTTCCTTTGTGCCTCTGAACCTTTGCCCCTATTAGGATTTAATGATCATGTTCTCCCCCGCCTTTCATAGCCGAAAGCAAATAGAAAGCTCCTTTCGTTACGATTTTTGCATTTGGATCAACATTTTCTACAAATTTTATTTCTGTAAAGCCCAGATCTGTTGTACCCGGAATAACTTCCACTGCTCTAAAATGAACTTCTTTCTCATGATTTCCTTTTTCCGGCGTTTTCTTCTCTTCATGTGCTTCTTCTTCCACATAAACAAAATACTTATCGGCATTTCGGACTACAGCATCTTTTGGTAACGCAGGAACGGTAGCATTGGTGATATTAATGTTAGCCGAAACGTACATCCCCGGAATCAGTCCTTTAGCGTCAGCAGATTCGATTTTAGCATGTACCGCAACGGTTTTACTTTCGTTTGAAAAAGACTTATTAATTCCGAAAATCTTCCCTTTAATGGATTTATTGGACTGATTGGTTAAAACAAAATCGATAACCTGACCAATTGAAATCGACCCCAGATCTTTTTCATACACGTTCAAATCCAAATGCATCTGACTGTTATCGACCACTTCAAACAAAACGACTCCCGTTTGAGCATAAGCCCCTTTTGCAATGCTTATCTTCCCTACATAACCGTTGATTGGCGCTACAACCGGGACTAACGAAGTGCTTCCTTTGGTACTTACATGCAAAGCTTCCAATTTGTTCTTCGCAGCCTGTGCACGGGCTCTTTCTGCTGCCAGTTTTGATTTTACTTCCTGAAATGTTTTTCTTGGATTTACATTTTCATCGCTCAGCGTTTTCTGACGGTTGTATTCCAATTGCAGGTATTCGATATTGGCTACTGCCGAATGGTATTCTTCCTGCATTTCGATTACTTCCAGATTTTGAATGGTCGCCAGTACTTTTCCTTTGTTAACGTACGTTCCTTCCAAAACAAAAATATCTTTGACTGTTCCTCCTATTAAAGTCGAAACTTCTGCTGAATTTTGTGGCGGAACGGTAGTGTAACCGTTGGCTTTAATAACCTTGTTAAGATTTCTGTTTTCTACCAAACCAGTTTCAATCCCAACCGTTTTATATTGCGCTTCGTTTAAAGCAACTTCTGTCTGCGATTTTTCTTCCTCCGGAGCCTCTTCTGTTTTCTTTTGACCACAGGATGCTAAAACCACTATCGAAGCTACCATTAATCCCAAATAAGCGAACTTTCTTTGCGATAAAACCTTTGTCCTTTTTACTGTTGTATTATTATTGATCTTTTTCATTTTAATTGTTTTTGATGGTTGGAAATTGCAATTCGATTGCGCTCTGATTAAAGTTGTGCGTGGCCTCTGTATATTGCTTCTTAATATCAATTGCCTGATTTAAGAAACTGATGTACGACCAATAACTCAAATCGCCATTGGCATAACTTTTCTGGGCCGTACTAATAATCTGATCGGCATACTGCAATCCTTCTTTTTGAAAATAGTCCATTGCTTTTTGCTGCTTCTCGAAATTGTTTTGCAATTCCTGTTTTTGCAGATTCAACGTCAGCTTGTTTTTGTCCAAAGCCAGTTGCGACTGCGAAATACTGATTGCCGAAGCCTTAGCTTTTGCTGTATTTACCCCTCCAAACAACGGAATCTGCAATCCCGCCGTAAAACCCTGAAACAAGGATTGTGTGTTGATCGTTTGTGCAAAATATCCCAATCCAACTTTTGGTGTTCGCATGGCTTTGTGTGTATTGGCTTCTTTCTGATACACCGAAATTTGCTGCTGATAAAAATCGGTCATTAAAGTCTCTGCTTTTGAACTTCCTTCTTCCTTTACCATGGAATATTGCAAGGCCGTTTGATCGTCCGGAATGACATTCTCATCCGTTTGCACAAAAAACTGCAGCTGCTTTTGGTAAATCGCTAAATCAAATTCTATCTGTGCTTTTTGAGTTTCAATCTCTTTTACTTTTGCCTTTGCACTTATGACTTCAATATTTCCGCTTTCTCCGGTTTTAAAACGAAGCTCAGCATTCTTCAGGAATTTGGTATAAATTTCATTCAGTTCCGAGTTTAGCTTCTGAATGGAAACGCCGTACAGGTATTGATAATAGGCAAGAGTAACGGCTTTTTCTACTTCATAAGTCGACAACGCTTTTCGTTTTTCGGCCAGTTTTGCTAATTCTTCCTGCAATTGTCTATTGGCTTTTGTGACATTCCCTAACGGAAAAAACTGCTGTACGGAAACATTATGGTCGTAATCGGCACTATTGAACTGCCCACCCTGGTATTGCACCTGAAGCGGATCTGCCTGAAATGCCGTCTTTTTCAAAACGGTTTGTTTTTCAATTTCTTTATCGGCAATCTTCAAATCGATGTTGTTTGATTTTGCCAGTTCGATTGCTTTTTCTAAACTGATTTTTTGCTGTGCTGTTGTTAATGTCGTTGCAAACAAGAGTGCTAGCACCAACTTGTTTAACCGCAAAGCACGCAATGCATCTTTCGCAAGGTGCGCAAAGGAGCTTGTGTTTATATGCTTTAGTATGTTTTTCATTTTTATATTTTTTGTTTCTCGCAGATTTTGCTGATTGAGCAGATTTTTACTTTTTATAACTGAATCTCTTTAAACCTGCATGAAAAATTATTCTTTCTTCTCGTAAAATCAGCTAAATCTGCAAGAGAAATCATTTTACACTAATCAGTAATTATCTAGTTATCTTTTTTGTCGTTAAACTTCTTCTCTAACAACAAATACAGAATTGGTAAAACAATTAATGTCAGTAAAGTTGCTGAGACTAATCCACCAATTACTACGGTTGCCAAAGGTTTTTGTACCTCTGCTCCTCCGCTTGTAGACAATGCCATTGGCAAAAATCCTAACGAAGCTACGGCAGCAGTCATTAAAACCGGACGCAATCTGGTTTTGGTTCCAATTAGAACTCGTTGCAGCGGATCAAAAACTCCCTCTTTTTTGAGCTGATTGAAATATGAAATCAATACAATTCCGTTTAAAACCGCAATTCCAAACAAAGCAATGAAACCAATACCTGCCGAAATACTAAACGGCATTCCGCGCATCCAGAGTGCAAAAACTCCCCCGATTGCTGATAATGGAATGGCTGTAAAAATCAATCCGGCCTGCTTGAAGCTTTTAAAAGTAAAATACAGTAACACCAATATCAATCCTAAAGCGATTGGAAGCGCTACCGAAAGTCGTTTAGTAGCTTCTATTAAATTCTCAAACTGACCTCCGTAGGTTACATAATACCCTGCCGGAAGTTTGTAGTCTTTTTCCAGTCGTTGTTGAATTTCCTCTACCACACTTTTGATATCACGGCCACGAACGTTTAATCCAACCGTGATTCTGCGTTTTCCGTTTTCACGGATTACCTGTACAGGACCTTGCTCGTACTCGACTGTAGCCACTTGCGAAAGCGGTACCTGCTGTCCGTTAGGCAATGGGATGAACAAATTGCTCACGTCTGTAATATCGGCACGATTGTTTTCATTCATTCGCACTACGACATCAAACCTTTTACTTTCATCATAGATTTTTCCGGCACTTTCTCCCGCAAAAGACGAACGTATAATTTGATTGATATCTGAAATATTCAATCCGTATAAAGCGATTTTATTGTAGTCGTATTTCACCGTAATTTGCGGTAAACCGGTAACTTTATCGGCTTTTAAATCGCCTATCCCTTCAATACTTTTAATTTTCGAAATTAACTCTGTTGCTTTAGCGTCCAGAATCTCCAGATCGTCTCCAAAAATCTTAATGGCTATATCACTTCGGCTTCCGGTCATTAATTCGTTAAATCGCATCTGAATAGGCTGAGAGATCTCGATATTGGCTCCCGGAATGACTTCCATTTCTTTTTTCATGGCATTGGCTAAATCTTCCCAGTTGTCATATTTGCCTTTCCATTCTTTTTTGTCTTTCAAAACAATGATCAAATCACCACTTTCGATAGGCATCGGATCGGTTGGAATTTCCCCGCTTCCAATTTTGGTTACGATGGTTTTAATCTCAGGAAATTTAGCTTTTAAGATCTGTTCGTATTTCGTAGTAGTTTCCACCATCTGGGTTAACGAACTTCCGGTCATGATAGTTGCATTTATAGCCAAATCGCCTTCTTCGATGGTTGGTATAAACTCTCCTCCCATTGAATTGAAAACGACTAAACCAAGGGCAAACAAACCCAGTGATATTCCTAAAACTACCTTTTTAAACTGTAGTGCTTTTTTCAAAAATGGTGTATAAACAGCTTCCAGCCAGGCCATCATTCTGTCGCTGAAATTTTCTTTGTGTTCAGTGCTTTTAGACAAGAACATCGCACTCATCATCGGTACGTAAGTCAAAGAAAGAATAAAAGCTCCTGCAACTGCAAAACCTACTGTCATCGCCATCGGTTTAAACATCTTCCCCTCAGTTCCAACCAAAGCAAGAATTGGCAGATACACGATCAGGATAATGATTTCCCCAAAAGCAGCACTGTTTCTGATTTTCGAAGCCGAATTGTACACTTCGGCATCCATTTCATTTTGTGTTAACGCTTTCTTGCGTTTGAGCTGCTGCAAGTGGTGCATGGTGGCTTCCACAATAATTACAGCTCCGTCAACGATGATTCCAAAGTCGATTGCCCCAAGACTCATCAGATTTCCACTTACGCCGAAAGCATTCATTAAAATAACGGCAAAAAGCATGGCCAGTGGAATAACTGAAGCTACAATTAAGCCTGCACGAAGATTCCCCAGAAATAAGATCAGTACAAAAATAACGATCAAAGCTCCTTCTAATAAGTTCTTTGAAACGGTTCCAATAGCGCTGTCTACCAACTTTCCTCTGTCGATAAAAGCTTCGGCAACAACTCCTTCGGGCAGACTTTTATTGATCTGAACCATTCTTTCATGAATTCTATTGACTACGGCGCTGGAGTTTTCTCCTTTTAACATCAAAACCATTCCGGAAACAATTTCCCCTTTTCCATCTTTCGTTGAAGCTCCGTAACGCAAGGCAACACCTTCGCGAACTTCGGCTACATCACGAACCAAAACGGGCGAACCATTTCGGTTTTTCACTACTACATTTCCTAAGTCTTTGGTTCCTTTCGCCATACCAACACCACGAATGAAGTACGCAAACTGGTCTTTTTCGATATAGGCACCTCCTGTATTTTGATTGTTTTTTTCGAGTGCATCAAAAATCTCTGTGATGGTAACTCCCAAACTGTTCAGTGTATTTGGATTTACGGCAATTTCGTATTGCTTTAGTTTTCCACCCCAGGTACTTACATCGGCTACGCCTTTGATACCCTGTAATTGCGGGATAATGATCCAGTCCTGAATGGTACGTAGTTTTATAGCATCGTATTTGTCTTCATAGCCTTTCTTGGCATAGACATCGTACTGATAGATTTCCCCTAAACCGGTACTGATTGGGGCCAATTCAGGGGAACCGGCATAAGCTGGGATATTCTCTTCTGCCTGTTTAAGACGTTGAAATATCTGTTCCCTGGCCCAATAAATGTTCACATCGTCCTCAAAAACGACCGTAACTACTGATAATCCGAAACGTGAAATACTGCGAAGCTCTATGATATCCGGAACTGTTTTTACGGCCTGCTCTAAAGGATAGGTAATTAATTGTTCGACTTCCTGACTGGCCAAAGTAGGTGCTGTGGTAATAATCTGCACCTGATTGTTGGTTACGTCAGGCAAAGCGTCTAATGGTAATTGTTTGATCGAATAGCTTCCCCAGGCTATTAATACAAGGGTTAATAATAGTATAACGAACTTATTCTTTATACTAAACTGTATGATTTTATCTAACATTTTAATGATATAATGATGTGAGAAATGAGGCAAAGTGTTGCCTATTTAAATACTGCGGAAGATCCGCAACGCTCTAGCCCACATTCCGACTTATCGGATGGGCATCATTATGCTATTTGTGGGGGCTGCCAGACACTTCCGTAGAAACTGGAAGCAAAAACAGAATTGTAATTGGGTAATGGAATTGAGATGATGGAATGCGCAACAGGGAAATCAAAGCTTAAGAAAGTCTGATAACTTAAAACCTGCGCTCCACAACAATTGCACGCACAGAAAGGCGAGCATAAATCATTGTCTTTATCGTGTGTGTGATTGGCTTCAGAAGAAAACTGAGCTGTTTTGTGAGCAGCACTATTGATTTCCATATCTGCACAAGGCATATTGGAAAGCGCCATTAAATAAATCGATAATATGATTGTTATCCATTTCACGACACAAAAATAGTATTTATTTCAATTGAAAAACTGAATTATTGAATTTGATGCTTCTAAAAAAAGACGGACGAATCAAAAAATTAACAAAATCCCCTGTATATCAAAATTACTTTCTTAAAATAACAATCCCGCTGATTCAAAAATTTAGTCAACTTTAACAACAATTAACATTTCATTCTAAAATTTATTCCTTCGAACCAAGACACACTTTTCTACAATAAAGTAAAAGCCTCCCATTTCCTTATCAAACATCAGCCATGTGAGAGAAATGTATTTCACTTTTATATTCTTTGCTTATACTAAAAAACGATGTTGTTAGGTGTTGAATATTATTTTTTAGAATCACAACCACAAAACATAGATCACTATTGTTAAACAAGTTACAACAATTAATTAAAACCTATACTTTATATTTAAAAACAGCTACTGCAACTATTAAATAAAAAAAACAATACTATTAAAGCAATAACCTTCCCCTCAAAGCTTTTGCAATTAGCATTACTTAAAAACCTCATCAACAAGCAATTAAAACCACATTCAACGGGATTTATTTTGAAGCCATATTGTTCCCTTTGGCAAAATATAAAATTGTAAACCTTAAACATTTTTCCCCCTCAAAAAAGTGCTTTTTCTTCAAAGAAATTAGAGTTAAAACTAAAATTCTTCCGGCTTTTTTGTTTCACATCTAAATCATTTTGGTTAAAAAACAATTATAAAGTTATAATTCAACAAAACAAACCTAAAACACTGGAAACAAAATAATTCAAAACAAAAACAAAACACAACAAGACAAACTGTCAGTATCAAAAAACAGCCTTTTTTATTCTCAATAACCTCATTTCTTTAACGCTATTTTATACCAAACAAATACCTCTTCTTTGAACATCACTATTCAGGCTAATTTATTCCATTCCACCCTAAAAATTAAAGCATAAATACCCCTTCAACTCATTACCCATTCTCTCCAAAAAACAACAAACCCCTTAAGAAATAAATTCCTTAAGGGGTTTGTTTTTCACATCAGGCTACACCGTTTCAATAAACTTAGCATCTCAGCAACTTAATACCTCAGAACCTTAAAAAAAACTACAAAGAAGCCATATCAATTACAAAACGATACTTAATATCTCCTTTTAACAGCCTTTCATAAGCGTCATTTACTTCGTTTACGCCAATCAATTCAATATCGGCAGTAATATTATGTTCAGCACAAAAATCAAGCATTTCCTGAGTTTCTTTGATTCCGCCAATAGCAGAACCCGCAAAACTTCTTCTTCCCAATATAAGACTGAACGAAGTTACCGGAAGAGGTTCCATCGGAGCACCAACCAAAGTCAGCGTTCCATCTACTTTTAACAGGTTTAAATAGGCATCAATATTGTGTTCTGCCGACACGCAGTCCAGAATAAAATTCAGGCTTTTAGTGTATTTCGCCATTTGCTCAGGATCTGTAGACAGTACCACCTCATCTGCCCCTAAACGTTTTGCATCTTCGGTTTTAGACAATGAAGTTGTAAAAACAACCACATGAGCCCCCATCGCTTTCGCTAATTTGATTCCCATATGCCCCAAACCACCAATACCAACAATCCCCACTTTTTGCCCGGGACCTACATTCCAGTGTCTTAATGGTGAATAGGTTGTGATACCTGCACAAAGCAATGGCGCAACACCTGCAAGATCTAATTTATCAGAAATATGCAACACATAATTCTCATCGACCACAATACTTTGTGAATATCCTCCAAACGTTTGACCGCCTAAATGCGTGTCCGGAGAATTAAAAGTTAAAGTACTGCCGGCATCACAAAATTGCTCTAAATCGCCTTTACAATGCTCACATTCCCTACAAGAATCAACCATACAGCCTACTCCGGCCAAATCGCCTACTTTGAAATTCTTTACGTGATCTCCCACTTTTGTTACCCTCCCCACAATCTCATGCCCTGGAACTATTGGATAAATCGTCCCGTGCCATTCGTTTCTGGCGGAATGCAAATCGGAATGACAAATTCCACAATATAAAATTTCTATTTCTACATCATGAGCCAATACCGCTCTGCGCTGAATGTCTAATGTCTGCAACGGTGCATCCGCAGCCTCTGTTCCAAAGGCTTTTATGTTTTTTACTTCCATGTTTTTATTGTTTTTTAGTTTTATTTGTTTCAGGTTTTCTTTGTTTCAAGTTTTATTTGTTTCAAGTTTCAGGTTTCACACCCCACATTTCACATTTCAGCTTACAAAAAATACAGGCATTCCCATTCAGAATTACCCAATTATCTAATTAAATCACTTCCCGTAACTGTAATATTCTTCATCGGTTACACTATCGAGCCAAATTCCGGCTCCTTTATCAATTTCAGTGATAATGGCAATGTGTGAAAAGGAACTGAACGGAGTCGCTCCATACCAGTGTTCAATGCCTGGCAGAATTGTAACTACTTCATCTTTATGAAGCAGTCGGATGGCTTTTCCTTTTTCCTGAAAATAGCCAATCCCGTTTGTCGCAATAAACAATTGTAGTGTGGGATTAACATGCCAGTTACATCTTGAACCCGGTTCAAAAGAAACTTCTTTTATAACTGTATTATCAGGATGGATAGCACTGGTTTGCTTTTTATACGAAACATCACCAGTCATATAGGTATTCGGGATTTTTCCCTCTTCAATAACGGAAGTGTAAGGTGTTGACATAAAATTGATTTTTTTGAGATTGATTTCTTTTTTAAAATAACCCGACCATAAAAGCTGCTTTCAATTATCAGACCGGACAACACTAACGCTTTAAGTCATTTAAAGCTGTTGTATTGTTCATCGGTAACCGGCTCAAGCCAGTCTACAATTCCTTTTTCGGTACGGGTACTAATAGCAATATGAGTAAATTCACCGTCAGGAGAAGCTCCATGCCAATGTTTTACTTCCGGCTGAATATTCACAACATCCCCTTCCTGAAGCAATTGAATAGGCTTTCCTTCTTCCTGATAAAAACCCTTTCCCTGAGTGACAATCAAAATTTGTCCGCCGGGATGTGTATGCCAATTGTTGCGTGCTCCGGCTTCAAAAACGACATTACCCACTGCAGTATTCAAAACCGGATCATTGGAAACCAGCATTTTTACCCATGCTTTTCCTGTAAAATAATCAGAAGAAGCTAAGTCTCCTTTGGGAAAAATGGTTTTAGCAATTTGATTTTCTGTAGTACCCATAATGATTTGTTTTTACCATCAGTTCAAACTAAATCATAAAAGCGGGAATATGCTTTGTGAAGTCGTATTTAGCTTATCGAAAACTGACTACTGATTAATACTAATTATTTCAATGCAAATTTACACTGGTAAAGATGCAGCGAGATAACAATAATCAAACAAAAAATTAAGAATATGAAACAATTTACACTCTGAGTGATTTTGGAATTGTTCCCGTAATTCTTTTAAAGTAATTATTAAAATAGCTTGGATATTCAAATCCTAAAGAATAACCGATATCCGAAATACTCCAATCCGTATGCTGCAGCAAAGCTTTGGCTTCACCAACAATTCTTTCTGAAATATGTGCCGTTGTTGGTTTTCCGGTGACTTCTTTAACGGAACGATTTAAATGATTCACATGAACAGCAAGACTTTGAGCATAATCCTGCGGCGTTTTTAGCGCTAATGGTTCATTTTTGGTTTCTATAGGAAACTGTCTCTCCAACAATTCCAAAAACAAAGAGGTAATTCGGGAGGAGGCATTTCTGGGTTTAAAGAAATTCTCCGAAGGCTGCATTTTCATAGATTCGTGCAAAATCAAATTGATATAATTACGAATCAAGTCATCTTTAAAAACATAATCAGTTTCCTGCTCCTGAATCATTTTCTGAAACAACGAATCAATAAACACCTTTTGATCAGCTGATAAAGAGAATATTGGTGTACCGCCAATTTTAAACAAAGGCGATTCATGAAGGCTTTCGGAACGATCTTTTGCTTTTAGAAAGTCTTCCGTAAAAACACAGGCATAACCTTCATACGAAGGTGAAATAATTTCCCAGGAATACGGAATATGCGGATTCCCGAAAAATAATATTGTTCCGTCCGTTTCGATCCCTCTGTCAGCATAATGAATAAAACTCTTACTGGTATTGATGCAAATTTTGTAAAAGTCCCTACGGTTATACGTTGGAATCTTACTCACGTCACCGTTTACTTCATACACCTTAAAGCCTTTCAGCTTCAAATCACTAATTCCAAGTTCTGAACCCTGTTCTTCTAATTGCTCTTTCATTTTACAAAGTTATGAAATTCAAACAAAAGTTGATGGAGTTGTTTTTTTAGTTTGTTTCAGGTTTGAAGTTTCAAGTTTCAAGTTTCAGGTTTCAGGTTTTACATTTCAGAGAGGAACTGCTCTAAGATTCATCCCAGTCTTTGTGTTTTTTTTTCAAAAAACTTGTTATTTTATACCGATCGGTATATATTTGTGTTTTAAATTTTCTAATACCATGAGTAAAGCCGAAAAAACCAAGCAATTTATTATAGAGAAAACCGCTCCTATTTTCAATATGAAAGGGTACAGCGGAACTTCTATGAGTGATATCACCGAAGCGACAGGCCTTACAAAAGGAAGTATTTACGGTAACTTTGAAAACAAAGACGAAGTAGCCTTGGCGGCTTTTAAATTCAATGTAAAAAAACTTCAGAATGCTTTTACGCGAGAAATCGACAAACAAACTACGTTTAAAGGCAAATTATTGGTTTATCCAAGACTCTACTCTAATTATTACGAACTAAGAATCACTCAGGGTGGATGCCCTATTATCAATACCGCCACCGAAGCAGACGATACCCATCCGGTACTCAGAAAAAAGGTCGAAAGCATCATTCTGGCCTGGAAAGAAAAACTGGTTTATTTTATTGAGCAAGGCATCGCTGCGGGAGAATTTAAAGGGGAATCTATAAATCCGGAAAAAACCGCTCTAACCATCATCGCTATTATCGAGGGTGCTGTCATGATTTCTAAAATAACGGGCGACCTGTCTAATTTATCCACTATTATGCTTTCACTGAAAAAGATAATTGATGACTTAGAGTAAAATCAATAAAACAACAGTCCTTTTTTTTAACTAAAAATATACCGATCGGTATAAAATATTTATCTATGACACCATTAAACCGAAAACTACTTATTCTGACTGTCATATTAGCCGCCATTATGGAACTGATAGACATATCGATTGTAAATGTCGCGCTTTCCCACATGAGCGGAAATCTGGGCGCTACGCTTGAAGATACCTCATGGGTGATTACGGCATATGCCATTGCCAATGTGATTATAATACCTATTACGAGCTTTCTAAGCGCCAATCTAGGGCGGCGCAATTATTATATTGGTTCTGTTGTTTTGTTTACGTTCTGCTCTTTTATGTGCGGGCATTCGTCTAACATTTGGATGCTCGTTTTTTTCAGATTCTTTCAGGGAATTGGTGGCGGTGCCTTGTTATCCATCTCACAAGTTGTGGTTTTCGAACTTTTCCCAAAAGACAAACAATCTACAGCCGGAGCTATATTTGGAGCCGGAATCTTCATTGGCCCCACTATTGGCCCTACTCTGGGTGGTTATATTACCGAAAATTACGATTGGCCCTGGATATTCCTCATCAATGTTCCGATTGGAATTCTCGTCATGATTTCCTGTTACTTCCTACTACAGGAACCTCTTGTAAAACCTGAAATCACTAAGGTCGACTGGACTGGTATTACTTTACTGGCCATAGGAGTTGGTACCTTGCAAACGGTTCTCGAAAGAGGCGAAGTTGAAGACTGGTTTGAAACCCGCTATATTGTTGTGCTTACCTTTATTGCCGTGACAACCCTGCTCCTGTTTATCTATTGGGAACTTACGATCGAAAAGCCTGTCGTAAATCTTCGGGTACTCAAAAGCAAATCTTTAAGTATTGCTGCAGTCTTAACTTTTGTAACCGGATTTGGCATGTTTATTTCCATCTACATTAGTCCGGTTGTTGCACAGCGTTTATTAAGCTTTTCGCCTTATCAAACCGGATTGCTTTTGTTACCCGGGGCGCTGTTTGCATTACTGGCTTTAAAAATGTGCGGAACCTTACTTCAAAAAGGCGTTTCACCGGTACTTATTATCGCAGCCGGATTTCTTTTGTTTATTTATTTTAATTGGAGAATGTCCGGAATGACTTTAAACACCAGTGCTGCGGAAGTGGCAACTTCTTTGATTTTTCGTGCATTAGGAATGGCTCTGCTTACTGTTCCGCTTACCATGCTGGCCGTCTCCTCTTTAGAAGATAAGGATGTTGGTCAGGGCGCCGCTTTGAATAATATGATGCGGCAATTGGGCGGTTCTTTTGGCGTTTCGATTATCAATACTTATGTAGCTCATCGATTTGCAGCACACCGAAACGAACTAATTTCGACTGTTACCCCAGACAACGATATCGCAATGGACCGGATAAATGCCTACATCAGGTATTTTCAAAGCAAAGGTTTTGCTTATAATGAAGCTAAGTTTAAAGCACTCCGACTTATGGAAAATGTTGTTTTAAGACAATCTTCTTTATTAAGCTATAGAGATGCTTTTTTCCTTGTTGGATTGTTCTTTTTGGTAACCTTACCCTTGCTTTTGTTCGTAATGAATAAATCAAAAAAAAGAAAAACCGATCTTATGCTCTCCGATCACTAAGGGGCGCTTTCTTTCTGATAAACAAGCCTGTAATCTCTTTCTATAAAATTTAGAATCATTCTATTGCCTCTCTTTTAACAATTCACTTTGTTTTGGCGTAATTTTATATTGAAATTAACCTAAAAACAAAAAACAGCTATTAGTTATGAGTGTTATTAAAGATGAAAATAAACTTATTAGCACCATTAAACGAGTTGATCAGAAAATCGACAAGCTTAATGATCAAAAGATCATTGCCTTTTTTGAAGCCCTTGGATTAAATGAAAGAGCAGATGTTCCTAAAAATTATCTGGAATGGGAGACCATTCTTATCGTTGTGCCGGACCGACATATTTCCCATGAACTAAAGTATTACAAATATTCTATTGCAAGACTCGCTTTTGTCACCAATCCGAATGCAACTGAAATTCATGTTTTTGATTTCAATGAATGGAAAAAAGTCACTCAGAATAAAACACAATTTCAAATTAGAGAATTTCTAAAAAACAACTTTGGCGGTGTTCGAAATCATGCGGACAGATTGAATTAAGTTCATTTCAGCTTCAGGCCATCATCTAAATAATAAAACCTTTGTCAAAACACAGAATTGACAAAGGTTTTATTTTTAAAGTTCTATCTGTTTTGGAAATATTGCTCTGAAAGAGCTCTAGCAACAGGATCGTGTGCAGCACCATCAATAACGATAACAAATATCGGTTACGCCCTGAAAGGGCATAAGCTTACACGCAAAAAGTTGGTCTTATATCATTTTGAATTATATTTTATAAAAGAGCGGTTTGTTCTTTATTGAAAATTATAATATATAGTTTGCTCTTGCCCTTTCAGGGCAATTCTGCGCCTTAATCCAATTCATAATGCTGCGCACGATGCTGTTTCTTTTGGGCTTTCAACCCTTTCTTCCTAACTTTTGTTCTTGATTAATTCTATCACCAGTCTCTTTTAATTTCAAAAATCCTGAGGAACTTTTTCTCTAATTTCTTACGCCTTCTTTCTTCTTTCCATCTGGAATAGAAAATGGTAATAAGTAAAAACAAATTCACAATGGTAGAAGCTCTCCTGAGTCCTCTCGCAAATACAACAAAAAACAGGTTGATTGCAATTATAGCCACTACAGGTGAATATTTCACCCAAAACAATTGAATTTTACTATTGGGTTCAATCGTATAATTTACTTTAAGTCTGTTATCAACATTTTTATAGCTTCCTTTTACAATAAAACAGGTGGGAGATGTTGCCGAATTTATGGTCAAACGAAAACTTTTATCATCAAAAAGACCGTAAAAAGGCTTTAATTCACCAAATCTCGGAAATATTCTCAAGTGGCTGAATTTTATTTTCAAAGAACCAATTTCAGTATTGTTTTTTAATCTTGCCCTAAATTCAGCTATACTTAATTTTGATTCCATTCCATCCGTTTTATATTCTTCTTACCTACATTCTTTCTCAAAACAATACTATTCTCAAAGTTTCTACTTTTACTGAGCCGTAAGTAAGCTTTTCAACATTTCATTCAATGCGTTTCCATGAATGTTTTTTGCCAGTATAATTCCATTTTTATCAATCAGAAAATTTAAAGGCACTGATTGAAGCATGTAATCGCCAATAACCGGAGAATTCCAATATTTTAAGTCGCTTACCTGAGTCCATGGCAGTTTTTGTTTTGCAATGGCTCCGGTCCAAAGAGCTTTTTTCGTATCCATTGAAACACTGTAAATAGAAAACTTACCGGAATAAGTGTTGTACAGTTTTATCAATTCGGGCTGTTCTTTTATGCAGGGACCGCACCACGATGCCCAAAAGTCAACTAAAACAAGCTCTCCTCTTAAGGAAGAAAGCACAATATTATTCCCTTTTGTATCCGGTAAATCAATTTCGGGAGCAATGTCGCCAATGTCGGTTCCTACCACCTGTGCTTTCGAACTCGTGACGACACAGCATAGGAAACTTAAAATAAGTAGTGTTTTTTTCATAATCTTCATGAATAAATTTGGGGTTATTTTCTTGACAGCTCTTTCAAAAAACTAGTAATCACAAGGTATTGTCCTTTACAAATTCTGCAATTCTATCGTCAGAAAAGCACTGTTTTCAAGTGGAAACAAATATAAATACTTCTCACGCAAATTGCATCCCTACTCTTAAAATTATACTAAATAACTTTCTTTAAATTGATATATCGGGAAAAGTCGATATATTTGCACTATGGAATCTATAGAAATCTTTAAAGCATTAGCCAACAAATCCAGATTACAAATGCTGGAATGGTTAAAAGAACCCGAAATCAACTTCCCGGATCAGCTCCAGCACTCGGGATTTGAGCATGGGGTTTGTGTGGGTCAGATACAAGCCAAAGCAGGTCTTACCCAATCGACAGTCTCAGAATACCTGTCTATTTTACAACGCGCAGGATTTATCGAATCCAAACGTGTTGGACAATGGACTTATTATAAACGCAACGAAGGTGCCTTTGAAGCACTCAGTAAATTAATTCAATCTAATTTGTAAATTACTATGAGTACAAACAACCTGTTTTCGCCATTTAACTTAAAAACGTTAAATCTTAAAAACCGAATCGTAATGGCGCCTATGACGCGCTCCTTTTCTCCAAACGGAGTTCCAACTGACGAAGTAGCTTCTTACTATCAAAAAAGAGCTGAAGGTGAAGTTGGTTTAATATTATCTGAAGGAACTGTTATCGACAGACCTTCCTCTTCAAACGATGCTAATGTTCCTCATTTTTATGGCAATGAAGCCTTAAACGGATGGAAAAAAGTAATTGAAGAGGTTCATACCGCCGGAGGTCAAATGGGCCCGCAAATCTGGCATATGGGAATTATGGACAATCATCATTCAGGATGGGTTCCACCAGTGCCTTTTGAAGGACCGTCAGGCTTAAACCGACCTGATTTTAGTAATGGAAATACCATGTCAGAGAAAGACGTTGAAAATACTATTATCGCTTTTGGAAAAGCAGCCGCCGATGCTAAAAGACTAGGATTTGATACGATCGAAATTCACGGTGCGCACGGTTATCTAATTGACCAGTTCTTTAGAGCCGAAACTAATTTGCGTACGGATCTTTACGGTGGAAAAACATTACCGGAACGCAGCCGTTTTGCTATTGAAGTCGTAAAAGAAATCAGAAGACAAGTCGGTAACGATTTTGCAGTGATTATGAGATTTTCTCAGTTTAAACCTTCTGATTACAATTATAAACTGGCTAAAAACCCGCAGGAATTAGAAGCCTGGTTAAGTCCTATCGTTGATGCCGGAGTTGATATTTTACACTGTTCTCAGCGTCGTTTCTGGGAGCCTGAATTTGAAGAATCTGATTTGAATTTCGCAGGCTGGGCTAAAAAAGTTACCGGAGCACCAACTATCACGGTAGGTTCTGTTGGGCTTTCAAGCGATTTCTTTGGCGCTTTTGCAGGAGAAAGTTCTGAGCCAACTTCCTTAGAGGAACTAAACAGACGTTTCGACAGAGGCGATTTTGATTTAGTTGCCGTGGGAAGACCTCTTTTATCTGATCCTAACTGGGTGGCCAAAATCAAAGCAGGTCATACGGATCAATTAAAAGGCTTTAGCAAAGAAGCATTAGGACAATTGATTTTAGAATAATTTTAGGTACTAAGACTCTAAGATTCTAAGATTCTGAGAAACAAAGGCTTTCTCCCTTTAAACCTTTGCGACTTTGCAACTCTGAACCTTTTTTCAAGAACTCTCATAAATCAAAAAAGGGACGAAAACAATACTGTTTTCATCCCTTTTTTTAGGTTCAAAGCGACATAGACTCAAAGCAGCTAAGGTTTTACCTCTGTCTCTTTGAACCTTTGTACCTTAGCCCCTTTTTTAAGAAACTTTTCTTTTTTGAAATTTATTCTGAAACCAGTTACGAACAGGCTCATCATAAAACTTCAGGCACAGGTAAGCGATTACAATACTCGAAATTACAATACCTATTCCGATTCCGTAACCATCCTTTAACGGTACTTTGTTTTCGAATACCCACGCCATATAACAATAAATTAACGGATAATGTATAATATAAATTGGGTATGAAATATCTCCCAAAGCCTTGCATATTTTTAATGAAAGCGGATTTTTGATCTCTCCTCCTGCTCCAATAGCTACAATTAAAGGAAACAGCAGTATAATGGCGATGGATTCATACAAACCGTTCATCCACAAACTGTTTTCATCACCCAATCTCGGGATGCTGAAAATAACGATTATAAGAATGCTGCAAACCCAAAAAGCGCCTTTGATGTGAATGAGTTTTCCTAAACGGGAGAGTAAAACTCCGGCAAAGAATGGATACAATAAACGGGTAAATCCAACATACAATTCCTGCATCGTTAGTGACCAACCTCCAATAACATCTCCTTTTGGACCAAAAACAGTATATTGAACAAGCATTCCCGCGAAAATCAATACCAGAAGCCCTAAGACTTTATTTGAAAATTTACGAAAGAACAACGCATACAGAATATTAGCAATGTATTCGAAAAAAAGGGACCATGCCGGTCCGTTAAGCGGAAACGTTTCTCCCCAGCCTCTAATTTCCATTGAAGGCGGAAGCGGTATTAGTACAAAACCGGCCAACATCACTAAAATTAGTTTCCACACAGGCATTGTAGCAATTTGTGGGAAAGCAACATTCGAAGCCTGAAGATAATAAAGCGACGCTCCAATGACCATCCCCATAATAACCATGGGCTGTAAACGGATTAAACGTCGTTTGTAAAATTCCCATTGTGACATTTTCTCCCAGCGATCGTCGTAGGCATACGCTACCACGAATCCTGACAAAAGAAAAAAGAAATCGACAGCCAGATAACCATGATTCATAAGCTGTTTAAATCGGCTTCCTTCATTAAAGGCTTCCAGAGCATGAAAGATAACGACTAAAATTGCGGCTACCCCACGTAAGCCGTCTAAAATTTCATAATGTTTTTTGGGTTTAATTTCCATTGAACTTGAATTCATAAAATAGTTTTTGGTTGTTAAAAGGTTAGATTAATTTTTTGGTGGAAGCTAAAATAGCGATATTTCCCTAACAGGCTGGCGGATTGAAGCTTGTAATCTTAAAGAAAGAATGGTTATTTGTTACAATAATTACAGTAAATCCTAATAGGGTAAGAAAAATCCTTTCTTCATTCATTTCCAGCTGAAATTTGGAATTTGAATTCTCAGAAAATTGGCTTTTAGCGTTACTATTCCTGGTGTTTTTTAAGCCATTCGAGTCTGCGTTGATCCGGTAAATGAGTTACTTTAAAATTTTCGAATTTGGCTTCAAAGCCTTTACCGTCCGGTGATGCAGCCATCAGGCCTACCATGACCGGTGTATTGTCTTGCAAAGGTGCATTTCGGGTCAAAATATAGTTTTTATCATCATACGAAAAGAAGACTTCAACGGCATCCAGTCTTCTTACCACTTTTATCCATACAAATGGTGGTGCTTTCTCTAAAGTGGTTACACTCCAGTCACTTTTATCGTGTGTGACAACGGTACTTATATTAAATTTTCCATCCACAAATTCAACTCCGGTTTTAATGTAATTTTTCTCATCAATACGAAGCATAAGTCCCATTTGGTCAAAACGGGCGATATAATTGCCGGTTAACTTTACTTTGGCTTCAAACTCTCCGCCGTAAGTAGCATAATAAAACGGTGCGTCGTCTACAGTAAAACCATAATGCGAAATGCGCCAATAATCACTATTCGCTGTCACATTCATGATCAAAGCATTGTTTTTAATTTCCCATTTTTCAGGTTCGTTAAACCATTGCATTTTGTTCAGGCTTTGTGCCGAAAGACTTTGTGTTAAAAATAAGGTGATGACACCGAGTATGACTTTTTTCATAGTAGCATTTTAAATAATAGACTTTTTATTTAACGTATTGGTATAATTCATTTTTAGCACATAGTGACATCGCTTCTTTATCTAAAAAAAGGCGTTTCCCTTCCTTTAAATGCATGTAGTTTTTTTTATGCAAAAGAAATATGTTCCTGTTTTTTTTCTCTTCTTACAGTTAAAATCTATGTTTCTATGTGTTATTTTTTTGGCAATTTCCCCAAACAGAGTTCATAAAAGTAAAGCCACAAGTTTTTACACTTGCAGCTTTACAACCAACCATTTTTAGAAACATGAAATTATTGAAGTGAGAAACTCACTTTAGATTTTATAGCTGTAGAAGATGCTCCAATGATGGCTTCAAAAGCTCCCGGTTCAGCAACCCAGTCGTGTTTTTTATCATCAAAAAAGCTAAGTGCTGTTTTATCGATGGTAAAAGTCACTGTTTTTTCTTCTCCCGGCTGAAGCGAAACCTTCTCGAAGCCTTTTAATTCCTTAACGGGACGCGGTAATGAAGATTTTAAATCACTAATGTAAAGCTGAACGACTTCTGAACCTTCTCGTGTTCCCGTATTCTTTACCTTTACAGAAAAAGTGATCTGATCGCCCGCTCCCATTTGTTTTTTGTCGGCTGTTACTTTTCCATATTGAAAAGTCGTATAGCTCAAACCATGACCAAAAGAGAACAATGGCTTTGCTTTTTGCTTGTCAGCCCAACGGTAACCTACAAAAATGCTTTCTTTGTATGTAACGTCATCTCCGCCCGGAAATTCACCTAATGCATGGGCTCCGTTATCTGATAATTTCACAGGAAAAGTAAACGACAGCTTCCCTGAAGGGTTCACATCTCCTACTAAAACAGCTGCTAAAGCATTTCCTGCTTCTGTGCCTAAAAACCAGCCTTGTACAATTCCCGGAACGTCTTTAACCCATGGCATTGCCACTGCATTTCCTGAAATATTCACAAAAACGATATTTTTATTTACTTTGACCAATTCTGCTATCAACTGATCCTGACCATACGAAAGACCTAAATCCAGCCGATCAAAACCTTCAGCGTCTTGTTTATCACTTTTATTTGTACCTCCGATAAATAAAACAACATCTGCGGCTGCCGCTACTTTTACAGCCTCAGCAGTTAACTCGGCAGCAGAACGTTTGTCTTCCAGACTTACTTTGGCCACCACTCCGTTATAGTTACTTGTCGGATCTCCCACGTACCCACGGGCGTAAGTAATTTCGGCCTGATTTCCAATTCTTTTCTTTAATCCTTCAAGTGGCGTAATTTCGTATCTCGCTTTCAATGAAGAACTTCCTCCTCCAACAGTCATCATTTTGATGGCATTTTCTCCAATAACCGCAATTTTCTTTGTTTTAGAAAGATTAATTGGCAAAATGTTATTGTTGTTTTGAAGCAGCACAATTCCTTCCTCAGCGATTTTCAAACCTGCTTTGGCGTGTTCTTCTGTTCCAAAAGAACCGAAAGGTCTGTTTTTATTCATCGTCGTTAAGAATGACAGACGTAAAATACGACGTACCTTTTCGTCTAGTTCTTTTGTCTCTACCTCGCCTTTTGCAATCATAGTTGAATAGGGTTTGGCCAAGAAGTAATTATCATAAGCATTACTGGTTCCCCATGAAAGTCCGTTTGTCCAGGAACCGAACTCCATATCCAATCCATTGTAGATGGCCTGTTTGGTGTCATGAACGCCTCCCCAGTCTGACACTACAACTCCTTTAAAGCCCCATTCTCCGCGCAGAATATCATTCAGTAAAAACTCATTATGACAGCAGTGTTGCCCTTTGTATTTATTATATGCTCCCATAATTGCCCAGGCATCTCCTTCCTGAACAGCAGCTTTAAAAGCCGGTAAATAAATTTCATATAAAGCACGGTCATCAACGATTACATTAACGGTATTACGTCCTATTTCCTGATTGTTTAAAGCGAAATGTTTAACGCAGGCAGCTACTCCATTTGCCTGTACCCCTTTGATATAAGGAACCACCATTTTGGAAGTCAGGAAAGGATCTTCTCCCATGTATTCAAAATTACGACCGTTTAAAGGTGATCTGTAAATGTTAACTCCGGGTCCTAATAATACATTTTTATTACGGTAACGTGCTTCTTCACCTATAGATTTACCGTATAGAGACGATAATTCTTTGTTCCAGGTAGCAGAAAGTGCGGTTAAAGCCGGAAAAGCAATACAGGAATCATTAGTCCATCCTGCCTGATCCCATTCGTCCCATAAAACTTCGGTACGAATTCCGTGTGGTCCGTCGGTCATCCAGTTTTCCGGAATACCCAAACGCGGTACACCCGGTGAGCTGAATTTTGACTGCGCATGTATCATGGCAATTTTCTCATCGGTTGTCATTCTTGCAAGGGCATCTTCTACGCGTTCATTAATCGATTTTTTATCGTCTAAATAAACCGGAATTTTATGCTGTGCACTCGCACCGACAGCACTCAACAGTAGTAAAACAACAATTGTTTTAACATTTTTAAACATAACTATTAATTTATTAAAGCATTTAATTTACAATGGGAAGAAAGTATAAGCAGTATCTCTTTTTAAGAATA
>NZ_MUHH01000012.1 GCF_002217475.1 Flavobacterium tructae
ACAATTGATAATTAAAACAATATTTTAACATACTGAGATAAAGAAACAAATAAGTTTTTTAGTTAAGAAAGTTTCCTCCCGATAGCTTGCGCTATCGGGAAAAGGGTGTACATAAGCTTACGGATTATTAGTACTACTCGACTATGACATTACTGCCTTTACATCTATAGCCTATCAACGTGGTCATCTTCCACGATCCTTAAAAGAAATCTCATCTTGTGGTGGGTTTCGCGCTTATATGCTTTCAGCGCTTATCCCTTCCAAACGTAGCTACTCTGCGGTGCCCCTGGCGGGACAACAGATACACTAGAGGTTTGTCCAATTCGGTCCTCTCGTACTAGAATCAGATCCACTCAAATTTCTAACGCCCACAGTAGATAGAGACCGAACTGTCTCACGACGTTCTGAACCCAGCTCGCGTGCCACTTTAATGGGCGAACAGCCCAACCCTTGGGACCTTCTCCAGCCCCAGGATGTGACGAGCCGACATCGAGGTGCCAAACCCCCCCGTCGATATGAGCTCTTGGGGGAGATCAGCCTGTTATCCCCGGCGTACCTTTTATCCTTTGAGCGATGGCCCTTCCATGCGGAACCACCGGATCACTATGCTCTACTTTCGTACCTGATCGACCTGTATGTCTCTCAGTCAAGCTCCCTTATGCCATTGCACTCTACGCACGGTTACCAAGCGTACTGAGGGAACCTTTAGAAGCCTCCGTTACTCTTTTGGAGGCGACCACCCCAGTCAAACTACCCACCAAGCACTGTCCCCCGATACTCGGGGTTAGGCCTCAGATAAACAAAGGGTTGTATTTCAACAATGACTCCACAACGCCTGGCGACGCCACTTCACAGTCTCCAACCTATCCTACACATCATTTATCCAAGGTCAATACTAAGCTATAGTAAAGGTGCACAGGGTCTTTTCGTCCCACTGCGGGTAAACGGCATCTTCACCGTTACTACAATTTCACCGAGCTCATGGCTGAGACAGTGTCCAGATCGTTACACCATTCGTGCAGGTCGGAACTTACCCGACAAGGAATTTCGCTACCTTAGGACCGTTATAGTTACGGCCGCCGTTTACTGGGGCTTCAATTCAATGCTTCTCCGAAGATAACATCTCCTCTTAACCTTCCAGCACCGGGCAGGTGTCAGGCCCTATACTTCATCTTACGATTTTGCAGAGCCCTGTGTTTTTGATAAACAGTCGCCTGGACCTCTTCACTGCGGCCAGCTTGCGCTGGCGACCTTTCTCCCGAAGTTACAGGTCTATTTTGCCTAATTCCTTAGCCATGAATCTCTCGAGCACCTTAGGATTCTCTCCTCAACTACCTGTGTCGGTTTACGGTACTGGTACTAATTACCTGAAGTTTAGAGGTTTTTCTTGGAAGCCCTTAGGCGCACTATCTCTTTGTCCGAAGACTCCGAGTACTATCGTATTTCACCATTCTCTACGGATTTGCCTATAGAGAATATAGCTAGGTACTTCAACGAACTATTCCGTCAGTTCGCGGCGCTTTCATCACTCCGTCACCCCATCACAGTAATTAGTAGTACGGGAATATTAACCCGTTGGCCATCGACTGTCCCTTTCGGGTTCGCCTTAGGACCAGACTAACCCACAGCTGATTAGCATAGCTGTGGAAACCTTAGTTTTTCGGTGTGCGGGTTTCTCGCCCGCATTATCGTTACTTATGCCTACATTTTCTTTTCCAGCCAGTCCAGCATACCTTACGATACACCTTCAACCCTGCTGGAATGCTCCCCTACCACTTTGTATTGCTACAAAATCCATAGCTTCGGTAATATGCTTATGCCCGATTATTATCCATGCTCGTCCGCTCGACTAGTGAGCTGTTACGCACTCTTTAAATGAATGGCTGCTTCCAAGCCAACATCCTAGCTGTCTGGGCAGACAAACCTCGTTCTTTCAACTTAGCATATATTTGGGGACCTTAGCTGATGGTCTGGGTTCTTTCCCTCTCGGACTTGGACCTTAGCACCCAAGCCCTCACTGTTATCAATCATTATATAGCATTCGGAGTTTGTCAGGAATTGGTAGGCGGTGAAGCCCCCGCATCCAATCAGTAGCTCTACCTCTATATAACTAAAATAACGCTGCACCTAAATGCATTTCGGGGAGTACGAGCTATTTCCGAGTTTGATTGGCCTTTCACCCCTACCCACAGGTCATCCGAAGACTTTTCAACGTCAACCGGTTCGGACCTCCACACTGTGTTACCAGCGCTTCATCCTGCCCATGGGTAGATCACACGGTTTCGCGTCTAACACTACTGACTAAAGCGCCCTATTCAGACTCGCTTTCGCTACGGATCCGTGACTTAATCACTTAACCTTGCCAGCAACGTTAACTCGTAGGCTCATTATGCAAAAGGCACGCCGTCACCCCACAAAAGGGCTCCGACCGCTTGTAAGCGTATGGTTTCAGGATCTATTTCACTCCGTTATTCACGGTTCTTTTCACCTTTCCCTCACGGTACTGGTTCACTATCGGTCTCTCAGGAGTATTTAGCCTTAGCGGATGGTCCCGCCAAATTCAGACAGGGTTTCACGTGCCCCGCCCTACTCAGGATACCACTATCTATTATACTTGTTACCCATACGAGGCTATCACTCTCTTTGGCTCGACTTTCCAGTCGATTCCGGTTCCTTGTACATAAAATGTCGTGGTCCTACAACCCCAACAATGCCGTAACATCATTGGTTTGGGCTAATCCGCGTTCGCTCGCCACTACTTACGGAATCACTTTTGTTTTCTTCTCCTCCGCCTACTTAGATGTTTCAGTTCAGCGGGTTTGCCCACCTATCGGTGTACTATGTCTTCAACATAGTGGGTTGCCCCATTCGGATATCTACGGATCAATCGATGTGTGCTCGTCCCCGTAGCTTTTCGCAGCTTATCACGTCCTTCTTCGCCTCTGAGAGCCTAGGCATCCCCCATACGCCCTTATTTTGCTTATTGTACCAATCTTGTTATTTAAAACAAGACCGTTGTTTTTTGTCTTTTACAATAAATTGTAAAAAACGCTTTCTACTTTCTTATTATTTTCTTATCTCAATATGTCAATGAACTTTGTTTCGCTTTAGGCTTTAAGCAATACGCTTTAAGCTCTCTAGCTTACGACCTACAGCTTATAGCTTATAGCCCTTAGTGGAGAATAACGGAGTCGAACCGTTGACCTCCTGCGTGCAAGGCAGGCGCTCTAGCCAGCTGAGCTAATCCCCCATTTTTTAGTTGTCAGTTAACAGTTTTCAGTTAACAGTACTTAAAACGGTTACTCAACCTCTAAAATTTCCTTGTAAATTAAGCTTTCAGTCTTTTTTAATTATTAATTGTTAATTATTAATTATCAATTCTTTTTAAAAAGTAGTCCCGGGCAGACTCGAACTGCCGACCCCTACATTATCAGTGTAGTACTCTAACCAGCTGAGCTACGAGACTCTGTTTTTACTTAATTCTTTCATTTTTTTAAATTAACAGCAAGAGTAATACAATCTCCAATTCAGAGACCCATAAATAGTCATCTTTTTTCCTTAACGTGCACTAGGCTAACATTAAGGCTCTAGAAAGGAGGTGTTCCAGCCGCACCTTCCGGTACGGCTACCTTGTTACGACTTAGCCCTAGTTACCAGTTTTACCCTAGGCAGCTCCTTGCGGTCACCGACTTCAGGCACCCCCAGCTTCCATGGCTTGACGGGCGGTGTGTACAAGGCCCGGGAACGTATTCACCGGATCATGGCTGATATCCGATTACTAGCGATTCCAGCTTCACGGAGTCGAGTTGCAGACTCCGATCCGAACTGTGACCGGTTTTATAGATTCGCTCCTGGTCGCCCAGTGGCTGCTCTCTGTACCGGCCATTGTAGCACGTGTGTAGCCCAAGGCGTAAGGGCCGTGATGATTTGACGTCATCCCCACCTTCCTCACAGTTTGCACTGGCAGTCTTGTTAGAGTTCCCGACTTGACTCGCTGGCAACTAACAACAGGGGTTGCGCTCGTTATAGGACTTAACCTGACACCTCACGGCACGAGCTGACGACAACCATGCAGCACCTTGTAATTTGTCTTGCGAAAGATCTGTTTCCAAATCGGTCAAACTACATTTAAGCCTTGGTAAGGTTCCTCGCGTATCATCGAATTAAACCACATGCTCCACCGCTTGTGCGGGCCCCCGTCAATTCCTTTGAGTTTCATTCTTGCGAACGTACTCCCCAGGTGGGATACTTATCACTTTCGCTTAGCCACTGAGATTGCTCCCAACAGCTAGTATCCATCGTTTACGGCGTGGACTACCAGGGTATCTAATCCTGTTCGCTACCCACGCTTTCGTCCATCAGCGTCAATCCATTAGTAGTAACCTGCCTTCGCAATTGGTATTCCATGTAATCTCTAAGCATTTCACCGCTACACTACATATTCTAGTTACTTCCTAATAATTCAAGTTTAGCAGTATCAATGGCCGTTCCACCGTTGAGCGATGGGCTTTCACCACTGACTTACTAAACCGCCTACGGACCCTTTAAACCCAATGATTCCGGATAACGCTTGGATCCTCCGTATTACCGCGGCTGCTGGCACGGAGTTAGCCGATCCTTATTCTTACGATACCGTCAAGCTCCAACACGTTGGAGTGTTTCTTCTCGTACAAAAGCAGTTTACAATCCATAGGACCGTCATCCTGCACGCGGCATGGCTGGATCAGGCTTGCGCCCATTGTCCAATATTCCTCACTGCTGCCTCCCGTAGGAGTCTGGTCCGTGTCTCAGTACCAGTGTGGGGGATCTCCCTCTCAGGACCCCTACCCATCGTAGCCTTGGTAAGCCGTTACCTTACCAACTAGCTAATGGGACGCATGCTCATCTTTTACCGTTGTGACTTTAATAGTATCTCGATGCCGAGTCACTATACTATGAGGTATTAATCCAAATTTCTCTGGGCTATCCCTCTGTAAAAGGTAGATTGCATACGCGTTACGCACCCGTGCGCCGGTCTCTATATCCGAAGACATATACCCCTCGACTTGCATGTGTTAAGCCTGCCGCTAGCGTTCATCCTGAGCCAGGATCAAACTCTTCATCGTATATTTTTATATTATATTGCGATGATATCTATCGGTTCTTTTCGAATCTTACGATTCTATTACTCTTATTCTTTTGTTTCGATTTTCATCGAAACGGCTGTCAATTCAATATGTCTACGAACGTATTCTTTTTTCTTAATTTCGCTTGT
>NZ_MUHH01000013.1 GCF_002217475.1 Flavobacterium tructae
TACTCTTTACTCTTTACTCTTTACATTTCACTTTTTAGTTATAAAAGCAATATGCGCCGGAATATTACCTGCCGTAGTTTTCCATTTTAGTTTTCCTTCGGGAGTAAAACAGTAGATATAGCCTGTTACTACATAATTTTGGGCATCGGTAATGTATATTTCTTTCGTTTCGGGATTTACCTGTAAACCGTAAGGAATCATGATATGCTTATCAGTACCGTCTGTAATTATTTTATCGTTAATCACTTTTTTAGTCTTTGTATCTAATATTCCGTACGTAACCTTATTACTGTTGGTCAGATAGCTCCATGAAACACTGTAATAATAGAGCAAATCATCAACCAGACAGGTTGCCGAAACGGGAATATCAAGCTGCATTTTCTTTTCATCCGTCTTCGTGTCAATCACAAAAAGATTAGACGGTGTGTTGTAATAATCACCTCTGGAACTCACATAAATATCCCCCCTGCTGTCTACCTGCATGCTATGAAGATTAATCCCCACATCTATCTTTTTTATTTCGGTAAAAGTTTCAAGATCGATAACGGATACGGTACGGTCATAATTAGGTACTTTGTAACCTCCTGAATTGGCTACATACAATTTTCCGTTATGTACCACCATTTGTTCCGGCTGATAACCAACGGTCACTTTGCGTTTTATTTCTAAGGATGTCGTATCTATTTCGGCTACAAATCCAATTTCGGCATTTGGGTCAATGGCAACAGGGCCTGAATACGAACTTACGTAGGCTTTATTTTTGTAGAAAGTGACATATCGGCAATTCGGAATGTCTATTTTTTTGATTCGTTTTGCGGACCATTTGTCGATTACCTCAACCTTATTGGAGCAGTTGATAACCGCATACACTTTATTCCCGTAAATTTTTATGTCGTTACCTACGTCACCCAGTTCTTTTACCACTGTTGGATTGCGTTCGGAATAAATATCAGTGGTATAATTCCCGGTTCTGTAATTGAACACGTCAATACTGGCGCGGTTCATTCCCATATTACCTTCGTTTAAAAGATAAAATCCTTCTATGTTGCCATCGCTTCTGGGTGCGGCTACACTTTTATCTGAAGAGGGAAAAATAGTTTCTTCTTCTCTACAGGAAACCAAAAGAAGAGCAACAAATAAACTAAGCAGGAATCGGGTACTTCTCTTTTTCATAGTGCAATACTGATTATAAATTTTAAAGTACGGCCCGGCATCGGATAGTTATAAATCACTTCGTACTGCTGATTCAGGGCATTGTTCAATTCGATCGTTCCTTTTATTTTATACTGATGAAAAGAGAACATTTTCTGAACCGCCAAATCATGGGTGTACCAAGGCTGTACTTCATTAATTTTGATATTGTTTACATTTCCGTTGTAGCGTTTTCCTACATATATAAAACTGTAGTTAAAATTCCATGACTTATAATCTGCATTTAATATTCCGGATCCGCTGTGCCAGGGTGTGTAAGGAATCTGATCTCCGTAAGAGGATAATTCCAAACCGGCAAACTTGGTGTAATCTCGACTCTCCGAATACGTATAGGTTAAATGAGTAGTCAGATTTACTTTGCCGAAATGCATTTTCATATCCACAGCCGACTCTATTCCTTTTCCTTTCACCTGCCCGATATTAGTCATCATCCAGCGGAATAAATTTCCGGTTGGAGCGGCAATTATTTTATCTTTAGTATTGGTATAATATCCATCGACCTGAAGAGAAAACTGATCCAGAAAACCTTTCTCCACGGGTATATTGTAGGTAAATCCAAGGTCATATTGATTCATGTACTCGGGCCTTAAGGTACTGGAACCGACCATCGTATAATACAAATCATTAAAAGTGGGCATTCGGAACATACGTTTCGCAAAAGCTCTTACATTAAAATCATAGGCTTTAAAAGGAGTGTAACCCAAAAATATAGCAGGAGTAAATTCTGTTTTATCAGGAGCTTTGGCATTGTAACGTACTTCTTCCTGCACGTGCGTTCCTACAACGCTGCCCAGAACTTTAAAGCCATCCAGTCTGTAGGAACTTGCCAGGGCAAACAAAGCGGTGTAGCGCTCCGGATAAGAGAACAGGGTCTTTATCCCTTTTCTGGTTGCATTAAGGCGGTTGTACTGAAAATCAGTTGACAACGAAACGTCCCAAGTGGGTAAAATCTTGTACAGATTGACTGCTGAAAAATAATATTCCTGTTGGTAATAACTATCGTCAGATTGAGCGCCTTCGGTAACCACTTCACCCAGTACACTGGTGGTGTCTCTGGCTACATAATGAGTATAATCATAAGCATATTTTGCCTTAGCCTGAAATTTATATCTTTCGCTAAGATCTTTTATAAAAGTACCCTGTGCAAAAAAATTCTTGTCGTACTGTCTAAAACCATCCGAAAACTTATTTTCTACAATAGCTCCCGGTGCTCCTCTTTCGGAACCGTAATAATACACTTTCGCATCCCAAGTGCCGTTCTTCATTTTTCCATACAGACCAGACTCAAAACGAAATGCTTCTATATCACTATTGTGTCTCGTGGCTGAGGTATCATAAGCCACAGTACCATCGAGATTGTTTCTTTTGTATCTGAATTTGTATTCGCCATTAGATTTTATGTATTCAGAACTGGCACTCCAGCTTACCTTATCACTTAACTTCTGCTCCAATCTAAAAGAAAGGTCATTGTAATTGATAGATATGGTTTTATATCGCAGTAAGAAATTGGTCTTTTTGTTATTCTCAAAAACAGGCCGTTTGGTGCGCAAATAAATAGTAGAAGCTGCCGCAAAATCTTTAGCCGACTGAAATATTTCACTCTTCTGACCATTATACATGGTGAGAGATTCCATATCATCGAGAGAGTATTTTCCTAAATCTGTAACTCCGTTCTGTGCATTTCCTAACTGAATTCCGTCGTAAAAAACACCCACGTGATGCGTTCCCATGTTGCGTACATCCACCGTTTTAAGTCCGCCCAAACCACCATAGTCCTTGATTTGTACTCCGGCAAAATAACGAAGTGCATCGGCAACATTGTGGCTGGCTAAGTTTTCTAGCAGTACTCCTGAGAGGCTTTGTACGGGAATCACTTCCTGATAAGGTTTTGCTTTTAACAGTACTTCTTTCAAAACCCTCAGACTGTCCTTAGTAGTCTGCGAGCGAAGTACGACGGGAGCTAACAATACGAAAAGAAATAAAAGTAATTTTCTGGTCTTACACATCACTGATTTAATTAAATAAACTTCGGGATATGATCGTCAAAAAAGCAATAAGGCAGGATCCCGTTACAAAATAACAGGTCCGTTTATTGTTGTTCAACTTTATTCCACGAAAGTCTTAAACTATGTGATTCCGGCAGGTCTCCTGACTTGTTCCATCTTTAAACTGCCTTCTCATCCCGCAAAGCGGGACAATGGCATGAGTAACGTTAAAGACTTTTACAGAACTTACAGTAGCGGGTCTGTTCAGGATTTACACCTGATTCCCTTTTAACTGTTTTCTCTAAAGAAAAAACAGACCTTAATCTGGCCGTAAAGATAGAATTATCTTTATAAAAACAAGAGTTAATTAGTTCATATTACACTTTTGACAATGAATGAGACCAAATCTCATTCATTCATTAAAAGAATGCTATCTTAAACATTCTTCACTTTTTTAAACCTAACCGTAACAAAAAAGCATTTTTGCGACCAATAACAAGTTCAGTTGGATTGCTTTTTTATAAACATTGAAGAACTGAAACAAAATCATTCAAAACAGGAATTGATTTTATTAATAATGAAGTGAAACAGAAATATTAAAAGTAAATTAACAAATCCCGAGATTTTTGCGTCTTTATATTTGTTAAATTGCGCCCCTGTAAATGAAGATGCCCCTCGTACTACATATTCTTCGAAAAACTCTTGTAAAATGGACTGGAGAAAGGTTTTGGGCCGAAAGTCAAAATTAAAAGAACACTAAAAGAGAAACAAAAAATTCAATGAATACAACAAAGGCTTCCATTATTGCTATTGGAGGATATGTACCGGAAACGGTTTTAAGCAATACTGATTTAGAAAAAAGAATAGATACAACAGATGAGTGGATTACCTCTCGAACAGGCATAAAAGAAAGAAGAATATTGGATGACCCTGCACTGGCAACCTCAGATATGGCTTCTTTCGCCATTAAAGATTTAATAAAAAATTATGATATAAATCCTCTGGATATTGATTGTTTAATACTCGCAACATCAACACCAGATCATATTCTTACTCCCGCTGCCAGTTTGGTATGCGAAAAAGCTGGATTGAAAAGCGCCTGGGGATTTGACCTTAACGCTGCCTGCAGTGGTTTTTTATACGCACTTTCGGTAGGTGCAAGCTTTATTGAAAGCGGCAGATACAAAAATGTTATCGTAGTTGGTGCCGATAAAATGAGTTCGATCGTTAATTACGAAGACCGAAACAGCTGTATTTTATTTGGCGACGGCGCTGGTGCTGTACTTTTACAACCTACTACAGACGGTCGTGGTATTCATCAAAATATTTTCAGAACAGACGGAACAGGAGCTGAATTCCTTTCTGTACGTGCCGGAGGTTCTCTTTTGGCAACAACAGAAGAAACCATTCAAAACAAACAGCACTTTGTACATCAGGAAGGAAGAACCGTTTTTAAACACGCTGTGAGAAACATGAGCGGTACTTCGAAAGAACTAATGGAAAAAGCTTCATTGACTCCGGAGATGGTAGACTGGGTAATCCCTCATCAGGCTAACTTAAGAATTATTCAGGCAGTAAGTGAAGAAGTTGGTATTCCTATTGAGAAGTTTAAAGTAAACATTCAAAGATACGGTAACACTACAGCGGCAACCATCCCGTTATGTCTTTGGGATTTCAAAAACGATTTCAAAAAAGGAGATAATCTTGTTATTACGGCTTTTGGAGCAGGATTCTCCTGGGGCAGTATGTACATCAAATGGTAAATAGTATATAAAAAAATTACGCTAAATTCTTATGCTGAGGTAACTCATCATAAATTCAATATCGATTTCAAATAAAAAAACAATCAGGACAAAAGGTACTGATTGTTTTTTTGTTTGTAATTCAGATTAAATATAAAATCCAAACCATTATTCTTTCGCAGGCAACTGCATCTGTTCTGGTCAGCTTATTGACGGTAAGAAATATAATTTCAAGTTTTTTACAAACCGGTCATCTGTCCTGCTATCATTTTACCCTTAAAAAACACGCCTTCTCTTTTTGGCAAACGAGCTACCGCTTCGGCAGAACAGCTTGCTTTTACCAAAATAAAATGGGCATCATCCCCCGCTGCCGGCCATACGCGTACACCTGCATCGTTAAGCGGCAACACCTCGTTTGTGGTGGCGATATGCAAAGCACGACTCAAATTGTACTCGTCTGTCCAGCCATAAAGCTGTGCACATAATTTTGCTTTTTCCAGCATATCACAGGTTCCAAAAGGCATCCAGTGGTCTACAATACTGTCAGTACCCGTCATCAGTTTCACGCCATACTTCTTTAAAGTCGGAATGGGCATGATGGTTTTTCCGATCGGCACAGTCGAAATAACTCCTATTCCAAGTGCTCCCATTTTTTCGGCTATTCCCTCTAAATCTTTCGGATCCATTCTGGCCAATGCAAAACCATGGCTGATATAGGTTTTTCCTTGTAATTGTTTGTTCTCTTCAGTTTTTTTGATAATGTATTCTATGGCTGATTTTCCTGAAGGTGGCGATTCGTGCAAATGAATATCGATTCCTTTATTGTGGTCTATTGCAATCTGAAACATGGTATCAAGCGATTTCTCCATATTTCCATCAACCGTTGTAGGGTCAAGACCGCCAATAAAATCTACCCCCATTTTTGCGGCTTCTCTCAGTAAAGGTTCTGATTGCGAATATAAAATTCCGTGCTGCGGAAAAGCCACAATCTCCCATCCAAAACTGTCTTTATTATTCTCTAAAGCCTTCAACAAATGCTCCAGACTTTTTAACCCGCTCACAGGATCAATATTACACTGGCAACGGGCAAAATAGCTCCCCTGACTTTTCATCAACTGAATAGCCTGCTCTGCTTTGTACTGAGAATCGACAAGCAAATCCGGAATAATTTTCTGTTCCAGCGTAATCATATCTTTTACCGTAAATCCTTTTCTGGGAGCGGCATTCCATTTTCCGCCGTAAAAAGTTTTATCAATATGGATGTGCATGTCACGCAATCCCGGAAGCATCAAAAGACCTTTGGCGTCAACTTTTTTTAGTTTACCATCGGGTTTGTCGGTTGTAATATTTTTAATCTTCCCATCTGCAATATGTACATTAAACAAATTGGTTTTGGTCGCAATTACTTCTTTCTTTTCATTATACTCAAAACCGTCTTCCAGTCTTACATTGATTAAAATATATTCTTTCATACTGGTCGCAATATACTCCGGTTCCTCAATAGAATGTGCCATTGCAGTATTGCTTATTCCGGAAAACAATGCGGCTCCAGTTGCTGCGGCTCCCATTCTTAAAAATTGCTTTCGGTTTATTTTGTTGTCGCTCATCGGTTAATAGTGTGATATATTCCTGAGAAATTAGCTCTCAAAAAATAATGGTGAACTGCAAAATTCACTTAATTTTTTAAAACCGGAGCAGGAAGATTAATGATAAGAATGGTACAGATTATAATTTTCCTTAAAATCTGTCGGTGTTATTCCGATATACTTTTTAAATACTTTGGCAAAATAGCCATTATCGCTAAATCCTAACTGATAAGCAATTTCTTTTACCGACAAATCAGTACTAATCAACAATCGTTTGGCTTCCAGAATGGTTCTTTCTTTTATAACATCGCCAGCCGATTTGTTCAGGAATTTTTGGGAGAGAATATTCAGATAATTAGAGGTCACATTCAACTCTCCGGCGTAAAAATTTACGGAGAATTCTGTTGTAAAGTGATCTTCAATCAGTGTCTTGAACTTTTTTATAATTTTTTCTGATTTGGCCGCAACATCATGATCCGGAAATTGCAAAACGTAATCTTTTTGCAATAATTTAAACAGCAGATGCAATCTCAACAGCACTATTTCTTTGGTCAATAGATCGTCTTTAACTAAATCTGATTCTATTTCCTCCAACTGGCTTTTAACATTCTGAAATCCATTCTTATCCAGGGAAAGGCAGAAGGGTGAACTCTGTCCGAAAAAAGGCAGCTGCGACAAATTAGAAAAAACCGTCATGATCGCAGGAGATATCATCAGCTGGAAACCATTAGTATTGACATCAAGCGACCAATTATGCACCTGTCCCGCTCCCACAAAATGAATCTGATAATCTTCTACTCTCGTTTGTTTAAAATCTACACTATGAAATCCGGAACCGTTCTCTACAAAAAAACAAGGTAGAAATCGTGTTTATGAGGCTGCTCGAATTCGTTACGCCCTTTTACACTATGCCGAAACAGGGTGATACCAAACGTTTGCTCGCCAAGTATATTTAAAACAGACAAAGTGGGTATCGCATTTTTGCTCAAAGGAATTGATCGTGTTGGTTAGCTATTTTCAAAATTATGTAATTAATCGATAGGTAAACTGTTGTGCTTATTTTTTTTCACGCAAATTCGGCAGATTCAGGCGATTGCTCTGCCCGTTTGCTATCCCTCAGGTTAGCAGATTTTCGCTAATCATTTTAATCCATTAATCTGTGGCTAATGCTTCAACACCTATAAACCTATTTTTTATGGCTTTGATAAAATTCAAAATCACCTTTTACTCAGTCGCCTAAACCGAGCAGCTCAAAACCTTCATTAATTCTGTAAAAAACAGACTCTTTACACAAATTTGAAAGTTTTATGATAAAAACTGAAAGACGATTTTGAATCTCAAATCTAACTTCGCTCTATCAAAGCATTAGAACAAACAGATCATAAATCTAAAAGAGTAAACAATGAAAAAAAACCTAGGCTTATTAGTAGCAGTCTTTGCTATTACCATAAACTCCTTTGCCAATCTCAAACCCGAAGATCCATCTTTGGTTTGGTTTAAAAAAACAACCGAAACCATTCGCTTCCAGCTAAACAAAGCGGCACAGACTTATAAACCGGGGAAAAATCCGCGTTCTGTAAATCCTGACGGAACGGTGAGATTGGCCGGTTTAACAGACTGGACTACCGGTTTTTTTCCGGGAAGTTTGTGGTATGGCTATGAACTCACCGGGGATAAAGCTCTGGCGGATGAGGCTAAAAAGTTTACGCTTGCTTTAGATTCCATCCGAAATATAAAAAACACACATGATGTAGGTTTTATGCTCTACTGTTCTTATGGAAATGCTTACAGAATTACGGGAGACAAAACTTATCTTCCGGCACTGGCTGACGGAGCAGCAAATCTTTATGCCCGATTTAATCCAGCAGTTGGAGCTATTCGTTCCTGGGATTTCGAGTGGTTGCATTATCCGGTGATTATCGATAATATGATGAACCTTGAATATTTGTATTGGAGTGCCAGCGCCTTTAACAAACCTGAATATGCCACCGCTGCCAATACGCACGCGCTGACGACTATAAAAAACCATTTTAGAAAAGATTTCAGTTCCTACCATTTGGTTGATTATGATCCGAAAACAGGCAAAGTATTACGTAAAGGAACGCATCAGGGTGTTACCGACGAATCGGCATGGGCACGAGGTCAGGCCTGGGGATTGTACGGATATACGATGTGTTATGCCAATACTAAAAACCCGAAGTTTTTACAACAGGCCGAAAATATTGCTGCCTTTATAATGAATCATCCGCGTATGCCAAAAGACAAAATACCGGTTTGGGATTTTGATGTGCACAACGCTATGGATACTGCTGAACTTGCTCCCAGAGATGCTTCGGCAGCAGCTGTAATCGCCTCAGCATTGCTTGATTTAAGTACTCAGGTTAAGGATGGAAAAAAATATGCCAACTATGCCGAAGCCATTTTAAAATCCTTATCGTCTGATGCTTACCTCGCAAAATCGGGTGAAAACAATTATTTTTTACTGAAACACAGCGTCGGTGCCTTTTTATACAATTCAGAAATTGATACACCACTTGACTATGCAGATTATTATTATCTAGAAGCTTTAAAAAGATACGCATCTCTTAAAAAAATAGAAATCTAAAAGTAAACAGTTCGTGCAATACGCTGTCTGCGAAAAAAATAAAACAGGAAGTTCTTTACTCTAGAAATTACAAAAAAATACTCGACCGAACAATTAACAGTTTGCCGAAAATTACTCGCGGAAGTATTTTCTCAGCGTAATTCCTAACCAAATAACTTCATTACAAGCCCGCAAAACCTCCGATTCTAACCGTTGGAAGTTTTGCGGGTTAGTTGCTAAGAATACAATAAATTACTAACCACTAATCTATTAATAACCACTCTTATGCACAAAAAATTACTTTTATCCGTCGGGCTAATAGCCTTCGTTTTTAACTTCTCGTACGCTCAGCTGAGTGTTGTAAACGAGATTGCCGTCAAATATCGAAACTGGCTCACAGGGGAGAATCTCGATTATTCTAAAACAGAAGTCAACGAAAGATACAGCCGTTTTCTGAGCAATGGCATAGCTGCTAAAAACCTCTCGGCATACGATTTTGCCAATCCTGGTCCGGCATGGAATTTTACTATCAGTGCCGATCAGACTGCGTATCAGGTTTTGGTCGAACAAAAACTAATCCGCTTAGTCTTTTTGTACCAATTAAAAGGGTCAGCTGCCAGTCCTAATCCCGATTATCACAGTCCTGCATTGCGAGATTCTATTTTAGCACTTTTCAACTATATGAAAGCTAAAGGCATCAGCAGTACTACTAATTTTGCTTATCTCTCCATTCCTGCCACCGAAGAAGTGATTACCAGCGGTCACGGGATATGTTTGCGCTCCTCAGGATATGCAACTTCCGTTTTTTTGATGAAAGACGAGTTAGTTGCTGCCGGAGAATTTACACATCATCTCGGAGCACTGAAAAGCTTAACGGCTTTTATTTCTCCGGATTATCCTAATTTCAATTTCACCAATCCCGGTTTCAATTCTGATATTATTCGTTCTTCCATCCAGCAACGATTTTGTTATGTATTGGCTCAGGACGATGCTTCAACTACAAAAGTTACAGATATGGATTTTCTGAAACGTTTTATTGACAATGCACTCCAAATAAGCAATGGCTGGAACGATTGTATTAAACCTGATTTTATTACCTATCATCACAGAGGTGCTTATTCGAATTCCTACGGAGTAGAAGCGCTGCAACAATCTTCGATTATGAATATGATGCTGAAAAACACCTCCTATGAATTAAATGCCGAAGCACAAAGCAACTTAAAAAATGCCATTTTAAACTACAGCAAATTCAGTAAAGGTTTTGAAATGCCTTTAGGACTCGCCGGAAGATTCTTCACCAACACTGATGCGCTAAACGACTTACGACCTGCACTGGCATTTTTATATGTAGCTGATCCTGTAGCCAATCTGGAAGCAGGAAGAGAATTTGTCCGTCTTTGGAACCTTTCAGCAACCGCTAATACTAATTTACTGAGACAAAATGCCCTATCGATCACATTGGTCTATACACCAGGCGGTGTTATGGACATACTGCAGACTTTAAATTCGGGACTTAGTCCGCTTCCGGAAATAACCCAAGGGCAATTTAATTTTCCCTTTGCCGGATTGAGCGTTCACAAATACAATGGCTTTCAGACAAGCATAAAAGGAACCAGTAAACACATTTGGCATTTCGAGGATTCGGCCACAGAAAATGTTTTTGGCAGATACACCTCTGCAGGCGCTATGGAATTGCTGACCACCGGTGCTCCTGTGACCCGAGCTTCAAACGGTTATTCTGAAAATGGCTGGGATTGGTCGCATCTTCCCGGAACAACGGTTGCCTACCTTCCGTTAAACATACTTGAAACAGGCACTATGAGGGAAATGAACGGAAAATCATTTCTGACGGTTGGTTCTTTAGACAACAACGGTGTTTTTGGTATGGATTATAAAGATTATAATTCGGCTACCGGAATGACGGCTTTGAAGTCTAATTTTTTCTTCAAAAATATGATTCTCTGTCTAGGTTCTAATATTAGAGACACTAACGGAACCTACCCTATTCATACTACTTTGTTTCAAACAGCACTAGCCAATACAGCAACAGCAACTTATGTGAACGGTACGGCCACTACAGGCAATACTTATACACTTACCCAAACAGGAACTTTTTGGGCGACAGATGCTTTAGGCAATGGCTACGTAGTTCCCGGAAATTCAAGTAATACTGATGCCATAACCATTAACCGATTGGAGCAAAACTCCCGCAACAACAGCAATAGCGCTAATACTTCGGGTAACTTTACTAGTGCCTTTATCAATCATGGTACTGCCCCTGTTTCAGCCAAATTTCAATATGCGGTCGTATTGCAGGGCGGACAGACCGTTACACAACAACTGGCTGCTAATTTTACTTCTTACTTTAAAATTTACCATCAAAACAGTCAGGCACATATTGTACAATACCTGCCGGATGCCATATTTGGTTATGTTATTTTTACTCCATCAACCGTATTTACTTATGATGCAGTGGTAAGTGTAAACAAACCGGCGGCTGTGATGACTCAAAAAACAGACAACGGAAACCGATTAAAAGTCAGTCTGACCAACCCAAACTTAGGGTTGCTGGCTTCTAATGAAACCTACACTTGGAGCCAGATTAGCAGCCAGAACTCCATTTTAAACAGAGTGGCACAAACAGATCCTGTAAAATTAACCCTTGCCGGCCACTGGGAATTGGCCGCACCAGCTTCAAATATAACCACCTCTATCAATGGCGCTAATACAGAAGTTACTTTTGCTACCATTAACGGACTTACAATTCAAACCGAACTTGTAAAATCATCCACATTGGGTATTCATGATCCGACGGGGCAAGCTTCAGATTTAGTCGTAATTGTTGCTCCCAACCCTTCCCAATCCGATTTTAAAATCAATGTTACAGGTGAAGCCGGAGAGACTATTTTTGTAAATGTGTTCGACACTTTAGGAAAACGTGTCAACATCCTAAAATCAGACTATGGGCAAACTATTGTTCTGGGCAGTGACTGGACTCCCGGAATATACTTTGCCGAAATACGTCAGGGCAAACAAAAGAAAACCGTCAAATTAATAAAACGATAAACAATCAACTAAATTTTAAAAAACAATAACTACATACTAATGAAAAACCTTAAAAAAACAATAATCTTACTCCTCCTATTTACCACCGCTTATTTTACTCATGCGCAGGAAAAACAACTGACAAAAGAAAGTTTTGATGTTGTCAACCTTCACTATCCGGGTTTAGAGAATGTAAACCAGCTTTTTACTTCCGGTAAATATGACGAAGCTGCCAGAGCGTTGCTCAATTATTACCGCGAGCGAAGAAAAATCAAAAACCCTGATTTTAATGTGGGCGATGAAACCCGATTTAGAGGAAAAGATATCGGAAAAGCCAATCAGTTAAAAGCTGACAATGCTTTGTTACATCAGTTTCAGCCTCATAAAGGCTATGGTTATTTTGATTACGGAACCGATATTAACTGGGATTATTGGCCTGTAAAAGACAATGAAGTACGTTGGCAGCTGCATCGTGTAACCTGGTGGCAACCTATGGGAATGGCCTACAGAAGCAGCGGCGATGAAAAATATGTCAAAGAATGGGTTTCCCAGTTTCGCGATTGGGAGAGAAAAAACGTTTTAGGGCGTTCGAAAGAAAATGACCAATTTGCCTGGCGTCCGTTAGAAGTATCAGAGCGTATACAGAGCCTTCCGGGAACCTTCAACCTGTTTGTAGTTTCATCGAATTTCACACCCGCTTTTTTGATGGAATTCTTAAACAGCTTCTCCAAACAAACTGCCTATATTCCTAAGAATTACAGTAAAGAAGGTAATCATTTATTGTTTGAAGCACAACGTATCCTGAGTGCAGGAGCCTTTTTCCCGGAACTCAAAGCAGCAGAAGAATGGCGTAAAAGCGGCATCGAAATACTCAATCGCGAAATAAAATTACAAGTACTCCCTGATGGTGTCCAATGGGAACTTTCACCTATTTATCATGTTGCCTGTATCGAAATCTTTTTAAAAGCCTACAACTCGGCTAAAATGGCGGGTGTAGCAAAAGAATTTCCGGAAACCTACTCCAAAACAATCGAAAAAATGATGGTCGCAACAGCCAATATTTCTTTTCCGGATTACAGTACACCGATGTTTGGCGACTCCTGGACTTTTGATAAAAATGGCAGAATAAAACAATTTCTAAATTGGTCAAAAATGTTTCCTGAAAACGGGCTCTTGAAATATTTGGGTACGGCTGGTGCTGAAGGACAATTACCTAATTATGAATCCCATGGCTTATCAGACGGAGGTTTTTATGCTTTTAGAAACGGATGGAACGATAAATCAACCGTCATGATTGTTAAAGCGGGTCCGCCGGCCGAATTCCATGCACAGCCGGACAATGGTACATTTGAACTTTGGGTAAAAGGACGCAATTTTACACCAGATACAGGCTGCTACATTTACAGTGGTGATGCTGAGGTAACCAAAATGAGAAATTGGTACCGTCAAACCAGAGTACACAGCACGTTGACACTTGACAATCAGAACATGATCATTACCAAAGCCAAAGAAAACAAATGGAGTACCTCTAAAAACTTAGACCAATTGACCTATACCAATCCTAGTTATTCTGACTTAAATCATCAGCGTACCATTCTTTTTATAGATCAGAAGTACTTTATAATTCTTGATAAAGCAATTGGGAAAGCTACCGGAAACTTAGGAGTTCACTTTCAATTAAAAGAAGACAGCAAACCGGTTTTCAATAAAACGAACAATAGCATTACAACCACTTACGAAGATGGCAACAATCTTTTGATACAATCTTTAAATACCGATAAAGTGACATTAAATGAAGAAGACGGTAAAGTTTCCTATCAGTACGCCAAAGAAATTGCACGCCCTGCTTTTGTTTTTGAAAAGCCGAAAACTACTGCTGCAGCACAAAGTTTTATTACGGTAGTTTATCCATATGATGGAACTAAAGCTCCGGAGATCAGTATTAAGATGAATAAGGCTAATGATTTCGAAAAAGGAATTATTGATTTGAGTTTACAAATTGATGGTAAAAAAAGTGAGGTAAAAACAAATCTGAATGATTAAGCTTTTCTAATTCCTTTCAAAATATTATGTATTGTAAAGGCGTCTAAATTTTAGGCGCCTTTTTTTGGGACCTACTAATTACTGGATAATTCCTTCTTCCCCACTTTTTTATCTGTTTTTTCATTCCTATTTCATCCGTCATAATCTGCCACCCCGGTGGGGTTCTAGCGTTGGGGATACTGTTTTCTACAAATATGAAGCCCCTCCGGGGCTTTATGTTTTGACACCATGATTACCGGATAATATGTGCCATTCCTACGGAATTCAAATATTCGGTGCGAAATTATTTTTAAATGGATTAAAATCCATCCCTACAAAATAGACCGAGCCAAAGGCTCTTTTTCAATAGTTCAGAAGAAACGACTCATATTGTAGCAATGGATTTTAATCCGTTGAATGTAAAAGGAACACAACATTTGAATTCCGTAGGAATGGCACATATAAAAATTACCGGCCCGCTGGAGTTCTAACCTATGAGACATTGTTTTTTTTTATAAATATGAAATCCCTCTGGGACTTTATTTTAAATGCACCTCCATTAATCTAACCTGAAAAAACAGTTCCACAGAAGTAAAATATTTATATCAATTTTATAATCGCACGACAGGTAAAGCTCCAGAGGAGCGGCATCTATTTCACAAACAAATAAAGCTTCCGATTAAATTCCCCATCAATTTCTAAATAACGATGAATCTATCGTCCAATTCCTATTCAAAAAATAAATGCTCGCAATACTTTTATCAGTTTTATCTGAAAAAGAGAAAGCAAACTACTTTACTTCCCTCCTACATTCTGTAAAAATTACATCGTTTTCGTTAACCTGCTATTCCATTTAATTTAACTTTTGCCCAACACAAATGATCACGGAACAGTGCAGTAAAAACAACACTTTTATACTGAAAACAAAATCTCAAAAACGCCATAAAACCCTGATTACACAAGGATTTTAAAGAGTTTTAAAAGCACAATTAATCAAAATCAATAGCAATTTGGACATTTTCAAAACTGTCCTCTATAGTCGATTTATATATTTGTTTTTATTAAATCAAAAAAACATGACCAATTCCAAAAAAATGAACCAGCAACTACAGAATCCATTTTTAATTGTCAGGCGGAAAATTCCTCTGCGAATTTCCTCAGTTAATAAATTGTTATAATTTTCGTCCATTAAAAATAATGAAGCGATTGGTTAAACAATAGTATCAAACGGCAGTCGATCTCAAACTTATTACAACAGTAATTCGGAATTTCGGTCAAGCAATAATAAGAAGATAAATGATTCAGAAGAGTGATTTCTAATTATCCAGCAAGACCAGATATCAACTTATACAACATCAATTTAGGAAGTAAGGTTACCCTTATTCCGGTTTAAAAAAAATTATGAAAAGGACTCTATTTTTATTTTTGCTGCTTACCACCTGCAAAGTGATGTACGGGCAGGATATTATTACCGTAAAAGGTGTGGTAACCGATGCTCAGAATATGCCTATGCCGGGAGCAACTGTTTCTGAAAAAGGAACCAAAAATACCACTGTTACTGCTATGGACGGTGATTATCAAATTAAGGTAAAACCAAATGCTATTTTGGTTTTTTCGTTCATCGGAACTAAAACTAAAGAAGAACCTGTTAAAAACAGAACGCTTATCAATACTAAATTACTCGATGACGCCAATAATCTGGATGAGGTAGTTGTAGTAGGGTACGGAACCAAAGCGAGAAAAGATCTTACGGGAGCTATCTCTTCCGTTAAGGGACAGGAACTCGCTAAAATTCCGGTTCAAAATGTGGCACAGGCATTACAGGGCCGTATTGCCGGTATGCAGGTTACCATGTCTGACGGTACACCCGGATCTGAACCTTCTCTTAGAATTAGGGGCGGAACTTCGATTACCCAAAGTAATGAACCTTTGTATGTCGTTGACGGTGTAGCTCAAACCGGAGGATTAAGCTTTTTAGATCCTATGGATATTGAATCTATCGACGTTTTAAAAGATGCCTCTTCGACTTCTATCTATGGTGCACAAGGGGCCAACGGGGTAGTTTTAGTGACAACCAAAAAAGCAAAAGGCGGAAAACTAACTTTAAGTTACGATACTTATGCCGGGATTAAGACTATCGCCAAAACAATTCCGGTGATGAATCCTTACCAATACACCCAATTACTTTATGAATCAGCAACTGATGATGCCAGAATGCAGAAGTTTGTGAGTGCTTTTGGAACTTATGATCAACTTGAAGGCCTTTACAAAGACAGACAAGGCATCAACTGGCAGGATGAGGTTTTTGGAAATGCCGTGGAAAGTCAATACCACAAGTTAAGCATAAGCGGTGGTGAAAATGATACCAAATACAATGCTTTCTACTCGGTGAATAACGATCAGGGAATTATGCTGGGAAGCGAATCGGTAAAAAATATTGCAAAACTAAACGTAACCAATTCCATCAGTAAAAAGGTTACGGTTACAGCAATTGTAAATTACTCCAATCAAAAAGTAACCGGATTATCAACAAACGATGGTGGAAATGCACGTTTGAGCATGCTGCAAAATTTATTGCAATACCGACCTACCATTGGAAAAACAGGATCTGATGAAGATCTTAAAACCTTAACCGTAGATCCGTTGGACAATCAGGATTCTCCAACCTTCCAGAGTCCGTTGATTACCATCGACAGTCAAAAAAGAGAGGCCATTACCAGAGCCATCAACATGAGTTTACAGCTGCAATACAACATAACGCCAAGCTTAATCTATCGCGGATTAATCAGTTATACCGACAACAGCATGAAGAGCAAATATTTTAACGATTCCAGAGGTATACAAGCCATCAGAAGCGGTGGTGCCAATGGCGGGGTGACGCACAATATTGGCACCCGATTAAATTACAACAACGTTCTGACGTATAGTAAGACTTTCAGCAAAAAACACAAGTTTGACGCCTCTCTCGGACAGGAATACATTTACAATTATGCAGAAGGAATTACTGCTTCGGCAACCGCTTTTCCTGACGTTAATCTGGGGTGGGATAAATTGCAACTGGGTACCATTGCCGGAATTCCGACAACCTACGCAGAAGATGACAAAATATTATCTTTTTTTGGAAGAGCCAACTACTCGTACAAAAACAAGTATTTACTGACTGCCACTTTAAGAGCAGACGGGTCTTCTAAATTTGGGACAGAAAACCAATGGGGATACTTTCCTTCTGTTTCGGCTGCCTGGAGAATTATCGAAGAACCTTTTATGGATAAATTACCTGCATTTTCAGACTTAAAACTTCGTTTGAGTTATGGGGAAGCCGGAAATAACCGAATTGCCAATTATGCCGCTTTGGGTATTTTTAATTCAGGATCTTATCCTTTGAACAATCAAATGAATATCACGGCATTTCAGAACAATCTTCCAAATCCCTTTTTAAAATGGGAGGCTACAAAATCGACGAATATTGGTTTTGACATTGGTTTTTTCAAACAAAGGATCGCGCTTACCACAGAGTTATACGAAAATCGTTCTAAGGATTTACTGTACAACACTCGTGTTCCCGCAAGTTCAGGTTTTAAAAAACAGTTTCAAAACATCGGAGCTACCTCCAATCGCGGAATCGAATTTACACTGAACACGGTAAACGTAAAAACCAATAGTTTTAACTGGAGTACAACTTTCAACATTGCTTTTAACAAAACTAAAGTACTAAGTTTGAGTGAAGGCGAAAATTCGTTGATCACCAACAGTTATACCGATCGGAACGACTACATTTTGCAGGTTGGAAAACCGGTCGGCGTCATGTACGGTTATGTAAGAGACGGATTGTATCAGGTAAACGATTTTGATTATAATACCACAACTAGTACCTACACCCTTAAACCGGGGGTAGTAAGCGACAATATCGTTGCACAGCCTGGCTTTATCAAATTTAAAGACATCAGCGGTCCTAATGGTACACCGGATGGCGTAATTAATGATTTAGACAGAACTGCCATTGGAGATGCCAATCCTAAATATACAGGAGGTCTTAACAATACCTTTAGCTACAAAGGAATTGATTTAAGTGTATTTCTTGATTTTACGGTAGGAAATGATATCTATAATGCCAACGTTCTAAACAACTCAAGGCTTAATCTCGACAATTTAAACACCGTAGCGATCTATGCTGACAGATGGACAACCATTAACACAGCAGGACAACGTGTTACCGATCCCGTCGAACTGACTGCCCTTAACGCTGGCAAAACCAATCCGGCCTTTAACGGAAACGCTACCGGACGTTTGTACAGCGATATTATTGAGGATGGCTCGTTTTTAAGAATCAACAACATCAGCCTGGGGTACACCTTACCAAAAGAATGGCTTAAAAAATCTAAAATCTCAAATTTGAGAATTTATTTTACCGCTTACAATCTGTACGTATTCACCAAATATTCAGGATATGATCCTGAGGTTAGTGTACTCAACAATGCCATAACCCGCGGAGTCGATTTTAGTGCTTACCCTAGAAGTAAATCGTTTATCACAGGATTAAATATTTCGCTATAATTTAAAGTTTACAAAGATGAAAAACAATATATTTTCCCGCAAAACACTTATAGCAGCCGGTATTGCCTGCCTCTTATTACCGCTTAATTCCTGCGACAAAGAACTGGAAGTTACCCCCTATTCTTACTTTACCACTGCTAACTTTTTCTCTGATGCAAACGAAGCCAATATGGCCACCCTTGGTGTTTACGAATCCATGTCGTCAATGGACAGTTATGGCTGGAACATTTCCTTAGTTTTTGATGCCGATACCGATATTGAACAAATGACCGGAATTGGTGCCGACGACTGGAGAACCATAGCACACTATCAGGGAATTTCTCAAACGAATATGTTCTACACCGTTTGGAGTAAATTGTATGAAGGAATAGACAGAGCCAACGTAGTGATCGAAAGAATACCACAAATGGAACTTTTTTCAAACGGCAACACAGCCCAAAAAGAACAGTTGAACCGTTACCTCGGTGAAGCAAAATTTCTGCGTGGTTTCTATTATTCAGAACTTGTACGTTTATGGGGAGACGTGCCTTTTAAAACAAAAAGTTCTCAATCCGGCGATAATCTGAAAGGAGCACTTGTAGACCGTCAGGAAATTTATACCCAGATCATCAAAGATATGACCGAAGCCTCACTTCTCCTTCCGGAACAGTTGCCTACAGACGAACGTATCAACAAATGGGGAGCCAAAGCCATGCTGGCCAGAGTAGCTCTATTTGCCGGAGGATACTCTTTAGGTGCTGACGGAACGATGAAACGTCCTTCAAACTACAAAGACTATTACAAACTGGCGCAGCAACAGATTAACGATGTTATAGCTCAAAATCCATATAAGCTAAACCCATCTTATGCTAAAGTATTTAAAAACCAGTGTCAGCATGTATTAGAACCTACTGAGAATATTTTTCAGGTTGCATTCTACAATCCGTCGGGAAACATAGGAAATGCCTCTTGGGTAGGAAACTTCAACGGTCCGGCAACAGCAGCTGGTTTCTATCCATCCAACATTTCGAGATGTTTGGTTCCAAAACCATTTTACAATAGTTTTAATGCGGCCGATCAGCGCAGAGATTTTTCCATTGCCACCTACTCCATCAACAATTTGGGGAACAAACTTCCTCTTTTAACCACCAATCAGGACGAAAGATGGACGGTTGGTAAATGGAGCAGAGAATACCAGACCAATGCAACTGCAGAAAGAGTTTACACACACATCAATTGGGTAATCATGCGTTATTCCGACTTGCTTCTGATGCGTGCTGAGGTAGAAAACGAACTAAACGAGGGCCCTAATACCATTGCTTATGATGCCATCAATCAAGTTCGTAAAAGAGCCTTTGGTGCCGACATACAGGGAAGCCGAATTGCGGTTGACATAAAAACAAAAGGAACCGGATATACCAATGCGGCCAATGTTTTAATACAAATCACTGGCGGTGGCGGTACTGATGCGGCGGCGGCAGTAATCACCCTTTCAGCCGGAGGAATCAATACCATTGGAATGCTGCGTTCCGGCGATGGTTATACCTCTGTTCCTACCGTAACCATTACCAGTACAGACGGGAAAGGTACCGGAGCAACCGCAACCGCAAGACTCTTGACCAAACCCACTACAGCCGAAATGAGTTTAGCAACAGGTCTGAACAAAGACAATTTCCTAAAAGCCGTTCAGCAGGAAAGAGCCTGGGAACTTTCGGGCGAAGGAATGCGCAGAGCCGACTTGATCCGATGGGGAATCTTAGGAGATAAATTGATCGAAACAAGTGCCGCAGTCAAACAAATCCGATCGACTTATTTCTTCCCTGCAATTACCAATTTTGTGGCCGGAAAACATGAATTATACCCTTATCCGCAAAATGAAACAGACGTAAACAAAAACATCACACGTCAGAATCCAAAGTACTAGGCAAATAGTATTTAAAAATCATGCACACCCCACTAAATAATGACACTTATTTTGAAAAACTCAAATTATTAAAAATAAATGATGCAACATTATTTAGAAATGAATAAGTTTATAACCGTTAATGCAGGACTTTGTTCTGCATTAATTGTTTGTAACAAAAAAGAAAACTACTAAAAATAAAAAACAATATGGTTACCAAAAATGATACACAACTGTCAAAATCCTACGCAATTGGGATCGACATTGGTGGTACTTCACTGAAATGTGGTGTTGTGAATGAACTCGGAGAAATTTTATTTTCGTTTATAGTTTCTTTAAAAGAAGCCCGTACCGAAAAAGAGATTATCCGCTTAATGGTCGATGCCATCACACAATGTACCGATCAGTTAAAAGAACCCATTGTGGGTATCGGAATTGGTTTTCCGGGTCTGATTGAAAATGATGTGATCATAGGCGGCGGTGTAAACTTACCCGGTTTTGAACAATTGCCCTTAGGAAAAATTCTAAAGGATCTAACCGGACATCATGTTGTAATTGATAATGATGCCAACTTAATGGGGCTTGCCGAATTAATTTATGGAGCAGCCAAAGACAGTACCGATGCCGTTTTCCTAACGATTGGTACCGGAATAGGAGGTGCCATTATGATTAATAAAGGCTTGTATAGCGGTTTCAAAAATCGCGGTGGCGAACTGGGCCATACCGTAATTCAGCAAAATGGTATTGCGTGTAATTGCGGTGGACGAGGCTGCCTGGAAACCTACGCTTCCGTAACCGCTTTAATCAAGTACTATCAATCTCAAAATCCTGTCGCAGATGAAAATATTGACGGCAAAACCATCATCGATAAATACCTTGCCGGAGAAAATCATGCGATAAAAACCATGGAGCATCATTTTGATTACCTGGCTGCCGGAATTGTTAATTTTGTCAACATCTTTAGTCCGCAAAAAGTAATCATTGGAGGTGGTATCAGCGAAGCAGGTCAGTTTTATATTGACGAATTAACCCACAGAGTCAAAACCTTTGCTATTCCCATTGCTTTTGCGCATACCAGCATCGTAGCGGCAGATTTAGGCAACAAAGCAGGATTACTGGGAGCCTGTGCCAATGCTTTTCAAAAGTTTAAAGATTTGAAATACAGCACTACCTAAAAGAATATACTCGCGAAGGCGCAAAGTCGCAAAGATCTTGGTAGATTGTGTGAATGGATTGCCTTTCTACAAACTGCAAAAAACTTTCCGCCTTTGCGTCTCTGCGAGCAAATCCACACCAACAACGCATCACTCTTATCCATTTAATCTGTGGCAAAAAACTTTGCGGCTTTACGTCTCTGCGAGCAAATCCACATCAACAACGCATCACTTTAATCCATTTAATCTGTGGCAAAAAACTCTGCAGCTTCGCCTCTCTGCTAGCAAATATTTTTAAGAATCACCTCACTAATTGCCTATTATTACAGGTTTTAACTAAAATTAATAGCATTTTGAACAAATTCAAAACCCCAATTGAAGCCCGATGATTAACTTCGTTTTTGCATTTAAGAATTTAAAAGGCAAAACATAATCTATTAAAATCAGGCCGATATGATATTTCAAAAAGTCATAGGATTTATTTGTTTGTTGGGAATACTGGCTATTCCTTTTTCCGGCAATGCCCAAACCACTGCACGCCCCAATATCCTGATCATCATGACCGATCAGCAAACTGCCGATGCGATGAGTATTGCAGGAAACAAAGACCTCCATACCCCAGCAATGGACAAACTCGCTCAAAACGGAGTCCGTTTTACCAAAGCCTATTGTGCTCAGCCTTTATGTTCCCCTTCACGTACGGCCATCATGAGCGGGAAAATGCCTTTTGAAACCGGTTTTGTGGGTAACGCTCCTGAAAAAGACGGTCAATGGCCGGACGACTTACTAATGATGGGGAAAATTTTCCAAAACGGAGGATATAAAACCGGTTACGTAGGCAAATGGCACCTTCCAGTTCCCACTACCAAAAAAAGCCAACATGGTTTTGAATACATCGAAAACACCAATTTTCAGGATTACAATGATGCTGCGACACCTTCCTTTTGTGCGCGCTTCATTAAAGAAAACAAAAATACTCCTTTTCTTTTGGTTGCCTCTTTTTTAAATCCGCATGACATTTGTGAATGGGCCCGAGATGAAGATTTAAAAATGGATGTATTAGAAAAAGCACCACCGGCCGAACAGTGTCCGCAATTGCCTACCAACTGGAAAATCCCCGACTATGAACCTAAAATTGTCCGCGAGCAGCAAAAAGTAAGTTTCAGAACCTACCCCACTGTAAACTGGACCGCAAATCAATGGCGTCAATACCGCTGGGCCTACAATCGTTTAGTTGAAAAAGTAGACGGCTACATCGAAATGGTACTTGCCTCTCTGAAAAAATACAACATCGAAAAAAACACGATTATCATTTTTACGGCCGATCATGGTGACGGTTATGCAGGACATAGTTGGAATCAAAAACAAATACTTTATGAAGAATCTGCTAAAATACCTTTCATCATTTCAAAAATAGGCGAATGGAAACCTCGCACCGACGATCTTCTGGTTTGTAATGGTACTGACATTATTCCAACAATTTGTGGCTTCACCGGAGTACCCAAACCAGCCTATTTGAAAGGAATTGACATCAGTAAAAATATAGCCAATCCAACCGAAATCCTGCGGGATACTCTGGTTATCGAAACCGATTTTGCCGATAACGAAGAACTTTTAAACATTAGCGGACGCGCTGTAATTTCTAAAGATTTTAAGTACATCGTTTACAATAAAGGCAATTTAAAAGAACAGCTTTTCAATCTGACCACAGATCCGGGAGAAATCACCAATCTGGCAGTAAACAAGACCTACAAAAAAGAACTAATCGCCCTGCGCCGCTATTTAAAAGAATGGTGCAAAAAAAACGGAGACCCTTTTCAATCCGGGTTATAAATCAATCAACAATATGATGTTGCAACGAAAAATATGTATCGTATTGCTGTGTGTACTAACACTTCAACTCTATAGCCAACGGCCGGCGGTAATTCAGATGACAGCTGAAAAACTACATGGCAGATTACGAGAATGGCCTTATCCCGCAAGTGGAGTAACCATCAATACAAATGCACCGGCTTTGTTATGGCCGGGAACAAATGGCGAAAAAAAAATTGTGCTGTCGGGAGATATTGGAGATGATTTTGCAATCGATCCAAAAATTCACGATGTAGTTTATAAAGTGATGCTCGCTTCTGATCCTGATTTTAAACAAAACCTAATCACCGGCGAAGAGCAGGAATGGGCCATATATCCACTACATCAGCCTTTGAAATCCGGAATGTGGTATTGGAAGTACGGCTATCGTCAGAAAAACACACCAAATTGGGTTTGGTCACCTGCCTATAACTTTATTGTTAATGCAACAGCCGCAAACAATCCGATTTCACCAGCAGCGAGTACGGTATTACAGCGTGTAAGTGGCCAGCATCCGAGACTTTGGAATATGAACAAAACAGGTAACGAATTTTACCTGAAAAACCTATCTAATCCTGAAGCTAAAAAATTAATAGCCTACGCCGAAAAATTAATGCTCGAGCCACTTCCTGAAGAAAAACCGAGACGTTACATTGATACTACCGGCAAATCTGAACTTCAGAAAAAAATCAACATTGAAGCCATGTACCACGGTTTTGGAGATATGGTGGGTAATCCTGTACGCAATCTCTGTATTGCTTATCAGTTGACCAAAGACAAAAGATTCATTTTGGATGCCAAACGTCGAGCCATAAACCTCGCCAACATGAATCCTGACGGTTTAGCAACTCGTGATGATTTTACAGGAGGTGCCTTATTAGAAGCCATTGGATGGTTTTACGATGCCGGATTTGAATTTCTGAGTCCGGATGAAAAAACATTCTTAAAATCTGTTATCAAATTAAGAGGCGAACGAATTTACCGTCATCTTCCCAATCGCTTTGAAATCAATATCAACGACAATCACATTTGGCAAATTACGTTACGAAATCTGGCAATAGGCGCGGTCGCAACAGTCGATGAACTGCCTGAAGCCAATAAATGGCTGACTTATATTTATGAAGTCTGGTCGGCCCGATTCCCTATTTTAAGCAATACCGATGGCGGATGGCATGAAGGCAGTGGCTATTTTAAAGTCAATTTCAGGTCCTTTCTTTATCTGTCGCAATTATTAGGAGATTTGAGTGGTATCGATTATTTTCAACAACTCTGGATGCAAAACCTTCCCTATTTTCTGCTTTACACGCATCCATCAGCAGCATCCTGCATGGCCATGGGCGATATGTGGGAAAAGGAGCCTAATATCGCTAAAATAGACGCCTGGTTTGCCGATGCGCTTACGTATCGAATAAACAATCCTTTTTTGAATACTTATGTAGCAACCATTAAAAAAGATTATCCAAACTATTTTACAGGAACAGATGACTTATTGCTTTACCGCTTATTAAATTACAAATCGGAGCAAAATCTGCCGGAATCGTCATTTCATGAACTTCCTAAATCACGTTGGTTTCAAGACGTTGGGATGACTGCCATGCACGAAAATTTATCAGATTCCTCTAAAAATTTAAGCAGTTATTTTTTTAGCTGTCCTATGGGTTCTTCCGGACATGGTCATGCTTCACAAAATGCTTTTACGATTAACTACAAAGGCAAAACCATATTTGGAGGTACTGGCTATTACAGTAATTTTAGTGATCGTCATAACCTTTTAGACTATCGCAGTTCTAGAGCCTATTCAACCATCCTGGCCGACAGTCTCGGACAGAAAATTGGCGAAGACGGCTATGGCTGGACACCACGCTTCATTACGGGAAAACATCTTCAATATGTGCTTGGTGATGCGACAAAAGCTTACGGTCCTGTCACCAATGAATTTTGGCTGGATCGTTTTCAAAAAATTAATGTCGTACCCAATGAAGCAAATGGATATGGACAGAGAAATATTACACTTTATCGTCGACATTATCTGCAATTAGAAGAAGGTTATGTGGTGATCTACGACGAACTGGAAGCTGAAAAACCTGTAAAATGGACTAGCCAATTTCAGGTACCTTATTATACCATCGAATCACAAAAAACTGTCAACAATAAACAACAGAATTTTACCGTAAAAACAGATGTAGGCTTAGTCAATACCAGTGTTTTCGCTCATAATAACCTTAAAATGCAGGTACACAATCAATTTGCCGAAACAGCCGTAAACTGGAACAAAGTAACCGGGGCAGACGGAAAAGTTTTCGAATACAAAAATCAGTGGCATGCCGGAATAACTTCTGTATCCAGTAAAAAAATGCGTTTTCTGACCCTCATACAAATCGATGGTAAAGCTAAAGACACCATAAAATCCGCCGTATTAAAAAATGGAATTCTTCAGCTTAATTTTGGCAACTGGCAGCTGTCTGCACAATTAAATAGTGATGAAGCTCCGATGCTGGACATTAAAAATGAAAAATTAAATTCGGCCTTTAATTACGGTACTTCTTCCCTTAAACTAGGAAAGAAAACCTATCAGCACCAAACCAGCGGAAGCTCAATGCTTGTTGAAATAACCAATAACCAACCAACCCGACAAGAAGTAATCGACGAGTTACCAGATGTCGCAAAATATGATTTTAAAAAATAAGTAATGATTGTTATGATAAAAAAAATAAGCTTCTCCATCTTACTGATTCTAGGCGGCAAAGTATTTGCACAACAACCTGCCGAAATTAAGCTCACCACCGAAAAATTACATTCAAGAGTACGTGAATGGCCTTATCCTATAAACGGAATTACGGTACCTACCAATGCTCCTGCCCTGCTTTGGCCGGGAACCAATGGAAAAAAAATGGTAACCCCAATGGAAAGCGGAAGTGATATTCCGGAAGATCCAAACATTGGCAATATACGCTACAAAGTGATGCTCGCAAGCGATAAAAACTTCACCAAAAACCCGTTCACCAGTGCCGAACAACGTTGGGCAGTTTACCCCTTGCATCAGGCCTTAAAAGCCGGAAAATGGTATTGGAAATACGGTTACGCCTTAAAAGGCAGCAATCAATGGACCTGGTCGCCTGTTTATGATTTTGTGATTGATGCCAAATATGCTGCGCAAAAGGTAGCTCCTCCCATTAATGAAGTCCTTAAAAGAAACGAAGGTGCACATCCTCTTTTATGGGATATGAACCGCATAGGCGAGGCCTTTTACCGCAACAATCTGGACAATCCCGAAGCTAAAAAATTTATTGCTTTCGCAGAAAAACTAATGCTGGCTCCTCTTCCAACAGAAAAACCGCAGAGAGTAATTGATACCACAGGCAAAAATCCGTTAGAGAAAAAAATTATTATAGAAAGAATGTATCACGGATTTGGAGATGCTGTTGGAAACCCTGTTCGAAATTTATGCATCGCCTATCAGCTCACCAAAGACAAACGTTTTATTTTGGATGCCAAACGCAGAGCTTTAAACCTTGCCAACATGAATCCTGACGGCCTGGCAACAGGAGATGATTTTACAAGTGGTGCCGTACTGGAAGCCCTGGGCTGGTTCTACGATAGCGGTTATGATTTTTTAACGCCGCAGGAAAAAGAAACCTTAAAAAACATCATCACGATCAGAGCCAAAAGAGTTTACGACCATTTGCCCAATCGTTTTGAGCTGCACGTAAGCGACAATCACGTTTGGCAAATCACCTTACGCAACCTTGCCATCGCAACCGTAGCCGTAATTAATGATGTTCCGGAAGCCAAAGAATGGCTCACCTATATGTACGAAGTCTGGTCGGCACGTTTTCCGGTCTTGGGCACTACTGATGGCGGCTGGCATGAAGGAAACGGCTATTTCAGAGTCAACTTTAAATCCATTATTTACCTGTCTCAAATGTTTGGTGATTTTAGCGGGGTCGATTATTTTAAATTACCGTGGATGCAAAATCTTCCGTACTACATGCTGTACACCCATCCAAACGGTGCGGCAAGTACTGCCATTGGTGACATGTGGGAAAATATTCCATACATCGTAAAAGGCGAAGCCTGGTTTGCCGATGCTTTAACCTACCGCATGAATGATCCTTATCTGAACTGGTATGTTGCTGAAATTAAAAGAGACTATCCTTCCTATTATCATGGCACCGATGATTTTTTATTCTTTAGATTATTAAACTACAAACCCAATAGAAACTTACCTGCAACCTCGCCCGAAAAACTCCCTAAAACTCGAAAATTTGCCGATGTAGGCGTTGTAGCCATGCACGAAGATCTGACCAAAGCCAATACAACCCTGAGCAGTTATTTGTTCAGCAGTCCGTTTGGTTCTTCGGGACATGGTCACGCTTCGCAAAATGCCTTTACGATTAATTATAAAGGAAAAGTCCTCTTTGGCGGAACAGGATATTACAGCAATTTCAGCGACAAACACAATCTTTTAGATTACAGATCTTCTAAAGCATACAACACCATTTTAGCCGACAGTCTGAACCAAAAAATTGGAGAAGAAGGTTACGGATGGATTCCGAGAGCGATTTCCGGACAACGCATCCAATACGCTTTAGGAGATGCCAGCAATGCTTATGGAGACATAAAAAGTGATTTCTGGCTGAACAGATTCAAACAAATTAACGTAGTACCCAATAAAACAAACGGTTACGGAGAATCGGGTGTGACCTTGTACCGCAGACATATGCTGCAGCTTGAAGGCGGGTATATTGTTTTATACGACGAACTGGAAGCTAAAACCCCGGTAAAATGGACTACTCAGTTTCATTGTCCGTACTATGTCATCGAAGGACAAAATTCGGCGAATGCCAAACAGCAAAACTTCACGGTACAAACAGATTTAGGAAATATAAACGCCAGTGTTTTTGCTAGTAGTTCGCTAAAAATGGCTGTACACCATCAATTTTACGAAGCCGCTGTCAACTGGAATAAAGTAACCAACGACGAAGGTCAGATCAAAGAATTTAAGGACCAATGGCATGCCGGAATCACTTCTGAACCCAGACAAAAATTCAGATATTTAACCATCATACAAATAAAAGACGGCAAAACGGAAGTAATCAAAACAGGATCAGACAACGGTGGTTTATCACATTTTCAGGTGGGTGACTGGGACATACAGGTACAATTAGACGGCGAAAAACCGGCTGCTTTACAAGTTACCGGAAAAAGGATAAAATCATTATTCAACTATGGAAGTTTACCCATTACATTTGAAGGTAAAACATTTTCTCCTAAAATTGCAGGAAGTTCTGTATTGCTTGAAATGAACGGTACTGAGCTAAACAAACAGGAAGCTGTTGACGAATTACCGGATGTAGCCAAGTACGACAAAAATTAAAAACAAAAGGACGTTTGCTTTTTCTTTAAATTTAGAGTTAAATTACCGATAACCTATTAAACACAAACCAAACCATTAAAATTGAAACTTTCATGAAGAAAACGATTGCCCTAGCTGTGCTTTTCTATCTTATACTATTTGCCGTTAAAAGTCAGGCTCAGGTACAGGATCGATACTTCCGTACGATTTCGGTTGATAAAGGCTTGTCGCAAAGTTCCGTTTTTGCTATTGAACAGGATACTCTGGGTTTTATCTGGATAGGAACTCAGGACGGACTAAATCGTTATGACAGTAAAGGTTTTAAAGTTTATCGCCCCGTAAGGAATGTCAAAAACAGTTTGCAATCGTACTACATCCGAAGCTTGTTTACCGACCATAAAGGGCAATTATGGGTGGGCGGTAATCAGGGAATTAGTGTTTACAATTATAGTACCGACAGCTTCACCAATTACAAGCTTCCGCGAACTATTGGCGAATGGTACATCTCGTCGATTACAGAAGACGCTGCACATAGAATTTGGGCGACCTCGATTACCGGAGAAGTTTTTGTTCTGAACCCTGAAGACCAGAATTTTTCATCCATCCGATTTAATGCTTCTTCGCACGAAATCAAAAAAATTGCCTACATCGGCGTTTGGCAAAAACAAATAATTCTGGGAACAGATGTTGGTCTGTTTAAACTAAATCCCAACTCACATCAGCTTACAAAAATTAATATAGGCCCCAAAAAGCCGTATATCAATGCGGTTTATATCGATGGTAAAAAGCTGTGGGTGGCCACCGAAGGAGCAGGTCTAATTTGCTACAATGAAGAAAATGGTCAGACCTCTTCTCTGCTCCACACCGCCGGAACCAAGAGTATTGCAGATAATAACATCAGATGTATTGGAAAAGATACCGAAGGAAATATCTGGCTCGGCACTTTTAAAGGACTCACCATTTTTAATCCTAAAACCAACTCTTTCAGTAATTATTACCATCAAATAGCACAGCCTTACACCATCAGTCAAAACTCTGTTCGCTGTTTCTTTAAAGACAAGCAAAACGGAATCTGGCTGGGAACGTATTACGGAGGCATAAATTACTATCATAAAAACGATATTAAATTCAATTTGTTAAGCCAAAACTCCGGAAAACCTTCTTTGAATGATGAGGTAATTGGCGCAATCAAACAAGATTCAAAAGGCAACTTCTGGATTGGAAGCAATGACAAAGGCTTGAATTACTGGAACAAAAATGCCAATACCATCAGCTATTTTTCGAACAGTGAGAACAACGCCAACAGCTTAAGTTCGAACAATATCAAAGCCATCGAATTTGATGCTAACGGGAATGTATTAATTGGTACCCACAATGGTGGATTAAATGTACTCAACCCGAATACAGGTTTTGCACAGCGTTTTCGCCATGACGAAAACAATCCCAACTCAATTGCAGGCGATTTGGTTTACAGCTTATTGAAAGACTCCAAAGGCCGTATCTGGGTAGGTACACGATCAGGATTGGACCAGTTTCATCCGGAAACCAAATCGTTTACGCACCTTCATTTAGACAAAGCCGGAAAACGTCTGGCATCAGATGATATTACTTTTCTTTTTGAGGACAGCAAACACCGAATCTGGATTGGAACGACTAATGGAGTCACGCTTTTTTATCCGGACACTAATCTGTTTGCCACTATCGGTCGAGGCAAATTAAGCGATGATATCATAAATTGCATAACCGAAGATCCAAAACACCGAATCTGGATTGGTACCCGTGAAGGATTACGGTTGTACGATGAAACTCAGGAGTCCTTCAAAAATAGTAAAGCCCGAAAAGATTTTGTTAAAGAAAACATTTACGGTATCCTTCCGGACGATGAAGGAAATTTATGGATTTCGACCAACGGTGGCTTAATCAAATTTAATCCCGACAAAGGTTCTGTACAGGCTTTTGACGAAAGTGATGGTCTGCAGAACAAACAATTTAACGATTATGCCTTTTGCAAAGCCAAAGATGGTATGCTGCTTTTCGGCGGAATCAAAGGACTTTCCTATTTCTATCCTACGATTGTAAAACAGCAGCCGCTTCCTTTAAAATTAAGTTTTACAGCTTTAGAAGTACTAAACAAAACGGTTGCTGCCGGAGATGATACCGACATACTCGAAGGACATATTGACCAAACCGGCGAATTAGAAATTGGACCTGAATACAAACAGTTCAGCATCTTCTTTAATACGTTTAATTATATTTCTTCCAATCGGACTTATTACTATTACAAACTGGAAGGAATCGACAAAGACTGGCAGCGAACAGATGAGCTTAAAGTAAGTTACAGCAACTTATCTGCAGGAAACTACAACTTCCAGATCAAAGCCGTTGGACCAAACGGAGAAATGAGTGCTGTTCGAAACTTAAAAGTTATTATACTTCCGCCCTGGTATAAAACCATCTGGTTTTCATTGTTATTACTTGCCATCATTGGTACCGCAGCCTATATTGGTTTTAAAATTATAAAAGAAAGAATAAAAGCCGTTCAGCAATTAAAATTGGAACGCATCGATAAAGAACGCGTAAACTATATCAATCAGGTTAAAATGGATTTCTTTACCAATGTTTCTCACGAACTAAGAACTCCTTTAACCCTGATCTTAGCACCTCTGGAAGAACTTTTAAAAATGCCGTTTACCGATAAAGTTTCCAAAAAGAAACATGAATTAATGTTTATCAATGCCAAAAGGCTCTATAATTTGGTCGATCAGCTTTTTGAGTTTCGTAAAACCGAAATGGGCACGCGACAATTAAAAGTAGGCAAAGGCGATATTGTAAGTTTCACGCAGGAGATTTTTGAGTCTTTTAAACCGCTTTCAGAGAAAAACAGCATTCACTATACCTATCATTCTGAAGAGCCACAATTGTCATTTTATTTTGACAAAGATGCTATGGAAAAAATCCTCTTCAATCTTTTATCCAATGCTTTTAAATATACTAAAACCGGGCAAAGTATTGCTGTCACACTAGTACAGAAAAAAGATACGGTACAAATAAAAGTCGCTGACACGGGAGTCGGAATTAGTACGGAAGATTTATCAAAAGTTTTCGACCGTTTCTATCAGGTAAACAATCGCGAAATGAATTTGGGTTCCGGTGTTGGTTTGGCCTTTACCAAACGTCTGGTCGAATTGCATCATGGTGACATTACTGCCGAAAGTAAAATGCAGGAAGGAAGCAGTTTTACTGTTACCATTCCAATTTCAGATGCTGTTTATAATAACGATCAGCATGTGGAAGAATCTGCTTATGACCTTGCAATCCTATCCGACAACGACCTTGAAAATGAAGATGCTTTACTGCCGGAAGAAAACGAAATCATCGAAAAAAATCAACCTGTTAAGCTTTTGATCGTCGACGACAACAAAGAGATTTTAGATTATCTACAGGATTATTTCAGTAAAATATACGAGGTCACCGTAGCTCATAACGGACAAATGGCATTGGAACTTCTGGAAATCCAGCCTTATGACCTGATCATCAGCGACGTGATGATGCCCGAACTGGATGGTTTACACTTTTGCAAACGCGTCAAACAAAACATTAATACTTCGCACATTCCGTTGATGCTTTTAACGGCAAGAACCGAAACCAGCCAGCAGATAAAAGGGCTCGAAATGGGTGCCGATGATTATATTACCAAACCATTTTCGACACCTTTACTGGCAGCGAAAATCACCAATCTGTTACGCTCCCGAAAAAGACTGAAAGAATATTATGCGGTTGGAAAAGAAATGGTTCCGGAAAATATTGCTTTTAATACACTGGATGAGGAGTTTCTAAAACAGGCCATTCGCATCGTTGAAGATCATTTGGCTAATTCTGAATTTTCAGTAGATCAGTTTAGCAGAGAAATTGGCATGAGCCGATCGAATCTGTATTTAAAACTAAAAGCCATTACCGGAGAATCGGCTATGGATTTTATCAAACGAATCCGATTTAAAAAAGCGGTCGAATTGATGCAGAGCAAACGCTATACGATTGCACAAATCACTTATATGTGCGGCTTCAACTCGCCTTCTTATTTTTCAACAGCCTTTAAACAGCATTATGGCTGTATGCCAAGTGAGTACTTAGCAAAAATTGACGATACAAAAGAATAATTTAAACGACACAAACTACTATAAATGCAAAAAGAAAAAACAATACCTTAAAAATCCTGATGCTATTGCATTAGAAATCCTTTAAGCCACCCCGAATTTCAATTTTAGAAATCAGAATCTCGTTCAGATGAAACTTTCATTTTAGAACGGGAACGCCAAAACTATGTCTTAACGGAACTGTTTTATTGAAAAAAAACAATCCCAAATCAACGTTTAAAAATTAAATCCCCTTTATGAAAATAATGAAACTCCTCTTACTACTGATTCTAGTTTCACCGATTACTACAATTGCGCAAACAAAAGCAACAGTAACCGTTCACAATAATTCGATCATAGACCGCAAAGAAACGGTTGTAGCCATACCCTGGAAATCGGTACTTTCCTCCTATCCGCAAATTGACACAGCTAACTTTGTCGTATTGAATACCCTCACCAAAAAACAAATTCCGTTTCAGTTAGAACATCGCGGAAATACTGCCGTTCAAAATCTACTGGTACAAATTGATCTAAAAGCAAAAGCAATTCTGAATCTTTCCATTCAAAAAGGAAAACCGGCACCTTTTGCTGTCAAAACCTATGCACGTTATGTGCCGGAACGTCTGGATGATTTTGCCTGGGAAAATGATAAAATTGCCTTCCGTGCCTATGGAAAGGCTCTTGAAAAAACTGAAGGTGACGCTTACGGTTATGATGTTTGGGTAAAACGAACCGATAAACTCGTCTTAAACGATCGCTACAAACGCAACGATTATCATATCGATCATGGCGACGGATTGGATTATTATCACGTAGGACACACTTTAGGTGCAGGAAATATGACTCCGTACGTAAAAGATACCATTCGATATTCCGGTAATTACCACCAATGGAAAATTTTAGACAATGGACCTCTCCGTACCACTTTTCAACTGACATATGACCTCTGGAATGCCGGTGGAATACCCGTTAAAGCCACAAAAATCATTTCTATAGATGCCGGTTCACAGCTCAACCGAATGGAGAATATTTACACGTTTGATGATAAAAATCCACTGCCAGTAGTTGTTGGAATTATTAGAAGGGAAAAAGCCGGAGTTCTTTCTTTAAACGAACAACAAGGTATTATGGGGTATTGGGAACCTACTTTTGATAAAGAAGGCACTACCGGAGTTGGTTCCATATTAACAACTCCGGCAAATGCCATGTGGGTAAACAAAGAACAATTACTCACCAAAACCACTGTCAGAAATAATGAACCTCTTGTTTATTATACTGGTGCAGCCTGGGACAAAGCCGGAAAAATTACTTCGGCCAGACAATGGTTCAATTACCTCGATCATTTTAATGAAGAGCTTAAAAACCCTTTAACAATCAGTGTAAAATAGCAGTAAAACGAAGTCATAATTCATAGCGTGCATCTTTTATAGCCACAGATTCGAATGATTTTATGGATTAACTCCTCTAATCGGCGAACCTGTTGCAGAAACTTTCAAAATATTAAATCTCTTTAATCGGTGAAATCTGTGACAGATATTTTAAAGTGATGAATGTGCTAAAAATAAAGGCCTTCAACGAAATAAAAACAAATTAAAATTACTAACAACCCAAAACAAACAAAAAATGCCAATTAACTTATTTGATTTAACGGGAATTACCTGAATCATTTTAATGAAGAGCTTAAAACCCCTTTAACGATCAGTGTAAAATAGCAGTAAAACGAAATCATAATTCATAGCGTGCATTTTTTATAGCCACAGATTCGAATGATTTTATGGATTAACTCCTCTAATCGGCGAACCTGTTGCAGAAACTTTCAAAATATTAAATCCCTTTAATCGGTGTAATCTGTGGCAGATATTTTAAAGTGATGAATGTGTTAAAAATAAATGCCGCCAATGAAATAAAAACAAATTAAAATTACTAATAACCAAAAACAAACAAAAATGTCAATTAACTTATTTGATTTAACGGGAAAAACAGCACTCATTACAGGAGGCGTTCATGGTTTAGGAATGGCAATGGCCAAAGGACTGGGACACGCAGGAGCAAAAATTGTAGTAAACGATCATTCCTCACAACAAGCAGTTGATGATGCAATTGCTGAATACAAATCAGTAGGAATTGAGGCTTTCGGATACCTGTTTGATGTAACAGACGAAGCTGCCGTAATTACAGCCATCAGCAAAATAGAGGCCGAAGTGGGACCGATCGATATTTTAATCAACAATGCCGGAATTATCAAAAGAACCCCAATCATAGAAATGGAAGTTGCAGACTTTGAAGCGGTAGTAAAAGTAGATCTGACCGGTCCTTTTATTGTTTCAAAAAATGTGGCAAAAGGTATGATCACACGCGGAGGAGGAAAAATCATCAACATGTGTTCAATGATGAGCGAACTGGGAAGAGACTCTGTAAGCGCTTACGCTTCTGCAAAAGGCGGACTTAAAATGCTGACCAAAAATATGGCCACCGAGTGGGCTAAATTTAATATTCAGACCAACGGAATTGGACCGGGCTATTTCGCCACTAGCCAAACAGCACCTATCAGAGTAAACGGACATCCATTTAATGAATTTATTATGGGAAGAACTCCCGCAGGTCGTTGGGGAGATCCGGACGATTTACAGGGAGCCGCCATCTTTTTGAGCTCAAAAGCAAGTGATTTTGTAAACGGACATATCGTGTATGTTGACGGCGGAATATTGGCAACAATAGGAAAACCTTCAAACGAAGACTAATACTTTCCTTTTGGATACTATCTTAAAAGGTCAAAACTAAACTAAAATGATAAAAAGTAACATTGATAAAGCAACGGGCTTCGAAAAGCGATTTGAAAACATCGATACAGTTGTTTTTGAAAATTCAACCGAAGCCTCTAAAGCAGTCGCTCAGCAAATTGCGGCACTTATTCAATCCAAACAAAAAAACAACAAATCTTGTGTATTAGGCTTGGCAACCGGCTCTTCACCAAAAGGGTTGTATACCGAACTGGTTCGTTTGCACAAAGAAGAAGGCTTAAGTTTCAAAAACGTAATTACTTTCAACCTCGACGAATACTATCCGATGGAACCGGATTCTGTTAACAGTTATGTTCGATTTATGAAAGAACTGTTATTGAACCAGATAGACATCTTACCCGAAAACTACCACATTCCCAACGGAAAACTATCCAAGGAAGAAATTGCTGATTACTGTCACGAGTATGAAGCTAAAATTGAAGCTTTGGGCGGAATCGATTTGCAAATTCTCGGAATCGGCGGAAACGGTCATATTGGATTTAACGAATCGGGATCGCTACAAAACTCAAAAACGCGTTTAGTGGCTTTAGATCACATTACCAGAGTAGCAGCCAGCGGGGACTTTTCCGGTCTTAGCAACACGCCAAGAACCGCCATTACACTTGGAGTAAAAAAAATAATGGAAGCCAAGCAGGTCATTCTAATGGCCTGGGGAGAAGGAAAATCCAATATCATTAAAAAATCGGTTGAAGGAGAAGTGACCAATCAAATTCCCGCTTCGTTTTTACAGGAACACAACCAGGTTGTTTTTGTACTGGACAAAGAAGCATCCTCAAAACTAACGCGTATCAACAGACCCTGGCTGGTTGAAAAAATCATCTGGACCGATAAACTGATTCGAAAAGCGGTTTTAGGACTGGCGCTCGAATTAAAGAAACCAATTTTGATGCTTACCGATGCCGACTATATTGAAAACGGGATGAGCGATTTACTGGCCGATTCAGGTCCGGCATACGACATTAACATCAGGATTTTCAACAAACTTCAGAATACTATCACGGGTTGGCCCGGAGGTAAACCAAATGCTGACGATACAAATCGCCCGGAAAGAGCAGAACCAGTGCGAAAAAAAGTATTGCTTTTTAGTCCGCATCCAGACGATGATATTATCAGTATGGGCGGAACTTTTATGCGCTTACAGGAACAGGGACACGAGGTACACGTGGCCTATCAAACCTCCGGAAATATTGCCGTTGCCGATGATGAAGCCTTGAGATTTGCCAAATTTGTCTGTGATTACAATGGCAAATTTAAAATACAAAGTATCGAAGCTGAAACCATCTGCAAAAAAGCGGAACACTTTTTAAAAAACAAAAAAGCCAGTGAAATTGATATTCCGGAAGTTCGCTATTTAAAAGGATTGATCCGAAAAGGAGAAGCACGTGCCACCAGTCAATTTGTAGGTTTACCGGAAGAACAGATTCATTTTATGGAACTTCCTTTTTACGAAACCGGAGCGATTGAAAAAAAGCCTTTGGGCAGTGAGGATATCCAACTGACTATGGATTTAATTGAAAAAATCAAACCGCATCAAATCTATGCAGCAGGAGATTTAGCCGATCCGCACGGAACGCACAAAGTATGTCTGGATGCGATCTTTGAAGCTGTAAAAACACTAAAGCCAAAACCTTTTATGAACGATTGCTGGGTGTGGCTCTACCGAGGTGCCTGGCAGGAATGGGGAATCGATGAGGTTGAAATGGCCGTACCAATGAGTCCCGATCAGGTATTGGCAAAACGCCACGGAATTTTCAAACATCAGTCGCAAAAAGACGGTGTTGTTTTTCAGGGTACCGATGCCAGAGAATTTTGGCAAAGAGCCGAAGACCGAAACAGCGAAACAGCCCAATTGTACAATCAGTTAGGTTTGTCACGTTACGCCGCAATGGAAGCCTTCGTACGCTGGGAATTTTAGCTTACTAATTCAAATCATACCTTTATTTTGTTCAAAAATGGATCGATTATAAAATCGTCCATTTAAAAAGAAGCCTTCTCAAATTATTTTTTTGGGGAGGTTTTTTTGTTTTTCAGAAATACGGATCCTTTTAATAGATTCCATTCCTACGGAATTCAATTGTTGTGCTATTGATTTATTTTTGGATGGATTAAAATCCATCCCTACAATATTGGTCGAGCCAATGGCTCTCGCCCTAAAGTTCCGGAGGAACGAACGATATTGTAACAACGGATTTTAATCCGTTGAATAAAATGATAGCACAACAATTGAATTCCGTAGGAATGGTACATATTAAAAATAATTGGTAACTTTTCAGACAATTTCGAGTCAAACCTATTAAAAACCAATGACAACAGACATTATAGAATTAAATGATTTTATTGTTTTAATCGAACAATCGAATACCTCTAAGACTTTCATACAGCAATGTGAAATCGACGGAGATGCTGTTGGCTTTGCCTTTTATGGCTCCGGAAATGTTGAACTGGAAATCAAACACAACAATCAGACTAAATATCTGACCAATACAACCGGACTCGCCATTTGTTTTTTTGGCAATCAAAAGGTCGAGTTCTCTCATAAAATAGAACCAGATAAACCGCTACAGTCCATTAGCATCTTCACCAAACCAAAACATTTACATTCTCTGCCTCAGGCCGAGAAAGAAATTTTTGAAAATTACCTTCCTGAATTATTAAATCCGCAGGAACATTTTGTGCAAGGACCTTCCTTTTATATGACTTTAGAGATGCAGGTCGCGGTTCAAAAGATTTTCAATACCACCTACACCGGCAATACGAGATTACTGTTTTTAAGAAGTCAGGTCAACGAACTTTTGGCTCACTTCTATGCGTTGCTCGCAACAGGTACCAAAATTGATCTTTCGGAAATTGATAAAAACAAACTTTTCAAAGCAAAAGAAATTGTAACCAACAGCTATTCAAAACCGCCATCAATCACACAATTATCGCAAATGGTAGGCTTGAACAGTAACAAACTAAAAAAGAATTTTAAAGAACTTTTTGGCATTCCTGTTTTCAAATTCGTTCAGGAAGAAAGACTGCACAAGGCTTATGAATTGTTGCGTGACAACGAAAAAACAGTTCAGGAATCGGCCTGGGAGGTGGGTTATGACAGTCTGAGTTCGTTTTCGAATGCCTTTCATAAAAAATTTGGTATGCGTCCAAATGAAGTTCGGCAGCAATTCTTTTCAAACAAATCATAGTTCTTTTACGACAAATGAATCCGTTTTAATCTAAACACCTTTGTATCAGTAATCATTTAAAAATACTGATATGAAAAACACAAAAATTTTAGTTCTGGGTTCCAATGGAAAAACAGGACGCAGAGTAGCCGAAAGATTAGAACAAATTGAAGGTATTGCAGTTCGTTTGGGTTCCCGAAATGAAAAACTACCTTTCGATTGGGAAAAACAGGAAACCTGGCCCACTGTTCTACAGGGAATCGATACAGTTTATATTACTTTTCAACCCGACCTGGCCATTCCTTCAGCGGTAAAAACGATTCAGAATTTTACTGGTCTTGCCACAAAATTGGGAGTACAGAAAATGGTTTTACTTTCGGGAAGAGGCGAAAAAGAAGCACAGCTTTGCGAGGAAGTTGTAAAAAGTACCGCTAAAAACTGGACCATTATTCGTGCCAGCTGGTTCAATCAGAACTTTAGCGAAAGCTTCTTTTTAGATCCGATATTAGCCGGAATAGTGGCCTTACCAAGAGCAGAAGCACTGGAACCTTTTACCGATGCCGATGATATTGCCGATGTGGTTACTGCCGCTCTTTTAGAAGACAAACACAACGGACAAACTTATGAATTAACCGGTCCAAGGTTATTGACGTTCCAACAAGCCGTAAATGAAATTGCCGAAGCCAGTGGTCGAAATATTACCTTTAAGGGACTATCGTTAGAAGAATACAATCAGCTTTTGCAGGAATATCACGTTCCGGAAGATCATATTTGGCTCATCAACTATCTTTTTGAACAAGTTCTAGACGGTCGAAATTCCAGTATCACCTCAGATATAGAAAACATTTTGGGCAGAAAAGCAAAGGATTTTTCCGCCTACGCGAAAGAGACTGCCAAGACTGCAATCTGGAACTCCTAAAACTAACACCGATTGTATATTCAATATAGTCCAATTGCATTGTACTATTTTCATATTACATCGGCATTATATCGGAAAACATTGGACTAAAATATAAGTAAAATTGATATAAGATTATGAAATATAGCAGAGGAATATTTTCAGGATTTATAGTTTGGTTGTGCGTTAGTTTTTCTTTTTATCTTTTAGGGAATACTCCCCTTCTGAAAGATTCTTTTCTAATACAAGCCGCAATCGTTATGGTGCTTATCGTTTTTTATGCTATCGTTGGCGCAAAATTCTATTATCAGAAAAAATACAACATCAGTGGTTTTGCTCTTGGCGTATTAATGTCAGGAACAGCATTGTTTTTGGACGTTTTGATAACCGTTCCTTTTGTTGAAATTCCCGAAGGAAGAAGTTATGAGAGCTTTTTCACCAGCCCAATTTTATGGACACTGGCTTTTATAAACGCTTTTTCGGTTTACTGGTATTGGCACAGAAAAATAAAAATCTCCTAATCAACAATTTTCATAAAAAGATAAAAAAAGAAAGCTTGTCGTTAACAGACAAGCTTCCTTTTGATTTGAAATCTAAAAAATTAAACTTCTACCATTTCCGGAACCGGAGTAGGAGCAACTGTATCTTTTGATTTCACCAGTTTATTGACTCTCCAAATCAAAAATATGGTCGAAAGTGTAATTACCGCAATTACATATCCTAAAATATCGTAGTTTTCGAGAGGTGATGTCTTTGTTTTCTGATGAACAATAAACCCGGCACAAACCGCGGCAATTCCACCTGCAATTTGCTGCAAAGAAGAAGAGATCGACATATAAGCACCACGATCTTCCAATCCGGGAATAGCTGTGTTTAATGTTGTGGCAGGGATCATTCGACTCATAATGCCCATAAACATAATCATAGTAAGCACTACGATTTGCCAAAGAGGTACCGGACCAAGATTGGTGTAAATGATAATCATAATAACCGAAAGTATAGATCCGGCCGCAAACAGTTTGAACTTACTGACTTTATCACTCAACTTACCCACCAAAGGCATGATGAAAAGTACCGAAAGTCCGGTAAAGAAAAAGACCATTGGCAATTCGAGCTGACTGATGTGAATATTGTTGACTAAAAAGGCACTTCCAAAGGGCTGTAACATAAAACCTCCAACCGAAAGAAAAGCAATAGACATAAAACCAACCTGATAGTGTTTGTTACTCAGGGTATGCCACAGATGTAAAAAAGGACTTTTGTCTGACTGCACTTCTAAATGTTTGGTGATCGGTTTCATCTGAGTGATAATGGCAATAAGTATCAATACCGCCAGAACTGCAATCATAATAAAAGCCGAATGCCATCCCCAGTGATTGGCAAAATACAAGCCTACCGGAATTCCTAAAATCTGACTGGAAGCAAATGCCATTTGAATAAATCCCATCACACGTCCGCGTTGATGAATCACGAACAAATCCGTTACAATCGCCAGGGAAACAGATCCTATTACCCCTCCAAAAAGTCCGGTTACAATCCTTGCCAATAGCAGCATTACATAACTGGTTGAAAGTGCGCAGAAAACGGTACCAATAATAAATCCGATATAAAAGAAAATTAAAAGTTTCTTTCGGTCAAACTTATCTGCAAAACCTGCAGCGAGTAATCCTGAAGCTCCAGCACTAAAGGCGTAGGCAGAAACGGTAAAACCAAAATTTGCCGGTGTCATGTTCAGGGTTTTCATTAAAATATCTCCTAAGGGAGAAATAACCATAAAATCGAGTATCACGGTGAACTGCAAAAGCGCTAATATCGCAATAATGATTTTTTGATGTGTCGAGAAAGCCGGGCTTTCTGTAGTGTTTTTTTTCATTCTTTATAAAATGTATTAGTTTAGTCTAACTCTTGACATTCATGGCCAAAGGATGTGACCATATCAATAATAGTTTCAGGATGTAATGTTTCTGAAACAACTCTGAGAACGCAATCAACATCTTCGCAGTCAATGCTCCATTGCTGAATATCTGAATGAGTGTCAAGTTTTTGACGGATGGGACAATTAGGGTCTTTGTCACCAATGTTTGTTTTAAAAATATGAATTGTACTTAAATTTGTTTCCATAATTTTTCATGGTTTTAGTCCTTTTACAGTGGCCTGAAAGGCTTCTTTCATAATTTCCTTAGTAAGTGTAAAGGGTTTTCCTCCCATACTCTTACCTTCAGTATGTAAGTTCAATAAAGTGTACAAAGGCCCGTAGGCAACACTCCAAAAAGCCTCAAATGTCATAGGAATCAACTCGTTATTGCGCAAGCCGTTTTCTATAAACGTTTTCATAATCCTTCTAAAATCTGCAAACTCCTGAATAGAATCCAGAATGATCTCTGAATGAGGGGAATGTTTGACAATTTCAAAAAATGCAACTTCCTTGGGATATTTCATGGTAAAGTTGGCGCGGTTTTCCCACTGTTTCCATAAACCTTCCTCAAATGACATTTCGGGCGAAAAGTTCTTCACGGTGCTGGTAAAAAACTTCAGCGCGATAATGGCACCTATTTTTTGAATCAAATCATCTTTGTCTTTGTAATAGATGTAAAGCGTGCCAACAGAAATAGAACAGGCCTTCGCCAGCTTGTTCATACTAAAACCCTGAAATCCTTCCTGAACAATCTGATCAATTGCCATTTCGATTACTAATTTTTCTTTGTCGACATCTCTTGCTCTCATACTGATTATTTTAGCACAAATATAGTATAATAAATGAATGAACATTCTTTTATTTAAAATTATTTTTGTGAACTGAAAAAATAATGACCTCACAAACAAAATTATACGGATTTCTACAGGACAAAACAATAACATTTTACCTCCCAGAAGCTTTAGTCTGTTCAAGTTTACCAGTCCTACTCTACGGTACTATTGGAATTTATTATGAAAAATGCAGAAAGTTCAATTTATCAAATGTACTTTGTTTGTTTTAGCTTAAATTGGTTGACCAATAGGGCCCAGTACATTTACATCTGCAAACACAGAGGTCATTATCTTTTAAATGCAAATAACACTTATTCTGTTATTTCCACTAAACTAATAAATACACTAAAAAATGAAACAAGCCATTATCAATACCACTGTACACACTGGTGACGAAATTATTACCAACGGAGTAATCATCATTGAAAACGGAATCATCCTTTCTGTTCAAAAAGAAACTCCAAATGATATCGAAACGATTGATTTAAAAGGAAAACATATTGCTGCCGGATTTATTGATATTCAAATCAACGGAGGCGAAAAATTGTATTTCAGTCAAACCCCTACCGAGGAAACCATTCAGGACATTTATGATACAAGCCTTCAATACGGTACGACTCATATACTTCCGTGTTTGATTTCTTCTTCAAGAGAAACTATCATAAACGGAATTGAAGCGGTGCGAAGTTACATGAAAAAGCACTCCAACGGTGTAATAGGAATGCATCTGGAGGGCCCTTTTCTGAATCCGTTAAAACGTGGCGCACATCCTATTGATCAGGTTCGTAAACCCACTAATGAGGAACTTGAAGAAATTATCCGATTAGGAAAAGATGTTATTAAAGTAATCACCATTGCCCCGGAATGCTTTACTGAGCAACAACTCAACATGTTGATTGAAAGCGGCATTGTAATTTCGATCGGACATTCAACCGTAACACACAAAGAAGCACAGGTTTATTTCTCAAAAGGCATTAAACTTGTCACTCATTTATTCAATGCAATGACACAATTCGGACATCGTGAACCTGGTTTAGTTGGTGCCACTTTAGAAAATGAAAATGTATATGCCCCAGTTATTTTAGACGGTGCACATTGTGATTATGCTGCTGCGAAATTAGCCTACAGATTAAAACAGGATAAGTTCTTTTTGATTAGTGATGCTACTTTCCTGGGGCGAAAAATTGCCAGTTTTAAATGGAATAATTTCGATGCGTACCTTGAAGACGGCTTTTACCGAAATAGCGAAGGCAGTCTGGCCGGAGCAACAATCTCGATGCTGGAAGCCGTTCAGAATGCTTACAATCATCTGGGAGTTTCAGCAGACGAAGCCATTCAAATGGCCACTTCGCGCGTAGCTGCTGCAATAGGTCTGGAAAATCAAATTGGAAAAATAAAGCCGGGGTTTCCTGCAAGTTTTGTTCAGTTCAATGATAATTTATCTGAAATAAAAACCTTAAATTTTTCGAAAACACCGTTATTTATTTCATAGAATAAGGAAAGAAAAATAGATTTTACAGTAATTTTTTGACTTTCCTTAAACTCGATTTCTTTTGGAGTATAGTAGCGTTTTTAACTTACATTAGTAGGAAACAATCCGGAAAAAATAAACCAGAATAATCAATCATTCCCTAAACAGCACCAATTGTTACCCTCCTGAAACTAAATGTGAATAAGTTTTTTAACTTTGCCCAAAATTGCCCCAAAAACAAAACTTAAAAATTTATTTAAACAACAACAATTTTTTATATAAACCCAAATTTAACCTACTAATCCTATGAGAAAACCCATTTCTTATTTTTTGTCTTTTGTCTTTTTCGCAGGCATATTATTCGGATGCAGCGATGATGATTCAAAAGGTGACAGCTACAAAGCCAATTATTTGCCCGCTATTGATGCGTCGACTTTACCCCAAGAAAACCGACCAATGACCATGTTTGAAGACACAGAAAGTTCTTCAAAAATGTATGACAACAAAGACCGCTGGTTTCGTGTTAATCAGCCCATGCAAATTATTCAAAAAGGCAAAGATTCTGTACAAATTTCTCTTTATTCTCCAGTTGGACTTAAAGACGTAAAAGTGTATGCAAAATTACCTAACTATGACAAGCGATTTTTGCTTTTTGAATTTACATCAGTGCCTGCTTTTCACCGTTCGGCACATCAAATTCCATTAGTAAACGGAACTCACGACTATCAACTTGAAAGTGGCAAGGCTGTTACTATTGATAAAATTGATGGCTTCTCTTCGGGAGCAATCGAATTTTCGGTAGAATCAACTGATCCTTTATTTGCGATGTTCAAAAGAATCAAATCAAATCGACTCGTACAATTCAGCACCCAATATCACCTTAATAATCCTGCTGATGATCCTAATAAATTTTTACCAATGAATCCTGTTTTGGCTAAAGAAGCAATCACTATGATTATTAACTATTCCTATGCTATAAGTCATCCTTTGTATTATGATACTTTTATGAATTTTGACCGTTATAAAAAAGAACAGGCAACAGCAGCCGGAGCAGGTATAAACGGTGCTTTAAACTGGCACGGAAATGCTGAAGACAAAGATGGTGTTTACGATTATCTTACCAAAGCTCAAATTGAACAAGCCTATAACACTTATATCGATAGCCGGACTCTGAATATGGCGATGGTAGGAGGTGGTTCCGCCTGGGGAGGGGGAGCTTTGGCCTCACAATGGGAATCTGGTTATGTGACCGGACATTGGGTTGGCGATATGTCTGTTTGGACCCACGAATACTCTCACCACTCCGGCTACAGTCACAGTAGTAACTTATGCAACAGTGGCGAAGGCGGTGGTCAACAGGGAATGTTTACTGATTTCTATAAATACCTCATCTCTTTGAATGATCTTCCTTTTACAGATCCTGATATATTAAAAGGATATACAAAAACAAGCTATCTAAGTCAATCTTATAAAAAGCCTGTTTTCAAAATTGATCCTAAAAACCCATTTTTAGTAAAATATAAAGGAGAAGGAAAATGGAAATAACCTACAAAACTATCATGAACAAAATATCTTTTTTATTCATCCTACTCTGTCTTTTTACAGCTTGTAGCGATGATTCTTCAAACGGCAGTGAACCAACAAAATACGATTATTACTTTCCTACGGAAGAAGCTTCCATCACAGCAGCTCAAATTGGTGCAGGAACAGGAACTTTAGATCCTAAAGGAATTACGGTTGCCAACAATAAACTATACGTTTGTAATGGCGATGTACTGGAAGTTTTTGATGCTGTTTCGATGGCTTATATCAAAACAATCTCGGCTTATACTAAAGGAGCCACTACAATTCCGTTTACCAAACTTACTTCAGTTTGTGTAGATAGCGGACGTCTTTATATCGGAAGTGTCGATTCCAGACTATTTGTACTGGATGAGATTACAAATGCCGGAATCAATACAGTTGGAAACGGTCAGTGGTGGAATACTTTTGTGCACGTTTTTGGTGTTGTGGTTAAAGATGGTTTAATCTTCGTAAAAGAAAAAGAAACCTCAATTAAAGTTTTTCAAACTACCCAAATTACCGATAGCAGTGATTGGAATTTAAAGCCAATTGCCAAATTAAATACTTTAGACGGTTGGGATGAGGTATATGCTATGGATATAGATGCAGGCAATTTAGTAGTAGCCGGAAGAGATGCTAAAAGTTATTTGTATTACAACATTGAGTCTATTAAAACTAATGCTGCTGCCTCTTTAACTGAACCCATAAAACCAGTAACAGCAGTTTTTGCTGCCGCGGAGCCTATGGCCATAAGTTTTTCTAAAGACTGGGCTATTACATCCGAAAATATAGGGAACAACAACTACTTGCGTCTGTATCCAAAAGGAGAATTCAAGGATCGAATCTATACTCCAAGAGTAAATGCTCTTGATATTATGGGACAAAATCCATTTGGAAGTATTGTTGGTGTAGCACAATTGAACGATCGTTTGTATCTATCTGATAATACCAACAAGAAAATCAGAGTTATAAAGCTTAATAAAGCAACAATTACAGAACAGCAATAATCATTCTCGCTTTTAAAATAGTGAAACCTCTAAACTTAAAAACTTTAGAGGTTTTTTATTGAAACAAAGTATAGTAGTCAGAATCGCTTCTCCCATTCTCCATAATACAGATAAGTCAATTTTATCACAACTATCCAGCGCGATCTTCGCGTAAACCTTTGCACACCTGGCGGTTAAAAAACAGCACAAGAATCATACGACTTCAGATTCTTTCCTTTATAAATCCCAATTCCTAATTCTTCCAAAAATAAAAAACTCCCACTCAGATGAGAAGGAGTCCTAAAAAAACAAATCAATTTCTATTTTTTTAATTACAATATTTTTTTCTATGCCAATCCGCGGGTCAGCCAGCCTTTTTTATTGGCTGTAACGATAGCATACGGTGTAATCCAAAACAAACTGAATGTATAAAAAACACTGTACGAATAAGCCCAAAGTGAATCGGCAAAATTATATCTTTTGGTGTAAAACAATACCGGAAAACTCGATACGATTAAAATCGCTAAAAGTGTAGAACTTAAAAACAATATCGGATGTACCGCGATGAAAAAGAACATAAAAAACATAAACGGATACGCCATAATCATCTTCATAGATTGACTCACAAATAAAAGACGTGCTCCAAATTTAGATTCACTTCTGAAATCTGTAAAAACATACTTTGCCATAGCGATGTTTTCACGCACATTACTTCTGCTCCATCTGATAAACATCTTATACAATCCGGTATATTCTTCCGGCACGTTGGTCAATACATAAGCATTTCTCTGAAACAACACATGCTGCCCTTGTCTCAAAATCATGTTGGTCATAGCACGATCTTCACCAATGTCCGATGGCTGTCCCATAAAGGTCTGATTGATCCATTCGTCCAAACAAGCAAAAACCGAAGTTTTTCTGTAAGCTGCCGCTGCTCCCGGAGTACAAAGCACAGACCCTAATTGACTTTCGGCAGAACGCATAAACTCAAAACTCATCACAAAACTCACATTCAGCATTTTTGGTAAAATTGCTTTTTTGCTGTTCAGTACATGAACATTTCCGGCTACTGCACCACATTTTTCATCTACGACAAACGGACTCACTAAGTTTCTTAAGGTATCTTTTTTTACGATCGAATCACTGTCTACCGTAACGAATATCTCTCCCGTTCCCAACTCGAATCCACGGTGTAAAGCATGACGTTTTCCTCTATTTTCAGGTTGTTGAAAAATCGTCAAACGATCGCCCAATTTTATTTTTGCTTGTTGCATCCAGTACCAGGTATCGTCTTTACTTCCGTCATCAACCGCTAATATTTGCATCTTTTGCTCCGGAAAATCACTCTCTGCTAAGCTCATTAAAGTATCCCAAACCAGCTTCCCTTCGTTATACGCAGGAACAATCACAGTACAGGTTGGCAACATTTCATCCGAAACAGATTCGATTGGTTTATAAGTAAAATACAAGTATAAATTATACAGAAAAACTCCGGCCTGAAATACAAACAATACCCCTGCCAGTATCAGGAAAGGGAATCCCCAGCTTGAATTTATTCGCTCCAACTGAAACTGATCAAAGTCAGATTGCAGCTGATAAGCAGTATAAGCTCCAATAAACATTAGGATAAATGTACTTACCAGTACAAACAACCCTGTCTTACTTTTGGTACGCTCGCTTACTTTCTTTGAAGTTACATTGGCATTACTAATACGAAAAATGGAACTGTTTAAGGCTTGTTGGTTATTAAGATCTGGATTTGAAGTATAAAACTGTTCTGATGTTAAGGTTTCACTTTTCATATGACATTACTTTTGATTGCTTTCTAATGGCTCTTATTTAATTCTTTCCCTCCGATACTACATTTTGATTAATGGAGAGAATTTTATACTAATGCCATTTTGCAAGCGTTATGCCATAATTATTCTTTTACTGATTTCTAATGAATTAGCGGTTTTGCGTCATTTTTAAGTGTGTAATTATTACACGTTTTCGTATACAGTATACAGTTTTTGTTGGGGTTTTGGGAGGTTTTAAGTTGAGGTTTTGTGGTCTTTGAACATGACGAAGTTTAGAAATAACGTTTTCTTGTGTTTATTATTGTCTCCCAAAACAAAGTCAAAAGATTTTTGGAATTTGGAATTTTAAAATTTTGGAATTTCTTTTTCTGGAGCTATTTCCTGCTATCCGCTTGTATCTTTTCCTTGCTAAAGAAGCAAGAAAAAGGATACCGCTTCTATCAGGGCTAGGGCACTTGTTTTTATAAGAAACTTTCTTTTTCGATAATCAAGCCTTTCAAAGGATTTATTGGGGAGTAAACAGACACGTATAAATTTAATTTTAAAATATAGCCTGCAACATATCCAATTACAAATATTACTTGTAAAAAATCAGTAATTTCAGACCATTAAAAAACTAAACAATTAAAAACAAATAAATTACACTTTTTTCATCAAATACTCCATTTGTATCTCTATTATAAAACTTTATGTTACAAAAAGTAAAAATCACTCCTCATACATCTCCATCCACAATCTTGTCTCCTCCAAATCCAGTTCTTTTTCAATTTTCCTGAAAATCTCTTCGTGAACAGAACCAGTTTTGTGCATCCATTCGAGTTTGTCACGCTCTATGTTTAAAAGATCGATTTGTAGTTTGGTAAAATCATTGAAAATCTCCCCTCCTAAAACCTTTCCTTTTCCGAAGAAATTAGCTGGGAGTTCCGTTTTTTGAAGACGATTGAATTTGACTTCGTATTTGCTTTTAATGTTGTGCAGTAAATCATCATTAAGCAAAGAAAAATTATCTTCGATATGGGTAATGGTTTGCGAAACAATCGTATTTCGGATCTCGTATTCTTCGGCAAGAATTGAATACGGTTCCACTTTTAATTTTTTAATCAGCCACGGCAAAGTAAGTCCCTGAATGACCAAAGTCGAAAGTATCACACAAAAAACCAGGTAGATGATGAGGTTTCGCAAAGGGAATTCGGTTATTTTGTTCATCATTAACGGTAAAGCCAGTGCCGCCGCCATAGATACTACACCTCGCATTCCGGACCAGCCGAAAATAATCATATTGCGATAATCAAATTCTTCTTTCAGACGAATTCTTTTACTAAGCATTCTCGGAAGCAAAGTTGCCGGAACCACCCATAAAAACCGAACCAAAATCACCACTACACTTATAGAAGCACCCCAAACAAACAAGGACCAACCGGAGTAATCTCCAATTCCGGCAATAATTTGTCGCAGTTGAAGTCCAATTAAAATAAAAATCAAACCGTTTAAAATATTGGTCAAAACACTCCAGATCGTTCCGGCCATAATTCGGCTTTCGTGCGTAAAAATTGTTCCGGATCGGGCTGACAAATAAAGTCCGGTAGCGACTACGGCTAAAACTCCCGAACATTCAAAATGTTCTGCGATTAGATAAGAGGCAAAAGGCGTTAGCAAAGTCAAAGTGGCTTCGATCACCTCATCACAGACAAATCTCTTGTGAATATAACACATAATAAACCCCACAGCCAAACCAATTGCGATTCCCGCTACAGACATCACAACAAAGTTTAACCCCGCCTGCCAGAGCACAAAATTACCGGCCGTAATTGCGGTTAATGCATATTTGTAAGCCACCAGACCACTGGCGTCATTCACCAGACTTTCGCCTTCAAGAATGGAGATTAATCTGGGATGCAAACCCAATCCTTTGGTAATCGAAGTTGCAGAAACCGCATCTGGAGGCGAGACTATTGCGCCTAATAGAAAAGCCAAAGGCCAGGAAATATCATCAATAAGCAGGTGCGCTGCAATCGCTACTGCTACTGTGGTAAACAACACTAAACCTACCGCTGCCAAAGTAATAGGCCGGATGGTTTGTTTAAAATCGGACCAGCTTGTGTACCAGGCGGCGTGGTATAAAAGCGGTGGCAAAAAGATAATAAAAACCACCTCAGGACTTAAAGCAATTACCGGAAGTCCGGGAACAATACTAATCACAACACCACAAAGCACTAGTACAATGGGAATTGGAAAATTGTATTTTTTACTAACGAGACTCAAAAAAGCGACTCCAAATAGTAACATGATGATTACAGTAATATTTTCCATTTTCGAATTGTTTTGGTATTTTGGTTATAACATTACGAATATACTATTTTTAGGACTTTAGTTAGAATTATGTTTCTAAGTGTTGCTTTTTTAGCCACAGATTACATGGATTAAAAAGATTTTTTTTATACATGTCCAAAAACTAGGTATCACCAATATTAAAATACTTTTTACACAAAATTTAAAATCCAAATAATCGTTTTAATCTGTGGCAAAAACAATTGCCAGCGGCAGATAAAATCACAAGTGCTAAAGCTCATTTAACCAAATTTTATTGCATCCGACATTATAAATACTTTAAAAAAAATTACATTTGAACCTTAATTCATATCCCAAATTATGATCCTGAAAAGAAATTTTATCGGTGTACTCGCCTTACTGGCTGTCTTATTTCATGCACCGATTGCCTATTCTCAAACGACTTCTCCAAAAACAGAGACTAAATCAAAACTATTTGAAGAAACCACTACGGATAGTGACTATCTGATGGCTATTGAAAAAGCGGGAGAGGTTTTGGAATCTGCGCATAACGATACTGAATTTGATGGAAACAGTCATCGTTTGTTTGGTGAAATCAAAGGAACGCAAAGTAAACTTGATCTTATTCTGGCCAGCCTAAAAGGAGCAAATCCGAATGTGCGCAACCAACAAATGTACCGCATTGTACTGAAAGAAATTGAGCTGGAACTTGATGAACAAAATACAGCAATCAATTCTCGCAACCTGGCACTTGAAAAAATCAAAAACAGAGTAATTGATTTGCGCAAGGATAAAACCCTCATGGGACTTTTGAAAGACACCCTTCGTCGCAAGCAATTCAAACAGGAATTTGCGAATCTGAAAAAAAGATACCTGAGTACCGACAGTCTGATGACCAAGAATCAAAGTATTTTAAACCATAATAAAAGATTAACGGTTGAAAGAAAAATTGCCGTATCAAATGCCCTAATTACTGTAGAAAGCAAACTGGAAAAATCCGGAATCAGTATGCTTAAAAAAGAATATCCAGTTTTATGGAGTACAAACGATTCTGTTGCAAAAAAGATCGTAGGTAAAAACATTAAAGCCAAAATAATTATTGAAGAAAACGTTGCGGAATATTACTTAAGTTATCGAGCCGGTGGTTTAATCACACTGCTTTTATTGATGGGAATATTGGGTTGGTACATTTCCCGCAATTTAAAATACCTCAACAGTAATGCACATGCCGAAAAGCTGTCACAGCTTAACTTCAAATACATCAATAGAGGTGTTGTTATTCCGGTTGCTGTCATTGGTCTTAACATTGCTGTAGTTAGCAATTTATATGCTCCTGCCCTATTTATTGAATCGATTCAGCTGGTTCTTCTCGGACTACTTACAGTACTTTTTAAAAATAAATGGTCGGGCATTGCCATGCGCAACTGGTTACTTCTTTTAGTATTGTTTTTTATGCTGTGTTTCTTAGACTTGTTCATCCCTGTTGGTTTTATGCAGCGTTGTGCCTTTATTGTAATCAACCTCTTCGGAATCCGCTATGGTTTCGTACAGATCAAAACCTTAAAAGATCAGTTGTACATCAAAGGCTTTTTTAAATGGGCCACCATCATTTTTATTGGTCTGAATGCTTTATCCATTTTCGATAATGTTCTAGGAAGAGTTTCACTTGCCAATATGTTAAGTCTTACTGCTTTTATATCGCTAACTCAGATCGTGGCACTGAGTGTACTTTTAAAAATTGTACTCGAAATTATTCTTTTACAAATTTACACGACCCGCATTAAACGTGGTATCGAGAAAATCTTCGATCATGAAAGCTTATCTGATACACTAAAAAGACCATTCATCATCGTCATCAGTTATATGTGGATTGTAGTCATTGCAGCCAATTTAAACATTTGGGAATCACTGCGCACCGGTTTGGGTTCGCTACTAAGTCATCCAAATACCATTGGAAGCATCACTTTTACGCTGGGCAATATCGTCTTATTTTTTATCATCATCTGGGTTGCGCATTTATTACAAAACTATGTGGCTTATTTCTTTGGAGAAATTGACGATGAAAACGAAGAAACCATCAATAAAAGACAGCATTCTAAACTACTCATCACAAGGCTTGTGGTTTTAATAAGTGGTTATCTTTTGGCTGTAGCTGCTTCGGGAATGCCTCTTGATAAACTAAGCATTCTACTGGGAGCCTTGGGTGTTGGTGTGGGTCTTGGACTTCAGAATGTCGTTAATAATTTCGTCTCAGGTATCATCCTGATTTTTGACAAACCCATTCAGGTTGGAGATGTTATCGACATTAGTTCTGAATCTGGCCGGGTAAAATCGATGGGATTGCGTACCACCAAAATCAACTCTTCAAACGGTGCCGAAATCATTATTCCGAATGGTAATTTACTGTCGCAAAACATTACCAACTGGACGTATACTGATAATTTTAAACTAGTAGAAATTACCGCTGAGGTTACTGGTGATGTACTCCCTGAAAAAATCAATTCTATTATTTTGGAAACTCTTGAAGAGATGGCATTGGTCAATACTACCAAAGTTCCGCAAATTTATTACAGCGCCATTTCTGATGGAAAATTCAAACTGCAAATAAAATTCTGGTGCAGCATTTACCGTACTGAAGAAACTATCAGCAATGCAAGACAGGTTCTTTTCAGTAATTTTAAAGAAAAAGGTTTAACGCTGTCTACCTAAACATACTCCTACTTTTCGAATTCAAAGGAATAAAAAACGGAAATGACTTTCTCAAAAGTTATTTCCGTCTTTTTATTTAATCTTCTAACGAACTCATTTACCTCTTTACATATTTATTCAGGATGTAATGTGTCACAGGTCGTAACGGACTATTATTTTCCGGATGTCTGCCATGTGCATCAAAAAATTCAATTCCTTTTGCCGTCTTAGCATACCATATAATCGCTACTCCGTTTTTATCAAAATAAGTTGTCGTATCACAAACCTTAATCTTTTTAAGATTGACAAGCGTTGGGTCTATTATTTCAATATTAGCAGATTTAGCAAAACCTTGTATTTTTAAATCACAATCTACCATTTCATAGTGATCCCCTGACCACTGCATACATTCCTTATCTGGAAAAGCGAAATAAATAATTAAACCTATTAAACACAAAATACCAACAATACCAATAATAGCACGTTGTAATCCTACCCCAGGTTCAGGACTAGGTTCAGGATCATGGATTTCTTCAACATCTACATTTACAAATGAATTGATTTGTGGTTTTTTGACTTCAATACCATTTATTTCCTCTGTCCCGTTTACTTTTTCTCTTTCTTTTCTAACCAAAAAATTGTCTAGAATTACGGAATGCGTATTCTCTTCCTTTTTCGGATTCAATACTTCTATTTTTTCTTCATTTTCAATCAGACCTTCAACTTCAATTTGACCTTCTTCTTCAATTGAACCTTCTTCTTCAGTTAGATCTTCTTCTTTAAATAACTCCTGCATCCTAAATTTAGTAAAAGGTCTTGCCTTGAAATCGACCAGGATTGCGGCCATATTTACTACATCCAGAATTGTTGGATCGGATTCTCCTTTAAAAAAATTATCAATAGGTCTGAATTTATCTATTTGCTTATCAAAGCTATTCTTTTTGTTCACATCAAAAGCCAGTCCTAACAAAGAACTAAAAACGGTTAAATCGTCCTGATTTCTGTTTTGCTGCTGAAATAATTCCCAACATAAATTGCGGAGTTTGGCTCTGGTAGGGTTTTCCAAATAAACAGAATGTCCGCTCTTTTTTTCTATCTCATATTTCTTCTTAACCGCTTTTTTGTAATCTTCAAAAGTATTGTTTGGCATGATATCTTAGGATTTTTAAGGATTTGTCAATTGGATTTTCAAGGACTTTTACGGAATTATAAGGACTTCAAAAAATACATCGGAATTCCCGGAATTCCTTATTAATACAGGCTTACAAGCGTCGTTACTTTGCCTTCAGAATCAGTTAACGTTTTGATCTGCAGGTCAAAAACAAATGTACAAAACTAGTTCAATTAAAAAGTGCGGAAAACCGTAAAACGGAGTTTATCCGGGAAGTATAAATGAAAATTTTACGGCCTACGCACTTCACTTCCCAGCAAAATTGGCATCGCCATAACAAGATTCAGAAAAGTTCTGAACGGGCATGCCGCATATAATTTTTAAATCCAAAAACCATGAAAAATTTATATTTGATGGGAGCAATTGTGCTTCTTAGTGCCTCTTTATATTCTTGCACCGCTGACGAATACGATACTGCAAAAACAAATGACAAACCTGCAATACCTGCATATGCTGACGGTCCTGGAGATCAACCCATAACGGTTCCACCGCCACCGCCACCACCACCAGTAAAATAATGAAGAAGTAAGATATTTCATTAATAATAAATTAGTATTTTCGGGGAAAGTAACTTTTATGGTACGATCCCCGTTTTTTTATTTTTTATTTTTTCTGCTGCTTCTTTCCTGTCAAGAGCAAACCATCCCTACTTCTAATGCTTCATCTATCAGAAAAGATGCTATAGACTATGTTAATAAAGGAAGAATTAGTTTTCAAAACAAAAACTTTAATACGGCATTCTTTCAATTTAACAAATCGAAAATAGCCTCTGAAGCTATAAAAGACAGTGCCAATGTCGTTTACAATCTTATTCAGATGGCTAATATACAGCAGATCAACGGAGATTATTACGGCAGCAAAGAAACCCTAACCGAAGCACTGCCCTATCTCAAAAAGAAAGATGTTTATAGCGCTGCCATCAATAATTTATTTGGTATTGCTGACAAAGAACTCTCTATCTATAATGACGCTATTTTCTTCTATAAAGAAGCTTTAAAAGATTGTACCGATGATTCGTCCAGGCAATCTCCTTTGAATAATATTGCTGTTGTTTACATTCAGCAGAAAAAATATAATGAAGCGATCAATATCTTAAACACGATATTGGATAAAAAACTCTTAGATAAGGAGCCACCAAAAAAAGCAAGGGTTTTAGACAATCTGGGCTATGCCTATTTTAAAATGGGTGAGACAGAAAAGGGATACTCCCTGATGAACGAAGGGCATAAAATGAGAACTCAGAGTGAAGATTTCTATGGAAGTATCGAAAGTAATTTACATTTAGCCGAATTTTATTCCAAATCAAATTCCCAAAAATCAAACCAATATGCTCAGGCAGCCTATCAGCTTGCGACACATTTCAATAGTGTTGATGAACGCTTAAGAGCTTTGTCCTTTTTAATGTCTAATGATTCCGGAACTAAAAACGTACAGTATGCCCAAAAATTCATTTTCCTGAACGACAGTATTATTAAAATCCGAAACAATTTTAAAAATAAATTTGCTAAAATTAAGTACGATTCTAAAAAAGAGAAAGATGAGAATCAGAAACTTCGTTTAGAAAGAGCCGAGAACTTACTTTCAATTCAGGAAGCCAAATACCAAAGGGCGTTTTTTATAATCGGAATAGCTGCTTTGTGTCTTTTACTATTGTATTTGAGAAAATTTTATCAAAACCGAAACCGAATCGAAAAATTAACAGCGGCATATGATACTGAAACCCGGATTGCCAAAGACATTCATGACGAATTGGCAAATGATGTTTTTAATACCATCACCTTTACACAAACACAGTCCCTGGAAAGTCCCAATGTAAAAGAAAATTTAGTTCATAAACTGGATCAGATCTACAATCGGGTTCGTGGAATTTCAAGAGAAAATAATGAAATTGATACGAAAGCCAATTATGCGGTTAACTTAAAAGAAATGCTTTCGACATATAACAGCCCCAGTACCAATGTCATTATTAATAATATTGAAAAAGTAAACTGGGATTTAGTTGACGATATCAAAAAAGTTGCTGTACATAGGGTTCTACAGGAATTAATGGTCAATATGAAAAAGCACAGCGAGGCATTAGTAGTTGTTTTGAAATTTGAAAATACTGCCAACAAAATACTTATTGAATACTCTGACAATGGCAAAGGCTGTGAAAAAGATAAAATAATCAAAAATGGCCTTCAAAATATGGAAAACCGTATTCTGGCCACAAAAGGAACTATTACTTTTGACACTGAACCCCACAAAGGTTTTAAAGTAAAAATAACACTGCCTAAATAAATAACTTATGTTTAAAAAAGTACTAGTTGCCGAAGATCTTGATACTATGAATTTAGGAATTGAACAAGTCCTGAAGGATTTAAATATCAGCCATTTTCAACAATCAAAATATTGTGATGAAGCCTTTCTCAAAATACGGAGAGCAATTCAGGATGATGAGCCTTATGACTTATTAATTAGCGATCTTTCCTTCAAGACTGATCATCGCGAAGTAAAAATTGCTAACGGAGATGAACTGGTTCAAAAAGTACGTGAATTACAGCCCAATATTAAAATCATTGCTTATTCGGTCGAAGATAAAAATTATCGTATCAAATCACTTTTTGAAGACGCAAAAGTGGATGCTTTTGTATTAAAAGGTCTCAATAGCATCCAAGAACTGAAAAAAGCGATTCACCTTATTTTTACTTCAGATCAAAAATTTATTTCGCCTGAGGTTGCTTCTGCACTTCAGGAAAAAAATAATTTTGAAATCGATGATTTAGACATACTCATCCTAAAACATTTATCGCTCGGAACTCTTCAGGATGATATTATAGAAACGTTCAAAGAGATGGGGATAAAACCCAATAGTAAAAGCGCCATCGAGAAAAGAATTTCGAAACTGAAAGATTTTTTCAAAGCCAATAACACCATTCATTTGGTTACCATTACCAAAGACATGGGAATTATCTAGAAGTTCCTTGTATTTCATTATAAATTTTAAAAGCTCCTTCGGGGGCTTTTTTTATGGTCCAATTATAAATTTTCCAGATTATGGATTTCCGTAAAATACTGATTCTTAATGAACCTACATTTGATAAAAATAAAAAAATGATTCGTTCAGATCAGCTATTATTAGAATTACCGAACGCAAATAATAATTTTAAAAAACCAATTATGATAAACGATTTAAAAAAATTCTTAAACGAAGAACAAGACCCAAAAGCCGTTGAAAAACTATTAACCAAGGTCAATGGATTACTCACCTCAGGTGAACAGGTAGAATACATAGCAGTACAAAAAAAACCAGCCTTAAATTTATCACCCGACTGTATTGCCCTAACAAACAAAAGAATAATCTTCTGTAGGCCGAAAAATTTAGGTTTGTCAATGGATTTTCAGGATTATGCCTGGAAAGATATTTTAGATTGTCACATGAAGGAAGGAATTATGGGTGCAACTTTTACGATGAAGACGACCACAGGAAAAATGAACATGCTTGATTATTTGCCTAAGTCACAGGCTAGAAAATTGTATCAATTTGCTCAGGAAAAAGAAGAAGAAATGATTGTTTACAGACGCGAACGCGATCTTGAAAACAAGAGAGCAATTGCCGGAGGAGGAATAACTGTAAATACCGGGACATCAGTTCCTCAAAGTACAGAGCAAAAAGAAGATCCTATTGAAACACTTAACAAACTCAAAAAATTACTGGAAGGCGAAATCATTTCTCAAATAGAATTTGACTCAAAAAAAACAGAAATATTATCTAAAATGTAAATTATGAAAAGTAAACTAACTGCAACAATTTTAACTTTCTTTCTTGGAGGACTTGGAATTCACAAATTCTATTTAGGAAAATCAACACAGGGAATAATGTATATCTTATTTTGCTGGACATTTATCCCCTCTATACTAGCTTTCTTTGAATTTTTCGGATTGTTATTTATGTCGGATCATTCCTTTAATGTGAAGTACAATAATGGATTCTAGCTTTTAAACACATTAAAAAAATATGCTTAATAATTATAGAATCTTCTATAAAATCTCATTTCTACTTCTAACATTAGGAATGTGCTCATGCCATAAAAAATTACCTCCTCAAAAAATAAACACTTTTTATCAGGAGGTAATTACTCCGGCAGATCGCCAGACTATTAATCCCGAAGAAGCCAAAACCTACCACATAGACACTGAATATCAATATAAATACCGTACAGGCACTTCAGGGGATTATGAATACAACTATAACGTAAAAGGGATTGATATCAAGGGAGATTCGGTTTTTGGAAACATCAATGTAAAAGGAAAATATGGCGCAGGAATCTTAACGTTTGATACCATTCCTGATCTCGAAATTAAAACAGAATGGATAGAACATGGAAAACTAAATGCCACAGATTTAAAAGGGAATACTTATCAACTAGTCGTTCAGTAGCCAATTTCCCAAAAACCTATTCTTATGAAATACACTTTACTTTTTATATTTTTAACCTCTTTTCATCCCTTTGAAGCCAAAGTATTTATCTGTGGCCCAACAGGTGCCAAAAAATACCATTACAATGAAAATTGTCGTGGTCTGAGCTCCTGTCGTAGTGAAGTTACGAAAGTCTCCCTCAAGCGTGCACAAGGCCTTGGACTCACCCTTTGCGGTTGGGAAGACTGACCTTTTCAAAGCGACAGAAATTCTTTTAAACATTTGATAATAATCACTTTACATTTAATTCACATTAGTTTTATTAATTTGAATAAAACTAAACGTTATGAAATTCTTTAATCTAAATTTTCTAGTTTCATTCAAAGAATGGCTTTTTTTAAGAGCAATGCAATCTTCTTTCCTTCATTAATAAATTACAATTTTAAAAAGGAAAGTACAATTGAATGAATAAAGTTGAGACCTCATTTTTGCATAAAAACCAATTTGGAGATGATTTCTTGTGGGGTGTTTCAACCGCCGCTTTCCAAATTGAAGGCGCACATGATACCGACGGAAAAGGTCCTTCTATTTGGGATGTTTTTACTTCTCAGAAAGGAAAAATAAAGAACGGACATCATGCTTCAACTGCTTGCGATTTTTATAATTCGTACCAAAACGATATCGATTTAATTCGTGAGCTGAATATTCCGAACTTTCGATTTTCGATCAGCTGGCCCCGAATCATGCCTACCGGGGTTCCTCCAATTAATCAGGCCGGAATAGCCTATTACAACAAAATCATTGACGCTCTGCTCTCGGCCGGAATTGAACCGTGGATTACACTTTACCACTGGGATCTTCCACATGATTTAGAGCTAAAAGGAGGCTGGACCAATCGCGAATCGGTTAACTGGTTTTCGGCCTACGTTGAAATCTGTGTGCAAAATTTTGGTGATCGGGTTAAAAACTGGATGGTAATCAATGAACCCTCCGTTTTTACAGGTGCGGGGTATTTTCTGGGCATTCATGCTCCAGGAAAAAAAGGCATTACCAACTACCTGAAAGCCATGCACCATGTCACTTTAGCTACAGCAGCAGGTGCCAAAATAATACGAAATCGTATACCGGACGCTCATATTGGAACAACTTTCTCCTGTACACATATTGAACCCGCAACTCAGTCTTCTAAAGACATCGAAGCAGCGAAACGGGTAGACACTTTATTAAACAGAACTTTTATCGAACCCATTTTAGGAATGGGTTATCCCCAAGGCGATTTACCGGTATTAAAGAAACTTAATACTTATATTATAGAAGATGATCTCAATAATTTGTCTTTTGACTTTGATTTTATTGGTCTGCAATGTTACACTCGCGAAGTTGTAAAATCATCTTTACTTATTCCGTATATCGGTGCTGAACTAATCAGTGCCGAAAAAAGAAATGTCATTTCAACCGATATGGGATGGGAAGTTTACCCTCCTGCTCTTTATGAGGTACTTAAAAAATTTAATGCCTACAATGGCATCAAAAAGATTATTATTACCGAAAATGGCGCCGCTTTTCCCGATACTCTAAAAAATGGAAAAGTATATGATATTAAGCGTACGCACTACATTCAGGACCATTTGGAGCAAATTCTAAAAGCCAAAAAAGAAGGTCTAAATGTTGACGGTTATTTTGTTTGGACACTTACTGACAATTTTGAATGGGCCGAAGGTTACAACGCCCGTTTTGGATTGATACACGTAGATTTCGACACCCAACAAAGAACCATCAAGCATTCAGGATTGTGGTTCAAAGATTTCTTGTCTTAAGATAAACGCTGAATAAAGTAATTTTTCTCCACTTCCATTGACGAAATCAGAACAAATTTTATTGACTTAAAAAGTAAAAAATACGACACCGAAATCTTATATTTTTTTTGTGTTAAAAAGCAAAAAAAACACCAAAAACCCTTGATTTCATTAGGTTTACTGGTGTTTTTTTCTTATCTTTATAGTATAAATAACAGCCAATATATGCCGAAAAACACACTCTTTACACGCCTGAATTTTGTTTCAAAAAATGATTCATTTTACTTCTTCCTGCATTTTATTTTTCAAAATGCTTCTCTGTTTTATTTCAAAACTATTCCGTTTGGTCTTTTTTACGCACAAAGTATAAACGTGCAGAAGACACAAAAGCGACCGCCCCAACTGTAGCTGTAATTATTTTTCGTGGATAGATTTTCTTAACTATTTTTCTTGAGAGTACGTACTTAAAATTATAGAAACGATTTCCTTTTTCAGAATAACTTTCCACGAGATTGCCTTCTTCGAGGTTGCTTTCTTCGATGATCTCGACCTCAGCAGCTGCATTAATTTCGACAACACTTATCATGTGTTTGACCTCATTAATTCGACACTTTTCATTGTACTTTTTAAAAGGACGTGGTTGAAAGTCTACCATAATTGCTGCCAGATTTATGGCATCAATATTTGATGGATCGGTCTCTCCTTTAAAAAAAGTTTCGATCGGTCTGAACTTATCTTTTTGTTCATTAAACTTATTTTTTCGTGTATGATCAAAATCTAAACACAATAAATTTCTGAAAACATTTAAGTCGTCCTGAGTCGGATTATTTTCAAAAATAATCCAACACAAGTCACGGAGCTTTGCGCGCGAAGGGTTGTACAAATAATCAAAGTATTCACCTTCTTTCTCGATCTCGTATTTGCTCTTAATCGCTTTTTTGTATTCTTCTAATGTCTGGCTATGCATGGTATTTTTTTGGGAATTTTCGGGAATTGTTGGGAATCTCAGGAAAACGAGGGAATTCTGGGAATCCCCTACCATTAAAGGCTTTAAAGTGTCTTTTCTTTGCCATAGAAATTAGTTCAAGTTTTATCTGCAGATTAAAACAAAAATATAAAACTAGTTCAAATTAACAGTGTAAAAAAAACCGTAAGACCGATTTTATTCGGGAAGTATAAATAACGTCTTACTGTTCTACACATTGTACTTCCCAAAAAACCAATATTGGTATTGCCCTAACCAACCTCCGGACTATTTCCGGTCAGCAATACCCATGTCTAATTTCTAAATCTAAATAATATGAAAAAGCTAATAATTTTTATCGCTTTCACGATACTATTCACCATGTTCTCCTGTACACCTGATGAATACGAAACTCCAACCAAACAGGAAACAAAGAAATCTATTGATCCTGCAAAACCAACTTTTGCTGATGGTCCTGGTGATGACAAAAATCAACCACCACCACCACCAGAAATTTAATAAATATATCTTTGTAGTATCTAATTAATTACTATTTTCGGGGAAAGTAAACTTATATGTTACGGTCCCCGTTTTTTTATTTTATTATCTTTTTTTTACTGTTTTCCTGTACAGAAAAAAAAACTATTAATATCAACATAGAATCTAAACGCAAAGAGGCACTTAGCATAAGAAATAAAGCAATTCAAAATTTTAATAACCAAAATTTTAATACTGCTTTTGACCAATTTAACAAATCAAAACTACTTTATGAAAATTTAAAAGACAGTGCCAATATTGGATACATACTTATTCAAATGGCGGCAATTCAGCAAGTAAATGGAGACTACTATGGTAGTAAGGAAACAGTAACCGATGCATTACCATATGTTAAAAAAAAGAGTCTCTACGTCGCTGCCATAAACAATACACTAGGTATTGCAGATAAAGAACTCTCTCTTTATGATGACGCCATTCTTTACTACGAAGAGGCAGCTAAAGACTATAAAGACCCCGTTGAAAAACAAGCTCCTTTAAATAATATTGCATCCATCTATATCCAGCAAAAAAAATACGATAAAGCAATCAATCTTTTAGAATCTTTTTTAAGAAAAAAATTATTAAACGAAAAAGCTCAACCAACGAAGAAGCCCTTAATTTTGGATAACTTAGGTTATGCATATTTCAAAAAAGGAATAAATGAAAAAGGATTTCGTTTAATGAGCGAAGCTCTTCAAATAAGAAATGAAATTAATGATACTTATGGAAGCATCGAAAGTTACCTGCACCTTGCCATTTACTATTCTAAAAAAGACAATCAAAAATCTAATAAAAATGCCCTTGAGGCATATAATATAGCTACAAACCTAAATAGTATTGACGAAAGATTAGAAGCACTTCAAATTTTAATCTCAAATGATCACAGTCCACAAACCAGCAAATATGTGCAAAGATATTTTAAACTAAACGACAGTATCATTAAGGTTCGAAACAACTTTAAAAATAAGTTTGCCAAAATTAAATACGATGCTAAAGTAGAAAAGGATGAAAATGCCAAACTTCGTTTAGAAAAAGCCGAAACTCAATTGTCTCTCCAGAGAGCTAAATATCTCAAAATTGTATCTGCAATTATTTTCTTTTTCTTAATCGTTCTAATTGTAATTGTAGTGCGTTACTATAAAAACAAGAACAAAGCAATCGAATTTAAAACTTCGTATATGACCGAAGCCCGCATCGCGAAAAAAATTCATGATGAATTAGCAAACGATGTTTATAATGTCATTGCTTTTGCAGAGTCACAGCCTTTATCTAAAGAAAACACCCGAGAAAATCTACTCCAGAAACTAGATGATATTTACGGACGTGTAAGAGGAATTTCCAGAGAAAATAACAAGATTGAGACCGGTGCAGATTTCACTTACAGCATTAAAGAAATGCTTTCGACTTACAAAACCAACGAAAGAAACATTATTGTCACCAATTTAGAAAGCATTAACTGGGAAACGATTAACGACACTAAAAAAATTACCATAAGCCGAATTTTACAGGAATTAATGGTGAATATGAGAAAACACAGCAATGCCAGTATTGTTGGGATAAAATTTGAAAATAACGAGAAATCAATCGCAATAAACTATACCGATAACGGGAAAGGTTTTGAAAAGGCCACTATTGCAAAAAATGGTCTGCAAAACATGGAACAACGCATCCAGGCCGTTAAAGGCACGATTTCTTTTGATACAGCACCGGATAAAGGATTTAAAGCAAACCTATCTATACCCAAATAAATTCAACATTATAATTTGACTATCTAATAACCTGCATATACAAAAAAAGCCTTTCAAGATTACTCTCAAAAGGCTCTTTCCCTTCAAAAAACAGGTTAATAAAAAACTAATCCTGTATACTATTTCGTTATTTTAAGGCAAATAAACTTTAGTTTAAATTAGATACAATGTCTTTCTCTAAAATTTCAACGGCTTCTTTCCAGTTGTTTACCCTTAAATGGTGCGTTAGATTAACGTTATGAAATGCGGTAAACATGATTGGTTTTCCCATGCAATGATCTAAATTTTTTCTGTGATCATCAATCATATAATCGGTATTGATAATTCGTTTGCTGCCGCATAAAATGATATTTTCCCATGTGATAAAAGGAAAATGCTCTGCCAGCCAGGCTACTTTCTCAGCCAGTGATACCGGAAATTCTGTTGCAGCAGAAACAATAAATATTTCAAAGTTTTCTTGTAAACGGCGTAAACTTTCTATTGCGTCGGGTATTACCGGTAGATTTCTGAAAAAATTATCTGCATTCAAAACTTTACGCAAAAGTACCCTGTCACTAAAAGCTTCTTCTTCGCTTAATCCCTGAATGCTTTCTTTTGAAAGTGAGGTTCCGCTCTCTTCATTATACTGTTTTATTAATTGTGCTTCAATGTCGGCAAGTACACCGTCCATATCGATGGCAATAGTTTTCTTTTTCATTTCGATTAATTTTGCAACAAATTTACGCAAATATTGCAAATTATTGCAATTTTAACTTATTTTTGCAATATAAATTTGCACGACATGAAAAAAGAGGAACGTCAAAAAGTAATTTTAGAATACCTGTCAAAAGAACATCGACTTACTTTACAAGAACTTAGCGTCTATTTAAATGTTTCTGAAGACACGATAAGACGGGATGTAAAAGAACTTTCAGATCAGGGATTGTTAAAGGCTGTCCGCGGAGGTGCGGTTGCCCCGTCTCCGATTCCGCTTCATTTTAGAAATAGAGAGAAACATGACCTTGAAAACAAAAAAATAATAGCCGAAAAAGCAATCTCTTATCTAAAAGACGGACAGGTAGTTTTTATCGATGGCGGAACCACTTCATTAGCTTTAGTGGCCAGTTTCCCTTATGATTTGAAAATAACGGTCATTACCAACAGTTTTCCTGTAGCGGCCCTAATTGAAGATTTGCCCAATATCGAATTGATTTTTGCCGGAGGAAGAATGTGCAAAACTTCTTTTGCTACCGCCAGTATTGAGACGATTGATTTTTTCAGAAACTTCAGAGCCAACATTTGTATTCTCGGACTTTGCAGCATTCATCACGAACGTGGTGTTACAGGGATTTTACACGATGATTCTCAGATAAAAAGAAACATGATTCAGCACTCCGATTTTGTTATCGCTCTGGGCTCTATCGAAAAAGTAGGCACTGCTGAATCCTATTTTGTTTGTCCGATTAAAGATATTGACGTACTGGTGACCAATATTGATCCGAAGGATGAAACCTTAAAACCTTATCAAAATGCAGGAGTGACTCTTGTTTAATTTTTGTGATGATAAAAAATGCATTTTATCGCATAAATAAACTGATCCAATCTTTTACTATGATATATTTTAACTTAAAGAAGAATAACAAGGAATGTCAAGTACATCTTCACTAGAACGTTCTTTGTTATAGCAAAACATCAAATAACCTAAACAGTCGAAAAAAAAAAGTCTTTAAAATTTAATTTTTTAAAGACTTCTAGTTTTTAATTACTTTTTCTCAAGAACATTTAACCTATAATTTTGTTCTTCTACTATTTTAATTAAATAGTCAACATTTTTTTGCTGCTCAATTGCATGTAAGGTTAATTCTTCTATTTTTTTAAGCAAACTCAAATTCATCTCTGCTAACATTAATCCATTTTTCTCTATTTCCTGAGCTGAAGGTATTTCTGGTAAATGATTATTTAGTTTAATATATTTTTCGACTTCTCGCAATGATTTTAATTTATAATCATTGGCAAAAACATAATCCGGAAACCTTCCTGCGTTAACCGTTACTTTTACTTCCCGAACATGAATATCTCCGGCAACCGTAAGTTTTGAATCTGGATTTTTCGTACCTATACCAACATTTTTACTATAATCAATACGCATCACTTCTGTGGCATCGGCTCCCCCAATCATAAAAATTGTAGAGGCTGCTCCTCCGGTATTCGGTCCTATTTTAATATCTCCACCATTACCCCCCATAATGTCGTTTACATAGAGATTTGATCTCACCATTACTTTACCATTAACATCTAAAAGAGTTAAGCTATTTGGTTGATCTGTTCCAATACCTAATTTACCTAAAACGTAACTTGTCCCACTACCCCCAATTTTTAAATTTCCAGAAGATTCTACATCGCTTTTGGAGTCTAAAAGATAACGCCAGCTTTCCCATGTATTTTGCTGAAAAAATGCACTCCTGTATAATATTCTGCCCCCATTCCAGGTATTGTCAAAATAAAGTTGTGAATCTAAATGACCTCCTCTACCATTTATCTCGAGCAGAGAGCCCCAGCTAGAGGGTGCACCTGCCCCTTCATAATTATCCCAAAGTCTTATAGACATTGGTTCTACACCAGCTCTGGGTGCACTATTAAAATCTTTTTGAGTCTGGCTCCAGTTTAAACTTTTAGTCCCCAAATTACCATCAAAAGTTTGACTGTACGAAAACGAACAAAGTAGTACAATAAATGAACATAGCTTTTTCTTCATGTGTTTTGTTTTGTTTATTCTGACAAATTTAGATAATCTTCAAAAAAGACTCCTAAAATGCTCTTATTTTTTCTAGCACGGTAATATTTTATTTCTATGTCCTACTATAAAATTCTCCTTACTATTTTTCATAACTTTACATCTATCAATAAATTAATCCTAAAAATCCATTTACTATTTGAAAATTAAACATCCGTAAAATGCAATTCCAATATTTTTTGCCATCAGAAATTCTGAAGCCTTATATCAAACATTACTATATTTTTGAATCAGATTCGGATAAGGAGTTTGAAGATACGGTATTTCCCAGTGGCGAAATGGAAATCATTTTCAATCTTGGTAATGGCATTTGGGAATCATTGGTTGACCAGACTTTCTACAAAACTCCAAAAATTGAATTATGGGGACAGATCACTAAACCTCTTGCCATAAAATCAAAAGGCAAACATACAATGTTGGGAATTCGGTTCTATACTCACACGGCAGCTTATTTTTTTAAGGATGAAATCGGAGTATTCAACAATCAGATTTTCGATCTCGAGGATATAATTGGTAATCCAATAAAACATTTGCACGATCAGTTACTAGAAACTTCTGATATTAAAAAAAGGATCGAACTGATCGAAACCTTCCTGATACAAAAAATTATAACAAACGATAAAATATCGGATAAGATCGAAAAAGTAGCTAACATCTTATCCAGTTTACTCAACGACCCGACTGAAAGCAATATCAACAGTATTTCAGTAAAATATGGTATAACGCCCCGTTATCTTCATAAACTAGTCTTTCAGCATACAGGGCTCGCTCCAAAAGCATTCAATAAAATCAAACGTTTCCAACACAGTCTTAAGCTCATTAACACTACCGAATATCCCTTTACTTCTATTGCTTATGATTCTGGCTATTTTGATCAATCCCATTTTATAAGGGATTTTAAATCCTTTACGGGAACTACGCCAACTTCCTATTTAGAGAATCAGTCCCCTATCAATCAATTAATCATCTAAAAAGAATATACTGCATTACAGAATTAATTCTTAGTACCTTAGAAACTAAGCCCCTTAATTTAAAATTCAGTTCCGATTTGTACAATTCAGACGTTTTTACCCTGACTATCTTTGACAAAAATAATAGTCAATCTAAAAACTTTATACTATGAATTCTTTTAATACGACATCAGAATTGAATCCAAAATCAACCTTTTTCTTAGTTGGTTTTTACAACCTATTTTTTAATCGAAATCTCATTTATCTGACATTCAAATTCATTGCAATTGTCCTGTTGCTTTCCGGCTGTAATTCATCTTCAAAAAATGAAACCGCAGATTTAAGCGAAGCAAAAAAAGCAATACAGGAAAGCAATGCTATTTATTTTGATTCTTTTAAAAACAATGATCCATCCCTATTCCTAGACCGATATGCTGAAGATGCTTCTATCTTACTCCCGAACGCACCACAAATTTATGGAAAAGAAGGTGCAGCCAAATTTTTCAGAAAAGCTTATGATGAATATGGCTTAAGAGGCGGAAAGTTTATCACCACGGCAATATACGGTGACGGTATAGAGTATGTTACCGAAGAAGGCTTGTGGCAATCCTTAAACTCCAAAGGTGAATTAATGGATGACGGGAAATTTTTGGTTCTCTGGAAGAAAACTTCAAAAGGCTGGAAAATGTTCAGAGATTCTTTTAGCAGTAATCGAGAAGCTAAATAATTGAAATAATATCTTTTACATTCTTTTCACCCGCAATTAAAAAAGCCTTTCAAGTATAAAATCTTGAAAGGCTTTTGTCTACAAATTAAAAAGCAATATTATTTCCAACCGCCGCCTAAGTCTCTGTAAACATGGACTGCAGCATTCAATTGTTCTTTTTTAGTATCTACCAATTCCAATTTTGCTTCTAATGCATCTCGTTGTGTCATTAAAACCTCAAAATAATCTACTCTGGCCGATTTAAACAAATCATTAGAAACATCTATTGAAGTGTTCAGAGCATCTACCTGTTGCGATTTAAGATCATAGCCTTTTTGTAAGTTTTCAATCTTCGAAAGTTGATTAGAAACTTCTAAATAAGCATTCAAAATGGTACGATCGTAATTGTACAAAGCCTGAAGCTGTCTTGCATTTGCGCTGGCGAATTCTGCTTTAATCGCATTTCTGTTGATCAGCGGTGCGGCCAGATCTCCTGCTAATGAATACAGAAGTGACTCCGGAAATGTTAACAGATAAGAAGGTTTAAACGCCTGCACTCCTATTGCAGCTGAAATGTCTAATGAAGGATAGAATTCTGCACGTGCCACTTTTACATCTAATTTTGAAGCGACTAATTCTAATTCTGCCTGTTTCACATCAGGACGGTTTGCCAGTAATTGAGACGGAATTCCTGAAGTCACAACAGCCGGTAATAAGCTCAGGAAGTTGTTTGTATTAGTTCTTTTAATTTCCTGTGGATATCTTCCCAATAAAAAGTTGATTTTATTCTCCGTTTCTTTTATTTGCTGAAGAATTCCAAATTCCATACTTTTTGAAGTTAAAACCTCAGCTTCAAACTTCTTCACGCCCAGTTCGGTCGCTCTTGCCGCTTGTTTCTGAATTTTTACAATTTCCAAAGCATTCGTCTGCAATTTGATGGTTTGTTTTACAATGTCCAATTGGGTATCTAAAGCCAGTAACTCATAATAAGAATCGGCTACTTCGGCAATAAGATTCGTAATTACAAAGTTCTTCCCTTCAACTGTCGCTAAATATCGGTTTAAAGCTGCTTTTTTAGAATTGCGCAGTTTTTTCCAAATGTCAACTTCCCAGTTTGCATAGGCCGAAATAGTAAAATCTCCCAATGGATCTGGGGTCTTTACGCCTGGTTTGATGTCTGTATTGGCATCACCCGCACCCTGACTGGTGTAGCGGCCCACTTTCTCTACTCCCGCTCCGGCACGAACACCAACAGTTGGCAATAAAAGTCCTTTTTTTACACGAATGTCATTTCTTGCAATCTCAATTTCCTGCAAAGTAATGTTTAATTCCTGATTGTTCTTAAGCGCAACATCAATTAGCTCTACCAGATTCTGATCTTTAAAATAATCTTTCCACGCTAATGTTGCTGTATTGTTATTAGCATCCTGAATCTGAGTTGTTGTACCAAACGACTCAGGAACTGGTGTGCTTGTTGTTGTAGTCTCAGGAGCAGGGGCTTTACACCCTGCAACCATGAGACATGCACTCAATGCAATACTATATTGATATGATTTGAATTTATACATGATTGTTATCAATTTCTTCTGTTAATGGATTCTCTTCTTCATGTTTCACTAGTTTGTATCTCTCTGCTATTTTTCCAAAGATGTAATACAAACCAGGAATCAAAAACACCCCACAAATCGTTCCGATAAGCATACCTCCTGCCGCAGCAGTACCAATCGTACGGTTACCAATTTTTCCGGGACCGGTAGCAAATGCAAGTGGTAATAAACCTGCAATAAAAGCAAAGGAAGTCATCAAGATTGGACGGAACCTTGCTTTGGCTCCTTCCATTGCAGCTTCCAGAACTGATTTACCTGCAGCATGTCGCTGGATTGCAAACTCTACAATCAAAACGGCATTTTTACCCAATAAACCAATAAGCATTACCATAGCTACTTGTGCATAAATGTTGTTCTCTAATCCTGTTAATTTCAGTAAAAAGAAAGCTCCAAAAATACCTGCCGGTAAAGAAAGAATTACAGATAATGGTAAAATAAAACTCTCGTATTGAGCTGCCAGTACCAGATATACGAATCCTAAACAGATCAGGAATACCCAGATTGCCTGATTCCCCTGTGCCACCTCATCAGCAGAAATACCTGCCCAGTCGATGTCGTATCCTCTGGGTAATTTTTTAGCAGCAACTTCCTGAACAACTTTAATTGCCGTACCGGAACTATATCCCGCTGCAGCAGATCCACTAATTTGTGTGGAAGTATACATATTGTGTCTTGTGATTTCAGAAAGTCCGTATACTTTTTCCAATCTCATAAAAGCGGAGTAAGGTACCATTTCATCACGGTTGTTTTTCACATACAATTTTAGGATATCATCGGGCTGAGCACGATATTCCGGAGAAGCCTGAACAATTACTTTATAGTTAATTCCGAATTTAATAAAACTGATTTCGTAGTTACTTCCCACAAGAGTTGACAAGGTATTCATGGCATTTTCGATGGAAACTCCTTTTTGTTGTGCCAGATCATTGTCGACTTTCATCATGTATTGAGGAAAACTCGAACTATAGAAACTAAACACGTTAGACAATTCCGGATGTCTGTTCAATTCAGCAACAAAGTCATTATTTACCTTTTCCATTTTTTTGTAATCTCCGGAACCTGTTTTATCCAATAAACGAAGTTCAAATCCTCCGGCAGCACCATATCCAGGTACAGCAGGCGGTTGGAAAAATTCGATATTCGCTCCTGCAATATCTTTACATTTTTCCTCCATTTCATGCATGATCTCCAAAACAGATTCTTTTCGGTCGCTCCAATCCTTAAGGTTAACCAAACAAGTTCCTGAGTTTGCTCCTGTACCTTCAGAAAGAATTTCGTAACCTGCCAATGAAGAAACTGATTTTACTCCGTCTATATCTTCAGCAATTTTCTGAACTCGCTCTGCAATATTGTTGGTTCTTTCTAATGAAGAACCCGGAGGTGTCTGAATTACAGCATAGAACATTCCCTGATCCTCATTCGGAATAAATCCGGAAGGAACGGTACTGCTCACTAACCATGTTCCGGCACAAAATCCTAACAAAGCAATTACAGTAACGGCTCTTCTGTTTACGATCTTACCTAATACATTTTGATATTTCCCCTGAGCCAGATTAAACTTGTTATTAAAACCATCTATAAAAACATTAACAGGTGTTTTCTTTTTAGGCAGAGCATGATTATTTTTTAACATCATAGCACAAAGTGCCGGTGTCAAGGTTAAAGCCACAATACCCGAAAGTATAATCGCCGTTGCCATAGTAACCGAGAACTGACGGTAAAACACCCCAACAGGACCTGACATGAATGCCACCGGAATAAATACCGCCGCCATCAGGAATGTAATCGCTATAATTGCCCCTGCAATCTCATGCATCGCTTTTTTAGTTGCTTTCAGAGGCGACAGATGTTCTTCTTCCATTTTGGCGTGAACCGCCTCAATCACAACGATCGCATCATCGACGACGACTCCAATTGCTAATACTAAAGCAAACAAAGTAATTAAGTTCAATGAAATATCTAAGAAAGTCATGAATACAAAGGTTCCAATCAACGATACCGGTACCGCAATTGCCGGAATAACAGTCGAACGCCAGTCTCCCAGGAAAAGAAATACCACTAAACCTACCAAAATAAAAGCTTCTACCAGCGTGTGGATTACTTTTTCGATAGAGGCATCCAAAAATTTAGAAACGTCGTATGAAATTTCATAATCCATTCCTTTTGGAAATTTTTGCTTAATTTTTTCCAATTTCGCTTTTACCTCCTCAATAACCTGATTGGCATTACTTCCAAATGACTGTTTCAATACAATAGCCGCAGAAGGCTTACCATTTAGGTTCGAGTAAATATCATACATCGAACTTCCAAATTCAATATTGGCAATATCTTTCAAACGTAAAAGTTCTCCGTTAGCATTGGATTTTACCACAATATTTCCATATTGCTCTTTTGTGGTAAAACGTCCTGAATATTTCAATACATATTCAAATGCCTGAGAACGTTTACCGGAACTTTCTCCTGTTTTACCCGGAGAAGCCTCCAAACTTTGACTTGACAATGCTTCCATTACCTCATCGGCAGAGATTTTGTACGCCAGCATACGATCCGGTTTCAGCCAGATACGCATAGCATATTCACGAGTTCCCAGGATATCTCCGGAACCAATACCATTTACCCTTTTCAATTCTGAAAGTACGTTGATATCAGCGTAGTTGTACAAGAACTTCATGTCGGTATTTTTGTCTGTACTGTAAAGGTTCACGTACATCAACATACTCGGCACTTCTCGGGTAATTTTTATACCCTCTCTAATTACTAATGGAGGTAATTTATTGGTAACCGAAGCTACACGGTTCTGAACGTTAACCGCCGCTTGGTTGGGATCTGTTCCTAAGTTAAAAACTACTTTTATAGTCGCCTCACCATCATTTCCGGCATCAGAAGACATGTATTTCATTCCCGGAACTCCATTTAAAGCTCTTTCTAAAGGAATAATAACTGCCTTGATCATTAATTCACCGTTAGATCCGGGATAATCTGCAGTAACATTCACCATTGGTGGTGAGATTGTAGGGAATTGCGTGATAGGTAAATTCAATACCGACAATACTCCTAAAAAGACAATTATAAGCGATATTACTATCGACAGTACAGGTCTTTGAATAAATTTATTAAACATTTTTTATTTTTTTAATGATTAAACCTATTCTGCTTTTAAGCGTAAATTGTTCATTACCGCTTTAGGAGATTGGAATTCATATTTGATTTTGTCGTTCTCTTTTACTTTTTGAACTCCTTCAAGTAAAATTTTATCGGTATCGGCAAGTCCGGTTCTGATCACATACAAATCAGGGATTTCACCTGTTATTGTGATTTCTCTTGAATTTACTTTATTGTTCTTATCGATCACAAAAACATATTTTTTATCCTGAATTTCGTAAGTCGCTTTTTGAGGAATTACGATGGCATTCTTAAGCGGAACAATCATCTGAACCTGCCCTGTTTCTCCATTTCTAAGCAATTTTCCTGAATTAGGAAATCGTGCTCTGAACGCAATATTTCCGGTTTCATTATTAAACTCACTTTCGATAACTTCTACATTTCCTTTTTCTTTAAAAGTTTCACCGTTAGCCAAAACCAAGCTTACTCTGTTATCAGCACGATCTTTTACATCGGTCTGGTATTGTAGATATTCCGGTTCTGAAACATTGAAATAAGCAAACATCTGACTGTTGTCTGAAAGACTCGTCATCAATTCACCTTCATCAATAAGGCTTCCTAATTTTAATGGAATACGATCGATAGTTCCGTCAAACGGAGCTCTGATTTCTGTAAATGACAAATGAAGTTTTGCCAGTGCTACTTCGGCTTTTGCAGATTGCAATTTTGCCTGTGCTACACTTAATTCGTTCTTAGAAACGATATTTTTATCTGCCAGTAATTTGGCATTTTGAAGTTCTATTTCTACTGATTTTTGTTCAGCTTGTGCTTTTAGTAATTCTGCCTGATACATATTTGGCATAATTTTAAACAACAGCTGCCCTTTTTTTACAAATTGTCCTTCATCCACAAAGATGTTTTGTAAAAAACCTTTTTCCTGAGCACGGATCTCAATGTTACGTACTGATTTGATTTGTGAAACGTACTGTTTCGTAAACGAAGTGTCTATTTTTACCGGATTGGTAACAACAAATTTTTCTACTTCTTCTTTTTCTTCTTTTTTAGTTGTACAACTAGTTAGGCACACCAGGGCAATTAAGCCTGTGAACAAGATAATTCTTTTCATGATTTTAATGGAAATTAAGCGATTGAGTGCTTGGAATACAGTGATTCCTTTAGATGAAAAAATGCATCAGGTGCCCTTAGTCAGAACTTAACTTTCATATAAGATGAAGTAGCAAAAAATACATCAACAAAATATGCAGATCACAACTTAGGCAACCGATGTATATTGTTGAATCAAATTCTTAGTACTCGTTGAGTAATGTAGATAGGATTTGAGTTGCCACATAAGGACAGGAAGATTTTAAAACGATTATAATCGTTTGCAGCAGTCTGACTGGTAGCAAAGGAAAGATACCAACTGTCAAGTAAGCTGTAATTTGTTGTAAACAAATGGTTTGAAAGGCCACCTTTAAGATCATCACTTCCAAGGCATTCTTCTTCAGTATCACAATCAGCATCTTCTATAATAGAACTGCCCTGATCCTGATTGGTGAATTTTACACGGTGTCTTTTCTCAAGGTGGTGAGAATGGGAGTCTTTAGGAGTACCCGCATTAAGATATTGCCCTCCGCCAAGCAGAAGCAAATTCATAAATACTAAAAAGACTATTAACTTTCTCATTTGGGTGCGAAAGTAAGGAAAGTATCGAAAGAAAAAAAGATTTTTTTATAAGCTTTAACATTTAATAAAACACGAAAACGTTTTCAGGGTTTTAATAGGCTGATTTTGTGATAAAAAAACACTCTTTCTTGCCTAAAAATCATAAAAAATTGACTCTGATTCAGAATCAAATTGATAACATTTCAAAAAACATCAAAAAAACATCAAAATCGCAAATATCTGAGGATGTATATTTTATTTCAAAAAGTAAGCTCTGTTTTCTAAAGTAAAATCTCCATTATGGTAAATTCCTGTCCTGCTTTTTCAAAAACCTGCCCCGTATCCTTCATGCCCAGTTTCTCATAAAAAGCTTTTTTATTAACTCTGGCGTTACACCAAACTTTTTTCAATTTCTTTTCTTTTGCTAATTCCAAAATATATTTTACAAGCTCAGAACCAATACCTTTCCCCTGATATACTTCCAGCGTAGCCAGCTTTCTGAACTGCATTTTGTCATCATTGATGAAACAGGAAACAATTGAAACCAGCTTATCCTCCACAAAAACGCCAAAGTGTAATCCTAAAGCATCTTCTTCTAACTGTACAAACTCAAACGGCTGATCCAGCCACATTACTTCATGTCTGATTTGCCAGGTCTCCGAAGCCTCTATTGTTTTGATTTTCATTGTTCTGCTAATTACTCTTTTACACACAAAGATATTTCATAAAAACAGAAAAAGGGAATCTAAGTTGATTCCCTTTTTTACTATTCTACTTTTATATAAAATCGCTCTGTATTATTGTCGGTTATTTTTTCAATACCCTCATCTCCCTTCTTACCAACATTAATGACATGTAATTCATTTCCATTTATGGTGCAATTCCAAACTGTACCATCAGATAAAATAATGTCCGAAAACAATGCATCTGATTTCTCTTTGTTGTAATACACTAATTTCTCAGACTTAATAAGTTTTTTTTCCTGCGTTTTCTTATTCTTCTCATACGAAAAGATTTCATCATCTTTAATCTCAATTAATTCCTCAAAATCTTTCTGAGAAGCTGCATTGTTTTGACTAGCAGCCCAAACCGGCTTATCTCCGACCATTTTCCAGGTACCAATAGCCTGCTTTAAAAGATGTTCTCTCAAAACTGTTCTTAAGGTATCTACTTTTTTAATCGATTCCTGACCTATTGTATTATCAGGTTTAATTTTTGAGGCAATGTAAAACAAGTCAATTGCTTTCTTATAATCTGCTTTTTCATAGTAATCTAAAGCTAATTCGTATCTGCTTTTCTGAAATGCGATTTTAGGGTTGTTTTGAGCAAAGTTTTTAAAACAGATTAATAAAACAATAAAAAATAGTTTCTTTTTCATTAATAATGTAGGTTTTCATTTTTTTGCAAACCTAGTTTTTTAATCGCAGACTTCCATCTCCTTTTTAACTTTTTTTTAATTTAAATATAAGATTTTACCTATAAATCATCAGAGAAGAAATTCAACGACCCTGTCTCTCTTATATTTATTGCTACTTTTTACTATTTTACTCTAATTTAGACTGAAAATAAATTTAAAACTTCCATTGCTTTATCTGTGTCTTTTTTAGCCACGAAGATATGATCATGATAAAAAGCAGCCACGACATTACAGCTAATACCATTCTCAGAAAGTGCTTTCGAAAAAGCCGCCGTTAAACCAACTGCTTCTAATGAAGAATGCACCGTGAGTGTGATCCAGGACATTACAACTGAGTAATCCAACTTTAATGTGTCTGCAATTTCTTTTTTCAAAATCAGAGTAATTCCCTCATTTTCTTTGAACAACATTACAATATCATCCATAGACATGTTCCCGATCTTTTCTACTTTACAGAAAACATAATCTCCTAAATTATGCTGAGGTTTCATGCTTTTTAGCAATTTTTCCAAATCTTTTTCTCCTGACATTTTAAGTTTTTGTTAAATCGGTTATTTTAGTTTCTCCAGCTTCCCCTTTGCTTCCGAAAAGTTTTTATCCAACAGCAGCGCCTTTTCGTAACTGGCAATTGCATTTTTCTTATCACCATTAGCTTCATAAAAATCTCCAAGGGAATCATATACGTTTGCACTTTTAGGATAATTGGCAACATTTAACTTAAACAGATAACCGGCCAAATCCATATCTTTTTTTCCTAAAGACTGATAACCATAAGCATTTACGGTATTTTCAGGAACATTAACGGTATAACCCAATTTTTTTGAAACATTCTCGAAGTGTTTTTCAATCTTAGCAAAAACTGCTTTATTAAAATTAAACTGTTCCGTAATGGAAAGTTTCAATTGATTGAACTTAAACAGAAAACGCAGACCATCATAGGTGGCGATCAATGGCACAGATCCGTGATTGTCATCGTTGTAATATTGGTACGCATAATTCAGATTGCTTTTCTTATTGTTCTGCAAAAAATCATTGAAATCTAAAATAGAACGGATATGTTTGGTAAGAAGTGTTGCATCTTCTCTAACTTTTTCAATATTCATCCCCTCATCCATAGTATTTGCAACGGCCATAAATAAGGAAACTTTTGACAGGTTTTTATTGGCTAATTTTTTCTTCGTATCTGCTAAAAACTTCTGACGATCCCACCACAAACTTGGATCGATCGCAATATAAGAGTTAAATAAGTCGGTATGATTAGTAAGGATATTCAGGGCTGTCAACCCTCCAAAAGAATGTCCAATCAAAGTTTTAAAAGGTGCTGTGGGGTATTTACCATCGATATACGGAATCAGTTCTTTTTCAAGAAATTCAACAAATTTTTCTCCTCCCCCAGACTGATCACTTAGGCTTTGGGGCACAAAAGGAGGATCTACATCCGAATGTGTTGGGGTTAAATCACGATTTCTATTAGTGTTCGTAATCCCTACTATAATCATTTCCGGACAATTTGTATTTCCGTTCGTCTCGCTTAATTCTTCAATGATTCCCACAACTGAGCTAAAATGTCCCTCGGCATCGAGTAAATAAACGACCGGATACTTTTGTTTTGCTAAACCTGTATTTCGTGCACTTTTAGGAAGATGAATCCATATTTTTCTATTTTCGTTTAAAACTTTAGAGGAAATACTATCTATCGTTCCTATTTCAATTTTAGTTTTATTCTGGGAAAAGACAGAACCCGTCAGCAATGTGAATAAACTAAGGAATACTATCTTTTTTTTTAAAATAATTTGCAAACTATTCATCACTTTTTAACTGATTAAAAATTCGTTACTAAAAATTTAACATTCGCTTTTATTACAAACAGAAGCCGCTTTTCTATTGAAAAAAGCGGCTTCTGTTGTATTCTTTTATTTTCCTGACCAGGTATTGTCGGCAGGAGTAGCATCCATAAAAATACCACCATCTAGAACTACTTTTTTAATTGGCTTGCTGCTCTTCACTGTAACAGCGGCCAGTTTTTGATTCGCCTGCCAAACAGCCGGTGTGCTATGAACTGTTTCTGTCGTATTATCTGCGTAGGTTACAATGGCATCAAACGGAATTGCAAAACCACCAACATTGGCTACAGAAATAACATTCTTAGCCACCTTTTTAACGGAAAGATCTAAGTAATTATTCGTGAAAAACCAATTATCAAAAAACCAATTCAAATTTTTACCCGAAGCTGTATTGATCGAATTAAAATAATCCCATGGAACCGGGTGTTTACCATTCCAATTGTCCATATAGGCATGTAATGCTTTTTTAAACAAATCATCACCCAACAAGTCTTTTAAAGCCAGGTATGATAAAGAAGCTTTTCCGTATGAATTATTGCCATAACCAGAATCTGATAACTGTGACGACATAGTGATGATAGGCTGATCTTCTTCTGTAGACGGGTCATTTATATATTGCTCTACTCGAAATTCTTTATAAAACTTGTCGGCGGCTTCTTTTCCGTGCTCTGCGATTCCTATTAAATATTCAAAAGTTGTCGCCCAGCCTTCGTCCATAAAAGCATAACGTGTTTCGTTGATTCCCATATAAAAAGGAAAATAAGTATGAGCTACTTCATGATCCTGAACCAATTGTGCAAAAACAGGATCTCCCATTTGCGAATCATTACACATCATTGGATATTCCATATCTGCAAAACCCTGAAAAGCCGTCATTTTAGAATATGGATAAGGTACTCCCGGCCAATTGTGTGAGAAGAAATCTAAAGCATATTGGTTGTACTTAATCGAATTTTCAAAATCGGTTCCTTTTACATCATAAGCTGCTTGGATACTCGCGCGGCGCTTTGTTTTTTTATCTACAATTACACTTCCGGCATCCCATAAATAATGATCGCTTAAACCAAAACAAACATCTGTAATGTTTTTAGCTTCAAATTTCCAAACGTTCCAATCGCTTTGTTTTGTTACCAGACCGCTTTTCATTTCCTGCTCATTGGCAATGTGTAGAATTTCATCTGTTACGTATGATTTTTTTAAACGTGCAGCAAATTCAGGCTGTAAAACCTCATCCGGATTCAATAAATCTCCCGTTCCGTAAACCACATAATTTTTAGGTGCTTTTACAGAATACGTATAATCATTAAAATCATTATAAAACTCCTGACCTGAAGTATGAGGCAGGTTATCCCATTTATTGTAATCATCAAAAACAGAAACACGAGGATAACTATAGGCTACAAAAAAAGTAGTGTTATCGATTTGCCCCTCTCTCCCGCTCACTTCTGATAGCGGATAATTCCAATCGATATCAATTGTAATTTTACTATGAGGCGGCAAAGGTTTCTTCATTTTTACACTCCCAACCGTACCCCAGCTTTTAGCATCTTCTTTGTAAACTTCTCCTTCTATTTTTAAATTTGTTATTGTCAATCCTTCCGTAAAAAAACCTTCACTATTTAATACCGCTCGTGGCGAGGTTTTTTTATGAATATTATTCACAAATCTAATTCGTAAATTTCTTAGCGTATCATTACTGTTGTTTTCATACACGATCGTTTCGGTTCCGCTAACTATTTTTGTATTGGCGTCTACAGTCAAAGCCATGTCATATTTACCATGATTTTGCCAATAATTTTTCCCGGGTTTTCCATCCATAGAACGAACACCATTAGTATAAGATTCCTTAATGTTCCTTGGCATGTAAAGTTCCTGTGCAAAACTATTTTGTGCTAAAAACAAAAACGCTATAAATAGCAATTGAAGTGATTTTTTTTCCATAAGTTGTTTTAAGATTTTGGTGGTTTGATTGATTATAGTAGTTAGATGACATTTTTAGCTTTAAGTTACATTATTCAGAAAATTTATTTCTAAAAATAAACAATAAAGTCAGAACCTCAATCACACAGAAAATCAAAGACTTAAAAAGAAAATAAAAACCGTCCAATTCAAAAAGAAAAAGACGGCCTCTACAATTAATATATAACCTTGGAAACTACAAAATATAATCGGTATTAATAAAATTCGATTCCCTGCTGTTTAGCAATTCCTGCAAAATTTCATTGTTATAAGCGATATCTTTTGAAGCCACAAACGTACGGATAGAAAAAGAGCGCAAGGCATCCGGAATACTTAAAGTTCCTACAGCAGAATCTTTACGCCCCGTAAACGGGAAGGCATCAGGGCCACGCTGACAAGAACTGTTGAGGTTTACTCTGCATACTAAATTTACTAAGGCATCAATAAGCGGTGCCAAAGTTTTAATATCTTTCCCAAAAAGACTTACCTGCTGTCCATAATTGGATTCGGCCATATCTTCAAGCGGTTCATTGATATCTTTGAAAGAAATAATGGGAACCACCGGTCCAAACTGCTCTTCGTGATACACTCGCATTTCTTTGTTTACCGGATACAAAACTGCCGGAAAAATATAATTTTCACTATGCTTTCCTCCTTTTTCATTCAATACTTTTGCGCCCTTATGTAGGGCATCATCAATTAAGCCCTGAATATATTTTGGTTTGTCTGTTTCCGGAAGCGGTGTTAAAGAAACTCCTTTTTCCCAAGGATTTCCAAATGCCAGACCGTCTACCTTTTCAGCAAAACGTTTATTGAATTCTTCCGCAATAGATTCATGTACATATAGAACTTTTAGTGCCGTACAACGTTGTCCGTTAAACGATAAACTTCCGGTAATACATTCCTGAATCGCCAGATCTAAATCGGCATCAGGTAAAATAATCGCCGGGTTTTTCGCTTCCAGACCTAAAATCAAACGAAGTCTGTTTTTATTTGGATGCTGATCCTGTAATGCTATGGCTGATTTACTGTTTCCGATTAACGCTAAAACGTCAATTTTTCCCGACTTCATAATAGGCGAAGCTACTTCTCGGCCACGGCCGTAAACAATATTGATTACTCCTTTCGGAAAACTGCTTCTGAACGCTTCCAACAAAGGCGAAATACATAAAACACCATGTTTTGCAGGTTTAAAAATCACAGTGTTTCCCATAATTAAAGCGGGAATCAACAATGAAAAAGTCTCATTTAAAGGATAATTATAAGGTCCAAGGCACAAAACTACACCCAGAGGCCCACGACGAATCATCGCATTAACACCCTGAACTTTTTCAAAGTGCGAGCTACGTCCGTTTAGTTCCTTATAACTGTCTATGGTATCCTGAATATATTCAACGGTTCTGTCAAATTCTTTTTGCGAATCGCCAAGGTTTTTTCCAATTTCCCACATCAAAAGTTTCACCACCTCATCGCGGGTTTCCTTCATCTGTTTTACGAAATTCTCCATGCATTTAATGCGGTCAACGACCTTCATCGTTGGCCATAAGCCCTGACCTTTGTTGTAAGCGGCATTGGCAGCTTCTACTACTTCAGCGGCCTCCTTCTCTTCCATGAACGGAATCGATCCTAATAAAGTTGGCGTGTATTTTTCGGTTGAGGAAATGGTCGAAAAAACCGGGGTTGTTTGCCCCGTCCATGGTTTTAATTCTCCATTTACAAGATAAGTATCTTGATTGATCAAATTTTTAATTTGAAATTCTTCGGGTATTAAACTCATAATTTGGTCTGTTATAGTTTGGTTATTAATAGCATTTGAAAAAGAAAAAAGAGGCTTTATAGGCCTCTTCTTCTGTTTTATGGATTTACGGTTTCACCTTCCCAATCCAGAATTCCACCAAGCAAATTGTAGGCATTACTAATCCCTAACTCATTCATAATCTGACATGCTTTGGCACTTCTGGCACCAGAACGGCAATACACATAATAGTTTTTGTTTTTATCAAGCTCTTCGATTTCATAAATAAACCCTTGTCCTTTATTAATGTCGATGTTTACGGCATTTTCAATGTAGCCGTCATTAAATTCGTCTTCAGTTCTTACGTCCAGTATAACTGCATTCTCGTCAGCAGCCAGCTGATTAACCCAATCTTCTTGTGATAAATTCATAGTAAATGTGTTTTTGTAAAATTACGACGTTTCTATTGATTAAAAACGTGCCAAATGCGATTTCGATTATTATTCTCAGAAAACGTTTTAGAGAAAGTACTATAATCAGTGAAAAGCAAATTTACTTACTATTTTTAAAAATATAGTCTATAAATTCGATAGAAAATAGGATTTTTTCATTTACACAAAACACCTCTTAAATATAATTTTCTGATAATTTATACCATTGCAATCCCCTATCTTTGTAATAAATTATAGATTTTAATTTTAATTTAATAAAAATGTTCTTCACGAATGTTTTTTGCCACTGATTAAAAGGATTAAAATATTCGCCACGAATTTCCACAAATTAATTCGTGGAATTTGTGGCAAAAAAAGTGTAAACCTGTTCAAACCGTAAAAACCGTGGGCATTAATTCCCTCCTATTATCAATGCAAAACTCACTAAAAAATATATTCCCTAATTTTTCCGACGAACTTATTGCAACAATTGAAGAAAACGGAAGTGCACAGGATTTTGAAGCCGGAACCATTTTAATGCGAACCGGACAATACATTAAAAACACCGTGTTAATTACCAAAGGAAAAATTAAAATTTACCGCGAAGGCGAAGATGGCGGCGAGTTTTTAATGTACTACCTACAACCCGGGCAAGCCTGCGCCATTTCGATGATCTGCACTGCTAAAAGCGAAAAAAGCCAGATAATGGCAAAAGTTGTCGAAGATGTTTCGGTTATGATGATTCCGTTACAAATGATGGACAAATGGATGATGGAACACCGAACCTGGTATGAATTTGTAATCGATACCTACCGCAGCCGCTTTGAAGAAGTTTTGGAGGTCGTTGACAATATCGCTTTCCGTTCTATGGACGAGCGTCTGGAATTTTATCTCAAAAGACATTCTGATGCCTGCGGCTGCTCTGAAGTAAATCTTTCGCATCAGGAAATTGCAACGGAATTGAATACTTCCAGAGAGGTAATCTCCAGACTCCTCAAAAAAATGGAACAACGTGGCCTGGTCAAACTCAACCGCAATCAAATCGAACTTTTAAAATAGACAGTTGCCATAGATTAATTTGATTAAATTGATTTTTTAACGATATGACGAATTTACAGCAATGCTGATTTAAAAACTAACCCAACAGAAATCCTATTAATCTTTTTAATCTGTGGCAAAATACTCTTATGTGATAAATGTTACTGTGAGTCTCTCTTAAACGAAGCATCTTTGCGTTAAAACAAATGCAATGGAATATTTAGGATACTTCGCCTCAATCATTATAGGAATATCACTAGGCTTAATTGGCGGAGGCGGATCTATACTAACCATTCCGATTTTGGTGTATTTGTTCAAAGTAAATCCGGAGCAGGCTACTTCTTATTCTTTATTTATAGTGGGATTAACTGCCATGTTTGGAAGTTACAGTCATTACAAAATGGGGAATCTTAAACTTAAGTCAGCTTTGTATTTTGCGATTCCTTCTGTCATTTCGATTCTGATTATTCGGGAAGTTATTTTTCCTCAAATTGCTTCTACCCTGTTTTCTATAGCTTCATATTCGGTTTCCAAAGATTTTCTCATCATGATTATCTTCTCGGTATTGATGATTACAGCAGCAATTTCGATGATCCGAAAAAATAAACCCGAAACAAAAGCCACCGAAACTAATTATATTCAATTAAGTCTAATTGGAATTTTAGTTGGAATTGTGACTGGATTTTTGGGTGCCGGAGGTGGTTTTCTAATTATCCCTGCACTGCTTTTCTTCGCTAATTTACCCATGAAACAAGCCGTTGGAACTTCATTGTTGATTATTACGATTAACTCTTCGATAGGTTTCGGCGGCGATTTATACATCGGAACTCCTATCGATTATACTTTTTTATTAGGGGTTTCGGCAATGGCACTCTTCGGAATGTTTATAGGAAGCCAGCTTTCTAAAAAAATCGACGGTGCTAAACTAAAACCCATTTTTGGATGGTTTGTTCTCGTAATGGGATTTTATATTATTACCAAGGAAGTTTTGTTTTAAAGTTTTAAAGTTTCACGCAGATTCAGCAGATTTTTATTTTGGTTAATTGTAGAATATCTTTACTATAGATGTAAAAAAAAGCATAAAAACTTTATTTTTAGACCAAATAATCACAATCATTGTCATTTCAACGAAGGAGAAATCTCCGCGAGAAGCTCGACAAAGATTGACTTTCGTTGCGGAGTTACTTGCGGAGTTTCCTCGTACCTCGGAATGACAAAAGTGTGCAGGCTAACTTTACACTTAAGCCTTTTTTACTTCCACCAATAATAATAGTTATGTTGACCGTCGTATTCAAAACCACAGCGCGGATATAATTGGTTTCCTATATCATTTGTTTTTTCGGTTTCCAGCATCAAACCACAAGCATTTGTTTCCTCACACCATTCTTTACTGCGATCAATTAATGCCACAGAAAATCCTTTACCCCTGTAATCAGGATGCACAAAAAGATCATTTAGTAACCATAGTCTTTGCATTTTAGTAGAGCTAAATATTTTATAGAGCTGTACAAAACCAACTGCTTTTCCGTCTGCAATCGCTAAAAAAATATCCGATTCATTATGCAACAATCGTTCTTTAAGAAATGCTTTGCCTGCCTCAACATCAGATTTCTGACGATAGAAAACACGATAGAGGTCAAAAAGTTCAGCTGTTTCATTGAGATCTTCTAAACTTGCTTTTTTGATTTGGTAATTCATTATTGTAAATTTTGAGATTAAAAGAACGAAAATATTCTAAAACTTAAACTCTTTTATAGTCCAGATTTCATAAAACGGGATCATCCAGAACTTAATTCTTTTCAAAAGATTAACTTAAACAAAAAAACAAATGATCTCTTTTACCACTTCTATTAAACCCTGAATTTTGATAAAGATGAAAACCAAAAAAACAACCTAAAAATTACTTACATTCGAAACCTTACGCTCTGAAAGAGCCTTAGCAACAACATGGTGGGAAGCACTATGAATGAAAAAAGATTATGATGATAAGCCCTGAAAGGGCGAAAGCCTAATCTCAAAAAAAAATATCCTTTATATATTTTTGAGAAACATTTATTCTTCTTTAATCTATTACTACTCATTTGCTTTAGCCCTTTCAGGGCAATATTCACTGCTTCTTAATTCGTAGTGCGATGCACTACGTTATTACTTTAAGGCTTTCAGCCTATTTTTAAAGGTTTCAAATCACAAAATTTATAAAAATAATCTTTCACAACTTTACCTAATAACTCTTTTTTTTGCTAAAGCCATCTCGGAATCAAACAAAAAAACCGTTGGTTAAAACCAACGGCTATGCATATCATTAATTCGTGAAAATTTGTGAATTCGCGGTTATAAATCCTAATGTTCCCCATATCCTATATCATCCATCTTCCCACTGAATACGCGGTATTGAATAATAAAATAGATAATCACCAAAAACAAAGCGATAAAAAACCAACTCATTCCGGCATTCAATCCGTATTCGTGCGCCGCAGTGTTATAAATAGTTAAGGACGGATTCACTTTATTAGTCGAAGGTAAAACATTCGGAAAAATGGAAACGGCAGTTGAAGCAAATCCACCTACCAAAAACAGAGATGAAAACAAAAATCCATAACCGTCTTTTTTCCACGAACGTACTTTGAATAATCCTAAAATCCCAACAAAAGTCATCAATGGAAAAAACCAAAGAATTGGATTCTCTACAAAATTATGAAAAGGCTTTGGTTCAATAAAGTGCCAGATTTGCAACGAAATACAAACCAAAACCAGCAAGACAATATTCAATTTAAAAACAACATTTTTAAGCTGTGGATTCAATGCTGAATTGGTTTTAAAGATGATCCAGTTTGCGCCGTGGATGGTTAAAGAAACCACACTCACAATTCCCAGGAAAAGTGTAAACCAGTCGATAATTCCCAATTCACTTGCCTGCGGACTAAATGTTGGATTCCACAATGGCAAAAAGAAATAATGTGCCTCCTGAGTCGAAACGCCATTGGTTACCATTCCAAGATTGACTCCGCGCACGATATTTCCTAAAGCAATTCCGAAGAACAAAGCCAAAAGCAAACTTGCAATTCCGAAAGCCTTATCCCAGATTGCTTCCCACATGGGATGATGCACCTGTCCGCGCATTTCCAAACCAATGGCGCGAAAGATCAGCAACCATAAAATCATGATCAAAGGCAGATAAAATCCGCTGAAAGAAGAAGCATACAAAGTAGGGAAAGCAAAAAACAAAACCCCTCCTGCAGCGATAATCCATACTTCGTTGGCATCCCAAAACGGACCGATTGCATTTGTAATTGCTTTTTTGTCTTTTTCAGTTTTGGCAAAAAATAAATGAATAATTCCTGCTCCAAAATCATAACCGTCTAACACAATATAAACGGCCAAAATTCCCATTAAAACTACGTACCAAAAAAATTCCATACTTATATATTTTCAGTTATGACTTCAGTGTGAGGTCCTTTATTGATAATTTTTCCAATCAAAAGCAAAAACAGCATTCCAAGCAAAAGATACAATCCTATAAATCCCAACAAAGTAAACAGGGTATTTCCGGAAGATACCGTTGGAGAGGCTCCGGCTGCTGTTCGCATTAAATTATAAACAAGCCAGGGTTGTCTTCCCAGCTCCGCCGTATACCATCCGGTAGTATTGGCAATGTAGGGAAACGGCATCATAAAAAGCAAAGACCAGAGAATCCACTTGGTTTCGTACAATTTACCTCTGATCAATTGAAACAAGGCCAAAGACATCAAACCAATAAAAAGCGTTCCAAGTCCCACCATAATATGATAGGCATAGTATAACCCTGAAATATTAGTAGGATGAAGATCTTCTTCAAACTGATCCAAGCCTTTAATTTCCTGCTCCCAGTTTCCATAAGTCAGGAAACTTAAAATATTAGGTACGGCAATTTTATTATCCAATTTTTTGTCTTTCACATCGGGCTGACCGATTAAAACAATTTCAGAACCTTTTTTCTCGGTATGAAAAATCCCTTCCATAGCCGCAAAGGTCACAGGTTGGTATTTCACCACATTTTTGGCCAATAAATCTCCCGTCGGAACAGCCACAATCATACTGGCAATCAATCCAAAGATCACTCCCGTTTTAAGAAACAGTTTTCCAAAAACAATATTCTTTTTGCTTAAAATATAGAAAGAACCAATTCCTGCCACTACAAAAGAACTTGTCACTAAAGAAGCGGCCTGATTGTGTAAATAGGATGGCCATAACCAAGGATTTAGAAACAGTGCTTTGAAATTGGTCAACACGAATTTTCCGTTCTCCAAAATCTCGTAACCTACCGGATTCTGCATCCACGAATGTGTTGCGATAATTAAGTAACCACTGGCCCAGGAACCGATACAAATGAGTAATCCGGTGACAAAATGCCATTTATGTCCCAATAATTTTTCTCCAAACAAAAACAGACCTAAAAAAGAGGATTCCAGAAAAAACGAAAACATACCTTCCATGGCTAATGTCTGACCGATAATCCCTCCGGTTAACTCGGAGAACTTTGCCCAGTTGGTTCCAAACTGAAACTCCATCGGAATTCCGGTTACCACCCCCATCGCAAAATTCAGGGCGAAGATTTTCATCCAGAAATGGGTGGCGTGATTGTATTGTTCGTTTTTAGTTTTGAGATATTTCCATTTGAAGTACACAATGATCAGCGAAAGACCCATTGTAAGTTGCGGAAAAAGATAGTGGAAAGTAATTGTGAAGGCAAATTGCATTCGGTCATAAAAAAGCATTTCTTCCATAGTGGTATTTTATTTATGAAGTCCCACAAATTTACCCATTAAAACCCGAAATTCCTGCCTTTAAAAAAAGTTTATCCCCTGATAATTGTTAAACTTTTCAACAATTTAGTTGTACAAACTGCACTTATGTTTTTAAACCAGAATTGTCATTTCGACCGAAGGAATAAATCGCATTAGGAAATCCGCAAACAAAATCGCTAATCTTTGTCGAGCTTCTTGTGTCATTGCGTGCGATTTCTCCCTTCGGTCGAAATGACAAGATTATCCATACTATTCTTTCTTCAAAATCCCCTTTTCAATACTTTCGTTTATTAATCCTTCGGCATAACTCCATAATATTTTAGAACCTTCTTTTATCACGCTCTTTTTCTCGTGCACTTTATCATAACTTACACCAAACTCTTTCCAGGTTCCTCCATTGTTAGAAGTATTCTGCAACAAAGGCTCTAAACGATCCATCGATCTGGCAAATTTAGCTTCGTTAGTTTCACCTGCTTCAAATTCTTCCCAAATAGCAATTAATTCTTCGGCCTGTTTTTTCGGTAGCAAACCAAAAATACGATTCGCCGCCAATCGTTCTTCATCAGTATTAGAATGATTTTTCTGTGAATCATATATAAAGGTATCACCTGCATCAATTTCTACAATATCGTGTATCAAAACCATTTTCACGACTTTCAGAACATCAATTGGTTCATCTGAATGTTCGGCCAAAACGATTGCCATTAAAGCCAAATGCCAACTGTGTTCTGCATCATTTTCGTTTCGGTCACTATGAAACAGCTTCGTTTTTCGCTGAATGTATTTTACCTTATCAATTTCTTTTATAAAAGCAATCTGATTCAATAAATCTTCTGTTTTCATCTTTTTAACTGTTTATTGGTTTTAAAATGACATTCGTCATATGCAAAATTATAAGTTAAAGCTTAATTGCACGGGTTTAAATCAAATAATATAACTTGTATGATAAAATCCGCTTTTTATTTCACCCCCAAATTAAATTTCTGTAACAATAGTCACTTAATTTCCCGAAAAACAGACTTACCTTTGTATCACATTATTTTAGATTTCAAATCATGAAAATAGAACAAATTTACACCGGATGCCTTGCGCAGGGTGCCTATTATATTACTTCAAATGGCGAAGCCGCAATTATTGATCCGTTAAGAGAAATTCAGCCTTACTTAGACCGTTTAGAGCGTGATCAGGTAAAATTGAAATATATTTTTGAAACGCATTTTCACGCCGATTTTGTTTCCGGACATGTCGATTTAAGCAAAGAAACTCAGGCACCAATCGTTTACGGACCCAACGCTGCCTGCGAATTTGACTGTATTTCGGCAAAAGATGGACAGGAATTCAAAATTGGAAATATCACCATCAAAGTGCTGCATACTCCGGGTCACACTATGGAAAGCACCACTTATTTACTGATTGATGAAAACGGAAAAGATCACGCCATTTTCTCCGGAGATACTTTATTTATCGGAGATGTTGGACGCCCGGATTTGGCTCAGAAAGCAGCCGGGATGACACAGGACCAATTGGCTGGGATTTTATACCATTCGTTACGAGATAAAATTATGACTTTGGCCGATGATGTGATCGTTTATCCTGCCCATGGTGCGGGAAGCGCCTGCGGAAAAAACATGAGCAAAGAAACGGTTTCTACAATAGGAAATCAGAAAGTAAATAACTATGCGTTGCGCGCTAATATGACCGAAGCTGAATTTATTGCTGAAGTCACAGACGGTTTATTGCCTCCTCCAGCCTATTTCAGTATGAATGTGGCGATGAACAAACAAGGTTACGAAAGTTTTGAAACGGTTTTGTACAATGGAATGAAAACCATAAAAGCAGAAGAATTTGAAGCCGTAGCTGAAGAAACAGGTGCTTTGATTCTGGATACCAGAAGTGCTGCCAATTTTAGTAAAGGATTTATTCCGCAATCTATTAATATTGGAATCAATGGCGATTTTGCTCCTTGGGTTGGAACTTTAATTGGTGATGTAAAACAGCCTATTATATTGGTGACAGAAACCGGTCTTGAAGAAGAAACTGTAACCCGTTTAAGCCGCGTAGGATTTGACACGATTATTGGTCACTTAGAAGGCGGTTTTGAAGCCTGGGAAAAAGCAGGTTACGAAATTGATACTGTAAACAGAATCACTGCTCAACAATTTTCAAATGAGTTCAAATTCGGAGAAGACAAAGTAATCGACATTCGTAAAGAAACAGAATATGCTGCAGAGCACATCGAAGATGCGTATAGCAAACCGCTGGCTTATATTAATGATTGGGTAAAAGACATTAACCCAAACGAACATTTTTATCTGCATTGCGCCGGAGGATATCGCAGTATGATTGCCGCTTCGATTTTACAGGCTCGCGGTTTCAGAAATTTTAGCGAAATTGAAGGCGGTTTTGGAGCCATTTCTAAAACAGAAATTCCGAAATCAGATTTTGTTTGTCAAAGTAAAGTGCTGAAATAAAGTTACTGAGGCTCTAAGTCGCTAAGATTCTAAGATTTTACCTTTGAAATTTAACGACGAGACCTTATTAATAAAACACTTAAAAATACAACTCAGAACCTTAGAATCTTAGTAACTTAGAACCTCAAAAAAAATGCTTGAAATCTTAAAAGAACCTTGGCCTTGGTATGTTTCCGGGCCGTTAATCGGATTAACTGTTCCTGTTTTATTGATTCTTGGAAATAAATCCTTCGGAATCAGTTCGTCACTTCGTCACATTTGTGCGGCTTGTATTCCTGCCAATATTTCTTTCTTTAAATACGACTGGAAAAAAGAAAGCTGGAATTTATTTTTCGTTTTTGGAATCTTCCTGGGTGGAGTCATTGCGGCTTATTTCCTGGCAAATCCAAATCCAATAGAAATTAGTCCCGAATTATCAACGAAATTAGCTGCCTACGGAATCACCGATCATAACGGTTTGGTTCCTGCACAATTATTCTCTTGGGAAAGTTTATTCACACTTCGTGGTTTTATCATGATTGTGGTAGGCGGATTTCTGGTAGGTTTTGGAACACGTTATGCCGGCGGATGTACTAGCGGACATGCCATTATGGGAATTTCAAATTTACAGTGGCCATCTTTAGTAGCGACAATCTGTTTTATGATTGGAGGCTTTGTAATGACACTTTTGATCTTACCTTATATTCTTTCACTTTAAAATTTCAAAAATGAGTTTAGAAAATAAAACAGTCGACGGCGAGGGAATCAATGCAAGCCAGAAAAAAGAAACGGTCTTTGGAAATCTTAAATATTTAATTGTTGGTATCTTTTTCGGAATCGTATTCGTAAAAACTGAAATCATAAGCTGGTTCCGTATTCAGGAAATGTTCCATCTTGAATCATTTCATATGTACGGTGTAATTGGAAGTGCAGTTGCTGTTGGAGTAATCTCTGTATTTCTTATTAAAAAGTTCGACATAAAAACACTGCAAGGCGAAAAAATCGAAATTCAACCCAAAACATTCAGTAAAGGACAAATTTATGGAGGTCTTTTATTTGGTTTTGGATGGGCCATTACAGGTGCTTGTCCGGGGCCTTTATTTGCCCAAATTGGTACTGGTGCAACTGTTATTATTGTAACGCTGATAAGTGCCATCTTTGGAACCTGGGTTTATGGTCTTATTAAAGACAAATTGCCTCATTAATATTCTTACTTATATTATACACATCAAACCCAACAAGTTTTAAAAACCTGTTGGGTTTACTAATAGCTAACAGATGACTCACATTACCGAAAACTTAATTTTAAGAAAAGCGATTATTTCTGACGTGCCTTTCATTTGGGAGATTCTGCAAGATGCTATCGAACAGCGAAGACTTGACGGAAGTACACAATGGCAGGACGGTTATCCTAATGAGCTTACCATTCATACCGATATTGAAAATGATCATGGGTACGTACTTACAGAAAACGACACTATTTTATCTTATGCGGCGATTCTTTTTGATAAAGAACCGGCCTACGAAGTCATAGAAGGCCAATGGCTCACTGACGGCGATTATGGAGCTGTTCATCGGGTAGCCGTATCAAAACTCGCAAAAGGTAAAGGTATTGCAACCAAACTGTTTGAAAAGATAGAAAGTTTATGCCTCAAACAGAACATATACAGTATAAAGGTAGACACGAATTTTGACAATATTCCAATGCTTAAAATTTTAGACAGACTGGAGTACACCTATTGTGGCGAAGTTTTTTTCAGAGGAGGAGCGCGAAAAGCGTTTGAAAAAAAACTGATTTAGAAAATAGAATCACAAAATAAAACAAATAGACCCGACAGATTTCAAAATCCTCTGTCGGGTTTTATTTTGTCTGCGATTACGTTCTGTCGTTTTTTTAATACATTTTTTTCTACTAAGAGTATTATCTTCATTTTACTTTCATTAAGTTTACAATACCAGATTTAATCTTACAAAAAAGCGAACCAATCACAGTCCTATGAAACGCTCAGAACAATTGTCGAAACTAGAAAATACGGAACACTGGGATGTAATCATAATTGGCGGGGGAGCAAGCGGTTTGGGGACTGCTCTTGATGCCGCAAGCCGGGGTTATAAGACCATTTTGCTTGAAGCAGTCGATTTTGCAAAAGGAACCTCCAGCCGAAGTACTAAATTAGTTCATGGCGGTGTTCGCTATTTAGAGCAGGGAAATATTCATCTGGTCATCGAAGCCTTAAAAGAAAGAGGTTTACTTGCCAAAAATGCCGGCCATTTAGTAAAAAATCAATCTTTTATAATTCCGAATTACAACTTCTTTGCCGGTTTATTCTACACCATCGGATTGACTGTTTATGATTTATTGGCAGGGCGTTTAAGTTTGGGGCGATCAAAATACCTTTCCAGAAAAAAAACAATTGAAATGCTTCCTGCTGTAGCAGAAAGAAATCTAACCAATGGTGTAATTTATCATGATGGTCAATTTGACGATTCCCGACTGGCGATAAACATTGCTCAAACGGCTATTGAAAAAGGAGCCTGCCTTTTAAATTATGTCAAAGTTGTTAATTTACTAAAGAATGATAACAACCAAATCATCGGTGTTGAAGCCATAAATCATGAAACTGGCAAGAAGTACGAAATCAAAGGGTCGGCTATCATTAATGCGACCGGAGTTTTTACAAATGCCATCATGAAACTTAACGACACTGTATACAAAAAATACATTGTGCCAAGTCAGGGAATTCATCTTGTATTTGATCAATCCTTTTTGCCTGGTGAACACGCTTTGATGATCCCTAAAACAAGTGATGGAAGAGTTTTGTTTGCTGTTCCCTGGCACAATCGAATTGTAGTCGGAACCACTGATACTTTAATTCGAAAACACAGTCTCGAACCCATTGCATTAGAAAGTGAAATTGAATTTGTTTTAGAAACCGCTCAACGTTTTTTGGCTAAAAAACCCACAAGAGCCGATGTTTTATCTGTTTTTGCCGGTTTACGACCTTTGGCTGCACCGGAAGAAGAAGGCAAAAGCACCAAAGAAGTTTCCCGAAGCCATAAAATCATAGTTTCAGAAACCGGATTAATCACAATTACCGGAGGCAAATGGACTACTTACAGAAAGATCTCTGAGGATATTATCGATAAGGCTATCAAAATAGGCAAACTGCCTAAAAAAACTTGTATTACCGAGCATCTTCCGATTCATGGAAATAAAGCCACTACAAATTCAGACAGAACAAATCATTTATATATCTATGGATCAGACCTTCCCGAGATAATAGAACTACAGAAGAGAGAGCCTGAACTGAAAGAAAAATTACATCCGGATCACGAATTTACAATGGCCGAAGTTGTTTGGGCTATTCGATATGAAATGGCAAGAACGGTAGATGACATTCTCGCAAGACGTGTTCGCTTGTTGTTCTTAGATGCCAGAGCTGCCATAGCTTCTTCTGAAAAAGTAGCGCGCCTTCTGGCAAAGGAACTCGGACATGATGAAACCTGGATCCTTAGAGAAATGACCAACTTTCATGGAATTGCAAAAGGTTTTCTTCTAAAAGAATTTCAATAGATTTTTATTAACTTAAGAATATAAGATCATGCAGGACAAATTAATTCTGGCTTTGGATCAGGGAACTACTTCTTCCAGAGCCATTGTATTCAATCATAAAGGAGAAATAGTCAGTATTTCTCAAAAGCCATTTAAACAAATTTTTCCAAAACCGGGATGGGTTGAACATGATCCTAACGAAATCTGGTCTTCGCAAGTTAGTGTCGCTGCCGAAGTAATAGCAAAAGTTGGAATTACGGGCCGCGAAATTGCAGCCATAGGAATTACCAACCAACGGGAAACTACCATTGTCTGGGATCGCGAAACAAGTGAACCTGTCTACAAGGCTATTGTCTGGCAAGACCGCAGAACGGCAAAATACTGCGACGAACTAAAAGCAAAAGGACATACAGAAATGATCCAGAAAAAAACCGGATTAATTCTCGATGCTTATTTCTCCGGAACCAAAGTAAAATGGATATTAGACAATGTTCCCGGAGCACGCGAAAAAGCAGAACAGGGAAAACTTTGTTTTGGAACTGTAGATACCTGGTTAATTTGGAAACTAACCCGAAGTAAATTGTTTATGACGGACGTTTCTAATGCCAGCAGAACTTTATTATTCAATATAAATACTCTGGACTGGGACGACGAGTTGCTGGCATTATTTGATATTCCGAGAGCTATGTTGCCAGAAGTAAAAGAAAGCAGTGCTATATATGGAGAAACGAGCACTACCCTATTCTCGACAAAAATTCCAATTAGCGGGGTCGCCGGAGATCAGCAGGCAGCCCTTTTTGGTCAACTGTGTACCAACTCCGGAATGATTAAAAACACGTATGGAACAGGCTGTTTTATGCTGATGAATACCGGTGAAAAACCTATTTTTTCAGCGCACAACTTATTAACTACAATTGCATGGAAAATCAACGGAAAAACTACCTATGCACTAGAAGGCAGTGTTTTTGTTGGAGGTGCGGCCGTACAATGGTTACGAGACGGCGCAAAAATAATCAATTCATCAGATGAAATCGAAGCTCTCGCAGCAACTGTGCCTGACAATGGTGGTATTTATTTTGTTCCTGCTTTGACCGGTTTAGGAGCTCCGCATTGGGATCAATACGCGAGAGGTGCCATCGTTGGAATCACCAGAGGTACAACAAATGCACATATTGCCAGAGCCACTTTAGAAGGAATTGCTTATCAGGTAAACGATCTGCTCAAAGCTATGGAAGCAGATTCCGGATACAAAGGAATAGAACTACGGGTAGACGGTGGCGCTGCCGCAAATAATTTATTAATGCAATTTCAATCAGACATATTTGGTTCTAATGTAACCCGGCCTACCACATTAGAAACTACCGCTTTGGGAGCCGCATATCTGGCAGGACTAGCTGTGGGATATTGGTCTGGTTTGGACGATCTGAAAGAACAATGGTCAATAGACCAAGTATTTTCTCCAAAAATGGATCAGGCAAAAGTAGACTTATTGGTCAAAAACTGGGACAGAGCTGTTGGCCGCGCCTCGCATTGGATTGAAGAATAAATTTTAATTACTAACTAAACCGTAAAAAATGACTCCTTTTATAGCAGAAATTTTAGGCACAATGATTATGATTTTATTAGGGAATGGCGTTGTGGCAAACGTCTTACTTAAAGATACCAAAGGAAACAATTCGGGTTGGATGGTGATCACATCAGCTTGGGCATTTGCCGTTTTTGTGGGCGTTACTATTGCGGGACCAATTAGCGGTGCTCATTTAAATCCTATTGTTACATTAGGTTTAGCCCTAATTGGAAAATTCACCTGGAATTTGGTTCCTGTTTACATCCTTGCTCAAATGATTGGAGCAATGTCAGGTGCTTTTTTAGTGTGGTTGTCTCATAAAGATCATTTTGCAGCAACAGAAGATGAAGGAACTACACTTGCCTGTTTCTCCACCTCACCCGCAATCAGAAACAATCTCTCCAACTTAATCAGTGAAGTAATTGCGACTTTTGTCTTACTATTTTCAGTTTTTTATATTGCGGGACCAAGTTTGCAAATCGCAACCGATGCTAATGCAACAATTGGCTTAGGAACCATTGGAGCGCTTCCGGTAGCGATAGTCGTCTGGGCAATTGGTCTGTCGCTAGGAGGCACTACAGGTTATGCTATAAATCCGGCAAGAGATTTAGGTCCGAGAATCATGCATGCTATTTTACCTATAAAAGGAAGCAGTAACTGGACGTATGCCTGGATTCCTATTGTAGGCCCCATAATTGGTTCGGGATTAGCTGCCGCACTATATCTGGCAATTAATTAATGCTTAACACACTGAAAGTTCTAAAATTTAGGGCTCCTGGATTTCTCCTATTATGAGCTCGCGTGAGGGATAGAAGCTATCTGCCGAAGCAGTGCGGATAGCCCGACAGCATCCTGATAAGAGGGCGTATAAGCACAACGTAACTTTGCCCTCTTATCAGGATGGTGGCACGCCCTGGTCACCATTAAATTATTTCTTTATATAAGATTTTACCAAGGTTTAATTTTTTGAAAAAGCTTAGTTCGTTTTAAATAAACATTAAATAATTCGCAAATCTTACATTAAATTAAAAACTTATAGTATTTTTACTTTAGTTCTATAGGGTATATGAAGTTTAAAATCAGCGTTATTTTTAATTAACAAAAAATTAACGATACATTTGTATATACAAATATGAAAAGTTATACATTTGTATATACAAATTATACACTTACGACTATGACAATTGAAGAGGTTATAAAAAGTACAGTTAAGATGGATAATGCGAGAAAAGTTATTCTGAATATCATGTACACGCAAAATGTGATTCAGGATCATTTCAACGAATTGATAAAACCGTATGATCTGTCCGGAGAGCAATATAATGTACTGCGTATATTAAGAGGACAAAAAGGAAACCCTGCTAATATGTGTGTGATACAGGAGCGTATGCTGGCCAAAACAAGCAACACGACCCGATTAGTAGACAAATTATTATTGAAAGATTTCGTTACCAGAAATGTTTGTCCCGGTAATCGACGTAAAATTGAAGTTCTAATCACCCAAAAGGGATTGGATGTATTGAAAGAATTAGATCCAAAAGTAGACGAGCACGAGCGTTTGTTTGCTAAGAACATAAGCCCAGAAGAATTAGAATTATTAAACCAATTATTAGAGAAATACAGAACCCAACAAAATTAAAATTATGAGTACATTATTAGACAATCTAAACTGGAGATATGCTACAAAGAAATTTGATGCCACCAAAAAAATATCTTCACAAGATTTAAACACTTTAAAAGAAGCTGTTAGATTAAGTGCTTCTTCATACGGATTACAACCCTACAAAGTTATTATCGTTGAAAATCCGGAAATCAGAGAAAAATTAAAAGCTGCTGCTTACGGACAGACACAAATTACAGATGCTTCTCAAATCTTTATTTTCGCTAACGACTTAAATCTTGGAGCAGATTCTGTAGATGCTTACATCAACACCATAAGTGAAACAAGAGGAGTCCCTGCTGACGCTTTAGGCGGATTCAGTGACATGATGAAAGGTACTATTTCAAATCTTTCTGTTGAAGCTAAAAATATCTGGACAGCAAAACAAACTTATATCGCTTTAGGTACTTTATTGACTGCCGCTTCTGAATTAAAAATCGATGCAACTCCAATGGAAGGGTTTAATGCTGCTGCATTTAATGAAATTTTAGGTTTTGACAAATTAGGCCTAAACACTTCTGTTATTGCAACTGTAGGATACAGACATGATGAGGACGAAACTCAACACTACAAAAAAGTTAGAAAATCACACGAGAATTTATTTATCACTATATAATTATTATTAATCAAAATCAATTTTAACAAAATGAAAAATTTAAAGACAATTGCAATAGCATTATTCGTAGCAGTAGCTGGACTTTCAGTAAACGCACAAACTAAAAAAATCGACGTAAAAGCAAGTACTATCAAATGGGTAGGTAAAAAAGTAACCGGAGAGCACTCAGGAACTGTAAACTTCAAAGAAGGAGCTGTAGTTTTCAAAGGAAAAAAATTAACAGGTGGTAACTTCACTGTTGATATGACTTCATTAACAGCAACAGATTTGACAGGAGAGTACCAAGGAAAATTAAACGGTCACTTAAAAGCTGACGATTTCTTTGGAACTGAGAAATTCCCAACTGCAAAATTAGTTTTCAAAACTATCGGAGCAAAATCTACTGATGTTTACACAGTAACTGCTGATTTAACTATAAAAGGAATCACTAAACCTGTAACTTTTGATATCGCTGTGAAAGGAAATACTGCTACAACAGCTTTCAAAGTGGACAGAACTAAATACGATATCAAATACAACTCTGGTAACTTCTTCCAAAACTTAGGAGACAAAACTATCAATGACGAATTTGAATTGACTGTAGCTTTAAAATTCTAATAGCATAAAAAACAGCAATTCTTATTATTATAAGAAAAACCCCAATAGTTTAACACTGTTGGGGTTTATTTTTGCGTTTTTCCCAAAAAAATAACATTCATAATATTCCCCTAACGCTTTCGTAATACCATACTGGGCTTTGATTAACATTGGCCTTCTACTTTTGAACTTATTAAAAATCAAAAACTAGAAATCAAAATCATAGTTATGAAAGCAAAAATACATCTTATAGTTGTCACGGTTCTTAGTACTTTTTTTCTACAGGCACAACAACAGCCTAAAGGTATTATTGGTACCTCAAACTGGATGAACAACTGGACCAATTTTAAACCTGCCAATACCGAATATAGCGAAGCCACAAACATTATTGCAGGGACCATTAACAAGGACACCAAACTCCTTAAACGCAATACATATCAATTAGTTGGAGTTGTTTACGTTACCAACAATGCCGTATTATCTATCGAACCGGGAACTGTAATACGAGGCGACGATAAAACATGTGGAACTTTGGTCATTACAAACGGATCAAAAATTGTAGCCGAAGGTTTAGAAACAGATCCTATTGTTTTTACTTCCAATAAAGAAACGACCCAAAGAAAACCGGGAGACTGGGGTGGAATTATCATCTTGGGAAAAGCACCAATCAACACCCTTGGAGGAGTACATACTTTACCTTTTGATCTTGAACCAATGCTAAACCACTATGGCGGTCAGGATGCAGAAGACAACTCGGGAGTTTTAAAATATGTACGAATTGAATATTCCGGACGAAAACTAAGTGCTGCCAAAGAACTTAACGGACTTTCCCTTGCCGGAGTGGGAAAAAAAACAATTTTAAGCAATATTCAGATTAGTTACTCTAATGATGACTCTTTCGAATGTTACGGAGGAGATTTAAACCTGAACAATCTGGTTTCTTATCGCACCACCGATGATGATTTTGATTTCACTCAGGGTGCACAAATCAACATCAATAACAGTATTGCCATTCGTCATCCCTTTTCATCGGATATTTCGGGCTCAAGATGTTTTGAAGTTGATTCTTATGACAAAATTGGAAATACAGACATGAGCAAAAAATTGACTAAAATTAATGCCAGTAATATTACGCTTATAAATCTGGAAGAAAACAATCAGGGACTTGTGAGAGAATCTGTTTACGTCAGAGAGAACACTTTTTTTAATTTTACAAACAGTATTGTTTCCGGATTTACGCCTTTTGTTCTACTAGAAGGAAATATTGGAAACGGCGAGGTTAACTTGGGGAAAATTACCTTCAAAAACTTAATCGTCAATAACTGTAATGGTGGAATCACAAGTGAAGCTGGCGGAGCAAATACTGCAATTGAAAGTTATTACAACAATCCTATTTTTGACATTAACTTTACTAAAATCAAAAACAGCGAATTGTTTACAACACCAAATATCAAAGGAAGTCCGGACTTTAGGATGAACGTAAACAACACCATAGCCATTGGTAACTAAGGCCTTAAAACAACCTCGTAGCAACAAAATTTAACAAATTTTAAAATTTAGAAAAGATTTTTTTGACTTTTTATGTCTTGTAATTCAAATTACATTTATATATTTGTGAAATCAAAATAAGATATGAAAACAATAATGAACAATACTTGGTGGTGGAAGAATTTACGTCAAACGTCGTGAACAAAGCTTCCTATGGTATTGTAAAACTATAAATATAAAAGGCTTGTCATCACGACAAGCCTTTTTTTTTGGTCTAAACTCTGATAAGAAAATCTATTAAAAATAAAAAAACGAAATACTTTGAAACCATTTACACTCAACACACACTACAAACAAATTCTGGCAGACACCATTACACCAGTAAGTGTTTACTTTAAAATTCGGGACAAGTTCCCAAATAGCTTACTATTGGAAAGCAGTGATTATCACGGAAATGACAACAGTTTCTCTTACATCTGCTGCAATCCCATTGCAACCATTAAAATTGAGAACGAAACTATTTTAAAAACTTTTCCTGACGGAACTAAAGAACGAATCTCTATCGACAGTTCAACGAATATTCCGGAAATTATTCAGGAATTTTCAAGCCAATTCCAATCAGAGAAAAATGATTTTAAATTTATCAATAATGGTTTATTTGGATACATCTCTTACGATGCCGTTCGTTATTTTGAAAAAGTTTCGATTGCCAAAAAAGACAGAGCTACTTTAATTCCGGATGTGTTTTATGCTGTTTATCAAAATATCATTGCCATCAATCACTTTAAAAATGAAGCGTACATTTTTTGCCATAGTGTTGATGGAAGAAATAATATTTCGGAGATCGAACAATTGTTACAATCCAGAAATATAGCCTCTTATAAATTCACCAAAGAAGGTGAAGGTTTCTCTAATTTAACCGATGAAGAATTCAAACACAATGTAGCTTTAGCCAAAAAACACTGTTTCCGTGGAGATGTTTTTCAACTGGTACTTTCACGTCGTTTTACCCAAGGTTTCAAAGGCGATGAATTCAACGTATATCGTGCCTTACGAAGCATAAATCCTTCTCCGTACTTATTCTTCTTCGATTATGGCGATTTCAAAATATTCGGATCTTCACCTGAGGCACAAATAATTGTAAAAAATAGAAAAGCCGAAATTCATCCTATAGCCGGAACTTTTAAAAGAACCGGAAATGACGAACAGGACGCTGTTTTAGCCAAACAACTTTCAGAAGATAAAAAGGAAAACAGCGAACACGTGATGCTTGTCGATTTGGCCAGAAATGATTTAAGTCGAAATGGACATGATGTAAATGTTGAAAAATACAGAGAAGTTCAGTTTTTCTCGCATGTAATTCATTTGGTTTCAAAAGTAACCGGTTATTTACATGAAAAAGCAACCACTATGCAGGTGGTAGCCGATACTTTCCCGGCAGGAACCTTAAGTGGAGCTCCAAAACACAGAGCCATGCAACTGATCGAAGATTATGAAAAAACAAATCGTAATTTCTATGGAGGAGCCATTGGGTTCATGGATTTTGAAGGTAATTTCAATCACGCTATTATGATTCGAACCTTCCTGAGTAAAAATCATCAATTACACTGCCAGGCTGGTGCCGGAATTGTTGCCAGTTCTGATGAAGAAAGTGAAATGCAGGAAGTTTACAACAAACTAAGAGCCTTGAATACAGCCTTAGAGATGGCGGAGAAAATATAAGTTTTTTTGTTTCAGGTTTTATTTCCGTTGCAACAACGTGAAACCTGAAACCTGAAACTTGAAACTTGAAACAAAACTAAAAAACAACCATAAACACAACCTAAAAAACGATGAAGAACATTATTCCATTTTTGATTGCCATTGTATTATTTACTTCCTGTGAAGCTAAAAAAGAATCGAACACACTTCCTTTAAGCGGAACCTGGCGTCTGATATCAGCTGAAACCACCGAAAAAGATTCTACGTTCTCGACTTTCAATCCAAAAACAAAAATGATTAAAATTATAAATGATAGCCATTTTGCTTTTTTCAATCATGATTTAAATAACGGTAAGGATTCAACAAATGCAGTTTTCTTTGGCGGAGGTGGAAAATACACTTTAAAAGACAGTATTTATACCGAAAATCTGGAATACTTCAATAACCGTCAATGGGAAAACAATAAGTTTGAGTTTGTTGTAAAAATTAAAAACGATACGCTGATTCAAAAGGGAATCGAAAAATTAGAAAAATTAGGAATCGATCGAATTATCACTGAAAAGTATGTTCGGGAAAAATAAAAATTAGTTTCAGGTTTTCTTTGTTTCAGGTTTCAAGTTGTTGAAACCTGAAACCTGAAACCTGAGACTTGAAACAAAAAACACAATGAAAAAAATATTAGTTATAGACAATTACGATAGTTTCACTTATAATTTAGTACACTATCTGGAAGATTTGAACTGTGAAGTTACCGTATACAGAAACGATGAATTTGACATTGAAGAAATCGCCTCTTTTGATAAAATATTACTTTCTCCGGGTCCGGGAATTCCGGATGAAGCGGGATTATTGAAAGCCGTGATTCAAAAATACGCTCCAACAAAAAGTATTCTAGGCGTTTGTTTAGGACAACAAGCTATTGGAGAGGTTTTTGGCGGAACCCTTTCTAACCTTGATAAAGTTTATCACGGCGTTGCTACAAATGTAAAAACAGTAGTTTCAGACGAAATTTTGTTCGAAGGTTTAGGCAGTGAATTTGAGGTCGGTCGATACCATTCCTGGGTTGTTGATGCCAACTTGCCAGATGTTCTTGAAGCCACTTCAGTTGATGAAAACGGACAAATCATGTCGTTAAGACACAAAACTTTTGATGTTCGCGGAGTACAATTCCATCCGGAAAGTGTACTTACACCAAAAGGAAAAAGGATTTTAGAGAATTGGATTAAGAGTTAGACATTAGCCAAAAGTTTTAAAGTCGAAAGTCCCAAAGTCAAATACTTCACCTTTCCTATTAAAACTTAAAACAGTAATCAATTCCAAAAAAACATCAAATTTTGAAGACTTTATGACCTTCGACTTTAGACTTTAAGACTTAAATAAATGAAAAACATACTAAATAAATTAATCAATCACGAAGTGCTTTCGAAAGAAGAAGCCAAAGATGTATTGATCAACATTTCAAGCGGGGCTTACAACCCAAGTCAGATTTCGGCATTTTTGACTGTATTTATGATGCGAAGCATTACGATTGATGAGCTTTCCGGGTTTCGCGAAGCTTTATTAGAATTGTGTATTCGTGTGGATTTATCGGCCTACAATGCTATTGATTTGTGCGGAACGGGTGGTGATGGAAAAGATACTTTCAACATTTCGACTTTAGCTTCATTCGTAGCTGCCGGAGCAGGAATAAAGGTAGCAAAACATGGAAATTATGGGGTATCCTCTATTTCGGGATCAAGCAACGTGATGGAAAAAATGGGTATAAAATTCAGCAATGATCCGTCATTTTTAGAAAAATGTATCGATCAGGCAGGAATTTGTGTTTTACACGCTCCTTTATTTCACCCTGCCATGAAAAATGTCGGACCAATCCGAAAAGAGCTGGCTGTAAAAACATTTTTTAACATGTTAGGTCCAATGGTAAACCCATCTTTCCCTAAAAATCAATTAGTTGGTGTTTTCAATTTAGAATTAGCGAGAATGTATGCTTATTTATATCAAAACACCGATGTTAACTTTACCATCCTTCATTCACTTGACGGTTACGACGAAATCTCATTAACTGGTCCAACAAAAATCATTACAAGCGATATGGAAGGCATGTTGAAACCGGAGGATTTCAACGTCCGTCTTTTATCGCAAAGAGAAATTGAGGGAGGAAGAACCATCGAAGAATCAGCAGATATGTTTGTCAGCATTATTTCCGGAAAAGGAAGTGAGGCTCAGAATAATGTGGTTTGTGCAAATGCAGCAATGGCCATTTCAACCGTAACCAAATGCTCACCTCAGGAAGGTTTTAAGCAGGCCAAAGAAAGTTTGTTTTCCGGAAAAGGACATCAAGTGCTTAAAAAATTACAAGAACTAAGTAAGTAAAAAATAGTTTCAAGTCTTTTTTGTTTCAGGTTTCAAGTTGTTGAAACCGGAAACTTGAAACCTGAAACCTGAAATCAATAAAATAATGAACATTTTAGATAAAATAATTGTAGATAAAAAACGAGAAGTCGTCCTTAAAAAATCAATCATTCCCGTTTCACAATTGGAAGCTTCTGTATTTTTTGGAAGAGAAACGATTTCTCTAAGTCAAAAACTGAAGACAAGTTCGACAGGAATAATTGCGGAGCACAAACGCCGTTCACCGTCTAAATCTGTAATCAATCATAGCTTCACAGTAGAAGAAGTTGTTAAAGGATATGAGAATGCTGGCGCCTGTGGAATTTCAGTTTTAACCGACGGGAAATACTTTGGCGGTTCATTAGACGATTTACTTCTGGCAAGAGCAAGTGTAAATATTCCGCTTTTGCGAAAAGAGTTTATTGTCGATGAATATCAGATTTTAGAAGCCAAAGCGTACGGAGCCGATTTAATTTTACTGATTGCGGCCGTTTTAACCCGCGAAGAAATCAAATCGTTATCGGAATTTGCTAAACAATTAGGATTAGAAGTTTTACTGGAAGTACACAATCAGGAAGAACTAGAGAAATCTATAATGCCAAGTCTAGATATGATTGGCGTGAACAACAGAAATCTGAAAACTTTTGAAGTAAGCCTGGATTTCAGCAAACAGCTGGCCTCTCAAATCCCGAATGATTTTGTAAAAGTTTCAGAAAGCGGAATTTCCTCTATTGAAGCCATTTCGGAATTAAGACCCTATGGTTACAGTGGTTTCCTAATCGGAGAAAACTTTATGAAAACAGACAATGCCGGTCAGGCAGCAACTGAATTTATTAGACAGCTGTATGCTGTAAGCTTTAAGCCGTAAGCTGAAAACCGAAAAACTTTCTTAACATTACTAATTTAGCCTAAAGCTTATTGCCTAAAGCTTAAAGCATAAAAATAAAAAAAATGAAACTAAAAATATGCGGTATGAAATATCCCGACAATATACTCGAAACAGGAGCACTCCTGCCCGATTATATGGGATTTATTTTCTGGGAAAAATCCGCACGTTATTTTGACGGAACGATTCCGGAATTGATTCATACCATCAAGAAAACCGGTGTTTTTGTAGATGAAACGGTTGATAACGTACTATCAACAGCAGACAAATATCATTTACAGGCCGTTCAGTTACACGGAAAAGAAACCGTAGAATTTTGCCGGGAACTGAGAGCTAAGATCGATGCCAAAATTGATGTGACTATTGAAATCATAAAAACATTCTCGATAGATGAAAGTTTTGATTTTAAAGTTCTGACACCTTTTGAAAAGGTTTGCGATTATTTTCTGTTTGATACAAAAGGAAAATTACCGGGCGGAAACGGAACCACTTTTGACTGGAAAATATTAGAAAATTATAAATCTGAGAAACCAATCTTTTTGAGCGGTGGCATCGGAATTGAAGAAATACCTGCGATAAAGAACCTCAAAGTGCCTATTTATGCTATCGACGTAAACAGTAAATTTGAGACAGAACCAGGATTAAAAAATACAACTCTATTAAGAAAGTTTCAGAAAAATCTAAAACCTGCTACTTTAAACCCAAAACAACTATACAATGAATTATAATGTTAACGAAAAAGGATATTACGGAGAGTTCGGAGGAGCCTACATTCCCGAAATGCTTTATCCGAATGTAGAAGAATTACGTCAGAATTATCTAAAAATAACAAGCGAACCAGATTTTAAAGCAGAATTTGACCAATTACTTAGAGATTATGTAGGTCGTCCTAGTCCGCTTTATTTTGCAAAACGTTTGTCAGAGAAGTACAATACCAAAATTTATCTGAAAAGAGAAGATTTAAATCATACCGGAGCACACAAAGTCAATAATACTATTGGACAAATTCTGGTTGCCAAACGTCTGGGTAAAAAAAGAATTATCGCCGAAACTGGTGCCGGTCAGCATGGTGTTGCGACCGCTACGGTATGTGCTTTAATGGGGCTGGAATGTATCGTATATATGGGTGAAATTGACATTGCGCGTCAGGCACCAAACGTGGCACGTATGAAAATGTTAGGCGCTGAAGTCCGTCCGGCACTTTCAGGTTCCAAAACATTAAAAGATGCTACCAATGAAGCTATTCGTGATTGGATTAACAATCCCGTAGATACACATTATATCATAGGCTCAGCAATTGGACCACACCCCTATCCCGATATGGTTACCCGTTTTCAAAGTGTTATTTCAGAAGAAATCAAATGGCAGTTAAAAGCAAAAGAAGGACGTGAAAATCCTGATTATGTAGTGGCTTGTATTGGTGGAGGAAGTAATGCGGCCGGAACTTATTATCACTTTCTGCACGAACCTCAAGTGGGGATTATTGCGGTAGAAGCTGCCGGAAAAGGGGTTGACAGCGGTCACAGCGCCGCCACCAGTAAATTAGGAAAAATGGGGATTATTCACGGCTGTAAAACCCTTTTAATGCAAACTCCGGACGGACAAATCACCGAACCGTATTCTATTTCTGCCGGTCTTGATTATCCCGGAGTTGGTCCTATGCACGCACATCTGGCGCAAACCGGTCGCGGGGAATTCTTTTCTGTAACTGATGATGATGCAATGAATGCAGGTTTACAGCTGACCAAACTGGAAGGAATTATTCCGGCAATTGAAAGTGCACATGCTTTTGCTGTTTTAGATCAGAAGAAGTTCAAACCAAGCGATATCGTAGTGATCAGTCTTTCCGGTCGCGGAGATAAGGATTTAGATAATTATATTGAATATTTTAAATTGTAATAAAATAGCAACTATGGAAAAGTTATTCTCTTATGGAACATTGCGATCAAAAGAAATTCAAATGCGTCTTTTTAATAAGATACTGACCGGAACCCGAGATCAGCTTCACGGTCACAAACTAAAAAGTCTGCAAATCGAAGAAGAATTTGGAATGGCAGATTATGTTGTAGTCGTACCAAGCGCAACCTCTACGGATCCTATACACGGTATTGTTTTTGACGTCACAAATGCCGATTTGGCTAAAGTAGATCTATTCGAATCTAATGCGTATAAAAGAGTTCAGGTAACTTTGAATTCCGGAACAGTTGCCTGGATTTATATCGAAAACAAATAATTCTATACCATGATTCTGGCAGCAGCACAAACAAAACCATTCCGCGAGGATATTGATTCCAACTTATTAGAGCACTATCGTCTTATCGAACTAGCCGTTCAGAATGGAGCAAAATTAATTGCATTCCCTGAAATGTCAATCACAGGTTACGAAAGGGAGTACGCTCAAAAATTGGCTTTCCAAAAAGACGATTCGAGATTAGATCATTTAAGAAAATTAGCTGTAAAAAACAATATCGTCATCATTGCAGGAGCGCCAATCCAAATTGGATCAGCATTATTTATCGGCGAATTTATTATTGCTCCGGACAATTCTGTTTCGATATACACTAAGCAATTTTTGCATGAAGGAGAAGACGAATTTTTTCAATCTTCGTTTGATTATAATCCGATGATTGAAATTGAAAATCAGAAAATTTCATTTGCTATTTGTGCTGATATTGACCATCCGCTGCATCCACAAAATGCATGCAAGAGAGAAACAAATATTTATATTGCCAGTATTTTCTTTTCACCAAACGGGATTCCAAATGCTTACAGGCATTTACAAAATTATGCCGGGAAACATCAATTGAATGTGCTGATGTCTAATTTCAGTGGAGAATCATGGGGATCACCATCAGCCGGACAAAGTGCTTTCTGGAATAATAAAGGTGAACTTATCGGGCAGATGAACGATACAGATTCGGGAATATTATTAGTCGAAAAACTAAATGAGGATTGGACAAGTAAGATTTTAAAAAAATAAAAATAATGCCACAGATTTCAAAGATTCTAACAGATTAAATTATTAATAAAATGGTTGAAATCCTTTTAATCTGTGGCACAAAAAACATAATAAAATGAACAGAATAACTCAAAAATTACAAGAAGATAAAAAGATTCTTTCTATTTATTTCTCAGCGGGATATCCCAATTTGAATGATACCGTTCCCATCATTCAGGATTTAGAAAAAAATGGTGTTGATTTAATCGAAATTGGCTTGCCTTTTAGTGATCCTTTGGCTGATGGACCAACCATTCAGGCAAGTTCAACACAGGCACTTCACAATGGAATGACTACCCAAATTCTTTTCGATCAGTTGAAAAACATCCGCGAAAGCGTAAAAATTCCGTTAATTATTATGGGATACTTTAACCCGATGCTGCAATACGGAATCGAAGAATTTTGTAAAAAATGTGCCGAAATTGGTATCGACGGCTTAATTATTCCGGATTTACCAGTTGATGTTTACGCAGACGAATACAAAGTAATTTTCGAAAAATACGGTTTAATCAATGTCTTTCTGATTACCCCACAAACGTCAGAAGAGCGTATACGTTTTATCGACAGCGTTTCAAATGGATTCATTTATATGGTGAGTTCTGCCAGCGTAACGGGTTCTCAGGCCGGTTTCGGTTTCGGAAATACTCAGGAAAGTTACTTCGAAAGAATTGCCCAAATGGATCTTAAAAACCCACAAATCGTAGGTTTTGGAATTTCAAATAAAGAAACATTCAATCAGGCTACCAAATATGCCAAAGGTGCTATCATCGGAAGCGCGTTTATCAAACATTTGTCTGAGAATGGAAGCGGAAAAATTGCAGAATTTGTTGGAGAGATTAGATAATTAATTTTTCTACTAAAATATATAATACCGTCTGGTTTGTCATTTCTCCTTCGTCGAAATGACACTTGTAATTCGACAAAGATTGACTATTATGCATGAGGATTTCTTATGTGATTTCTCCCTTCGGTCGAAATGGCAAAAACCCATTAAAAGCTGAAAACAGGTCTGTTTTCAGCTTTTTTTATGCAAAATTATCAAGTCTAAACCGTGTTAATATTTTGTTAAAATAAAATTAAACAACTGTTTAATTTAAACACTTGTTTAATTTTGTACCCGATTAGAAACAATACCATGTCAGACTTCGAATTAAACGATAAAAAAATTCAAATTCTGGAAGTTGCTGAAAAGCTATTCTCAGAAAAAGGATTTGAAGGGACTTCGATACGGGATATCTCCAAACATGCAAAAATTAATATTGCAATGGTTTCGTATTACTTTGGCTCTAAAGAAAGACTACTGGAAGCCCTTATTATCTACAAAACTGCCGATTTAAAGCTTCAGCTTGAAAATTTATTACAGGAAAATATCGAACCTCTCGATAAAGTCAATAAATTAATCGAAATTTACATTACAAGAATCAGCTGTAACAAAGGGATTTTCAGAGTATTACACTTCGAGCTTAACTCTAAAAAAAGAGAAAAAAGTATGATCGCCTTCACAGAACTTAAAAAAGGAAATTTAAAATCGGTTGAAAGTATTATTGCACAGGGTCAGTCTAAAGGAGTTTTTAGAAAAGATGTAATTATTCCACTCATTACTCCTACCATTATTGGAACCTTTTTTCACTTTCATATGAATAGACCTTTTTTTGAGGAACTATTAAATTTAAAAACAGAAGAGATGTACAACGAGTACATCAAAAACAGTCTTACAAAGCACATTCAACAAACTATAAAAGCGCTACTTGTTTATGAAAATTAGTCAATTAATGCTCTTTGGGGTTTTCTTCATCGGAATTTCGTCAATAGAAGCACAAGAGAAAACAAGTTTAACCTTAGGCGAGGCCGTACAAATGGCCTGGGAAAAAAGTAACGAAGTTACACTTGCCAACTCTAAGGTAAACACAAAAAAATACGAATTAAAAAGCGTAAAAGACAATCAATACCCGGATATTAAAATTTCCGGTCAATACCAACGTCTTACGAAGGCATCGATTAGTATGCCAAATCAAAGTGAAAATGCCTCTATTGCATCTCCTGACAGAGCAATGTTTGGAATGGCAACTTTGAGCCTTCCTTTATTTTCAGGATTCAAAATTCAGAATAGTATTGAAGCTTACGATAACTTATACGAAGCGGAAAATGCTACAGCTGCCAAAACAAAAGAGGATGTTGCTTTAAAAGTAATTACCTATTATACTGCTTTGTATAAAGCTCAAAAAACATTAGATGTTTTAAATGAAAACCAAAAAAGTGCGAAACAACGTGTTACTGATTTTACAGAATTGGAGAAGAATGGAATTATTCCAAGAAATGATTTATTAAAGTCTCAATTACTGGTTTCAAAAACGCAATTATCTATTGATGAAGCGACTAATAATCTTAACAATATCAACTTCTATCTAACCACTTTATTAAAGTTAGACCCTAACACGAAACTGCAGGTTAATGAAGCTGATTTTTTCAACTTAAAAACAAGCAATGCACCAACATCAGATGCAATAGCTCTTGAAAACAGAAAAGATTTGGAAGCAATTCGTTTGCAGCAAAAAGCTACTGAGTCAAATATCAAAGTAGCAAAAGCAGCCTATTATCCAACATTAGCCTTACTTGGCGGTTATACAGCTCTGGACCTTAAAGACATTATAACGGTAAGATATGCTATGAACTTTGGATTAGGTTTAACTTATGACTTATCCGGAATTTACAAAAACAGTGCTCATGTACGAGTAGCGGAAAGTAAAGCTCTGGAGGTTAAAAATAGTGAAGCTGTAATGACGGACCGTATTAAAGTTGAAGTTCAAAAATCAATTGAAGATTATGATCTGGCAATCAATCAAAGTGTGGTTTACGATGAAGCTCTTCAACAAGCAAGTGAAAATTACAGACTTGTAAAAGATAAGTTTGACAATGGTTTATCAGATACTAATGATTTGGTTGAAGCTGACGTTGAACAATTAAGCGCTAAAATAAATACAGCACTATCAAAAGCTACTATCATTCAAAAATATTACGAATTACTTTCGGTATCCGGACAATTATCACAATCATTCAATCTTTCTAAAATATAATCGACAGCTCTCATGGAAAAGAAAAAAACAAATACTAAATTCATCATTATACTAGCCGTTTTGGTTTTAGTGGGCGGAACTTACGGAATAACTAAGTACATGCACTCTTTAGCTCACGAAGAAACGGACGATGCTCAAATCGAGAAAAAAATGAATCCGATTATTCCAAGAGTATCGGGATATATTAGTAAAGTATACGTAAAAGATAATGATTTTGTAAAAAAAGGGGATACTTTGTTTACGATTGATAAAAGAGATTATCAGTTAAAAATCGATGAGGCTAATGCTGCTTTATTAGGTGCTGAAGGACAATACGAAGCTGCAAAAGCTGATATCGGAAGTGCCAACGCAAGCATCTCTGTGTCGGATGCGCAAATGAAATCTGCAACAGGTTCTATCGAAAGCGCAAAAATCAGATTAAGACAAATTACAAACGACTACAACCGTTACAATAATTTATACAAAACACATACGATTACAAAACAACAATACGAACAGGCTCTATCTGCAAAAGAAGAAGCTGAAAACCAGGTACGTGTTTTGCAAGATCAACAACGAGCTAGTTCTTACCAAAAAACAGTAATTCAATCGAAATCAAAAGTTTCTGACAAACAAACTGAAGTAGCTTCCGCTAATATCAAAAAAGCGAAAACAATGTTAGACGTTGCTCATTTAAACCTTAGCTATACGGTTGTAACTGCTGCAATTGACGGTCAGGTTTCTAAAGTAGATATTCAACCGGGACAATTAGTTCAACCGGGACAATCTTTATTTTACATCATCAACAACAATGAAGCTTGGGTTGTGGCTAACTTTAAAGAAACACAATTGAACAAAATGGTTGCCGGACAAAAAGTAAGTCTAAAAGTTGATGCTTATCCAAACTATGAATTTAAAGGAACTGTAACTTCTTTTTCTCCTGCAACAGGATCACGTTTTTCTTTATTACCTCCTGATAATGCAACCGGTAACTTCGTAAAAACAATTCAAAGATTACCAGTAAAAATTAGTTTAGACGAATCAAACGATCCGGAGAAAGTAAAATTACTAAGACCAGGGATGAATGTTGATGTAGATGTACATTTAAAATAAAATAATGGCAGCAGTACAAGCAGACGAAGATTTAGTAGAATACGGATACAGACGGGTCATCATTACGATTACGGCAGTACTTTGTGCCTTGCTTGAAATTGTAGATACGACAATTGTAAACGTAGCACTAACAGACATGCGAGGTAGCCTTGGTGCTACTTTAACTGATGTTGCCTGGGTAATTACAGCATACGCCATTGCGAATGTGATTGTAATTCCGATGACGAGCTGGCTTTCGCAACAATTTGGAAGACGTAATTATTTTGTGGCTTCTATCATAATATTTACGGTCTGTTCCTTTTTATGCGGAAACGCAACCAACATATGGGAACTGGTAGCCTTTAGATTTGTTCAGGGTATGGGTGGAGGTGCCTTACTCGTAACCGCACAGACCATTATCACCGAAAGTTATCCTGTAGCAAAACGTGGAATGGCCCAGGCTATTTACGGAATGGGAGTAATTGTTGGACCAACTTTAGGACCGCCATTAGGAGGATATTTAGTAGACAACTACTCCTGGCCTTATATTTTTTACATTAATATTCCATTGGGGATCATCGCTACAATTTTAGCGTTAACGTTCGTAAGAAGCCCTAAATATGGAGAAAAATTAAAAGCCAATCAGGTTGACTGGTGGGGAATTATATTGCTTGCAGCCTTTATCGGGTCTTTACAATTCGTTCTGGAGCACGGGCAACAAGACGATTGGTTCAACGATTCAACTATTATAACTTTAAGTGTGGTTACGGTTTTAGGATTGGTCTTATTTATCTGGAGAGAGCTCACTTATAAACATCCAATCGTAAACTTAAGTGTTCTAAAGGACGGAAATCTTAGAATAGGAACCGTAATGTGTTTCATTCTTGGTTTCGGTCTGTACGGATCGACTTTAATTATCCCGATCTACACACAATCTATTTTAGGATGGACCGCAACAGATGCCGGATTATTATTGATTCCAGGGTCTATTACCACAGCAATCATGATGCCTTTTGTGGGGAACATGATTCAGAGAGGAGTTCCTCAGGGATATATGGTTGGAGTTGGATTTTTGGTATTCTTTTTCTTTACCTTTATGATGCAGACCCGTATGACTCCTGATACCGGAGTTGAACATATGTACTGGCCTTTAATTCTAAGAGGAATTGGTTTAGGATTACTTTTTGTCCCTATTACGACACTCTCTCTATCTACCTTAAAAGGAAAACATATTGGTGAAGGAGCTGCTTTTACCGGAATGATGAGACAATTAGGAGGTTCGTTTGGTATTGCCATTATCACCACGTTTATTACTCGTTTAGGACAGGAACACCGAGTGAACTTACTAACCAATTTAGATCCTGCAAAATATGAAGTACAGCAGCGTATTGCCGGAATGCAAAGAGCTTTTATGTCTAAAGGATATAGCGCAGACGTTGCACTGAAAAAAGCTTACCAAGCCATTGAATATTCTGTAATGAAACAAAGTACCGTAATGGCTTATATGGATATTTTCATGTATTTGGGAATTATGTTCTTATGCTGTATTCCAATTATTCTTTTAATCAAAAAAGGAAAAAACAAGATTAATCCTGCTGATGCAATGCATTAATAATAATTGATTTATAATACGTAAAAACGCCGAATTCAAAAATCGAATTCGGCGTTTTTCTTTTAAATATATTTGATCCATCATAAAGGGATTAAAATCCCTCCCTACAATATGATTCGAGCCTACTGCTCTTCAAAAAATCTCAGAAACTTAGCATCTTAGCCCCTCAGAACCTTTAAAAAAACCTATCTCGTAAACACCAAATGATTTCCTTTCGAAAGATTACCATCAAACTGATACCCTTCATAATTAAATCCTTTTAAGTCTTCAATAGTTTCAGCATTAGTATCAATAATATAACGCACCATCATCCCCCTTGCCTTTTTGGCAAAGAAACTGATCATTTTGAGTTTTCCGTCTTTATAATCTTTAAAGTCGGGTGTGATCACAGGAACTTTTAAAGCTTTCACATCTACTGCAGAGAAATACTCATTACTCGCTAAATTGACGAACAGCTCTCCCTTAGATAACTCTTTATTTAATGCTTTTGTCACAGTTGGTTTCCAAAACTCGTGCAGATTTTTATACTCCCCAACTGGCAATTTTGTTCCCATTTCCAGACGGTAAGCCTGCATTAAATCTAATGGTTTCAAAACTCCGTAAAGTCCCGACAGAATTCGAAGTTTGCTTTGAAGAACGTCCAGTTTCTCCACCGGAATAGAATAAGCATCTAAACCAGTATAAACGTCTCCATCAAAAGTATAGACCGCCGGACGGGCATTTTCAGGTGTAAATGGTGTTTTCCAATCCTGATTTCTTTTCCAGTTCAAATCTGATAGCTTAGCTGAAATCGACATTAATTCAGATAACTCAGCAGGTTTTTTAGTCTTTAAGATTTTATGAACTACACGTGCTTCTTTTAAAAAATGAGGTTCTGTATATTGAGTAGTAGGTAATTCTTTTTCGAAATTCAATGACTTTGCAGGCGATATAACAATTTTCATGTGTACATTTTTATATACTCCAAAAATACAAATTGAAATTTTAAAAATAACAGATCTGAATTGATTTGTTCAATCGCATTATAAAGGTTCCTTTTCGCCACAGATTAAAAGGATTTTTTGCAGTTTTTTAATCCTTCTAATCCTTTTAATCTGTGGCGAAATAAAATCGCAAAATTCGCGAAATTCGTGACAAACCAGTTTTCCTCTTTTCCATTTCAACAAAAATTGATGCTTAAAACCACGAATTTCTTCAAAAAAGTGAGCAATAGATTGTATTAGGCATTTTCTATGTTGTAAATTTGCAGTCGTTCATTCTCTTCTTGAATAAACAGATATTTAAAATTAGTGAATTCGTGGCTATACAAACAAATTATAAAACTGCTTTACAACATAAAATCTTCGATATCATTTCGAAGGCATCCCGGGAACTCAACGTTGACAGTTACGTCATCGGAGGTTTTGTTCGGGATTTACTTTTAAACAGAGGTTCTAAAAAAGATATTGATGTTGTTGCTGTAGGCAGCGGTATCGAATTGGCACTTAAAGTTTCTGATTTACTTCCTAATAAACCAAAAGTTCAGGTTTTTAAAACTTATGGAACTGCCATGCTTCGTTTTGAAGATACCGATATTGAATTTGTCGGAGCAAGAAAAGAATCTTACAGTTCAGACAGCCGAAATCCAGTAGTGGAGAACGGAACCCTGGAAGACGATCAAAACCGTCGTGATTTTACGATTAATGCTTTGGCTTTATCATTAAACGAAGAAAACTTCGGAGATCTTTCTGATCCTTTTAATGGTTTGTCCGATTTAGAGAACAAAATCATCAAAACCCCTTTAGATCCGGACATCACTTATTCTGATGATCCACTGCGCATGCTGCGTGCGATTCGTTTTGCCACACAATTGAATTTCGAAATAGAAGAAAATTCATTAAATGCCATCACAAAAAATGCCGATCGCATTAAAATTATTTCAGGTGAAAGAATTGTTGACGAATTAAACAAAATCCTCTCCACTCCTAAACCTTCTACCGGCTTTTTACTATTATACAAAACGGGACTTTTAGATTTAATTTTACCTGAATTAACGGCATTAAATCAGGTCGAAGAAATTGAAGGTCATACTCATAAAAACAACTTTTATCACACATTGGAAGTGGTCGACAATATTTGCCCGAATACAGACGACGTATGGTTACGCTGGGCAGCTTTATTGCACGATATTGGAAAAGCACCCACAAAACGTTTCAATAAAAAACAGGGCTGGACTTTTCACGGGCATGAGTTTTTAGGCGGGAAGATGACTAAAAAGATTTTCGAACGTCTGCACATGCCGTTGAATCACAAAATGAAATTTGTGCAAAAAATGGTTATCATGAGTTCACGTCCTATTGTTTTGGCTGACGACATCGTAACCGATAGTGCAGTGCGTCGTTTGGTTTTTGATGCCGGTGAGGATGTCGAAAATCTAATGACTTTGTGTGAGGCAGATATCACCACCAAAAATCCGTCAAAGTTTAAAAAATACCATAAAAACTTCGAAATCGTCCGCAAGAAAATCGTTGAAGTCGAAGAGCGCGACCATGTTCGTAATTTTCAGCCGCCCATTTCGGGTGAAGAAATTATGGAAATCTTTGATTTGAAGCCTTCAAGAGAAATCGGAATTTTGAAAGAAGCTGTAAAAGAAGCAATTCTCGAAGGTGACATTCCAAATGAATATCAGGCTGCTTATGATTTTGTGATTAAAAGAGCCGAAAAATTAGGCTTAAAAAAAGTATAAAGAATTAAGTATTATTTTATAAAATGAAAAAAGAAAATAAATCAGTAATCATCTGGTTGCTATCAGGTTGTGTTTTGTTATTTTTAATGGTTGTCGTTGGCGGAATTACCCGTCTGACCAATTCAGGTTTATCCATGACCGACTGGCATTTGGTAACAGATACTTTTCCTCCACTGACAGAAGCAAAATGGAATGAAGCATTTGAACAATACAAGAAATTCCCAGAATACCAAAAAATTAATATTCACAACGATTTTCAGCTTTCAGATTATAAATTTATTTATTTCTGGGAATGGTTTCACCGCTTTATCGGTCGTATTATCGGACTGGTTTTCTTTGTCCCTTTTGTTTATTTCCTGATTCGAAAAAAACTCGATCGTCCAACCATAAACAAATGTATCGTCCTTTTGGCAATGGGAGGTTTTCAGGGGTTCTTAGGCTGGTTTATGGTTCGCAGCGGATTAATCGACAATCCGGATGTTAGTCATTTCAGACTTTCTCTTCATCTTACTTTTGCCTTTATTACTTTTGCTTATACACTTTGGGTTGCCCTAGATTTAATTTATCCGGAACGCAATATTTACAAAATAATTCCGCTTCGTAATATCGCAAGAATAGCTCTTGTCGCTTTACTGATTCAAATTATTTACGGCGGATTTGTAGCCGGTCTTAATGCCGGTTTAATACACAATCACTGGCCTTTGATGAGTGACGGACAATTTATTCACGATTCGGTTTTTATTGAACAATCTACTTTGGTTAAAAACTTAATCGAAGGAAAAAGCGGAGTTCAGTTTGTACACAGAACTTTTGCTTATGTAGTAGTGGCTCTTATTCTTTTCTTATATTACAAAGGAACTCAATTTTCTCTTACCAGAAATCAATCTAAGGGAATCAACGTTCTTCTTGTTTTTGTTTTCATTCAATTTTTACTGGGCGTTTTTACACTTTTATACAGCGTTCCTTTAGCTTTAGGATTAATTCATCAAATTATGGCCTTTTTCCTTTTGAGTGCCATGACCTACACTTTGCACCGATTGAGTAAATAATAACTTAAATTATATAGAAAGAGCTGGAAAATTCCAGCTCTTTTTTATTTAAGGATATGGCCCGAGCCCACGGCTCTCCATATTTGATAAACTTTTTTTTAAGCGGATTAAAATCCGCTCCTACAAAATGCGTCGAGCCAATGGCTCTCTCTTAATCATTGAAGCTGTTCAGGCACATTATAAAATTCCGAAGGAATGACAAATATTGTAGCAATGGATTTTAATCCATTGAAAAATAAATTCAACCCGCAAAAAAGTTCCGTAGGAACGATACATTTATTAAATAAGTTTACCCCAGCCAGTTTTTAAAGTCCTGCACTTTCTCACGGCTCACAATTACCTCATCCTCTTTATAAGTTGGCAAAATTATCTTTAACCGTGAATTGGTATAAACCTGAATTTCTTTTATCGCCGTAAGCGGAACAATGAATTTTCGGCTAACGCGAAAGAAATCTTTTTTATCGATTTCCTGCTCCAGGATTTCTAAAGTCGAATCGATTAAATAATTTCTATTATCAAAAGTATGAATGTAGGTTCCTTTATTTTCACTAAAGAAACACTCGATTTCGTCTGTTGTAATGACCTTTAAATGCTGTCCGATTTTAACTGTAAATCGTTTTTTATAATTCTTTTCAAAAGGGTTCGACAACATTTGGCGAATTTGTTCAAAATCAAGTTGCAAATTTGAATTTTCTGAACTTGTTTTTGGCAATCTGGTTTTGAATTTCGCAACAGCAACCTCGAGATCATCTTCGTCAATAGGTTTTAAAAGATAATCGATACTGTTTAATTTGAATGCTTTTAAAGCGTATTCATCATAAGCCGTGGTAAAAATAATGGCACTCTGAATATTTATTTTTTCGAAAATTTCAAACGATAAACCATCAGACAATTGAATATCCAGAAATATGAGATCCGGATGTTCATTATTTTCAAACCAATAAACGGATTCTTCAACAGAATGTAACATGGTCTTTACAGCAATATCTAACTTTTCGAGTTTTCGTTGTAGTAATCTTGCTGCCGGTTTTTCGTCTTCTATAATTAATGTGGTCATTTCGTAAGATGCAAAAATTAAAAATTCAGTTTAAAATTACTTCCATTTATTTTTATTTTCAGCCTCTTTCTTCATTATTTTTTGAATTTTCTTTTGCTCCCAATCTCTATTAAAAAAAACATCAGGGCCAAAAACGGAAATTCCATGAATCACTAAAGCAATTCCCCAAAAAAATGCAGTCGAATAAATTTCCCAATCACGGAATCCTCTAATGACAAAATGATCACCTATATAACTTTGATTCAGACTTGAAACAATGATGATAATGTTCACCAATATATAAACTCTTAAATGCGAATAAAAGCCTTTAATTCTTTTTACTTTTTTGTATGCCAAATTGAAACTTTCGTCTGTACTAAACTCATGCGAATACTCTTCGTACATCTGTCTTCTAAACTGTCCCATATTATTTTGATTTAAAAATTATTGCCATTTTGTGTTATTGTTCTGTGCCTCTCTCTCCATATATTTTTGGATCTTTTTTTGTTCCCATTCACTGCTAAAAAAAATATCAGGACCAAACACGGTAAAAGCATGAATGACTAAAGCTACTCCCCAGCATATGGCTGTTGAATAAGTACGCCAGTCTAACAATCCATTTTCATAAACACTATGGCTGAAATAATCTCTGTTTAAATTAGAAACTATAATGATGGCATTCACAATCAAATACACTTTTAAGTGTGTGTAAAAGCCTTTGATTTTTTTCACTTTTCTGTACGCTAAATTATAGCTTTCGTCTGTACTAATTTCATCTCTGTAAACTTCGTACCTGTCTCTTCTATATCGTCTCATTTTACTTTAATTATTGCCATTTATTTTTATTTTCTCTCTCTTTTTCCATCAGTTCTTTGATCTTTTTCTCTTCCCAGTCTTTTCCAAGAACCGGAAACACTTTAAAGACTTTTAAACCGTGAAAAACCACTCCGACTCCCCACCACATTAAGGGCCAGTAAAACCATAAATGCCTTGGTGATGCATAAAGATTGATAAAAATCAGAACAAGATTTACAATAACGTATGCCGTTAAATTGCCATAGAAACCTTTGATTTCCTCCACTCTCTTTTTTGCGAGGTAATATTTATCCTCTTCATTCAAATTTACTTCCATGACTACTCCCATTTTTGTTTTTTTTCTTTTTTCTCTAAGATGCTCTTCATTTTACGCTCTTCCCATTCTTCTCCAAAAATTTTAAAAGAAGCGAATATATCTATCGCCGATACTACAAAAGCAGTGGTCCAGATACACATGACAAATCCGTTCAGATATTGTACAGGAAAAATATTAAGCGGAAGTCCAAAATAATCTTTTAAAATATAAAGTATAAGACCCGCACTGTAGAAAATCACATGGGTGTAAAAAGCCTTTAACTTCACCACCTTTTTACTTGCCATCTTTTGAAGTTCGAAATCTTCCTGTTCCTTATTAAAATTAGTTTCCATAATTATTCTCAGGTTTTCTTAATTTTTCTTTTTCCAAAATTTCTTTGATTTTCTTCTCTTCCCAATCTTTACTGAAAAAAGGCGGGATATCAAATACTGTCAGTCCATGAATGACTACTCCTACTCCCCAACCCAAAACGCACCAAACAAACCATAAATATTCAGGCGAGGTTATAAGATTTACAGCTATCACAATAATGTTTACCAGAATGAAAACTGCCAGGTGCTCGTAAAACTCTCTAATTTCTTTTACTTTTTTCTTGGCCTGATAAAAACGTTCTGCTTCTATAAAATCCTTTTCCATGGCTACTTCCAGTTTTTTTGTTTGTTTTCGCGTTCCAGAATCTCTCTTATTTTTCGTTCTTCCCAATCTGAGCTGTACCCAAATACTTTAAAAGCATGCATGACAACTCCAAACCCCCAGCCTAAAGCCGAGAACCAAAACCACTGAAATCCAGGAGAATACCTCAAATTTATAAAAATTAAAAATGGTACCACACAACAATATGAAATTACGTTACCGTAAAAACCTTTTAGTTCCTCTACTCTTTTCTTAGCTCTGAAATAAGCTTTATTTTCGTCGCTATATTCTGCACTTGTTTCCATAACTGTAATTTGTTTGGTTAAAATTGGAATTTTAACGGTGAAATTTTCTTCATTTTGTTCAATCAGAACCTTTCTGTTGGTTACAATTGAATATCGGTTAACAATGTTCTGCAACCCTACTCCCTGCCTGTCCTGTAACACTTCTTTCTTCTGAAAATCATTTTGTATCGCCAGATAATCTCCTTCCACAAAAATCCTGATATGCAACGGTTTTTGTTCGCTAACGATATTGTGTTTTACCGTATTCTCTAATAAAAGCTGCAAGGATAGCGGAACTACTTTTGCATCGGGATTAATATTTGTCGTTGGTAATTCATAGAACAAACTGTTCTCGAATCGCATTTTAAGCAAATTCATATAGGTTTTAGCAAACGACAGTTCATCTTCAACAGAAACCAGCTCCTTGTCTTTTTGCTCTAAAACGTAGCGATAGATTTTAGACAAAGAGGTCGTAAATCGTTGTGCATTATCCGGATTTTCTTCAATTAAAGAACTAAGAACGTTTAAACTGTTAAAAAGAAAATGTGGGTCTATTTGATTTTTTAAACTTTCAAATTTAGCATTAGCCGTTCCTGCAATAATTTTTTGCTGTGTTACCTCAAATTTGGATGCCTGTTTCCACTTCACCATAAAGCTTCGGGCCTGCATGAAAGTTGACACTCCGAGAGACAGAATCACATAAAATAGGTGAGCCCAAATCATCCTTTCACTAAAAAACTGATCCGGCGGAAGATGTTGAACGAATACACAAACAACGTAATTGATTCCCAAAACAACCGGAACGGTATACAATATAGTGATCAAAATTCCGTAGTACACCCTTAGGTTTGTTTGTTCCAGCCAATCCCACTTTTTATCTAAAAGAACGTTAATAAATCCGTTACCAAAGCCCAATCCAAAAGAGTAAAGGCAGCTTATCCCAAAGGTTAGCAATACATTTTCAACATTTAAATCGGTACCTAAAAAAGCGCAGAACAAAACGGTAAAGACCATAGAAATCTTGAAACACATAAGGGTTCCACTTTTTAATTCAGCAAACGAGTTTCTATGATCTTTCATTCTATTCTTTTGGTATTAAATTATTTTTTACAATTCTTTTGGGTTTCCAAAGCTCTTTCTAATCCCCATTTTGGAGAAAAAGGTGTCGCTGGTTTAAAAGTAGCAAAAAGTTCGACAGCTTTATCCACTTGTGCACATAACGGTTTGGTATCAACCCCTGACCATTTTGCTCCTCCAATCTGATAATCCGCTTCACCAAAAACAATTCTCGGGTTATTCGGGTCTATCGCTTTTCCTTTTGCATAAGCTTCCATCACTTTAGCCGAATATTTCATTCCGTTTGTCATCGGATCTGCTACCACCCAGGCTGTATAGATTAAAGCCTGCATCGCATATAATTCGGCATTATTTTGATCTTTAACAAATTCTGTATCCAGTGCATCTTGCGCTTTCGTCAGCAGCAAATCAATTTTTGTTTTATCTTTTTCAGAAAATGCAGCTGTAGTATTGATTAAGGCTACATAGTAATTTGGCAAGTAACTGTTTTTTTCTGCTGCAGCAATTCTTTCAAACATAGCCGAAGCTTCCGTATTTTTTCCTTCTTTCCAAAGCCCGAAAGCTTTCCCCATTCCTTGTTCAAATTGTGTTTGTGCAGATATTAAATTGCAGATAAATAAAGTAATAATGGTAATAATCTTGGTCATGATTTCTTGTTTTTAAAGTTGTTAAATATTTTAAATTTTGATAATCTAAGTTTTTATTGATGATTAAAACTCTCTTTTTTAGGTTCAAAGGTTCAGAGTTCCAAAGTGGCAAAGTTTTTATTTTCTTATCCGTTAACCTTTGTCTATTTGTTCCTTGTTAATTTATACTTCAAAAGTATATCGGATTTTATTCTTTTAAAATTAAATGATACCGAGTTGTTGATTTTGATGACTGAATTGTTTTTTTTTGAGGTGCTAAGGTTCTGAGAAGCTAAGGAACTAAGTTATTATGACACTGAGCCATTTAGAAGAAACCTTAGCGCCTTAGAACCTTAGCAACTTAGTGGCTTTAAAGATTCTTCAACTGATTCTCGTTTTTATTCTGACTTATGGTCCAGAAGAATCCAACGAAGAAAAAGCGATCGGCGGTTGGTATAATGGCTTGTCTGTTGTAAACTCCGTTGGTATCGGGATTTTTTGCGTAATCATATCCAAAAACATTTTGAGTTCCCAATACATTTGAAACAGAGAAATACAGGATTTTTTGAGTGGTTAATAAATAAGCCCAGTTGAAGCTCAAACTATTATACGCTTTTGTTCTTCCATTCATGAACTGCGTCTGATTTGGATCGTTGTACGGACGTCCGGAACTGAAACTGTTCGTAAAACCAATCTGAGATTTCCAATCGGTAATAAAATATTTGGTTACGACAGACAGGGTATGATGAGCCACAAAACCAGGAGTTACCATCGCTGTAAAATTCTTGTACTGTCTCTCTGAATCGATATAAGAATAAGAAATCCAGTATTCCAGGTTCTTGTGCAGATTGCTGTCTCTCCAAAACAAATCCAATCCTTTTGCATAGCCCGAACCGTTGTTATTGAAAACCGAATTATACTGAATATCTCTCGTATTGTATTGTACTAAATTGCTATAGTCTTTATAGTAAGCCTCTGCTCTAAAAGTTTGCCCCGGTTTGGTGAACTGATAATTTAAGATATAATGTCTCGCTTTTTCACTTTCAAACTGATGGTATTTGGAGTATTTAATATAATCGACTACCGGTGTCTGTGTAAAATCTCCGTAAGCAAATGAAAACTGACTGGTTTTCGAAATTTTATAAGCCAGAGAAGCTCTTGGGGCAATGTTTGTTTCGTTTAGCAAACTGTTATTCGAAAGTCTGAAACCTACTTTTGCAGCCAGTTTTTTCGAGAATAGAATATCTCCTTCCGTATAAAAAGCGGCAATATTAGAATCGTAGCCATTTGCTGTTTTTACAGCAATATTGTCGGTATAATTTTCATTAAACTTTGTAATGAAATAATCGGCTCCGAATGACAACTTGAAATAATTCGAGATGTTTTTTCTCAATTTTAACTTTAGCTGAGCTGCATTTTCATTATTGTCCACATCATTAATATCAAATTTAATTTTGTTTTTGCTGTATCCGTAACTAACTCCTGATGTGAGTTGCCAGCCTGTTCCAAAATCTCCCTTATACGATGCATTCAGATAAAAGTTATTATTGTCCAGATCCGTTCGGATAGGATTAGCGAAATTGACATTTTTCTGATTCAAATCGAATTTCTCTGCATCAAAAGCAGCGTAGAATTTAAAAATTCCTCTTTCAAAATTATAGCGATATACGGCCTCACCACCCAAAGACTGATACGGATTATTCCAATCTACGTTTTGCGGAATTACAGCCTGGTAAGGTGCCAGATTAATATAATTGGTATTGATACTGAACGAGCTTTTTTTCCATTTTTGAGTATTCCCAACTCCCAAACCTACAGTCATTAAAGCAATATCCGTTTTATTCTGATCCGGTTCATCCTGAGTGTTTAGCAACAAAACGCTTGATAAAGCTTCCCCATATTCTGCGGAATATCCTCCGGTTGAAAACGCAATTCCGCTAAACAAAAATGGAGAGAATCGGCTTCGGGTTGGCAAATTATTAGTCGTTGCACCATAAGGCTGTGCTACACGAAGTCCGTCTACAAAAGTTTGTGTTTCGCTTGCCTCACCTCCACGAACAAATAAACGCCCGTCTTCGCCAACGCTTTGTGTTCCCGGTAAAGTTTGTAAAGCTGCAATAATGTTTCCCGCTGATCCGGCGGTAGTCACAATATCCAGAGGTTTTAAAACTGAAACTCTTGCTTTATCCCCCGATTCTAAAGTCCCGGCGGTAATAACAACGGCATCAAGTGCATTTACATTTTCTCTCAGTTTCACTGTTTGATCTTTATAATTGGCAACATCTATTTCCTGTTTGAATGTTTCGAAAAGCAAAAAACTCACTACTAAAAATTTATTTCCTTTCTCACTGGTTTCAAATGAAAAACTACCGTTTTCAGCACTTGTCGCTCCGTCATAAGTTCCGTCTATGTAAATATTAGCGCCCTGAACCGGCTTTCCTTTTTGATCAACAACTTTTCCAGAAATCGTATTCTGGGCAAAAGTAAAAATGGTAAAGAATAATAAAATAAAAGTAATTTTGGTTTTCATGATTTTGGTTTTTGATAGAGCAAATGTATTTTAACATTTCCTGTTAAAAAATATTAAATAACCCAATTGTAGAATTTTAAGGATGAGTTGTAAATATCTAATTTGTATCTTAGCTATGAATTCTAAAATCTTCACTTATGTCAGAAAGCAAAAGAATTTCAAATCTGTATCAATCCATTTATAATGGAGATCCATGGCTGGAAGTTAACTTAACCAAAACTTTAGAAAACGTAACTGCCGCACAGGCCTACCGGAAAATAAATCCTAACTTAAATACCATTTGGGAAATTACCAACCATTTGATCCAATGGAGGAGAAACATTCTAAACCGTATGCAGGGAGAGGCCGTAATAACACCGGATCACAACTATTTTGCGCCTGTTTTAGACCCATCAGAAGCGGCTTGGGAGCAATCACTTCAAAGTCTGGCAAAATCACAGGAAGCCTGGAGTACTTTCTTTCAGGATTTTGATGATGCCGATTTGGCTAAAATTTATGTGCATAATGGTCATACTTATTATGAACATCTTCACGGAATTATTCAGCATGATGTCTATCATTTAGGACAAATTGTTATCTTGAAAAAACTTCTTTAAAATAAGTATGCTATGAAAAAATGGTTTTCAATTTTCGCTTTATTGTTTGTAATCGCTATTGGATTCGCTCAGGAATCAGAAACTAAATTTGATGAAAAATTGGCTAAATCTCTGAATGCCGACGAATATGGAATGAAAAAATATGTCTTCTGTCTTTTAAAATCCGGAAGCAACACCACCGCATCCAAAGAAGAAAGCAAGAAACTGTTTGAAGGTCATATGGCGAATATTGGAAAATTAGCCAAAGAAGGAAAACTGGTTGTTGCCGGTCCTTTTATGAAAAACGACCGAAATTATCGAGGCATCTATATTTTTAATGTTGAAACCATAGAGGAAGCAAAAGCATTGGTAGCAACAGATCCTGCCATAAAAGCTAATTTGCTTGAAGCCGAATTAACCCCTTTGTATTCCAGTGCTGCCTTACAGGAAACTTTAAAAATACACGACAAAATTGCCAAGAAAAAAATATAAAAACACTTTATGAAAACCGAGAAGGAAAAAATGATTGCCGGAGAATATTATCTGGCCGGTGACCCTATTTTAGTAAAAGAACGCCGAAAAGCCAAAAACTTACTGCATCGCTTAAACATCACCGAATACCGAATGACCAAAAAAGCAAAGGAAATTCTAGCAGAACTAATTCCGAATGCAGGCAAGAGTTTTTATATAGAACCTCCTTTTCATTGTGACTACGGTTACAATATTTCATGTGGCGACAACGTTTATTTTAATGTAAACTGTGTTGTTTTGGACTGTGCTCCGGTAAATATTGGATCAAATGTGTTTTTTGCACCAAACGTTCAAATTTATACCGCCACCCATCCGCTTGACGCTGAACTCCGAAAAACACTCGAAAATGCTTTACCTATTTCTATCGGAGACGATTGTTGGATTGGCGGAAATACGGTAATCTGTCCGGGGGTCACCATCGGAAAAGGCTGTGTAATTGGTGCGGGATCAGTAGTGACCAAAGACATTCCGGACAACTCGCTGGCCGTTGGAAATCCGGCAAAAATTATTCGAAAATTAAATCAGGAACCCCAATAAAAAATCAATGCTTACCTTAAATAAAGTTCATCATATTGCCATTTTATGCTCGGATTATCAAAAGTCTAAAACTTTCTATACCGAAGTTCTGGGCCTCACCATCATCAGAGAAGTCTATCGTGAGGAGCGTCAATCCTACAAACTTGATTTAGCTCTGAATGGTATTTATGTCGTCGAATTGTTTTCATTTCCTAATCCGCCAAAACGTCCTTCAAGACCCGAAGCTGTCGGCTTGCGTCATTTAGCTTTTGAAGTCATTAATTTAGAGGAAACCATCGCTTTTTTAAACACTAAAAACATCGAATCAGAACCTATCCGAATCGATGAATTCACTGAAAAACGATTCACTTTTATTGCCGATCCTGACGAGTTGCCTATTGAATTTTATGAAAGATAAGATCAAAACGAACAGAAAGTATTTTCTTTCACTGATAACTTTAACACAATATAAGGAGCGATTTGTATTAAAAACCGAATTTGATTAACTAATTTTGTAATCCGCATAAAAAATTGCGATTTCAAAATCGATCTCTGATGAACAAAACGGCGAAAATCAAAAAAAATCATCAATTTATTGTCTTCAAAAAATTAGTTATTGTTTCCGTATTAATAGGCTTTCTTTCTGCCTTTTTAGGAATCTCACTCAAAAAAATTACCGAATATTACGAAGAAATTTTCTTTCATGAAGTCTCCGTAAATCCTGTTTTTTATATCATCTTCCCCGTTTTTGGATTGTCCGTTATTTACTTTCTCAGACAATATCTCTTTAAGAAAAAAGAAAACAAGGGTATTAAAGAAGTTTTCGAAAGTACCAAATCCTCTTCCAAAAACTTGCCTTCTTATAAAATTCCGTCACACTTTATCAACGGATTACTGACGGTTATCTTTGGAGGGTCTACCGGAATTGAGGTTTCAACCGTAGTGGCTACCGCCACCATTGGTTCTGTTGCACAACAAAAAGAAAATGTATTTCGTAAATACAAGACCGAACTAATATGTGCAGGAGTTGCAGCAGGAGTAACCGCTTTATTCAGCAGTCCGATTGCGGGAATTTTATTTGCTTTAGAAGTAATCTCCAGAAAAGTAACCCGCGCTTTTATTATTTCCAATATTATTGCTGTTTCCATTGCTTTTGGTTTGCTTACTATCTTAAAAGAAGAGCCGCTATTTGCCGTCTCTATTACCACCTGGCATTTAAAAGCCATTCCTTACTTCATCCTTTTAGGAATTCTGGCCGGAGTAAATTCCGTTTATCTGACCCGTTGTGTTTTATTTTTTAAATCTCAATTCTCACGAATCGATACGCATTATTATAAAATCTTAATTGGTTCAGTCGTTTTAAGCATTTCTCTTTTTATTTTTCCTCAATTGTATGGAGAAGGATATCACGCTATAAAAGGAATATTCAGCACTACTTCTGAAATTCCATTAACCATAACTTTATCGCTAACATTGATTGGTGTATTGATTCTAAAACCAATAGTTACCTCTATCACACTGGCTTCCGGAGGTGATGGCGGTGTATTTGCACCAAGCTTGTTCATTGGTGCTTTTTTAGGATTACTTTTGGCATCTGTATTGAATACCTTTTTTCATGTACACGTAATTCCGGTAAACTTTATGATTATTGGTATGGCAGCTGTATTGAGTGCCAGCATCCATGCCCCTTTTACAGCAATATTCTTAGTCTGTGGCTTAACAAACGATTATACTTTATTTTTGCCTATTCTCGTAGTTTGCCTGATTTCTAAATATACCGCAAAAATGATTTATCCGTATACCGTATATTCTTATTCTCCCAGCATTTCAAAATAATACATCATGCCCGTTCCCAACATAAAAAGAGGTTACCGCAAAACACGTTATATTCTTTACAAAGAAACTTTAATTGACTACAAAGAACATTTTTGGTCGTTTCTGGGATCTTTTGTCGGAATTGGAATTCTGGCTTATCTCGAGTCGATACATTTTGGAGGAAGCGACCTTGTTTATCTTATTGGTTCATTTGGCGCTTCAAGTGTTTTAATTTACGGGATTATTCAAAGTCCGTTTTCACAACCCCGAAATTTAATTGGCGGTCATTTGATTTCAGCAATTATTGGGGTTTCCGTAAATAAATTAGTTCCGGATATTGTCTGGATCGCCGCACCTTTGGCTGTATCACTTTCTATTATTTTCATGCAGATTACCAAGACACTTCACCCACCCGGAGGAGCCACTGCGCTTATCGCGGTCACCGCTTCCCCGCAAATAAAAAATCTGGGGTATATGTATGTGCTGTCTCCTGTATTAGTTGGAGTGTTGATTTTATTTGTGACCGCTTTAATTTTCAACAACATGACTTCCAGCAGAAGTTATCCAAGTCACAGCACCTACCACAAACACTACCATAAGATTAGAAAACGTCTGAGTAGGAAGGGATAATAAGAGTTGCCAATCTTTCTTGGTCGATAAAGAAAAATCTTTTCAACAATTCGTAAATCAAAATTCGTAAATCGTTAATTATACTTTACCTTTGACCTTTCAATAAAAACAACGATTATGGTTTATAAATTTAGAGTAATTCTAGACGCCGAAGAAGATATTTTTAGAGACATTGCTATTCTTGAAGACGATACTCTTGAAGATTTACACAATGCTATCTTCAACGCTTTTGGTTTTGACGGAATGGAAGTGGCTTCGTTTTATACCTGTGATGAAACCTGGAATCAGGAAGATGAGATTCCACTTTTTGATACTGGTGACGTGCCTGGTGAGCAAAGAACGATGGGCGATTATCCGTTATCTTCTATTTTAGACGAACAAAATACCAAAATTATCTATGTATATGATTTCATCAATATGTGGACATTCTTAGTTGAATTAGCTGCTATTGAAGATCAAATCGCAGGAGCTCCATATCCTGAAACATTATTCTCACATGGAGAAATGCCGGACGAAGCTACAGAAAAGAACTTTGAAGCCGACATGCACGACGATATCTACGGAGAATTTGAAGACGATCTTGATGAGGATGATCTTGACATGTTCGAAGGCGATGACAGCTTTGAAGATTACGGATTTGAGGAGAATTGGAATTAGTTCGTAAGTACTAAGCTCCTTAGATACTAAGATACTAAGTTTTTGTATTTGAAGCATTTTTCTTACTTTTAGAGTTTATTTTAAAAGCAAGATAATGAGTCATTTTAGAAAAATTTTAGTTTGGCAAAAATCAATTTCCTTAGTTACCAAAATTTACAAAGTAACAAATAGGTTTCCAAAAGAAGAAATGTTTGGATTAACTTCGCAAATACGTCGAAGTTCAATTTCCGTTCCGAGCAATATTGCAGAAGGATCAGGTAGAGAAAGCACTAAAGAATTTTTGCGATTTTTATTTATTTCTCTAAGTTCTCTATTTGAAATGCAGACTCAGCTTGAAATTGCAAAAAATATAATTTACATAAACGAAGAAGAATTTAACCTTTTATACGAGGACAGTCGAGAGATTGAAAGAATGTTAGCGTCGTTAATTAAAAAATTAAAAGACAATAATTGAAAAACTTAGAATCTTAGAAACTTAGAATCTCAGCAACTCAAAATATGATCAACTTATTCAACACCCACATCGATACGCTTGCGATACACCGCGTAGGGAACAAAAGCAGAAACGAAGCGATTTTTTTATCAGAACAACCATTTAATTTAAATGATGAAATTGTTCCTTTGATCAAAGAGTACTTTTTTAAGCCTTTCAGAGAGAAAGAGGAAAACTATTATCAGTTTGCGCACGAAGTTGATTTAGACTACAACGACATGTTTAAATATGCGACAGAAATTTTTAGCAACCCTGGCAATTTACACGAGGTTTCAAAAAAAATTACTACGCACCTATTCGAACAATCCAATCACCCGCACATTAAAAACGGAGAGGTTTATATCACGTACCTGACCAATCTAAGTATCGACAATAATGTTGTAGATGCTATTGGAATCTTTAAAAGTGAGTTACAAGCTGATTTTTTACAATTTGAAGAGAAAGAAAGTAATCTTGAAATGATCCTGCAACAAGGAATCAACTTAAGTAAATTAGATAAAGGGTGTTTGATTTTTAACTATAAAAAAGAAGAAGGATACAAAATCCTGACCGTTGACAGCAACCGTTATGACGCACGTTACTGGTTAGAGCACTTTTTATCTGTTGATGCTTTTGAGGATGAAAACTTCATCACTAAAAAATACTTAAAATTCTGCCAGAACTTCGCCAAAGATGTCGTTTTACCAGCAGAAGACAAAAAAGAAGAAGTAATGTTCATGAACCGATCTGTGAATTATTTCGCAAAAAACGATCAGTTTGAAGAACAAAATTTCTTAAACGAGGTATTAGACAATCCTGAATTAATTCCTGAATTCAAAAACTACAAAGTAGATAAAGGAGAAAAATACAGCATCGAAGATGTAACCTCATTCCCAATTGCCAACGCTGCAGTTTCAGACGCCAGAAAATCGATCAAAAATGTGATCAATCTGGACACACACATTCAGATCAAAATGGATTTTATCAATCCGGAAAGTGCTGAAAAATTTGTTGAAAAAGGCTGGGATGAAGAAAAACAAATGTATTACTACTTAGTGTATTTCAATAAAGAAGAGAAAAGCTAAGAGTCATTCATTTTCTATTACTTACTTAAAGCAAAAAACGGCAACTACACTAGTAATTGCCGTTTTTTTATGCTTCATTCCAAAGTTACAATACTGAAAACATCGCTTTCAGAATATCATCGTAAACCTTCTTATCGTTCTCTCCGGAGCGAGCCAACACCCTGATTCCGGTATAATTATTAAAGATAAAACGAGCCAGCATTCTTGCTTCTAATTGCATTGAAATTTGTCCTGCCTGCTGTCCTTTTTTTACTGCTGTCAAAAAAATCTCCTCCACTGTTTGCCGATTATCGCTCACAATTTTAGCAATCTCTTCGTCATGCATTGCGAGTTCAACGGCAGCATTTACAACAAAACACCCCTTTGTCATTCGGTCATCCAGACTTTCAATAACCGCCTGTTTAAAAATCTCGGTTAAGGTTTCTTTTATATCTTCTGATTGATTCAAAAGGTTTCTTGTGGCTTCCTGCCCGTGTTCCAGATACCTTCTTAAAGCTTTTGAAAAAAGTTTCTGTTTGTCTCCAAAAGTATCATACAAACTCGAACGGCTTAACCCCAAATGCGTTACCAGATCTTGTGCCGAAGTACCGTTATATCCTTTACACCAAAAAATTTCTATCGCTTTATCCAGAGCCTTATCCTCATCAAATTCTTTTGTTCTGGCCATAACTTCATAATTAAATTCTCTTACAAAGATACGAAAAATTACGGAACGATTGTTCCGTAATTAGAGCAAAAAATTAAACCACCGTGTTTACGGTAAGCCCACCGTCTACCACAATTTCCGTTCCTGTAATAAACGAAGCATCGTCTGAGGCAAGAAAAGTTACTGTCTTAGCAATCTCTGAAGCTTTACCAAAACGTTTCAATAAAATTTTATCGCTTAACGCTGCACCAAATCCCTCGATTTCTGCTTTTTCTAATCCTAATTTTCCAAAAATAGGCGTTTCAATAGGTCCCGGTGAAATTGCATTAATTCTGATATTTCTGGGTGCCAGTTCTGTTGCAAAAACTCGGTTTAAAGATAACAGAGCTGCTTTGCTTGCCGCATAAACTCCTGAATTTTCCATACCAACATTGGCATTTATAGAGGTATTAAAAACAACAGAACCTCCGTCATTTAAAATAGGCAACAACTTTTGAAGTGTAAAATAAACTCCCTTAACGTTCACATCCATAATCGAATCATAATGACCTTCTGAAGCAGATTCCAAGGGAGCAAAAGAAGCGATTCCGGCATTTAAAAACAGTATATCAATTTTACCAAATTTGTCTTTTACTTCGGCAACTAAACGGTCAATTGATTTTAAATCGGATTGGTCCGATGCAATTCCGGTTACTTTCAATTCAGCTTCTGCTTTTGCTAAGGCTTCTTTATTTCTTCCCGTCACAATTACTTTTGCACCATTTGCTGCTAAATCCGCTGCAGCTGCATACCCTATTCCACTATTTCCACCTGTTACTATGGCAACTTTATTCTCTAATTTTTTCATTTTACTTATTTTTAAATTACTGATTATTTGATTATTCTGATACAAAGATATAATAACGGAACGATCGTTCCGTTATTAATTACGTTAATATTTTGTTAAACAAAAAAGATTGCTTTTTACCCCTGCTGTTGACAAGCTTTTGCTCTATGCTATCATAAAGGAAAGAAATAATGAAATGCTAAAAATTCTTAATTTATGCTTAAATTTACAGTCTAAACCAATTCAGATGGATATTCATTTATACAACGAAAGTCCTTTCGAAACGATCATCTCCTTTCACAAGCTTATCGAATCTTTCGAAAAAATTGCTTTGTCAGATGTTGATTACAGGGCTAACTACGCAAAAGCCATTTTAAATCAAATAGAAGCCCTTCCGGAACTTCGAACCGGAATTAAAGACTACGCCACCATTAAGGACAATGAAGCTTTAATCAAAAACCTGTTGGCTGATATCTTCCCAACTGCGTTAACGAATAACGAAATAAAAGCGGTTACCATACCTTTTCAAAATTTATCATTCAATTATACCGAACGTTTTAAGAAGATTCTGAGTAATGCCGGATCTGAGTTTGACATGGAAATTCGTGATTTTGACGATCATCAGTTTTATGTCAACAACTGCTGTATCATTTTAGGGGCCTATTACAAGCAGCGCATCGATTTTAACAACCCTTTTTTCTATGATATTCCGGATGAAAATGGAATAGAAAAACATTATCGAATTCTGTATAATGCCGATTTCATGGAAGTCATCCCAACAGAAAAATCAATCTCTTTAACCCAGGAAGACATCGATCTGCTCCTGGACAACTACAATGATCTCGAACTTTGGAAATCAAAATTCCCAAAGGGAAGCTGGATTCTGAAAGGATTTGGAATCGTTTCTTTGTTTGATGCGACCACAGAAAGTGCCATTTCAAATTTAAAAAGCAACTTACTCAAACCCGATTCAAAAACGGCTGCAACAGATGAAATTGTATTCAATATTTTTAAATCGATCTTTAAAATTCCCGATTTAAAAGTGGGTTTTATTGTTTATAATCCGGAGGAAGAGAAATTTATAAGACCTGTTAAATTTGAAACTCAGATGCAAAGTTTTCTACTTTCAAAAGATCAGGAAATTGATTGTAAGAATGCTTTTTTTGGATGTACTTTCGAAAAATTATTAAACAATAAAGAACCTTTGGTGGTTTCTAATGTAAAAAAATTCATTGAAGAATCTTCCAATAAAAAACTGGGAGAACATTTATTAAAACAGGGAATTCAAAGCTGCATTTTTGCTCCGGTTATAAAAGATGGTCAATTACTGGGTGTAGTAGAATTGGTTTCATCGGAAATAAAAGCACTCAATACGATTAATGCTACCAAACTGGAACTTGTACTGCCTTATTTGACTGATACGATTGATCGCTACAATACAGATATGCAGCATCAGATTGAAGCCATTATTCAGCGCGAATACACCACCATTCACCCAAGTGTGTACTGGAAGTTCAAAAAAGAATCACAAAACTATTTCCAAAACATCAATCACACTAAGGATTATATTTTTAAGGAAATTGTGTTTAAGAACGTATATCCGCTTTATGGGCAAATTGATATCAAAGGTTCTTCCGAACATCGAAATGAAACGGTTAAGATCGACCTTAAAAATCAATTGACTGCCTTATTGAAAATTTTCGAATCTCAGAATTCAAACCACAATCTGGTCCTTTTGGAACAGCGTAAATTTGAACTGGAATCTTTTCGGGATGAGCTTGACGCTCCTTTAAAAGCAGATACTGAACAATATATTCAGCGATATATTGAAGAAGAAATTCACCCTCTTTTAAAGAATACAAAAGAAACCGAAAAAAGTGAAAAACTAGAGCGGGAGTACTTTGAGAGTCTTGATGCAAAAAGCGGTTTGTTTTATCAGGAGCGAAAGAAGTTTGATAATGCGATGTCTATTATCAACAAAAAACTAGCCTCGGTACTGGACAAAAAACAACTCGAAGCACAACAGATTTATCCGCACTATTACGAACGGTTTAAAACAGATGGTGTTGAGCATAACCTCTATATTGGGTCTTCTATTGCGCCAAATCAACCCTTTGATATGATGTATCTGCACAACTTGCGTTTGTGGCAGTTACAAACCTTGTGCGAAATGGAACTTGAACATCATCAGCTTAAAGAATCACTCCCGTACGAACTGGATGTGACTTCTTTAATTTTAGTGTTTACTTCGCCGCTTTCGATCCGTTTCAGAATGGATGAAAAACGCTTTGATGTTGACGGAACCTACAATGCCAGATATGAAGTGGTGAAAAAACGCATCGACAAATCGAACATCAAAGGTACACAAGACCGTATTACGGAGAAAGAGAAAATTACAATTGTGTATTCTCAAAACAGCGAGGAAGCTGAATATTTGAAATACATCAAATACCTGCAGCACAAAAAAATTCTCGAGCCTTCTATTGAACAATTTGAAGTTGAAGACCTTCAGGGAGTTTCGGGTCTGAGAGCCATTCGTGTTAAAGTAATCAACAACAATACAAATCCCGCAGCGAAAAAAATTACCTACCAGGATTTATTAGATGAGCTCAACTAATTTTTAGTTGAGCTTTTATATGGATTTGAATGCAATTACAAAAGAGATTACGGTAACAATGATACCGATCATAAAAAGATTGTAAGCAATACGCAGTAAATTATATTTACGCTGTAACACCAATCCTAAATAATATAAATCTTTTATCATGGTTGAATACAGGTAATCCTTGTCTTTCATCATTTCGTTCATCGCCCAGTCATATTCTTCAAGAGGCATTTTGTAGAAGTTTCCAAAGAATAATAAATTAATTTTCTTGGCTTCGATATCCTCACGTGTAAAAACGCCGGTTGTTACTTTTGGTCGTGTAGATAAAATGGCAAAAATAATAGTCACTACACTTGAAATCAGCATAATAAAAGTGGGGACAACCAAATGCGCATTCTTGGGACTGTCTAATTTAGGGATAATCGTAGAAAGTGCAATCGAAATGATAATAGCATTTACAGACAATAAAATATTTGCTTTACTATCGGCAATCCCACTTAAACGCGTATGATTTCCTAAGGTAACACGAAACAATGTGTCGATACCACGATCCGGTTTTTCAATTTTATCTCTCTTTCTATTCTCTTCCTCGATTTTTTCGGCCTCTTTTTTTTCCTGCTTTTCAATCTTTTTCTGAACCATCAACAGATTTTTCTCTTTTAAAGGCTGCCATTTTCTAAGCGCATAGTCCGTGTAAAAGCGGTGCTTGTTCATTAAAAAATTTAGGTTTTCTTTTGCCCATTCGGCATTTGAAAAATTTAAATTCCAAGTATTCTTTAATTCAATTCGCAATAATTCACAGGTCGTTGCATACTCAGTACCCATAAGGTGAGCAAAATCGGCATCCTTGATTATCTTCTCCAAATGTGTTTTAGGAATATACTCTTTTACGGTGGCCAGAATCAAACCGGAAACCTGTGTTATGAATTCATCCGACAGTCCTTTTTCCTTCAAAAAAGTCGCAACAATTTTCACGCTCTCCTGTTCGTGATTCTCATAACCATTAATATATCCGGTATCATGAAACCAGGCTGCCACTAAAAGTGCTTCCTTCTCTTCGGCCGTAACATCTTCCTTTTTGCAAAGCTCTTTTACAGCATTTACGACCGTTAAAGTATGGTTGAAATTATGATAAGAATATAAATTAGAAAGTTTATCTTTGAGTAAATTACTAACAAAATCTTCGGATTGTTCTATTAAATTCATAAAGAATATTTTTACACCACTAAATTATGAAATTGTTTTTGGATAATCATTTTATTGCGAAAATTAAAACCTGCTCTTTGGCAATAGCTGTCTTGCTGCTCCCCTATTCCTGTGCGACTCATAAAGCACAATATGGTAAAAATGTCAGTGCTAACGAAACGGAAAACGCAACAGATACCATAAAAATTGCACACACTTTTTATTTAGTGGGTGATGCCGGAAACGCCGACGAAGAAAAAGCCCAGCAAACTCTTGAACTACTGCATCAAAAACTAAAAAAAGCGAGTAAAAAATCGACCTTGCTTTTTTTAGGAGATAATATCTATCCGAAAGGTTTCCCTGCCCATAATGAGGGGCTGGAAAAGGCTTTGGCCGAAACGAAACTGACCAATCAATTAAAACTTACCGAAGGATTTAAAGGAAAAACGATTGTCATTCCCGGAAACCACGATTGGTACAATGGTATCAAAGGCCTTGAACTTCAGGCTGAATTTGTTACTAAATATTTAAACGATAAAAAAGCCTTTTTACCCCGAAAAAGTTGTGCCATAGAAGCTGTTAAAATAGACAGTACAACTGCTTTAGTAACGATTGACAGTGAATGGTTTCTGGAAGACTGGAACAACCACCCTACTATAAATGACAATTGTGATATTAAAACCAGAGAAGATTTCTTTGACGAACTGGAAAGTGTTCTTAATAAAAATCAGGAGAAAACGGTCATTCTTGCCATACATCATCCACTCATGAGCAACGGATCGCATGGCGGTCAATATTCGTTAGAAAAGCAACTGTTCCCTCTAGAACAAAAAATTCCGCTTCCGGTAATTGGTTCCTTTATTAATTTACTGCGAAAAACTACAGGTGCCAGTCCGCAAGACATTCAAAACAAACAATATACTGCTTATGCCAAGCGCATTAAAACGCTGCTGCAAAAACAAAAAAATGTGATTGTAGTTTCCGGCCACGATCATAATCTGCAGTATGTCAACAAGGAAAATATTAAGCAGATTATTAGCGGTGCGGGATCAAAATCTGAAGCTGCAAGGGCCATTAACTCAAATGATTTCTCTTATGGAGGAAACGGTTATGCTACCTTGACTTTGTTCAAAAGCGGAGATGCTAAAGTTTCTTTCTTCGGAAATGAAAACAACCACGAAAAGCTACTTTTTGAGCAGGAAATCATAAAGGCTAAAGAAATCAACTGGGCTGCTGATGTTCCGAATAATTTCCCTCCTAAAATCACAACTTCTATCTATTCTCAAAAAATGACGCAGAAAAGTCTGTTTCATAAGTTTCTTTTCGGAAACCACTATAGAAAATATTACAGCTTACCCATTGAGGCTAAAACCGCAACTTTAGACACTTTAATGGGAGGTTTGAAACCTATTCGTGAAGGTGGCGGACATCAGTCTAAATCTTTAAGAGTATCGGATCCTAAAGGCCGAGAGTATGTGATGCGTGCTATGAAAAAAAGCGCTACACAATTTTTACAATCTGTAGCTTTTAAAGATCAGTACATTGTTAATGATTTTGAAAATACCTATGCAGAGAATTTCTTATTGGACTTTTATACTACTTCACATCCTTATACTCCCTTTGCAGTGGGTAATCTGGCCGATAGAATAGGGCTGGCACACAGCAACCCTATTTTATATTACATTCCGAAACAAAATACTTTAAAGGAATTCAATTCGAATTTTGGAGATGAATTGTATATGGTTGAAGAAAGACCTGCCGACAATCATCTGGAAGGTAAGAATTTTGGAAATCCAACTAATATTATCAGCACATCTGACATGATGAAAAACCTTCATAAAGATGAAAAATATACCGTTGACGAAAACGAATACATAAAAGCCCGTTTGTTTGACATGCTTATTGGCGATTGGGACCGACATGACGACCAATGGCGTTGGGGAGAATATAAAAAAGAGGGAAAGGTCATTTACAAACCTATTCCCAGAGATCGCGATCAGGCTTTTTCGAAATATGACGGGACTTTGCTTTCGCTGTTGATGAACATTCCTGCACTGCGCCACATGCGTACTTTTAAAGACAAAATCGATAATGTAAAATGGCTTAACAGAGAACCTTACCCGCTTGATCTGGCCTTTTTAAGAACTGCCGAAGAAAAAGACTGGATTGCTCAGGCAAAATACATTCAGGAAAACTTAACCGATGCTGACATTGACAATGCTTTCAAAAGCCTGCCAAAAGAAGTTCAGGATGAAACAATTAAAGACATACAACAGAAGTTAAAAAGCCGAAAGAAAGAACTTCAAAAATATGCTTCTGAATACTTTGATGTTTTGAGCCATACCGTAATGATCGCCGGAACAGATAAAAAAGACAAGTTTGTAATTCGCCATAGCGCCAAAAAAACACTCGAAATTCAGGTTTTCAGAGTTAAAAAAGAGGGCGACGAATTGATATACACTAAAACCGTTACCGATGCTAAAACTTCCAACTTATGGATTTACGGTTTAGATGACAATGATACTTTCCAGGTAACCGGTACTGAAAAATCGAAGATAAAAATTCGTTTAATAGGTGGACAAAACAATGATACTTATAACATTGAGAACGGAAAAAGAGTGATCGTTTATGATTTTAAATCAAAACAAAACACCTATAATCTGGATTCAAAAACCGGAACTCAACTAACAGACGATTACGACGTTAACCTTTACAATTACGAAAAACCAAAATATAATGTGATTTCAGGGCTTCCAAATATAGGGTACAATCCTGACGATGGCGTAAAGCTTGGTTTTAATTTAAATTATACGGTAAACAATTTCAAACAAAACCCTTACACCCAAAAACATGTGTTAAACGGTTTTTATTATTTCGCAACGGAAGGTTTCGAATTGAATTATGCCGCACATTTTCCGGGTTTGCTTGGCAAGTGGGTTATTGACGTTGAATCGCAATATACAACTCCAAATTTTACAGTGAATTATTTCGGATATGGGAATGAAACGATCAATAATACGGAGCAATTTGGAATGGATTACAACCGCGTTCGCATTCAGAAGTTTAATGTTTCAGCGGCGATCCGACATGTTGGGCGATACGGAAGTGAGTTTAGCATCCAGCCCATGTTTCAACAAATGAGAGTAGAAGAAACCAAAAATCGATTTATTGATATTCCAAACATCATTAATCCGGAGATTTTTCAAAGTCAGACCTTTGGTGGTGCGAAAATCAAGTATCATTTCAAAAATTCCGACTTTGCTGCGAAACCTACTTTGGGAATTACTTTCATGATCTCGGCAGCGTGGTTAGCCAATCTAAATGAGACCAGGCAAAACTTCCCGACTCTTGAAAGTCTTTTAGGATTTACCCATAAAATTGATTCTAACGGAAAGCTGGTTTTAGCCACACTTTTAAAAGGAAAAGCGATCCTAAATAACAATTACGAATTTTATCAGGGTGCGGCTTTAGGAGGCGATACAGACTTACGCGGTTATCGAAACGAACGCTTTCTGGGAAGTTCTTATTTTTCTCAAAGTACTGATTTACGTCTTAGCATTGGTAAAATCCAAAAAACAATTGCTCCTTTAACCTACGGGATTCTGGGTGGTTTTGACTATGGAAGAATCTGGCTTGACGGTGAAAATTCCCGAAAATGGCATCAGGATTATGGCGGCGGACTTTGGCTGAACGCGATCAATGTCCTAACGGCAAGAATCACTTATTTCAAATCACCTGACGAAACCGGAAGAGTCATTTTTGGAGCGGCTTATAGTTTTTAACTAAAGGTTCTGAGATGCTAGGTTACTAAGGTTCTAAGTTTTTTTTGCCACGAATTCACGAATGATTTTGTAATTTAAAATTCGTGAATTCGTGGCAAACTTTTTATTTTAAAGGTACTGAGTTACTGAGATTCTAAGATCCTAAGCTTTCTTTCTCAGTATTCAAAAATGATACAGTAAACTAAAATTCGCGAATTCGTGGCAAAAAGACTTAGAGCCTCAGCACCTCAGTACCTTAGTCCCTTTTTATTTTAGCTTAAACTCATACACATTTCCACCTGTTTTATTTGCCTTTTCATCGGCAATCAACAAAGTGGTGTTGTCTTTAAAAACGACAGCTTCTTTTTGCGAAAAATGATCCAATTTAATTTCCGTTTGCGATCCTTTATGAAACAAATCATTTTTATACCCTTTAAACAAAACGATTTTATCATGACTCAGCAAAGCTACTTTTTTACCATCAGGGCTAATGGTAGCACTTGTTAAAACACAATGATTGTAATTATCACAAGTTTTAAACTCCCCTATTTTAATCGCTTTCTGAGTTCCCGGAGCATTTAAAATCTTATAAATAAAAGCCGTTCCATCGAAATTCTTACTACGGTTTTTGGTAAACAGATAAAAATAATTCCCGTGTTCAAAAAAGCCTTCGACATCATAGAACATCTCTTTTTTCTTCGGAGGAAATTCCGTTTGTTCCGGGTAGGAAAACGAAACCTTATACTCTGCCACTGCTGAATCTTTATTCAACTGATTCTTATTGACTTTATAAATACACAAATCTTTACGCTCGTTGTCGTTATTTCCAAAATCTCCTATATAAACATTCCCGCTTTTATCTCTGGTAATATCTTCCCAATCTACATTAGTCGCATTTGAAACAACAATCGATCTGGCAATCTTCCCATCTGATTTTATCGCATAAATTTCATTTTTATTGCCACTGTCTTCTATCGCATAAATTAAATTCGTTTCAGGAAAATAAGTAATTCCCGAAACTTCTTTTAGCTTCTTCGGAAGTGCGTACAACGTTTTTAAATTTGGATTAGATTGTTGCTGACAAGCCAGTAAGGCTATAGAAGCCCCGAGTAAAAAAAACTTTTTCATAATATCTTCTTTTAATTTAACCTAACTAAAACCTGCTACCCGCCAAAGATTTTTATTGAATGCAGTACTTAAAGTAGGTTTGTATTTTTAAAATTGCGTGTAATAAATTCAAAAGCAGCAAACATAATATGTCCCATAGATTTAGCATTCTTGAACTTCATATCATTGGTATAACGGTACAATTCCATTTTTAGTTGATTCAGATGCTCTTCTGTCGAAATCGTATCGTGACACATGATATTCAGTAATTTTTTGATTCTGGTTTCGGCAGAATGGATACGTTTCGCCAAAATCGCTCTTTCCTCATCCTTGTACTGAATAATGGACCGATCCTCCAGTTTTTCTTTAATCAATTTAATCATCGGATAATTTTCTTTGAAAAACTGCGGACGATACACTTTAAAGTTCCCTTCATAACATTGCTGATCAAAATCAATTGGACGTATTTTATAAACTACCTGATCGAAGTCATGAATGGGAACAATCACATAATTATAAGCACGCATATCACCCAAAAGCCTAATCATACAACGTTCGTTGAACTTCACAAACTCTTTTGCAATCTGTGACTTTTCCATTTCTGTACAACTATCTAATAAAGTGTCCATAAAAACGTCACCCGGGATCCCGATAATATGCTCTTCAATTAAAGTATCCTTAAAAACTAAAAAATTGATTTTATCCGGCGAGAGAATATCCTCCAGCTCTAATCCGTAAATTCTTGAAGCATCTGCTTTTTTAATATAAAAATGAACATAATTATCATTGAGAATATTACGAACTTTTATGCGGAAGGGTTTAGAATTTCCAAAAGTACAGTAATCAATTGCATCAATATTCAAATACTGAATGATCTCGTTATTTCCATCAGAATGTAAAAGGGAATAGATTTTTTTCAGATTCAGATCGATCTCATTTCTCTCAAACTCGCTGTAATACACTCTGATCCATAAAGTATCCGTTTCATTTTTATCATAAACATTAACTGAGCCTGAAAATCGCAATAGATCATCATAGAACACCGATACTTTCGAAATACGTTCGTATCGCTCTAAATAACTAAGAAGAGACGGCATTAAAGGATAAGACGGTTTTTTCAAAACCATTAAAGGTTCGCTCATATTTTTGAATATCTTTATTACAAATTTAAATGAATAGCATCATATAAATAAATTTAGCGTAACAAAATAAAAGTTGAATCGTCTTACATAAAACTAAAACCGAAATAAATTTGGAAACCATACTTACTATCGAGAATCTTCACAAAAGATACGGGCGCATTCAGGCCTTAAAAAATGTATCTTTTGAAATACAAAAAGGCCACGTTTATGGCATATTAGGCCCTAACGGAAGCGGTAAATCGACCACTTTAGGAATTGTCCTGAATGTTGTAAACAGAACTTCGGGAAATTATACCTGGTTTGGAGGAAAGGTACAAACACATGAAGCACTAAAAAAAGTAGGCGCCATCATCGAAAGACCAAACTTTTACCCGTACATGACTGCCGAAGAAAACCTGAAACTGGTTTGCAAAATAAAAAGCATCAATTATTCTAAAATTAGTGAAAAGCTTGATTTAGTTGGGCTATCCGAGAGAAAAGACAGCAAGTTCAGCACCTTTTCTTTGGGAATGAAACAGCGTCTTGCCATTGCTTCGGCACTCTTAAATGATCCGGAAATTTTAATTTTAGACGAACCAACAAATGGTCTAGATCCACAGGGAATTCATCAGATCAGAGACATTATCCGAAAGATTGCGTCACAAGGAACCACTATTTTACTGGCCTCTCATCTTTTAGACGAAGTAGAAAAAGTATGTTCGCATGTCGTTGTTTTGCGAAAAGGAGAAATTTTATACTCCGGAACAGTCGACGGAATGTCAGCCAATGAAGGTTTCTTTGAACTTCAGTCTGATGATAATCTGGCGTTGAAAACCATACTGGAAACACATCCGGCAGTTGAAAAAATCACCGAAGAAGACGGCAAAATCCTCGTCTATCTCCACTCTGATTTATCCGCTTCTGAACTCAATCATTTTCTGTTTTCTAAAAATATCGCTTTGAGCCATCTGGTAAAACGCAAAAACAGTTTAGAAGCGCAATTTTTAGAATTAACCAAGAACGCCATTATCCAAAACAACTAAACCATGAACAGACTAATTTCTATAGAACTACAAAAAATCTGGAAAAACAAAGCCAGCCGCATCCTCACTTTGACTTATTTCATACTGCTTTCGTTCATCGCTTTAATGGCTTCCATCAAATTTGACATAGGTCCTTTTAAATTCCATTTGGCAGAAATGGGTATTTTCAACTTCCCTTTCATTTGGCATTTCAATACTTATGTAGCCGCCTTACTTAAACTTTTCCTTGCAATCGTTATTGTTTCTATGATGGCCAATGAATACAGTTACGGAACTTTGAAACAAAACCTGATTGACGGCTTAAGCAAAAAAGAATTTGTGCTGTCCAAATTCCTCACAGTCGTACTGTTTGCATTAGCCTCTACCATTTTCGTATTCGTAATGAGTGTAATTCTTGGACTATGCTTTTCATCCTATACCGAATTTGATGTTATTCTGATGGATTTAGACTATCTTCTTGCTTTTTTCGTAAAACTCATTGGCTTCTTTGCATTCTGTTTGTTTTTGGGAATTTTAGTAAAACGATCCGCCTTTGCATTAGGTTTTCTTTTGGTATGGAGCATAATAGAAGGAATTATGAAAGGAGTTTTAATCTTTAAGATTTTTCCTGAAAGTTCAGTGGGGCAAACGATCATGAATTTTTTCCCGCTGGAAGCCATGTCAAATCTAATCATTGAGCCTTTTTCAAGATTATCCGTAATTCGTTCAATAGGTACACAAATTGGGGTAGAAAATACCAAAGATTATGGCGTACATTATACTTCGATTTTAATCGTTCTGATCTGGACATTCTTATTTGTTTACTTCTCATACAAGCTATTAAAAAAGAGAGATTTGTAGTATATTTGTAATACTATGAACTATTTTAAAATCTTATCACTAGTCTATTTTGTGTGTTTGCTCTCTTTAAAAGTAAACGCACAAAATATTAGTATAGACGATACCAGAACTCCTGAAGATTTAGCAAAAAATATTTTAATTAACAGCGCTTGTATCAATGTTACTAGTGTTAATGCAACTGGAAATCCTGCTAATACGGGTAATAGTTATGCTTATTTTAATTCGGGCGGAGGTAGCTTTCCCTTTTCAGGAGGTATTGTTTTAAGTACATCACCAAGTACAAATGCTTCAGGTCCATTTATACGATCAAACTCTATAGGCGTTACTAACGATAAGTGGCTGGGTGACTCGGACTTAAATCAGGCCTTAAACAATAACTCGAGTAAACAGGCAACTGTTCTGGAATTTGATTTTATCGCTTTAGCCAACTCCATCAGCTTTAATTATATTTTTGCTTCAAACGAGTATCAAACCTACTATCCTTGCATCTATTCTGATGGTTTTGCTTTTTTAATAAAAGAAGCAGGCACTAGCGACCCTTATAAAAATTTAGCCGTCTTACCCAATACGACAACACCGGTTGCTTCTACAACAGTTCATACCAAAATTGAGCCCGCTTTTGTCAATGGCACCAACTATCCGGGATGTGACCCTTTAAATGAAAATTTTTTCAATGGCTACAATACCATTAATAGCCCCATAAATTACGCCGGGCAAACTGTAGTCATGAATGCTCATACAGATGTAATTCCCAACAAAAAATACCACCTAAAACTGGTAATTGCTGATGATCCGACAGGGCAATTCAACTCTGCTGTTTTTATAGAAGCCGGTAGTTTTATCTCCAGAATAAATCTTGGAACCAACAAAACAATTGCCGATAAAAATCCGGCCTGTTTTGGAGAAAGTATTGTCTTAGATACACGTCTGGACAGCAATCTTTATACTTTTAAATGGTTTAAAGAAACTACCACTGATAACTATGCAGAAATTTCTCCGGCAGAAACCGGTTCTGCTTATACTGTTACAACATCTGGCAATTATAAGGTTGAAGCCACACTAATAGGAACAACTTGTGTGGCCACCGGAAAAATTAAAATTGAGTTTGCTCCTGAGATTCTGTCCACCAACACTTCATTAGTACAATGTGACGATGATACCGACGGAATATCGGTTTTTGATTTGACAAAGGTCGCTAATATTGTGAAAAACAATGTTGCAGAAACGCTGAACAAAGGATACTACGAATCACTAGCTGATGCTCAAACTAAAACGAATCCAATCACAACTCCTGAAAAGTATAGTAATAAATCCCAAAATCAGGTCATTTACGTCCGACTTGAAAACCAATATGGCTGTAGTAAAATCGCAGAAGTAACGTTGCAAATTTCCAACACCACAATTTCCCCACAAAATCCATTTGCAACTTGTGACGGAGATGACAAACAAGACGGATTTTATCAATTTGATCTTAATACACAGGTAACCTCTCAACTTTCGACAGGTTTACCTACGGGCATCACTTTCAGTTACTATTTAAATGTAAATGATGCTCTGGCAGCTACAAATACATTACCTAATATCTTTAAAAACACTACCGCTTTTACCCAAACCATTTATGCTAAAGCCACAAATGGGTCTGATTGTTACGACATTCTTCCCATAACTCTTATTGTAAACACTTTTGATCCCCCAAATTTTCAAGACGAATCAAAATACTTGTGTAAAGGGGAGCAGATTACCCTGGATGTTGCCACTGGTTTCGCCAGCTATTTATGGAATACCGGAGCGGCATCAAATTCCATTACAGTAAACACAGCCGGTGATTATTCCGTACTTGTAAAAGACATTAACGGCTGCGAAAAAACCAAAAAATTTAAAGTAATACTGTCTGAATCTGCGATTATAAGCGGTGCAGATACAAAAGATTTCTCTGGCGATGAGAACTCGGTCTTAATTCAATACACAGGGGTAGGTAATTATGAATTTTCATTGGATGGAAGTGTTTTTCAGGACGCCCCTTTATTTACTAATGTCAAACCCGGAGTTTACAATGCTATCGCAAGAGACAAAAACGGCTGCGGACCATCAAACCAATATCAGGTTTACATTGCAGACTACCCAAGATTCTTTACTCCAAATGGAGATGGTTATAATGATTTATGGCTAATTAAAAACTCCGATCAGCTTCCGGTTTACAAAATATTCATTTTTGATCGTTATGGAAAATTACTCAAACAAATGGATCAAAATACACTGGGCTGGAACGGCCAATTTAATAACCAACAATTGCCAGCAGATGACTATTGGTTCAACCTTCAATTTGTTAATGGCAGAGTCATAAAAGGTCACTTCAGCTTAAAAAGATAAAAACTTCACACTTCTTATTCCGAAAATCTGTAAAGAAATTCCTGTCCGAAAATTCCAAGACAAAAAAAAGCCAAATTCCACTGATTGGAATTTGGCTTTTTATATTGAATTTTAAACTCCTTAGAATTTAAATCTTTTTCTATCAGTTTCTGTCAAATAGATTTTTCTCAAACGAATAGATTTTGGAGTAACCTCTACATATTCATCTTTTTGAATGTACTCTAATGCTTCCTCTAAAGAGAAAATGATTGGAGGAATAATTCTCGCTTTATCATCAGCTCCGGAAGAACGAACGTTAGATTGTTTTTTCTCTTTCGTTACGTTAACACACATATCATCACTACGAGAGTTTTCTCCAATTACCTGTCCTTCGTAAATTTCGGCATTTGGTTCAACAAAAAACTTACCACGATCTTGTAATTTATCAATAGAATAAGGAATAGCTTTTCCTTTTTCCATAGAAATTAACGAACCTTTGTTACGTCCGGCAATTTCTCCTTTATAAGGCTCATATCCAATGAAACGGTGCGCCATAATAGCCTCACCAGCTGTTGCAGTAAGTAATTGGTTACGTAATCCAATAATTCCACGTGATGGAATATTAAATTTAACGATCATACGTTCCCCTTTAGTTTCCATACTCAACATTTCACCTTTACGCATGGTAACAAACTCTACTGCTCTACCTGAAAGATTCTCTGGTAAATCGATTGTCAATTCCTCAATTGGCTCACATTTTTGACCATCAATTTCTTTGATGATAACTTGTGGCTGACCAATTTGCAACTCATACCCTTCTCTTCTCATTGTTTCAATAAGAACAGATAAGTGAAGTACTCCACGACCAAAAACCATGAATTTATCAGCAGAATCAGTTTCACCTAACTTCATTGCTAAGTTTTTCTCTAATTCTTTTGTCAATCTTTCTCTAATGTGACGAGAAGTTACAAATTTACCTTCTTTACCAAAGAAAGGAGAGTCATTAATAGTAAACAACATACTCATTGTTGGCTCATCAATAGCAATAGATGCTAAACCTTCAGGATTTTCAAAATCAGAAATAGTATCACCAATTTCGAAACCTTCAACACCAACAATAGCACAAATATCTCCTGCAATTACTTCTGTTACTTTTTTACGTCCAAGACCTTCAAAAGTATGTAATTCCTTAATTCTTGATTTTGTTACGGCACCATCTCTTTTTACCAAAGAAATTGGCATTCCTTCTTTTAAGACACCTCTTTCTAAACGACCGATAGCAATACGTCCTGTAAAAGCAGAGAAATCTAAAGATGTAATCAACATTTGAGGATTTCCTTCTGAAACTTTAGGAGCAGGTACATTATCAACAACCATATCCAATAATGCCTCAACATTATCCGTTACGTTTTCCCAGTGGTCAGACATCCAGTTGTTTTTAGCAGAACCATAAACTGTTGGGAAATCCAACTGCCATTCTTCAGCACCTAATTCAAACATTAAGTCAAAAACTTTTTCATGAACTTCTTCAGGAGTACAGTTTTCTTTGTCCACTTTATTGATAACTACGCAAGGCTTAAGACCTAAGTCAATCGCTTTTTGTAATACGAAACGAGTTTGTGGCATTGGGCCTTCAAAAGCATCCACTAGCAAACATACACCATCGGCCATGTTCAATACACGTTCTACTTCACCTCCAAAATCCGCGTGGCCAGGAGTGTCAATAATATTGATTTTTGTTCCTTTATATTGAACTGATACGTTCTTTGAAGTAATAGTAATACCTCTCTCACGCTCTAAATCGTTATTATCAAGAATTAAATCACCTGTGTTTTCGTTGTCACGAAATAATTGACAGTGATACATAATTTTATCAACCAAAGTGGTTTTACCGTGATCGACGTGGGCAATAATTGCAATGTTTCTAATAGATTCCATCTGTGATTTTTAATGGGTGCAAAGGTACACTTTATTTTGATATAAAAAACGTTTCTGCGATAGTTTGCGTAGAGACAAGTAATTAGTAACCCAAAAACAATGTAAATTTAAGTCTAAATTGAACTTTTGTTATTGTTTAATTATAGTTAATTTAACTATATTTGAGTGATGAAAAGTAAAACTCTCCAAATTACTCTAGTTTATATTATCATATCGTTATTTGTGGCAATCATCTGTCATAAATTACTTACGACTTACTTTTCAAAGACCGATTACTACATTGTTTTTTTTTTAAAGGACATTTTTTTCATCCTGAGCACTGCACTGTTTTTCAAATACATACTTTCTAAAAACGAGAAAAAAAACATTACTATTTTCAAAAAATTAAAAGAAACAAACGAAGAAATAAAGGAATCAAACGAAAAATATGACATTGTAGCCAAAGCAACAAGTGACACCATTTGGGATTGGAAAATTCAGGAAGACAGCATCAATTGGAACAAAGGAATAGAAAACGTTTTTGGATACAATCCAACGGAAGTTGGAAAAACATCCAAATGGTGGTTTGACAAGATTCATCCGGAAGACAGCATCAGAATGTCTATCAAACTATACTCTTTTATAGAACAAAAAACAGAAAAATGGCAGGATCAGTATCGTTTTAAATGTGCCGACGGGAGCTACAAATATGTTTTGGACAGAGGTTTTCTTCTCAAAGATGAAAACGGAAGAGCCATCAGAATGATTGGAGCCATTCAAGACATTACCAAACAAAAGGAAGAAGAACAACGATTAAGACTTTTAGAAACTGTAATTACACAATCTAAAGATTCCATATTAATAACAGAAGCCAATTCACCGGATCGAAAAATACCTAAAATTGTTTACGTTAACCCTGCTTTTTCACAAATGTCAGGATACATGTCAAATGAAATAATTGGAAAATCTCCCAATATTTTCAAAGGTCCAAAATCCGATTCAGAAGAATTAAAAAAACTCTTAAGAGCTATAAAAAATGAAGAAGAGTGCCTAATTGAGACTATAACCTATACTAAATCAAAAGAAGAATACTGGGTAAGATTCTCCATGATCCCTATTTTTAATACTGAAGGCGTTATTTCACACTGGATCTCCATTCAAAGAGACATTACCGATGAAAAGAAACTAGAGACAGAAAAAGAACACCTAATTAGAGAATTAACCCAAAACAACAAAGACTTAAAACAATTCTCCTACATTACCTCACACAATTTACGTGCGCCATTATCCAATTTAATCGGACTATTAAATCTTATTGAGGACATCCCTGTCGAAAACGAAGAACTCGAAGAAATCCTGTCCGGTTTTACAAAATCAACACATTTGCTAAACGAAACCATTAACGACTTAGTAAAAGTAATCATCATCAAAGACAACCCTTCCATGCAAAAAGAGGAAGTCTCACTACAAGAAGTTTTTGAAAATGTATTTAGTCAGCTATCATTTCAAATCGAACTGCACAAACCCATTATCAAACTCAAATTCGATAAAGTTCCGTTGCTAAACACAAACAAAGCCTATATCGAAAGCATTTTACTAAACCTACTTACCAATTCTATAAAATACAAATCAGAAAACAGAAAATTAAAAATATCCATTACAGCAGAACAAATCGACCAAAAAGCAATTCTAACTTTCAAAGACAACGGAATTGGAATTGATTTAGAAAGAAATCGCGACAAAGTCTTTGGGCTGTACCAACGATTCCACAACTACCCCGACAGTAAAGGACTAGGCTTATATCTTGTAAAATCACAAGTCGAAACCATGGGAGGAACCATCAGTATTGATAGTGAAGTCAACAAAGGCACCACATTTACAATAACATTCAAAAACTAACTCATATGCTGGAGCAAATTTTATGTATAGACGATGATCCAATCACGTTGATGTTATGCAAAAAAGTAATTTCGAAATCATCATTCTCAAAAGAAATCATCACAGCTCAGAATGGTGAAGAAGCATTACACCATTTCAATACACTTAAATACACCAACAACAAAAACAAAGCAAACAAAAAACCGGAACTGATTTTTTTAGATCTAAACATGCCCGTAATGGGCGGTTGGGAATTTCTGGATCATTTCACCTCTCCGGCTTACAAAGAATTCAATACGGCAAATGTAATTGTTCTCTCCTCTACTATTGATCCTGAAGATTTGGCCAAGGCAAAAAAATACCCCATTATAATCGATTTCCTTTCAAAACCAATCACCCTTCCAATGCTGGAGTATCTTAAAAAGAAAATTGGAATCTAACCTCAGAATTTCAAATTCCAAATTTCAAATTCCAAACCACAATCAAATACTATTGCACCTTAAAAATCTTCCGAATAATACAAAAAAAAAAGTCCTCAAAAGAGGACTTTTATATTTTTATCAAATTGTAATTAATTACAATTTAGCAACATGTTTAGTTAATTTAGACTTCAAGTTAGAAGCTTTATTATCATGAATGATGTTCTTTTTAGCTAATTTATCAATCATAGAGATAACAGTTGATAATTTAGAAGATGCATCAGCTTTATCAGTAGCTAATCTTAACGCTTTAATAGCATTACGAGTAGTTTTATGCTGGTATCTGTTAAGAACTCTTCTTTTTTCGTTACTTCTGATTCTTTTTAATGCTGACTTATGATTTGCCATTTTCTTTTAATTTTTAGATGTAATAATTATTATAAATACTAGTTAAAAAAGAAAAACCTCCCACAATTATAAAACAATCACTTTGGTTTTAACTAATAAAACAAAAACCGAGACACCAATTTTTATTTTACAAAACTTATTTACAACTAATTTTTTGTAGTCTGTAAGGGAATCGAACCCCTGTTACCAGGACGAAAGCCTGGAGTCCTAACCCCTAGACGAACAGACCATCATCGTACTAAGTTTTCTTCAATTTAAAGAAATTGAAATTTGTAGTCCGTGGGGGAATCGAACCCCCCTTACCAGGATGAAAACCTGGCGTCCTAACCGATAGACGAACGGACCATTACATCAAGTTAAATAACTTTGTCGCAGAAAAAAAAGTAGTCCGTGGGGGAATCGAACCCCCCTTACCAGGATGAAAACCTGGCGTCCTAACCGATAGACGAACGGACCGTGTGTTTCTCTAATGCGGATGCAAAGATACATCTATTTTTTAGTTGCACAATAGCTGATGCAATTTTTTTTATTTTTTTTTAATATGCCTTAGCAAAAAGCACTCTTTTAGAAGATGGATTCCCAGTAAACACACAGGTTCCCGCTTCTTCAACAGCATCCAAAGGAATACAACGAATCGTTGCTTTTGTCAGGTCTTTTATCTTCTCTTCAGTAGCCGCTGTACCATCCCAATGAGCCGATACAAAACCACCTTTTCCATCTAAAATTTCTTTAAATTCCTCAAAGCTATTTACTTCCGTAATATGCGTATCACGATAATTCAATGCTCTATTGAATAAATCGACCTGAATCTGCTCTAAAAGATCATTTACATAATTCACAATTCCGTCATTAGAAACAACCTCTTTAGTCAGTGTATCACGTCTGGCAACTTCAAAAGTTCCATTTTCTAAATCTTTTGGTCCAACCGCGATTCTAACCGGTACCCCTTTCAATTCCCATTCCGCAAACTTAAATCCAGGCTTCTGAGTAGTTCGGTCGTCATATTTAACAGAAATCTTCAGCTTTCTTAATTTAGCCGTCAATTCATTAACTGCAGCTGTAATTTCAGCCAATTGCTCGTCTGTTTTATAAATCGGAACAATCACCACCTGTATTGGCGCTAAATTTGGAGGCAATACCAACCCCTGATCATCAGAATGCGTCATAATCAACGCTCCCATCAAACGAGTCGAAACTCCCCATGAAGTCCCCCAAACATGCTCCTGTTTTCCTTCGGCATTAGCAAACTTAACATCAAATGCCTTAGCAAAATTCTGTCCTAAAAAGTGAGAAGTCCCTGCCTGCAACGCTTTTCCATCCTGCATCAAAGCTTCAATACAATACGTTTCATCAGCACCTGCAAAACGCTCTGTTTCGGTTTTCAATCCTTTTACAACCGGAATTGCCATAAAATTCTCTGCAAAATCAGCATATACATGCATCATTTTTTCAGATTCCTCTAAAGCTTCAGCTTTTGTAGCATGAGCCGTATGCCCTTCCTGCCACAAGAACTCAGCAGTTCTCAAAAACAAACGTGTACGCATCTCCCAACGCACCACATTCGCCCATTGATTAATTAATAAAGGTAAATCTCTGTAAGACTGAACCCAGCCTTTATAAGTAGACCAAATAATCGCTTCACTCGTCGGACGAACAATAAGCTCTTCCTCCAGCTTCGCATTTGGATCTACAATAAGCTTTCCGGGTTTTTCCGGATCATTTTTTAATCTATAATGTGTTACAATAGCACACTCTTTCGCAAATCCTTCTGCATTTTTCTCTTCCGCTTCAAACATGCTCTTAGGCACAAATAAAGGAAAATACGCATTCTGATGTCCTGTTTCTTTAAACATTCGATCCAATTCCGCCTGCATTTTTTCCCAAATAGCGTATCCGTAAGGTTTAATAACCATACAGCCTCTAACTCCTGAATTTTCAGCTAGATCCGCTTTTACAACCAGCTCGTTATACCATTTTGAATAATCTTCTGATCTTGTAGTGAGGTTCTTACTCATATCGAATAGTTTGGCACAAATTTTGTTTTAATAATTTTAACTAAATAGTTTGACAAAACTAACTATTTTTGTAATGTGCAACAATAAAAAACACCACAGATATGAAAACTTCTATTTCTTTCCGCCAAAACTCAAGTCATTTTTACTTAATTGGATTATTGAGTTTTCTATTAGCATCGTGTGGTTCTTACCAAAACACTTCCTATCATGACAACGATGGAATTTACGGAGGTTCACCAAGAACGTATGCTCAAGCAAATACCACAAACAATCAATATAAAGATTACTTTAGATCCTTACAAGACGACAATCAGCCAACGGAAATTTTTACAGATGTTGACAGCTATGGCAATTATGCTGTAAATGACAGCACAAAAACCGTTAGCAACTACCCTGCCTGGGGAAGTGCAACCACTGATGTTTCTGTAAACGTATATTCTAACCCTTCATGGTCGTTAGGATTTGGTTTTGGCTACGGATACCCTTACTATGGTTGGGGTTACGGAGGATACTGGGACAACTATTGGGGATACCCTGGCTACTGGGGAGGCGGATGGGGATATCCAGGATGGGGATATCCGGGATGGGGCTACCCTGGCTATTGGGGATCTGGTCACAGATACGGATACAACAACTACTCATATAACTATGGCAGAAGAGGTTCTGCCGCTTATTATGGAGGAAGAAACTATTCTTCCGGAAACTATATCACAAACAGAGGCTACAGTACCAACAGAACTTACAACTCTAACAGAGACTACACCACTACTAACCGCAGCTATAACAGCAATAGAACCTATAGCACAAACAGAAGTGATTTCTCTGATTCAAGAAGAAATGCGTCTGTAAACGGAAGAACATACAACAACTCCTCACCAACCTTTACTAACAGAGGAAACACAACTCAATACAATAGTGCTGATTACAGCAACAGAAGATCATCAAGCAATTACAACACTAACAGAAGCTACAATTACAACAATAATAATTCTGCACCAACAAGAAGCTACTCTCCTAGCCCATCCCGTTCTATGAATAGCGGCGGTGGCGGCGGAGGAAGATCGTATAGCGGCGGTGGCGGCGGCGGCGGAGGAAGATCATATGGTGGCGGAGGAGGCGGAAGAAGATAATCGCCTCTTTCATTAATCACAAAATCACAATAAAAACTATCCAAATGAAAAAAATATTATTCCTACTTATTACAGGACTAACTGCCAGCGTCTCACATTCTCAGGAAGTATCAGATGCTGTACGTTATGCGCAAGACAATTTAACCGGAACTGCAAGATTCAGAGCCATGAGTGGTGCTTTTGGAGCCGTTGGAGGAGATTTCTCAGCTATTTCCGTAAACCCTGCAGGATCGGCAATATTCTCTAATAATCAGGTTGGAGTAAGTTTTAGCAATCAAAACATCAAAAACAACTCCAACTATTTTGGAACAGGAATTAGTGAAAGTAAAAATTCTTTTATACTCAATCAGGCGGGTGCTGTTTTTGTTTTTCACGATCACAACCCAAGCAACAACTGGAAAAAAATTACAATTGGAGCCACTTATGAAAACACAAATAATTTCGACAACAGAATTGTTTCAGTAGGAACAAACCCAACAAATTCTATTGATAAATATTTCCTAAAATTTGCAAACGGAATTCCTTTGAACGTGATAGATGGACTTAATTATAAAGATTTATTTTATAACGAACAACAAGCATATATGGGATACTGGGGACATGTAATTGACCCTGTTACCACAAATAGCAACAACACACAATATATCAGTAATGTACCTGCAGGTGGCAACTATTACCACGAGAATGAAGTTTTCACTAGCGGATACAATAGCAAATTAAGCTTCAATATTGCAACATCTTACAAAGACAGAATCTATCTTGGAGCCAACTTAAATGTTCACATTACTGACTACAGAAGATCAACCAGCTTCTATGAAGATAATGACAACCCATTAGAAACAAGAGAAACAATTTCAAGTTTACGTTTTAACAATGAACTATACACTTACGGTAACGGCTTCTCCTTTCAACTTGGAGCTATCGCTAAAGTCACTGATGCATTCCGTCTTGGCTTAGCCTACGAATCCAATACCTGGTACGAACTAAACGACGAAACTTCGCAAAGTTTATACAGTACAAGAAAAGCTCAGGGAGGGCAAGACATTAACGAAACGGTAAATCCAAAAATTGTAAATGTTTACGACTCTTACACCCTACAAACACCAGGAAAAACCACTTTTAGCGCTGCTTATGTCTTTGGAAAATCAGGCCTTATCAGTATTGATTACGCCATTAAAGACTACGGAAACACCAAATATAAACCAACAAACGATGCCGGTTTTAAAGGAGTAAATAGCGACATCAGCAGTCAATTGACCAATGCCGGTGAATTAAGAGTAGGTGCCGAATATAAAATAAAACAATTAAGCCTGCGTGGCGGATATCGTTTTGAACAAAGCCCTTATAAAAACGGAACCACGATTGGAGACTTAACCAGTTACTCAGGTGGTCTAGGTTATAATTTTGGAGGCACTAAAGTAGATTTAGCCTATTCTTACTTAGAAAGAAAATCGAATCAGGGATTTTTTGCAACCGGATTTACTGATGGAGCGAACGTTACCTCTAAACTAAACAACGTGACGCTTACTTTATTATTTGAATTGTAATTAAAAATAAATAGAATGAATTAAAATCTCCGTCAGGCTCTTACTTGACGGATTTTTTTTAGCCCAGATGGAAGCAGCATCCTTTTGTGTCCGCCTCGGCCGACACAAAAGATATAGCAAACAGCAGGATAAGCTTCATAAAAATCACCTAAAAGAAACGGAAACAAGCGGTGTTTGAATAAAAAAGTGTAATTTTGCACTCCAATTTATAAAAGTATGAGAACCAAGTCTTTAAAAAAGAACAAAATTAACGTAATCACTCTTGGGTGTTCGAAAAATGTATATGACAGTGAAGTGCTAATGGGACAACTTCGTGCTAATGGCAAAGAAGTACAACATGAGGCACCTGCTAAGGAAGAAGGAAACATTATTGTGATCAACACTTGCGGTTTTATTGACAACGCCAAAGCAGAGTCGGTAAACATGATTTTGGAATATGCTGATAAAAAAGACAAAGGATTAGTAGATAAAGTTTTCGTTACCGGATGTTTGTCTGAACGTTACAGACCGGATTTAGAAAAGGAAATCCCAAATGTCGATCAATATTTTGGTACAACTGAATTACCTCAGCTGCTTAAAGCTCTTGGTGCTGACTATAAACACGAGCTACTGGGAGAGCGTTTAACTACAACTCCAAAGAATTATGCTTATTTGAAAATTGCGGAAGGCTGCGACAGACCTTGCAGTTTTTGTGCCATTCCGTTAATGAGAGGTTCGCATGTTTCGCAACCTATTGAGAAACTGGTTAAAGAGGCTCAAGGTTTAGCAAAAAATGGCGTAAAAGAATTAATTCTAATTGCTCAGGATTTAACGTATTATGGTCTTGATCTTTATAAAAAACGAAATCTTGCCGAACTTCTGGAAGCATTAGCCAATGTTGAAGGTATCGAATGGATTCGTCTTCATTATGCTTATCCAACAGGTTTCCCAATGGATGTTTTAGAATTAATGAAACGTGAGCCAAAAATCTGTAATTACATCGATATTCCATTGCAACATATATCGGATTCTATTTTGAAATCGATGCGTCGTGGTACTACTCAGGCAAAAACGACACAATTATTAAAAGATTTCCGTGCTGCAGTTCCGGGAATGGCGATCAGAACGACTTTAATTGTTGGATATCCGGGTGAAACTCAGGAAGATTTTGAGATTCTGAAAGATTTTGTTCAGGAAATGAAATTTGACAGAATGGGATGTTTTGCCTATTCTCACGAAGAAAATACACATGCTTATTTGCTGGAAGACAATGTTCCGGACGACGTAAAACAGGCTCGTGCGAACGAGATTATGGAATTACAGTCGCAAATTTCATGGGACTTAAACCAGGAAAAAGTAGGACAGGTTTTCAAATGTATTATTGACCGAAAAGAAGGAGCTCATTTTGTAGGGCGAACTGAATTTGACAGTCCGGATGTTGATAACGAAGTTTTGATTGACGCTTCTAAGCATTATGTAAAAACAGGAGAATTTGTTAATATAAGGATAATAGAAGCGACAGAATTTGATTTATACGGAGAACCTGCTTAAATTTACGCTAAACAAGTATCAATTTTAGATAAAATACACTTTTATGAAACCTATACAATCTTTATTTATTTTGTTTTTCACCTTATTGTGCTTTAACTCTGTTTCTGCTCAATACGGAAATGGATACAATAACGGTTACGGTGGTGGCGGTTATGGTAATGGCTACGGAAGAGGCGGCGGAATGGGAATGGACAGAAGCATGATGGGAGGTCCACAACCCAACACCAGTAAACCAAAAGAGATACCTGTAGAGGAAACTGTTGGTAAAATTGTAGAACAAATGAAACCTGAAATAAATCTTGACGAACTGCAAGTTATCGCTATTTCAAATGTTTTAGTAGACAGTATGAGAGAACAAGGGATCTTACTAAAAAATGAGAGCAGCAGTCAGGATCAAAAGATCGAACAAATTAAGGCATTAAGAGAAAGCACCACAAAAAAAATTACCGCTTTCTTAAATCCGGATCAGGTTCCAAAGTACACTGCATTTATGGATAATTTTAAAGAGATCAAAAAGACCTCTAAATCAAAAAAGAAAAAAGATTCAAAAGATAAAGATTCAAAAGAAGTAAAAGAAGACTCTGAAACAATCAAGACTCAGGAATAATTGTTTCGACTTCATCTAAAAAAATGCAACTAACCATGGCAAAAAAACATTTTTGTTACCTGATTTTAGCAATTATTATTACTTCTTGCTCTACAAATCCTTATAAAAATACTGAAAAAGTTTACGATCAGCAGCTTAAAACTTTAGAAGGCCAAATTACCAGTAAAGAAGCTCAGCCAATTCCTGTAGTACCGCGTATCGTTATTGATACGACTTATGCACAGCAGCTTGGCATTATAAAAGACACTTTATCAAAAACCGGCTCTACTTCCTTATTAAACGGCATACAGACAGAATGGATCGGAACAGTAAACTTTAACTTAAGAAAACCAAGTTTTATTATTATTCACCATACGGCTCAGGATTCACTTCAACAGACGATTAATACTTTTACCAAAACAAGAACTCAGGTAAGTGCTCACTACATCATATCTGAAAATGGAAAAGTAGTTCAAATGCTGAACGATTACCTGAGAGCATGGCACGCGGGAGCATCTACCTGGGGGAAAAATACAGATTTAAATTCTTCTTCTATCGGAATAGAACTTGATAACAACGGTTTTAAACCTTTTACTGAGGCTCAGATCAGCAGTTTAGTGGCGCTATTAACGAAACTAAAGAAAGATTACAATATTCCAACTCAAAACATATTAGGACATTCTGATATTGCTCCGGGAAGAAAACAGGACCCAAGTGCTTTATTCCCTTGGAAAACTCTGGCCGAAAAAGGATTTGGAATCTGGTCGGACGAAATTCTCGAGGAAGCTCCTTTTGATTTTAAGATTGAACAGGCGCTAAGGATTATTGGATACAATACTAAAAATCTTTCAGCGGCTATTATGGCTTTCAAATTACATTACATTCAAACTGATGTGACGCCAACTTTGGATAGAAAAACAATAGATACCATTTATTCGATTTATAAAAAACAGCTTCAGTAATTTACACCTGAAGGTTAACCGTAACGAACACTAAGATTTACGCAAAGTTCGCAAGCTAATTGTATAGCTTTGCGAACTTTGCTTTTTTTTGTCACGTTCCTTACCTTAAAAAATTCAAGTTTTCACACTACAAACTATAATACCCTCTAAGCAAAATTCACACACAAAAAGCTTACCCCATAACTCACCTCTCACAATTAACATCTCACTTAAAGAAAATAAAAAAGCTGCCAAAACATAAGTATGTTTCGACAGCTCCAAAAAAAAAAAAAAAAATATCAATCTTTATCTCTAGAAAGAGTATGTTGTAGCTACCAATCCGTAGAATGATCCTCCGATTGGGGCAGCATCTTTATCTAAAAAAACATCCTCAGAGGCAGCGTCGTATCTTAACTCCGGAATAATAGTCAATTTCCCCACTTTATAATTCAAAGAAACTGTGTTTGCAAAAACATTTGATCCTGTCAAAGTCCCTAGACTCGCAGCTGCTTTTTTTGCATCGAAATACTCCATTCTATAGGCCAGACTCAAACTTGGCTTGAAAGCATAATTCGCATATCCTACCAAAGCAAACCAATCACCATCGAGCGCACTGTCAATATCATTATTCGTTTTAGCGTACGTAGCATTAAACCCTAAAGAAAAGGCATCCGTTATTGTTTTAGACGCTACAAAATCAATCTGTGTTTTATTTTCATCAGAAACCGGATTAGTACTTCCCGAAGTAAAATTCAAATAAGCACTCCCGGTCTCTCCTATATACCCCACTTGCGCTATGTATGTTTTTTGACTTGAACCTGCATCCATTGCTGATTTAAAGTCGGTTGGATTAGTAACACCAAGCATAGCCGTGAATTTACCTGATGTATATTGTGCTTTCAGACCTGTATTGAAAAACGGGCCATAAGAAAAAGCATAAGACATGCTATAATTTTTATTCCCTACAGCATCTAATACCTCATAACCTATATGTGTTCCGAAACTACCGGCTACAAACTTAAATTTATCGGTAACCTGATAGGTAAAAAACAATTGTTTAATCAAAAATTTTGCATTTATGTCTTTATCTGTTGTTTCGTTATAAGAGAACTCTCCTGCTCTTTTTCCAAAGCCCAGATCAACAAAAACGGAGGCTTTTCCAAAGGTATGTCCTGCCTGAACAGAAGCCATTCCTAATTCGAATGAATCCTGAGAATTAGTAAAACTTGTCAGTCCGTTCATTTGTTTTGAAAAATCATATTTATAATAAGCATCTGCCGATCCTCCCCAGGTGGTCGCCGGTGAAGTCGCAGCTTCCGTTTCATCTTGAGCAAAAGCAAAAGAACTTGTTAACATCACGGCTAAAATGTGCAATACTTTTTTCATGTTTTAATTGGTTTTGGTTATTAATTGATTTTGGTTAGTTAATCTTTTATATCGGTATTTGAATACTATAAGTCACTTTTAAAACCTCTTATTCCCTCTAAAACCTCTTCATTTTCAGTAGCGAATTTATTAACTTTTGCATGAGTAAAAGAATTCAAATCTACTTTTTTAGCGTTTTCAAGCAAGAATTACGGATTACAAAAATTAACCTCTACATAATCGTTATTTGATATTATTAGCTATTCATTTTTAAAAAATACATAACACACAAATAACAATAAACCATATAAATTAATAGGTTTAAATAAAAAATTAAACAAATAATAATGAGAAAACACCAAAAATCAATACTATAAAAAAGTATACCCCATCAAAAAACACCACTTAATTCAAAACAGTAAAAAACAAAACAAAAAC
>NZ_MUHH01000014.1 GCF_002217475.1 Flavobacterium tructae
GTTGTTGTTGAAAATCTTTTAAAAAAGCAACCGATTCTGTGACGGCTACCGTCTTTAGATTGTCTTCATTCTTGTTCTCTGACACCTTTTCAGTGTATACGTTTTCATCATGATTACAGGAGTAAAATAATACTAATGTAAAAAATACGGGCATTAAAAGTAACTTTTTCATAATGGCTTAAATTAAAAGTAAGAATAATACTCTAAATTTAATGAAAATAAATTTTCTAAAAAACATAAAAACTAAGAAAATTCCTAACTTTAACATTTCGCTCCAGATTCATAAAGAACAACTCAGATTAAAATGCTGTTCTTACAAAAAATAACTCAGATTGCTTTAAAAAACGAAACCCGACAGGCTTTAAAAACCTGTCGGGTTTGTCATTCTGAGTATATTGAATTAGTAAGAATTCTGTTTTTAATCCTTCTCGATGATTACATCAAAACCTCCGTTTTTATCAAAAACCACATCATAGAATTTGGCGTTTTTTTGTATTCCGACCTCGTAAGTGGTTTTGTTTTTATCGTCTACCACTACTGCCGATTCTTTAATGGCACTGGCAGGGTAATTTTTCTTCAGATAGGCTTGTGCTTTTTGTGGCAGCTGATTGAATGGAATTTGCAACTCAAAAGCTTTCAGGGTTCCCAAATTATCATAAACCGCCAATGCATTAGTATTTTTATCTGTTTTGAACTTGGCTTCATACCGAATTTCATCGTCGTCATCTCCCACATACTTCAAGGTCCAGACCGGAACTTTACCGGGATATTCTTTCTGAAAAGTAAAAACTACTTTTTCAGGAGGTGTGACAACTTTATCGGGAGAAACTCCACTCTGCCCTATTAAAAAGCTGCTATACAAAAAGGTTATCATCAGGAATATTTTTTTCATGTGCCAAATTTTAAATTAACATCTCTTAAATAACGTATTAAAATTACTACTTTATTCCGAAGAAAAAATGATATTATAAAAAAATGTTAAAATAAACGGTAACAATGTTCTGTGTCAGACGTCTTACGAAAAACCAAAACCTAAAAAATGAAATCTAACCTGAAAAATTTTGAATCTTCACCGCAGCTTTATGCACGCATAGCCGGGATATTATATTTGGTCATTATCGTCATGGGATTCTTCGCAGAAACATTTGTCAGAAACAAATTGTTTGTGTCCGGAGATGCCACTGCCACCGCTCAAAATATTATGCATTCGCAGTTTTTATGGAAAATTGGCATTACAGCGGATCTTATTATGCAAATTTGCGATCTGCCGGTCATGATTATTCTCTATTATCTTTTAAAACCGGTAAATCGAAAGCTTGCTCTTTTAAATTTATCGTTTAATTTGATCCAGACTGCCGTATTAGTAGCCAATAAACTGAATCTTTTAGCAGCATTGTTCTTTCTGGGTGATGCCGAATATTTAAAATCTTTCAGCCCCGATCAGTTGCACACTTTGTCTTATCTTTCGATTAAATTGCATGATTTTGGTTTCGGAATCGGATTGATCTTTTTTGGATTTGTTTGTTTACTCGAAGGCTATCTGATCTTTAAATCAGGCTATTTACCTAAAGCAATTGGAATTTTAATGAGCCTGGCGGGAGTTTGTTATCTTACCAATAGTTTCTTCTTAATTCTGATCCCGAAACTTTCAAGTATAATTCTATTGATGCCTTGTTTGATTGCCGAATTGTCTCTTAGTTTATGGCTTGTTTTTAAAGGGGTAAAACTGCCTGTCTGGAAGGAGCGGTTGGTATAATCAACCTTAATAATGCAATTAATTTAAACACAAAGATTCTAAGTGTTGAAAAAATAATAGCCACAGATTTAAAGGATTAAATCGATTAAAAAATCTGCCAGATCTGCGGGAATTTGTTTTTTTTCACACGCAGATCTGGCAGATTTTGCAGATTTTTTTTAATCCTTTTTAGTAGAAGCTATTACTTTGAAAATCATTCAACCTGTGTAATTACCAAAACTGAAATACAATCAAAAAAGCCTGCGGGAAATTACTCCTGAGCAGGCTTTTTCTTTGAAATAATTGAATTAGTAAGCTTCCTTCATTTCTGTTTTTATATCAATTTTACTTCTATTTCAGTCCAATTTTACATCTGTATTATTTCTTCAGTCGATCTGATAATTCTCTTTTATAGGTAATACCAATCGGCAATTTTTCGTTTTTAATGACCACAAAATCTTTGTCGGTGGCTTCAATTTTATCAAGAGCCACGATGTAGGACTTGTGAATGCGCATGAAATTCTTCTCGGGCAAACATTTCTCCAATTCACTGGTGGTGATAGAGGCCAGATACGTTCTTTTTATGGTATGTAACTTCACATAATTACCAAAACTCTGTGCAAACAAAAGCTGATCTAATTCTATCTCAATAAAGTAACCGTCAACCTTCACTGTAACGGAATTAATTACTGCTTCTTCAGTTTTCGCTTTACCATTTTCCGTGGCAAAAAAACGATCGATGGCTTTGAGGAATCTTGGAAAATAAATAGGCTTGAGAAGATAATCTATAACACCGTAATCGTAACTTTCAAGGGCATACTCAGAATAAGCGGTGGTTAATATTGTACTGGGATGCGTTGGAATAATCTTCAGTAATTCCATCCCTGATATCTCCGGCATATTGATATCCAAAAACATCAAATCAACGGGATGTTCTCTTAAATAATCCATTGCTTCAATACCGTTAAAGCCCTGAAAAACCAATTCTAATTGTGGATTTTGCTTGATATAATTCGCCAGCACATAATGCGCTGCCGGTTCATCATCGACAATTATACATTTTTTAGGTTCTCTCATTCAACAAACTTTTTCAATTGCACTTTCAAATCTACAATATAGGTATTTTTATCGTCCTGAATGTCCAATTTATAGGCTTTCCCATAAATCAGATTCAATCGCTCTATGGTATTTTTTAAACCAATCTTAGTCGAAATAACATCCGTTTTTTTCTTTGGAATGGAGTTTACCACATGCAAATGAAGCAACCCGTTCTCGACCGTAATAATGATTCTCACAAAACATTTTTCTATCGCACAGGTTCCGTGTTTAAACGCATTTTCGATAAATGCAATCAATAGCATTGGCGATACTTTATAGGCATTTTCATTGTCGATTTTACAGTCGTACGTAATCTCACAGCGATACCCTACCCTTTCTTTTTCCAACTGAACATAACTGTTTATAAACTCGAGTTCGTCTTCCAAAGACACGCATTGTTTGTTATTGCTTTCGAGCTGATAACGCATCAGCTGTGATACTTTCATGATTAAATCAGATGTCCGGTCCGGAAACTCGAGACTAATTCCGTAAAGCGTATTAAAGGTATTAAATAAAAAGTGCGGATTCAATTGTCCTTTTAATGAATTCAATTGCATCTGATTGAACAAAAGAGTCTCATCCGTCTGTCTCTTGTGGATTCTGTAAAACTTAAAAACAATTATCGGGCTCAATATACAAACCAAAGTCCCTAAAACGCTGGCCAGTTGATACACATAACTACGCTGATGAGAGTTTTGGTACAAACGGCAGTTACTAAACATTTCCAGACTGGTAACCTCATATAAAACAACCGAAAAGAGTAATACTCCCGCCAGTGTCAGAAAAATATAAGTCACGGGGCGCTGTTTTTTAAAAAGTATGGGAAGCAAAAAGAAACGGTTGAACTGGGCGTGCAGGTATAAAATTAAATAGAAAAAAATGCCCATCAATATGGAGGTAAACGAACTGAACAACATCCAGTCGTTTTTTAAGGTATAAATAGTAAATGAAAAAGCAACAACGGCAATTTCCTGCCACCATTTGTGATCCAATATGTTTTCCAGTTCTTTATTCATTCTTAAAACTTAAATAGTTTACAAATTAACCACATTTTTTTAGTTTTTATTTCCAATAAATGACCAATTCAATTGGTCATTTATAATCGCATTACATCATTTAAGAAAGCTTTTATCCGTGCAAGTGAAATAATTTTGAGAGATCAAATTCACACCACTAATTTATATGTACTTCAAAAAAATTACTTTATTAGTTTTCTTGATTTTTGCCTGTGGTAGCTATGCTCAAACCCTGTCTTTAAAAGAAGCCATAAAAACAGGTTTGGAAAACTACGGTTCCATCAAGGCAAAAAACAATTACACCAATGCATCACGCGAAAGTCTTAAGCAGTCTAAACGTGATTACCTGCCCAACCTAAACTTATCGGCGCAACAGGATTACGGAACTGTAAACGGTCAGAATGGTCCTCTTTATGGTTTTGGGGGTCTTGGAGTAGCTTCGTCCGGACTTCCTTTACCGGAACAAAACTGGAATTCGGCATTTGGCGCACTTTATCTGGTCAACATGAACTGGGATTTTTTCACTTTCGGAAAAACACAGGAAAAAATCAATTTATCTAAAATTGATGTTCAAGCCAAAGAAAAGGATCTGAAACAGGAAAAATTCCAACAGGAAATCAAAATTTCTGCTGCTTATCTGAATTTACTCGCAAGTCAGAGATTGTTAATTTCACAGCAAAAAAATCTGGATCGCGCTCAGATTTTCAAAAAAACAGCCGTAGCAAGAGTTAAAAACGGATTATTAGCCGGAGTCGATTCTACTTTAGCCACTGCCGAAGTATCAAAAGCTAAAATTGCGCTGAATCTGGCCAAAAACTTTGTCAAAGAACAAAACAACAAATTGGTCGATCTAATGGGCGTTGCTCCTCAGGATTTTGTAACCGATTCACTTTTTGTCACTCAAATTCCAAAAGAACTTCTTAAGGAAAATACTGCAACAGACAGTCTTCATCCTTTATTACAATTGTATAAAACAAAAATCGATTACAGCAATCAGCAGGTCAAATTGTACAAAAGATTCTATTATCCAACCATGACTGCTTTTGGTGTTTTGCAAACCAGAGCTTCAGGATTTGACAGTAGTTATGCCACGAATCAACATGCCTTTACCCGAAATTACTGGGATGGTGTCAATCCGGATCGTACCAATTATTTAGTTGGAATTGGAATTACATGGAATTTAACGACTCCTTTTCGTTCAAACAAGCAAGTCACTGCTCAGAAATTTATTTCTCAAGGACTACAGGAAGAATACAACCAAGCCGACCGTGAGCTGAAATCGCAGTTGAATTTTGCCGAAGATAAAATCAAAATCACTTTAGAGAATTATGCCGAAGCACCCATTCAGGTAGATGCTGCCAAAAGAGCCTATCTTCAGAAATCGACTTTATACAAAAACGGCTTAACCGATCTGACTGATTTAACACAGACGATGTACGTTTTAAATCGTGCCGAAATCGATCGTGATATTGTCAATAATAATGTATGGCAGTCGTACTTACTAAAAGTCGCTGCAACAGGAAATTTTGACCTATTTATAAATGAATTTTAATTATAAAGCCCAATGAATTTAATACGTTTTGCACTCCGCAAGCCCATCTCCATTCTCGTATTGGTTGCGGGTCTCTTTTTCTTCGGAATTGGTGCCATCAGAGACATTAAGGTAGATATTTTACCGAAAATGAATTTGCCGGTTATCTATATTGCGCATCCGTTTGGAGGTTATACACCCGACCAGATGGAAGCTTATTTTGCCAAAAACTACGTAAACGTTTTACCTTTTTCGAATGGTATCAAATCGGTAGAAACCAAAAATATTCAGGGGTTAATGATTATGAAATTAACCTATTATGAAGGAACCAATATGGCACAGGCCGCTGCCGAATTGAGCGCACTATCCAACAGAATCCAGGCGGTTTTTCCTCCGGGAACACAACCTCCTTTTATCATACGTTTTGATGCTTCATCATTGCCAATCGGACAGTTGGTTTTGAGTTCAAAAATCAGATCCAACAACGAATTACAGGATTTAGCCAACGTTTATGTTCGTGCTTCTTTTACTTCGATTCCCGGTTTATTGTCTCCGGCTCCTTTTGGCGGAAGCCCAAGAACTATCGAGGTTAACGTAGACCCGGATCTATTGCGTTCGCACAATATGACACCCGATCAAATTGTCGAAGCCATCCGTTTAAACAATCAGACGGCCCCTTCCGGAAACGTGAGAATGGGCGACAAAAATTATATTACGCCTACCAATAATACCATTAAAGAAGTTAAAGATTTTGAACAGATTCCGTTATTCAAAGGCGGTGTTCAAAACTTAAAATTAGGCGATGTGGCGAGCGTAAAAGACGGTGCCGATATTACAGCGGGTTACGCTTTGGTAAACGGAAAACGATCGGTTTATATCAGTATTGCAAAAGCGGGAGATGCTTCGACCTGGGATGTGGTTCAGAAATTAAAAAAAGAGCTTCCTAAAATTCAGAGTACACTTCCCGAAGACGTTAATTTATCTTACGAATTTGACCAGTCGGTTTATGTAATCAACTCCGTTAAAAGTTTGATTACCGAAGGAATTATCGGTGCGGTTTTAACCGGATTAATGGTAATGCTTTTCCTGGGCGACCGTCGTGCTGCTTTAATCGTAATTATGACCATTCCTATTTCGATTATTTCCGGAGTTTTATTCCTGAAATTATTCGGACAAACGATCAACTTAATGTCTTTGAGCGGACTAGCGCTTGCCATTGGAATTCTGGTAGACGAAAGTACGGTAACCATCGAAAACATTCACCAGCATCTCGACATGGGAAAACCCAAGGCACTCGCCATTTGGGATGCCTGTCAGGAAATTGCTTTGCCTAAATTACTGATCTTACTGTGTATTTTGGCCGTATTTGCGCCCGCATTTACCATGGTGGGGATTCCCGGAGCATTATTTCTTCCTTTAGCCTTAGCAATTGGTTTCTCGATGGTCATTTCGTTTTTATTGTCTCAAACCTTTGTGCCGGTAATGGCGAACTGGATGATGAAAGGACACGAAAAACATCCGCATGGCCCTGAAATTACCGACGACGAAGCCGAATTTAATGACTGCGGTTTAACTCCCGAATCTGAACAAAATCTGATCACTCAGAAAAAAAGTTATGTAGAAAGAGAAGACACCAATAACAACGGAAAAATAAGTCCTTTTGAGCGTTTCAGAATTCGTTTCATGCGAACTTTAGACCGTTTGTTTGTTCACAAAAAAATAACGACCGTTGTTTATTTAGTTTCAGCTACTGTTTTGGCCATTGTTTTAATTGGTTTTATCGGAAAAGATGTTTTTCCAAAAACAAATTCAAGTCAGTTTCAATTAAGAATGCGTGCTGTTGACGGAACACGATTGGAAAGAACCGAAGAACAAGCCCGAATTGTACTGAAAGAATTGGAAAAAATGGTCGGCAAAGAGCATATCGGAATTTCTTCTGTTTATGTGGGGCAACACCCTTCCCTGTTCTCGATCAACCCCATTTATCTCTTTATGGCGGGTTCGCATGAAGCTGTGTTTCAGGTAAGTTTAAAAGAGTATCATGTGGATATGGATGAGTTTAAAGATGAGTTAAGAGCAAGACTGAAAAAAGTTTTACCGGACACTAAACTTTCTTTTGAACCTATCGAATTGACCGATAAAGTATTGAGTCAGGGGTCTCCTACTCCAATTGAAATTCGAATTGCCGGAAAAGACAAAAAACGAAATGAATTATATGCCACTCAGATTGTAAACAAATTAAACGCGATCTCTTATTTCAGAGACGTACAAATTGGTCAGCCGATACACTATCCGGCGATGAACATTAATATTGACAGAACACGTGCCGCCGAATTGGGCGTTGACATGAATGATATTTCACGTTCTCTTATCGCATCGACTTCATCGTCACGTTATACTGAAAAAAACAACTGGGTCGACGAAAAAGCAGGATTATCCTATTCTGTACAAGTTCAGGTTCCGTTGAATAAAATGAAAAGCAAAACCGATATTGGAGAGATTCCGGTATTGAAAAACTCGCTTCGTCCGGTTTTAAGTGACGTTGCCAAAATTACACCCGGCTTTGTAAGTGGTGAAAATGACAATTTAGGGGCCATGCCATACATTACCGTTACGGCCAACATCAACCAGACCGATTTGGGGACGGCCACAAAAGATGTTGCATCGACCATTAGTTCACTAGGCGAATTGCCTCGTGGTTTATTTATTACTCCAATTGGACTAAGCACGGTATTGAGCGAGACATTAAGCAGTTTACAGACCGGATTATTGGTTGCCGTTTTTGTAATCTTCTTAATGTTGGCCGCTAATTTTCAGTCGTTCAAAGTTTCGCTGGTGATCTTAACCACAGTTCCGGCGGTTGTTTTAGGCGCTTTATTAATGCTGACCTTTACAGGTTCAACGCTTAATTTACAATCTTATATGGGAATCATCATGTCTGTCGGAGTTTCTATTGCCAATGCTGTTTTATTGGTGACCAATGCCGAACAGCTTCGAAAAATAAACGGTAATGCCTTAGAATCTGCGAGGGAAGCCGCTGCATTACGTCTTCGTCCGATTATCATGACTTCTGTTGCGATGATTGCGGGAATGCTCCCAATGGCGATTGGTCACGGCGAAGGAGGCGATCAGGTTTCTCCGTTAGGAAGAGCGGTTATTGGCGGATTATTATTTTCTACTTTTGCCGTATTGTTGATCCTTCCGCAGATATTTGCATGGGCACAGGAGAAAACATCGACACAATCAGTTTCTTTAGATCCCGAAGACGAAGAAAGTATCCATTATATCTCATCCTTAAGTAAGTCTAAAGTTAGAAAGTCATAAAGTCATAAAGTCATAAAGTCGAAAGTTACAATCGTCGCGAAAACACTTCGATAAACTTTTATACTTTCTGAATACTTATAAAAACATATATAAAACCAAAAAATGAAAAATAACATTATAAAATCTACAGCGATACTATTTACAGCTTTAGTTGTACTAAGCTGTGAAAAGAAAAAAGAAGAAACTGCGAAAGCGGAAATCGAACCTAAAGTTGAAACTTTTCTTTTGGCCAAAGAAAAACTGACTACAGAATTGCGTTTACCGGCAGAATTAACCGGTTTTCAACAAGTCGATTTGTATGCCAAAGTGAGCAGTTTTGTAAAATTGCTGAAAGTAGATATTGGCTCGAAAGTAAAAAAAGGACAATTGTTAATTGTTCTCGAAGCACCGGAGATCAGTTCGCAATTGGCTGCTGCCGAATCCAGATTAAAATCGATGGAAGCCATATATGCCACCAGCAAAAGTACCTACAACCGTTTGTACGAAACGAGCAAAGTCGAAGGAACCATTTCTAAAAACGACTTAGAAATGGCCAGCGGAAAGAAAAACTCCGACTACGCACAATATCAGGCAGCCATCGCGGCACACAAAGAAATCTCGATTATGAGAGGGTACTTAGAAATCCGTGCCCCATTTGACGGAGTGGTAGCTGCCAGAAATGTCAATTTAGGAACCTTTGTAGGTCCTGCAGGAAAAGGTTCCGATTTGCCTTTGTTGACCATTCAGCAACAGGACAAATTGCGTTTAGCCGTTTCGGTACCGGAATTGTACACCGGATACTTGCACAATGGCGACGAAATGAGTTTTAATGTAAAATCGCTTCCGGACACTTTTACCGCTAAAATTACCCGAATGTCCGGCGCATTAGATTTAAAACTGCGTTCTGAAAGAGTTGAAATGGACGTTCACAACACCCAAACCAATCTATTACCCGGAATGGTAGCCGAAGTTTTATTACCGCTTAACGCGAAAGACAGCACGTTTGTAATTCCGAAATCGGCATTGGTAAATTCAGCCGAAGGTTTGTTTGTCATCAAAGTCCTGAACCACAAAGCCACCCGCGTTGACGTTAAAAAAGGTAGAGAAATCGACGACAAAGTGGAAGTTTTCGGAGATTTAAACCTAAAAGATAAACTGGTAAAAATCGCCAGCGAAGAAACTAAGGATGGGGATGTTATAAACGAGTAACCTGCGTTTTGTCTTCTTTTTAGTGGATTACCAATTACTGTACGCATTTTTAGGAATGCAAAATTAAAATTTGCATTAGGACAGCTCTCATTGATTTGGGGGCTGTTTTTTTTTATTCCTATTAATCTCTCTTTATAATTACAATATTTTTCTCAAAAAATAAATCAGGTATTAATACTCGCTTTTTTCGTTCAATTAATTATTAAACTTGTTCCGAATGAATTATAGACTAAATATGGTTTTCCGTAAAAAGTATATATCTGGAGTATTTACATTTGTATCAATCATTACATAAACACTTAAAAATCATTGAATTATTGACAAATATGAAAAAAGTAACAATAAAAGAACTAATTGAGTTTCGAGAAAAAAATGATAGAACCAAAATCACTTTTGTTAAAAATCTTCATAAAGAGAAAATAAAATCTGAAGGAAATTCTGGCGGTGATTACTGGATAAGTTGCCTAAGTGCCATTAGAAATACTTTTAAGAGTGATAATATAGATTTACTAGACGAAAAAATCAAACTATTACAAGACAAAATTAGAATAGAAGAACATGATAAGAATAAAAATCAGTTTCAAAAAAATCTTGATATTGTAAATAATTTTAAAGACTATGATTTTCAACACTTAAAGCCTAATGTTGATTTGAATTATTTAACTCAACCAAAAGATCAAGCAATAATCACTATTAAAAAATTTCCGATTGAAGCTAAACCTTGTCATATTTATACATTTTCAAACAATGGTAGTGAGGAAATTGCAGGGATTTGGTTCATAGCCCAAAAAGAAGGATTCAAAAAAAGTGAATTAGGAATGTTTACTGACATGATTTATCGATATCTTGATAAGTATTATTCAAAGGAATTTTATATAAATCCTGATTATTGCATTGCGGTCGACTTATTTAATGGACATGAAGTAAACTATTCTCAAATAAAAAGTGGTAAAATTCCAATTTTGATTGAATCGACATTGGATGATTTGAAGAAATTTGATAATTGATCTTGAGAACTAATATTATACCTGAGTTAATATAAATTCAATGCGGATAACAAAAAAAATAATTCAAAAAAAAGTAATTTACTTATTTCTAATATTTTCTCTTCTCCAAAGTAATTCAATATTTGCTGGACGATGCTCAGGCTCCTCAAATTGCAACGCGTGTTCAAGCTGTAATTATTGTGGTCATTGTAATAGTGGAGGCAGTTGTGGAGTCTGTGGCGGAGGTAGTTCTTCAAGTTTTGGAAAATGGATGTTAATAGGATTCGGAATTTTTATAGCAATTGGATTTTTTAGTGATAATAATAAAAAGAAATAAATGATTAAAGAAATAGATTCAGAAATAACAAAACAACTTTATTTAATTAAGGCATTTAGCAATGAACTTCATTTTAAAGAGATATGTCAATTTGAATTAAATGAAAAATTAGACAATATTCCATGGGATATTCTAAATCATCCCGGTATTTATCTAATAGAAGTAAGAAATAATGAAAAATTTAAAATATATGAAGAATGGGTTAATGATTTTAAATTTAGATGGGAAAACGAAGATTATGTCAAAAAGTTTACTCCAAATTTTAAATTGAAAAGAATCAAAGCTCACAATGAATTAAAAGAATGGATTCCATTGTATATTGGGAAGTCTAAAAACATTAAATCGAGATTGCATGGTCATATTTATAAGGAACTGAGCAAAACAACTTTTGCTATGAAACTTTTAGCAAGAGAAAATATGAAAAAAGAAATTTTTAGAATTAGTATAATAAATCTTGAGTTAACAAATTATGACGCTATAGTTCCAGTTATCGAAAATCAATTAAGAAATAGAATAAATCCACTAATTGGTAAACAATAAATACAAAACCTCGACCTTAAAAAGCCGAGGTTTTTCATTTTATAAACTCTACTCCTCACACAAATAAGGATTCAAAATCTCCGCCAGTTCATTGAGCCAGTAAAAGCTGTTTTCCAGACTGGTTCTTTCTTTTTCAAGAATTTCCTGTTCTCTGATGACTCCTAAAGCAAGTATGTGATTGGCTTGTCTTATGGCTTTTGCCATTTCGGTGGGATCGATGGTGTGATTAAAAAAATCAATAAGCCTTGTTTCGGCTTCTTTGGAAAAGGTGTTTGTTTTCATAATTTGAAGAATTTAAGAAAAAACCCTCATGCCTTAGTAGTCTTACGCTTCTTCACGGCGTCAAAGCTCTTTCGAAACTTTACTACATAGCACAAGGGCAAATTTTATTTTATCTTAATTGTGAAGATTTAAGAGCTTCAAATATAAGAAAAATCATCTAAAAAAGAAAGATTTTTCTTTCAATAAATTACATTCTTTTATCAAATATAAGAAATCTATATTTCGGTAAGCATTTATCGCATTTTTGTCATTTGTCAGGTCCTGAAAAAAATTACATCTATTTCTCATGAAGTCCCAACGGGGCGAAATATTTATAAAAAAAAATCACCCCATTTCAAAAAAAAACTGCGGGGTGAAATCTTATTTAGCAAATGTCGCTCCGCCGGAGCTTTTGGTACGGCACGTTTTATGAATCTAGAAATATTTCATTCCTACGGAATTTTTTCGCAATGTTGTCATTTCGGAAACTTGAAACCTGAAACCTGAAACTTGAAACTTGAAACATTAAAACAAACACCTAAAACACTACGATTCTGCCACTTAAAGAACCATTTCTTTAAAATTTCTCAAAAATAATTCACTAGAAAATTGCGAAACCGAATAGTTGCACGTATATTTGCAACCAATTGGTTTCTTAATTAAAATCAGAATAGTATGAGACGCGACATTTTCCAAGCCATAGCCGACCCGACAAGAAGGTCAATTCTAACGCTGATCGCTGTACAGGCAATGACACCAAATGCCATTGCGGAGAACTTCAACGCCTCCCGACAATCGGTATCGAAGCACCTTCGCATACTGGTAGAATGTGATTTGCTTAAACAGGAACAACAAGGCCGGGAAATTTATTATTCACTTGAAATTGAAAAAATGAAAGAGATTGATCAATGGTTAGAGCAATTCAGAGCCATTTGGGAAACCAAATTCAATCAGCTTGACGAACTATTAGTAACGCTTAAAAAACAGAACAAATGAAAAACGATTTGCAATTTGATTTTACCGTAGACAAAGCCACCAAAACGGTAATCATAAACCGAGAATTTAATGCAGAACTTCCACTGGTTTGGGATGCTTTTACAAAACCGGAACTTCTCGATCAATGGGTAGCTCCAAAACCCTGGTCGTCTAAAACCAAACACATGACATTTGAAGTTGGCGGACGCAGATTTTATGCTATGGTAAGCCCAGAAGGTCTGGAACGCTGGGCGGTTCAGGAATACACTTCGATTACTCCAAAGACCAATTTTAAGATGTTCAATACTTTTGCAGACCAAAATGAAAATCGCGAACTGCCGGGCTCCAACTGGGATCATAGCTTCAGTGAGCAAAACGGCATTACCAAAGTGAGTATCAACATTTTCAATGAATCTTTGGAACGTCTGGAAAAAATGATCGAAATGGGCTTCGAACAAGGTTTCAAAATGAGTATCGACAACCTGGAACAATTGCTGAAAACTTTATCAGAATAATAATAAAGAGACGCTGATTGCACGGATTCGTTTCACGAAAACGCGGATCAACGCGGATTTTTACGGTAGTAATATTTTGAAGACATCAATTAACTTCTACCTAATAATATAAAAAAATCTGTGTTGATCCGCGTTTTCGCAGAGCGAATCAGTACCATCCGTGTGCTTTGTGCGTTCCAACTACACAGAACAAAAATTCACGCACAGTACCCCAAAATGTAATAACAGAACAAATCTGTATAGCCTCTCTGATCAACTTCATGAAATAAATCTTACTTTTGATCCAACACTATCCTCAATATGGTTTCGATAAAAACATTTGATCAGGCAACAGATTTAGAACAGCCCAGACGCGTTTTAAAATATATACTTGTGTATTGCACTTCGGGTTCGACTGTTATTTCTGTAGATGAAAATGAATTTACCTTAACCCAAAATGCTGTAATCACCATTACTTCCGGTCAGATTCATTATTTTAAAAACATCGGGAATGCAACGGGATTTGTTTTAGAATTTACCTATAATTTTTTCTGCAAAGACGATACGGATATGGAATTGATTTTCCATAACGGACTGTTTTGCCACTTTGCTATGAATGAAATGATTGTGGTGGACAATGGCCCGTTTGTTGTTCAGGAATTAGAAACGATAGGCAAAGAATTACTACAAATGCCTTATCAATACCTCACCTCTATTCACAGCCGAATTGAATTGATATTGATCGAAATCAACCGAACCAAAATTAATCGCGGGGATGAAATCTACAAACCCGATGCACTGTTTCTTCATTTTCTGGAAGCGATTTTACAAAACTTCGACAAAAACCTTTCTGTAAACGAAATCGCTGTTCTGATAGGTACAACAGAATCGAAACTAAACGAACTTTCGAAACTGCATACTAATAAAACGGCTCAAAATGTAATTTTTGGATTGATCATTTCCGAAGCCAAACGCCTTTTTACCTATGAGAAACTATCGGTAAAAGAAGTCGCTTATGCTTTAGGATTTAATGATCCATTTTACTTCTCTAATTTCTTCAAAAAACACACCAACACTTCCCCAAAAGCCTATAAAGAAAATACTGCGCATTCTTAATTTCCCCAATTCATCGTTTTTAATGTTTGCTTTTTCAATTGATTACATGCTTTTTCGAGGATTCTCTATTCTTTAGCAATACTGCCTTCCGCATCTTTGTATTGTAATAATTAAGCAATCAAAAAGATGAAAAAAAATCAGAAATATGCCGTTTTGCTTTTGCGAGTTGCCTTAGCAGCAGGTTTTTTATCCGCCGTTTCAAGTCGGTTAGGATTGTGGGGCACACAATCTTCGGGTTGGGAAAACTTTCTGGTTTATACGGAACAAGTAAATTCTTTTCTTCCTAAAAACTACATTCCCACAATTGCCATTACATCGACTATTTTGGAAACACTATTGGCTCTACTCCTGCTCATTGGCTATCAAACTAAATTTGCGGCTGTTGGCGCTGCCTTATTAACTTTTGGCTTTGCACTTGCCATGACTTATTCTTTTGGAGTAAAAGAGCCTTTAGATTATTCTGTATTTACCTTTTCTATGGCAGCTTTTCTTTTGTCAACTGTAGAAAAATACCACTGGAGTTTAGACAAAATCCTTTCAAAAAATCAAACAAACTAAAAAATTACTATAATGGAGAAACAAATCACAAGAAGCAGCGAAAAAGACTGGAAAGTTCTAATTGAAGAAGGTGTAAAAACGGATGGTATTTTTGCCAAGTCTTTATACTTTGACCCCACTACAAACAGACCCACTGTTTTTTTACTAAAATTTGAAGCGGGTGCTTCGTATCCTAACCATGTTCATCCTGCCGGAGAAGAAATTTATGTTCTTGAAGGCGAAGTCCGCTCCGGAAAAGACGAACTAAAAACAGGAGATTATATGTACATGCCACCTGGAAGCAGTCACTCTGTGTTTTCTAAAACCGGTTGTGTCTTACTGTTCAAAGTCCCCGAGGAAGTTGTAATACTTAAATAAACAGATCTCACATCTCACATTTTCACATCTTACATAAAAAACCTTCTTGCAGGATCAGATTTTAATTCGGTCCTGCAAATTGCTTTTAGCCAATAACAAAAGTCAAAAAAGACAAATAAATCTTAAAATTTACTTTTCCTTTTTGAATATATGTAGTCAACTACGTAAATTTGCATATAAATTATTTTTTATGGTATTAGAGCAATCAAAGTCGTTGGTATTGGGGAATCTTTTGCAGCGTTTGAATGAGAACCTGAGGAAAGAAGCACAGTTATTCTACAAAAGTCAAAACATCGATTTTGAACCCAAATGGTTTCCGGTGGTGTATGTGCTTTCGCAGAAAAAAGCCATTAGTGTTGTCGAACTCTCACAGGAAATTGGCTACTCCCATCCTACTACTATTTCGTTACTTAAAGAACTAGAGAAAAAAGAACTGATTGGTTCTGCCAAAGACGCCAAAGATGAAAGAAAACGCCTGATCACGCTCACAGACAAAGCCAACGAGATGATCCATCAATTACAGCCTTTATGGCAAATCATGACCGAAGCACTGATTGAACTTACTGATACCGAAAACAATTTATTTAAAGCCATACACGAAGTAACCCAGAATTTAAAAACTAAAAATCTTTTTGACCGAATGACCACAATTAAAGAAATGAAGAGCGAATCTGCTCAAAAATCAACAGGAAATACTGTAAAAGTCGAAAAGATTGAGGACAGCAAATTAATAGAAATTGCTTTTGCTATTCGTCGTCAAGTATTTGTTGAAGAACAAAATGTATCGCAGGAACGCGAATCTATGGATGATGAAGAGGCTGTTCACTATCTCGCTACTGTTAATGGTTTACCAGCCGGAGCGGCTCGCTACCGCCAAATGGAAAAGGGTTTTAAAATTGAAAGAATTGCCGTTTTGAATACTTATCGCGGGAAACGAATTGGAGAGGCGATTCTGCAAAAAATCTTAGCGGATTTAAAAGATGAGGAAAAGATCTATTTGTACGCACAAGTCAATGCAAGTCGTTTTTACATCAAAAATGGATTTAAACAAACCGATAATTTTTTCCTGGATGCAGGAATCGAGCATGTCGAAATGGATTATGTGAAAAAGTGAGATGTGAAGATGTGAGATGTAAAAATGTGAAATGACAACGAGTCCTTATTAATAGTTTTACAACTCCGTCTTTCTATTCTAAAAAATCTATACAGCTGCCGCTCGTGAATAAAAAATGGCAAATTTTAAATCATACTCACGAGCGAAATGCAGGAGCAAAAAGCAATCTTTCTTTTTCTTTTCCAAAAACGAAATAATATGGGGCTTATAATTCTAAAGCCAAAAGCTCTTTTCCTAAATTATGGAGTGCCGTTTCTATTTTGATTCGTTGCGCTAATCTTGGATTTCGATGACCGGACGTATAATGCTGAATCTGTTTTTGATTTATACCTGTAATTCTTTCCAGAGCTGAATTTGTAAAAATTCCTTTGTAATAATTCAGTAAACTGGCAGTGTCAAATTTATAAACTAATTCATACTCCTTTTCAAGAAAAGAGGGTTGGTTATTGGCATCCAAATCTTTTAAAGTTGCTATACAATCGAGTATATCCTGTTTGCATTTCTGAACAGTATCACCGCCACCAACAATTGCTTTTTCATTCTCTGCATATCCCCAAAAACCGTCTTCGTTTCTTTCGATAATAATTCTAATCGTTTTCATAGTTTTCAATCCTTTTTTGAAAAAGTTAAAGTCCCATTTCCTTATGGTCGTTTTGACTTCACAACAAAGATAAAAATCTAATTAAAAAATTAAGACAAAACCTACATAAATAATCGAGCTATTAAATTATCAGAACTCAGTTCATCTTATAAAAATAATAGCTCCTTTCATAGCCCTGATTGCAGCGATATCCTTTTTCTGGTCTCGTTTCTTTAACGAGACCAGAAAAAGATTTAGCGAAAAGCAGGACAAATGGTTTTAAAAGCGCCAAAATGTTCTGCTTCTAAAAAAAACTACACTTCAAAATATTCAATAAAATAAAGGCTTCACAAGGTTTTTATTGATTACCTATGACACGATAAGAAAATATTATGATAAAATTATTTCATAATCAGAAAAACCGTCCTACATTTGCCTAACGGTGTTAAACAATTTAATACTCAAATAAAATGGCTAGTAAAGATCGAATTTTAAGACAAAAAGAAGAGACAAGAAATAACATTCTTGGGGCTGCTTATGATATCGTAAAAGAAGAAGGCTGGAATGGTTTGAGTATGCGTAAAATTGCCGACAGAATTGAGTATACTGCTCCAATTATTTACGAATACTTTTCGAATAAAGAAGCGATACTTGAAGAACTAACCGGCAAAGGTTTTTTGAAACTGGCCAAAGAGTTGCAAACTGCAAAAGATAAGTTTGAAAAACCCGAAGATCAGTTAGAAGCCATGTGGATGACCTACTGGGATTTCGCTTTTAGTAATACTGAAATGTACCAATTAATGTTTGGTGTTCAAATGACCTGCTGTGCACAACGATGTTCGGCTCAGGAAGCACCTTACAAATTGTTTACCTCAGTAATTGCTGAAGTTATGAAGGACAGTAATCCAAGTGAAGATATTATCAAACAAAAATATTTTACTTTCTTTTCTGTTATTCATGGTCTGATCGCCATTAACATCATTAACAAAAGTGACATCCTGGAAACCATTAACGCTCAAATCCTGAAAGATGCGATTGGTGGTATCATAAAATCAATACAATAAAAAAATTTAATTTTCACTTAACAGTGGTAAATGATTTAATAGAGTAATTTTGATTCTCTTTTACCCATTACTTAACAGTGATAAATAATTTAACCAAGTAATAAGTAGCTTATTTTGCTGCTTTACTTAACACTGATAAATAATTTAATACCCATTATGAAATAGAGTTGGAAGCGGAATTCTATGACCTTTTAGGTTTTACAACTTAACGATGTTAGATAATTTAATATAATTAAACATGAATGCCAGAATACCACATCAATTAATCCAAAAGAATGTTCAACAATTTAAAACCAATAATAAAATGAAAAATGTTATCATAACCAGTTTTATTCTGGCACTCGTACTAAGCAGTTGTGCAGATAAATCGCAAGCCCCGGCAGCTCCTGCTGCACCATTATTACCTGTTGCTGCTATTACAAGCGAAAACACTACTACCGATGCCGAATATCCTGCCTCTATACAAGGTACTGTTGATGTTGAAATTCGTCCTCAGGTAAGCGGAAACCTGGAAAGAGTTTTTGTAGACGAAGGTGCTTATGTCAATAAAGGTCAGACTTTATTCAAAATAAACGAACGTCCATTCCGTGAACAATTAAACAATGCGCTGGCAAACCTTCACGCTGCTGAAGCGGCTTTAATCAACGCGCAATTGGAAGTAGATAAATTGACTCCATTAGTTCAAAACAAAGTAGTTTCGGATTATCAGTTAAAAACGGCTAAAGCTTCTCAAAAAATTGCTGCTGCCAATATCGAACAGGCCAAAGCAATGGTAGGATCGGCCAAAATTAATCTTGGATATACTAATGTTACAGCTCCTGTAAGCGGCTATATTGGAAGATTACCTAAAAAACAAGGAAGTTTAGTTTCGGCAACGGATGTTGAACCTTTAACCAACTTATCTGATGTGCATGAAGTTTTTGCTTATTTCTCGTTGGGAGAAACCGATTTTATCAACTTTAAAGCACAATATGCCGGCAGCAGCCTAGGCGATAAAATCAAAAAGTTGCCTCCTGTAACTTTAATTTTAGCCGATAATAATGCGTATCCTCAAACTGGAAAAATCGATATGGTAGACGGTCAGTTTGATAAAACCACCGGAGCTATTACGTTAAGAGCTACTTTTCCAAATGCTGGCGGGACTTTACGTTCAGGAAACACCGGGAAAATTCGATTAGGACTTCACCATGACGATGCTCTTTTGGTACCACAATCGGCTACTGTTGAAATGCAGGACAAAGTTTTTGTTTTCACCGTTAATAAAGAAAATAAGGTCAACAAAATGCCGATCACGGTTATTGGTAAAAGCGGTACAAACTATTTGATTAAAGATGGTATCAAATCAGGTGATCAGATTGTACTAAGCGGTATCGATAAACTTCAGGAAGGTCAAGTCATTCAGCCTGAAAAACCGGCTACAAAAGTTGCCCAAGTAATCACTAAAAAATAATTTACACGCAAATGTTCAAAATATTTATACAAAGACCTGTACTGGCAACCGTAATCTCCATTTTATTGGTGATTCTGGGGGTACTTGGACTTACGAAATTGCCTTTACAACAGTTTCCTGATATTGCACCGCCATCGGTTTTGGTAACGGCGGTTTATCCGGGAGCTAATGCCGAAACGGTTTTACGTTCGGTAGCGCCCTCTTTAGAAGAATCTATCAACGGAGTGGAAAACATGACTTACATGAGTTCTACCGCCAGTAACGACGGATCGTTAGCCATTACTGTTTTCTTTAAATTAGGTACCGATGCCGATCAGGCAGCCGTAAACGTACAAAACAGGGTGGCTCAGGCGACCAGTCAATTGCCTGCCGAAGTAGTACAGCAAGGGGTAATCACTGCGAAACAACAAAACAGTTTCATTATGGCCATCGGTATGTACACCGAGGATGAATCGAAATACGATCAGACGTTTGTAGCCAATTATGCCCAAATCAATATTATTCCTGAAATCAAACGTATTCCGGGAGTAGGATCGGCCAGTATTTTTGGAGGTGTAAAAGATTACTCGATGCGTGTTTGGCTGAATCCGACACAAATGTCAACTTACAAAGTGACGCCAAACGAAATCATGAGTGCCATTCAGGACAAAAGTTTGGAAGCTGCTCCAGGTAAATTTGGGGAAAGAAGTACAGAAGTTTTCGAATACGTAATCAAATACAAAGGAAAACTAACCAAACCGGAAGAATATGAAAATATTGCTATCCGCTCTAATGCAGACGGTTCGGTACTTCGCTTAAAAGACGTTGCCCGAGTTGAACTTGGTGCTTATTCGTACAACAGTTTAACGCGTTTGAATGGTAAAAAAGGAGTTGTAATCGGTATTATTCAATTGGCAGGTTCAAACTCCAATGATATTCAGATCGCGATTAACAAACTGATGGAAAAAGCATCGAAAGATTTTCCAAAAGGGATCAAACAAAATATTTTCTATAGTACCAAAGTATCATTGGATCAATCTATTGAACAGGTAGAACATACTTTAATCGAAGCATTTATATTAGTATTCATTGTAGTATTTATATTCCTGCAAGATTTTAGATCAACATTAATCCCGGCTATTGCTGTACCTGTAGCAATTTTAGGAACGTTCTTCTTCATGCAGTTATTCGGATTTTCGATCAATCTTCTAACACTTTTCGCTTTAATTCTGGCGATTGGTATTGTGGTAGATGATGCAATTGTAGTCGTCGAAGCCGTGCATGCCAAAATGGAGCACAAACATTTGTCTCCAAAAGTAGCCACACATGAAGCAATGCACGAAATAACGGGTGCTATTATCTCGATTACGCTGGTAATGGCTGCTGTATTCCTGCCGGTTGGTTTTATGGAAGGCTCTACGGGAGTTTTCTATCGTCAGTTTGCTTTTACTATGGCGATTGCAATTGTAATTTCGGCTGTGAATGCTTTGACTTTAAGTCCTGCGCTTGCTGCATTGTTCCTGAAAGACAATCACGGTGCACAAGGAAACGAAAATGAAGTTTTTGCTAAAAAAGGATTTAAAGAAAAATTCTTTACGGCATTCAACAGCAGCTTCGAATCTTTGACGAATCGTTACGTGGGCGGAATTAAATTTTTAATTCGCCGCAAATGGTTAAGCTTAGGTGGTCTGGCCTTAATTACAGCAGCAACCATTCTGTTAGTAAAAACGACTCCAACAGGATTTATTCCAACAGAAGATCAGGGATTTATTGCCATTGCGGTAAATACTCCTTCAGGAACTTCTCTTGACGGAACACAAAAAGTAATGACTCAGGCAGAAAATTTACTAAGAGCCGACGAATCATCACGATTTGTAACAGCGATTTCAGGATTCAATTTATTAACGAATTCTACGAGTCCATCAGCAGCCGTTATTTTTGTCTTGCTTAAACCGGATGAAGAGCGTGGAAAAATCAAAGGAATCGACGAAATAATGGCCGATGTGCAAGGAAAATTAGGGACTATTACAGGCGGAAGTTTCTTCGTCTTTAGTTTCCCAACTGTTCCCGGATTTAGTAATGTTGAAGCTTTAGATTTGGTGCTACAGGATAAAACCGGAGGCAAACTGGATAAGTTTAGCGGTGTCTCTCAAAGCTTTATCGGAGAATTAATGAAACGTCCGGAGATTGCTATGGCATTTACGAGTTTCAAAGCCGATTATCCACAGTTGCAACTGGATATTAATGACGAAAAAGCCAATCAGCTGGGGGTAAATGTAAAAGACATTTTACAAACGATGCAGACTTATTTTGGTAGCGCACAAGCTTCTGACTTTAACCGATTTGGTAAATATTACAGAGTAGTTGTTCAGGCCGATATTGCCGACAGAGCTGATCCATCTTCTATTGACCGTGTTTTTGTAAAAAACAAAACCGGAGAAATGGTTCCTATAAATACTTTGGTGAAACTAAGCCGTATTTATGGTTCTGAAACGGCCTCTAGATATAATTTGTTTAATTCGATTTCGATAAATGCCATTCCGAAACCTGGATTTAGTTCGGGAGATGCCATTAAAGCCATAGAAGAAGTTGCTGCACAACATTTACCTGCAGGTTATAGTTTTGAATTTTCGGGACAAACCCGTGAAGAGATTTCTTCGGGAGGACAATCCGCAACGATATTCTTACTGTGTTTGATATTCATCTATTTCTTACTTGCTGCACAGTATGAAAGTTACATTTTGCCTTTGGCGGTAATCTTTTCTATCCCTGCAGGTATTTTTGGAGTATTTGTGGCTATTGGTTTCACCGGAATTCAAAACAACATTTATGTACAGGTTGCTCTGGTAATGTTAATCGGACTGCTCGCTAAAAATGCCATTCTGATTGTGGAGTTTGCGGTTCAGAAAAGAAAATCCGGTCAGGCATTGGTGATGGCCTCAATCGATGCGGCAAAACTGCGTTTACGACCAATTATCATGACATCGCTTGCTTTTGTTGTGGGATTAATTCCAATGATGAGTGCCAAAGGACCATCAGCACAAGGTAACCATTCGATTAGTATTGGTGCCGCAGGAGGTATGATTTCAGGGGTAATTCTAGGATTGTTTATCATCCCGGTATTATTCATCATCTTCCAATATTTACAAGAAAAGGTTTCCGGAAAACCGGTAGCCGTAATTCATAACGAAGAAAAATAAAAATGGAAAACTATATCACAACCGTACTCGTAGCCATTATCATTGGCATCGGATACATCTCTTATAAAATTTCAAGGGATCTTGAAAGCAGAAAAGATACTTGTACAGAAATTTAATGACAGCACCTAAAATGAAAAATTATATAACCAAAATTGTGATGATCGCTATTTTGATCACCACAGTAATATCCTGTAAGGTTTCGAAGGATATTGAAACTCCAAAAGATGCATTTCCTGAAAATTTCAGGAGTGCATCGGTTTCAAAAGATACGACCAGTATTGGTGATACGGAGTGGAAAAATTTCTTTACCGAAAAAGATGTTATTCAGTTAATAGACAGTGCGGTTGCCCGAAACAACGACCTGCAAATTGCTACTAAAAATATCGAGATTGCACATTACAGATTCACACAGTCCAAATGGGGAAATGTCCCTGAAGTCAATTTATCGGTAGCGGCAAGCACCAGCAATCCGTCAGACAATAGTTTTACCGGAAAGAATTTAGGTCAGGCACTGGGTCAGAATCATATTAATGACTTCACAGCCGGAGCGACACTTTCATGGGAAGCCGATATTTGGGGGAAAATAAAGAACCAGAAAAAAGAAGCTTTTGCGGGTTATCTGCAATCAGAAGAAGTTAAAAAAGCTTTGCAGACTACTATCGTTGCCAATGTTTCTAAGGGGTATTACAATCTTTTAATGCTGGACGCACAGTTGGATATTGCCCGACAAAATCTAAAATTAAATGATAGTACCACCACTATTATCAAATTAAAATACAATGCGGGTCAGGTCACTTCATTGGCGATTCAACAATCGGAAGCACAAAAATTAAACGCCGCGCAATTGATTCCGTTATTGGAACAAAACATTGCGATTCAGGAAAATGCTTTGAGTGTTTTAACAGGATCTTTTCCGGATTCCAAACAAAGAAGTATTCGTTTGAGTGCTTTAGAAGTTAAAAACAATACCGCCATCGGAATTCCGTCTTCGTTAGTAAGCCGCAGACCGGATGTAAAAAGTGCCGAACTTGCTCTTAAAGCCGCAAATGCAAGTGTAGGAATTACAAAAGCCAATTTGTATCCGGCACTCAGAATTACAGCTCAGGGTGGTGTAAACTCCTTCGAAGCCAGCAATTGGTTCAATATTCCGGCCTCTTTGTTCGGAACTCTTGCAGGAGGATTGACACAGCCTTTGCTGAACAATAAAAAAGTAAAAACACAATACCATATCGCCGTTGCCGAAAGGGAAAAAGCGGTTCTGAATTTCAGACAATCGGTTTTAGTAGCGGTTAGTGAGGTTTCTGATGCTTTGGTAAAAGTAGAGAAATTGCAGCAACAGGAATCCTTTTTACAACAACGTGTAAAAACGCTGCAGCAAGCCATAAAAAATGCCAATTTGTTATTCAAAAATGGTATGGCGGAATATCTTGAAGTGCTTACTGCGCAATCTAATTTATTACAAAGTGAGCTAGAATTGGCTAACATAAAAAGAGAACAGTTATCTGCCAATACCGAGTTGTATCGCGCTTTAGGTGGTGGCTGGAAATAATACCCGTTAATTATTTATTTTTTTGAGAGGAGAACGCTGTGAGACTTATAGTTTCATGGCGTTTTTTTTATGGCACGCGGATGAGGCGGATCCGCTTTGCGGAGGCGCGGATTGGTACGGATTTTTTTTTTCTCATTTTTGTCATTTCGACCGAAGGGAGACTTGAGCGATAACGAATAGGCGAAGCAAATCACACGTGGGATTCGACAAAGATTGACGATATTCTGTACGGAGTTACTTGTGTGATCCTTCCTTCGTCAGGACGACAAGATTGCGCATAAAAAATGGCGAGAATAAAAAAAACCGTGTCAATCCGTGTCTTCGCGATAGCGAATCCGTATCATCCGGGTACCCTATAATCCACAATGTTTTCTTACTTTTGATATTGTCAAGCCTTCGAAAAATGACTCCAAAGAATGAATATCGTATCGAATATTAATAAAACAATCCTCTTAATCAATACATTAAATCCCATGAAAAGAATCGCATGCATTGCAATTTTAGCATTACTATTTACAAACTGTAAAGAAAACAATTCAGAAAAAGAAGTAAAAGCGGTAAAAGAACCAGTAAAAACAAGCCCTGCTGTAAAAAAAGAGGCAGAGAAAAAAGAAGATTGTAAGGATGTTGAAGTAGAAATGGGTTCCGGAAGAGAATGTATCTTAAAAGGCACTGATCTTGCCCAGGTCTATCAAAATATTATCCAAAATAAAGAGGTTGAAGAATCCGAATACTATTTAAGTGCAATTCCAAACGAAAGTAAATCTGTACCCGTAAATAAAAACGGATTGATCTCAATTGATTACGAAATCATCAAAGATAAAGTCCTTATTAGTATGAATTATGAAGGCGGTGTGACTGAAGTAACACTTGAAAAAATAAAAGATACCATTAAAAAAAGCATTTATCATTACGCCGATTAAATTCTAAAATAAAGGGATTTACATCAAACCAGTAAAAAAATTTCCCAAATAAACCGCTAAATAACTTTTACGTTTTTAGCGGTTTTTTTTCTCGTTCTCCAAAATGACAAAATGAGAGAAAAAAATCAGCGTCAATCCCTGTCGCGTCATCCGCGTATCCTAAAATCCACAATATTTCCTTATTTTTGATAGGTAAAACTTCAATCAAAATGTCGATCAATCACAATAAGTACCTCAACGATTTAAAGATAAAATTCGAAAGCTACGCTCCTATTTCAGAATCTTCCTGGGAATTAATTGAAGGTATTGCTGAAATTCAATCTATTAAAAAAGGAGATATTTTACTTCAGAACGGACAAATTGCAAAGGAAATATATTTTATAATCAAAGGCGCTTTACGAGCTTATATCACCGATGCGGCAGGTAACCTCTATAATAAAAACATTTTTCTTGAAGGCGATTTTGCCGGTTCAAAGGCTTCTTTACTGCAGCAAACCGCTTCTCACTTCACCATAGAAGCACTCGAGGATTCTACCTTGATTCAACTTAACTACAAAAAATACAGAGCGCTCATTGATCAGAACAACGATCTCAAAAATTATTACATCGCCTATTTGGAAAAAAACTGGGTAATCGAAAAAGAACAACGCGAAATTGCTTTAGTCATGCAAAATGCTACCGAGAGATACCTACAACTTTTATCCAAACATCAGGATATTGCAGACCGTATTCCGTTACTTCACATCGCCTCCCATTTAGGAATTACCCCTACCCAGCTAAGCCGTATCCGAAAAAATCTCGAAAAAGATTTGTAAATCAACATATGTAAAGGTTTCTCCTAAAAGCCCGGGGTATCTTTGTCTTGTATTCTTATAATCACTATTCAAATGAAAAATATAAACTTAATCGAAGACAACTTAAATAATCTTACCGGAATGTGGAAAACGGTTAGTTCCTCTTTCCTATCCTACCATACAACTCCTCTTTTTGAATATAGCAAAGTCGAAAATTCAGGCTGGCCTAATAAATTGTGGTTTCGAAAAGATATCACTAAAAATGACATCGGCGAAATTACTAAAACCATGCAGGCCAATTCAGAATTAGCTTTCGCTTATTGGGATATCTACGAAACAAAATCGTACGAAATACTGGATGCCTATAGTTTCTCATTAAAAAGTGAACAGGTGGCGATGGCTTTAAAATTAGATCAGAAATTTGCACTTCAAAATAATCTGAGTTTTAAAAGAGTTTCCACTGAACAGGACGCTAAAATATGGGCCGATCTGTATCCTCATGCTTTTGGTTATGTGATTAGCAAAGAAATCCTGATTCAGAATTACGACAACGTTCATTTCTATTTGGTTTCCTTAGACGCTCAGCCCATCGGAACATTTATGCTGTTTCAAACTCAAAATACAATTGGAATTCATGGTTTGGGAGTAATTCCGGAAATGCGCAGAAAAGGTTTTGCTGAGGAAATCATGAAATATGCTTTAAATCTATCCATCGATTTAAATGCGGATTACGCGCAGTTACAAGCTTCTGCCATGGGAAAAGACATCTACACCCGATTGGGTTTTGAAGATTTGTTTGTGATTAAGAATTATGTTCTGGGAGCAAATTCCAAATCTTAAATTCCAAACTTCAGGTTTCAGGTTTCAAGTTTCAGGTTTCAAGTTTCAAGTTTCAAGAAGAAAGAGCCAAGAGTCAAGAGCCAAGAGTCAAGAGTCAAGTTTCAAAATCTATTCTCTTTATTCTATATTCTATATTCTATATTCTTGACTCTTGACTCTAAAATCTAAAATCTTCCACTCTGTCCCAAATGCCCCTAAAATAGTCGTAAATGTGTAGTCCGTTCAAAAGATAAGAATTGTAAGTTTGTAATGAATTAATTAACAACCTTTTAAAAACTATCCCATGAAAAAAGCAAAAATTATCTTTTGGATCACTACTACTATTATCTTTTTATTCGAAGGTGTAATGCCGGCCTTAACTTCTCAGACAGAATTAGCAAAAGAAGGAATCAGACATTTGGGCTATCCTGAGTATTTCGGAAATGCCTTAGTCGTTTTTAAAATTCTTGGTGTTTTAGCTCTGGTGATTCCTTCCATTCCAAAAAACATAAAAGAATGGGCGTATGCCGGATTTGGTTTCGACTTTATTTTTGCTTCCATCAGTCACGCTGCAGTAGACGGCATCAATTTCCAGGCCTTCTTTCCTTTAATCTTTTTAGTAATTCTGGTGATCTCTTACGTTTATTATCATAAAATAGAGCGTTATAAAAACATCGCTTTATAACCTCATGAAATGATGATAGAAGTTTATAAAACAAATGTTCAGGAAGTCGAGCAATCTCTACTGATTGTGGGGAAACTTCTTGAACATTTTCCAAACAGTCATATTAATTTTGATTTAGAAGACTGTGATAGAATTTTACGCGTCCATGCATCGTCAATTTCAAATCAAAGAATAATAGAACTTCTTGATTCCTATGGCTATCATTGTGAAGTTCTTTTGTGAGTCAAAAAAAACAACAAAGATCTGATTTATAAAGTTTTATTGATAAAATTTGTAAATTTGAAACACTATCAACCTTCAAATCTAACCAAATGAACTTACCCTCCGGACATCAGACCATAATGCCCTATTTGATTTTAAATGGTGCGTCACAATTTATAGCATTTACTCAAAAAGTGTTCGACGCAAACAATTCTCCCAGCGATAATGTACTGCGCGAAGACGAAACGGTTATGCACGCCGAAATTACCATAACCGGAAGTACTATCATGGTTACAGACGTGATTGAAGACTGGTCAAGACAAACCGCTAACCTATTTGTATATGTACCAAATGTGGACGAAACCTATAAAAAAGCATTAGAAAATGGTGCTACGAGTATAATGGGAGTCAGCGATAAAGAGTATGGCAGGACTTGCGGCGTTACCGATCCGTTTGGGAATGTCTGGTGGATCACTTCTATAATAGAGTAAAAACAAAAAATTATGAAAACAGAATTAAAACAAGATATCGAGACTACTTTCGGACAATTTTCCAGCACTGTTTCTCTTTTTACGCAAAGCGAAGTCAATCAAATACCGTTTGAAGGTAGCTGGACAGCCGGACAGGTTGCCCGTCATATTATAAAAGCGACATCAGGACTGCGTCAGGTTTGCGAGGCTAATACCCAAAAACTAGCGGCAAACTATGATGAAAAAATTCCTGCGCTTCAAGGGATATTCCTCGATTTCAGTACCAAATACGACTCTCCTGATTTTATATATCCCGAGGACCGCGAATATGATAAAACCGAGTTGCTTTCGAGTCTTCAAAGAATTGAAAAGGAAATGCAGGATATTGCTGAAAATTATGATTTAACACTCACCTGTATGGATTTTGAAATACCGGGTATTGGAAATTTAACAATCTACGAATTATTATTTTTTTGTAACGTGCACGCCAAAAGACATTTAAATCAATTGAAGAACATTTATAATGTTGTAAAAAACTAAATATGAGATCCAAAACCAAAACCATTTTAACCGCCTGGCTCGTTGCCGGGACATTAGACCTGACGGCAGCCATTACAGTTTATGCTTTTATACTCCAAAAAACCACTGCCATAAAATTGCTGCAATCCATTGCAAGCGGCGTTTTTAAAAAGGAAGCCTACACTGGAGGCTCGCTAATGGCACTCTTCGGTATTGGATTCCATTACTTAATTGCACTAAGTTTCGCCTGGTTTTATTTTATCATTTATCCTTATCTGCCTTTTCTCAAAAAAAGCGCAGTTGTTTCCGGATTCCTCTATGGAATTTTCGTCTGGATCATTATGAATTTAATTGTACTGCCTATTACCTTTCCTGTGCTTCCCGAAAAACACTTAGATTTCCCGTTATTCCTTTCCATGTTGATTCTGATGTTCTGCATCGGACTTCCTATTGCACTTATAACGCGAAAATATTATAGTTTTCAGACGCAATCCTAATGGTAAACCTGAAATACAAAACGTCAAAAATCCCTTTTCACACAAAGGGATTTTTTATTTTATCCCCCTAACGTAACTTTTCTGTTTTTATTTCCCTCATACTATGTTAATTATATAAACATCCAAAAAAGTTATGTAAGATTTATACCTCAGTAATCTGCTAACTTTAATCTTTGATCTTAAAAAGGAAATCAACCTTTTAAAATTCGCATCAGCTAATTTTTTGATTTAATTCTTAAAACACAAGATTTTGATTCTCTCTCTAAAAAATACTTTCACCGAAATAGGAAATGCAACTTTGTTTGCAAAGCAGTTTTTTAAGGAAGTTTTTGTTCCTCCTTATGAGGCCAAAGAGTTTATAAAACAATGTTATGTAATTGGATATAAATCATTGCCTTTAGTAGCCATAACCGGTTTTATTATGGGATTGGTACTCACCCTTCAATCTCGTCCTACACTGGTCAATTTTGGAGCGGAATCCTGGTTGCCCGGAATGGTCGCCCTTTCCTTAATAAGAGAAATTGCTCCCGTAATTACGGCTTTAATTTGTGCCGGAAAAATCTCCTCGGGAATTGGTGCCGAATTGGGATCGATGAAAGTAACCGAACAAATTGACGCGATGGAAGTTTCGGCAATTAATCCTTACAACTATTTGGTCGTAACCAGAATTTTAGCCTGTACTTTAATGGTTCCCATTTTAGTCATTTTTGCAGATGCTGTGGGCATTATTGGTGGTTTCGTTGGAATTAATATCCACGGTGATGTTAATTTCTATCGCTATCTGACTCAAATTTTACAATCGCTGGAATATCTGGATCTGATTCCTGCAACCATTAAAACGTTCTTCTTCGGATTCTCTATCGGAATGATTGGATGTTTTAAAGGATTTAATGCCTCTAATGGAACTGAAAGTGTGGGAAAAGCAGCAAATTCAGCAGTTGTAACGGCTTCACTTACCATTTTTATTCTCGATATGATTGCCGTTCAAATAACCGATTTATTCTTTTAAAGATGATTAAGGAAAAAGAAAATACAGCACTTAAAACTAAAGCAAAAAGCAAAACTCCAATCATTGAGATCAGGGATTTGCACAAGACTTTTGGTACAAACAATACTGTTCTGCAAGGTGTAAATCTAACGGTGAATAAAGGAGAAGATTTAGTAATTCTTGGACGTTCCGGTTCGGGAAAATCGGTCACCATAAAATGTATTGTGGGTTTAATAACTCCCGATCAGGGCGAAATAAAAGTGTTTAACGAAAATGTATTAAACCTGAAGAAATCTGAGCTAAATCAGATTAGGGTTCGAATTGGATTTTTATTTCAAAGTGGTGCGCTGTATGACTCCATGTCGGTACGCGAAAATCTGGCTTTCACTTTACAAAAACACAAACAGAACTTAACGCCGGAAGAAGTTGAAACTGAAGTCATGGAAGCTTTAGATAATGTTGGTTTGGCGGATGCCATCGATAAAATGCCGTCTGAACTATCAGGCGGAATGCAAAAAAGAATTGGTCTGGCCAGAACATTAATCTTAAAACCGGAGATTATATTATACGATGAACCCACAACAGGTTTAGACACCATAACCTCGCGTGAGATCAGCGAATTAATTCTCGATATCAAACACAAGCGTAAAACAACTTCAATCATTATTACTCACGATATGGCTTGCGCAAAACTCACAGCCGATCGAATTATGGTTTTAAAAGATGGAGTAATACATGCCGAAGGGACATATGAAGAACTGGAAAAAAACGAAGACGAATGGGTGCGCTCATTCTTTGAATAACGCAAAATAAATAGTAGAAATCATGGATAAACAATCTGGATATACCTGGAAATTAGGAATGTTTGTAGCAATTGGATTGTTACTTTTTATAATGGCCATTTATTTTATAGGGAAACAAAAAAACCTCTTTGGTTCCACCTTTCACATTAGCTCCCGATTTAAAACTGTGAGCGGTTTGGAAGTGGGCAACAATGTACGCTTTTCGGGAATTAATATTGGTACTGTCGAAGAAATCAGATTGATAAATGACTCTTCTGTCGTAGTTTTAATGGTGATTAAAGACGATGTTAGAAAATTCATCAAAACAGACGCTCGCGCCAGCATTGGTTCTGACGGATTGATGGGTGACAAGGTTCTCACTATTTCTCCCGGTATAAAATCACAAAAAATAATCGAAAACAACGGTGCCATTGCTTCGATTGACGGAATAGAAATGCAGGACATCATGAAAAGTGTCAAAAAAAGCGTTGATAATGTTGGAGTCATTTCTGATGAACTTGCCACTTTTAGTCATAGTATGAATAACGGAAACGGAGCTTTGGCCAGACTGGTTCGCGATGATAAAATGGCCAATAGCGTTTCGAATACCCTTTCAAATCTGGAAAGCGGTACCAAAGGTTTTAGTGATAATATGGAAGCTGCCAAAAATAACTTTCTGTTGAGAGGGTACTTTAGAAAAAAAGAGAAAGAAAAGGAAAAACAGAAAGAGGAAGCTAAAGAGAAAAAAGAAGAACAACAGGAAAAAATCAATAAAGAAAAAGAGGAAAAAGCCAAAGAAGAGAAACAAAAACAGGAGAAACAAAAAGAAGAAGACGCTAAAAAGACACCTTCCGGAAAAGAAAAATCATAGATAAAACTCCAATGAAAACGAAAAAACAAAATAAAAGCAGTGCCTTTGAAAAATTTGCTACCTATGTTTCTAAAGCTTCAGGAAGTACTCCTGCCTTTATAGGTGCTTTTTTAATTGTAGTAGTCTGGGCAATTTCAGGACCTTTTTTTGATTATTCCGAGACCTGGCAATTGGTCATTAATACCGGAACGACCATTATTACTTTTTTAATGGTTTTTTTAATTCAGAAGGCACAAAATAAAGATTCGCTGGCCATTCAGCTAAAACTAAACGAGCTAGTCGCTTCCAATGAATATTCAAGCAACAGCCTGGTAGACATTGAAAGTATGACCGAAGAGGAAATGATTATTGTTCAAAAATATTATCAACATCTTAGCGAACTCTCCAAAAAAGACGAAAGCATCAGAATCTCGCATTCGATTGCAGAAGCGCACGAACAACACCAACGCAAAGGCAAGACCAGAACAAAAACCCGTACATCAAATAGTGCTAAAAAATGAAACTACGATCGACCGAAACTTTCTGGCTTCTAAGGAATGCCATGAAAAAAAGCTACCCTTCTATCGATTCCGATAAAAACACAGCCATTTTGATTATTGGTGGCGGAATAACAGGTGCTTTGATCGCTTACAAGTTAATTACTGAAGGCAAAAAAATAATATTGGTCGACCGTCGTGATATTTGCAACGGAAGCACCGCTGCGAGTACCGCTTTACTACAATATGAAATTGACATTTCATTACACGAACTAATCAAAATGAGAGGATTAAACTGTGCCCTTGACAGTTACAGGAACGGTAAAAAAGCAATTTTTGACCTCCGAAACATCATCGATACTATAAAAAGCGATTGTCAGTTCGAATTCAAAAAAAGTATTTATTTCTGTTCTTTAATAAAAGATCTCCAATTCCTGAAAGACGAATTTAAAATCCGAAAGGAAAATGGCTTTGACGTGAACTGGCTGGAAAAATGGGATCTTGAAAAATTGGGGCTCAATGCTCTGGCGGCAATCGAATCAAAAACTGCAGCAGTTATGGATCCTTTTAAGTTAGCCAATGATTTACTGATCTATTGCCAAAAAAAAGGAATGGAAATTCTGGACCGAACCAACATTACCTCTATTCAAAATCAAAAAGATAAACTAATTGCCGTTACTGAAAATAAATGTAGTATTACCGCAGATCACATTATACATTGCAGCGGTTACGAAAGTACCGAAACGCTAAAAGAAAAGGTTGTAGATTTGAAAAGCACCTATGTCATTGCTTCTGAAAGTCTCCCTACTCTTCCTGTGGCTTTCAGAAATGCAATTTTTTGGGATACCTCCTCTCCTTATCTCTATTTTAGAGCTACTTCAGACAATCGTGTTATTATGGGCGGTGGAGATGTAGCCTTTAAAGATCCTGTAAAACGCGATAAATTATTACCCAAAAAAGAGCAATTCTTATTGAAGAAGTTCCAACGAAAATTTCCGGATATTGATTTCAAAATTGATTATTCCTGGGCGGGAACTTTTGGAGAAACAAAAGATGGATTGCCCTATTTTGGAAAACCTGATCCCAATAAAAACGAACATTATGTCCTGGGTTTTGGTGGAAACGGAATTACTTTTAGTGTCATAGGCATGAACTCAATTTTGGACTCTCTTAATAATAAAAAAAATCCGGATTTAGACTATTACAGGTTTGGGAGATAACTTTTATAGAAGTGCAGAGAAGCAAAGGTGCAAAGTTTTTTGTTGCATTCTGAAAGCTGGTTATTGAAGTTGAACTGCAAATAAAGCAAATGTTATTTTCTTCTCAAAGTTTTAATGAAACTCTTTAAAAGTAACTTTTAAAATCTTTACCTTACTGCTTTACAAAAACAGTGCTTCATGAAAAGTTTTTCTTTCCCGCCCATATCCAACAAAGATGCTGTTATTCTGATTTTGGGCACCATGCCCGGAACCAAATCATTGGAACTGAATCAATATTACGGTCACAATCAGAATAATTTCTGGAAATTTATGTTTGTTATTTTGAAAGAGGATCTCTCTACTGATTATGAAACCCGAAAAACTTTGCTGCAAAAAAACAACATTGCGGTGTGGGATGTGTTACAGCATTGTGACAGAATAGGGAGTTTGGACAGTGCTATTAAAAATGAAACACCTAACGATTTTGAAACCTTTTTAGAACAACATCCCAATATCACAACCATTCTTTTTAACGGACAAAAAGCAGCAGCGTTCTTTAAAAAATATGTCCAGCTGAAGAAAAACTATCACTTGATCACACTACCCTCGACAAGTCCTGCAAATGCAGGTAAAAGTTATGAATCTAAACTTCAGGAGTGGAAAATTTCTGTTGATCCACATCATAATAATGCATCGACACCTCACACAGATTAATTTTTTTTAATACATTTAAGTTGTAAAAAACATTGATTGCGTTATTTTTTCTTTGAATAAGCTATTCTCTTCCGGAGTAGCCTTGTTACTTAATCGGAAACCAAAACGATATCATTATGAAAATTCAAACTTACTACAATCATGTTCGGTTTTATACCCCGCATCATTTTGTTTATTATCCGGTTTTAGCACTATTCTTAGGCTGCAGTATTTACTTCGCCTGTACGACCGAAAACACACTTATTTGGTCCTTTATAAGTGTTTGTTTTCTATTGCTGTTTTTTCTTGCCTATATGCTGCGCCAACATTACGCCCTGACGCTTCAGAACCGAATCGTGAGGCTGGAACTTCGTTATCGCTATTTGAGCCTTACCGGAAAAAGGCTTGAAGAATTCGAGTACAAACTAACCGACGATCAGATTTTTGCTTTGAGATTTGCTCCTGACAACGAAATCCTGCCGCTTTTGGAAGATGCTCTTAAAAATAACCTCACCGGAGATGCTATAAAAAAAGCCATCGTGCACTGGAGAGCAGATTACAACAGGGTGTAAAACCAATGGAAAGGATAAACTTTCCCTAACCTCTGCTTCTGCGATTAAACAAAACATATACTAAAAAAAGAATCAGCCAAACGGTTACAATCACGCCAAAATACATCCCAATAATTGAAGGATGCAAATAATTAGGTTCGTAAAAAAGCTTATCAAAAGTGGTAAATTTCTCCATTAGTGCTTTTCGGTCAAAGCTGTTTCGAATTGTATTGAGTACTTCATCACGATGTTCTCTAAAATAAAATGCATCTGCGGCCAGTTCTTTAGGAACAATATTACTTTCAATTTTATACTTTTTTAAAAGAGTATCCAGCTTCTGAAAATTCAACTGCAACGAGTCTTTTCTGTATTTGTACAGCAGTTTATATCGCTGTACTGCGGCATCGTACTGTTGTTTTTCTCCTGCAATTCCTTCTACAGCCTTAAACAATGATTTATTCTCGAGAAAAATACAAATGCTATCGTCGTATTGAGGCTGTACCTCAACACCTCTGAATAGGATCTCTGTACTGTCTTTAATTACTTTTTTGGTTATAATTCTCTTCGAAAGTTCCTTTTGATCTAAACCAATTTCGTCCAAAACCTTACCAGTTACGGTCGAGACTTTATCTAAATCGGTTGTGAGTACTTTCAAAGTATCTATGCTGTAATACGTGCTCTCTGTGTTGTAATAACCATTTGATATTAAAACGCTATCCACTACCTCCGTGACAGGATAGGGTTTTGGATATAAGATATTAACCGGATTAAACAATTTTTCAGAACTGTAAGAAGTGTAATTGTATAAAAACGGATTTAAAACATTCAGTAAAGTTTTATCTCTATTGAAATCAACTTCCGGAAGTTCGCTCCTTAATTTGGCATTCAATCCAAAACTATAACTGATAAAAAAGGAAAAACTCAGAAAACAAATCAGCAGTAATACCAAACCGGTTTTAAGCAGATTGGTCAAAGAATAAGGATATCGGGAATGATTTCTAATCAGAAATATCAGAAAGAAAAATAAAAACAAACCGCTGATGAAAAAATGGGAAATGGAAACATCATCATAAAATTTAAATCTGTAAAATTCAAAATAGGAATTGATATTGGCAATGCCTTTAAAGGTAAAAAAACCATATAAAAAATACCCTAAATGAATGAACAGCAGTACCAAAAAAGACTTTACAAAGAATTGCTTTAATTTTTTTTCCATTTTTTATTTTGAGAATTTACTCTCAAATATAGCCAATCTGATTTAAAAATGAAATTTTAAAACCCTCTTGAAGAAAATTCTCCAAATCAGAATGAGTCCTTTTTTCAGATTCCAATACAAATGAAATTGACACAAATCCAATGCAAAAAACAACATACACAATTGATAGTCAAATACATTAATACAAAGTAAAATTAAACAAAACAGAATTGTGCTATTATTTTTCGTTAACTTTAAAAGTCAAAAATTTATCCCTAAAATGATAAATACTTGAGTTTTTTCGCCACGAATGCACGAATTATTTGAAATACAAATTCGTCAATTCATGGCGATTAGTTATACTATTCTGAAGTTTCCAATTGCAGTACAACTTCCTGATAATGTTTACTAAGTGAGAATAATTGCTCGGCAAAAATCATAATGGCAAGCGGGATGAAGAAAAAGGATAGCAGATTTTCTTCGTATAAAAAATAAGTGGTTACCATAAAAATTCTTAGGTATTCCAGATAATAAATCCATCTTCTTTGTTCTAATAATGCCCCACAATTTACTAATGTTACCAGAATAATTAACAGGACAAAAATTTTGTCTGAGACATTTAGTCCTTCAAAACAATACGTAAAAACCGTCAAAAGCAGCGTGGAAGCTCCAAGCTGGATATAGAGATAATTCTTAAATCGAAGCCTTTGATGCGGATTCGCTTTGTCCTGTAAAAAGCGTTTCTCTAAGGTTGGCCGAATATCCTGATCCATATGGGCAGGACTGCCAAATACCGCTTTCCATTTTTCTTTAAATCCTGTTGCGCGCTTCCACAGCTCATAAATCTCAAAATAGTAATGAAAATGCTGCCACAAGAAACTATAACTTTTGAGCGGATGTGTTAAACCGTATTTTGGTTTTTCTTCTTCTTCCTGAAAAGTTCCGAAAAGACGATCCCAAAAGGTAAACATATCTCCATAATTTTTATCAAGATATTTTTCATCAGATGCGTGATGTACGCCATGTACAGAAGGCGTAACAAAAACATACTCCAGCCATTTTATTCTGCCAACAAGCTGCGTATGCGTAAAAAAAGAATAAGCTCCGTGCACAATCAGCATGGTAATAACCATAGAGGGGTGAAAACCGATAAGCGGCAGTACACACCAAAATCCTGTTCTAATCACAGCCTGAAAAGTTGTAATTCTGGCAGCCGCAGTAAAATTAAATTCTTCGCTATGATGATGTACGATGTGTGCTGCCCAGAAAAAATTGACTTCATGCCCCAATCGGTGGTACCAATACCAGACAAAATCGGTGGCAAGAATTAAGGCAATCCACACAAAAACACTATTCGAAATGTCAAAAAATCGATAATTATCATAAATCAAATAATACAACTGGTAAAAACTGGCTGCCACAAACAAGTTAATCAAACGCTCTGCGATACCAATGCTAATATTTGAAACTGAACTTTCATAATTAAAAATTTCCGGTCTCTTTCGTCGTTGTGCAAGCTTGTATTCTAAAAAGAGAAAGAGAAAAAAAGCAGGCATCGCGAAAGCTAGAAAATTAATATGTTCCATTTTAAAAAATACTTATTTAATTCATAAAAAAACACAAAGCAGTAGTACTTCTATATCCTTATAAAAACAAAGACATTTTCATCAATCAACAAGTTCTTTTCGGCTGAAAATCTTCTTATTAATTGATGAAAACAATCTTTACTATTAAAAATCTAATTTTTAATTCTGTTTAAATTTCGGAGTGTCCAGCGCTACTTCTTTTACAGATTGAGTATCGGCTACCTTTTTCAACGCAATAATATAAGCTGCAATACGCGGTGTTACATTATATTTGGCAGCAATTCTGAAAACCGTCTCAAATCCTTTTTGTAAGATGTCCTCTAAACGTGTATTAATCTGATGAATTCTCCAGGACTCCAGAAGCGAATTCTGAAGCCATTCAAAATACGAAACCGTAACTCCACCCGCATTGGCCAGAATATCCGGAACCACTAAAACATTGTTATCGTGTAGTATTTTATCCGCATCGGAAGAAATCGGTCCGTTGGCACCTTCCACAATAATTTTAGCACGAATATCATTAGCGTTCTTTTGTGTAATCACATCTTCTGTGGCAGCAGGAATCAGTACATCCACTTCTAACAGCAATAAATCCTCATGTTTAATAGCAACTGAATTCGGATATCCTTTAATACTTTTATTGTTCAAATTGTAGTACAAAATCAATTCCGGAATATTAAGTCCTTCAGGATTGTAAAACGCTTCGGAAACATCACTAACCGCTACCACTTTTAGTCCTTTTTCAAATAAAAACAAGGCCGAATGCAATCCAACATTTCCAAAACCCTGAATGGCTACTGTAGATTTTGCAGGTCTGAGTTTTAATTTTTCAAGGGCCAATAAAGTGATGATACTAACCCCTCTTCCTGTTGCTTCTACCCTGCCTAATGAACCGCCGGAATGCAAATGTTTTCCGGTTACTACCGCGTGAATTGTTTTGCCATGAAGTATAGAAAACTCATCCATTAACCATCCCATCTCATCGGGACCCGTTCCCATGTCGGGAGCCGGAACATCTTTTTCAGGCCCGAAAATATCGATTAAAGCTTTGGTATAAGCTCTTGTAATTTTCTCTAATTCATTCTTAGAAAGTGTCGTGGGATCACAAATAATTCCACCTTTTGCTCCTCCAAACGGAATCCCGGTCACAGCTGATTTCCAGGTCATCCAGGCAGCCAGCGCTTTTACTTCGTCAAGGTTCACTCCCTTATCATATCGGATTCCGCCTTTTGACGGCCCTAAAGCGGTATTGTGTATAATTCGGTAACCTTCAAAGTTCTTTTCAGAACCGTTGTCCAGGGTAATTGAAAAATTAACGACAATTTGCTTTTCCGGACGCTGGAGTTTTTGCCTGATCGATTCGTCTAATCTAAGGATGTCGGCGGCAATGTTAAAACGATCAATCATGGATTGAAAGGGGTTCTGTTTTATTAATTCTGCACTCATATTATATCGTTTAATTGGGGTTATTATTTTTATCTTTTACAAAAGTCTTTTCTAAGGTTTATGGATACTTGCTCTAACATGGGATTTTCCTAAAACAGCGTCGCATCATAACACTGGTATTTCTATTGGTTCTCATTTTGTTTCTTTTTTTTCAGTTCTAAAAAAAGCCTTTCATTGGTGCATGAAAGGCTAAAAAAAAAAATAACAAGTAAATTTCTCTATCAACGCCATTTCATCACATAGTCCTGCATGCGACACATCGTGAAGCCACATAAAGATGAGATGATATTTTGACTATAGTTCTTCATTGTTATTGCAAATCTATAAAATATATTTCATAAATTCTATAGAATTAGTAGAGTTTATTTTTGAAAAATGAAAAAATTAACAAATAACACCTGTTAATCAACACAATACATTCTGTAAAATTTTATTTAAACTGAGAAACAACAATAAAAATGATCGCTATTAAAGCTAAAAAGATACCAATAAAGTTAATTTTAGATAATTTTTCTTTGAAAAAAAGCAAGCCAACAAAACTTCCTAAAACAATAACTCCCATGTTCATTCCTGCAAAAACTGTCGATGGGTTTTCAGCAAATGCTTTATGTGCCTTTAAATAGAACAGGATATTTCCGAAATTGAAGATCCCCACCAGGGCACCAAAAAGAATATTTTTGGAGTCCAATTTCCTCTTTTTTATGCCTATTTCATAAATCGAAATTAAAAACGCTACTGCTAAGGCGATACAGAACACCACAAACAAAGAGGTTGGATAAGGCAAAGTAGTATAAAGAGCGATTTGTTTGAAGAGAATATCAATAATGCCAAAACCTACCAGAACCACTGCGGGATAAATCCATTTATTCTCTGTGGTATCCGGTTGCTTTTTTAAGATAAGTAAAAGCGCCAGAAAGCCAATTAGCAACCCAATAATTTTATAGGTATTAAATTCTTCTTTAAAGATGAACCAGGCCGCCAGAATTGGGATGAATAACGATAATCGCTGGGCTGTATCTGTTTTCACAATCCCAACATTTTTTATGGAAGCTACCAGAAACAAAAAGACTACCGGCAATAATATCCCAATCGCAATGTAAATATTCCAGGGAGCGTTTGCATCAACTTCCTTTAAATTTGGACTAAAAGTAAAATAACAAAGTGCTAAAGCAACAATATAATTGAACGCAATAATCTGAGTGGGATGTGTATTGTATTTTCGGGTTATTTTAAAGATCACACCAACAATTACACTGCACAAAATACTGAGGATAAGAAACAACATAGGATTATATTTTGAATGCAAAAATAGTACTTAAACTTCTTTTGTTTTGCCTTTTATAAAAAATTCAAACCCGACAGGTTTT
>NZ_MUHH01000015.1:0-35994 GCF_002217475.1 Flavobacterium tructae
ATAAAATCAACAAAAAATGGCTGAGCAATCTTCAATCCAGTGCCCAAATTGCGGCACACCAATCGATGTAAATGATGTTTTAAAACATCAATTGGAAGATAGTATTCGTAAAGAATTTCAACAAAAAGCCAGCGCTCAGTCCAAAGAGCTGGAACTTAAAAACGAGCAATTCGAAAAAGCAAAAGCTGAATTTGAAGCCAAGAAAAAACAGGAAAACGAACTTTTTGCTGAAAGACTGGAACGCGAAAGAAAAATAGCCGAAAAAGAAATTTCTCAGAAATTAAAAACCAAACTCGAAGAAGAAAACAAAGATCGTTTGCTTCTGATGGAAAAAGAACTTTCGGAGAAATCAGAGAAACTTCGTGAACTTAATAAAATGGAAGGTGAGATTGCGAAACTTCAACGTGAAAAACTCGAAATGAAAGAGGCTATCGAAACGGAAGCTCAAAAACAGCTTAACGCTACTTTGATTCTGGAACGCGACAAAATCCGAAAACAGGAAGAGGAAAAAAACGAACTAAAAATAAAAGAATACCAAAAACAATCTGATGATCAGAAAAAGCTGATTGAGGAAATGAAACGCAAGCAGGAACAAGGCTCCATGCAATTGCAGGGTGAAGTCATGGAACTTGCAATTGAGGAATGGCTGGCCAGTAATTTTCCGTTAGACACTATTGATGAAGTAAAAAAGGGAGCTAATGGAGCCGACTGTCTTCAGGTTGTAAACACCCGAGAGGTACAAAATTGTGGTTCTATTTATTATGAAAGTAAGCGTACTAAAGCTTTCCAGCCTGCATGGATTGAGAAATTCAAGAATGATATCCGAACCAAAAAGGCCAATATTGGGGTTTTAGTGACTGAGGTGATGCCTGCCGGAATGGATCGTATGGGTATGCGCGACGGGATCTGGATTTGTACTTATGAAGAATTTAAAGGACTAAGTGCTGTTTTACGTCAATCTCTCATACAAGTTAGCCAGGCCGTTCAGGCACAGGAGAACAAAGGAGATAAAATGTCGATGCTCTATGATTTTTTAACCAGCAATGAATTTCGCTTACAAGTAGAAGGAATTGTGGAGGGTTTTACGCAAATGCAAAGTGATTTGGAATCTGAAAAAAGAGCCATGCAGCGTATCTGGAAACAACGCGAAAAGCAAATTGAAAAAGTAGTTCACAATACTCTGGGAATGTACGGCTCGATTCGTGGTATTGCCGGAAATGCGGTTCAGACTGTACGAGCTTTAGAACTTGATTTTATTGAAGACGAAGAAGAACCGAAAACAAAAGAACTGGAATAATACCGATTGCATATTCAATATAGTCCAATTGCATTGTGTTATTTTCCTATTACATCGGCATTAGATCAGAAAAAAAGCGGACTGAAATATAAGTAAAATAGATCTAATTACACAAGTTGTGTATTTTTTACCCTTCGGATTATTATCCAAAAACAATTTGCCATTCCAATCAGCGAATTTTCCTGACCAATACTGTTTTTTCAGTATTAATCTTTAGAAATTCATCGCAATCGGAATGGCAAATTTAATTTTTATTTATAAAACGGAATTTAGTCTACTTTTCTAAAAACCAATAATTTCCCATCAGGATTAGAAAGTGTCAATCTTAAATTTTCAATTGAATAAGTAGTTGTTTTTTGCAATGTTTCTACAAATTCACCCTCTTTATTAGCCGGCATGCAAGCCATTAAAGTCGAAATTACATCCGAAAATCTCAACAATCCTTTTTCGAAGAAAATTTTCCCTCCGATATTATTACAACCTCCAAATCCTGAAAATGTATTCTCAGCAGCATTAATTTCGATACGTGGCATTTCTTTTTGGAAGTCAGAAGAAGTTAGTTTTCTTCCATTCAACTCCTCTAAAACCCAGATATCATGCAAACGATAATCCGTAATATACTTACCACAACCGTTTAAAGTTTTACCGTTCATTTCTACTTTAACTGTATAAGGCGAAACGGCACCTGACATTGAATCCGTGCATTCAAATTGCTGAACGGTAATAGTAGCCTCTGTTTTTCCGTTTTTTACTCTATACATTTTTACATTAGCATCCATTGCTCTAATTGGTTCAACGGCATCAAAACTAATAGACTCCATTCCTTCGATCAATGATGTAAAAACAATTTTATCTTTTCCAAATTTCAATCCCCAAAATGGTTCATTTCCAGTAGCTTTAAAATAAACATTTAGATCTTCTTCTTCTGAAGTGGTTTGAGAAGTTGTTTCTTTCGTGTTTGTTTTTTTAACTGCAACCGACTTACAACTTAAGATCACAGACATCAGGGCGCATAGTAAAAGTACTTTTTTCATATCATTAAAATTTTTTATTATGCCTTCACACTAGAAAAAACCGAGCCAAAAATCAATACTGCCCGTTTTTTATGATTTTTTTAAGCAGAACCTAGTATTTAAATTAAGAAAAATAATACAATTGCCAAAATAAACTTAATTCCTAAAAAATACTGCCAGACACTACCTTTTTATAATGCGGAGTAAAACAAATCCCCCTCTCCTTGTGGAAAAAATTTACGAAACAACTAATTTCTGTATCTTTGAACTCTATTATTTTACTAAAAAATGAATACACCTTTTCAAAAAGCCAGCCAGTTGATTGATGCTGAGAATGCTCAGGATCCTAATATCGAAATCGCTCAAAATACAGAGTACCCAAAAGAATTATTGTATTCTGATCGAATGTACAAACGATTGATGCAATTTGAGCCTGAAGCTTCAGAAGCTATTCAGATTGCCTCAAAAGCACAACACATCTGCCGATGGAAAGTGGCACGCGAATCGTATCCAATGGATCGTGTTGGATATTTGAGATGGCGGGAAGAACTTAAAAAATTTCACGCAAAAACTACAGCCGAAATTCTGGAAAAAGCAGGCTATGCTTCTGAATTTATCGATCGGGTTTCCTTTTTAATTGAAAAGAAGCTTCTAAAAAAAGATGCCGAAACACAACTGTTGGAAGATGTAATTTGTTTGGTTTTCTTAGAATATTATCTGGATCCGTTTGTGCACAAACACGATGAAGAGAAACTCAAAAACATCATTAAGAAGACTTGGGATAAAATGTCTGACAAAGGGCATCAGGAAGCCTTAAAGATTAATTATACTGAAGAAAACTTAAATCTGATAAAAGCCTCTTTAGGTCTTTAACTTAATTTTAAATTAAGGTTAATTCCTTTCGGTATCTTCTGTGTAATTCTTCATTCCTATTACGTATATTTGCGTAGACAATTTAGACCAATATACGTAGGGTCTTGAAGTAACAATTAAATAAATAATGAGTAAAACGATTCGGGTAGTCCTCGCGGATAATCATGTTTTTGTAAGGGATGGAATAAAATCTTTGTTGGAAAACGAAGTAAACATAGAAGTTGTAGGCGAAGCTACAGATGGAATCGATACACTCGAAGCTGTTGCTGCAAGTGAGCCGGACTTACTAATACTAGACATACGTATGCCGCATTTAACCGGTATTGAAGTAGTAGAAAAACTTAGAAGTGAAAATAATAAGGTTAAGATTATTATACTCACCACACATGAATCTGAAGAATATGTATTAGGTGCATTGAAAGCAGGTGCCGAAGGGTATTTACTAAAAGATTCCAGCAAAGAAGAATTTTTAAAAGCCTTACATACGGTTTTAAACGGAGGGAAATATTACAGCGGTGATGTATCGGGAATTTTGATTCATCACTTTGTACATTGTACTGTTTCATTAGGACGTAAACAAGCTTTAGCCGAAGAAATCACGATTACCAAGAGAGAAAAAGAAATCCTTTCTCTTTTATTATCCGGGAAAGGGAATAAGGAAATTGGAGAAACCCTTAAAATCAGTAAGCGTACTGCCGAAGTTCATCGCTTTAACTTAATGAAAAAACTAAAAGTAAAAAACCTGATGGAACTTTCAAACAAAGCAACTGAGTATTCTTTGTTGTAAAAATTACGTACAATTACGTAACTCTTTCCAAAAACTAAGTTTTGATCTTTTTTAAGAGGTACTACTCTCTTTTATTAAAAACCATTTGCTCTGTTAAACTGTAAATTCATCATTACAGTTTAACAAAATTCTATTTACAAACTGCATCCGGATTCCGTTTTAATTTGTAAATTCTCATCCCGTTTTTTTTAAGAAACAGTGATAATACGGATGCTGTTTACAACTGTTGGAATCCTGAACAAAAAAACAACTTATACTGAAATAAGAATTTAAGAACCAACACTTTAACAAAGTATAAAAAAAACATCAAACATGATCTAAATCATACAAAGCTGCATCTATTTCTTATAAATTTACATGAATAAAATTTTGATAATTTATGAAAAATCTGAAACTACTTTTAATACTCATGATAGGAATGAGCTTTGAAATTCAGGCCCAGGAATTAGATGCCACCCTACAACTTCGACCACGTTTTGAATATCGAAACGGATATAAGACACTCCTGCCTGAAGGTCAAAAAGGAACCTCGCAAATATCACAGCGTTCTCGTTTAAATCTGAATTTTAAACAAGATGATCTGACCGTTAAGCTGACTCTGCAAAACATCAGAACCTGGGGTGATGTTCCCACAACGACAACGGCAGACAAAAATGGTGTAGCCGTTTTTGAAGCTTGGGCACAATACAATTTTACCGAAAAATGGAGTGCCAGATTAGGCCGTCAGGTACTTTCATACGACAATCAGCGTATTATGGGAGAAATCGACTGGTTGCAGCAAGGTCAGAGCCACGATGCTGCAATGGTCACTTTTCGTCCTAAAAACCAACAGCTCGACATGGGAGTTGCTTACAACTCCAATGCCGAAAATTTAGTGCAGACCCCTTATACGGTAGCAAATTACAAAGCACTGCAATACGCCTGGTACCACACCACATTCAGCAACTTAACAATGAGTTTACTGGCGCTAAATACGGGCTACGAATATGCTAATGCCGACGCCAAATTATTAGTTGACTACAAACAGACTTTCGGGACGTATTTAACGTATAAGACAAAAAAAATAGACAGCAACTTGGGGCTTTACGGTCAAACCGGAAAAAGCACTAATAAACAAGTCAGCGCCTGGTATGCCGGAGCCTATTTGGGATATGCCATTTCTGATGCTTTTAAAGCCGGTCTGGGGTATGAATATTTATCCGGAAAAGACATGAACGATGGCAGTACGGTAATTAAATCATTTAATCCGCTTTTTGGAACAAATCATGCCTTTAATGGTTTTATGGATTATTTTTATGTGGGAAACCATCAAAACAGCGTAGGTCTTCAGGATGCTTATCTAAAACTAAGCTACAATGTAAAAAAATGGCAGTTTAATGTAATGCCTCATGTTTTTAACGCCCCTGCTAATGTAGTAACGCCATTAAACGAAAAATTAGGTTCGTATTTAGGAACAGAGGTCGATTTTACAGCCAACTACAATTTCAAAAAAGACATCACACTTACAGGAGGATACTCTCAAATGTTTGGCACCAAAACTTTAGAATTTTTAAAAAACGGAGACGCCGGACGTACCAATAATTGGGCCTGGTTAATGATTTCCATCAATCCAAGAATTTTTAACTGGAAAAAATAGTTCTTCAAAAACACACTATACAATCTGCCTCTTTTCAAAATGAAAAGAGGCATTTTTTTGTTATACCTACTCCCTAATAACACCTTTTAAATTGGTATATTTGAGACTATCTTTTCTCAGACAGGAAAATCAGCTTATGAAAATTATAGCATGGAATTGTAATATGGCATTCAGAAAAAAAGCAACATTTCTTGACGCTTATAATGCTGATATTGCCGTAATCTCCGAATGTGAAAATCCTGAAAATTTAAAATTCCAAACCGATGCAAAACTGCCAAACGATATTCTTTGGTACGGAACCAATCCGCACAAAGGACTTGGCGTTTTCTCCTATAGCAATTATAGATTTGAATTACTGGATTGTCATAATCCTCTTTTCAAAAACATTTTACCCATAGCGGTTACAGGCGGAGATGTTGATTTTACTTTATTTGCCATTTGGGCCAATAATCCCCAGGATAAAGATGGGCAATATGTAACTCAAGTCTGGAAAGCGATCAATTATTATGAAAATCTGATAAAGGAAAACAAAACCATTTTAATTGGAGATTTCAACAGCAACACGATTTGGGACAAGCCCCGAAGAGAAGGAAATCACACAACCGTTGTAAACAAACTGGGCGAAAAAAAGATTTTCAGTACGTATCATAAATATTTCAAACAGGAACAAGGCAAAGAAGAACACCCTACTTTATATCTTTACCGCCATGAAAACAAACCCTATCATTTGGATTACTGCTTTGCCTCGCAAGATTTTATGAAAGTTTTAGAGCGTGTAGAAGTTGGTACTTATCAAGACTGGACAATGCTTAGCGATCACAAACCTTTAATAATTAATTTCAATATATAAATCATGACCAACTCCTGGACCGAACGGTGGAACGACCGTTACAGCGCCGAAGAATTTGCTTACGGCACCGCACCCAACAATTATTTAAAAGAATCATTAGAAAAACAAGACATCGGGACTATTCTTTTTCCCGCTGAAGGTGAAGGCCGAAATGCCGTTTTTGCTGCTAAACTAGGCTGGAACGTTTCGGCATTTGACATTAGTTCAGAAGGAAAAAACAAAGCCCTTAAACTTGCCGAATCCGAAAATGTCATTCTGGACTATCAGATTGGAGAACTAGAAACCTTACACTATCAACCGGAGCAATTTGATGCCATTGCTTTAATTTATGCACACTTTCCGGCAGAAATTAAATCAGCAATACACAAAACACTGGATCAATACCTGCGCAAAGGCGGCTGTATCATTTTTGAAGCATTCAGCAAAAAGCACTTAGACTACCTCGCCATAAATGATAAAGTTGGCGGACCTAAAGATATTGCTTCTTTGTTTTCCATTGAAGAAATCAAATCTGACTTTCCAAATTATGAGATCATCACCCTGGAAGAAAAAGAAATTGAACTCAATGAAGGTCTTTTCCACAACGGAAAAGGTTCCGTAATCCGATTTATTGGAAAGAAAAAGTAATTCATTTTGCAAACATTTGTAGAGGCGCTACAATGCGTCTCTACACCGCACTTCTCCCCTCTCAAACAATTGTGTTCACTATCTCCGATCACAACTGAAAAATATCCAAAACAATATTCCCAATAAGGAGCTGTTTCCAGCTGTCCGTTGTATCTTTTGTCCCGAACCCCGGTACAAAAGGATGTCACTCCCATCTGGGCTAATGAGCTCAGTGTACAGTTTGCATTTCACATTTCACAATAAACATTTCACAATTAACAATTAACAATTAACAATCAACTCCTCCCATTTTCCATGTAGAATTGTTAAGAGATTTCGGTTTTATATTTCGGCTAAAAAAACAAATAATTCACTTTCAAATACTTAACCTTAAATTTTATAAAAAAACTTAACATTGAATACCATGTTTTATAATTATCTTTACTTAACTATGAATTAACAATTTAGTTACATTGCTGACGATAACCTTACCTAAAAGCACATAAAATATGGAAAACAAACCCGAAGAAAGCACACCGGACAAAATCGATTCTGTAAAACCTGAAGTTGTTCAGCCAGCTACAGAAAATGTAAAACCTGCCAACGCTCCTGTTAAAAAAGCACCCGTTCGTAAAACGGCACCCGTTAAAACAACAGCGGCAGCAAAACCAACAGCAGCAAAACCAACAGCAGCAAAACCAGTAGCCCCTAAAGCTCCAGCTGCTTCTGTTACAAAAGCCGCAACAACTACAACAAAAACACCTGCTAAGGCAGTCGTAAAAACCGCAGCAGCGACTCCAACTACAACAAAACCAGCAGTAGCAAAAGCACCGATAAAAAAAACAGTAACACCCCCTGCTAAACCGGCAGAAAAAACAGTTACTCAACCAGCTGTTGCTAAATCAAAAGAAGAAAATACTAATCAGGCAGTTGAAATCGAAGAAACTAAAAAAGATAAAGCTGCTAAAAAAGCCAAAAAAGTGAAAGATAAAGAGAAAGACAAAGCCAAAAAGAAACTGGCTAAGAAAAAAGAGAAAGCTAAAAATGATAAGAAGAAAGAAAAAGCTAAAAAAGCGAAACTAAAAGCTGCAGCTAAGAAAAAAGAAAAAGCTAAAAAAGCGAAGGATAAAGCTAAAGCTAAAAAAATTGCAAAAAAGAAAGCAAAAGCTCAAAAAAAGGCAAAAGCCAAAAAGAAAAAATAATACTTAAGAAAGGTTTGACTTTATACAAGTTGAACCTTTTTTTTTGCACTTAAAAGGCTTAAAATTTGCTCAGCCCAACAAACCGAATATCTCCCTGAGCGATCCCAGATTTCAAGAGAAAGGCTTTTTCATAATTAATAATTTACCCCCCGATCGCAATCATACTGCGGTTATCAAAATGTTTTGCAGGATCATTCATTTCATCAATCGTTACCATTCCGGCACGGACTTTCTTTTTACTTTGAACAGCTGCTGAAATTAAGTTAGTTATCGATTCTCCCTTTCTAAAAGGCGTTAAAAGATCGGTTTCTGAATTAGAGAAAAGACAGTTTTTTATTTTTCCATCGGCAGTTAAGCGAATTCGGTTACAGCTGTCACAAAACGGATTTGTAATTGAACTTATAATTCCGAAATCTCCCTGAAAGTTTTTTATCTTATAAGTTCTTGCCGTGAAGTTTTCTTCGTCTTTGAGCTTGATAATTTCCTGTTGTGAAAAACGGTTTCCTATCAAAGAAAGAATCTCCTTTTGCGAAATCATCTTACTCCGGTCCCAGTCGTTTCCCGCAAAAGGCATAAACTCAATAAACCGAACCGAAATGGGCAAAAACCGGGTTAGTTTAACAAAATCAACAATTTCGTTATCGTTAAAACCTTTTATTAAAACGACATTTACTTTTACCTGAAAATCATGATTCAAAAGTAAATGCAAATTATCGACAACTTTATCAAACTGATTTCTAAGCGTTATCGAACTAAATTTTGACGAAACCAGCGTATCCAGACTTAAGTTGATTTTCTTAATTTTAAACTTCTTTAAAACATCAATATGACGATCGATCAAAATTCCGTTTGTAGTAATCGAAACTGAAATATCCAGAGCAGACAGTTTTGAAATTATTTCCGGAAAATCTTTTCGTAAAAGTGGTTCACCGCCAGTTAATCTTATTTTATCAACACCATGTTGCACGAAAGTCTGAGCGATACTAAAAATCTCGTGGGAAGTCATTAAACTGACTTTTGGAGAAAGCGCGATTCCATCCTCCGGCATGCAATACGTACAACGCAGATTGCATTTTTCCAACAGCGAAATGCGCAGATAATTGTGTCTGCGTCCAAAACCATCCGTCAAAATAGTGTTAAAGGCTGTCATGATTTTTACCTTTTAAAACATCAAAAACATGCATCACATGCGGAAAAACCGCATCCATAGACTCTCTTGCACCGTTTGTCGAACCCGGCAAAGCCAAAACTAAACTCTTACCCAAAGTTCCGGCTACGCTTCTGGACAACATCGCATAAGGCATTCTTTGCTGTCCATAGTCCCGAATTGCTTCTTCAATCCCGGGAATCCTGCTTTCCAAAATTGGCGATAAAGCTTCCGGTGTAACATCTCTTGGAGACAAGCCTGTACCTCCAGTAAAAATCACCAATTGATGTTCCTTGGCAAATGCTTTTGTTCTGTCCTGAATACTATCAAGTTCATCAGGTATAATTTCATAATGTGACACCTCAACACCGTATGAACTTAATTTTTCGACTATAATTTTTCCCGAACGATCTTCTTTGTCGCCCGCAAAAATAGAATCGGAACAAACAAAAACAGCTGCTTTTATTGTATTCGGGAATCTATTCTTAAAAGACGACTTCCCGCCTTCTTTCTGAATTAATTTTATGGTCGAAATTTCGATTTCTTTATCAATCGGTTTCAGCATATCGTACATGGTAAGGGCTACAATTGATGCTCCATGCATCGCCTCTACCTCAACTCCGGTTTTATAAACGGTTTTTACCGTAAAGATGATATGAATTTCCAAACCTTTAATTTCGTATTCCACCGAGGTAAATTCAATGGGAATCGGATGACAATCGGGAATCGATAAATGCGTGTTTTTAACCGCAAACAATCCCGCCGTTTTTGCCATTTCGAGTACATTTCCTTTGGGCACTAAATTATGGGTCACCGCGTCAATTGTTTCTTGTTTGCTTACTTTTACAATTGCGGTTGCGGTTGCTTTTCTTAAGGTACTTATTTTATGCGTAATATCTACCATTGTGTCTTATTAGGAATTCTGTTTCCAGGTGAAGGTATCATTTTCAAACATTTCTTTGCCAAAGATGGGCACATCGGTTTTAATCCAGTTTACGATAGCTTCTGTTGCTTCATAAACTTGTTTGCGCCGCGTTGCAGAGACAAAAACAAACAAACAAATTTCGCCCGCTTTTACAACACCCAAACTGTGGTAAATGTGCATACAGGTCAAATCAAATTTAGCAAACGCTCGTTCTCGAATGGTGTGCAAAGCTTCGTTGGCCATATCCGTATAAGCCGAATAATCTATAGCTACCACGGTATTGTCATGAATCACATCGGCACGAACTTGTCCTAAAAAAATATTGTGCGCCCCAATCGTGTGTTTGGATTGGTGCTTTGCGATCGACTCGGCTATAAATTCAGGACTGATTGGCCCTTCTACAAATACATTTTTACTCATTACTTCTATTTTTTTTGCTACAGATTAAAAGTTTTTTTTAGCCACGAATTCACGAATTATTATTTTGAATTAGAAAAATTCATGAATTCGGCCCCCATAAATCTGTATGTTTTTTCACTTCTTTACAGACGCTCTGCTTTTTGATTATCCTCCTGCAAATGGCGGCAATAAGGCAACCACATCATTCGTCTGCAAAGTACAATCTACTGTTTTTGAAACTATCTTTTGATTTACTGCTACGCTGAAAACAAGCGAATCAAATTGGTATTTCTGGTCTAAATCGCGCAATAGTTCCTGCAATGACACTTCAGAAAAAGGTACTTTTTCAAGTTCACATTGGGTTCTTTCGGCAACAGCTCCAAAATATTTAATCTCAATCATTCTTATAAATTTAAATTCTGAAAAATAAATTCATCATCAAAATGTTCCTGAAAATAAGAAATCCAGCTTGATGTATTTTTCACTACTTCGCCGATGACAATAATAGCCGGCGATGTTATATTTTTTTCAGCAGCCAATTTAGCAATTGTACTAATAGTACCAATCACTTTTTGTTCTGATTTTTTTGTTCCGTTTTGAATAATAGCAATTGGAAGATTATCTATCCTATTCTGCTGATAAATTGAAATTATCTCCTCTAATTTATGCATTCCCATCAAAATAATTACGGTCGCATCCGATTTAGAAGCCAAATTAATATCCTTCGATAACTTATGATCTGAAGTTGTTCCTGTAATAACCCAAAAGCTTTCGGCTACTTTGCGCTGTGTTACACTTATTCCAGCCGAGGCGGGAACTCCCAGAGCTGATGAAATTCCGGGAACAATTGCCGTTTCGATTCCAAATTGTTCTGCAAATTCGATTTCTTCACTTCCTCTTCCAAAAACAAAAGGATCGCCTCCTTTTAAGCGAACCACATGTCCGTGGCGCTTTGCCATTGAAACTATCAGCTCGTTAATCTGATCCTGCGTGTAAGCATGACAGCCCAGTCGTTTTCCCACAAAAATAATTTCTGCATTTGGTGCATACGCTAACAACTCTTCATTGACCAAAGCGTCGTACAAAACAACATCGGCCCGCTCTAAAACCTTTATAGCTTTCATCGTTATCAGTTCAGCATCACCCGGTCCTGCTCCTACAATTGTTAGTTTTGGTGTTTTTAAGCTTTGCATACTCTTCTAACTTAAATTGGCATTCAAATCATTTAATTCGTCAGCCGAATTAATATTGGTTAAAGGAATGATCTCACTTTCATCCAGATTAATAATCTGATGCGGTATTCCGGCCAGTAAATCCATCATTTTTAGTGCATCCTTATCAATAGCCTTTTTGATAAAAGGGATCATCTTTTTGGAATAAATTCCAATCAGTGGATGCATTCGGCTCTCGGAAGCAAAAACGGTAATTCCGGCTTCTTCCGTATGTTTTGAGAGTAACTCCTGTAACAATTCGGTTGAAATTAACGGAATATCACAGCTCAAAATCAGGTTAAATTCGGTTTCAGAATGCAACAAAGCAGTATAAATACCACCTAATGGCCCTTTATCTGCAATAACATCTGGTACTTTTTGATAAGGGAGGTAATCATATTCTTTTGAAGCAGTAATTAATTTAATTTCTGCCGTAATAGGTAAAATAGCCTTGATTATATGCTCTATAAAAGGCTTTCCCCGAAACAAAACCAATCCTTTCTCTGACTGCATCCGGGAACTTTTTCCTCCACAAAGAATAAATGCTGTTAGTGTTTCCATTGTTTTTAGTTTTTGTTTCAGGTTTTCTTTGTTTCAAGTTTTTCTTTGTTTCAAGTTTCAAGTTTTCTTTGTTTCAGGTTTTCTTTGTTTCAGGTTTCACGTTGAAAGGAGAGAAAGTTTAACTTTAAAAGATAAAGATTACATTCTATCTTTTTATTATTCCATTATTAAGGAAAAATCAATTTGACGCTTGCCATTAAAATTACAGTTCCTAAAACTATTTTCAGGGTTTTGTTTGAGAAATAACCACTTCCGTAAAATCCTCCCAATACTCCTCCTACAACTGCAATGGGCACTAAATAAAAACTTTCGACAGGGATTGTTTTTCCACCCATAAAAAAACCTAACATTCCCGCAAAAGAATTCACAAATATGAATAAACTCGAAATGGCTGCTGATTCTTTTACAGACGCCCATCCCAAAAACAATAAAATAGGACTTAAAATTATACCGCCCCCTATTCCCAACATTCCCGATAATAATCCGATTGCAAAACCAATTGTTAAGGCAAACGGCAGGTTAATTTTAACAGCCTCTTTTTCTTTAAAATTAAAAACTCCAAACAGCCTTAACGCTGCAAAAACCAGGACTACTCCTAAAATTACTTTATAAATACCGTTATCTAATGTGACAAAACCGCCTATAAATGCTGCCGGAATTGACGCGATTGCAAAGGGATAAAACAGTTTTGGCCTGAAATAATTCATCCGATAATAAAAGAAAAACGAAATACTGGATACAAACAAATTCAACAACAAAGCTGAAGGTTTCATCACCGCCACCGGAAAAGCAAAAATGGTCATCAAAGCCAAATACCCCGATGCTCCTCCATGCCCCACACTAGAATATAAAAATGCAATAACAATTAATGCAAAACTAAATAGTAATAGGTTTTCGGAACTTAATAGGGTCATTTTTTTACTGTTTAATCGTTTATCTGCTTCAAGTTTCAGGTTTCAGGTTTGCTCCTCTTATAGGTCTTTGTTTACATCCCTCCTTTTCTTGGTTCTAGCCTCTTTGTTCTACAATCTAAAATCTGCAATCTAAAATTCTTCTAATCTATAGGCAATACAGTCACCAAAGTCCCTTTTTCATAGGCTTCCACATCCTCGGGAACGATTAGTAAACCGTTGGCAACCGCAAATGTATTGAGCATTGCGGAGCTTTGTCCGTCCAGTACGGTAACATTTGTTTCGTCGTATCTTGCCTTTAAAAATAATGTTTTTCCTGTATCATTTTTAACATCCGAATTTAGCGTTCGGACTATTTTTGCTCTGTGAATTTCAGAAAGCCCAATTCTGTTTCTGATGGCCGGATAAACATAAATATAAAAATTGGTCAGTGATGACGCCGGATTTCCGGGTAAAGCAAAAACCAAGGTTCCATTTTTTGACCCAAAAAACATCGGTTTCCCCGGCTTTTGGTTGATTTTATAAAAATGCTCTTCTACATCATTCTGTAATAAAGCTTCTTTAACGAAATCATAATCTCCTACTGAAATTCCGCCTGAGACTAAAACCATATCATACTTTTTTAAAATATCTTTTAATGCCTTTTTTGTAGCTTTCAAATTGTCTTTTACACGATAGACTTTTGTTTTACTTATTCCTGCCGTTTCAAGAGCGGCCTGAAGCATAACGGAATTACTTTCGTAGATTTTTCCTTTTTTTAGTTTTTCACCAGGTTTTACTAATTCATTTCCTGTTACCAAAATGGCCACTTTCGGCTTTTTGTACACTTCAATTTCTGTGATTCCTAAACTGGCTAAAAAACCAATTGCAGCAGGAGTTATTAAAGTTCCTGCTTCAAAAACAACATGATCTTTCGCAATTTGTTCTCCTTTTAAGCGAACATTGGTGCCTTTTGTAGGCATAACGGCAATCAAAATAGAATCTTTATTGGCGATCACATGCTCCTGCATTACTACCGTATCTGCATGATCCGGTACAAAAGCACCTGTAAATATGCGGACTGTTTCATTTGCCTTTAATTTCAAATTGGAATGATCACCCGCCTGAAAAGTATTTACGATATCATATTGGTGTTTTATACTATGAATAAAAGCATAACCGTCCATCGACGATTGACGAAACGGAGGCATATTGATTGGCGAAATCACCTTTTCGGCCAAAACATACCCCAATGCTTTATTTACCGCTATTTGCTTCGTCGGCATTTTTATACAGTTCGCTTCAATTCTTTGTAATGCTTCTTCAACTTTAATCATAACGGTCGTTTTTTAAGCAAAAAATACTTTTTGTAAAAACATCAATTTTTACTTCTCTAAAGTCTCTCTTATCACTTTTTTAGAATATAAATTTAGCCTAATTCTTTGGATTACTCCCCGAAAAAATCAAATAGCTTTTTAGGATTAGAGGTTTTGACTCCTTGTATTCCGGAAATTTCCTTTCGGATGCCCCTACAATCTATAAAATTACGCACAACTTAACACACAAACAACTAATTCACAACACTTTAATCAACTTCTCTATTTCATTATCCCATCTCAATCCAAAAATGCATTTGCCAACCATCATTCTTATAATAAAGCCGTAGCTATAAAAGTTACATTTAAATAAAAATCTTCTTTTGAGGACTCTAACAACTTTTAGCTGACGTTTTTTCTTTATTTTAAAATGAGATAAGACCTTAAAAATTAGAAAATTAAGTATAAAATACTACATTTTTTAATGGTAAAAATATAAGCATGTACTTTTTTACAACATATCACAAAAAACAATAAAACACTAATTAACAACAAGTTATACTCAATTCCTAAATAAAAAACGCCAAATACTTCTATCTTTTTCAAAAAAAAATAAACAAATTTTTGGTTTTTATTATATTAAAATTAACTTTGTCTATAGGATTAGTAGAGTTTAAAATAATATTTGAAACCAAAAAAATCATATTTTGAAAACAACCGAAAGCAGATCGTATTACATTCTTCCTAAAAAATATACTTATAACACTTTTTGTTATATGTGCTTCTGTTGCTAAAACTCTGTCCTTTTTTTCGTTTGCCTTCGATTTCTCTTTTACATCGAATCGTTTTAAAAACGAATTTTTAAATACACACAAGATTCCATATTGAAATTTCAAAATCTATTTGACACATTCGTTTGTATCAAAAAGAGCACTGAAACTATACCTATATCTTAAAAAAAAATGACTAACCATTAAAAAAAACAAAATGAAAAACATGCATAGCTGTTGCTGTAAATAAAAAAAGCCATTTCTGCGGCAACAGAAATGGCAAGGCTTAAAGAATATTTATCACTAAACCAAGAATACGATCAGAGAGTTGAAAATTCAACTTTCAGGCCTTCTTGTTAATTACTTAAACCAGTACAAAGAAATGAAAAAAAAATTAAAAATATACTCATTCCTATTTCTCCTGCTCCTGTCGGCGGGAATTAATGCCCAAAATACAACGCCTCTTATTCAATCGAAACTCGACGGAACTGTCGTAGATGATATCACCAACCAGCCTATTATTGGTGCTTCGGTAGTGATTAAAGGAACTACACACGGCGTTCAGACGGATTCTGAAGGAAAATTTTATTTTCAAACGGGACAGAAATTCCCTTACACCTTAATTGTAACCTACATTGGATACAAAAAATCAGAGATTATAGTCGAAAAGAATCCTATTACTATTCATTTAAAAGAAGAACGTCAGGAACTGGATGAACTGGTCGTTGTTGGGTACGGATCTCAAAAACGAAAAGACATTACAGGTTCTGTAGCTTCAGTTCCAAAAGCCAATTTAAGCCAGGTGACCTCATCGGCAGATAACTTACTTCGGGGGGCAATACCGGGAGTGGTAGTCACGCAAAGTTCGGGTCGTCCCGGTGCTTCATCCAGTGTTCGAATTAGGGGAGGAAACTCAATTACGGCCGGTAACGAACCGCTTTATGTGGTGGATGGAATTTTAATCTATAATGACAATAACAACAGTACGGCCGGAGTTGCCAATGCAGGAGCTACTGTCAATGTCCTGTCGACGATTAATCCCGGTGATATTGAATCTATTGAAGTACTAAAGGATGCTTCTGCAACTGCTATTTATGGATCACGCGGGGCAAACGGTGTGGTGATTATCACTACTAAGAAGGGAACAAAAGGTCAGGATAACATTTCCTACCAGGGCTATATTGGATTTCAGAATGTGTCAAAAAAACTGAACTTAATGAATGCCAGCCAATGGGCCAGCTTACGCAATGATGTTCAGGCCAGTATTGGTCAGGCGCCTTCTTTTTCTGCTGCCCAGATCGAAGCTTTAAAAACTTCAGGAGGATACGACTGGCAATCGGCAGCTTTTAGAACTGCGGCACCGATTCAAAATCATCAATTGTCGTTTTCGGGAGGTGATGATCGTTCAAGATATGCAATTTCTGCGGGGTATTTTCAACAGGACGGAATTGTAATTGCCTCCGATTTTAAGCGTATTTCGCTACGTGTCAACTACGAAAGAAACTATTCTCCCAATTTTAAATTTGGTGTGAATGCCAACTACAGCAATTCTGTTGCCAATGGTATTGGTACAAATGGCGGTTCTTCTGCCGGAAGACAGCCTAATCCGTTAGTGGTTGCTTTGTATCAGCCACCTGTAGTTCCGATCAAAAATCCTGACGGAAGCTATAACCTCACCAATAATCCCTATGCAACGGCTGTAAACGGGATAATTGCCAATCCGATAAATGATCTTGTGAGCACCACCAATGAAACTAAAATCAACAGGATTCTGACTAGTTTATTCGGTGAATATAAAATCACCAAAAAACTTACTGCAAAAGTTGCAGTCAGCGGTGATGTCATGAATACCAAGCAAAATTACTACGCTCCGGCAACCACCACTACCGGTGCAGGAACAAAAGGCTTTGGTTCTGTTGGAGACCGATTGGTGAGCTCTGTACTGAATGAAAACACTTTAAACTATAATACTAATTTTGGCGATAATCATAAATTTTCAGCCTTGGGCGGGTACACGCTTCAGTACACACAAGGCGAAGTGGTGAATGCAGGAGCTCAATTCTTTGTAAACGATGCCAATACTTACAATGCTTTGCAAGACGGTGTTCCGGTAAAACCTTCTACAGATGCTTTCGAAAGTGTCTTAAAGTCCTGGCTGACCAGGGTGAATTATTCGTACAAAGGAAAATACAACTTTACGCTTTCCGGCCGTGCAGACGGATCTTCAAGATTTGGTTCAAAATCGCTTTGGGGTTATTTCCCATCAGCTGGATTTTCCTGGAATATCACAGAGGAATCTTTCGCAAACCATATTAAAGGCTTAACGGAAGCAAAACTAAGAATAACTGCCGGAACTACCGGTAATCAGGAAATTGGAAATTACCTTTCTCTGGCTCAGATGGGTTCTGTAAATTATGCTTTCGGAGGAACACTGCAAACCGGTTTAGCTCCTACCCGACTGGCCAATTCAGATTTGAAATGGGAGAAAACAAATCAATACAATGTGGGATTGGATTTGTCTTTATTAGATCGAAAAATCAATTTTGTATTTGATGTATATTACAAAAAAACAAATGATTTACTGATCAATGTACCTGTTCCGCTGATTTCAGGATATGCAACTGTACTTCAAAACATTGGCGGTGTTGAAAATAAAGGTATCGAAATTGGTCTGATCACGGAAAATCTAAAAACAGAAAACTTTTCATGGAATTCTAACTTTGTTTTCTCTGCCAATAAAAACAAAGTAGTGGCTATCGGAAACGGAGTGGATCAATTTTTTCCTGTAGTACCAAACGGATCTTTATTACAGCAGCAACCCGTAACCGTAAAAGTAGGATTGCCTCTGGGAACTTTCTGGGGATACAAAACCAATGGCATTTTCCAGACGCAGGAAGAAGTCAATACTCAGCCTAAAATCAACAGTTTAGCCAATACAAAAGTTGGAGACCGAAGATATGTAGATACTAACGGAGATGGTGTAATTACAGCTCTTGACAAAGGAAATCTTGGAAGTTCACAACCAAAATTTGTCGCAAGCTTTAGCAATACGATTTCCTATCATGACTTTGATCTTAACTTTTCTTTTCAGGGATCTTATGGTGGTAAAGTCTTCAACGCTTTAAATCAGCAATTGGAAATTTCTACTTTGGGTACCAATGCGAATGTAACTTTAGACGACCGTTGGACACCAACAAATCCGAGCAACGAAGTTCCAAGAGCAACCAGTTCACCATTGGGGATTGTTTCAGAACGTTATATTGAAGATGCTTCTTTCTTAAGATTAAAACTAATCACTCTGGGGTATACTTTACCGAAAAGCCTTTCCAAAAGACTGGGTGCTAAGAGCGTTAAATTTTATGTCTCTGCCGAAAACTTAATTACATGGACCAAATACACTGGATACGATCCTGAAGTAAGCTCCTACGAACAAAACAACTTATACCCGGGAATTGATTTTGGCGCTTATCCCAATTCAAAAACATTCATCTCAGGCCTGAACGTAACTTTTTAAGTAAAAAAATATAAAATGAAAAAGATTTTTATAATATTCCTATTGAGTGCCGGACTATTGGTATCGTGCACTGATCTAGAGGTCACTCCTACCTCATTTGTAACCGAAGACAATTATTTTAAAACTCAGGACGATGCCATTGCTAGTGTGACTGCTGTTTATGCTTCATTGAGCCTTGATCCGGGAGAACAGAGTTTATTTGGTCGAAATTTATATTTTCTGACCGACATGGCATCTGATTATGCTGCAGCGGGAGTTTCTGCAACCAATCCGCAGGTGAGAGCTTTAAGCAGCCTGACTCATGATGCAACTTCTGATCGTGTTCAGGTGGCGTGGCGTCAAATCTATGCCGGAATAAACAGAGCCAATGTAGCTATCGATAATATACCAAAAGTAGCCGGTTCAGACGCTGTTAAAAACAGATTGATTCTCGAGGCTAAATTCATCCGGGGCTTATTGTATTTTCAGGCAGTACGTCTTTGGGGCGGAGTTCCAATTGTGTTGCACGAGCCTACTTCTATTCAATTGGAAAGTTTAAAATCGAAAAGAGCCACTGTAGCGGAAGTTTATACCCAGATTATTTCAGATTTAAAAGATGCTGAAGCTTTACCATCCACTTATCCTGCAACAGATACCGGACGTGCTACATCGGGAGCGGCAAAAGCCATTCTGACAAAGGTTTACCTTACCAGAAAAGACTATCCGAATGCTATTTTAAAAGCCAGAGAAGTCATCAATGGCGGTTATGGATATGCGCTTTTTGAAAATTTTCAGGATATTTTTACTAAAACCAAAAAGAACGGGAAAGAACACATTTTCTCCGTTCAGTTTGAACCCAACCAAGCTGGAAACGGCTCCAGTGGAAGTACTTTTCAAGCCACTTCTTTTACCGGATTCACGGCTACGGAACCTGCCGATATTATTTCGGATGTTGCTTTGTTTTATGATATTTATGCTGCCGGGGATACCAGAAGGGATGTAAGTTATGCCAAACAATTACCAATTCCCGGTACCGCAAACGTTTATACGTTTCCGAAACCGATCTTCAAAAAGTATCTGGATTTAACGAATCTGGCCACACCTTCCAACGTAGCCATCAATTTTCCTATAATCCGTTATGCCGACATTTTATTGTCTTTAGCGGAAGCCATAAACGAACAGGGGGCACCAACTCCCGAGGCCTACGAGTTAATCAATCAAGTACGAAGAAGAGCTTTCGGAAAACCAATTAACACTCCAGATGTTACGGTTGACTTAACCGGATTGACGCAAACGTCTTTCAGGGCTGCCCTACAGGAAGAGCGCAAAAAAGAATTTGTTCAGGAAGGACAACGCTGGTTTGATTTGGTACGCTGGGGAACTTTGGTAACCGAGGTCAAAAAAGTACTGGCCAAAAATTCTGTTACCGAACGAAATAATTTATACCCGATTCCACAAAGCGAAAGAAACATCGATCCAATCGGATTACCACAAAACCCCGGATATTAATTAACACAACCCTAAAAACTAATAGATTATGAAAAATTTCAAACACAATAGTAAAATTAAAAGTCCGCAAAAAGGACTTTTATTTACTGCGTTGCTTGCAGCACAATTTAGTTTTGCGCAAAACAATCCGAATGCTGATTTTAAAGGTGTTATAGGTAAAACTTTAGCCGATTCAAAAGAATATTGGCCTGAGCCTGTAAAAGCACCAACGGGTGCTCCAAATATTGTCTGGATCTTACTGGATGATGTTGGATTTGGTGCCTCTAGTGCTTTTGGAGGCCTTATTCAAACACCCACTTTTGACAATCTGGCTAATAATGGTTTACGCTACACGAATTTTCACACTACAGCCATTTGTGCTCCTACCCGTTCTGCTATTTTAACCGGAAGAAATTCGGGAAAAGTACACGTAAGCGGGTTCTCTCACACCGTTTTATCGGCTGGTTTCCCCGGTTGGGACGGAAGAATTCCATCTGATAAAGGTACGATTGCCGAAATCCTGAGAGACAAAGGATACAATACTTTTGCCGTAGGAAAATACGGTTTGACTCCTGATGAAGAAGCCACTGATGCCGGACCATTTGACAGATGGCCTACCGGAAAAGGCTTCGAACACTTCTATGGTTTCTTAGGATCACAAACCGATCAGTACAAACCAGATTTAGTGGAAGACAACGCACACGTTACTCCTGACGGAAGACATTTAACCGACCAGATTACAGACAAAGCCATTAGCTATATTACCAAACAGCACAAGGCCGCACCGGAAAAACCTTTCTTTTTGTACTATGCACCGGGCGCTGTTCACGCACCTCATCAGGTGGCAGAATCCTGGATCGAACCTTACAAAGGAAAATTTGATGAAGGCTGGGATGCTTATCGCGAAAAAGTACTGGCCAATCAGAAAAAATTAGGTGTAATTCCTGCTAACGCTGTATTGCCGGAGCGTAACCCGTTAATTACCGACTGGAAAAAACTAACACCCGATCAAAAGAAAGTGTACGCCCGATTCATGGAAGTCTATGCCGGATATCTTACCTATACCGATCATGAAATTGGACGTATCGTCGAGCATTTAAAACAAACCAATCAACTCGATAATACTTTAATTTTTGTGGCAATTGGTGACAATGGTGCCAGTAAAGAAGGTACTACACAAGGAACCATCAACCAAAGTCTGTTTGCTCAGGGCGGATCTGATGAAGAAAATCTTCAGAAAAACTTAAACAACATTGGTGAAATCGGAACGGCAAAAGGACTCAATACCAATTATCCGTTGGGATGGGCTCAGGCCACCAATGTTCCGTTTAAAAACTGGAAACAAGATGCACAATCGGAAGGGGGAACGCGTAACCCATTGATCGTTTTTTATCCGAAAGGAATTAAAGACAAAGGCGGAATCAGAAATCAATACAGCCACGTAACCGATCTGCTGCCGACAACTTTAGACATTGCCGGAATTAAAGCTCCGGAATATATCAGAGAAATAAAACAGGATGCCATTCAGGGGTCTACTTTTTTTGCTTCGCTAAACGATGCCAAAGCACCTTCTTTGCATACCGTTCAGTACTACTATATTTTCGGAAACAGAGCCATCTACAAAGATGGCTGGAAAGCGGGAGCAGCTCACCTGCCGGATTCTTTTGCGGTAAAAAAATCGTTGGGTAAAAACGAAAAACCGGCTGAAAGTAATTTTGACGCAGACGTATGGGAATTGTACAACCTGAACGAAGATTTCAACGAACGTAACGATCTGGCTAAAAAATATCCTGAAAAATTAGCCGAACTTAAAAAACTGTTTGATGAACAAGCCAAAGAAAACAATGTTTACCCATTGATTGACTGGCAGGATGTGTACAACAGAAGAATACACAACACCACAGCCGACAAAGGAAAAACATTACAGGATCTCATCCAACAAGCTACCAGACCCGGAAATTCAAAATAATTAACCCAATAAAGATTCAGGTCTTTTGTCAATCTATTAAAGACCTGAATCTCTTTTAATTCCAATCCACATGAAAAAAGCAGATTATGAAATTATAGGAAAAAAAATACTCGTGGGAGCGATTGTTTTTTTAGTCCCGCTACTCATACTGGCTGGAGGTTTAACTTTAATTAGCAACTTTTTAAAATAAAAATCATGGCAGCAACAGCTTATAATTCAAAAAGTAAACTAACCAGAGATTTAAGTATTAGTCTCTTCATTTATGCACTGCCTGTCCTGGCGATCTTTCTGTATTTCAAATTAACAAATGGTGCGATCGCACAATCACACATTGCCTTACCATCATTTTTAGAATTTATCAAACCGGCTTTCGAAAACATCAGAACCTGGGGATTAACCGCTTTTATGGTGATTCTGGGCATTATCGAATTTACGGCAGGTTTGTACGACGATCAATGGACGGGTCAGGAACGCAAAGTAGATATCATTTGTTTTCTGGCTCCTAAATTGCTTTTGCCTCCGGTAATTGCTTTTTTCAGTCTTACTGCATTGCCGTATTTAATTCCCAATCTTGCCAACTCGCTTTCATGGGTTCCGTTTTGGGGAGGTTTTTTCCTTATCGCAGTAGCCGATGATTTAACACAATATTGGTACCACCGCTTACACCATCAGGTTCCTTTTTTATGGCGTTTTCACCGAACGCACCACTCCGCTCCGTACATGGGCATGGCGATGGCTTCCAGACAAAACTTTATTTATACGGTTTTCTTTTCGCAGATTTATTTAACGGCAACTTTAACTTTTTTAGGTTTAGGATTGCCCGCTTTATTTGTATTGGTCATCAAAAGTTTTATCACTTTAGGCGCTCACTCCAGTATTGCCTGGGACAAACCCTTTTACAAATACAAAGTTTTACATCCGATTGCGTGGGTTTTAGAGCGTCTTATTTCGACTCCTGCAACTCATCACGCACATCATGCAGATACCAGCGGTGATGGTGTAGGACATTTTAAAGGGAACTTTGGTAATATGTTTTTTATCTGGGATATCATTTTCGGAACAGGTTTAATCACCAGAAAATTTCCGAAATCGTACGGAATGAAGTCCTACAAACAAGAAGAATGGTACGCACAGTTTCTTTGGCCTATCTTCAAATCAAAAAAAGAAGGAAGTGCTTTGGCTGAGGGGGTATTAGCAGTTCCAATACGCCAAAAAGTAGAAAAAACAGTACCCAATCCGGCTTATTATGAGCAGGTTCAATCTTAAAAATCATGATAAAAAATAAAACAATTCAAAACAGTATCGCCATTGTGATACTGTTTTTATCCGGAATTAGTTTTGCACAGCAAAAAGCATCCAACACCGTCTCATTAGACGTTTTTTATGCTAAAATTCAAAGCGAAAAAAAACCACAGATTATTGATGCACGCGGTCCTCAAGAATTTGCTCTTAATCATATCAATGGAGCACAAAATTTTAATTTGGAATCGAAAGACTATGCCAAACGCATTGCTGCCTTAGATAAAACAAGACCGGTTTTTACCTACTCCATTGGTGCAGGCAGAAGTGTCTGGCTTGCAGACGAATTGCTGAAAAACGGTTTCAAAGAAGCTTATAGTTTAGAAGGCGGAATTGCCAACTGGATTGGAAACGGAAAACCTTTTTACTCCAATTCAAAAAGTAAACTAACCTTAATCGAATACAACAAAATCATTTCAGAAAATAATGATGTTCTCGTTGATATTGGTTCTGTTTACTGTGGTGCCTGTAAAAAGGTAAAACCTGTTTTAGAAACCATCAGAGCACAATACGGAACTAATTTAAAAATCGTGGAAATTGATTTGGAAGACAGCCCTCAGGTAATCGCCGACTTAAAAACAGTAAAAGTTTTCCCTACTTTGATTTTATATAAAAAAGGCAAAATTGTTTTCAAAAAAGAAGGTCTCGGAGATTTAAAAAATGATGTAGATGTCGCTTTGGCTTCCAAATAAAAACCGCTAAATAATTGCATACAAACCCGACAGATTTCAAAAACCTGTCGGGTTTAATCCAGTAAAAACAACCCTTAAAAATGTCAACCCAAACCAAACAATTTACCCTCCACGAAGACTGGACTGTCGTCGTTCTTGGTTTTATCATCATCGGAATTTCCCTTTTTATTTTTCTGCCTGAGATTCCAACTTTCAAATGGTCAACCGGAACAGATTTAGTAGTAGACGTGTTTAATTTCGGAAACCTGAAAATCATTGGCTTACAATTTATATATCTGACTGCGATTGGAACTCTTGGTGCTTTTTTAATTGGAAAATCAGTCAAAAACTTTCTACTGGGTTTTCCCATCGTTTATGTGTTAACCATCTTTGCCCTGGTGATCTCCGGAAATACCACCATCAAAGATCTAAATCTTGAAGCGGTGATTTTTAGTTTAATCATAGGTCTCTGTCTCGGTAATTTTTTCATCCTTCCAAGGTGGTTTCGTTCCTCTCTTTCAACAGAGGTATTTGTCAAAATTGGCTTGGTATTACTGGGAACCACTGTTATTTTCTCAGACATTCTAAAAGCAGGTTCACTTGGGCTTATTCAGGCATTAGTGGTTGTACTGTCCGTTTGGTACTTTGCCTTCTGGCTGTGCAAAAAATTAAAAGTTGACGATGAATTAACAATGATGATTTCCAGCGCGGTTTCGATTTGCGGAGTTTCCGCGGCAATTGCGACTTCGGGTGCCATCAAAGGCGACTCAAAAAAACTGTCTTACGTGATTTCAATTGTTTTGGTCACCGCAATACCCATGATGATTTTCATGCCTGTAATTGCTAAACATTTCAACTTTCCTGAAGAAGTAACCGGAGCCTGGCTGGGCGGCAGTATTGATACTTCGGGAGCCGTTGTCGCTTCAGGCTCCTTGGTAGGCGAAACCGCTTTAAAAATTAGTACAATTGTCAAATTCTCTCAAAATGTACTCTTAGGACTAGCTGCTTTTGCCATATCCGTTTACTGGACTTACACTCAGAACAAATCGGAAGAAGCTGTAGCATCAAAACCAACCTTAGGTGTTATATGGGAACGTTTTCCAAAATTCGTCATTGGATTTATTGCCGCTTCACTCCTCTTTTCCTTTTTTTTGACTGCCGAAGTGAGAGACGAAGTAAAAGACGGCCTAAAAAACCTGCAAGGCATTTGGTTTGCCCTTGCTTTTACCAGTATCGGACTGGAAACCAAATTTAAAGATTTACTGGGCAATACCAGCCGAAAACCTTTATATGCCTTTTTAATAGCACAATTGTTCAATATCATTGTCACGCTGATCATTGCTTTTTTACTTTTTAAAGAATAATAATCTAAATCATTTTTCGAACACTTTAAAACGTAACTTATTGTATCTAAAACACATTTCATTAAAAATAAATCGCAGAGTTGTTCTAAAAAACCATAATTTACTCTACTTTTTTAAAGCTATGTTTATATGTCTTAAACCGATTCAACAAAAGATAAAACCAGTTTCAGCAACTCACAACATGAATTAAAATGAAAAAAACACTCCTAACACTCCACCTCTTATTTTCGACAGTACTTTTCGTTTCCGCACAAAACAAAACCACTACCCCTTCTTCAAAACCAAACATCATCCTGATTCTGGTCGACGATATGGGCTATTCTGATTTAGGTAATTATGGTTCCGAAATAAAAACACCCAATCTTGATCAGCTAGCCAGTGAAGGTTTACGTCTTCGCGAATTCTACAACAACTCAATTTGCGCTCCAACCAGAGCCTCCTTGTTAACAGGACAATACCAGCACAAAGCCGGAATGGGCTTTTTTGATATCAATCTGGGTCTGCCAGCTTATCAGGGATACCTCAACAAAGAATCTTTGACATTGGGAGAAGTTTTCCGTTCCGGAGGTTACAGCACTTTACTTTCAGGAAAATGGCACGTGGGTTCCGAAGATCAGTCGCAATGGCCTAACCAGAGAGGCTTTGATAAATTTTATGGCATCTTAAAAGGAGCTTCCAGTTATTTCGACAGCAAACCTTTGCCTTTCGGAAAAACACCTTATCCGGTAAAATTACTTCGAAACAATGAAGAACTCCATCCTAAAGACGATTCTTATTATTTTACTGATGAAATCGGAAACAACGCGGTGACTTTTCTCGACGAACAAAACAAAGAAAATAAGCCGTTCTTTCTGTATTTAGCTTTTACCGCTCCACACTGGCCACTACAGGCAAAACCGGTAGACATTGCTAAATACAAAGGAAAATTTGACGAAGGCTGGGATGTTTTAAGAGAAAAAAGAATCGAAAAGCTAAAAGCAAATGGCATTTTATCTGCCAATCAAACCGTATCATCAAGAGATTCGGAAGTACCGGAATGGAATAAACTTACCTATGACGAAAAACAATTCTGGAAAGCCAAAATGGAAGTTTATGCCGCAATGGTAGACAATATGGATCAGAATGTGGGTAAGGTTTTGAATAAATTAAAAGCGCTAAAAAAAGATAAAAATACCCTCATTATATTTATTTCAGACAATGGTGCGCAGGGCGGTTTCAATACCTACAATCCGTTAGGCAGAGGTTTAGTCCGAAATGATGGTCCAATTGGAACTTCAGGTTCCTTCGATTATCAGGAACAAAACTGGGCCTATTTATCAAATACTCCCTTACAACAATACAAAAACAATATGCACGAAGGCGGCTTCAGTTCTCCATTTATTGCCTGGTTTCCTTCAAAAATAAAAGGAGGCCGCATTGATAAAGGTACCGGACACATTATTGACCTTGCCCCTACTTTTTATGAATTGGCCGGAATTGAATATCCAAAAGAATACAATGGTGCAAAATCGAACCCGTTGGCAGGAAAAAGTCTTCTGCCGGTTTTATTTGACAATGCTTCCGAGGTCAACAGAGGAGCTCCGTTATTTTGGGAAAGAGCAGGAAACAGAGCGGTACGCGATGGAAAATGGAAACTGGTATCGATTTACCCCTCTTACGAGTGGGAACTCTATGATATCGAAACAGATCGCGGTGAAACCAATAATGTAGCCAAACAGAATCCCGGTATTGTCAATAAACTATCGGCTGCCTATTTTGATTGGGCCGACCAGACAGGAGTTGTAGAATACAGTAAATTCAAACTAAAACAGGAAGTTATGCCTGGTGGCGCCGCCTTAAAAAAGTAATCGAAGCTTCTTTTTACATTTTATAAAGCATTTAAAAAGACAGAAAAATAAGTAAAAAACAACTCTTACTTCTTTTTCTGTCTTTTTTTATATTCGAAAACAAAAACAAACAACTAGAAATCAGTATTTTAAAACAAAATCTATCCTATACTTTACCTGTTTTCTTGCACTCATCTGAATTAATTTTAAAAAACTTTTGGATTTTATTATTTTAAATTTAACTTTGTCTATAGAATTAGTAGAGATTAAATTTTAAAAAACTACATTTTGAAAACAACTGCAAGTACATCGAATTATATACTTCCCAAAAAATATACCTATAACACTTTTTGTTATATGTGCTTCTGCCGTTAATTCTTCCATTATTTCGTTTTGACTCGATTTCATTCCTAAAATCGAAAGTCATCCCCAAGCACAAACAGATCCTCTCTTTGGTAACGGGCACGAAACCGGATCACCCTATCAAGCAAAAATATCATTCGCTTAAAAGCAGGTTATGCCTTGATAAACCTTATGATTCAACAATTTAGATATTATTATACTGTAAATTAAACGGTTTTTATTTCGGGGGTTTTTAGTTTTAAACTAAATTTACTAGTACGATAAAATTGTTTTTTTACGAATGAAAGTTCTTAAAATACTACAGCAAAAAATAAATTAACCATTAAACCATTAAGCCATGGCTGAAACAAAACAACAACAAACAGCATTAGGAGATGTTGCAGCAAGACAATTAGCAATTGCAACACGTACCGTTCCACAAATTGGAACAATTACACCACGTTGGTTAACGCATCTTTTGCATTGGACACCAGTCGAATCGGGTGTATTTCGTTTGAATAAAGTAAAAGACGGAAGCCATATCGAAGTAGATTGTTCAGCAAGAGATGAAAGAGTTTTACCCAATACTTTTGTCGATTATATCGATAATCCGAGAGAATATAATCTTGCGGCAGTTCAAACGATTGTTGAAGTACATACAAGAGTTTCAGATTTGTACAGTAAACCGTACAATCAGATTTCTGAACAACTTAGATTGGCGATCGAAACCATTAAAGAGCGCCAGGAAAGCGAATTAATCAACAATAAAGATTATGGTTTGCTCAGTAATGTTGCGCCTTCGCAAATTATTAAAACCAGAACCGGTGCACCAACGCCAGATGATTTAGACGAACTACTGACCAAGGTATGGAAAGAACCGGGATTCTTTTTACTACATCCTTTGGCAATTGCAGCTTTTGGCCGTGAATGTACACGTCGTGGTGTTCCTCCTCCTACTATCTCTTTGTTTGGATCTCAATTTTTAACGTGGAGAGGAATTCCGCTTATTCCATCCGACAAATTGCCTATCAAAGACGGAAAATCAAAAATCATTCTATTGCGTACAGGCGAAAGCCGTCAGGGTGTTATCGGATTAATTCAGCCAGGATTACAAGGCGAACAATCACCGGGATTATCAGTTCGCTTTATGGGAATAAATGAAAAAGCAATTGCATCCTATCTGGTATCGCTATATTGCTCACTGGCCGTATTGGTAGACGATGCCATTGCCGTTCTTGAAGATGTAGAAATTGGAAAGTACCATGAGTATAAATACTAACAACAACGGTTTACCCAATATTGAGGATTTGCAGCTTTTGGCTAACGAATTGTTCAGTACGTTACCTAACGAATTTCCCAAAGAGATTTCGTTAAGTCCTGATCGTAATGAACATCCCCGTGCCACAAAAGTTGCAGAAACCTTCCTGAATACGGGAAACTTCAGTGGCCACAACCCGGCAGCTTTGCCCTTGCAGGACGCGCCATCTTCACCAACTGCTTTACCAGCATTTAGTGGATTTGGAGCAGCACCAACTGTTGCTAATTATGGCTCAGGAGCTTCAGCTTTATATCCAAATGCCGGAGCCGGATTTGATACTCAAAGTGAAACTTCTCCATTGGGAATTTCACACGGAAATAATGTAAATGTCAACAATCCGCAAACCGGTTTTTATGACGAAAATTTTGGGAATAACGGAGCCGCTCAGCTAAATGAAGAAAGTTTTTTTTCGAAATTGTTTTTAAATAATGAATATCTGCCTTTTCAATCCCAAGGTTCTTCGTTTGAAACAGAATTAAAAGCAGCATTGGCTTTTGTGGATACAAAATTTACAAAACGTGCCAACCTTCCGTTAAACGGAAATGAGATATCAAATTCGTACTACTTTTTAGAGCAAAATCCGTTTGCCTTTGATCAGAGAAATTCGAATTTAATCGTTGGAAATACTTTTGAAAAACAAGATTTTGGTGGTATTTCCGGTTCTCATTTTGATGCTAACCGCATCAAAAAAGATTTTCCTATTCTAAGAGAAACAGTAAACGGAAAACCTTTGGTTTGGTTTGATAATGCTGCTACGACGCAAAAACCGCAGTCGGTTATTGATCGTATTGCCTATTTCTACGAACATGAAAATTCGAATATCCATCGTGCTGCTCACGAATTGGCTGCCCGTGCATCGGATGCTTATGAAGCTGCCCGCGAAAAAGTAAAAACGTTCCTGAATGCCAGCTCCGTAAACGAAATTGTATTTGTTCGTGGTGCTACTGAAGGTATTAACCTTGTGGCACAAAGTTGGGGCGATTATAATTTAGTTGCAGGTGACGAAATCATTGTCAGTAATTTAGAACATCACGCGAATATTGTTCCGTGGAAACGCCTGGCAGATAAAAAAGGATTAAAACTTCGTGTAATTCCGGTTGACGATGATGGTCAACTTTTACTGGATGAATATGCAAAATTGCTGAATTCAAAAACACGTCTGGTTGCTTTTACTCAGGTATCAAATGCATTGGGAACTGTAACCCCGGCCAAAAAAATTGTCGAAATGGCTCATGCCGTTGGAGCAAAAGTTCTAATTGATGGCGCACAATCGGTTTCACACATGAAAGTTGATGTTCAGAATTTAAATCCGGACTGGCTGGTTTTCTCCGGACACAAACTTTTTGGCCCAACCGGAATTGGCGCTTTATACGGAAAGGAAGAATTATTAAATGAAATGCATCCTTACCAATCTGGTGGGAACATGATTCAGGATGTCACTTTTGAGGAAATAAAATACCACAAAGCGCCCAATCGCTTCGAAGCCGGAACGGGAAATATTGCCGATGCAATTGGCCTTGGAGCAGCAATAGATTATGTGACAAAACTAGGAATAGATGCGATCGGTCAGTACGAACATCAGTTGTTAGACTATGCGACAAAATTGCTAAAAGAAATCCCGGGCGTTCGATTGATCGGTACAGCAGCAAACAAGGCAAGTGTTCTTTCTTTTAATCTGCAAGGTTACACAAACGATCAGGTGGGACAAGCCTTAAACAAAGAAGGTGTTGCAGTACGAACCGGACATCATTGTGCGCAGCCTATTTTGCGAAGAATGGGAGTCGAAACTACTGTTCGTCCGTCTCTGGCTTTTTACAATACCACTGAGGATGTTGATACTTTTATCAAAACCTTATGGGAACTTAAAAAAGTTAAATTTTAAAAAAACAACACCGAGAAATAACAAGTTAGATCTCTTTAAAAAAAAATAATTACTTTTTTTAATATTTTGAGTAGTTATTTCCAAAAGCGATTGTTTCAACACAATCGCTTTTTTTGTTTGAAAAAGTAAACTTTAAAAAATAATCAAACAAAAGATTAAATATCAAACATAAAATTACAATTTTAGCTAAATATTAAGATTTAAAACATCATAAAAGTAATTTAATTACACAATAAACAATAAAGTGTTTTATTTTTCTCTAAAAATAGTAAATTAAAACCATTTTGTTATAAATATCACAAAAACAATTGTTTTAGTGATATTAAATGTTAAATAAAGACTACTTATTAACAGAAAATTAAGACATTTGAGAAACTAACCAAAAATATTTACAAATGAAAATCAACTTTAAGTTTTTTTTGGGGCTATTGATCACATTATTTATGCAAATAGCCAATGCGCAGGAAGGATCTATTACAGGGAAAGTTACTGACTCAAAACGAGTTCCGCTTCCGGGAGTTAACATTCTTGTAAAAGGAACAAAAGTCAGTACTCAAACTGATTTTGACGGAAATTTTAAAATAACAGCAAAAAAAGGAGACGTACTAACAGTAAGTTATGTCAGTTTTGCAACTGTACACGTCCCTGCCTCCAATTTAATGACCGTTCAACTGGTCGAAACACAAAATGAACTGGAAGCCGTTTTGGTCGTTGGTTACGGAACACAGACCAAAAAGAATTTAACGGACAACATTGCCCGCGTTACGGCAAAAGATATCCAGCAAATACCTGTTTCAAACGTTCAAAATGCGCTGGTGGGTAAACTTGCCGGTGTACAAATCACTCAGACAAATGGTAAAGTTGAAGGTGGTATAAATGTTAGAGTTCGTGGTGCTGCCAGTATTAGTGCGGGAACACAGCCTTTATATGTTTTAGATGGAATTCCCTTGATTACAGACAACGAATCCAGCAACGGAGCGCCAACAAATCCATTATTGACTTTGAGCCCTAATGAAATCGAGTCTATTGACGTCTTAAAAGATGCTTCTTCTGCAGCGATTTATGGTGCACGTGGTGCTAATGGAGTAGTAATCATCACTACCAAAAAAGGAAAAGACGGAAAAGGAACTTTCTCTCTTAATTTCTCGCAAGGTGTTAGCGAAGCTACTCACAAGAGAAAGTGGCTTAATGCAAAACAATATGTTGAATTAATACGCGAAGCCGGAAAAAATGTTGATGATTTGGCCTCGGTAGAAGAAGAACTAGATCGTCTGGCTCAGGGAACTGACTGGAGAAATGGAGAAATTGATACGGACTGGCAGGATATCGCCTTTCAAACGGGATATACCACCGATGCTGATTTTTCGGTTTCCGGTGGAGACGACAAAACCAGATACTTCTTTTCAGGAGCTTACAACAACACTACCGGAATTATCGACAGTAACAGTCTGGAGAGAATAACCGGAAGATCTAATTTATCTCATAAACTATCAGATCGATTTACTGTGGGAATGAACATTGGTTTTTCAAGAGCCATCATCAACAGAGTGCAGGATGATAACTCTTTTACATCACCTTTACAATCCGTAGCGCAGGCTCCAATATCACAGGCAAGACTGGCAGACGGAACGGCAAACCCAAATACAGAATATGCTAACTACTTATTGGCAAAAGACAATACTTTCTGGAAAACCATCATGCGCAGACTTACCGGAAAAGTTTTTGGCGAACTTAAAATAGTAAAAGGTCTGAAGTTCAATTCTGATTTTTCTTATGACTACATGACTCAGACAGAAGACTACTGGCAGGGAAAAAATGCTCCTTTTATGGCAACTGACGGTGCTGTATTTGCAACCTCTGTAAATACCGAAAATTATATTTTCAGTAACTACTTTACCTACGACAAAACATTTGCAGAAAAACACGCTCTGAATCTTGTTGCCGGTATGGAACTTAACAAGTACAACAATAGATATCAGGATGTAAATAGCATCTACTTCCCTAACGACGGTTTTCAGACGATCGACGGAGGAGCCGAAATTAATGAAGGACACGGTAGGGAAATTGATTATGCATTTGTATCTCAATTTGGAAGATTAAGCTATGCTTTTGATGGCAAATACCTTTTTAAAGCCAGTATTCGTCGTGACGGCTCTTCCCGTTTTGGAAAAAACGAACGCTATGGTGTTTTCCCTGCACTCTCTGCCGGTTGGGTAATATCAAAGGAAAATTTCCTGAAAGAAAATCCGGTTTTAACGTATTTGAAAATAAAAGGAAGCTGGGGTAAATTAGGAAATGCCGAAATTGGAAACTTTGCTTCACGCCAGTTGTATCAGACAAATCCCTATAATTTAAAATCAGGACTTACCTTTGATCAGCCAGGAAATGATAATTTAACCTGGGAGAAATCGACTCAAATTGATTTTGGTGCCGAACTGGGCTTTTTAGATAAAATTACTTTCGAGGCCGATTACTACCAAAAAGACACAGACGGATTGCTTTTTGATGTTCCGCTTCCTAAAAGTGCCGGTGGTGGCGATTTAGGAACCATTAGCAAAAATATCGGAAAAATCAGAAGTAGTGGTTTCGAATTCACTTTAAACACCAAAAATATCACAACCGAAAATTTTACCTGGACAACAAGTTTCAATTTAACGACCAATCAATCTAAAGTAAAATCGTTACCCAACAACAATGCTGATGTAATAAGCAGTTATACCATTAATAGAGTTGGTGAAAACATTTCGTCTTTCTATTTGGTAGAATACGCAGGGGTTGATCCCGCAAACGGAGATGCACTTTTTGTAAAAAACACAAAAAATGCCGATGGAAGCATTGACAGAAGTACCACTAATGACTATAGTGAAGCACAGAGAACCATTCTTGGGAATCCGTTTCCAACCTTAATGTCAGGACTTACCAATACGATCCTGTACAAAGGAGTTGATTTTTCATTTACTTTCCAGGGAGAATGGGGTGCCAGTATTTACAACACTGCAGGAATTTATCAGTCTACAGCAGCCGATTATTTTGACAACCAGACTCTGGATCAGTTAGACCGTTGGCAAAAACCGGGAGACATTACCAATGTTCCTCAGGCGAGATTTGGCGGTACAAACGGTACCCAAAATTCGAGCCGCTATCTGGGCAAATCAGATTTCATACGTTTAAGAAACCTGACTTTAGGATATTCGTTACCTAAAAAGACAGTAAGCGACATGGGAATGAGCAATTTAAGAGTATACATGACCGCTGTAAATTTATTGACTTTTACCAATTATAAAGGTTCTGATCCTGAGTCACGAAGAGACGATATCACAAGAGCAAATCCTAATATTGGACAGGAATTTTATTCGGCTCCGCCAGCGAGAACAATTGCGATGGGAGTAAATATCAATTTTTAAATCGATCAAGATGAAATCAAACACTATACTATTATTTATGTTTTTTGCAGTCTTTTTTACAAGCTGTCAAGATGAATTAAACATAGAACCAAAGCAAAGAGAAGACGCTTCTGTAACGTTAAGTACAGAAGAAGGGGTTACCAATGTACTCACCGGAACTTATGCTCTTGCTGCAAGAGGAAATGCTTACGGAGGAAGAATCTTAGTTTACGCCGATTTACTGGGAGCAACAGGTGCAACTGCCACTACTGAATTTAGATTCAGAGGAAGTTTTGGCGAATTAAGACAAATGTATATCAAACAAATGCTTGCTGATAACGTAATCATCACCGGAACTTACTCCAGATGTTACGAAATCGTAAACGCTACCAATACCGTTATCGACAATATCAGCAAAGTAAAAGATCCGGCCAAACAAGCCCGAATGATTGGTGAAGCTAATTTTTTAAGATCACTTGCTTATTTTGATTTAGTGCGCTTTTTTGCAAAACCATACGTTAGCGGTCAGGCCAATAATCAATTAGGAATTGTAATAAGAGACAAAGCTATTTATGATTTCAACGCCGATTTATCAAAAGAAAGAAGTACGGTTGCCGAAGTATACAAAGTAATCATTGACGGATTAAATCTTGCCTACACCAATCTTCCAAAAGACAATAGTTTTTATGCTGATAAATATGCTGCAAAAGCCCTATTAGCGAGAGTATATCTACAACAAGGCAATTACGCTTTGGCAAGAGACGCTGCCGATGATGTCATCAAAAACAGCGGACACTCATTGTCTACAAAATATGCAGATGCCTTTAATCATGATACCGATCAGGCTGAAGATGTATTTGCTATCCAAATTACAAAACAAACCGGAGTAAACGATGCCAATACCTTTTATTCAGCTGAGAATAATGGAGGACGCGGAGGTGACATTGCGATCAGAGATCCTTATCTGGAAAAATTTACAGATCCTAACGACGATCGTGCAAAATTCAATTATGTAAACCCTGTAAATGACAGAATACTAACCCTGAAATTTACCGATCAGTTTGCTAATGTAGGGATTATTCGTCTGGCTGAAATGTACCTCATCAGAGCCGAAGCCAACTTTCGCGCCGGAACAGTGGTAGGCAACACTCCGATTGACGATATCAACATCATCAGAACAAGAGCCAACGCACAAAAACTAACCGCAGTAACACTTGATGCCATTTTATTAGAACGCCAATTCGAATTAGCGATGGAAGGCTTTTCTATTCACGATATCCGAAGAACAAAAGGCTCCATTGATGTAAGTGTCGACGGTGACGGATCTGAATTATTATCTTATGATGCGGATGTACTGGTATTTCCTATTCCGATCTTGGAAATGGATGCCAACAAAAAAATCACCCAGAACCCGGGTTACAGCAAATAAAATTACTTAGATTCTCAGGGACTAAGATGCTGAGATACTAAGATTTT
>NZ_MUHH01000015.1:36130-87352 GCF_002217475.1 Flavobacterium tructae
AATCTTAGTATCTCAGCACCTTAGTACCTCAGAACTTAAAAAAAACTAATTCTTGAAAGCATCCAGTGATTTCTCGATAATTTCAAGACACTCCTGAATTTGAGATTCGGTCATCACTAAAGGCGGTGCCAGTCTAATTTTATTTCCATGAGTTGGCTTAGCCAATAATCCGTTATCTCTGAATTTCAAACAAATTTCCCACGCCAAATCTGAATCTTCACCACAATTAATCACAATTGCATTTAATAATCCTTTACCACGAACCAGTGTGATCAGGTTATTGCGTTCTGCAATTTCATTTAGTCCTTTTCTTAAAATAATTCCCAGACGTTCTGCATTTTCGGCAAGATTTTCTTCTTTGATTACTTCAAGAGCAGCTATCGCAACCGCAGCTGCAACCGGATTTCCTCCAAAAGTTGATCCATGTTGTCCCGGTTTGATTACATTCATAATTTCATCATTACACAAAACTGCTGATACCGGATACACCCCGCCAGAAATTGCTTTTCCTAAAATTAAAATATCAGGTTGTACATTTTCATGCTGTACGGCCAATAATTTTCCAGTACGTGCGATTCCTGTCTGAACCTCATCTGCGATGAACAAAACATTATGTTTTTCACACAATGCTTTGGCTTTCGCTAAATATCCTTCAGAAGGAACATAAACTCCTGCTTCTCCCTGAATTGGTTCTACTAAAAACCCTGCAATATTTTTTGACGACTCCAATGCTTTTTCAAGAGCAGCCAGATTATCGTATTCTATTTTTATAAATCCTTCTGTAAAAGGTCCGAAATTTTTGCGTGCTACTTCATCATTTGAAAACGAAATGATGGTAGTCGTTCTTCCGTGAAAGTTGTTCTCGCACACGATTACCTGTGCCTGATTTTCCGGAATTCCTTTTACTTCATAAGCCCATTTTCTACACACTTTAAGAGCCGTTTCAACTGCTTCGGCACCGGTATTCATAGGCAATACTTTATCGAAACCAAAATACTTTGTTACAAATTCCTCATAATTACCTAATTTATCATTGTAAAAAGCACGCGAAGTCAGCGTAAGTTTTTGAGCCTGATCGACCATAGCCTTCACAATCTTTGGATGACAGTGTCCTTGATTTACGGCAGAATAAGCAGATAAAAAATCAAAGTATTTTTTTCCGTCTACATCCCATACATAAACCCCTTCTCCTCTTTCTAAAACAACAGGAAGTGGATGGTAATTATGTGCTCCGTATTTATTTTCTTTTTCAATCAAAACCTCTGATTTTGACGACAGGGCATTTTCAGTATGAATCATGATCTTATTTATTTAAAAATTTCTAAAACCCAAAAGTATTAAAAATTTCTCATTAAACTCTCTAAAAACACCAATTTTGACTTTAAAAGTCTTTTTAAAAGTCAAAAATAAAGATTTAAAAGGTTAAAAAAATCAATTTTAGTTGCTTTATAATCCCTTTCAGCCCCTTGTTAATTAAAAAAAATAGTTACTTTTATGAATGCGAAATTATTGTCGCCTATTTAGAGTTTTTTTTAGAACAGCTGCAATAACAGAAGCATTAAGATTAAACACAATTTATAAGAATGGATATATTAGACGAATTTGATATTAGCATCATTAAAGAATTAGAAAAAGACGGAAGAATGGCTTTTTCTGCAATCGCTGCTAATTTGAAAATTTCAAACACCATGGTGCATCAGCGTATTAACCGAATGATCGAACAAGGTGTAATTGGTGGAATCAAACCTATCATCCAGGAAAAAAACATAGGTTATGACTGGGCGTCTTTTACAGGAATAACCTTGAATAAAGATTCTGATTCAGATCGGATTATTGAAGAATTAAAAAAAATTCCGGAAATTACAGAGTGCTATTACGTGACAGGATCCTTTACGCTTTACATTAAAATCATAGCCAAAAATCACGAACACATGCGCCGAATCCTTTATGAAAAAATCGATGGTATTCCGGGTATTGCCAAAACCGATTCGATTATTGAACTGGGCTGCGCGTTCAAACGAAATATCTCTTTATAATTACTTTTAAATTTTAAACCATGATGTTACGAAAACTGCTTTTACTTACTTTGTTTTGCTGTAAGTCCATGCTGTTTTCGCAAATCGTTGTTCCCAGTCCGTCAAAAAGTGATTTCTCCCCGACACTTTCTTTCTTAGCTTCCGATTGGATGGAGGGGCGCGGAACTACACAAAAAGGAGCTTTACTGGCCTCTGAATATATTGCTTCAATGATGGAGCTTTACCAACTAGTTCCTTACAACACAAAATCAGGATACTATCAGAATTTCAAAATTGAAGAACACACCATAAAAAAGGCTGCACTTGAAATAAAAAAAAACAGTAAAGAAACTTTTCCCCTTTCTCCACATACCGATTTTCAGGTTACCCCTATCGCACAATCATTACAAAAAGAAACCGAAGTCGTTTTTGCCGGTTACGGATTAAATCTACCGAAAGAAAACTATGATGACTATAAAAACCTGAATACAAAAGATAAAATTGTTGTCGTTCTAAAAGGCTTCCCGGGACATTTGGACAGCACCTCGGTATCGCATCAAAAATTCAAAAAGTACTATCCCGAAGAAAACAACCTGGAAGAAATCAAACTTCAAACCGCTATCAGTAAAGGAGCCATTGCATTGATTATTATTGATTGTAAAAAATGGGGCAAATTTAAAAAAGAAACCGCCTTCCATTCCCTCGAAAATTCAGCCATCACTTCGATTCCCGTTTTTGAACTAAGTAAATTCGCTGCCGAAAAACTTTTTGCCGGAAGTAACATATCGTTAGAACATTTTGAAGAAAAAGCGGCGCAAAAACCATCCTTTGCTTCTGCTCTCTTGAAAAAAACAAAGATTAGTTTCGCTATAGAATTGCAATCCCAAACCTTTCCGGTTCGCAATGTTTTAGGAATGATTCCTGGAAAAGACACTACTAAAACTATTATTGTTGGTGCTCATTACGACCATTTAGGCATCCTAAACGATTCTGTTTACAATGGAGCCGACGACAATGCATCTGGAGTTTCCGGAATGTTGGCATTGGCCAAAAAATGGTCCGAAGCCAAAACAAAACCTCCCTGCACTATTTTATTCGCTTCGTGGACTGCCGAAGAAATGGGACTTTTGGGAAGTGACTATTTTGTTCAGCATTTGGATTCCGAAAAGCAAAAAATACTGCTCGCTATTAATATGGACATGATTTCGAGAAGTGCTCCCGAGGACAAAACGCATCGAATGCTAAGCATTGGGACTCAAAAGGAAAACGATTATCTAAAAGAAATTGCGAATCTCAGCAATACAAAACTTTCAAAACCTTTTACACTCGATCTCTGGGAAACTAACGGTCATACCGGAAGTGATTATGCGTCTTTTACTGCTAAAGGGATTCCTATTATGACATTCTTCAGTGGTTTTCACGACGATTATCATTCGACGCGTGATATCGCTTCAAAAGTAGATTTAGATAAAGTAAAAGATGTTCTCTTTATCATCAATACCTCTCTTTTAAATTTTATAAACCAGCTGCATTAACTCCATTCAAAACGATGAAAAACCGACTTCCTTCCCATTTTTCGTATCAAAAAACCCTGATCGTTATACTGCTTTTTACAGTGAGTCTGCTTCAGGCACAAAGTCCCAAAGGCAAACTTTTCATCATAGGTGGTGGCGATCGGTCTGATGCTTTGATGAAACAAGTTTTAAATGTTTCTGAATTGACCAAAAAAGATTTCATCGTCGTTTTGCCCATGTCAAGTGAAGAACCGGACAGTTCCTTTATTTTTTTCAAAACACAAATGGCAAAATTAACTCCGAATCCAATTGTGATGCTTAATTTCAATAAAGAAACAGCTCAAAACAAAAAACTAACGGATTCACTTCAAAAAGCAAAACTGATTTTTATAAGCGGTGGAGACCAGACCCGTTTTATGAATGTAGTACAAAATACTCCAATTCAAACGGCGATTCAAAAAGCCTATCAAAACGGAAGCACCATTTCCGGAACTAGTGCCGGTGCCGCTGTAATGTCTGAAAAAATGATTACCGGAAATCAGAAACTGCAAAAAGAATACTCCGGAACCTTTGATAACATCCGTTATGACAATCTTGAAACTGCTGAAGGTCTTGGACTACTCAAAACCGCTATCATCGATCAGCATTTTTTAAAGAGAAATCGTTATAACCGATTGCTTTCCGCATTAGTCGAGTTCCCTACTTTAACCGGAATCGGAATTGACGAAAGCACTGCCATCATTGTACGAAACAATCAGATTGAAGTTGCGGGTGAAAGTGAAGTGATCGTAGTGAAAAACCCAAAAGGAATTCTGAAATCTAAAAAGAATAATCTCATTTCGATTGAAAATCTACGCATGAGCATTTATACTGCCGGACAAAAATTTAATATCCAATAAACATGTTTACCACCAAAACTATAAAATTAGCCTTTGTACTTTGTTGCGCAAGTCTTCCTCTTTCTGCACAAAAAATCAATTCAAAAGAAGCCGCTCGTCTCGAAAATTTAGCCCAACAGGTTAGTATTATCAGAGACAACTGGGGTATTCCGCATGTTTATGGAAAAACCGATGCTGATGCTGTTTTTGGACTATTATACGCCCAATGCGAAGATGATTTTAAACGCATTGAAATGAACTATATTGAAAAATTGGGACGCCTTTCAGAAATAAAAGGACAAGCCGTTTTATACAATGATTTAGAAATTAAATTATTAATTGACACCGAAGAAGCCAAAGCCGATTATAAAAAAGCTCCCTTATGGCTCAAAAAATTATTAAACAGTTATGCCGATGCTATTAACTTTTACCTCTACAAACATCCCGAAGTAAAACCGGCACTTTTAACACATTTTGAACCCTGGTTTCCTTTGCTTTGGACTGATGGAAGTATTGGAGCCATCAGTACCGCCGATTTAACAACGGGAGAATTAAAAGCTTTCTATTCCGGTAATGGTGATAAAGTGGCGTATGTTGAAAGAGAAAAAAATGTACAGACAGGTTCTAATGGTTTTGCATTTGCACCCTCAAAAACGGCTGCCGGCAATGCTATTTTGTACATCAATCCACATACCACCTTTTATTTCAGACCCGAAGTGCAAGTCACCAGCGAAGAAGGTTTAAATGTTTATGGAGCGGTAACCTGGGGGCAATTTTTCGTCTATCAGGGTTTCAATGAGCATTGCGGATGGATGCACACCTCTTCCAACGTTGATGTTGCCGATATGTATGCCGAAAAAATTGTCGATAAAAAAGGTAAATTATTTTATGAATTCGACAAAAAACTAATCCCGGTTATCGAAAAAGAAATTGTAATACATTACACGGAAAACGGGAAATTAATCCCTAAAAAATTCAAAACCTACTTCACCAATAATGGTCCGATTATGGCCAAACGTGACGGAAAATGGATCAGTTTAAAATCAAATAACCGCTCGATGACCAGTTTAATTCAGAGTTGGGTCAGAACCAAATCAACCAGTTTTGAAGATTACAAAAAAGCGATGGACTTAAAAGCCAATACTTCAAACAATACCGTTTACGCAGACAACCAAGGAAATATCGCTTATTGGCATGGAAATTTTATCCCAATCAGAGATAAAAACCTTAATTGGTCTAAAGTCATTGACGGATCGATCTCTTCTACGCAATGGAAAGGTCTGCATAATGTAAACGAAACCGTTCATCTGTATAATCCAACAAACGGATGGCTCCAAAACTGTAACTCAACACCTTACACTGTTGCGGGAGAAAACAGTCCGAAAAGAGAAAACTACCTGCCTTATATGGCGCCTGACGGAGAAAATTTTAGAGGAGTAAATGCCGTTCGAATTTTCAGCAAAGGCAATCAGTATACTTTAGACAAAGTAATTGCTGACGGATATGATACTAAATTATCGATTTTTGAAATTTTAATCCCAAGCCTGATTACGGTTTACGAAAAAAACAAAACAACATATCCCGAATTAAACGAAGTCATTTCGACACTCAAAAACTGGGATTATTATGCCAAAGAAAATTCAGTAGCGACCACTCTGGCAGTCGAATGGGCGTACAAATTAGATCCGATTATACTGAAAGCATACGTCGATGAAGGAGAACCGGATCAGGTAGAGAATACCCGAAAATTTGCAACGAATGCGACCGCGGTTCAAATGCTTCCGCAATTACAGTTCGTTTTAAAAGAACTGAACTCAAAATGGGGAACCTGGAAAGTAGCCTGGGGAGAAATAAATCGTTTTCAACGTTCAAACGGCGACATCGATTTAAAATATGACGATGCTCAGCCGAGTTTACCCATCGCTTTTGGACCGGGCTCCTGGGGAAGTTTACCTTCCTTTAAAAGCAGTTATCAGAAAGACTCCAAAAAACGATACGGTTACAATGGCAACAGCTTTGTATGTGCTGTAGAATTTGGTCCAAAAATAAAAGCAAAATCATTGTTAGCCGGAGGTAATAGCGGAAATCCTGACTCCAAACATTTTAACGATCAAAGTGAAATGTATCGAAAAGGAAGTTTTAAAGAAGCCTTGTTTTACAAAGATGATGTGATCAAAAATGCCGAGAAAACCTATCATCCCGGTGAATGATTTTCATTGTAAGAAAATAACGTTTAAAAACCTCGGAAGAAAAACAATCCGAGGTTTTTTTGTATCGTAATATTTCTGATATTTGTTAAAAATTGAACTCTTATGAAAAATTCGGCCTTTCTCTTATTTGCTACCATATTGTTTTCCAACGCTATAAATGCGCAACTAAAAGCTGTAAAATACACTGACGGTTCTCAGGCTCTAAGTGGATTATTTGCAAAATCTGCTAAAAAAAACACTCAAAATCCGGGAATTTTATTGATTCCGGCCTGGCTTGGCATCGACAAAGCTTCTAAAGATATTGCAGAAAACTTATCCAAATTAGGTTATAATGTTTTCATTGCTGATATCTATGGCGAAGGAAACAAACCTGCAAATACCGCCGAAGCGGCAAAGCAATCCAGTTACTACAAAAATAACTTTGAAATATATCAAAAACGCATCAATGCCGCATTACAGGAATTGATCAAATCAGGAGCCAACGCCGACAATATTGTAGCCATTGGGTACTGCTTTGGAGGAACCGGCGTTCTTGAAGCTGCACGCGGACATTTAAACCTAAAGGGAGTCGTTTCTTTTCACGGAAGTTTAGCCAGAGATGCCGCCCGCAAAATCGAACCCATTACAACTAAAGTATTAATTTGTCACGGAGCCGACGATCCCTATGAATCAAAAGAAGAAATCACAGCTTTCCAACAGGAAATGAGGGATTCAAAAGCCGATTGGCAAATGATTTATTACGCTAATGCTGTACATTCTTTCACCAATCCTGAAGCAGGAAACGACAACTCAAAAGGAGCAGCCTATAATGCCGTCGCAGCAAAAAGATCTTTTGAGCATTTACAACTTTTCCTGAACGAAGTATTGAAAAAATAAGTTTTAAAACTGCGATTTCCAAAGAATAAAACGGACTTCAACTATATGGTTTTAAAATTTGACTGATACATGAAATTCGCGGCAAAAAAAACACCTGTATTAACCCGAATAATTATTTTTAAAATTTACGGAAATTCGCGTTATTCGTGGCAAGAAAAAACAAACCAAAAAAACCAAACCAATACCATTTACAATCAATGTCACACAGTCCGATTAGAAAAGACAAAACCTGCTTAAACTGCAGACATGTTGTTGAACAAAAATACTGTCCCAATTGTGGACAGGAAAACACCGAATCCCGAAAAACATTTCATTATCTGTTCGTTCACTTTTTTGAAGATTTGACACATTATGAAAATACTTTCTGGCGTACTATCAGATACCTTTTGTTTAAACCCTCTGCATTAACCTCAGAATATTTAGCCGGAAAACGTTTATCCTATTTGGCACCTGTACGCTTATACATCTTTATCAGTTTTGTCACTTTTTTAATGATTGCTTTATTTCCCGGCCATTCAAAAGAAACCTCAACTGATTTTAATCTCGACGTGAGCCGCAAGAAAGAAGTTCCAAAAAATATTTTCACAGGAGATCTTAATGATTTAAAACCCGGAGATGGTTTTGACAAATTTACAAAAGAAGTCGATTCCGTTCAAAAATATGCTCCGGAGGAAAAAAAATTAGATTCGTTTAGTTACTGGATGATTCAAAAAGTAAAATATGTAAAAGAGCACAATACCAAAAAAGAACTCATTAGCAAGTTTACAGAGTCTTTTGTACACAACATTCCAAAAGTACTTTTCATTATAATGCCACTATTTGCCTTCATTTTATGGCTCTTTCACGGTAAAAAAAGATGGTATTATTTTGATCATGGAATATTCACCTTACATTATTTTTCTTTTTTACTTCTCGTAACCTCCATCTTATTTATTATCCGGAGATTGGTTGGGTTATTTGGAGAAGAAAGCCCACTATCTTTTATTTCAAGTATAACTGACTTTTTTGGAGGCCTCTGGATGTTTTACTATTTTTTTCCGGCACACCACCGTTTTTATGGCGAAACAAGATGGATTTCCTTCTTTAAAAGCATCATATTGATGTTTATAAACTTTACTGTCATCTTATTTTTATTAGTTTTCTACATTTTCTATACCTTTATCAATTTACACTAAACAACATATGAAAAAAATCATAATCCTGTTATTAATTGGTACTGCATTTTCGTGTAAAAACACACAATCAGTTACCTTAAAAGACAATTCAGATCCGTCTAAATACATCGACTTTATTTCTGAAAAAGACCTAAAAACAATGCTTTATGTTGTAGCCTCTGACGAAATGGAAGGTCGGGAAACCGGATCGAAAGGACAAAAGAAAGCAGGCCTTTACATGATCGGGCAATACAAAAAACATGGAATTTCGTTTCCTAAAGGCGCAACCGATTATTACCAGCATATTCCTGCCTCATTTTTAAATGCCAGACGAAATGAAAACTTACCCGATTCAGAAAACATCTGGGCCTATATTGAAGGATCTGAAAAACCGGATGAAGTTTTGGTTATTTCAGCACACTACGATCACGTAGGAGTAAAAAATGGAGACGTTTATAATGGTGCTGATGATGATGGTTCCGGAACTGTTGCTGTAATGGAAATGGCAAAAGCATTTGCAAAAGCCAAAAAAGACGGGCACGGTCCAAAACGTTCTATCCTGTTCCTGCACGTTACCGGAGAAGAACACGGTCTGCATGGTTCTCGCTATTATTCTGAAAATCCTTTATTCCCAATCGCTAATACCATTGCCGACATTAATATCGATATGATTGGCCGTCGTGATGTAGAACACGAAAAAACAAACAATTATGTGTATGTAATTGGAGCCGACAGACTCTCTACTGATTTACACAATATTGTTGTGGCACAAAACGAAAAATACACTAAAATTGATTTAGATTTTAAATTCAACGACCCGAAAGATCCAAATCATTTTTACGAGCGTTCTGATCATTATAACTTTGCAAAATTCGGAATTCCATCCGTTTTCTTCTTTAACGGAGTTCACGAAGACTACCACAGAAAAGGCGATGAACCTCAGAAAATCGAATACGATGCTTTGACTAAAAGAACAAAATTAGCTTTCTCCATTGCCTGGGAATTAGCGAATAGGTCTGATCGTCCGGTAGTTGATAAACCGATTAAATAAAGATACTAAGATGCTAAGATTCTAAGTTGCTAAGATTCTTAGGTTCTTAGGAGTACTTAATTATAAAGCTTTTTATTTGTCTAATGGACTGAAATAAAACATGAAACACATACAAAACCTAAATCGGTTTATTTTATAGCAGAAGGCTGTCTTTTTTTAGACAGCCTTCCTTATATTATGGCACTTCTTTTTTGTATTGCTTAAAGATTATTCTTGCATCTTAGACCAACTTTTACATAAGCCATCGCAATGATTTCTTATTTAAGCGGGTACTCCTGATTTTAATTTCTGCACAATTTCCAAACATCTATTTTCAAAAATTGACTGCTCAACTGGCACAACAACCGAGTCGAATAATTTCATCAAATCATCAGAATGTGAGGCACGTTTTATGCTCTGAATATTGTAATGAAAGAACTTAATCCACAAAATTGCTTTCAATTCTGTTTCATTCTCATTCCACATTTTCATTTCAACCAGCAGAAAATTATCGCTGTACTGAACCAATTGCGACTCAATCAGTACCGTTTCCATTGTAAAAGCAGGCCGCATATAACTAATCTGGTTAGTTGCTACTACCCAGCTAAGCCCTGTTTCCTTAAGATATTTAAAGATATCCAAATCGTAATGTTCTGCAATCTGATCTTCTCTTGTATTAATAAAATACTCCAGATACTTTGCGTTGTTTAAATGATTAAAAGGATCACAATCCTGAAATCTGATTTTCTTTTTTGTTTTTAATACTTTTTCCATTCTTTGAATCTATTTTATCAAATACCAATCGGTATCTGAAGGGTTAAAAAATTTTATTTCCTTATTTTATCAATTATTGTACTATCTATAAAGTCCATTACTGTAGTTATGTAACTCTCATCATTATGCGTAAAGGCCAAAAGAGAACTTCCTTCAATTAAAGACAATAACAGCTTTGCATACTGCAGCGGATCAATATTCTCCTGAATTTCTCCACTACTAATACCTTCACTAATAATATTGGAAAGTCCGGTAATAAACCTCTGAGACAAACTCTGTGCACTCTTAAACAACAGTGGATTGATATATTTAGTATCTACCCCTACACGCAGCATTGGACAACCACCTCTGTCTTTGACTACCTCATAATAGCTCCTTTGATATTTCGTTATCGTGTAAAGTTTCTCTAAACTTCCTGTAGTAGAAGCCAGTATTTTGAATAAAGGTGTTATAGCTACATCTACATTCAATTGAAAAGACTTTAAAGCTAACTCTTCTTTATTGGCAAAATTGCAGTAAATAGCCCCTTTGGTAAGCCCCGTAGCCTTGGTAATATCCGTAAGACTGGTCCCCACATATCCCTGTCTGTTAAAAACAGGTGCTACTTTATCCAATATAAATTCAGAAGTATTCATTATTTTCCAGTTTTCAACCATTATTTTCCAAACAAATATAACACAAATACCGATCGGTATTTCATATAAAAGTTTTTTTTCTTCTAAACATAAAAAGAAAGGGGTGAATTCTTTGAATTCACCCCTTTATATATTTTATCATCTTAAAAGATTAGTAACCAAGAAATTTAACGGTAGTAAAAAAAACTTAGCATCTCAGCTCCTCAGAATCTCATCACCTTTTCTAGTCATTCATAGAAATCAAAAACTCTTCGTTGTTTCTGGTTTTCTTGAAGCGGTCGTTTACAAAATCCATAGATTCTACCGGATTCATATCAGACAGGTACTTACGCATGATCCACATTCTTTGCAATGTTTTCTCATCCAGTAATAAATCATCACGACGTGTACTTGACGAAGTAAGATCGATAGCCGGGAAGATACGTTTGTTAGCGATTTTACGATCCAATTGAAGTTCCATGTTACCGGTTCCTTTAAATTCTTCAAAGATAACCTCATCCATTTTAGAACCTGTTTCGGTCAATGCGGTTGCAATAATACTTAATGAACCACCGTTTTCTACATTTCTGGCAGCTCCGAAGAAACGTTTTGGTTTTTGCAATGCATTAGCATCAACACCTCCACTTAAAACTTTACCTGAAGCAGGCTGAACAGTATTGTAAGCTCTCGCTAAACGAGTAATCGAATCAAGTAAAATAACCACATCGTGTCCGCATTCTACCAAACGCTTTGCTTTTTCAAGAACGATATTCGCAATCTTCACGTGTTCTTGCGGTTCTCTGTCGAAAGTTGAAGCAATAACTTCACCTCTTACACTACGCTGCATATCCGTAACCTCCTCAGGACGCTCATCAATCAAAAGAACGATAAGATAAACTTCGGGATGGTTGGCTGCGATTGCGTTTGCAATGTCTTTTAGCAACATTGTTTTTCCCGTTTTAGGCTGAGCGACAATCATACCACGCTGTCCTTTTCCTATTGGAGAAAACAAATCGATAATACGGGTTGAAACTGAACTGCCTTTTTCGGCTAATTTAAATTTTTCAGAAGGGAAAACCGGGGTAAGATGTTCGAAAGAAACTCTGTCGCGAACAACTTGAGGATCGTGACCATTAATTTTAAGTACACGAACAAGAGGGAAAAACTTTTCGCCTTCTTTTGGAGGACGAACTACTCCTTTTACAGTATCTCCGGTTTTAAGACCGAACAATCTGATTTGTGACGTTGATAAATAAATATCATCAGGAGAGGCTAAATAATTATAATCTGATGAACGTAAAAATCCGTAACCATCCGGCATCATTTCGAGAACACCTTCACTTTCGATAATTCCGTCAAACTCAAAGTCTGAATCTCTGAAATTACTCTTTTTATTTTTATGATTTGGATTTTGATTCCCGTTGTTTCCGTTCCCGTTTTGGTTAGAATTTGGATTCTGATTTGGGTTTTGGTTGGGATTCTGATTTTGATTTTTATTCTGGTTCGGATTAATCTTCTTGGTTTGAACCGGTGCTTCTGTTTTTTCAGCAACAGCAACTTCTGCTATAACTTCATTTTCCGGAGCTGTTTCTTTCGTAGCTTCCTTTTCTTTTTTCAAAGCAACCTTTTTCTCGTAAGCCGATTTACTAAACTTTACAATTTTTGGTCCTTTTTTCTCTATTGCTGCATCTTCATTATTCTCAGTACTTTCAGTATTCTCAATATTTTCCTGAACTTCCGGTGTTGTTTCAACGCTTTTTACTTCTGCTGTTTCTTTTGCTGCTGCATTTCCTTTTATCTTCGGATTTGTTTTAGGATTTGCTTTAATAGCCGGAGTTTTAGTTACTGCTATCGGAGCTTCCGCTTTTTCAGGAGCTTCCTCTGCTTTATCAAATTCCAGAACCGGTGCATTCTTATTTACTGCCGTTTTTTTTGCCGGAACAATTCTTGCTCTTTTGGGTTTTTCATCAACTATTTCCGCTTCTGCCACAGGACTAACCGGCGGCGCTACAGTCGCTTCCTGATGTGCTAAAATCTGACTTATTAAAGTCTCTTTTTTAACGCCATTAAACTTTATAGTTTTAGCTAACTTAGCTATTTCTTGAAGCTCAGAAAGCTTCATTTCTTTTAATGCAGAAATATCAAACATGAATGTTCTATGAATTTAATTATTTTAACGGAAATATTGTAAAAAGAATAGGTAGATATTTTTTTTCGATTGACCGCAGTATGAAGTGCTTACGGTATTATGATGCAATAATACGAATAAAATTTAATCATACAATAGTATTTTAAAAAAAGAAAATATATTTTTGTAAAACAATTTTAGACCATGATACAACGAATTCAGACTGTATATTTAATTCTTACCTTTTTAATTACGGGGGTATTACTGTTTTTCACTCCACTTTGGACCTTAAACAATGGTAAGCCTTTTTACTTTATGCAGGATAAGTTTTACACGATACTATTAGGTCTAAGTACAATGCTTACTATCATTAGTATTATTTCATACAAAAAAAGACAAAATCAGTTTGTAATGGGCAGACTGAACATAATATTAAATTTAATTTTATTGGGATTATTTGTATATCGTTCTCTAAATTTATCTGGAGATACTACTACCATTGTATCAGAGAAAGGTATTGGGATGTTTCTACCTATTGTTGCTATCGTATTATTAGTTTTAGCTAATAAGGCCATCAAAAAGGATGAAGATCTTGTAAAATCTGTAGACCGTTTGAGGTAAACCTATAAACTTAATTTTTTTGTGCGAAGAGAACCCGAATTTTAAATTCGGGTTTTTTTGTGCTCTAAATTCTCCGTAATTTGCTGCATAACAGTCAAAACAAACTTAAAAAGAAACTTTGTAAGATATTTTTTCATTTATTTGCATTTCAGTTCCCCGAATAATTATGAAAGATAAAATAAGAATACACCTGGCAGATGATCATCAGGTACTTATTGATGGCCTTAGTAACTTACTGCAGACGGTTGAAAATTTTGAAGTAGTAGGCAAATCATACGATGGTGATACTGTTTATGAAGATATTATTCTAAACAATCCCGATATCCTGATTCTGGACATTAGTATGCCTAAAAAAGACGGGATCGAAGTCGTTAAAGAACTTCAGCAAAAAAATGTACCCTGTAAAATCATCATCCTCTCCAGCTACGACGATCTCAAAATTATTAAAGAAGTAATGAAACTAGGAGTAAAAGGTTATCTCACTAAAAAATGTGCCGGAGAAAACATTATAGAAGCCGTAGAAGCCGTTTATCAGGAACAGGAATATTATTGCGATGCCGTTAGAGAAAAAATCTTTAATATTTTCTCTCATAACAATCCAAAACTCAATAAAAATATCAAAGTAGACAACCCAATTCTAAGCGCCCGCGAAATCGAAATTATCACTTTAATTGCATTAGAATACAGTGGGAAAGAAATTAGCGAACAGCTCTTTATCAGTACAAACACGGTCGAAACACACCGAAAAAACATCATGAAAAAACTACAGATAAAAGGTTCTATTGGCTTGGTAAAATATGCTCTGAAAAATAATCTGATAAATTCCTGATCATTCTAAGAAAAACACCTTTTGCTATGTCCTTTTTCAGATACTTTATATTTTTCATTCTTTTAGCCACTTTCACCAGCTATCCTACTGTTGCTCAAGAAAAAACAGTTTCAGAAAACAACACGAATGCAGTTGTCGAAAATACCAAAAAAAACAATACTTGTCTTCCTGAACAAATAAGAAACAAACAAATTATAAGCTTATCAATCGTGATGATAATCCTCTTGTTCTTTTTGTTTTATTTTTTCTACCAAAACAACAAACTAAGACAAAAGATTAAACGGAAAGATGCCAAGCAAAAAATATTATTAAATGTGATTAATGCGGGCATTGACAGCCAGGAAGTTGAACGTAAAAAAATTGCATCGTTTTTACATGACAACATTAATTCTTTATTATCTACTGTTGGACTGCATTTAAAAACTTTCACAACACTAAACGATATAAAATCAGACGAAATTCAGAAAGCAAAATCGATTCTACAGGAAGCACACGATCTTTTGCGAGATATGTCACACGACTTGGTTCCTACGCTTCTGGTTCGTTTTGGGTTAATTTATGCTTTAGAAGATCTATGCGAAAGAAACTCAAATTCTCATATAAATTTTAAATTTTCGAGCACCATTCCAACAGAAAAAAGATACATCGAAAAATTTGAAATGAAGCTTTACTTTATTGTTTCGGAGCTTTTCAATAACATTGTAAAACACAGTGATGCCCAAAAAGCCAAGATTTTCCTATCCGAAAAAAACAATCAGTTTATCATTGTAATTCAGGACAACGGAAAGGGTTTTGAAACCCAAAGACTAAACAATTTTGAAGGTTTTGGTATTAACCGAATCAGGGCGAGAATCAAAAAATACAAAGGAAGTATCTCAATCACTTCAAAGGCAAACGAAGGAACCACTGTCAAAATTAAGGTTCCGCTACCCTTTTAATTTAGCTTTACTTTTTACCAATTTCAACTATTTCCAGATCCTTTATTTTATCACCGTCAATTACAAATCGTAACATTGTTCTCACCTGATGAAATCCACTTTTCCCTGCCGCTCCGGGATTCATATGCAGCAGATTATTCTTTTTATCGAACATAACTTTCAGTATATGTGAATGTCCACAGATAAATAATTTAGGCGGATCCGACGCCATCTCTTCTCTTATATTGGGATTATACTTTCCCGGATATCCGCCAATATGTGTAATCCAAACGGAAACATCCTCACATAAAAAGCGATTGTGCAAAGGAAATTCTAATCTCGCCTGTGCATCGTCAATATTACCATATACACATCGCAGAGGCTTTAACTTTTTGATCGTATCCGTAACATTCAGATCACCAATATCTCCAGCATGCCAGACTTCATCGGCCTGAGCTACATATTTTAAAATAGTATCATCAATATGACTGTGGGTATCCGAAAGCAAGAGAATTTTTTTCATTCAAAGGTACAAAGGTTCAAAGGAGCAAAGATACAAAGGTTTTTTTTTAAAAGGTGCTAAGGTGCTGAGGAACTAAGATACTAAGGTGTTAAGGTTCTAAGTTTCTTTACATTTTACAATAAAAAAAAAATCCGACTCGTAAAAAAACGAATCGGATTTATTAGATATTATGTGTTCCAGTAAAAAACACACTCACCTTTCAGGACTATAACTTATTATCCTTTTTTGGGTGATTTTGTTTCTTTTAAATCTTTGGTATCCATCATTTCCATGAGTTTCAACCCAAGTAAACCACTAATAGAACCATCAGAGCCGCCATTTCCGGAGATTAGTACATCTGGAATTACTTTGATATTTCCTTTACCAATTTCTTCGGTGACTTTGTATCTGGTAAAATTATCCCCACCCATCGCACTAACTTGCAATTGGTATGATTCTGCTGTCGATTTACCAACAGCCATAATTTTCTCTGCTTCGGCCAAACCGGTTTTTGAGATACGCTCTGCCTCGGCACTTGCATTCAATTTGGTCGCTTCCGCCTGTGCACCTGCTCTTGCTTTCGTTGCTTCTGCCTCAGCATTTGCCCGCATTTTAGTTGCTTCGGCTTCAGCGTTCACATTCAGTTTTAAACTGGTAGCGTCACCTTCTGCTTTCTTAACGGTCGCGTCGGCAGTACGTTGTGCAATTTCAACACTTTGCGAAGCGCGCACAATCTCTTTCTGCATATCTGCAATTGCCGTTTCTTTTTCCATTCCCTGACGCTGTTCCTGAGCCATTCTTTGGGTTTGATATGTTTTTTGTTCTTCTTCAGCCAACTTCCTGTCCGTTAAGGTTTTCATCAGCGAATCCGGCGGAACAATATCTCCAATCAATGTATCAACAGCATTAACATTATACTCGTCAAGTACTAATTTTATGTGATTCTTAGCAGATTCCTGACGTTCTTTTCTGGTACTTAAGAAAGAAATTACATCACTGTCCTGAGCGGAGTTTCTGAAATAGTTACCAATTGTAGGCTCTAAAACCTGAGAAACCAGATTGTTCATGCTTCCAAAACGCGCAATTACTTTTGGGGCTTCATTTGCCGGTACGTGGATAATCTGCGCTACGTCAAGATTAAAAGGAAAACCGTCTTTCGAACGAACTGTAATAGTAGACAGGTTTTTATCTAAATCATGCGATTCACTACGAGCATTTGCCCAGTTTAAAACTAAATTAGTTGTTGGCACGGGCTCCAGTTTGGTCGTGTATTTGTTCAGGGCATATTTCCCCGGTCCAAAAGGCTCCATCCAAACACCTCGCTGTCCTTTTGAAACAATATTTCCATGTTTAAAAGTATCACCCGTAACATCCTGACCGTCTTCTCCAATATAAGAAATCACCACACCAACATATCCGATTGGTACATCCGTCATCGGGTTTTGTTCGATTAAGATTCCCCACGTGTTAATGTAGTACGATCCTGCCAACATTACCTGAGGCTGCAGACCACGATTTCCTCCTTTGTCTAAAAATTGATCGAAGTCCTGAAAGTTATTATGTCCTTCGACAAACTTCCCGGCGATTTGTCCCTGCGGAATAGGCTCTCCGTCAAGAGCGGTCACAATACCAATCATATTCTCATAAATCTTGATCTGATCTGCAATTATAATTTCAAACAAAAAGGTATTAATACGATACGATCCTGTTGTAATAAATGCGGTCTGACGTCCTTTTTGTCCGCCATTGTTCAAAAAAGAAGTAGCGTCCTGAAAATTATCACTGTCCACTCTTCTTGCCAGGATTCTTCCGGTTGGAATCTCCTGCCCGTCTTTACTTAAAACCAATCCAATTTTACCTTCCGGAATAACCGTAAATCCGGTCATATCAATTGAATATTGCCAGATCCACATTCCCCAGTACAAACCCGGAGCAAGTGTTTGCGCCTGATAACCGGCTTCACCTTTTGTAGCAATAATACGCCCGTCGGGAAGCGATTTATCAGCTCCGAACAAAACAAATTTCTTGGTTACCAAACCAATTTTATTTTCCGGAACCATAACCATTCCGAAAAATACACGCAAAATAAATTTGTAAAAAACAATGGCAAATAAGATTAAAATTATCCACCAATAAGAAGTAATTTCATTCATAGTTTTAATATTTTAGTATTACAAACATAGGAGAAATACTTCCTGTTAAAATGAAAAATTTTAAAATTTAACTCTTATTAATTTTTACTTAAAAAACTTAAAATTCGATTTCTTCTCCATCGTTAGAATTGTCAATTTCTGACACGATTTTTAAGTCTGTTAACTGCGGTTGGTATTTTGGGTTTTAACAATTTCTTCATAGGTCCAGAGGCGCATAGCTACAAAGGAGCGGAGGTTTTTTTTAAGGGAATAAGAAGCTAAGGTTCTGAGAGGCTAAGACACTTATGAGACTAAGTTATTCTAAGATTCTTTCAATTATTCTTATTTAACAAAGAAACTTCTCCCCATTGCTCCTTTGAACCTATCAAACAAAAAACTTAGTTCCTTAGAATCTTAGCATCTTAGTATCTCAGAACCTTAACATCTTTTTTTAAAAAACCTTTGTACCTTTGTACCTTTGTACCTTAGAGCCTTTGTCCTTTAAAAAAAACCTTTGCACCTTTACCTTGAGATATTTTATTCAATTTGCTTATAACGGAACTAATTATCATGGCTGGCAATTTCAGCCCAATGCCTCTTCTGTTCAGGAAACTTTAAACAAAGCACTTTCCATTTTATTGAACACTCCTATAAGCGTTATGGGTGCCGGAAGAACAGATACCGGAGTTCATGCGGAAGAGATGTACGGACATTTTGATATTCAAACTCCACTGGATATTTCAAATTTAATACACAAACTCAACTCCTATTTACCCAAAGACATTGCTATTTTTAATATTCTTCTGGTTCACGATGACGCTCATTGCCGATTTGATGCTACTAAAAGAACTTACGAATACCATATCAACACGGTTAAAAGCCCTTTTTTACAAGAATTGAGCTGGTATTTCAATCAAAAATTAGATGTAGATCTGATGAATGAAGCTGCAAAAATTCTACTGAACCATACCGACTTCCAATGCTTTTCCAAAGTAAATACAGATGTCAATACTTTTGATTGCACGGTTTTTGAGGCGTATTGGAAACAAGAAACCCATAAGCTTATTTTTACCATCTCGGCCAATCGTTTTCTTAGAAATATGGTTCGCTCAATTGTTGGAACACTAGTAAATATTGGCTTGCATAAAATTTCCCTAACTGATTTTGAAACGATCATCGCCAGCAAAAGCAGAGAAAAAGCCGGATTTTCGGTGCCGGCACACGGATTGTATTTAACCGAAATTGATTACGATTACTTATAGCTGTACGCTTTAAGCCGTAAGCAATAGGCTTTAACCACGAAGTGAAAGCCTATTGCCTAAAGCTTATAGCTTAAAGCATTAAAAAAAATAAATGAAAGCAAAAGCATTTGATACCGGATTATTCAAACGAATCTTAAAATATACCAAACCTTATAAATGGCGCTACTACGGCGTTATTATTTTTGCTGTATCTCTTTCTATTTTTGCAGCTCTTCGCCCCTATTTGCTAAAACAAACGGTCGACGGCTATATCAAGACTTACGACAAAGAAGGTTTACTACTTTATATCATGTTAATGGGAGCGGTTCTTTTAATGGAAGTTTTCTCTCAGTTCTATTTTGTCTATTGGGCCAACTGGCTTGGACAGGATATCGTAAAAGACATTCGTACCAAACTTTTTAAACACATACTAAGCTTCAGAATGAAGTACTTTGACCTGGTTCCGGTGGGACAATTGGTTACTAGATCTGTTTCAGATATTGAATCGATTGCCCGAATTTTTAGCCAGGGCCTTTTTATGATCATTAGTGATTTAATGAAAATGCTTGTAGTCCTTATTTTCATGTTTTACATGAACTGGAAATTAACATGGATCGTAGTCGTTGCCATGCCGATTTTGGTTTACATAACCCGAATATTCCAACGTAAAATGCAAGTCGCTTTCGAAGAAGTCCGCACGCAGATTGCCAATATGAACTCTTTCGTACAGGAACGTGTTACAGGAATGAAAATCGTACAGCTTTTCAATCGCGAACAAATTGAAGCTGATAATTTTAAAGAAATCAATAACAAACACAGAGTTGCCTGGATTAAAACTATTTTATACAACTCGATATTTTTCCCTATTGCCGATATTATCTCTTCTATTACCTTAGGGGTAGTGGTCGTTTATGGTGGATTCAAAATCCTGAACGGAGATCATTTTACAACTTTCGGAGATTTGTTTTCCTATACGATGTTTATCGGAATGCTGTTCAATCCCTTACGACAGATTGCAGATAAATTCAACGAGATGCAATTAGGGATGATTGCCGCCAATCGTGTTTTTGATATCATCGATACTCAGGATCATATTCAGGATACCGGAACAATTGAAGCTCCAATTTTTGAAGGAAGCATTGAATTTAAAGATGTGCGTTTCAGTTATATTCCGGAAGAAGAAGTCATAAAAGGAATTGATTTATCTGTCGCTTCAGGTCAAACTGTCGCTATTGTAGGTTCAACCGGAGCAGGAAAATCTACCATTATCAATTTACTGAATCGTTTTTACGAAATTAACAGCGGCACCATTTGCATTGACGGCCATAATATCGAAAATTATACTCTGGCCTCGCTTCGAAAACAAATTGCCGTGGTTTTGCAGGATGTTTTTTTGTTTGCCGATACGATTTATAACAATATCACTTTACACAATCCCGAAATTAGTCGTGATCAGGTTTTAGAGGCCGCTAAGAAAATTGGCGTGCACGATTTCATCATGAGTCTGCCGGATAATTATGATTTTGATGTAAAAGAACGAGGGGTTATGCTTTCATCCGGACAGCGTCAGTTAATTGCTTTTTTAAGATCATATGTCAGTAATCCGAGTATTTTAATTCTGGATGAAGCAACGTCTTCAATAGACACCTATTCGGAAGAACTCATTCAGCGCGCTACCGAAACGATTACCAAAGGAAGAACTTCGATCATCATCGCACACCGATTGGCTACGATTGTAAATGCCGACAAAATCGTTGTGATGGATAAAGGTCTGATCGTAGAACAAGGAACGCACCAGGAATTGCTCCTTAAAACCGACGGATATTATAAAAACCTGTACGACTCTCAATTTGCTGTAGCGAACTAGATTTCAAAATGCTAAAAAAGTTCTTAAAAAAGTTAAAATAGCGTTATAAGAATCATAAATCTACTGATTCACAGTCTTTAGGATAGCACTCTTTTTTTTTGAATTATTTATCTTTGAGAGACAAAATTCAAATGCAAAAGAAAATGCCACAAAACAGATTTTATCCAAACGAAGAATTCAAAGAAATAGAAATAAACGCCTCATTACAACTTAAATATGCTATTTCAAACAAAGGCCGACTCATTAGTTTTACAGATGAAATTCAAAACGGACGTATTCTAAAAGGCGGTTTAAGCGATGGTTATCCTACTTTTAGATTTAAGGTTAAAGATGGTGACAAAATTGTCAACAAATACCTCTTTCTGTACAAATTAGTCGCTCATTATTTCATTCCGAAAGAATCAGAAGAACAAACCTATGTACTCCATCTGGATTACAACCGCAGCAACGACGATGTAAAAAATTTATGCTGGGCAACAAAAGCCGAAATGATGGCGCACAGCCGCAAAAGTCCACATGTGATTCAGGCAAAAAAGAATCTGATCGAGCACAATTTAAAAGCCGACGGAAGAAAGTTAACGACTACCAAAGTCATGTTAATCAAAAAAATCCTCGCACGTCCGGAACAAAAAACACGTCTGAAAATGATTGCCAAACAATTTGGTGTTAGCGAAATGCAAATCAGACGTATCGCCACCGGTGAAAATTGGGGCCATGTAAAGGTCTAATACATACAAAATCATTCTATTATTATCATTATCCGGAGCTTCTTAAAAAGAGCTCCTTTTTTTTGCACCAACACCAACAAACAAACCTCTCATTTTTAAGTGTTTAAAATAATTTCACGCCAAAACATTAAAAAGCAGAGTCAAAAAAGGCAGAATAATAGGATTAATACTTTTATTAATTGTAAACTTGCATACCAAATTCAAAGATAATTTTATGAAGAAAAAACTACTTATCTTACTGTGTTTACTCAGTCTATCTGCTTTTGCACAAACCACTTTAATTCCTGACCAAAATTTTGAACAGAAATTAATCTCTCTCGGATTAGATACCGTTCTCGATGGAAAGGTACTAACTTCAAACATTTCATCTGTTACTTCTTTAGATGTGAGTTCCAGTTCTATTAAAAGTCTTAGAGGACTTCATGCTTTTATTAATCTTGAGACTTTGAATTGTTCCAACAATGAATTGACCGGATTAGACCTTTCTCTAAGTCGCAAACTTTCTACTTTGATTTGTCATTCCAATAAAATACAAAGTTTAGATTTTAAACAAAATCCTCTTTTGAGAAATTTGGACTGTCAATCCAATTTAATAAATTATTTGGATATATCTAAAAACGAATATTTAACTCAATTATATTGTTCTAAAAACAAGCTAACTTCTTTAAATATTACTAAAAATTTTAATCTTCAGGGGCTTTATTGCTCAGATAACGTATTATATACTTTAAACCTTACCAACAATAACGTTCTTGTTAATCTTGTTTGCAACAATAATAGACTCAAAAGTCTTGATCTTTCTAAAAATACACTCTTAGTCGATTTATATTGCGAAAACAATCGAATAACTTCTTTAGATGTTACTAGACAAAACAAACTCCGAAACGTTAATTTGAATTCAAATGAGCTTATAAATCTAAACCTAAAGAATGGCAACAATCAACTCTTAAATACTAATAATTTAAGTTTTCTACGTAATCCTCAATTAGCATGCATACAAGTCGACAATACTTTATTTTCTAATACAAACTGGCAAGATGTAAAAGATCTTGCAGCAAGTTACTCTGTCGACTGTCCTCTTTATACTTTCATACCTGATAGTAATTTTGAAAATACTCTTATTGCTTTAGGAATTGATTCGGGAACCCCTGATAGAAAAGTACTAACTTCAAACATTTCTTCAGTAACAACACTAGATTTAGGAGTTAATACAACTATTGAAGATTTAACCGGAATACAAGACTTTACAGCACTTCAAACTCTAATTTGTCATGGAAATACAGGTGAGGTAATCAACGGTGGGAACGGAAAATTAAAAATTCTTGATATTTCTAAAAACGTAAACCTGACTACTCTGGATTGCTCCTATAACCAGCTTATAAATTTAGATGTCACCAATAATCCCTTACTGGTTTCGTTAAATTGCAACGTCAATAAACTAACAAAAATTGACGTTTCCAAAAATGTAAAACTGAATAATCTTGACATAAGCAGTAATCAAATTATACAACTTGATCTTTCAAAAATCCCAACTTTACGCTACCTAAGTGCCGATGACACAAAACTTACCTATCTGGATATTTCATCTAATCCGAATATGGTTGGATTATTTTGTAACAATTCGGATTTAAGAAGTTTAAACTTAAAAAATGGAAATAACCAATTAATTGCAGCACAAGACATAAACTTCAAGGGAAACCCAAATTTAAACTGTATTCAGGTCGACAATGCCGTAAATGCTACTACAAACTGGTCTGCTGCCAAAGATGCCGCCACAAATTATTCAACCGAATGTGTAAATGATTCATTTACATTGATTCCCGACAGCAACTTTGAAAATGCACTTATAACTTTAGGAATCGATGCAGGAGTTCCGGATGGAAAAATCCTGACTTCAAAAGTTTCTTCTGTCACGAAATTAGATTTAGGAATCAATACAACTATTACAGATCTGACCGGAATACAAGATTTCAAAGCACTTGAGTGGCTGGTTTGCCAAGGAAATACAGGTCGTGCAGGCGATGGCGGAAACGGAAAACTAAAAACACTTGACGTCTCCAAGAATACAAATCTAACGATTCTTGAATGCTCTTTTAATCAACTTACCAATTTAGATGTAACGCATAACCCATTACTGCGTTCCTTAAGATGTAGTGTAAATAAATTAACAGCAATTGATGTTTCTCAAAACACAAAACTTGATGATCTTGATGTAGGCAGTAATCAAATTACTACGCTTGATGTCTCAAAAATTCCAACTTTACGTTTTCTGACTGCCGAATCTACTAAACTTACCACATTAGATCTTTCCTCTAATCCGGCATTGGTTGGATTATTTTGTAGAAGTTCGGATTTGACAAGTTTAAATCTAAGAAATGGTAAAAACCAATTAATTGTACCTCAGAGCATAACCTTTACAGGAAATCCAAATTTAACTTGTATACAGGTTGATGATGCAGCATTTTCTACTGCAAACTGGTCTGCTGCCAAAGATGCTTCTGCCATTTACTCGAACCAATGCCAGACAGGTCCATACACCCTTATTCCTGACAGCAATTTCGAAAGTGCTCTTATTTCCTTAGGAATTGATTCAGGTGTTCCGGACGGAAAAGTACTGACTTCAAACGTTTCTTCGGTGACAAAATTAGATTTAGGAACCAATGCAACCATTACTGATCTAACCGGAATTCAAGATTTTACAGCGCTTCAACGGTTAATTTGTCATGGAAATTTTGGGCATATGGACACAGGCGGAAATGGAAAACTGACTACTATTGACGTTACTAAAAATACAAAACTAATTGCTCTTGATATCTCATACAATAAAATTACAGCTTTAGATGTGTCCAAGAATCCCTTACTGATTTCACTAAAATGCAGCGTAAATAAACTAACAAAAATTGACGTTTCTCAAAATATAAAACTGGATAATCTTGACATCAGCAATAATTATATTACCCAGCTTGATATTTCGAAAATTCCAACTTTACGTTACCTAAGCGCTGATTACACAAAACTTACGGCACTGGATATTTCCTCTAATCCGGTAATGGTTGGGCTATTTTGTAACAATTCGACTTTAACAAGTTTAAATCTAAAAAATGGACAAAACCAATTGATTGCAGCGCAAAGCATAAACTTTAAAGAAAACCCTAACTTAACTTGTATTCAGGTTGATAATGCCGTAAATTCTACTGCAAATTGGTCTGCAGCTAAAGATGCTTCTGCCAATTACTCAAATGAATGTCAGACTGGTCCATATACTCTTATTCCTGACAGCAATTTCGAAAATGCTCTTATTTCCCTGGGAATTGATTCAGGTGTCCCGGACGGAAAAGTACTGACTTCAAACGTTTCTTCGGTAACAAAATTAGATTTAGGAACCAATGCAACCATTACTGATCTCACCGGAATACAAGATTTTACAGCACTACAATGGTTAATTTGTCATGGAAATTTTGGACACATGGATACAGGTGGAAATGGAAAATTGACCACTATTGATGTTTCTAAAAATACAAAACTGACTGTTCTCGATGTCTCATTCAACAAAATTACAAATCTGGATGTTACCAATAATCCATTGCTAATTTCTTTAAGCTGTAACGTTAATAAATTGACCGCAATTAATGTTTCTAAAAACACAAAATTGGATAATCTTAACATTAGCAATAATCACATTACACAGCTTGATATTTCCAAGATTCCAACTTTACGTTACCTAAGCGCTCATTATACAAAACTTACGGCACTGGATATTTCCTCTAATCCGGTAATGGTTGGGCTATTTTGTAACAATTCGACTTTAACAAGTTTAAATCTAAAAAACGGTCGCAACCAATTGATTGCAGCGCAAAGCATAGACTTTAAGGAAAACCCCTATTTAACTTGTATACAGGTTGATAATGCCGTAAATTCTACAGCAAACTGGTCTGCTGCTAAAGATGCTTCTGCCAATTACTCAAATGAATGTCAGACTGTCCTGTACACGCTTATTCCTGACAGTAATTTCGAAAAGAAACTGATTCAGCTGGGAATTGATTCAGGAACTCCAGACGGAAGAGTATTAACCTCCAGTGTTAAAACCGTAACGTCTTTAGATGTCTCTCTAAGCAACATTACAGATTTGACCGGTCTGGAAGACTTTACCTCTTTGACATCATTAAAATGTCAAGCAAATTATACTTTAAAAGCGCTGGATGTTACAAAAAATATCCATTTAACTACATTGGACTGTAGCAATAATTATCTTATAACAACTTTAGATGTATCGAAAAATACTGCTTTAGTTGATTTAAATTGTTATTACAATAAACTGAGCACTTTAGATGTAAGTGCTAATACAAACTTAACCACTTTACAATGTTCATCAAATAAATTAACAAACCTTAATGTTTCGAACAATAAAGCCTTAACTAAATTAGATCTTGGTTATAATTTAGTTTCTAATCTGGATGTGTCGCAAAACACCAAATTGACATCATTAACTTGTACCTCAAATCAAATTTCTAACTTAAACATCAGCTTAAATACAAAATTAACTGAACTATGGGCTGGAAACAATAAATATGATGTCCTAGATGTTTCAAACAATACCGCTTTGACATCTTTAATATGCAATACAAATCAGCTAACATCAATAGACGTTTCCAAAAATACCGCATTGACAAGATTGTTAGTCTACCAAAATAAGATAACAAGTATAGACATTTCAAACAATCCGTTACTAAGTTCATTTGACTGTAATTCGAACTTAATCACCAATCTTAATGTTTCAAAAAATATAGATTTAAACTTCCTTTACTGTGACAATAATAAATTAACAGTTTTAGATGTTTCTGCAAACACTAAGCTTGGCACATTCGATTGTGCTAACAACCTGCTCACGAACCTGGATGTTTCTAATAACAAAAATCTAAGGTCGCTTGAATGTGAATCCAACAAACTGGTAAATCTAAACCTAAAAAATGGTAATAATTATAGGTTTGATCCATTTCCAGGCTCTGATCCTAATTTTATTTTATATAGAATAGATTTTAGAAACAACCCTGATTTAACTTGTATTCAGGTTGATGATGCTTATTATTCAAACGAGAAATGGTCAACAAGAAAAGATCCAAAGGCAAAATTTAGCGAAGATTGCAACAATAGTACTTTGATAACAGATTCTAATTTTGAAGATTTTCTTATTGCTGCAGGTATTGACACTGACGGAAAAAATGGAAAAGTTGCCACCTCCAGTATTGCTAATATTAAAGTTCTGGACATTTCAAATTCAAACATCTCGGATTTAAAAGGAATTGAAAACTTCACCGCTTTAGAGAAATTTATCTGTAAAGGAAATTTAATTACTACAGTTGACATGTCGAATAACACTCAGTTAAACTATCTGGACGTCTCAAACAATCCACTGACTAGTGTTAATGTTTCTAAAAATAAATTACTAAAAGAATTTTATTGTAATGGAATACAAATTATTCTAAAAAAATCGACTTCAACCTCTAGCAGACTAACAACTTTAGATGTGTCGAACAATACTTTGCTAACAAATCTTAACTGTTCGAACAATCAGCTGTCAAGTCTTGATTTATCAAAAAACACTAATCTGACAGAAGTAAACTGTTCTAATAACCTTCTAACCGATTTGAATTTACAAAGTGGCAACAACGGTATTTTAGTCAACTTAAATTTAAAAAACAATACTCAATTAACTTGTATAAAAGTTGACAATCCTTCTTTCTCAACTGCTACCTGGACAGATGCAAAAGATGAAATCGCAAAATACTCAGCAACTTGCCGTACTTTAGAAACAAATGAGCAGGTTTTTAACAACATCAATATTTATCCAAATCCATCTCATGGCGAATTATACATTACAAATGTTTCAGTAACAAAAGCAACGATCTATGACAGTTTGGGTAAACTTGTAAAAGTAGTATCCTTAAAAGGAGATACTCAGGAAAATTACATCGATTTAAAAGGAATAGCCCAAGGAGTTTACTACATCTTCATCGAAAACCCTGAAGCACATACCGTTAAAAAAATCATCATTAAATAAGTATTCGCCTATTTCACTAAAAAACACATTTTAAAAAATAAAATGTGTTTTTTTTTATTACAAATTAATGATCCATCTTTCTCTACTTTGTTATTAAAAAAAAATAAAATACCAATTAAACTTTATTCTTTTCTATAACTTTTCTCAATATCTGTGTGAAAAGATCAAATTCGGCAAGGGTGAAAAGAAATTTTAAAGTATTTTTTAAAATAAATCCTTAAATTCGCAAGCACAAATAACAAAAGAATAAATCGATAAATGAGTTTCGGAATTAAACTTCATTTTCGGTAATAAATACTAAAAACCAAAAAAATGAAATACGACGTTATTGTTTTAGGAAGTGGTCCCGGTGGATATGTAACAGCAATCAGAGCCTCACAATTAGGCTTTAAAGTAGCTGTAGTTGAAAAGGAAAACTTAGGTGGTGTATGTTTAAACTGGGGATGTATCCCAACAAAAGCACTATTAAAATCAGCTCAGGTTTTTGATTATCTAAAACATGCTTCTGACTATGGATTGAAAGTTTCCGAGTTTGACAAAGATTTCCCTGCAGTGGTTCAACGTAGCCGTGGTGTTGCTGAAGGAATGAGCAAAGGAGTTCAATTCTTAATGAAAAAAAACAAAATTGACGTTATTGAAGGTTTTGGAAAGCTAAAACCAGGTAAAAAACTTGACGTTACAGACAAAGACAATAAAGTTACTGAATATAGCGCTGATCATATTATCATCGCAACCGGTGCTCGCTCTCGTGAGTTACCAAACTTACCACAAGACGGCGTAAAAGTAATTGGTTACCGTCAGGCAATGACCTTACCAACTCAGCCAAAATCTATGATTATTGTAGGTTCAGGAGCAATTGGAGTTGAGTTCGCTCACTTCTACAACTCAATGGGAACAGAAGTTACTATTGTAGAATTTATGCCAAATGTAGTTCCTGTAGAAGATGAAGACATCTCAAAACAGTTCGAAAGATCTTTGAAAAAAGCAGGAATTAAAGTAATGACTAACTCATCTGTTGAACGTATTGATACAACAGGTGCAGGAGTTAAAGCATTTGTTAAAACTGCAAAAGGTGAAGAAGTTCTTGAAGCTGACATCGTACTTTCGGCAGTTGGAATTAAAACTAACATTGAAAACATCGGTTTAGAAGAAGTTGGAATCGCTGTTGACAGAGATAAAATCTTAGTAAACGCTTACAACGCAACTAATATTCCTGGATATTATGCAATTGGAGACGTTACTCCGGGACAAGCTTTGGCTCACGTAGCTTCTGCTGAAGGAATTAACTGTGTAGAAAAAATTGCAGGTTTACACGTAGACCCAATTGATTACGGAAACGTTCCGGGTTGTACTTATGCAACTCCAGAAATCGCTTCTGTAGGTTTAACGGAGAAACAAGCAAAAGAAAAAGGATACGAGTTAAAAATTGGTAAATTCCCATTCTCAGCTTCAGGAAAAGCAAAAGCTGCCGGAACTCCAGACGGATTCGTAAAAGTAATTTTCGATGCTAAATACGGAGAATGGTTAGGATGCCACATGATTGGTGCAGGTGTTACCGATATGATTGCAGAAGCAGTTGTAGCCCGTAAACTTGAAACTACAGGTCATGAAATTCTTAAATCTATCCACCCTCACCCAACCATGAGCGAGGCTGTTATGGAAGCTGTTGCTGATGCTTACGGCGAAGTAATTCACTTGTAAAAATATACCGTTTTACGGTTGTCTATAATTTTCAATTTAAAAGAATCCGATTTGTGAAAGCAAGTCGGATTTTTTTATGGCGTGTCCCTCCGGGGTCAGGCTGTCCGCTGTATCTTTTATGGCGAACCCCGCCATAAAAGGATGCCGCTCCCATCCTTCACGCTAAATTGTTTTCAGTATAACCAAGTTCTCCTGCAAGGTTTTCAAAACTTTAAGAATCTACAAGAGGCTTATCTGTAAAGTATGTCATCCTATGTTTTAAAACTTTAACAAACGAAAAATTGTTAAAAACTTGACACAGAAAAACATTGTAGTCGTCTTATAATTCTTATTTTTATTCCTTATAAATAAGAATTCATGAAGCTACCTTTTATAGAAATAATTGAAGCCACAACAAGTGACCCAAATTTACTGATGTGGAAATTTTATGATGAAGACAAAGAAATCAAAAACGGCGCAAAACTAACCGTTCGGGAAAGTCAGCACGTTATGCTTTTAAATGAAGGGCATCTCGCTGATGTTTTCTCTCCTGGGCTTTACACCTTATCTACCGAAAACATCCCGGTTTTAAGCAAACTAAAAGGCTGGAAATACGGTTTCGAAAGTCCATTTAAAGTGGATGTTTATTTTTTCAATACGCATCAGTTTATCAATAATAAATGGGGAACTCCTGCCCCAATTCTTCTGAACGATCCTCAATTTGGACAAATCAGGATACGTGCTTTTGGTAGTTTTGATCTTAAAATCGCCGATGTTGCCAAATTCTTTCGTCAATATGCCGGAACTTACAGCCAGCTGACCATTTTTGAACTGCAAAATCAATTACGAGATTTTGTCGCTCCAAAATTTGGTGAAGTTTTAGCAAACGAAAACATAACTGTTACGGATATTGCCGGAAACATAACGCAACTGGGCAAAAAAATAGAGCCCTATCTTAAACCTTATTTCGAGCAATTCGGAATTGAGCTGACTCAGTTCGTTATTACCAGCGTAACCTTACCGGAAGAAGTAACAGCACATTACGACAAAATCACCAACATGAATATGGTAACCGATATGGATAAATTTACCAAATTCAATACTGCAACTGCCATCGGCGATAAGGGAACAGCACTTCACGAGGCAACTCAAAATGCCTTAAGCATGGGGATTCTTTTAAATCAACTACAGCAGAATAAAGAGACTTCAAAAGAAGAAATAAAAGACGATCTGACCTCAAAACTTCAAAAACTAAAATCTTTGTTTGATGCCGGTTTAATTGATGAAGAGGAATTTAAATCGAAGAAAACAGAATTATTAAGTCAGTTGTAATGGAAGAGAAAAAAGTAAATTCATTTTTGAGCAGGCTTAAAGAAAATGCACAAAAACAAACGAATTATGGCGGAGAAACAGAAATGACCGAAGCCAAAATGAATGCCAAAGACTGTCCAAATTGTGGCGCAGGAAGAGCCAAACAAGACGGATTAACGCATTGTGCCTACTGCGGATTTGAGTTTTTGAGTGTTAACCTCACAGATGGCGTTTACCTTAAAAAAGAAGACAATTCAATTTAAACCTATAAAGTAATGTTCGGATTATTTAATAAACAAAAAGACGAAGCTCTTCCGGAATGGTATTCGGAGCTTCAGCAGTCACAGGAAAGATGGTTTAACTTTTTAGAAAAACTGGAAGCCAAACTGGAAGAATTTGCAACTGCTGCAATTCCGGAATTGAAAGAGATTCTTCAAAGTGATGATGATTTATACAAACGAACTTTTCACAGAGTATATTCAGGTGTAAATGGTCAATTATCAAATATCAGAGAAAAAGCGAGACATACTTACGAAGAAAAAATTATCGACGTTTACAATCATTACAATTCTCAGATTTCCGTTTTAAGCAAACATTACAATTTAGTATCAAATTTCAGAAATGTCTGTTCAGATCGTCATAATGATTTTGAAGATCAATACGAATATTGGAGAAAACAAATCGAAAAAACACAGGAGCGTGATCTTGAAATTGAGTACCAAAAAATACTCGACGAATTTGAAGCAATCAAAAATAAATTCAACTGCACACAATGTGGAGGAAATATTGAGATCGAAAAAATCTTTTTAATCGAAACTTATATCCAGTGTCCGTATTGCAATACTCAAAATACGTTCGCTCCCAGCACACAGGCCAGAAATCTGCAAAATATCGCCAGAGGTCTGGCAGAGCAAAGAACAGCGCATCTGTACGAAGCTTTTGAAATCGAAAATAACAAAGAACGTGAATTGTACCATCAGCGTCATGAATTAAGTTTGAGTAAAATTCACGAATCTGATAAAAAAGTACTGAGTCAAATTCTGGCAAAAATGGAGGAACTTGAAGAACAAAGACAGTTTGTGATTAAAAATGCCCCAAAACTGCATCAGATCTATTTGCGTGCCATGTATGACGAATGGAATAAAATCACTCCCGATTTGAAAGAACACAATGAAAAAATGTATCAAAACCAATTACAATATTTATAGTTTATTAACCCTTAAACAAGCAGAAAAATGTTTAAAAAACTTTTTGGAGCCTTAACCGGAGACAACAAACAGGAAAATCAAAATTATGAAGCTCAAACTTCAAACAATAATTATGAAAATGATTATGAAGATAACTATCAGGAAACAGAATATGATCCCGAAACCTTACACGGCACACATTATTCTGTAGAGGATTTCGACAATGAAGTAGCTGCCAGATCTGAAGCATGGATCGCCGACGAACGCGCAAGTGGAGAAAATCTTGACGAAAAAGACGTTCAAAATATCTATTTTAATTACAGAAGAGAAGTATATACGGAATGGAACAACTGCGATTCAGACCAAATGATTCGTTTTGAGCACGCCAATTCTTTAAAATACAGTGGAGTTCAGGTTTCAGGATTTGTAAAAGTAGAGGACAATAATCCTTTTCTAGAGCCCGTACACGGAGTAGATTTAAGAACCTATACTGCAATGTGTCTTAAAATAAGCGCCGGAATAGATTATCTTGAAGTGTGCAAAGCGATGGGGTTTGAACCGGCAGTTTGGGAAGAGCTAAATACGATCTGGCCTCAGCGCATGGGCGAAGATACTTCGTTTACAGTTACTACTTTATTTGGCCAATATTATGCCGAAAATGTAACCGTACCACAATTAGAAAATCTGAAAGCCGAAACTTCGGAGGAAGGAGCCGCTAACCTTGAAAGAATCAGAACGGATCGTTACTTCTACGAAGAACTTGCCGGAGCCAGACAGGCCGCTTACGAGTACGGAATTGATGGTGCTCAGTGGATCCTGGAAAACTTCGGAATCAATCTGGCAGATTTCCAATCTGTTGCCATGCAATGGATGACGGAGCAAAATCAAAACTGGAACTCTGAAGACATTAACGAGTTCTTCAATTACCAACAGGAAAAACAAAAAGAGTATGCCGCTAAATTTGCCGCAGAACAAGGTGGAAACATTGCAGACGATGTAAATTTCTAAATTGACTTTTTTGATGATAAAAAAACCGATTTGCAAAACAAATCGGTTTTTTATTCGTTTTAAAATTTCTTAAAATTCTTTAAAAGCTATAAAATAATACCTAATGGAAAACACACCTACCTTCTTTGCTGACGGAGAAAATCCAAAAATGATCGAAGCCTATCAAAAAGCACAGGAAACCTTTAAATATTTTTGGAGAGAATTATCGTGGGAATACCGCCGAATTGTTCCGGGACTTGACGTTGCCTGCGTAAAACTAGCCTTTACTCAGGAAATTGATGGTGAAACTATCGTCGAACACATGTGGATTAACGATATCAATTTTGACGGTGATACCATTTATGGCATCTTAGTAAATCAGCCTAACGATTTAACCAATGTCAATAATGGCGACGAAGTACAAATTCCCGTAAATCAAATAAGCGATTGGCTATATGCGTCTCAGGGTAAAACCTACGGAGCCTTTACTATACATGCGATGCGTTCAGAAATGAGTGAAGAGGAAAGAGAAGATCATGACAATGCCTGGGGCTTAGAATTTGGAGATTACAACGATATTCTGGTTGTTTCGGATCAAAAAGAAAAACCGGAAAACCTCATAGAACACCCAATGAGCAAAAACATGAAAGAAAGCCTTATTGATTTTGTCAAAAATAATCCCGAAGAACTTAGCGCGACAGATGAGCTCGGTTATACTTTTTTACATCGCGAAACCATTGCAGGAAATAAAACCTCTGTGGAAGTTTTACTGGAATCGGGAGCAGACACAAAAGTTAAGACCAACAATGGCAAGACCGCCCTTGACTTTGCAAAACAACTCAACTGGGAACATTTAATTCCTTTGTTGTAGTTTTTAGTATCTAAAGTCCGATTTGCTGATACAAATCGGACTTTTTTTTTGAAATTTCTATGAAAATAAATATTAATTTATAGTAACCATTAAGAGACCTTTTTTTAATAATAAAGCATTAATTTTGCGGCACCCAAAACAAATCTGCCATGAAAAAAATAGTGCTCGTAGTAACATTCGCTCTTCTTTTACCTGCAATGGTTATTGCGCAAACCAAAACCGAAACGCCTGATGTTTTTGCAAAATCTACTAATTATGTAAATGATTTTGAAAAAATCCTTACTTCAAGCCAAACTAAAAATCTGAGCGACTTTTTGAAAGCCGGTGAAACTAAAACTAAAACTAAAATTACTATTGTAACCCTCTCTTCAATAGCACCATACACTAATCTTACCGATTATTCTTCAGACCTTGAACAGTATCTGGTTTCTAAACTAAAAATAGACTCCTCTATTTTAATCGTTTTAAGCAAGCAATTGAGACAAATTCAGATTCAGGGTGTTAACAAACTGCGTCCAAAAATGAGCGATCAGGAAATTAAAGACATCGTATCAGCTTATGTACTTCCGGAACTAAAAAAAGGCGATTATTATAAAGCCTTACAGGAAGGTTCTATTCAGCTTATTAAAAAACTGGAATAAAAAAAGTGCTCTTTATTGATTACTGCTTTCATCAGAAAAAAATAGTAAATCCGACTTGTGAAACCAAGCCGGATTTTTTTTTTGTACTCGTTTCTATAAAATTATGGATTGTCAATTTATAATATGACAACATTCTCCATAAATCAAAAGACATTTGTATTCTACTGGATATTCATTAAAAAAACATACAGATACAAGGAAAATGAAGAATTTAAGACGACTGAAAATTCATAGAAAGCATCAAGCACGGGCTTACAGAAAAACCATAACGATTCCACAAATAATACTTGAAGGCAAATGGCTTGATCGTCTTGGCATCATGGCAGGACTGATGGTAAATGTAGAACAAAGGAAAAACAAATTGATAATTACTGTTCACAAGGAATGATTTTGCGAATAAAACTCTTCAATCAAATACATTTCAAAGCACTATTTTCCTTCAAAAAAAGACGGTACAAACTTGGCACTTTCCAACTTTTACACGCGATTATTTTTCATAACTTTATCACTAAATAAAAAGGCTCATGAAAGAAATATGCATTGTTGAATTTCCATCGAATCTGGGTTTAAAAGAACCTCAACCCGGAAAAGAACCGGGCGTAAAAAACTTACCTGACTGGTTATGGAAACACCATCTTCATAAACTCATTCACCCTAAAAATAGTGTAAGACTTGATCCTCCAAAATATTCAAATAAGCGGGATCCTGAAACTCAAATTCTCAACAGCAATTCACTAATCGATTATGCCAGAGAGCAAGCTTATCTGTTAAACAATTTACTTTCTCAGAACAAATTTCCGTTTATCTTAGGCGGAGACTGCAGTATACTTTTAGGAACTGCTATAGCTTTAAAGCAAAAAGGGAATTACGGATTGTTTTATCTCGATGGACATACCGATTTTATGAATATTTCCTTGTCCGAAACCGGAGGCGTTGGCGGAATGGCAGCCTCGATAGCTACCGGAAACGGGGCAGACAAACTAACCAATATTCTAAATCTGCGTCCTTACATCAAAGAAGAAAATCTCTGGTGTGTGGGAAACCGTGAATATGATGATGCCTATGAAAATGAAATTCGCAACTCTTCTGCTACCTACCTTAGTTTGGGTCACTTGCGAAACCAAGGTATTTTGAAAAGCGTACAATTGTTTCTTTCGGAAATAGCAAATAAAAATCTCGATGGTTTCTGGCTGCATATTGATGTTGATGTTTTAAATGACACCATAATGCCTTGCGTCGACAGCAGAACACCTGACGGACTTACTTATGCCGAATTTAATGAACTAACTTCAATGCTTTTTCAGAGTAATTTATTAACCGGGCTTGAAATTACCATTTTAGATCCTGATCTCGATCCTACCGGACAATACACCAAAGAGTTTGTAAGTCACTTTTCGACTACTTTTAATCAACACATCCACTTAAACTCCTGACCCAAACTTAAAAAAAAACGTATTTTAGCTCATTACATCGATAAAACTTAAAACCTCTTATCATCATGAATACAGCCGTACAAGATTATAACAATGCACAAAGCAGCACTGATCGGGAAATCTGCAATCGGCTGGCTGCTTTAATCGACGAAAACCTTACGGATGCGGAGAATAAAATCTGGCACGCACATCCGGTTTGGTTTTTAGAGGGTAATCCTATTGTAGGCTACAGCAAACTAAAAAATGATGTTCGGTTATTGTTTTGGAGCGGTCAGTCTTTTGATGAAGAACAACTTGCCAATGAAGGTTCTTTCAAAGCGGCAGAATTTCGCTATACCTCAACCGATCAAATTAACCCATCAGATATAAAGCGCTGGCTTCAAAAAGCAAGAGAAATTCAGTGGGACTACAAAAACATTGTCAAACGTAAGGGAGTTTTAATACGTCTGAAATAATTTAAAAAAGTATTATATTCACTCTTTAAATTAAAAAGCAATCCTAAAAACTCTTTAAATTTTAAATGGAGAAAGAACAACTCATACAAATATTCATCTATTTTCATGCTCTGTTTGGCGGTATTGCACTACTTTCGGGATCTATTTCGTTAGCAACTAAAAAAGGAAAAAGCATCCATAAAAAATCCGGAAAACTCTTTTACTACACTATGCTTTTATCGGCTCTAACGGCTTTAATTATATCAAGCTTGCCTAAACATGAGAGTTCTTTTTTATTTTCAATTAGTCTGTTTAGCTCTTATTTCACTATAACAGGGTATCGGGCTTTGCAATTCAAAAACAAAAACATCAATTTAAAAACGGATAAAATTATCTCAGGAATAATGATCATCACGGGAATTTTAATGATTTTATACAATCCACTTATAAATCAAAAAATCAATATTGTCCTTACGGTGCTTGGTCTTGTCGGACTCCTTTTTTCAACCCGGGATTTTCTGCTATTCCAAAATAAAACTAATCTTCAAAAGGTCTGGCTGAAATTACATTTAGGAAAAATGATTGGCGGTTATATCTCCGCCACCACTGCTTTTATTGTAGTAAACCAGTTTATTCCCAACATTTATGGATGGTTTATTCCGGGAACAATTGGCGGATTCTATATTGTTTATTGGATCAGAAAGCTCAATAAAAAACAAAATCAGGCTAAAATAAATTTAGAATGAAAATAACTCCGGCCGAAAAAACAGATTATGGCATCTTAAGAACCTTATTCCTGCAAGAAAGGCGATCTACTTTTTATTGGCTTGATCCGTCAGTATTTCAACTCAAAGATTTTGACACCTTAACCAAAGGAGAAACAATTTTAGTAGCGCGAATTGGTGAAACTGTCGTTGGATTTATTTCGATCTGGATGAAAAGTCGTTTCATTCATCATTTGTATGTAGATCAAGACCATCAAAGCAAAGGTATTGGAAGCGCTTTATTAAAAGCTGCCATTCAGATAACCGATTTACCAATTACACTCAAATGCCTTGAAAACAATAGTAGAGCTGTTATTTTTTATCAGCAAAAAGGTTTCTCCATCAAAGAAAGAGGTTTATCAGAACACGGCCCCTATATTTTGTTTGAACTGACAGGGAGTATAAAATAAAACGTGAAAGAAAATATCAGCCGGGCATTTTTTGGACATCAAAAAAAATCCGCCCTTCAAAAAGATTTGAAGAGCGGAAATAAAGCTTTTAGTTTCTTAACGAACTAAGAAAAGAGCATTGCTGAACAGTAAAACTCCATTTTCCCAAAAACCTCTGAAAAGCGGGTTATCCATCATATAAATTACGGTTCCATCTCCTCTTTTGTCCACAGCAAAACTTACCGTTTCGTTCAGTTTTTTTCTAATATCATTACCTACAAATCCATAGCTTAAATAATCTTTTGGAATGTACGCCACATTGATGGCCTTTTTTAGCAATGAGAATGATCTTTCGTTACTTTTAAGACTGAAATACGTATTTCCTAACCCGAAAGCCATTGGATAGGTTTTGTCGAGTTTATTTTCGATGATGGCACCGGGAATCGAACCCGAAATTTCTCTTCGCTCAGAACCTTCAAAGTCCAGAAAACGTTTTTTAAGTTCGATCTCTTTCTCTTCTTTTTCTGATTTTTCTTTATCTTCTTTACTCGCAAACAAACTCAGAGCGTACCCGTCACGGTCCTGAAACAATGAAATTGCATTGGCCATGGCAATAACTTTCCCGCCATTTTTCACCCATTCATCGATTTGCTTTTTCTGATCTTCCGCCAGGTCATAGCTACCGTCTGAAAGAATCAAAGTATTATAGTTGTACAATTTAACTCTGTTTAAATTTGCTGTTTCTACAATACTCACCGGATAGGCAACGGTTTCGTCCAGATAAAACCATGTCGCTCCAAACTCGGTTGAAACTACTCCTTTTCCGGACAACATTAGTATTTTTGGCGCTTTAAGTAGCGTAAAATTCTCCCCTCCGATATCTTTAGAATTAGTCGAAAATCCTGTACTGATAAAACTAAAATCGGTTTTGACTTTGATAATATTACTGACTGTCTTTTCAAAATCTGTAATTTTTGGATTATCGGCTCTGCTGATAATTAATCCTCCCGGCTCGACCGTAACGGTTCCGAAAACTGCTTTTTTCATGGCCGAACGAACTTTAATTCCCGCCTGATGCAGCAAAGAAACAACCTGAGCCGACGTTCTGTTATTCCACGGAACATAAAAGGCGTAAACGGATTCCGGGATGTTTTTTTCTGCAGACTCGATTTTATTCTTTGTTTTAATCTGAACACTATTTTTAACCGCATAACCGTCAACACCATAAGCTAAAGGAAGTGCCCAGGCGGTAATGTCATACGATAAACTATCATTTAATTTCTGATTGGGTTCAAACAATACCTGTGTTAAAACTGATCTTGGCTGATCTGCTTTAATAATCAAATCATTAGGCTCAATTTTAAAACTCTCGTTCTTCTTAGTTTGATAATGAAATCCGGAGGCGCTTCCGGGCGCCTCTGCGTAACTAAATTCAACATCATTCTTTTGAAGCAGCTCCACCAGCTGTTCCAGTTTAGGATTATTTTTCAAAACATACGTATTGTAAACCCCTTTTGCTTTTTTACGGGCATTGATATGAAAATCTCTAAAACCTTTCAGCAATACTTCTTTCTGTGAAGCGGCACTTTCTACTACGGTCAAAACTGCTGCGGCATGCTGCGTCAAACGATCTTTTATGGTAACATTAGAGCCGTTTTCCATGGTTACTTCACGTCCTGCTCCTATTCCGCCTTTTTCAAGCGTAAGACCTACGGCGCCATTATAGGTTGGATAGGTATCTCCGTAACTCGGATAAAACAAATCAAATCGTTCTCTGGTATTGTACATCCAGTTTTCCTTGTCAAACTTCTGCGAGATATTTTTACCTAAAACCGTATAAAAATCCTTCTGATATTGTTCAATAAATTCATGCAGAGGTTCTGCCGCCGGTGGGAAAAAGTAAGGAGAATTGTAACTCATTTCATGCACATCGGTATGTACCTGTGGCATCCATTGGTTGTACAATTTAATGCGCTGCTGCGATTCAATTTGTGTCTGCCATGCCCAGTCGCGGTTCAAATCAAAAAGATAATGATTGTATCTTCCACCCGGCCAGACTTCCATATGCTCTCTGTCATACAAACCCGGATGTGTTTTTTTTCCGGAGATTTCTCTCAGCCAGTTTCCATATCGGGAATAACCATCGGGATTGATGCACGGATCCAGAATCACAATAGTATTTTTGAGCCATTGTTTTGTGGCTTCATTTGAGGGATTCAAAAGTTCATAGGCCACAGTTAAGGCGCTCTCGGTTCCGGCAAACTCATTTCCATGAACATTAAAACTCAGCCAGACAATAATTTTATTTTCAACTCCACTCGTTTTTTTATCTGATAGTCCAATGGCGGCTAAATTATTGTTTCTGATTTGTTCCAGATTTACCAAATTTTCGGGAGTCGAAATATAATAAACATTCAGATCCCGCTGTTCGTTAGTTGAGCCGTATTTTTGTTTTTTGATCGATTGCGATTGTTCCGTCAGGTATTTAAAATACTCTTCGACCTGATGGTAATAACTAATTTGTTTTCCGTAATTCGGAATAAACTCTGAAGGTGCTTTTAATTGTGCAAAGGCAGAAAAAGAAATGGTTAACAGCAGAACTGCTACAAAGAATATTTTCTTCATAAATAATTTGGTTTTAGATGGTTGGTTAAAAATAACAATTAACTTCATCTCTTTTAGAAAATTAGGAGGAAAAGTTATGAGTTGTGAGTTATGAAATGTAAAATGCAAGCCGAAAACTCAACAATCTAATTATCTAATTGCCTAATTGTCTGATTCGCCCCTCAATTTTGTCTCTTCACACCCCTAACACACTGATAATTAAAACCTAAATTTGTGTTGTAACTTTTAAACCTTTACCAAATGAGTGCAACAAATTTCACCACAGTTATAATCGTAGACGAGTCTCCACAGAAAGTTTTTGATGCCGTTACGAATGTACGCGGTTGGTGGTCAGAAGAAATCGAAGGCAATAGTGCGAAACTAAACGATGAATTTGACTATCATTACGAAGATATCCATCTTTGTAAAGTAAAAATCACAGAAGTAATTCCGAATCAGAAAATAGTCTGGTTAGTGGAAAAAAATTACTTCAAGTTTACAGAAGATAAAACGGAATGGACGGGAACTCATCCTACTTTTGAAATTTCGGAAAAAGACGGCAAAACAGAACTTCGTTTTACTCATGTGGGTTTGGTACCGGAATATGAATGTTTTGAAATTTGCAGAGGCGCCTGGACCAATTATATCGGAAATAGTTTGCTTAAACTAATTACAACCGGAAAAGGAGAACCAAACGCAACCGGAAAACCACAAACAGAAAACGAAAAAAAACTTTCTGAAAAAGAATAAAAAACAAACCCGAAAGCATCATTTAATTACAATACCAACTATAATTTTCATACATTCGTTTTACTAAAACGATGACTATGAACCCTATTTTAAGAAATACATTAGCAGTTATAACAGGTCTTTTTGTTGGAAGTATTGTCAATATGGCTATCATATTAATGAGCAGTTCTGTCATTCCGCCTCCCCATGGTGCTGATGTCACAACTATGGAAGGACTAAAAGCAACTATGCATTTGTTTGAACCCAAACATTTTCTTTTTCCCTTTCTGGCGCACGCAATAGGTACGTTTGCAGGTGCGGGAACAACTGTTTTAATTGCAATCAGTAATAAAACAAAACTAGGACTGGTTATTGGTGCTTTCTTTTTACTTGGGGGAATTGTAAATGTGTGCTCATTGCCTTCACCGGTTTGGTTTACGATCACAGACCTTTTCTTTGCCTATATACCAACTGCTTATCTGGCAATAAAATTATTTGCAAAAAAAGATTCTAAATCGTAAAACTCCGCTTTATAAAATAATGAAGAAAATTGGGCTTGTGGGCGGAATCAGCTGGGTTTCTACCATAGATTACTACAAATTTATTAACGAAGGAGTAAATAAAAAATTAGGCGGACTTCAATTTGCGGAATGCCTGATTTATTCACTAAACTTTGGTGATGTACAGGAAAAAACTTGGGCTCATTCCTATGAACTCTTATGGAATGCCTGCTTAAGTTTAAAAAACAGCGGTGTTGATGCTATCGTTTTGTGTGCAAACACGGCACATATGTTTGCCCGTGAAATCGAACATGAAATTGGACTGCCCCTAATTCATATCGGAACGGAGACCGCAAAAGTCATTCTAAAAGAAAAAATCACAACCGTTGGACTTATAGGCACTTCATTTTCGATGGAAATGGATTTTTACAAAGATCGTCTTAAAAGTTTTGGACTGAATGTCCTGATACCCGAAAAACAGGAAACGCGAGACTACATACAATATGTTTTAAAAGAAGAACTCGGAAGAGGAATTATCAATCCCGATTCGAGACAAAATTATATCCAAATTGCAAACGAACTTATTCAGCAAGGTGCCAAAGGTATCATTTTAGGATGTACCGAAATTCCGTTACTGTTAAATCAGTCTGATTTTTCTGTACCTGTTTTTGACACTACAAAAATACATTCTCAAGCTATCGTAGACTTTATACTATCTTAAAATTAAGCACTTAAGCCTGTTTAGTGCAATTAATTTCATAACTTAGTTAGCTCATTAAATTTAAATACCATGACTAAGAAGGAAATCGCCCGCGACTTTTTAAAACTCGCCGCAAACGGACATTCGCACGAAGCTTTTCGTCTTCATGCCGGCGAAAATTTCAAACATCACAATGCTTATTTTAAAGGAGATGCCGAAACGCTGATGTTGGCTATGGAAGAATCAACCCGAAAAAATCCCAATAAAACTTTAACTATTCATCATATTCTGGAAGATAAAGATCTGGTCGCCGTACATTCACACCTGAAACAGACTCCTGCTGACATTGGTTTTGCTGTCGTACATATCCTTCGTTTTGAATTGGATAAAATTGTAGAATTTTGGGATTTAGGGCAATCCATTCCTACCGAAATGATAAATGAAAATGGGATGTTCTAAAAAACTTTATTCTTCCGAATTCAGATTCAAAAATCTAAAGATCAAAAGTAATGTCTTAAATCTGTAAAAAATGGCACAAAATAAAACTATAGAAACAGAAAACAGTGTTGCCGATTTTATCAACGCTGTCGAAGATACAACCAAAAAAAATGATGCATTCGAACTGGTCAGGCTGATGCAGGAACAAACGGGTTTTGAAGCCAAAATGTGGGGACCAAGTATCATAGGTTTTGGTAGTTATCATTATAAATATGCCAGCGGCCGTGAAGGCGATGCCCCATTGGTGGCGTTTTCACCAAGAAAAGCCGCAATTTCACTTTATATGTACGCATCACCTGAAAAAAGAGAGGAGCTACTCTCCGAATTTGGAAAATACAAAGCCGAAAAAGGTTGTATTTATGTCAAGAAATTAAGCGATATTGACCTCGAAATTCTTAAAAAAATGATTTCCGTGTCAGTTGAGCACTTACAAGAACTATATCCCCCTCAATAAAAATGATTACACCTTTTCTAATTATAATTCTGATTTTAGGCATTACACTTTACTTCTTTCTACAGCATCCAAAGTTTGGTAAAGCACCTTCAGGAGAAAGATTGACATTGATTCAAAAATCACCTCAATTTAAAAATGGCAAATTCGAAAATCAAAACCATACACCGGAATTGGCTGAAGGTTATGGCTATCCACAAGTATTGTATGATTTTCTCCTTAAAAAAGTAGACAGAAAGACTCCATCTGACGTAATCCCATCCATCAAAACCAATTTACTGGAACTTTCTCCCGAAAAAGAGGTGCTGATCTGGTTTGGACATTCTTCGTATTTCATCCAGCTTGAAGGGAAACGCTTTTTGATTGACCCCGTTTTCAGCGGTAATGCCTCCCCCATTCCCGGTACCACAAAAGCATTCAAAGGAACGGATATTTACACAGTTGATGACCTTCCGGAAATTGATTATTTACTGATCACGCACGATCACTATGACCATCTCGATTATGAAACCATTTTACAATTGAAACCTAAAACCAAACATGTAATCTGTTCTCTTGGGGTAGGCTCTCACTTTGAATTTTGGGGATTTCCAACTGAAAATATCATTGAAAAGGACTGGTTTGAAAAAATAGAACTTGATCAGAATTTAACGCTTTACACTACTCCTTCAAGGCATTTTTCGGGTAGAAGTTTTAAACGATGCAACACGCTTTGGACGTCGTTTGTAGTAGAAACTAACGATTTTAAAATGTATTTGGGCGGCGATAGTGGTTATGACACCCATTTTAAAGAGATTGGTACTCAATTTGGCCCTTTTGATATTGCTCTTATCGACAACGGCCAATACAATCCCGCTTGGAAATACATTCATAATTTACCCGAAGATGTTATCAAAGCCATGAAAGATCTGAATGCCAAAAGAGTATTTCCGGTGCATTCTTCTAAGTTTTCATTGGCACCTCATTCCTGGGACGAACCTTTGAATAAAGTCACTGAATTAAATAATTTATCGGAAAACCCAGTTCCGTTGATTACTCCGATGATTGGAGAATTAGTGGAACTAAAAAATGAAAAACAGCAATTCCAACAGTGGTGGAAAGGCATAAAATAACCCGCATTCTTCAATTAATAAAATAAAAATGATTCCTTCAGCTTATACTCTGCGCAATGCCCTCCCTTCCGAATTTGAAGAAATTGGAAAATTACTCATTAGTGTTTATTCACAATTAGAAGGTTTTCCTAAAGAAAATGAGCAGCCCAACTATTATAAAATGCTGGCCAATATTGGCGATTTTACCCATCAGCCGCAAACCGACCTTTTAGTCGCTGCTGACGAAAACAATACAATTCTTGGTGCTGTAATCTATTTTAACGACATGAAAAACTACGGTTCGGGCGGAATTGCTACTCAGGAACAAAACTCAGCCGGATTTCGATTACTGGGAGTTGCGCCAACTGCCCGCGGAAAAGGGATTGGTAAGCTTCTAACGCAGGAATGCATCCAAAAAGCGGCTGAAAACAAACGTACTCAATTGATCATTCATTCGACTTTAGCCATGAAAACGGCCTGGGAAATGTATGAAAAATTGGGTTTCAAAAGATCCGAAGACTTAGACTTTATGCAAGGTGAACTCGCAGTATTTGGCTTTCGTTTACCACTTAATTCCTAAAACTAACGTGTTACTTAAAAAGTTCAAAAAATGAATACCTCTCTTTTAAATCTGCAGCCTGAAATTCTGGAAAATGATCTGGTTCAATTACTGCCGCTTCAGGAAAATGATTTTGAAAAATTATACAAAGTGGCTTCAGATCCTTTGATTTGGGAACAGCACCCGAATAAAAACCGTTATGAAAAAGAAGTTTTTCAAAATTTCTTTGAAGGTGCTATGGAAAGCAAAGGCGCTTTTCTGATCATCGATAAATCAACCGGAGAAATTGCCGGAAGCACCCGATTTTATGAATACGACCCTGAAAACAAAACTGTTTTTATTGGATATACCTTCTATGGAAGAAAATTTTGGGGCACCGGATTTAATACTCAGGTAAAAAAAATGATGCTGGATTATGCTTTTAGAGCAGTTGACAAAGTCCAGTTTCATATTGGAGCGGAAAATTACCGTTCGCAAAAAGCCATAGAAAAACTGGGTGCTGTTAAAGTAGAAGAAATAAACGTTGCCTACTACAATGAACCATCCCGTCATAATTTTGTATACGAATTAAAAAAATAATGAAAAGAATAACTGTTTTCTGTGGTTCCAGTTTTGGAACCGACAAAATTTACCAAGAACAGGCGGCACTGCTTGGAAAAACTTTAGCCCAACAAAATATAGAGTTGGTTTATGGCGGAGCAAATGTAGGCCTGATGGGCGCTGTCGCCGATGGTGTTTTGAACGAAGGCGGAAAAGCTATTGGTGTACTGCCAAACTTTTTAAGATCAAAAGAAATTGCCCATTTGGGTTTGACCGAGTTAATTGTCGTGGAAAGCATGCACGAAAGAAAGACCAAAATGAATGATTTATGCGATGGTGTTATTGCGTTACCGGGCGGTTTTGGAACTTTGGAAGAACTTTTTGAAATGCTGACCTGGGGACAATTAGGTCTGCATAAAAAACCTATAGGGATTCTGAACATCAATGGCTTTTATGATTCTCTGATTGAACTAACCAAAGTTATGGTAGAGAAAGGTTTATTAAAACCCGTCAATCAGGAAATGCTTCTGGTGAGTGATACTATTGAGGATTTATTACATCAAATGAGAAATTACGTTCCGCCAGCCACCGGAAAATGGATTGATACAACACAATCCTAGTATCGGAAAAATAGTTGCAGAGAAATTCTTTTCAGACAAATCATAGTGCTTCCGGAACAAGTATCGGCCAATCAATAGTTCTAATTTTACAGTATTAACAAAAAACTAAAATCATGGATACTTTTATTGTGGATACTAAAACAATTACATTATTGCTGGCTACCTTATTTACAGGGCTTTTAGCCGGAATATTTTTAACCTGGGACAACGCTGTAACTCCGGGAATTGGAAAACTGGATGACATCAATTATCTCAGAGCTTTTCAAAACATGAATCGCACCATACAGAATCCAGTGTTCTTTCTCGTCTTTTTTGGTTCTTTCCTGTTTTCTTTTGCAGCGGCTTATTTTAATAAATCAAATACGATTGTTTTAAGTCTGACGGTCGGTGCTGCGATTATCTATTTCACAGGTGTTATACTGGTTACTATTTTAGGAAATATTCCGCTTAACGAAATGCTTGATAAAACAGATCTGGTTCATACCTCAATTCAGGAGGCTGCCCTTTTACGAAGTAAATTTGAAGCAAAATGGAACAATCTCCACCTTTTCCGAATCGTGGCTTCTATAATTTCTTTTTTACTTTTGATCATTAGCTGTTTACTAAAAACTAAACCATAAATTTTATAAATTAGAAGTCGGGGAAAAATGAAACTGAAAGTTCTAAATTTCAGCTTTCACAAAATTCATTTTACATTTTACAATCAAAAAACATGAAAACAGAAAACAACCACTTCGCAAAAGCCGAAATGCTGATCAGAAAACCTGTCTCAGAAGTTTTTCAGGCGTTTACAGATCCGGAAATCACCAGTAAATTTTGGTTTACAAAAAGTTCAGGAAAACTAATCGCCGGAACAACAACCGAATGGACCTGGGAAATGTATGGATTCTCGTTAACGGTGACTACTCATAATTTAGAGGAAAATAAAAAAATCGTAATCGAATGGGGAAATCCTAATGAAACCACCATAGTCGAATGGATCTTTAGTCCGTTAAACGAAAATGAAACCTTTGTGAGCATCACCAATTCAGGTTTAAAAGGAGATCCCGACAAAATAATCGATCAGGTTCGAAATTCTACCGAAGGTTTTACTTTGGTACTGGCCGGAGCAAAAGCTTATTTAGAACACAACATTCAACTCAATTTAGTTTTGGATCGATTCCCTAAAGGATTGGAATAAACAACCAAGAACCTGAAACCTGAAACTTTAAACAATTTAAGACCATCGCATGGAAACAAAGAAACCGAAAAACATTGATGAATATATTGGCAGTTTTCCAAATGATGTTCAGGAAATCTTAGAGAGGATTCGAATGACCGTTCAGAATGCAGCTCCTGATGCCAAAGAAAAAATCAGTTATTCTATGCCGGCTTTTGAGCAAAACGGAATCGTAGTTTATTTTGCGGCTTTCAAAAATCATATTGGACTTTATGCTTTGCCCAGTGGGCATGATGCTTTTAAAGAAGAGCTGTCAAAATATAAATCAGGAAAAGGCTCTGTACAATTTCCTTTAAATCAGCCTATGCCCTATGATTTAATTACCGAAATTGTAAAATTCAGAGTAAAAGAAAATCTGGAAAAAGCAAAAACGAAATAATTCCGTCAAACGGCCGCCGGCTAATTTTACTTATTATAACTATCCGTGACTAATACTATGATCTTAAAGTTAGCCACAGATTAGATAGATTTCCACAAATTTCTTTAGTAATTGTGCATAAAATCAGTGCGAATCTGTAAAATCAGTGGCAAAAAATATTCTAGATAAACATTAAAGGCAGTCATATTACTTATTAAACTTCCCAAAATGCCACAAAACACCCGAAGGATCGTGTAAAAAACATTCACTTCCCCAATCCTGATGAACGATAGGTGTTAATTTTACTCCGTATTTTTCCGTTAAGTTAAGTGCTAAAAGCTGCTTGTAATAGTAATCGACATCTTCTACTTCTAAAAAAATCATGGTGTTTTCATTCCAGCTTTTATCGTAATAATCCTGAAGATAAAAGGACAAATCTCCCGCTTCAAAAACAGAAAATTTTGGATCTAAAACTCCTTCTTCAAAACCTAAATCCTGATAGAAACTTCTGGAAATCTCAAAATCTTTGGCTCCTATAAAAGGTCGGATCGATATTGCTTTGTGCTTCATAATTGCTCGTTTTAGAAGTTAAAAAAACAGTTTTCTATTTATCAAAACCCAATTGTTTTCGCAAATCTAAATTCAGTCCGTATTGTTCCTGGACCGAAATTATTTTTCGTGAATTTTTATTAATATCGTTTCCTTCCGCCGTCCACAAAAACGGATAAAAGTTAAAGACTTCATCGCCTTTCAATTTTGATACTTCGGCTCTCCATCCATTCCATCTGTTGCCTTGATAGAACTTATCCAGATCATTATCAAAACAGAATCCTAAAAATTCAGAATACGTAATATCCAGCTGTTCGTACTCCAGATTATCAGGAGAGAAATAATACATTTTTCCAACATCACTTCCCAATCCTCCTCCGTTTAAAAGATAGAAACCTCCAATAGCATCGTCGGCAACTAATAAAAAAGGCGCTGTTTCGCCAAAATCATTAAACGATTTCCCTTTGTTCCAATCCGGAAGCGTACGATTGAATTTTGCATTTCCTGAACCCAGAATTCTAATCCAGCCATCGTCGATCAAAAGACCTCCTGTATGGTACACAATAGCTCCCATTGGCGAGCGGGTGGTAACCTGAATTTTGTACAAAACCTCTTTTGCTTTTAAGGCGTCAACCGGTAAAATTTCTACTTTATTTTTTGCTGTCTTAATCCATTCTTCGACCTGAATCCATCCTGGGTCGACTTTGTCTATAAGTTCTTCGGCTTTTTTCATTTTATTTTGCGCGGTTGCTGTAAGAGTTAAAAAGGTCAATACAATTAAAGGAAATTTTAGTACCATCTTAGAAAATTACAAATTATTTATTCTAGCCTTTTTTCAAAATATTACCCAAACCTCGACCAATTTGTTCTATTGCTTCCAGACCTTTTGTCAATGGTGTTGCAGTGAAATCATCGTAGGCATCCATTGCAGTCTCTTTACGGTCTTCTTGTCCATAAACCAAAATCAGATTGTTATCACTAAATGATTTTTCAAATTTCTGCGGCAATCTGTCAAAAATCGATTGGTACGAAACGGATCCTTTTCTGGAGAAGTTAAAAACAATCAGATCTGTAGCTTTAATTTCATCAGATATCGATTCAAAATCATCCCAGTTCAAAATACTTTTAAAAGCTAGTTTGGCATTTAATTTCAATTTAGTTGCAATCTGCACAATTGCCTCATGTGTTTTGTATTCAGCATAAACGACGATCGGAATACTTAATTCCTGAGATAATCGAGAGATCTTTTGCAATAGCAGGTGAAATCCGACACCTCTTTCAGAAAAAGGAGGACAGATAAAAACCAGTCTTTTTTCCTCAATAAATGTTTTTTGAAACCTGCAGATGAACAAACATTTGTCTACATTATTGATGATCGAATCTACATTTTCACCGAAAATTTTATCCAAAAAACCGGTTTTTCTAGGCCATCCCACGATCACAATATCCGACATGATCTCTTTGGACGTTCTCGCAATTCCACTTGCCGGATTATGGTCGATTCTGGCAATCGTATTGATTTTTACTTCTGAAGCAGACCCCTGAATAACAAATTTATCAACAGCTTTTCGGTATTTTAAAATATTAATTTCCGCCTGATCGTTATTCGGTACAATCGTTAATAGCGTCACCGGATTAGATGATTTTTTATCTTTTATCAAAAGTGCGAAATCCAGCAAACTTTCCGTAGCCGACGTTTTGGCTAACGGAATCAGGATATGTTCGTCCAGAATCTGATCGCCATTGGCATCTTCATTTGAAACTTCTTCTTCGCAAATCGCAATCTTTTTAGCTGCTTTTTCTGTCGCGAAAGAAGCCACAATACAAGTAATCAGAATTAAAATAATGGTTCCGTTCAGGATATTTTCGTCTAAAATTTTTGCTTTAAATCCAACCAAAATAACGGCTAAAGTCGCAGCAGCATGTGCACTGCTCAATCCAAAAATAAGCTGTCTTTCGGTTTTGGTATATCTAAATACAATCTGCGTAAAAAAGGCCGCGATCCATTTTCCAAAAATAGCCACCACACTCAAAGTTCCTGCTACAATTAAAGCGGTTGGTCCACTCAGGATCACGCTGATGTCTACCAGCATTCCCACCGAAATCAGGAAAAAAGGAATGAATAGTGAATTCCCGATAAACTCAATTCTGTTCATCAAAGCCGATGAATGCGGAATTAAAGGGTTTAATGCTAAACCGGCAACGAATGCTCCAATAATAGGCTCTACTCCCGCTACCTCTGCTAAAAATGCAGCAAAAAATACCACTGAAAGTACAAATATATAGTGGGCGTGTTTCTCGCTTTCCAATTTTTTAAAGAACCACTTCGCTATCCTTGGAATAACCAAAAACATGATGGCCGAAAAAATGGCCAGTGAAACCGTCAATTTAATCCAGAAAGCCTGATTCAAACTTCCCTGACTGCTTCCCATAATCACCGCCAAAATAATCAAAACGGCAGTATCTGTTAAAATAGTTCCTCCAACTGTAATAGCCACTGCCTGATTTTTTGCGATTCCGAGTTTACTCACAATCGGGTACGCGACCAATGTGTGGGTGGCAAACATACTGGCTGTTAAAAAACTAGCATTAAAATCATATTTCAGCAGATAAAAACAAACCGGAAAACCAATCGTTAACGGAAAAATAAAGGTAAAAAAACCGAACAATAAACTCTTGTTTCTATTGGCTTTAAACTCATTCATATCCAATTCCAGACCCGCAATAAACATGATATACAAAAGTCCGATTGTCGAAAACAAATCAACAGCAGAGTTCTTGGCCAGAATATTCAATCCGTGAGGTCCAATAATGACTCCTGAAATTATAAGCCCGATAATTCCCGGGATATTAATTTTTTTTAGTAAAATCGGTGACAAGAGGATGATGAAAAGGATCAAAGAAAAAATCAATACCGGATTACTGAGTGGTAATTCGAATTCTTGTAAAAAATGCCTGAAAAATTCTATCATAATGTAATTTTATCTTCTTAACAATATTTTAGTTTTCCGCAGAAAAA
>NZ_MUHH01000016.1 GCF_002217475.1 Flavobacterium tructae
CTTTTTGGTACAAAGATTTTTTGCTCATAATTGATTAAATTGAAAAAATAAATAGACGACTATTTTTAAATTTTGCGCAAAAGTACCCATTTCAATCGATTTCGTAAACTGTTTTATGATTTATTTTTGAAATTTGTATAAAAAATAATTTTTCCTAATTACTTAAAAATTGAACTTATGATAATGAAAATGGGAGCTCATTTGCGAAGAAAAACAAAAAAGTCACCTTATTTCTAAGATGACTTTTTTAGGAGTTTTCAGTCTCGGCTTTCAGTTTCCAGTGTGAAACAAGCTGTAAACTGCTACTGAGAACTGCGACCGTAAGGAGAGGTTTAAATAATAATTCTGAGAATTTCACCCGACTTACTGATCATTTCAAGACGCACACTTTGTCCGTCATTTTTATTGTTTAAAAGTTTAGAAACAGTTTCAATGTTGGTTGCTTTTACATTGTCAATACTTAAGATAATATTGCCTTGAAGCTCATTTTGATATTGCATTAAGTTTTCGTTAGTGATGCTTCTGATTTTTACACCATAATCAATTTTAAATTTCTTTTTATCTGAGGCATCGATGTTTTCCAGCTCGATTCCTTTAAATTCAGTGCTGAAAAATTCATTTTTACTTAAGGTTACCGGAACTGTTTTTGTTTTTCCATCTTTAATATAGGTCACTTTTACAACATCATTAGGACGTTTGGTATTAATGTAACCGGACAGATCTGCATAAGTGGCAATGTTCTGGTCGTCAAGTTTTATAATAATATCTCCTTTACCCAATCCTGCTTTTTCGGCTCCGGAGTTTTTAGAAACTTTGCTAATGTAGAAACCTTGTGTTTCGGTAATTCCTAGTTCTTTGGAAGCAGTACTGTTTAATTCACCTCCTTCAACACCCAAAATACCTCTTTGTACATTTCCGAATTCCATAATGTCTTCGATTATTTTTCGGGCAATATTAGACGGAACAGCAAAAGAGTATCCTACATAAGACCCCGTCATAGAAGATATCATTGTATTGATACCGATCAACTCACCTCTGGTGTTTACTAATGCACCACCACTATTTCCGGGGTTTACAGCCGCATCTGTCTGAATGAATGACTGAATTCCGTTAGTATCCAGATTTCGGGCTTTTGCCGAAACAATTCCGGCAGTAACCGTAGACGTTAAATTATACGGGTTTCCTACTGCCAAAACCCACTCTCCGATTTTTACAGAATCAGAATTAGCAAAAGCGGTATAAGGCAATTTTTCATCAGCATTAATTTTCAGTAAAGCGATGTCCATTTTAGAATCGGTGCCTATTAATTTTGCTTTGTATGATTTTTTATTGTTTAAAGTAATTTCGATTTCTGTAGCATCTTTAATCACGTGATTATTGGTTACAATGTATCCGTCTTCCGAAATAATAACTCCGGATCCGGTTCCAACTTGCTCCTGCTGTTGTTGACCTCCATAACCGTAGAAAAATTCCATCATAGGATTGCTGACGGTTCTTCGCGAGACATTTTTTACGTGAACAACAGTGTGAATGGTTTTGTCTGCGGCCGCTGTAAAATCAACCGTTTCAGCAGATAGTGCTACGTTTTTTCCAAATGAGTTGGGGGCAAGAGTAACAACAGAATTTCCTCTTCCAAAAAAAGAATTGCTGCTTTCAAATAATAATTTGTAAGCACCAAGGGTAGTTGCACCGCTAAGCAGTGAAACTAAAAATAAGGTTGAAAATCTTTTCATATTACAGTTTATATTATTGGTTATTTTAACGTAAAAATACTTCAAAAAATTATCTGAGAAAATGGTTTAACGCTCTTTAACAATGATTAACATTTCATTAATTATTTGTTCGTACTTTTGTGTCAGTTAATGTAAAAAAAATGCAAATAGAATTTTATAAATATCAGGGTACCGGGAACGATTTTGTTATGATTGACAACCGTTCAGAGTTCTTTCCAAAAGACAATATTAAATTGATTGAACGCCTGTGCGACAGACGTTTCGGGATAGGTGCCGACGGACTTATCTTACTCGAAAATGATACGGAAACTGACTTCAGAATGGTCTATTATAATTCAGACGGAAACCAAAGTTCGATGTGCGGAAATGGTGGTCGTTGTCTGGTAGCTTTTGCCAATCAGTTGGGGGTTATTGACGACAAAACTACCTTTATTGCAACAGATGGATTGCATCATGCTTCGGTGGGAGAGGATGCTATTATTTCCTTGCAAATGATTGATGTGGATGAAGTAAAAAAATACGATTCTTATACGTTCTTAAATACGGGTTCACCACATCATGTGCAGCTTGTAGAGGATTTAGAACATTATAATGTGAAAGAAAATGGTGCCGCAATTCGTTATGGCGAATTATATGGTGAAAAAGGAAGTAACGTTAATTTTGTAAAAAAAGTAAACGATAGTACCTTTTCATTGCGTACTTATGAAAGGGGTGTTGAAGATGAAACTTTGGCTTGCGGAACCGGAGCAACGGCAGTGGCAATTGCAATGAATGCTATTGGTTTAACAGATAAAACGTCAATTCATCTGAATGTTGAAGGCGGAAAATTGGTGGTTTCTTTTGAGAAGTCAGACGAACACTTTACCAATGTTTTTTTAACCGGGCCAGCCAAATTCGTTTTCAAAGGAACGATCGAAATTTAATTAGTCTCAAACGATCCAAAATCAGCAATCTAAAATCAAATGATAACACTCAAAGGCGATTCAATTTATCTGCGGGCACTGGAACCTGACGATCTGGAGTTTGTATATGCTATGGAGAATGATGAGCGCATTTGGGAAGTCAGTAATACCCAGACGCCTTACAGCAGGTTTTTGATCCGCCAGTATCTCGAAAATGCACAGCAGGATATTTATGAGGCCAAGCAATTGCGTTTGGCGATCTGTCAGGATCAGGACTTTCCGGCGATCGGATTAATTGATTTGTTTGAATTTGATCCGAAAAATAACAGAGCAGGGATTGGGATAGTCATTCAAAAGGATGAAAACAGAAATCAAAAAGTTGGATCTGAGGCATTAGGGCTTTTAATTAAGTATGCATTTCACCATTTAAGTTTGCACCAATTATATGCAAATATTGCTATGGGAAATGCAGCAAGTGTAGCTCTTTTTACTAAATTTGGCTTTGAGAAAATAGGAATTAAGAAGGACTGGGTTTTGCTCCATAACAAATATCAGGATGAAGCAATGTTTCAGTTAATTAATAAACACATTTAAATTTAAAACTTTGAGCATAAAAAAAATCATCACGTTAACTGCTGTTGCCGTAATTTCAGTTTTATTGGTTTACGGATTTATTTTAATTAGTAAAATCTTCAGTGCCAATACCAAATTCGAGGAGAAAGAATTGTACGTGTATGTTCCAACTGGAGCAAAGTATACCGATGTGAAGAAAATATTGGAGCCCTATATCAAGAATTTTGAAGATTTTGAAATGGTGGCTAACAAAAGAAGTTATCCTGAAAATGTAAAGTCAGGTCGTTTTTTGCTTAAAAAAGACATGAACAATATAGATTTGGTTCGTGCTATGCGTTCTAATGTTCCGGTAAAATTAGCTTTTAATAATCAGGAGAGATTGGAAAATTTTGCAGGAAGAGTAGGTTCTGAAATCGAAGCGGACAGTTTATCGCTATTGAAAGCCTTTAGAGATCCGGAATTTTTAGCTGCAAATGGTTTTAATGAAGAGAACGTTTTTGCTATGTTTATTCCGAATACTTATGAAATCTACTGGAATACTTCAGCAGAGAAGTTTCGTGATAAAATGATCAAAGAATATCACAATTTTTGGACTGCAGAGAGAATCGAAAAGGCAAAAAAGCAAGGATTAACTCCGGTTCAGGTTACTATTTTAGCATCCATCGTTCATAAAGAGTCCGTAAAGAAAGATGAAAGACCTCGTATTGCAGGTGTTTATTTGAACCGTTTACGTTTAGAAATGCCATTACAGGCTGATCCAACGGTAATTTACGCTTTAAAACTTAGAGACAATAATTTCGATCAGGTAATTAAAAGAGTTTTTTACAACGACTTGATTATGAAATCGCCTTACAACACTTACGTGAATATTGGACTTCCCCCGGGACCAATTGCAATGCCTGATATTACAGCCCTTGAAGCTGTTTTAAACCCGGAGAAAAACGATTATATTTATTTTTGTGCAAGCGTTGAACGTTTCGGATACCATGAATTCGCTGCTACTTTGGCAGAACACAATGTAAATGCAAAAAAATATTCAGACTGGATTGCTAGTCAGGGCGTAACAAGATAGTTTTGAATTTTAAAAGCATATTTTTTTTATCGGTTTTAGGGTTTTGGAGTGTTTTTTCAGTGAACGCTCAAAGCAGGGTTGAAAATTTTTTAACGCCTTCGGATACTTTAAATAAAAAAAGACAAAATACAGTCATATTTACCGAAGCTACTCTGGCTTCGGTAACTTTGCTGGGTTTGAATCAGCTTTGGTATGCTGATTATCCCCGCTCTAATTTCCATTTTATAAATGATAATAACGAATGGCTTCAGATGGATAAGGTGGGGCATATGTATTCGGCTTATCATTTAGGAAGATTTGGTGCTGAAATGATGAAATGGAGTGGTGCTGATCAAAAAAAGCAATTAATTTATGGTGCAGGTTTTGGCTTTGCCTTTCTGACGGCTGTCGAAGTATTGGATGGATTTTCATCAGAATGGGGCGCTTCTTCAGGAGATGTTATTGCTAATGCCACCGGTACTGCCTTATATGTTTCTCAGGAATTACTTTGGAAAGAACAGCGTATTGTTCCAAAATTCTCTTTTCATACTACACAGTATGCGAATTTAAGACCTAAAGTATTGGGAAGTTCGTTAAATGAACAGCTTTTAAAAGATTATAATGGGCAAACCTATTGGCTCTCCGTAAATCTTCATTCTTTCGCAAAAGAGAGTAAAATTCCAAAGTGGTTAAATGTAGCCTTTGGGTATGGAGCTGAAGGAATGTTAACCGGGAATTTACAAAATGATAATCCTGATTTCACACAAAACCCGAAAAGATTTCGTCAGATTTATCTTAGTTTTGACGTGAATTTGACGAAAATTGAAACAAAATCACATTTTTTAAAGACTATTTTTTCCGTTTTTAACACAATAAAAATTCCGGCGCCAACTCTCGAATACTCCGCCAATAAAGGGCTTAAAGCGCATGCCTTCTATTTTTAGAAAACATTAACTTGTTGATTATCAGTATAATTTGTTTTTTATTACCTTTGCACCGTAGAAATTTCAAAAAGGTGACAGCGTTTTGAAGAAAAACAATTTATGATAAAGAAGTGGTATTTTTATGCGAGTTTGATCGTTATTATTACATTTTTGACTTTGGGTTTTAAACCCTTTAATCTGGAAACCAAACCGTGGTTTCTAATAGAAAAAACAGATGGATCTGAATACGTATTTCCATCACAGGAAGAGGATGACTATCCCACCTTACACAAATTAAACACCCCATTTACCGGAAAACGCCTTATTGGATTCAAAGAAGCTGTAGCTTTTAAGGAATCTCAAGGGAAATATCGTTTGGTAAATTCGTTAGGTTATATGGGGAAATATCAATTTGGGACTCAGGCACTGAGAGCTATTGGTGTTCAAAACAACAAAGCCTTTTTAAAAGACCCTGCCTTACAGGAAAAAGCATTTCTGGTGTTATTGTCTAAAAACAAATGGATTTTACGCAATGAGATCGAAAAGTATGAAGGGAAAATTATTAACGGTATTGAAATTACAGAGTCTGGTATTTTGGCTGCTGCTCATCTTGGTGGTGCAGGTTCAGTTAAAAACTTTTTTAAGAACAAAGGAGGCCAACACTTTAGAGATGCCTACGGAACTTCTTTAAAAAGTTACCTTAAAGCCTTTGGCGGTTATGATCTTTCGTTTATTGAAGCGGATAGTAACGCTACAATACACCATTAATAAAGTGTAAGCTTTATAAAGAAAACCTGCTGTAAAAAGCAGGTTTTTTTATGGCTGGTTTTAATTAGTAACGGTTATTGAGATTTTAAGATTTGAATTGCCCCTTGTGTGTCATTTCGACGAAGGAGAAATCACAAACGTAGCTCGACAAAGATTGGTAACTTGTTTGCAGAGTTTCTTTATGGAGTTTCTTTGTAGAATGGTTCGTGTGATTTCTCCTTCGTCGAAATGACAATAGGAGTCTGATAATAGGAGTCCAACAATAGGGGGCTGATAAAGATTGAAGGGTTTTTTGTTGATGGGAGAATGCAAAATAAAAAAAGAGAGGCAATTGCCTCTCTTATAATGAATTTATCTTCTAATCAATTAAAATTTCTAAGATTTTAATGGCCGCTTCACTAATTTTTGTTCCGGGACCAAATACTGCAACTGCTCCGGCATCAAAAAGAAATTGGTAATCCTGAGCAGGAATTACTCCTCCTACAATGACCATAATATCTTCGCGTCCGTGTTTTTTAAGTTCTTCAATCACCTGAGGGACTAAAGTTTTATGTCCGGCAGCCAGTGATGAAACTCCTAAGATGTGAACGTCATTTTCAACCGCTTGTTTGGCAGCTTCGGCAGGAGTCTGGAAGAGCGGACCTATGTCTACGTCGAAACCTACATCGGCATAACCCGTCGCAACTACTTTTGCACCTCGGTCATGTCCGTCTTGTCCCATTTTAGCAATCATAATTCTGGGACGTCTTCCTTCTTGTTTGGCAAAGGCATCCGCTAATTGTTTTGCCTTTTCAAAATTCTCGTCATTTTTTATTGCTGCACTATACACACCGCTAAAGGATTTAATTTGTGCTTTGAACCTGCCGAATACACTTTCAAGGGCATCGCTAATCTCTCCTAAAGTCGCTCTGTTTCGGGCTGCTTCAATTGCGATTGCAAGTAAGTTACCTTCTCCGGTCTTTGCACAATGAATTAATTTTTCGAGTGATTGATTTACTTTTTCAGTATCTCTGGTTTCTTTAATTTTTTGAAGTTGATCTACCTGCTGCTTGCGAACCATTTGGTTGTCAACATCCAGAATGTGTAGAGGATCTTCTTTTTCTAATCGATATTGATTTACACCAACAATTATATCTTGTCCACTGTCTATTCTGGCCTGTTTTCTTGCCGCAGCTTCTTCGATTCTTAATTTTGGAATTCCCGCTTCAATAGCTTTTGTCATCCCGCCTAATTCTTCGACTTCTTCGATAAGTTTCCAGGTACTTTTGAGAATTTCATCCGTTAAGCTTTCCACATAATAACTTCCTCCCCAAGGATCAACGGTTTTAGTGATTTTAGTTTCTTCCTGTAGAAAAATCTGCGTATTACGCGCAATTCTTGCCGAGAAGTCAGTAGGCAAAGCAATAGCCTCGTCTAATGCGTTTGTGTGCAAGGACTGTGTTCCTCCAAAAGCAGCTGCCGTGGCTTCGATACAGGTTCTGGCGACATTATTAAACGGATCTTGTTCAGTTAAACTCCATCCACTAGTCTGACAATGGGTTCTCAGCGCCAAAGATTTATCACTTTTAGGATTGAATTGTTGTACCAGTTTTGCCCAGATCATTCGACCTGCTCTCATTTTGGCAATTTCCATAAAATGATTCATTCCGATAGCCCAAAAGAAAGACAATCGGGGCGCAAAGTCATCAATACTCATTCCGGTAGAGAGACCGGTTCTAATGTATTCCAGACCGTCAGCTAAGGTATACGCCAGTTCAATATCGGCAGTAGCACCCGCTTCCTGCATGTGGTATCCCGAAATTGAAATAGAGTTGAATTTGGGCATTTTTTGACTCGTAAATTCGAAGATATCAGCAATGATCTTCATCGAAGGAGTCGGAGGGTAAATATATGTATTACGCACCATGAACTCTTTCAGAATATCGTTTTGAATGGTTCCGGATAATTTTCCAATCGGCACGCCTTGTTCTTCTGCCGCAACGATATAAAAAGCCATAATAGGTAAAACGGCTCCATTCATAGTCATTGAAACCGACATTTCATCAAGTGGAATCTGATCGAATAGTATTTTCATGTCTTCGACAGAATCGATGGCTACCCCGGCTTTTCCAACATCACCAACTACTCTTTCATGATCGGAATCGTAACCACGATGGGTAGGTAAATCGAAGGCAATCGAAAGACCTTTTTGTCCGGCAGCCAAATTTCTTCTGTAAAAAGCATTACTCTCTTCAGCGGTCGAAAATCCTGCATATTGACGAATCGTCCACGGACGTCTTACATACATGGTAGCGTAAGGTCCGCGCAAGTTGGGTGCAAACCCGGCTCCAAAATCAAGAAATTCTAGATCTTCAAGATCCTTTTCAGAGTATCTTTTTTTGAGCTCAATTCCTTCGGCCGTGGTGAAGTTATGCGTTACGGGTTCTGAGTTATGTGCCAGTTGGTCTAACTTTTCACGGTTAACATCTAACTTAATATGTGTAAGGTCTTTTCTCAATTGTAAAAATGTTATTTAGAATAAGTTTAATTCACTATCTCTCGATGTGTGAAAAATAGATTTAATTACGATGCTGTTTTTATAAATAGAATAATGTATTGCGTATGGAAACGTTTTTAAAAAGATGATTCGAATATTGTCATATCTAATCTGAAAAGATAATGGGTTGCTTTTAAGGATTGAGATACTTTTTTTAAAGGAATCATTGAATTTGTTACCTAATTTTGGATGTATATTTTTATAATAAAGCAAGGAATTTTTATAATCTGCTTTTGCTTCTTCAATAATGACTACTTTATAAATCATTTTCGATTTCTTTTAAAAAATCATCAATGTCAGAGACATTATCAGGATTTTTTAAATAGTTTTCAGTTCTTTCCCTAACCTGATCAATTTGCCATTGTGGAATTTTATAGTCATCATGCTGTACCGGTAAAATAATTACTTCAACTTCATTTGCTACAAAATCGTCCGGCAGAATTATGGTTACAGAATGATTTTTAACTGATAGTATTTGTCTGATCGCTTCCATAATTATTTTGATTTATACTCAAATATAGTTATTTGAAATTAATTTCATTCAAGCTCCAATCGCTCCTGTTCCAGTTTTTCGGCTAATCTTTTTTCTATTATTGGAGTAATTAATGTTTTTCTTGGTTTTATTTTTACGAAAGGAAACAATTCTAAATCATGTTTCATTTTGTCTTCTTTGTTCGGATGTTTGTTCGTACCTAAGAGAATCTCCTTTTTAGAATCGAATAATTCCTGTTCTTTTGCAGCACTTTCCTGAATTTTCTTCTTGATCGTTCCGTCATTTAAAAGCTTTAAGAATCCTCCATTTGCTTCAATATCTTTAAACAAGGTTAAGCTTTTTTCGGCCAGCTGCATCGTCAGGCTTTCAATGTAATAACTTCCGTCTGCCGGATTATCAACCTTGTCAAAATAGCTTTCGTGTTTTAAAACCAGTAATTGATTGCGGGCAATACGATCACCAAATTCATTGTCTTTATGATACAAAGAATCGTAAGGAAGGTTGGCTACAGCATCTGCACCGCCTAAAATGGCCGACATGCATTCTGTGGTTGTGCGCAACATGTTAACATTGTAATCGTAAATCGTTTTATTTCGTTTGGTAGGAGTTACTAATAAATGACATTCTAAGTCAGGATTATATTCAGCAGCGATTAATTTGAAAAGCATGCGCAATGCACGAAGTTTAGCAATTTCAAAGAAATAATTAGTTCCTACTGAAACTTCAAAAACAATTGGTTTTAAAGTATTCGGAAAGCGGTTCAAATATTCATTGGCATGTGCTAAGCTATAAGCAATTTGCTGCGTGATAGTAGCACCTGCATTTTGATACAAACCTGAGTCGATACTTAAAAATGAAATGTTGGCTGTTGCTTTTGAAATTTTTTCCAGCGTTTCAAAATTATTTTTATCTGCTGTAGAAAACCAGTTTCCTTCTCTTGCCAATTGTCCAATAGGATCAGTATTGCAATAAAAAGTGGCTTTCTTTTGAATTGAAATCTGGTCCAATAGCTTTACGAAATCGATTGAAATGAAATTCAAATTAAAGTAAACAATTCTATTTTCTAAAGGAAGTGTTTCCAGTAATTTTTGAACATCAATGGTTTTGTCTTCAATTGTGAAACGCAGACTTTCAGCGCCTCTTTCAAGTGTATTGATGGCTCTTTGAATTGATTTATCAATATCATAAACAAAAATGTTCTGGCAAATTTTAAAGTCGGATACCTGAGTTTTTACCGTTGCGGCCTTTGTAAATTCATCAGTGTGGTAAAATGGTTTTACCTGAATGTCTTCGGGAGAATTCCAAATTACGGTTTGGTTGTAATCGGCTCCATCTAATTCAAACTGAATTTTTTGTTTCCATTGTTTGGATGAAATAGGGCTAAAATCGTCGAACAGGGTAGTGGCCATTGTGTATTTTTTCGGGTTATTCTTTATCTTGAATGGTATCTCCTTCAAAATGTATGATGTAAATATCTTCGCTGTCTTTTTTCATAAAGTACTTTTCGCGGGCATATTTTTCAATTTGTTCAGGATTTTTGAGCTGTTTGATCTGTTCCTGATCTTTTTTTATTTCGTCTTGATAGTATTTTTTATTGTCTTGTAATTCATGAATCTGGTTGTCCAGAAAACGATGATCAAAATAAGAATAATTATCTAAGAATAACATCCATATTACAAAAAAGAGCAACACCCAAACGTATTTGTTGCCCAGGAGTTTAAACCATTTTTTGTCTTTATATGGGTTTTTAATTTTCATTTAACCGATTGCGTTTTATAATTTCGATTGATGTTTTGGTTTTGATAGAAGTGATAATCCTTTTGTGCCATTTTCGGGCACAAAAGGTGAAATGTATCTTCTAATTTTGATGCATTAAATTTACAATAAAAATTATAAAATTCGCTGATTAATTACAGCCCGGACTACATCAATGGCCACGGTATTGTATTTGTCGTTTGGAATTATAATGTCGGCGAAAGCCTTAGAAGGTTCTATAAACTGTTCGTGCATTGGCTTTAAGGTGTTTTGATAACGTGTTAAAACCTCGTCAATATCACGTCCGCGTTCTGAAATGTCTCTTTTTAAACGACGGATTAATCTTTCGTCTGAATCGGCATGAACAAAAATTTTGATGTCAAAAAGATCACGTAACTCCGGATTGGTCAGAATTAAAATTCCCTCAACAATCATTACTTTTCTTGGATGAGTTGAAACCGTATCGTCGGTTCTGTTGTGCTGTATGAAAGAATATACAGGCTGGTCTATGGTTTCACCTGCTTTTAATGCTTTAAGGTGTTTTACCAGTAATTCAAAATCGATAGCACGCGGATGGTCAAAATTGATTAACGCTCTTTCGTCAAATGACAAATTGTTAGTCTCTTTATAATACGAATCCTGAGAAATTACACCCACTTCTGTGTCTGGTAATTCATTCATGATTTGGTGTACTACTGTCGTTTTTCCACTTCCTGTTCCTCCTGCAAGTCCAATAATGAGCATAAAATTTGTGTTATATATTTGTTCGGCAAAAATAATAATTTAAGTGGATTCATAATGGTATCCGAACTTTAAAATTGAATTTATGCGGATAAGTTTAACTAAGGTTTTGAAAGGATTACAGGAACTATGCAAAAAAAATCCCGATAGCAATGCCATCGGGATTTGGTGCAATCAGTATAGTTTTAATAAAATATTCTGAATTTAGTAAGCACTTGTAATTATTTATTCTTTTTTGCTTTAATCATCATTTCAAGCTGATCCCAAAGTTCTTCCGGGATTGCTTCCAGTAAATTAAACTGTCCGGCACCTTTTAACCACTCTCCACCATCAATTGTAATAACGTCTCCGTTTACATAAGCTGAAAAATCTGAAACTAAATAAGCGGCCAGATTAGCCAACTCCTGATGATCACCTACACGTTTCAACGGTACTTTTTTAGCCATATCGAATTTTTCGGCAAGATCTCCCGGTAATAATCGATCCCAAGCTCCTTTTGTAGGGAATGGTCCCGGAGCAATTGCGTTAGAACGAATTCCGTATTTTGCCCATTCAACGGCCAAACTGCGGGTCATCGCCAGTACTCCCGCTTTTGCGGTTGCACTAGGTACTACATAGGCTGAACCAGTCCAGGCATAAGTTGTAACAATATTTAAAATCGTAGCAGAAGTTTGTTTGGTGTCGATCCAGTGTTTTCCAAAGGCAAGCGTACAGTTTTTAGTACCTTTCAATACAATATCAATAACCGTATCAAAAGCATTCGCAGATAAACGTTCTGTTGGCGAGATGAAATTTCCGGCAGCATTATTCAAAAGAACATCAACCTTTCCAAAAGTTTTTAAAACTTCCTGAAGCATGTTCTCCACTTCTTCGTAATGACGAACGTCACATTGAAGCGGTAAACATTTTCCTCCGGTTTCAGTTTCAAGTTCAGCGGCAGTGTTTTTAAGCTTTTCTAAATCTCTTGAAGTAATGGCTACTTGAGCCCCTAATTCTAAAAAGTATTTGGTCATGGCTTTTCCTAAACCGCTTCCTCCACCTGTAACAACAATGACTTTGCCTTTTAAAGCGTCATCTCTTAACATTTTATCTGTATAGCTCATATGTATTTCTTTTTATTACAATATTAATTAAATAAATAGGATGCACGCATAATAATGTTATAAAATTTTAATAAACTTTAAATATCACCTAATTTTTTTGCGGCTGCTTCCAATGTAAAATTGTCTTTAGCAAAGCAAAAGCGGATTAGCTTTTGATCTTTGTGGTTGGAATAAAAAGTAGAAATCGGAATAGCGGCGACGCCATGTTCGGTGATTAATTTTTTACAGAAAGTAACATCGTCATCGTCTGAAATAGTAGCATAAGAAGCCACCTGAAAATAAGTTCCTTCGCAGGGTTTTAATTCAAATCGGCTATTTTGAAGTAGTTTTTGAAAATAATCCCTTTTTTCCTGATAGAACTTTCCAAGTAAATTGACATCAACAATCTCCAGATATTGACTGATGGCAGCCTGTGAAATACTATTCACACTAAAAACCAGAAACTGATGTACTTTTTTAATTTCCTTCATTAAATGTTCCGGAGCAACGGTGTAGCCAATTTTCCATCCCGTAATATGAAATGATTTTCCAAAAGAAGAAACCATGATACAACGGTTTAAAAGAAAATCTTTGGTATGTGCCGAAATGTGTTTTTCTTCAAAAGTAATGTATTCGTAAACTTCATCAGACAGGACAAGAAGGTCAGGGTGTTTGGATAATAATCTCTCTAAGTGAGAAAAATCATCCTGAGTCAAAATTTTACCTGTTGGATTATGCGGATTGTTGATGATAATCATCTTCGTTTTTGAAGAACAGGCTTTTTCTATTGTTTCCCAATTTGGGGTGTAATCGTCATTTAGTGCTACTCGCACTGGTTTTGCATTACATAATAAAACAGGAGATTCATACGAATCGTAGCTCGGATCCAGAATGATGACTTCATCACCGGTTTTGACCAAAGCCAAAATTGTAGTGAAAATTCCCTGAGTGGCCCCCGCTGTTACCAGAATTTCGGTTTCCGGATGAATGGTTCTGTTATAAGATTTCTGAACCAATTGTGCTATTTGTTCCATCAATGGAGGGAATCCTGCCATTGGAGTATATTGATGCACGTTTTCTTTTGCTAATCGCGCAATGATATCTGTCAATCTTTCATCAACAGGGAAATTCGGGAATCCTTGTGAGAGATTTATGGCGTTGTATTCCGCTGCCATTTTAGACATGACCGTAAAAATACTGGTGGTTACATTGGGAAGTTTACTCATGATAAAGTTTGATTAGGGGAAAACTTGTGAGTGATACAGATGAATTTTGTCTAGCTTATAGTTATCGCGCCTGTATTCAAGGTTCTTACTTCTTTTGTTTTATGCTTGCCGGGCTTCCATTTTGCAGCAGACTTTAAAACACGGGTTGCTTCATCTCCGGTTTTGAAACCAAGATCTCTTATGATTTTTATATCACTAATAGAACCGTCTTTTTCGATGATAAAAGTGAAGTAGATTTTTCCTGTTAGAGTTGGTTTTTCAGCGGGTTTTATAAAATTTCTGTTAAGGAAGGCAGTGAATTCAGTGACACCGCCAGGGTATTCGGGTTTTTCCTCTATTCCTTTGAGATCATAGACAGTATTGTCATTCGAAATTGAACTTGCTGTTGTTTTTTCAGATTCTTTATTGGTTTGCGAAAATGTAATTTGGGTAAAGCAGATCAGAAGTAGAAGAAGAAACTTTTTCATTATGAATACGGTTTAATAGTTTACATTTTATGAATAATAAAAATGGTAGGGCGTTTGTCAATATCTATTTTTAGCTTTTTCCAATCAGAAACCCGCATTGTTTTAATGAATTCTGTTGGTAAAGTAATATCTGTTGCAATACAAAGATGTGTTGACGGATTTAAAATCTGTAAAAGATCTTCGATTAATTTGTTGTTTCTATACGGAGTTTCAATAAAAAGCTGTGATTGGTTTTTATCTTGTGATAATCTTTCGAAATGACGAATTGCTGATTTTTTTTCGTCTTTATCAATAGGCAAATAGCCATTGAAAGTAAAGCTTTGTCCGTTCATTCCGGAAGCCATCATGGCTAATAAAATAGAAGATGGTCCCACTAAAGGTACCACCTGAATTCCTTTTTCATGTGCCAGTTTTACAATTACGGCACCGGGATCAGCAACACCGGGACAGCCGGCTTCGCTCATTAATCCAACATTTTTTCCTTCCAGTAAAGGTTTGATGAAATCTAAATGTTCGCTTGTTTCTGTACGTTTATTAAGGGTAAAAAGAATCAGTTCTGATTGTTTTTTTTCCGGCGAGACTGCTTTTATGGATTTACGGGCCGTTTTTTCGTTTTCAACAATATAGTGATCTATAAAATCGATACTTCTTTTGACAGTTTGAGGTAAAACATCCATAGGGTCGCTTTCGCCCATTGTTGTTGGAATTAAGTATAGTTTTCCCAGGAGTTTCATAGATGTCTTTTTATTTTGTTAGGAAAAGAAGAGCTTATGAATGTTTTTCGATAAGTTTCTTCGAGATGATATCGGTTACTTCGTCTAACATTTGATATACATTTTCAAATCCGTTGGTAACGCCAAAGTAAGGATCCGGAACATCTACGTTTTCATCGGGAAATAATTCGTCTAAAATCAGACGGACTTTGTTTTTATGTTCTTCAGTTTGAGCCAGTTTTATAACGTCGTCATAATTAGAAGAATCCATCACATAGATGTAATCAAAAGTATTGAAGTCAGCAGGTTTGAATTGTCTTCCTTTTTGGTTTCCAATGTCCAGGCCATTTTTTTTGGCTACTGCTATAGATCGTTTATCAGGGGAGTGTCCTACATGCCAGGATCCGGTTCCGGCTGAGTCAACGATGAAATTATTTTTGGGTAATTTTGAAGCTAAAATACCTTCAGCTAAAGGTGATCTGCAAATGTTTCCCAAACAAACCATTAAAATTTTTACTGGCATGATGCGCGTTTATAGCGTTAGTTTTTTGTTGATGTCTTCGACAAATTTTTTGAATTGTTTGTCTGTAGAAACTAAATTGTCAACTGTTTTGCAAGCGTGTAATACGGTAGCGTGGTCGCGATCTCCAATTTGTGAGCCAATGTTTGCCAAAGAAGCTTTTGTGAATTTCTTTGCAAAAAACATGGCCAATTGTCTCGCTTGTACCACGTGCCTCTTTCGGGTTTTAGATTGAAGTGTTTCAACATCCAACTGGAAATAATCAGACACAATTTTTTGAATATAATCGATAGAGATTTCTCTCTTTACATTTTTAACAAATTTCTCTACAACACTTTTGGCTAACTCAATAGTAACTTCTTTTTTATTGAATGAAGACTGAGCAATTAAGGAAATAATGGCTCCCTCTAATTCTCTAACGTTACTCTTGATGTTACGTGCCACATATTCAATAATATCTTCCGGCATTTCAACACCATCACGATATAGTATGTTTTTTAAGATAGAGATGCGAGTCTCGTAATCCGGTTGGTGCAGCTCGGCAGAAAGCCCCCATTTGAAACGGGATAATAAACGCTGCTCGATATCCTGCATGTCAACAGGTGCCTTGTCAGAAGTAAGGATTACCTGTTTTCCGTTTTGATGTAAATAATTGAAAATATGGAAAAATACATCCTGAGTTCCTGATTTTCCGGATAAAAACTGAACGTCGTCAATAATTAAAACATCGATTAACTGATAAAAATGAATAAAATCATTACGATTGTTCTTTTTAACAGAATCAATATATTGCTGCGTGAAAATTTCGGCAGAAATGTATAAAACCGTTTTTTCAGGGTATTTGTCTTTTACTTCCACACCTATAGCATGTGCCAAGTGTGTTTTTCCTAATCCAACTCCTCCAAAAATCAATAACGGATTAAAGGAAGTTCCTCCAGGCTTGTTGGCAACTGCCATACCTGCAGAACGGGCTAAACGGTTTGAATCTCCTTCAAGGAAATTATCAAAACTGTAATTTGGATTTAACTGAGATTCAATTTTTAAATTTCGGATTCCCGGAATTACAAACGGATTCTTAAGTTCAGGATTTAGGTTTTTAAACGGAGCATCAACCTCTTGAGGTTTCATTGGAACTCTGTTGGAACTTGGCAGCTGCTCGGTAAACGGCTGTTTATTTCCATAAGTGTTCTCCATTTTAATTTTATAGAGTAACTTTGCGTTTTTTCCCAGTTCTTTGGTAAGTGCAACTTTCAATAATTTTACGTAATGCTCTTCGAGCCATTCGTAGAAAAATTTACTTGGTACTTGAATGTATAACGCGTTATCGGTTAGTTCAACTGACTTGATTGGCTCAAACCAAGTTTTGTATGCTTGATCTTGAATATTGTCCTTTATAAAAGACAAACAGTTTTCCCATACCGATTGAGCAGTTTTAGTCATAGATTCAAATAAATTTTCTTATTATTGATAAAGATTCTCCTAATAAAAAAGGAGCAGTTTTATTCCGTATTTCGGGATAACAAATATGTGAACAAATTTCTGTAAAAAAAAATATTTTGAAGTCTAATTTTATAAAAAAAAGTTGTAAGTAAACTTTTTAAACTTAATTTTTTTTAATCTGAAAATAATGAAAAATCATCAAACGCAAGTGCGTGTCCGTTACTCTGAAACCGATCAAATGGGCGTTGTTTATCACGGAAATTATGTGCCATATTTTGAGATTGGACGAGTGGAATGGCTTAGAAATAAAGGGATTTCGTATAAAAGCATGGAAGAAAGCGGTATTGGATTGCCAATTGTTTCAATGCAGATAAATTATAAAAAATCGGCACGTTACGATGAGCTTCTTACTATTCATACAGCTTTCAAAAGTCAGTCATCTGTTAAGATTGAATTTGATTGTGCAATCTATAATGAAGCAGATGAGTTATTAACAACTGCTGTGTTTATTTTAGTATTTATTTCGTTAAAAACGGGTCGTCCTACAGCGCCTCCAGATTACATTTTAGAATTATTTAAAACACTGGTATAATTGTTAAAATGTGACGGCTTTTAATGTCAAATTATATAATTTTAATATCGATTTCAAACATTAAATCAAAAATGTCGAATATTGTTTCGGCATTTTTTTTTCGTGTTTTGGTTGTTATTTTGCCAATTGGAAGTCCTGAGTCTTCATTAATCTCCATTTCCTGAGCTGTAATTTCCAGTTTTTTTTCTTTTATAACCCGCATTACCCGATTCATATTTTTGTAATCAAAAGAGATTAAAAAGTGAATGTCTATTGTCTTTTCTATAATCTCACAGGCTTCCAGCGCCATTTGTGCTGTTGTTTTGTAAGCAGTGATCAGGCCACCAACGCCTAGTTTAATTCCTCCATAAATCCGAACTACTACTATTAAAACGTTGGTTACGCCAAAAGATTGTATCTGTCCGTAAATTGGTGCGCCTGCAGTGTTACTGGGTTCTCCGTCGTCATTGGCGCGGTAGGAAATTTTGGGCGCGGTTCCTAATTGGTAAGCATAACAATAATGTACGGCATGGGGATGCTGCTTTTTTAAGTTCTCAATAATAGGTTTTACCTCGTCTTCACTTTCGATAGGATAGGCATAGCCAAAGAATTTGCTGCTTTTTTCTTTTAAAAGCACTTCTTCAGATTCAAAAGAAATGGTCTGGTACGTATCGTTAATTTCCAAATTGAGTTTGATTTTTTTTAGCCACTGATTAAAAAAGATTAAATGGATTTTATCTTTTTGTGTTTATGATTGATTTCTAAGCTAGGGTTGATTTTTTAGTCACAGATTATAATTGTAATGAAATCGGCGCAATCGGCGTAAAAAGAATTATTTTAATCATTTTAATCTGTGGCAGAAAACGTTAAAGGATTTGTTTGTCAAATAAATCAATAACATCTTCTTGTCCAACTTGTAAATTCCAGACATGAAATCCCAGTGCTGCGGCTGAATCTGTATTTTCTTTTTTATCGTCTACAAACAAAGTTCTTTTTGGGGATAGTTCGTGTTTGTTGATGAGATATTGAAAGACTTCTGCATTTGGTTTTCGCATGCCAATTTCAAATGAAAAATAAACTTTTTCAAAGCATTGATAAAAATCACTGTAAAACGAAATACCAGTTTTACTTTCGAAAGTTTCAATATGTATAGAGTCAGTATTACTCAATAGAAACAAGCGGTATTTTTGAGACAACAGTTGTAAAAATTCCAGTCGGTATAACGGGAAGTCTGCTAAAATGGCGTTCCAAGCTTCCAGAATTTGTTCCGTAGTGGCATTTGGAAGTTGTTTTTGAAAGCCCGTCAGAAAATCCTCAGTTGAAATGTCTCCGGTTTCAAACAAAAGATTCAATTGATCTAATTCTGCATTCCATTCTTTTAGTCCTAATTTCTGCAATCCCGAAATAGTTGCCTGTTTGTTCAGATTGATGAAAATATCTCCAAAGTCAAAAATTATAGTATCAATCATGATTTCTAATGTTTAATAATTCGTCGTCGAGAATATTGGTTTTTGTCACGTTTTCTTTTGGAATAAGTGGTGCTTTAGTTCCGTTTTTGAAAGAGGTTTTTCCAATAAAAATGCGGGCTTCGTCCCAAATATTCTGGTCTATAAAGGATTGTAAAGTCTTAGCGCCTCCTTCGATAATAACAGACTGAATCTGATTTTGATACAAAGCTGTTGTGATCTGCGGTACAATGCTACGTTCAAAATCGATTACTGTAAAGGTAGTGTTTTCTGTTGGAAGGCTGGTTTCAGATTTTGTAAATACGATGGTTTTTATGCTATCGTCAAAAACAAAACTGTCTTTCGAAATGCGGTTATTTTGATCCAAAATAACCCTCACCGGATTATTCCCTGACCAATCTCTGGTATTTAATTTCGGGTTGTCATCAATAACAGTTTGTGTTCCCGCTAAAATTGCCTGTTCTTCACTTCTCCATTTGTGAACCAATTGTCTGGAATAGGAATTGGTAATCCAAATTGGTTCTCTTTCTGCATCTTTTTGTTTTTCAGGAGATAAAAAACCATCCTGACTTTCGGCCCATTTTAATAGTATATAAGGTCTCTGTTTTTGGTGAAAAGTAAAAAAGCGTTTATTAAGTTCGTAACATTCTTTTTCTAAAACTCCAACAGTAACATTTGTTCCGGCTTCGATTAGTTTTTTGATGCCCTTTCCTGCTACTTTTTCATTGGGATCAACAGTTCCAACAACCACATGTGGAATTTTATGTTCTATAATTAAGTCACAGCATGGAGGTGTCTTCCCAAAATGGCTGCAAGGTTCTAAACTAACGTATATCGTCGCTTTGCTTAACAGTGATTTGTCTTTTACAGAACGTACGGCATTAACCTCTGCATGTGGTTCTCCCGCTTTTTTGTGCCAGCCTTCTCCGATGATCTGATTGTTGTAAACAATTACGCTCCCAACCATGGGGTTTGGATAAGTAGTTCCAAAACCATTTTGAGCCAGTTCGATGCAGCGTTTTATGTATTTTTCATGTATATTCACGATACAAAAGTAGTTAATTTTGAGTTTAGTCCCGATAGTTTTGGGGGAGTTAAGCAACTATCGAAAAAGTATTTTTACTTTTGTAATGACATTAAAGGAGTAATGAAATATGGAAAATTGGACTATTAGAGCTATTAAAAAAGAAGACAATCAGGCAGTTGCACATTTAATACGATCCGTATTTGATGAAATGGAAATACCTAAAGTAGGAACTGCTTATGAAGATCCGTATTTAGATTTAATGTTTGAAGAATACAATAAGCCGAAATCAGTTTATTATGTGGTTGAAAAGGAAGGTGAAATTATAGGCTGCTGTGGAATTGCGCCTTTAGAAAATGGTTCTCCGGAGATTTGTGAGTTGCAGAAGATGTATTTCTTGCCGAAAACCAGGGGCTTGGGAATTGGAAGTGTGATGATGAAGAAGTGTTTAGAGCAAGCGAAAATTTTTGGTTTTGAAAAATGTTATATCGAGACGATGCCTTTTATGCATGCCGCGCAAAAATTATATGTAAAATCAGGTTTTGAATATTTAGAAGCTCCTATGGGTAACACAGGTCACAGTTCCTGTCCTGTTTGGATGTTGAAAAAATTATAGGAAATTAGTGTAGCAAATTAACGTTACAATACTTATCTTGTAATACGGTTGCCCTTGGCTGAAAAATAATGCTCAAATACCCAAAATGAAAATCAAACAATATCGGACTCAGTTCATTAAAGATTTATCACCCTTTTACGATGCGTATGAAGCGGAAAGTTTTTTTTATTTAATTCTTGAAGATAAGCATCAATTACGACAAATTGATTTGGCATTGAATCATGAATTGGCTTTTTCAGAAGATGATTTTCTGATTTGGGATTTTTTAGTACTGCAATTAAAGAAAGAAGTTCCGATTCAGTATTTGTTAGGTAAAACCCATTTTTACGGCTTAGATTTCGAAGTCAATGAAAATGTTCTGATTCCCCGTCCCGAAACAGAAGAGTTGGTGGAATGGATTGTTAATGATAATTCAGGAGGAACTAAATCAAAAAAAATCAAGATCCTTGATATTGGAACCGGCAGTGGCTGCATTGCCATTTCTTTGGCAAAAAACCTTCCCCATGCAGAAGTGTATGCAATTGACGTTTCTAAAAAAGCAATAGCAACGGCTAAAAGAAATGCAGTCCGGAATAAAGTTGAAGTTACTTTTATGCTTCAGAATATTTTAGAGGCAGAAGAATTGAAGCACAACTTTGATATCATTGTTTCAAATCCGCCTTATGTACGGAATTTAGAAAAAGAAGAGATTAAAAAGAATGTTTTGGACTATGAGCCGCATTTAGCTCTTTTTGTAGACGATAACGATGCTTTGATTTTTTACAGAAAAATAGCTGAACTGGCCAGGGAAAATCTTTTGCAAAACGGACAATTGTACTTCGAAATCAATCAGTATCTGGGGAAAGAGATGATTGATTTATTGGAAAAGATGAATTTCAATAATATTGAACTGAAAAAAGATATTTACGATAATGATCGTATGATTAAGGGAACTGTTTGAGTTTGCAGTCGCAGTCTCAATTTTTAGTCTCAGTCTCAGTTTTCAGTCTTACAACTAACTGCAAACTGTAACTGTAAACTAGAAATTATTCATATCGTAATGCTTCAATCGGATCCAGTTGTGATGCTTTTATTGCCGGATACAGACCGGAAACAATGGCAACCATAAAACTGGTAGCAAAAGCAGCAAAGATAGCTACCCAAGGAATTACAAAAGCAAAACTCATCGCGGCTGCAAAGGCAAATCCAACAAGAATTCCTAATACAATACCAACCAAGCCGCCTATTTGACCAATTAATAAGGTTTCGATAAAAAACTGTACTGAAATCGTTATTTTGGTTGCTCCCAGGGCTTTTCGAACGCCAATTTCACGGGTTCGTTCTGTAACCGAAACAATCATAATGTTCATTAAAGCAATTGATGACCCCAGAATCGTGATGATACTAATAATCCAGGAGGCCCATCCGAGATATTTGGTGATTCCCAGAATTCGGTTAATTAAATCGTCACTTCTCCCAATACCAAAATTGTTGTCACGAACAGGGCTTAATTTGCGAACCCTGCGCATCGTACTTGTGGCATTGTCTACAGCTTCGTCCAAAAGTTCTTTTTTTGAAACCATCACGCTAATGGTGTAGTTGATTTTTGGTGTAGTAAACAAAGATCGTGCGACCTGAATTGGAATTAAAACACGTAAATCCTGACTGTTACCGAAGGTTGAGCCTTTTTCTTTTAAAACACCGATCACTTTGAATCGGGCACCGCGGATAGAGATAATTTTATCAATTGGGTTAACGTCTTTTAGTAAGCCTTTTTCAAAATCAGAACCTACAACACACGAGTAAGTATTGTTTTCAATGTCGAATTGGTTGAAAGAACGGCCTAAAGTAGTTTCCAGACCTGAATTAGAGATAAAATGCTCGTCGACACCAACAATCGTAATTTCCGGATCGGTTTTTTGGTCTGAATATTTTACTTCAGCTTTAGAGGTAGCGGTAAAAGAAAGTGAAGTTTCGGTAAAAGGATATTTGTATTTATTTTTGAAGGCTACTGCCTCCGGGTAAGAAATAATCGGATTGATGATTTCGCGTTCGTTTCCTCCTCTGTTTTTTAGATTGTTTTCGTATTGATTGATGTTAAAGGTGTTGGCACCCATGGATGCAAAATTGGTCGAAACCGTATTTTCAAGTGCCGTAACGACCGTCAGGATTCCTACCAAAGCAGTAATTCCGATAGCAATAATTAAAACGGTAAGAATCGTACGCAGCAATTGAGTTTTGATAGAACCAAAAGCAATTCGGATATTTTCTTTAAATAATTTTAGCATCATGATCTATTTGTCACGAAAATACGTTTTTTGTTACAAGTTTGTTTTCGAAGTGGTATTATTTATTTTAAAAAGTAAGATATTTGCAGTCGTTCAGAATCTGAGAAAAGGAAGTTCTGAAAAGACAGTAATTCATAAGGAGATTTTTAAATTTTAAGATTCAAAAAAAATCTAATAATCTAAAGATCCAAAAATCTAATAATCTAAAAAAATGGCTTCAAAACCAAGCATACCACAAGGAACAAGAGATTTTTCACCGGCGGAGGTGTCAAAACGTCAATATATTATTCAGGTTATCAAACATAATTTTGAGAAATTTGGCTTTCAGCCGATTGAAACCCCTTCATTTGAAAATTCAGATACTTTGATGGGGAAGTACGGGGAAGAAGGAGATCGTTTGATTTTTAAAATATTAAATTCAGGAAATTTTTTCTACAATAAAAGTAAAATTGAACTGCCAAAATCTATCGAGCAGCTTCAGGCTGTTTCTGCTGATAAAATTACTATTGCAGAAAGAGTTGAATTAAATTCGTTTACAAAACAAATTTCTGAAAAAGCATTGCGTTATGACTTAACAGTTCCATTTGCGAGATATGTGGTGCAACACCAGAATGAAATCGAGTTTCCGTTTAAAAGATATCAGATTCAGCCGGTTTGGAGAGCTGATCGTCCGCAAAAAGGGCGTTTTAGAGAGTTTTTCCAGTGTGATGCCGATGTGGTGGGCTCAAAATCGTTGTGGCAGGAAGTAGAATTGGTGCAATTATACGATACCGTTTTTACTGCATTAGGTTTAGAAGGGGTAACCATTAAAATCAATAACAGAAAAATTTTATCCGGAATTGCTGAGGTGATTGGTGCTTCTGATAAATTAATTGATTTTACGGTGGCTCTTGATAAACTGGATAAAATCGGTGAAGATGGTGTGAAAAAAGAAATGATCGAGAATGGTATTTCTGAAGAAGCATTGGTAAAAGTGCAGCCTCTTTTTAGTTTTACCGGAACTTTTGCAGATAAAATCAATCAGCTTTCAGATTTATTAGCAGCGTCAGAAGAAGGAATGAAAGGTGTGGAGGAGCTTAAATTTATTTGTGACAATGTGGCAACTTTAGGATTGTCGACAGCTACTTTAGATTTAGATGTGACTCTTGCTCGTGGATTAAACTATTATACCGGAGCCATTTTCGAAGTAGCGGCTCCAAAATCAGTTTCGATGGGTTCTATCGGAGGTGGTGGAAGATACGACGATTTGACGGGTATTTTTGGTTTGAAAAATATGAGTGGTGTTGGAATTTCTTTCGGACTAGATCGTATTTATTTGGTTTTAGAAGAACTTCAGTTGTTCCCGGAAACTGTTTCGGCGACTTCAAAAGCATTGTTTATTAATTACGGAGATGCAGAGGCTTTGTATGCGTCACAGGCCATTCAGAAATTACGTCAGGAAAATATAAAAGTAGAGCTTTATCCGGATAACGTAAAAGTAGGGAAACAGTTTCAATATGCTGATAAAAGACTGATTCCTTTCGCGGTAATTGCGGGAGATCAGGAAATCGCTTCGAATTCGTATTCACTTAAAAACCTGGTAACAGGCGAGCAGATTACGGTAGATTTTGAAGGATTGAAAAATGCTTTGCTGGCTTAGATTTTTATGCTGAAATAAAATATTTTTTTGCGCAGATTCAGTCGAATTTGCGCATTTTTTTTACTTAAACGAGATCTAAAAAAGGAATAATTCGAGAATTCGTAACAGAAAGGAGACAAGTCTGACGTGATTATTTTTCACGCAGATTCGGCAGATTCGGCAGATTTTTTGTTTTTGCGTAAGCTTGTTAAGAACTAATTCGGGAATTCGTGGCGGAAGGGAGACAAGTCTGACTTGATTATTTTTCACGCAGATTCGGCAGATTAAGCAAATTTTTTGTTTTTACGTAAGCTTGTTAAGAAATAATTCGCGAATTCGTGGCAGAAAGGAGATAAGTCTGGTGTGATTTTTTTCACGCAGATTCGGCAGATTAAGTAGATTTTTTGTTTTTACGTAAGCTTGTTAAGAACTAATTCGAGAATTCGTGGCGGAAGGGAGACAAGTCTGGTGTGATTTTTTTCACGCAGATTCGGCAGATTAAGCAGATTTTTTGTTTTTATGTAGGCTTGTTAAGAATTAATTCGTGAATTCGTGGCTAAAAAAAGATAAGTTTGGCTTGATTTTTACTTCAAGCAGATTTACTTTTACATCCGTTAGTAAATGGTCTGTTCAAAGAATGTTTTTTGTAATTCGTTGCAGAAGAAAAAGTTAGGTAAAGAGCTGTAGTGTTGCTGATTTTTTATTGAATTAAAAGCGGTGAAATAGTTGCCGGAAGAGAAAAAAAACGTTTAATTTGCGACTTCAAAATACGGGCGTAGTTCAAGGGTAGAATAGCGGTCTCCAAAACCGTTGATGGGGGTTCGAATCCCTCCGCCCGTGCAATAATAGTCTTGCTTCCTCTGTTTAAGATTATTGCTTTACTGACTTAGTTCTTTATGTCAGTTGGATAAATTGGAGGTTTTTTGTCTCTCATAGATTCTGTAAATTTATTTTGGTTGAAAAGTCACATTAGAAATAATTCGCGAATTCGAGGTGGTCAAAAAATGTTCTAACACAATCACAAAAGAAATCATAAAAAAAAGCTTCGTCTCATAAGGCGAAGCTTTTTTTAATATAAGGTAAACTTGAATTAATAATTATTTACAAAGCCGAGGCTAACCCTTAAATTCAATTTTGATAGGTAATAATTTAGTTTTCAATTGGATTTCAAATATACTATAATCTATATCGTGATAGTCTTAAAATTATACTAAATTTTAAAAGGCTGTTTTTACTTTTTAAATGACTCAGTTTTAATAAAGTGACAATTTGACATTTTGAAAGATTTGGCAGTACTTTTGCAATCCAAAAGAAAGAATAAAAAATGAAGTTTAAGAATATTTTTAAAAATAAAAGTAATATGACTACGGAAAATACAGAATTCGATCAGGAATTAGATGATGTAACGTTAGAGAACAACGCCAACGGTGAGCAGTTAATTGTTGAAGAATTAAGTGTTGAAGAGCAATTGGCTCAAGACTTGGCAAAAGAAAAAGATAAGTTTTTGAGACTATTTGCTGAATTCGAAAATTACAAAAAAAGAACTTCAAAAGAGCGTATCGATTTGTTTAAAACTGCAAATCAAGATGTTTTATTGGCCATGTTGCCAGTTTTAGATGATTTTGACAGAGCTATAGTAGAGATCAATAAATCGGAAGATGAAACTTTGACAAAAGGAGTTGAATTGATTCATGAAAAATTAAAAAATACTTTAGTTTCTAAAGGTTTAGAGCAAGTTGAATTAAAAGCAGGTGATGCTTTTGATGCTGATTTTGCTGAGGCAATTACCCAAATTCCGGCTCCGTCTGAGAAATTAAAAGGGAAAATTGTTGATGTTATCGAAAAAGGTTACAAATTAGGAGACAAAATTATTCGTTTCCCTAAAGTTGTTATCGGGAACTAAGAAAAGCAAATGACATATTCTGAAAGTCAATTTTTAAAAGTATTGGAATTCGGAATTTTAAGTTTGGACACAAGCGCTAGCGAACTGGCGAAGCAATTTAACCTAAATTATGAAAAAAGATTTTTACGAAATACTAGGCATTTCAAAAAATGCTGACGCTGCCGAAATTAAAAAAGCTTATAGAAAAAGTGCATTAAAATATCATCCGGATAAAAATCCGGGCGACAAAGAGGCAGAAGAAAACTTTAAATTAGCGGCAGAAGCTTATGAAGTACTAAGCGATCCGAACAAAAAAGCGAAATACGATCAGTACGGACATCAGGCATTTGATGGTTCTGGCGGATTTGGCGGTGGTCACGGTGGTATGAATATGGATGACATTTTCAGCCAGTTTGGTGATATTTTTGGCGGTGGATTTGGTGGTTTCGGCGGAGGCGGAGGCGGTGGCCCTCGTCGTGCTAAAGGAAGCAATCTTCGAATTAAAGTTAAACTGACTTTAGAAGAAATTGCAAATGGTGTTGAGAAAAAAGTAAAAGTAAAACGTAAAGTTCAGGCTAAAGGAGTTACCTATAAAACATGTTCGACTTGTAACGGTCAGGGACAGGTAATGCGTGTAACCAACACTATTTTAGGAAGAATGCAATCTGCGTCAACTTGTCCTACTTGTGGCGGATCTGGTCAGATTTTAGATAAAAGACCATCTGAAGCGGATGCTCAGGGAATGGTTTTGGAAGACGAAACTGTTTCAATCAAAATTCCTGCGGGTGTGGTAGATGGTATGCAGTTAAAAGTTTCTAATAAAGGAAATGATGCTCCGGGAAACAGTATTCCTGGTGATTTAATTGTTGCTATTGAAGAATTGGAACATGAGTTTCTGAAACGTGAAGGCGAAAACATTCATTACGATTTATACATCAGTTTCCCGGAAGCCGTTTTAGGAGTTTCTAAAGACATCGAAGCAATTAATGGAAAAGTTCGTATCAAATTAGAAGAAGGAATTCAATCCGGAAAAATCTTAAGATTAAAAGGAAAAGGTATTCCAAGTATCAATGGTTACGGAAGTGGAGACTTGTTAGTTCATGTAAATGTATGGACACCAAAAACGTTGAACAAAGAGCAAAAACAATTTTTTGAAAATGCACTTAACGACGATCACTTTATTCCGAGTCCTGAAAAATCAGAAAAATCATTTTTTGAAAAGGTAAAAGATATGTTTTCATAAATCGGACTTTTTCTAAAAGGAATCAACAATAAATTTAAGGAACCCATTCTATAGCAAACCGTAGAATGGGTTTTTTGTGTGAATAGTACAAGATTTCGATACTATTTATTTACTTTTACATCCATAATGCCACAATGGTCAAACTGACGCAGAAAATCTTAATTATAGCATGAGCAACTTACTCGAAGTACATAAAGTCGTAAAACAATACGGTGATTATGTAGCGCTTAACGAAGTTTCATTAAATGTACCAAAAGGTAGTATTTATGGACTACTAGGTCCCAATGGAGCCGGAAAAACTTCCCTGATCCGAATTATAAATCAAATTACTTTACCTGACGGTGGTGAAGTGATTTTGGATGGAGAAAAATTACAGCCCAAACACATACAACATATTGGTTATCTTCCTGAAGAAAGAGGATTGTATACTTCGATGAAAGTTGGAGAACAATGTTTGTATCTGGCTCAAATGAAAGGACTTTCTAAAGCTGAGGCAAAATTACAATTAGAATATTGGTTTGACCGTCTTGGAATTCAAGGCTGGTGGAACAAGAAAATTCAGGAGCTTTCTAAAGGAATGGCGCAAAAAATTCAGTTTGTAGTATGTGTGCTGCACAAGCCTAAATTGCTGATTTTTGACGAGCCTTTTTCGGGATTTGATCCTGTGAATGCAAACGTAATTAAAGATGAAATTCTGGCACTTAAAGAACAGGGAGCTACCATTATTTTTTCGACACACCGTATGGAAAGTGTAGAAGAACTATGTGATCATATTGCCTTAATTCATAAATCAAATAAACTGATTGAAGGAAAAGTAAGTGATGTTAAGCGTCAATTCCGAACCAATAGTTTTGAAGTGGGTATTCTAACGGATAATGTAGAAGGCCTGATGTATGACATTACACAAAAATTCACCGTGTCGCCGGCAAGTTTTAAATCCTTAAATGACGATCTGAAACTGGATATTCAAATTGGAGACGCAGCGCCAAATGAGCTATTGCATTTACTAACGCAACGCGGACAGGTTACCCATTTTGTAGAAAAAATACCAAGCATAAACGATATTTTTATTCAAACAGTTACCGAAAACAAAAAATAAAATTCCAAAAAATAAATTCCAAATTCCAATTTTGATCGCTCTGAAACTGGAATTTGGAATTTGAAAATTAAAATATTTATGAGCATCATTTCTTTGATTATAAAAAGAGAATTTATTGCAAAAGTACGCAATAAGTCTTTTGTTGTCATGACCTTTTTGAGTCCGTTATTGTTTGTGGCAATCGCAGGATTCATTGGGTATCTGAGTTCAATGAAAGCAGAGACGAAAAGAATCGCCATTCATGACGAAACAGGTTTGTTTGCACAGGATTTTCTAAAACAGAATAAGGAAGAAGCCGAGTTTAAATACCTCAATTTGTCTGAAATTGATACAAAAGCTCTAAAAGACAGTATTACTAACGAAAGCTTTGACGGTTTAATTGTTATTCCAAAAACCGGTAAATTATCAGATTTAGAAAGTAAAATTGAGTTTATTTCGAATAACAGTCCCAGTATTTCTTTTGTCGAAAAAACACAGGATGTAATTGCATCAAAAATTACCAAAATAAATCTTGAAACGGCAAAACTGGATACTTTGGCCATTCAGAAAGCGCAATCGGATGTGAATATTCATTTGGTAAAAGCATCCGGAGAAGAGAGTTTAAAAGGATTGAATGAGATAAAAATCGGAATAGGAGGTGCTTTTGGGTATCTGATTATGATGTTTATTATCATTTACGGCAATATGGTCATGCGAAGTGTGATTGAAGAAAAAACCAACCGAATCATCGAAATTATTATTTCGTCGGTAAAACCATTTCAGCTGATGATTGGTAAAATTGTGGGAACTTCACTTGCAGGATTGCTTCAATTTATGATTTGGGCCATCATAGGTTTAGGATTAATGTTTGCAGCATCGGCTTTTTTTGGAGTAAATGTTGGTCCAACAGCCAGAATCTCACCGGAATTAATGCAGTCTGCCCAGCATGAAATGTCGGGAACAGCTCAAATGTATATTCGCGAATTATGGAATTTACCAATTGCCAGTATTATCATTGGCTTTGTGATTTATTTCATCGGAGGATATTTTTTATACAGTTCGTTTTACGCAGCTATCGGTGCTGCAGTGGACAATCAAACGGACTCGCAGCAATTTCTTTTGCCGATCATTATGCCGTTGATTTTGAGTGTCTATGTTGGTTTTTTTACGGTTGTAAATGATCCTCACGGAACCATTGCTGTGGTATTCTCGATGATTCCGCTAACCTCGCCAATTGTTATGTTAATGCGACTTCCGTTTGGAGTGCCGTGGTGGCAAATTGCGATTTCGGTATCATTATTGTTTGCTACCTTTTTCCTTGTAGTATGGTTCGCCGCCAAAATTTACCGAATAGGGATTTTAATGTACGGCAAAAAACCAACCTGGAAAGAATTGTATAAATGGCTTAAATATTAATTTTTAAAGTAGCTAAGATTCTGAGATGCTAAGTTTTTTAGCTTCTTATAGAAAAACCTTAGAACCTTAGAACCTTAGTAACTCTGAACCTTAGAACCTCAAAAGAATGAGTAAAATACTAATTATAGAAGACGAAGCGTCCATCAGAAGAGTTTTGGTAAAAATTTTATCAGAAGAAAATGATACGTATCAGGTAGATGAAGCTGAAGATGGTGCAGCAGGTCTTGAGAAAATAAAAAACAACGATTACGATTTGGTATTGTGTGATATCAAAATGCCAAAATTAGACGGGGTTGAGGTTTTAGAAGAAGTAAAAAAGATTAAACCGGAAATTCCAATGGTTATGATCTCTGGTCATGGCGATATGGAAACCGCGATTCACACGATGCGTTTAGGAGCTTTTGATTATATTTCGAAACCACCAGATTTGAATCGATTGCTGAACACTGTTCGTAATGCTTTAGATAAAAAACAACTCGTAGTAGAGAATAAGATTCTGAAGAAAAAGGTTAGTAAAAATTATGAGATGGTAGGGGAAAGCGAAGCGATCAGTCATATTAAAGTAATGATTGATAAAGTAGCCCAAACCGAAGCCAGAGTTTTGATTACAGGTCCAAATGGAACCGGAAAAGAGCTGGTAGCACATCAGTTACATGAAAAAAGCGAGCGCTCAAATTTTCCTTTGATAGAAGTAAACTGTGCGGCTATTCCAAGCGAATTGATCGAAAGCGAATTGTTTGGACACGTAAAAGGAGCCTTTACATCGGCGGTGAAAGATCGTGCCGGAAAGTTTGAAGCAGCCGATAAGGGAACTATTTTCCTGGATGAAATTGGAGACATGAGTCTTTCGGCACAAGCCAAAGTGTTACGTGCGCTACAAGAAAATATGATCACAAGAGTTGGAGCTGAAAAAGACATCAAAGTCGATGTGCGTGTGGTAGCAGCAACCAATAAAGACCTGAAAACTGAAATTGCAGAAGGCCGCTTCCGTGAAGATTTGTACCATCGTCTGGCAGTAATTTTAATTAAAGTACCGCCATTGAACGAGAGACGTGATGATATTCCGGCATTGATTACTCATTTTACCGAGAAAATTGCATCAGAACAAGGTAATTCGGTAAAAGTATTTTCGCCAAAAGCTATAAAGCTATTGCAGGAATACGATTGGACAGGAAATATCCGTGAACTTCGAAATGTAGTGGAAAGATTAATCATTTTGGGAGGAAGTGAAATCTCGGAAACCGATGTGAAAATGTTTGCAAGCAAGTAGATGCTTCGCGCAATACGCTTTAAGCTTTAGGCTTTAAGCTTTTATAAAAACGAAATAAATTTTTGCTTACAGCGTATAGCTTAAAGCTTAAAGCATAAAAAAAATGAAACTGAAAAAAATAAACGAGAAGTTGCAAGACGCTTTAATTGAGAATGGTTTAACAGAAGCAAATGCGTTGCAGCAGGAAACTTTTTCGACCATTAAAAGTGGGGCTGATTGTATCATTCTTTCTCCGGAAAAGAGTGGAAAATCGACAACAATTGTATTAAATGTCATTCAGCAATTGGCAGGGAAAACCGAAGAATCGCCACGTGCTTTGATTATTGTTGAAGACAAAGCCAAAGTGTTGGAAATGGAAGCGCTTTTTGAAAAATACGGAAAGTATACTAATCTTGAAGTTTATGGTGTACACGATAAAGGCGATATGGATTATGATAAAAATTATGTTTCTACGGGAATTGACGTTTTAATCGGGACACCAAATAAATTGAGTGATATGTTTACAACAGCGGGCTACAATGTAAACCGTCTGAAAATGTTTATTCTGGATGATGCCGATCCAATTCTGAAATTGCGTCATGAAACTAAAATCATGCGTATTTCAAACAGTATTGCTAAAGTACAGCGAATTATTTTTGCTGAAGAACTGACAGAGCGTATCGAAATCCTGGCCGACAAAATGTTAGTAGAACCTTATCTTTTTGATATGGAGGATGAAGGAGAAGAGGAGCTTGATGAAGATGAGGATGATATTGAAGAGGAAGAATAATTAAACGATAAAAAATAAATGTCATGGGATTAATGAAAGTGTTTTCAGGGAGTGAAGTGTTAGCAATTGCTTTGAAAGAAAGATTAGAAGAAGCCGGAGTAGAAACGGTAAAAAAAGATAACATCCAGTCGGCTCGTATGGGAGGATATGGCGGATCTGATTTAGCAGTAGAAGTATTTATTCAGGAAACTGATTTTGCCAAAGCAAATCCGGTTATTGAAGAATTTAGAATGAATATCCAATAGTCGCATTTTTTTGTAAGATGTAAAATGTGAGATGTGAAAAGTTTTAGTGTACAGAGACTGAACACTGAGACTGCAAACTGAAAAAAATATGCAATATAAAATGTTAGTGCTCGACATGGATGATACCTTGTTGACAGACGATCATAAAATTTCGGACCTTAATAAAAAAGTACTGCTGGAGGCACAGTCAAAAGGCGTTTACGTCGTTTTGGCTTCGGGCAGACCAACATCGGCGATGACTGCTTATGCTAAGGAGTTAGAGCTGGATTTGAATGACTCGTATATAATTTCGTTTAATGGAGCGATCATTAGTACGGTTAAGGATGATGTTATTTTGTTCGAACAAAAATTAACCGTTGAGCAAATCCATGAGCTGTATGACTACAGTGTAAAAAAGAAAACTCATATCATTACGTATCTGGATGGTGAAATTATAAGCGAAACCGATTCGGAATATATTGATGTTGAAAAAGAAATTACAGGATTACCACATAATAGAGTAACTGGTTTTAAAGAAGCGGTTACAGAACCTGCGGTAAAATGTATTTTATTGGCGGAACCTTCTTATTTAAAAGAATTAGAAGCTGACTTAAAAGCAGCAATGCCTCATTTGAGTGTTGCCATGTCAAAACCTTTCTTCCTGGAAGCAGCACAGAATGGAATAGATAAAGCGGCCAGTTTAAAACTTTTAGCCGAAAAGTTAAACATTCATCAAAGCGAAATTATTGCCGTGGGAAATGCCGGAAATGATCTGACCATGATCGAATATGCAGGTTTAGGAGTTTGGGTCGATAACGTAACCCCGGAATTAAGAGACAGAGCAGATTTAATCGTTGCTTCAAATAATGATGATGGAGTTGCTGAGGTGGTGCAGCGCTATATTTTAAATTAATTTGTATGAAAGAACCAATTGAAACAGAACGACTAATTTTAAGAGAATTACTTCTTTCGGATGCTGATGGAATGTTTGAATTGGATTCGAATCCGAATGTGCACCTTTTCGTTGGGAAAAAGCCTGTAACAACGATTGAGGAAAGTGTCGTTCAAATCGAAAATATTCAGCAGCAATACAAGGATTTTGGAACAGGTCGCTGGGCTGCTGTACTAAAAGAAACGAATGAGTTTTTGGGTTGGTCAGGTATAAAGTTTATCACCTATGAAATTAACGACCACAAAGATTTTTATGAAATAGGATATCGTTTCATCGAAAAACACTGGGGGAAAGGCTATGCGACTGAAGCCGGAAAAGCATTTGTTGATTATGCATTTAACAAAATGAAAGTCAAAGCTCTTTACGCTTATGCCGATGAAGGAAATGAGGTATCAAGAAAAGCGTTGGAAAAATTAGGTTTTCGCTACGTGAATTCTTTTGAATATGAAGGAGAGCTGGAAGTTTGGTATGAATTGAAGCATCCAGACCTGTAAAGAGATAAAATGAAATGTGTTCCAAATCTTTGTAAACTCAAATTGCTTAAGATTTGCAAAGATTTGGAAAACAGTTCTTAGTTTTTTAATACTTTAGAAAGAGGTATTAAATATTATTTTTTAGCTACTGAAACAAAATATTTGTTTCCGTCACCCATTGTCAATTTTACACGTTCGTCGCAAAGATCGATAGCGAAGTTCGCACTTTCATAGCAAGTACAAGTTGTGTTTTTGTCTTTAGACATTTCAGTTTTACAATTGTTGTTTTTAAAAGTTGACAATTGTGGAGTGTACAAGCTTACTAAATCAGTAGAAGCAGTTACTAACGAAATGATACTTGCCGAATTGTTGTTTGTAATTCTGTAAACGATTCTGTCAGTGTAGTTTACTTCATTTACGGTTACTTTACGAATATAAGTGTAAGCTGTTGAGCCTTCACCCGGTTCTTTTACTTCAAATTTAAATCCAACCGCACGAATTGCAATATCAAATTGAGATTGAGAGTTTAAGCTCGCCCAGTTTGTCAATGTGCTGATAGATGGAAATGGATTAGCAGCCGGAGCAGTTTGTGCCTGAGCGCTAAAAAGGGTTAAGAACATCAAGCAGATTGTGGGTAAAAATGCTTTCATATGGAGTTTTAATTTTTAATTTTTGCCTACTCTTTATGGTTTTCGGCCTGCCCATTTTTATTATAACAAAACAACAACATAACGATGGAAAATCAAAATTGTTATGCGCTATTTATGATTTTGATGCTATAGTTTTTGGTTCCTATTTTTTGACGAAGTGAAATTACTTCTAAAAATATTTCCAGCAAAGTTAAATGTAAGAAAATTTTAATTTAATATCTTAAAAAACGCACTTAATCGATGTTATTTGCGTTTAATCGATCAATTTGTCGTTTTATTCTTATCGAATTGGGTTGCGTTTTTTTCAGTTTAATTTTTTTTTCCTGACGATTTGGTTTGATTTACAGTTTTTTGAAACGAATTAAAATAGCAGGTTCTTGCAAAATATTGATATATAGTATATTATTGATTTTATTTTAAAGAATATTGTATGTAAATTTGCAAACTCTTCAAAAGAGATGTAAATATAATATCTTACTACTTAAAACGTAGTTTATTCCTATGGAAAATAGAAAAAAAGTTGCCTTTTATACGCTTGGTTGCAAACTGAATTTTTCAGAGACTTCAACTATTGCCCGAAATTTTAACGATGAAGGTTTTGATCGTGTTGATTTTGAGGAAATAGCCGATATCTATGTTATCAATACCTGTTCGGTTACAGAGAATGCTGATAAGCAGTTTAAGCAGGTGGTGAAAAAAGCAATGAAACTGAATGAGAAAGCTTTCGTAGCGGCTGTAGGCTGTTATGCCCAGTTGAAACCGGAGGAATTAGCAGCTGTTGATGGAGTTGATTTGGTTTTGGGAGCTACAGAAAAATTTAAAATTACGGATTATATTCATGACCTGAGCAAGAATGACATGGGTGAAGTACACTCTTGTGAAATTGCCGAGGCTGATTTTTATGTGGGAAGTTATTCTATTGGAGACCGTACCCGGGCTTTTTTGAAAGTTCAGGATGGCTGTGATTATAAATGTACATATTGTACCATTCCGTTAGCAAGAGGGATTTCGAGAAGTGATGCTCTGGAAAATGTATTGAAAAATGCCAAAGAAATTTCTGCTCAGAACATCAAAGAAATTGTTTTAACGGGAGTTAATATTGGGGATTACGGAAAAGGGGAGTTTGGAAATAAAAAACACGAACATACTTTTCTGGACTTAGTTCAGGCTCTGGATGAGGTTGACGGGATCGAGCGTTTGCGAATATCCTCTATCGAACCTAATTTACTGAAGAATGAAACCATTGAGTTTGTTTCTAAAAGCCGAACTTTTGTACCGCATTTTCATATTCCGTTACAATCCGGAAGCAATGATATTTTGAAATTGATGAAGCGCCGTTACTTGCGTGAAGTGTATACTGAACGTGTTCATAAAATTCGTGAAGTAATGCCACATGCCTGTATTGGTGTAGACGTGATTGTTGGATTTCCGGGCGAAACAGACGAGCATTTTTTAGAAACCTATCATTTCCTTAACGAAATGGATATCTCTTATCTGCATGTGTTCACGTACTCCGAAAGAGACAATACAGAAGCTGCAAATATGCCGGGAATTGTTCCGGCAAATGTAAGAGCGAAACGCAGTAAAATGCTACGTGGATTATCCGTTAAAAAACGTCGTGCTTTTTATGAAAGTCAGTTAGGATCTAACAGAACTGTTTTGTTCGAAGGAGAAAATAAAGAAGGATATATTCATGGTTTTACAGAGAATTACGTAAAAGTAAAAACACCGTGGAATCCTGAATTGGTAAATACTCTGCAGGAAATAAACCTGACAAAGATCGACGAAGACGGAAGTGTTCGTCTTGAGTTCTTGAATAAGCTTACTGAGGCTTAAGGTTCGTGTTTCGCTGAGATACACAAAGATTTCCACGGAGATACACAAAGTTTAGATATAAAGTTTGTCATTTATGACCAAAAACGAAAAAGCCTCATTAATGAGGCTTTTTCGTTTTTATATGAGAAGTCTCTGTGAATCTCGGTGAGAAACTCAGCGTATCTTCGTGGAACATCTTTAAATTCAAAGTTAAAGATTTTCTCCAACTACTAATTTCAATGAATTGATATAATCGGTATCAAATTCAATTACCCTTATCTTTTGTGGATTAAAGCTTAATTCACCGCCAAACTGACCTTTTGTGTCCAGGAAATCGATAGTAAGTTCTTCATCCGTTAATTCGATTAGTTTTCCCAAATAAGCTGACTTTGCTGACTTTTTAGCAATCTGGAAAATACCGTATTTGTTTGTGATAAAATTGATGATCGAATTCAAATCTCGTATCGGAATGATATCTTCGGCATTTGTTCTGAGACCTTTTAGACGGATTACTTTTTCGGTAAATTCCAGATCCTGATCTCTGTGTATGGCTTCAATGTTTTTGTTTTTCAATAGTACAAAGCCATCCAGTATAAAATCTACGGGATTGTTTCGTAATAAAATCCATTCATCCGAATAGTCGATAAGAAATCCGGTATAAAGTTCTTTCTTATCGGTAAATTCTATGGCAATTAATTGTCTTAAATAGTTTTCCATCGTTTAGTTTTTAGAAATTACAACATTTAAATTCCAAATTCCAGCTTGCAGTATTTGGAATTTGGAATTTTTCAAAAGATTGGAATTTATTTTTAAGGATTAGTAGACCAGATACTGCTGTTTTTAATGAAAACGCGACGACTCAGTTTTAGTTGTGCGACAATCAGTTCGGCAATATCTTCGGGCTGCATTACTTTTTCAGGGTTTCCGTCTGTCAGATTTAAATCTTTGGCCATATCAGTAGCTACTGTACTTGGTGTTAAAGCAGTAACACGAATATTGTGTTTTCTCATTTCCTGCATCAAAGAATCCGTTAGACCCAGAACAGCAAATTTTGAAGCACTGTAAGCGCTCGTAACGGCGTTTCCGTTTAAACCTGCTGTCGATGAAATATTAATGATGTCTCCCGTTTGTCTTTCGATCATATTTGGAATAACGGCGCGGGTGGTATAGTAAGTTCCCATAAGGTTGACCTGAATGATTCTTTCCCAGGTGTTTGGTTCTAATTCCAGGAATTTTCCAAAAGCACCAATTCCGGCGTTGTTGATTAAAATATCGATACTTTTAAATTCGGCTAATGCTTTTTCTACGGCACTATTTATAGAATTAATATCAGAAACATCAGCAGCTAAAGCCAAAGATTTTACACCTAAGTTATTGATTTCGATTGCTAGCTGGTCAACATCTGCTTGCGTTCTCGAAACTAAAATTACATTAACTCCCTCGTTGGCAAGTGCAAGTGCGATTGCTTTTCCTATTCCTTTTCCGGCTCCTGTAATTAGGGCATTTTTATTTTTTAAGTCTGTCATGATTGTCATATTAGAAATGCGAAAGCATCATTTGAGTACCACAAAAATAAGGCTTTTGCTTCCTAAAATGATGCTTTAGATGTTTTCTTAATCTAAGTTTAACAACTTTTTCTATTCTTTCAAAACCATGTCGATACACATTACAGCTGCCAGAATTAATTGCCTTTGCGGACTGTCCTGTGCTACAGTTTCTTCAATTTGAAGAACATAATTATCGGCACTGGTGAAGAGTTCTTTCCCCATTCCGGCCCATTTTTTACTTACCTGAGCCAATTGCTTATTTTCGTGGGTAAATTTGAAATCCCATCCTGTCCATTTTCCCTGAAGTGTAGCAACCGGTTTTTCGTTTTTATCTAAAATTTCAAATCTGCCGCCAAAAGAAAAGAACTTTTGTTTAAAGGTACCTATCAGTCTCTCTTTTTCGTCAAAAACTTCAACATTAGATCTGAAAACGGCAATACCTCTTTTTACCGAAATTAGTTTTTCACCTGAAGCTGCTGCAATTTCAACATTAAAAGGTGTCATTCTTTTGTAATCGGTGAAACGCAACATTTTAGTGAAGAATCCCAGATTATTTTCTCTACAGTTTAAGATGATCTGATTGCTTTCCGGATTATAAATGTCATAGTTGTTTGATGCTTTAAACATGCCAACATGCTCTTTTACAAGAAATAAATTCTGATTTAAGATAGGGTTCATTAATTGATTGTGTGAAAATGATTAAATAATATGATTGATCTCCTTCTGAAAGGGTTTCAAAAGGAGATCAAATGTAAAAATAATTTTGTTAATAAACCGCTGTTAAAAATGAAATCTGTGTTATCAAATTTCAGTTATTTTTCTTTGTTGTGATAATTATAGCACCATTTATTCCTTTATTTCCGTAGACTGAAGTTGCTTCAGTTTCCTTTAAAACTTTCATCTCTTTGATAGTATTCGGGCTCACTTTAGGAAAATCTTTAAAATTGATTATAACTCCATCAACAATTACCAAAGGTGGATTAATAATAGATTTTTTTGATGGTGCACATATTATGATCTGACTATCGGCATTTACAGGTTTTGTATGAGATACATCTTTTTCCTGTGCATGTGTTACGAGACAGAGAAATATAGAAAAAGCCAATGAAGCAAGTTTTACATTTTTCATCGTAAAATTTAATTGAATTTTACTGCCTCAATTAAACGGATAAATTCGGCCTTGTAACCTTCAGGATCGTTGGAAAGCCCCTGTTTGGCTAATTTCAGAATAGCATCTGAAGATTTGTCTGAAATTAATTTTGAATCTCTTAGTTTCAGACCGAACCAGGCCACTGAACTGCTGAATTTAAAATCATCAGAGGCTTTTTCCAATGCAACCGATTTGTTTTCGATTACCTGTACCAGTTCAATACTTTTATCTCCGTCCGGTTTTTTATAACGGAATTTTATGGTAGCAAGTTCATTGCTGTAATTTATTCCGGCTTCTTCGACTTTGGTATATTTTAAAGCATCAGGCTGCTGTGCCAAATAATCGCTTTTTACTCCGGTGGGAACAATTTCATAAAGAGCAGTAACGGTATGGTTGCTTCCAAGTTCTCCCGCATCAATAGCATCATTTTTAAAATCCTCCGGACGCAGTTTTCTGTTTTCGTAACCGATTAAACGATAAGCCTGAACTTGTTTGGGATTAAATTCTATCTGAATTTTTACATCTTTAGCAATTGCAAACATGGAACCTTTGAACTCTTTTCCTAAAAAACGATTGGCCTCCTGAATGTTGTCGATATAAGCATAATTTCCATTTCCTTTATCGGCTAAAGTTTCCATCTTACTGTCTTTGTAATTTCCCATTCCGTACCCCAGGCAGGTAAGGAAAACGCCGGTTTTTCTTTTGTCTTCAATTAGCTTTTCCATGTCTGCATTAGAAGTATCTCCTACATTAAAATCACCATCAGTAGCCAGAATCACTCTGTTGTTTCCGTTTTTGATAAAGTTTTCTGCAGCAATTTTATACGCCAGTTCAATTCCTGCTCCTCCGGCAGTACTTCCGCCCGCATTCAATTTTTCAAGAGCATCAATAATGGTTTTCTTTTCGTCACCTGAAGTTGGAGGTAAAACCAGTCCTGCTGCACCGGCATAAACCACCATGGCAACTTTGTCTTTCGGACGTAACTCATTTACCAGTATTTTTAATGATTGCTTTAGCAAAGGCAATTTATTCATGTCGCTCATCGATCCTGAAACATCAATTAAGAAAACTAAATTAGAAGCAGGTAAATTTTCGGTTGGGATGTTTTTCCCCTGTAAACCAATTTTAAGCACTTTGTTTTTGGCATTCCATGGTGAATCACTTACTTCTGTGTTAATAGAAAACGGATTTTGATCTTTTGGCTGTGGATAATTGTATTTAAAGAAGTTAACCATTTCTTCTACACGAACGGCATCTTTCGGAACTGCTTGTCCGTTATTGATAAAGCGTCTCACATTGGTATACGAAGCATTGTCAACATCGATAGAAAATGTAGAAAGAGGTGCTGTTTTTGGACTCTCGAAGGCATTTTCGACAAAAGTATTGTAATCTTCCTCATTAGGTTCTACCGGCTGCGGAACAGTTATTTTTTTCAGTTTGGCATTTAATTCTTTCTCCGTAAGGTTTTTGTAAATGCCGTTTTTGGTAGCAACAAGAACAACTCCGTTTGTGGCTCTGCTTCCATAAAGTGAAGTTGCTTCTGCTTCTTTTATAACTTTTACTTCCTCCACATCATTCGGATTGATTTTTGAGAATTGATCAGATTTCACCGGAACACCATCGATTATATACAAAGGTTCATCTTTAGAAGAAATAGATGTAGTCCCTCTTATAATGATGTTTTGATTGGGTGCAGGCTGAATATAATTACCAGTAATTGGTAGCCCGGCAACTCTTCCCTGAAGCGTTGAGGTAATAGTCTTTGCGGCCATTTTCTTGTCACGACGGCTGTAATTTGAGCTTTCGTAGTCGCTGTTCGAAACCCCATAGCCCACGACTACTACTTCGTTAAGGGATTGCTGTTGGCCGGTTAGTTTAACATTAATCACATTTTTATTGCCTACGGTTTGTGTTTGAGAGTTGAATCCGATATAGCTAAAGATCAAAATATCACCTTTTTGAGCCTTGATGGAATACTTTCCGTCAAAATCGGTTTGAGTTGTGTTTTTGGTATTTTTAATCACGATAGTTACTCCCGGAAGCGGTATGCTGGCCTCGTCTGTAACGTTTCCTGTAATGATTTTCTCCTGTGCTGATGCTACGAAACATATAAGCATAGATAGGGCTAATGAAAGAAGTTTTACGTTTTTCATGATAGTAATTTTTAGATGGATAATCGGGTTGATCGTAGTCTAAGCCTTAGACTTAGGAATGATTTTTTGAAATTAAATTTGAGTTTTTACCGTTAGTTTTTTGCTGCGGGTTTTCCTTTTCGGGTAGTAATGATTACAACACCTTTTTTCCCTTTATCACCATATTTAGAGGTGGCTTCAAGGTCTTGTAGGACAGTGATCGTCTTGATTTCCTGTTTGTTTAAAGGGGCATACGGACTGGTTGGATTATTGCCAAATAATTCACTTTCGGAATAATATATGCCGTCAATGATGTACAATGGCGCATCCAGTACCACAAGAGAATCTACATTTTCGGGCTGTAAATTTGGTAGCTCTGCCTGCATCATTTTGTCTCTTTTTGCATCGTCATTGTGCGACATGGCATTTCCGTTTAAAACAATTAACGGAGCACTTTTTTTAGCCATTTGTACAGGTTTTTCGGCATAAGCCATTTTGGCTGATTCTCTTCGTGCTGCTCCGGCATAGCCATAGTTTTGAATGGCTTTATCTTTGGCAGCGTTGTTTTCTGTCTCTTCTTCTTTAAAATATTCAGATGATGCAGCTACCGGAGGAATTATTTGATCTGCAACGGGAGCAGGACTGGCTTGCGTAACAATAGCATTGTCGGCTGTATGCTGTATTTCCTGTATCGCTACTTTTTGCTGTTGTTTGATTTGCTGATCCAGAATTTTTACAGCTTCTGCTTTTGGTATTATTGGTGACTCTGAAGAAACAATTACTTCTTTTTTCTCTAAAATGGGCTGTGTTGCTTTTTCTTCTTCGTTCACAACAACTTTAGGAGTCAGAGCAGGAACTGTTTTGTCGGACTTTAGAAATTGTGCTCCCAAAGAAAGGAGTAATAAGAGCGAAGCTGCGACCGCAATTTTTTTCCATAACGAAATGGTTTTTTTGTCTTCCTTTTTGTCCAGTTTATCTTCAAGGCGTGACCATACTTTTTCCATTCCTGGAAAATCTTTGGATTCCGAGTTCTGTGCGGCCTCTTTAAATTTATCGAATATTTTATCTTGATTGTCCATGACTATTTTGCTTTTTGGTAATACAATTTATTTACTAATTCCTTTAATTTGGTTTTAGCGGCATTCAATTGTGATTTTGATGTACCCTCAGAAATGTTTAGCATAGCGGCTATTTCTTTATGTCCGAAACCTTCGATAACAAAAAGATTAAAAACCGTTTTACAGCCGTCCGGAATATGGTTTAGTAAATTCAGCAAATCTTCTTCTTCCAATGCGTTCACTTCTTCGGTAAAAGGCTGCGAAAGCAATTTGACATCATCAAGGTACATATTGAAATTGGTGTTTTTCTTGATGGTTGCCAAACAATGGTTGACGGTAATTTTTCGTGCCCATGCTTCAAAAGCTAAAAGCTCCTTAAGCAGATCCAGCTTTGTAAATATGGTATAGAAAGCGTCAGCCATAGCTTCTTCAATTTCTTCTTCCTTCTTAAGGTATCGTTTGCAAACGCGATACAGTTTTGGAGCCATATGCTCATAAACCTGACGCTGAGCATCACGGTTCATTTTTTTGCAGTTGGATATGAGAGTTTCGTTTATCACAATTGTTGTCTTTATACTAAAGAGGGCTTAAAAGATAAAAAGGTTGGGACAGCAATGAAAAAAAGTTCAAAAAAGGCTTTTATTTTCTTAATAGATGGTTTTAAAGGTACGATTTTCTTAATAAAGAGCCACTGTAGTACTTTTTTAGGTACTACAGAATGAATGAGTTTGTAACTCAAAATAATAAAAAGTGAACGATCCTTTGTGCGTCTCTGCGAAATTTTTTAGAATCTCTGTGATACAATTAAGGTGAAGAGATTCTTTATCTATTTAACAGGCAAACTCAATTTAAAAATCTTCGTTTCTAAAACCTCTGTATCATTATCCTCGCAAAGTAGAAATTCGATTGTATTGTTTTCTTTTTTATAGAAAGTCAAACCTTCGAATTTATGGGTTGCTGTAATTTTTTGGGTGAAATCAATTTTCATAGTTTTAAGGTCTATTCTTCCTATGAAGCTTCCCAAAATTTCACCATCATCATAAGTTGATTTAGTGTTTTCTACTGTAGAAAGGAAATAGATTTTATCTTGTACCAAAACAGCATCGGTAAAACTGGATCGAATCCCTTTTATTTTTGGAAGCTTATAATTGGTTGCAACCAGAGCAAATTCTTCTCCCAGACTTTTGGCATGAATGGTAAAAATGGTGTTTTTGTTCGAGATTCCGTTACCGCGATTGAACAGGTACCAGTTCTCACCATCAAAAATAGAACCTTCCAGATTAAAGTCTTCCGGTTTTATTTCGCCAAAACTTTGCATTAGAACATATAAATCAACCAGATTGTTTTTTTGCAGTATAGTTTTCTTTTTAAGATCGAATGCAATCATTTTGTTTCGGTTTTCGGTAGATCCGGAACCAAAAACATAAAGCGTGTCGTTATGGTTGGTTAAAGACTCAAAATCAGGTTTAAGATTTTTTGCGATATTTTTCGTCGGATTGTCAATTAAAGGGTGTTCGTTCAATTGCTGATTCTGCATGTTGTATTCGTATAGAAAACCGCTGTTATCTCCAACTAGATAAAGTGAATTGTCAGTAAAAAATAATCCGGATGCTGATCCGATTCCGATGATTTGAAATAATATTTCTAAGGTGAATTTTTCCATGAATGTTGTTTTGAAAATAAAATCGCTGTCCCTGAAAGTATTACAAGGTACAGCAGGGATATGCTTTGTAAAAATAGTATATTTACTATTACGAAAAAACTCATGAATATGAAATCAATAGATCCGAATGATTTTAAAATCACAGATAAAATAAAATTATCAAAGATTCCTACTTTGCTCGACCTTGATGCAGACAGTGAAGAAAAAGAAGCTAAACTCGATAAAGTTCAGGCTAAATTGAGTAAACAGCAAGATGCCATGTATGCTCACAACAGATATGGCGTTTTGATTTGTCTGCAAGGAATGGATACTTCCGGAAAAGACAGTCTGATTCGGGAAGTTTTTAAAGAGTTTAATCCGCGTGGAGTAGTGGTGCATAGTTTTAAAACGCCTACTTCGGCAGAGTTGGAACACGATTATTTGTGGAGACATTATATGGTTTTACCTGAAAAAGGAAAATATGCGATTTTTAATCGTACCCATTATGAAAATATTTTGGTTACCCGCGTGCACCCTGAGTATATATTGAACGAAAATTTACCCGGAATTGAAAAGGTAGAAGATATTCCGAAAGATTTTTGGAAAGACAGAATAGAGCAAATCAATAATTTTGAAAAGCATATTACGCAAAATGGAACAATTGTACTGAAGTTTTTCCTGCATTTGAGTAAAGAGGAACAGCGTAAACGTTTGCTAAGACGATTGGAAGAAGAAAAACACAACTGGAAATTCTCGGTCGCGGATTTGAAAGAACGTGCACATTGGGAGGAGTATCAGCAATATTATGAAGAGGCTATAAATAAAACTTCGACAAAAAATGCTCCGTGGTATGTAATTCCGGCCGATGATAAAGAAATGGCCCGTTACATTGTGGCTAAAACCATTTGGGAAGAAATGCAGAAGCATACCGACATTAAAGAGCCTGAGTTACCGGAGAGTATAAAGGCTAATATTAAAATATATAAAGAGCAATTAGAAAACGAGTCTTAAAATAAGGCTCTTTTTTTTGCTTTAATGTTACTGCAAGTTTATGAGTGTTTTGTAGTACTAATTTAATGTTAACGTTTTTTTGTTTTATAACGCATTTTAGGAAAACTGTTGATTTTTTGATAATATCTAAATCATTTTAAGTTAAAGAGCAGTGGGTTACTTTGTAAAAAAAATAGAAACCAATTTTTAACTACATGAAAAGAATTATTTTACCCCTAATTATGTTAGGTTCGTTGCTTACATCTTGTAATAACGATTCTAAAGACGAAGCAGAAACAACAAGTGTTGTACTGAAGGATCAATCTGTAACACCAAGTTTAATAAAAGCTCAGACAGGATTTGAAAGTTTGAAAATTTACTCTCTTTTTAGTTCAGATGATGTTTTTGCAGACAGTCCTAAATTTGTTTTTGGAGGTTCTGCTGATGGTTCAGGTCTATTGAAAAATACGGACGGAACTTTTACTTTCTTAGTAAACAACGAAGACAATTTTGCGGTTTCAAGAATTACTTTAGATAAAACATTTAAACCAACAAAGGGAGAATATTTGTTAAACTCTAGCGGAGGAACTTGGAGATTATGCGGAGCTACTATGGCTACACAGGCAGAACACGGTTTTGGACCTCTTTATTTAACTTGTGGAGAGTCCGGAGAAGAGTCTCGTACACATGCTTTAGATCCGTACGCTAGTGCTGGAGGAGCATCAGTATCTAAAGAATTGGCAGGATTTGGACGTTTAAGTGCCGAAAATGCTTTACCATTGCGTTCTACTGCTTACAAAGGAAAAACAGTTGTAGTAATTGGTGATGATGACTCAGGAACTTACGGAGGCCAGGTTTTTATGTATGTATCAAACACAGTTGGTGATTTAAGCGGAGGATCTTTGTACATGTTAAAAAGAAATGACAGCAATCAAAGAGAAAGAGACATGACTGTGGATCAAACGTATCCTGTTTCTTTCGTGAAAATTGACAACCACACTACTTTAACAGGAGCTCAGATCAATGCATCTGTAAATACTTTGAAAGCAATCAAATTTGGTCGTGTTGAAGATTTGGATTACCGCAAAGGAGGTAACAATGCTGACCGTGAATTGTATTTTAACGTGACCGGACAAGATATCACAGGAACGAATGCCGATGCTTCAAGAACGAAATATGGTAGAGTTTACAGATTAAATCTTGATGCTGCCGATCCGTTAAAAGGAACTTTAGAACTGGTTTTAGATGGTGACAACCGCAGTGGAAAAGCTGGAAAATTCCAAAATCCTGATAATATCTGTGTAACCAGTAACTATGTTTACGTTCAGGAAGATGCAAACGGATACGGTGACGAAACACACGATGCTTATATTTATCAGTACAATATCGCTACAAAAGAATTGAAAGTGGTATTGGAATTAGATCACCGTCGTACTCAGGCTGATGCTGCCAAATATAACGTAGGTAAACTATCAAAATTCGGAGATTGGGAATACGGTGCAATGATCGATGTATCAGATCAGTTGGGTATTCCGGATACTTTCATGTTAAGCATCCAGCCTCATACCTGGACTGGCGAAAAATATAAAGGAGTTGACGGAGGAACAAATCGTCCGAACGAGCAACAAGCAAGTCAAATTGTAGTGATTAAAGGTTTAGCGAGATAAATTTTTAAAGCATTATAAAACAGTCATCCACTATCTCAGTTTGAGGTAGTGGTTTCTGTTTTTCTGAATATTTCCCTTTTAATTTTTAATACACATGAAAAAAATATACGGTTTGTTTTTCCTGCTGGCATTGGTAGCCTGTCAGAAAAAAGACAAACATCAGGAAGTAAATGAATTGTTTCAGTCTGATATTACTTTACTGATTGAGAAGGTTGCTAAGCTTAAATATTCCGTGCAGTCAGATTCTACCGAAGTACAAATTCAGAGACAATTTCTCGAAGCACATCAAAGTTACAAAAAGGTCGAAATGATAAGCGAGTATTATTCGCCTGCAGTTTCTAAAGCGATAAATGGTCCCGCAATACCCGAATTTGAAGAAAATGATAAAGTGACTGTTCCGCCTGAAGGATTTCAGGTTATTGAAGAATTGGTTTTTCCTAAATATGACAAAGAGCATAAAAAAGAATTGCTTCAGGAGCTGGGTATCTTGTCGGCTAATTTGGCTCGTTTAGAAAAAGTTTCAAAATCCAATCAATTAACGGATGCGCATGTTTTTGATGCCATGCGATTGGAAGTATATCGAATAGTTACTTTAGGAATAACCGGATTCGATTCGCCAGTCGTATTGAATTCACTTCCTGAAGCTGTGGCAGCTTTAGAAACCATTGAGAAATATTACAAAGTGTATGTCGAAGATAAGCCCGTTTCAAATTCGAATCAGGTGCTTGAAATATTGAAGAAAGGACAGCACTATTTAAAAACAAATACCAATTTCAATGCTTTTGATCGGGCTTATTTTATTAAAGAAATCGCCAATCCATTAAACAAAGGGCTATTCAAAACGCGATCAGAATTGGGTATTCCGCTGATGAAAGAGCAAAGAGGATTAAAAACAACGGCACAAACGCTATTCGACTCAGGAGCATTTGATCCCGAGGCATTTTCAGGTTTCCCGGATTATCAAACAACTCCGGAGAAAATTGCATTAGGAAAAAAGCTGTTCAATGATCCGGTTCTGTCGGGCAACAACACTCGCTCCTGTGCTTCGTGTCATCATGTTGATAAAGCTTTTACCGATGGTTTGGAAAGAGCTGTTACATTAGACGGGAAATCGATGCTGCAGCGCAACACGCCGACATTGAATCATATTGCTTTTCAGCGCGTATTTTTTGATGATTCCAGAGTAAGTTATCTAGAAGATCAGGCCATTGCTGTGATTAAAAATGAAAACGAAATGCACGGTTCTCTCGAGAAATCAGCTTTAGTACTTCAGAAGAATCCGAACTATGTAAGAGATTTCAAAAAAGCATTTCCGAAAGGAGCCATCAATGAATTTGAAATCAAGAATGCTTTGGCTTCTTATATTCGGTCATTGAGTCAGTACGATTCAAAGTTTGATGGGTATATGCAAAACAAAGAGAATTTCACGTCGGATGAAAAAGCAGGTTTTAATTTGTTTGCAGGGAAAGCCAAATGTGCGACCTGCCATTTTATACCATTAACCAACGGAACTGTTCCTCCTAATTTTGACCGATCGGAGAGTGAAATATTAGGCGTTCCAAATAAAAACAAAAAGCTGGACGGAGATTTGGGCAAGTTTGTCATCACGCAGGCGGCTATTCATAAACATTCGTTTAAAACGCCAACGATCCGAAACATTACACTTACCGCTCCCTACATGCACAATGGAGTTTACAATACTCTTGAAGAAGTGATTGACTTTTATAATGAAGGAGGCGGAGTAGGTTTAGGATTCGATGTTCCGAACCAAACCTTACCCGAAGACAAGTTAAACTTATCAGAGTTGGAGAAAAAACAGCTCATTGCCTTCATGAGAACTTTGACTGATAAAAAGTATTTGAAGTAAATAGTGGGGTATCACATCTAAACCCGACAGGTTTTTGAAACCTGTCGGGTTTGTTGCGTAAAACAGCTAAGGAAGTCCGTTAGTCAACACCCAGCTGCCGTTCATCAAACTAATTTTTAAAGCGTTTCAGGTTTGTGCTCCTTTGCATCAAATTAATAAACATTATTATCATGAACACGTACAAATTATTATGGTTGACAGTTATTTTTACCTTAATCTCTTTTAAATCAAATGCACAATCCCCGCTTCCTATTCATGTTGGAATAAAAGCAGGATCAAATTATTCTGAACTTCCCGTTTCAAAAGGTTCGGATTCAAAGTATGCAGCGGGCTTTTTTGGCGGTGCTATGGCCCGATTTGATTTCAAACGTTTCTTCATTCAAAATGAAATTCTCTACAGTGAGAAGTCTTCTAAAATTGAAAGAACAGCTTCTTTGCCTTCTAAAAATCTAAAATGGAGAAGCCTCGAAATGCCGTTGGTAATTGGTTACAAAATAATTGATCAATCGATGCTCAACGTAAGAGTTTTTGGAGGAGGAATTTATTCTTATGTGCTGGATGAAAATATTTCTTCGGTGAATCAATTGAAAACTGCCTATGGAAAATTTAATAAATCCAATATAGGCTATCAGGTTGGAGCAGGAATCGAAATTTCGAAATTTACTCTGGATGTTACGTATCAGGGAGGGTTAAACAACATAAGTAAGGAGTTTAGTTCGAAGCCAAATTCGTTTAACATTGGGGTTGGTTATTTTATATTTTAAACAGGCTTTTTTGGTTTAGCCTTGTCAGCAGCAAAGGATCTTTTTGGGTTCTTTGCTGTTTGTTTGAAAAATATAGGGTTATTTTTGAACATGAAGTTTCACATCAATTTTTTATTCTTTTAGAATGGTTGTAATAAATAAAAACAGACACCGAATATTTTTAGTTTTTTTCTGGTGCTTACTCGGAATAACGATCTGGTCACAGCTGATAGAGGCTTACGGCGTTCGAGCGGCAGCTTTTCAGGCGTTTTTGGTTTTACTTTGTTCATGTCTTTTGGCGCATTTTCTTAGCGATATTGTATTGCCTGTTGCGTTGCGTAAAAGAAGAATGGCACTATTTGCAGTGCAAAGTGTCATGGTAGTTTTTATGCTTTCATTTTGCCTGGCCGTTATTGATGCCATCTTTTCAAATTCGCATACCCGCGCACGATTGTATCCTGACGAAGCAAACATGACGATGATTCAGTTTTTATTTGCACGATTCTTTGGCAGTACCCCTGCAGCTATTTTGATTTGCGGTACTGCCTGCGGGCTTCGGTTTTATCAGGAACATAATATAATCGAAAGAAATCATGCTCAGCTGCAACAGGTTCATCTTGAGGCACAAATCAAGATTCTTCAGGATCAGATTAATCCGCATCTTATGTTTAATGTGCTCAATCACATTCACATTTTGATGCAGAGCGACGTAAAACTGGCTTCGGATTTGCTCATTCGGTTTTCGGATATTTTGAGGTATCAATTGTACGAATGCAACAAAGAATACGTACCGCTGCATCTCGAAGTAAAATACCTGAAAGACTTAATTGGAGTCGAAGAAACGAGATGGGGCAATGAATTAAAAGTAAAATGTAAATGGAGTATTGAAGATGCCCAGCTTCAGATCGCACCATTGCTTTTAGTTCCTTTAATAGAAAATGCATTTAAGCACGTTTCAAGGCTTCCGGGGCAAAAAGGATATGTGCATTTGGGATGTAAACAAACGGCAAAACAGCTGCATTTTAAGATTGAGAATTCCTATACGGAACAATACAAAATCCCTTCAAAGAATCAAGGGCTCGGACTTGAAAATGTCAAAAAAAGACTGGCGATTCAATATCCTGAAAAACACCAGTTAAACATCATTAAAACCGATTCTGATTTTACGGTAATCGTGGTTTTGGATTTGAAGTAAAAGATTTTGTCGTTTCCGATAGCACAATGTCATGAAAGATTTTAGATTGAAGACTTACGATTGCAGATTTTTGATTGGGTAGTGGTAAGGGTGGAATAGGAGCTATTTTCCTGAATTTCACAGCTCAGAAATCAAAAATCGACAATCATTTTAGTTATTGGGGTATAATGAAGAACCGAAAAAAAATAAAGAAAAAAAAATCTGCCTGATCTGCGGGAAAAAATAAAAAAAAAGTAAAAAAACAAAATATGAAAATGAAATGTCTTGTTATCGACGACGAACCTATTGCAAGAAGCGGAATAGTAGATTTTGTTTCTAAAATTGATTTTCTTGAAGTCGCAGGTACCTGTGCGTCCGCATTAGAAGCTACTTCGTACATTCAGGAAAAAGAAGTCGATTTGTTGTTTTTGGATATTAATATGCCGTATCTCACGGGGCTGGAATTTCTGGAATCGCTGGACAATCCGCCTTTGGTTATTTTTACGACAGCTTATTCTGAGTATGCCCTTGAAGGATATCGTTTGCAGGTGGTCGATTATTTACTAAAACCCATTACGTTTCAACGTTTTTATCAGGCTGCTTTAAAAGCAAAACAATGGTATCAGATGCTGGGTGCTCCAAAGCAGAATCAATTAGATCCCTATTTGTATGTACGTCAGGAAGAAGGATTTCAAAAGATCTCCTGGCTTGATATTCTCTATATCGAGGGAATGCAGAATTATGCAAAGCTCCATTTTAAAGATAAGGTTCTCGTAATTCATCAAACAATGATTTCTTTGGAAGAAACACTCCCGACAGAAATTTTCTTTAGAATTCATAAATCTTTCCTTGTAAATATTACTCATATTGACTCTGTTTCCGGTGGACGATTATTTATAAAAGGACAAGAACTACCCATTTCAAGAACACGCCGCGAAGCATTACTGAAAGAGGTAGTCTATAAAAACTTATTAAGCCGATGACCCTAGAATTGCCATTTTAGGGCCACAGCTCCGTAAAATGTAGTCGTGAATCTAGGATTAGCCATGTCTTTCTCCTTGAAAATATCCTTAATTTTTCTGTTGGTACTGGAGAAGCTGCGTAAAAGTGTCGATCCTGCCGTTGGTTGCAGTGTCCAGTGTTTGCCAAGCTTAATTTCAGGCTGTATACCGGCAATAATTTGCTGATACCCCAATAGTGATGTTCTGTTATTCACTTTTGTTTCCGCCGTCATTCCGCTTAGTTCGACCACCGCTTTCAAGTCAAAGTTTTCTGAGATTCGATATCCAAATTGCAGACCTTCCGGAAAGGTAATTTTAAAATGCCACGCACCTCTGGATTCCCAGTTGAAATAAATTCCCGGAAGCACCATCGGAACACCAAAACTATTGGTTAGTACAGGTCCCATACCAAATGCCATATTGGGATTGAAATGTTTGATGAAAAACACACCACCCTGTAACAATACATCATCTTTATTGATCTCGACCATATCCGTGTAAACCCCCACAGAAGCCATTATCATTAACGACCAGGTTGGTGAGATAGAACGTAAATGTTTGACTCCGATTTGCGCATTCAGCATTTCATTAGGAAAGCCGCCCTGAAATTCTAACGGAAGAGACTGAATTTCATAATTCTTGTTTTCCATTTTGGCATAACTTCCGTTTGCAAAAAGAGACCAGAGTTTTGGACGGTTGTATTGGTCCATTTCCAGAGAAAGAGGTATTTCAAAAGCAATTTGCGCCCTTTTGAAATTACTTTCAGCACTAGTTTTAGTACTGTCCATTGGACGGACATAGTTGGAGAACGGAACATAATCAACTTTAAGTTCTCCTGCTATTTTTGATTGTGATTGTGCAGCAATACTAGTCAATAAAAAAAGGAAAAGCTGCGATAGATAAAAGATTGTTTTGTTCATGATTTGATTAATTTTTCTGCGAATTACCGCGTTCTAAACCAATCACGAAAAATCATTTGACTAATGGCAGTTCTCTTTTGACCAATGGTATAAAAAACACCAAACCCGATAGATTTTGATCTCTACCGGGTTCATACCAAAAACAAAAAAATAAATTAAACTTAATCTTTATAAATCAAAGCCATAGGCTAAACGTAAAGCAACCTGATTGGTTTTGAATTTATTATAATCTTCATAACGGACACTGATATCAATGTATTTGTTGGCATAGCCAATTCCCGGTGCCCATAAAAAAGTAGTATCGTCATACCCGTTTGTGACAGCAAAACCGGCACCTACTTCTCCTAAAACATAAAACTGATCTTCCCAGATAAAAGCTTTAAAACCTGCTTTTGCCGGAATGAATCCAAGATCTTTTGCGTCATTTTTCATAAACAGATTTGTAAAACCTGTTGTTAAGGTTAGCGATGTTTTTTTAGATAAATCGTACTGCAGACGAACATCTCCGCCAAGGGACCATTTATAGTCATTATCCGTCGGGATACCACCATTTAAACCAAAGCCTAATCTAAAACCCTGATTATAATTCTTAATGGTACTGTCCTGAGCGAAAGTAGTATTGGCGTATAAGAAAGCGAAAGCAGCGAGGCATAACATTTTTAAATTTCTCATGACAATCATTTTTGAATTTCTAATAGTGTAAAATTAGTTTCAGGATCTTAACATTCTGTTATATAATTTTTAGGATTTGTTATATAATATCGGTGTCGCTTAAAAAGCACATAATATTAGCTTATGTTTTTAATCGTAACAAAGAATCCAAAGCTTCTGATTATCTTTGCCGACTAAAAAAGAATCGAAGTGAATTTTAAGCAGTATACCAAAGAGTTTTCATATAATTTAAGATTAGCATACCCTATTATATTAGGAATGGTCGGACACACTCTAATAGGAATTGTCGACAATATAATGGTAGGAAAGTTAGGAAGTACAGAATTAGCAGCCGTTTCGTTAGGAAACAGTTTGATTTTTATCGCCATGTCATTAGGGATTGGTTTCTCTACCGCCATTACACCAATTGTAGCAGAAGGTGATGCCGAAAAAAATGATGGTAAAATTCGTTCCGCGTTTCATCACGGATTGTTTTTATGCATCTTGTTAGGACTACTGCTTTTTGGAGTTATTGTTTTGGCTAAACCGTTAATGGAATTACTAGAGCAGCCTGCCGATGTAATTGCTCTTGCGAAACCTTATCTGGATTGGGTCGCTTTCTCTTTGATTCCGTTAATTGTCTATCAGGGGTACAAACAATTTGCCGACGGTCTTTCACTGACCAAATATTCAATGTATGCCATGGTTATGGCCAATGTGCTGCACGTTGGAATCAACTATATGTTGATCTATGGAATCTGGATTTTTCCAAAAATGGGAATTATCGGAGCAGCATTGGGGACGGTGATTTCAAGGATATTCTTAGTGATGTTCATGCACATTATGCTTTCGAGAAGAAACGATTTGAAACGTTTCTTTAAAAACTTCAGTTTTAATCAAATCAAAAAGGAAACGCTGAAAAAGATAATCAGTATCGGATTTCCATCGGCGATGCAAATGCTTTTTGAAGTGGTTTTGTTTACTGCGTCGATCTGGCTTTGCGGAAACATTGGAAAAACAAGTCAGGCCGCCAATCAAATTGCTTTAAGTCTGGCGTCAATGACCTTTATGTTTGCTATGGGATTGAGCGTAACTTCGATGATTAGAGTAAGCAATCAAAGAGGTTTGATGGACTATAAAAACTTAGTTGTGGTAGCGCGTTCGATCTTTTTGCTCGCGATTATCATCGAAACATTCTTTGCGATTCTGTTTGTAGCGTTTCATGATTTCCTACCACATATGTTTTTGAATATGGAAAACGGAGGGCAGCTTCTGGATAACAACGAGGTAATCGGTATCGCGTCAAAATTACTTTTAATCGCAGCCGTTTTTCAGATTTCTGATGGAATTCAGGTGGTTGTTCTGGGAGCATTACGTGGATTGCAGGATGTGAAAATCCCGATGTACATTACATTTGTAGCCTATTGGATCGTTGGTTTCCCGATTTCCTATTACCTTGCTGAATATACGGAACTAAAAGCGCAGGGAGTTTGGATAGGACTTTTGGCGGGATTAACGACTGCTGCAATATTTCTTTATCTTAGATTTCATTACCTGACTAAAAAATTAATCAAAAATTCAGTTTCAAATACTTAAATTTGGACTGCAAAAGAATCAGTTGCAGCTAAAAAGGATCCTTAAAACACTTTGAAACCGCTGCAATTGGTGAGCCAATACATAAAAATAATAAATCAATACAAATGGAATTACCTAAATTTTTACTCGGAGACAATACTGATTTTCCAGATGATATTTTCATCATTCACCTGGATTACCCAAGATTCATTATCAATTTAAAAGATGATGAGGTAGAATTCATGGAAGAAGCGGAAGATCTTGATGAGGCAGAGTTAAATGCTGAAATGGAAGGCTTAATTGTTTTGGCAAATGAGTTTTACGATCGTGAAATAAACCGTTACGAAGAGTAAAGACATACAGAGGTGTGTCTTTAGGATATGCCCCAATCTAAAAACATTTAAATCTTTCTAATGAAAAAATTAAGTTTTTTAAAACCTATCATTAACTTCATTGCAATCGGATTGCTGATTACCACTTTAAGCCGATTGTTTTTATTTTTTATTTTTAAAGACAGAGTAACAGAAACACCAAATTTCTGGTACATTTTTCCAATCGGACTTCGAATGGATTTGATTTTACTTTGCTATATGTCTTTCCTGCCGGCAGTTTTAATTACTTTTCTGCCCGATAAAGCATCGAAGTTTACCAATAAATTTCTTGTAATTTATAGTTTTTTATTGCTGTTTCTGATTCTGTTTGTAGAGTTGGCAACGCCCGATTTTGTAAAACAATACGATACACGTCCCAATAAAATTTTCTTAGACTATCTGATCTATCCAAAAGAGGTAGTTGGAATGCTGCTTAAAAGTTATCTGACTTCGATCATTGTGACTTTTTTAATTTTAGGAGTAGTCTTGTATTTTGCCTTCAAAAAAGGAAAAAAATACTTCTACACGAGCAGTGCAGACTATAAATTTAAATTGATGGTTTTTCCGTTATTGGCTTTTTTATTGTTTTTTGGAGCACGTTCAAGTCTTACCTCAAAACGTCCGATCAATGCCAGTAATGCTGTTTTCTCAACAGATCAGCTGACTAATACTTTGGGATTGAATTCTTTTTATACCGTTGCTTTTGCGGCGTATTCCATTAAAAACGAAGGAAACACCAAGATGTATGGTAAAATGGAAGAAGCCGAGGCCATTGCCCGTGTTAAAAAATACATGATCGCTGGGCCTGGTGATTTTACAGATGCCGAAATTCCGTTTTTACATGTACAGCAACCGGACACACTTTTAAAGAAACCGTACAATTTAGTTATTTTTCTACAGGAAAGTTTAGGAGCGGAGTACGTTGGAATTTTAGGAGGAAAGCCTTTAACGCCTGAATTTGATAAACTGTCAAAAGAAGGTTTATTGTTTACCAATTTGTACTGTACAGGAACCCGTAGTGTACGTGGAATCGAAGCAGTAGTAACCGGATTTTTACCTTCACCTTCAGAAAGTGTAGTGAAATTAGGAAACTCGCAGCAAGGATTTTTCACCTTAGCCGATGCACTGAAACAAAAAGGGTATGAAACCAGTTTTATTTATGGCGGAATGGCGAATTTTGATAATATGGCTTCTTTTTTTAACGGAAATGGATTTCAGGATATCGTAGATCAGGAGGATTTTGAATCAGACGGAAACAAATACGCTTTTAAAGGAACCTGGGGGTATTCAGATGAGGATCTGGTAACCAAAGCGAATAATTATTTTAAAGCAAAAGGGGATAAGCCATTCTTTTCTTTAATGTTTTCGACGTCCAATCATGAGCCTTTTGAATATCCTGCGGGACGTATCAAACCTTATGATGCTAAACCTGCAACGGTTAATAATGCCATGAAATATGCAGATTTCTCAATTGGGAAATTTTTCGAAATGGCTAAAAAAGAACCTTATTTCAAAAACACCATTTTTATCGTAATCGCAGACCATAATACAAGAACCTACGGTAAAAATTTAGTGCCAATCAATAAATTTCATATTCCGGCTCTGATCATGGGGCCAGGAGTTAAAAAAGGCACTGTTTACAGTAAATTGGCAAGTCAGATTGATATTCCGCCAACCTTATTAAGCTATTTGGGATTACCATTTGAAACTCCGATGGTAGGAAGAAATCTAAACAAATTAGATCCAAAAACGCAAGGAAGATCAATTATGCAGTTCAATGATATCAATGCTTTCAGAGTCGAGAACCAGGTCGTAATCATGCAGCCTAATTTGAAACCCTTACAGTTTGAAATCAAAAACGACACCACTTTAATTCCTGTTAAGTTAAATGAAGACTTAGCGAAAGATGCTTTGGCACATGTAATTACAGCAGGAAATTTATATAAAGAAAATAAATATAAACTTAGGGATAAGAAAAAGTAATTTTCGGTTTATTGTAAAAAAAAAGCTGCTAAGTATAGAAGTACTTAGCAGCTTTTTTTTGTTAAAATTTAAAAATAGGGGGTAACAAAAAATAATTTAATTGATTTATACTAAACCAAAAGGCGTAACCTGAAAAGCCTGTGATAGAGTAAGGACAATTAAATTTATTTATTATGAAAAAATTACCAAAAAAAAAATCTGAAGTATTAAAAGTAATGTTAGTTTTTGTGTCTGCCGCTTTTTTTATAAGCTGTAATAACGAATCTGTTGAAGATCAAAATACTCAATTATCAAACACAGAGAAGCAAAATCAATCCAATACTCAAAGAAGATTGCCTCACTATGAAGGAGTTATTGTGCGAGATTGGGGAGCACATAATGTTGATTGCAGCCAGCCAGAAGGTTTTTGTAATTTTATTTTTTACTTATGGGGAACCTTTAGCTTTTTGAAACCAGCCCCTGACGGAACACCGGTACGTGTTACAAATGAAAAAGGAAATTTTGTTATGGAAATTCAAAAAAGTGCTTTAACCCCAGAACATAAAAAAGTATTATTGCGAAATAGAGAAGTTTATTTAATACCTGAGGGACAGACTATAGATCCGGAATTAGTTAAATCTCTAAAATTCAATTCAAATATTTTAGTTCCCGGTAAATACCCTATTCAAGAAAGTGAAGAGACCTATACACTTGTTATTAATGTGAAATAAATGAAAAAAAGCTTTAAGAAATTAGAAGCTGTTTTTATATTTATCTAATAAAAACTGAGCGGCTGCAAAAGGTGATATTTCATCATTTTGCACCGCTTTTTTGATTTGTATCAATTGCCCAATAATCTCAGGATGATTGTAAAAGTTTGATTTCAAATGTTCATCAATGGTTTCCATCATCCAGAACTGATTTTGCTCTTTTCGCCTTTCCTGAAAGAAGCCCGTTGAACTGGTCGTTTCCGTATAATCAGAAATGGTATTCCAGATTTCAGAGATGCCCTCTTTGGTAATGGCACTGCAGGTAGTAACTTTTGGCTGCCAGTTCGATTTTTTGGGTGGAAACAAATGTAAAGCTCTGTTGAATTCCAGTTTGGCCTGATTGGCTTTTTTGATGTTATCGCCATCGGCTTTGTTGATTACGATAGCATCTGCCATTTCCATAATGCCGCGTTTGATACCCTGAAGTTCGTCTCCTGCACCTGAAATTTTTAGTAGTAAAAAAAAGTCCACCATGCTGTGAACAGCAGTTTCACTTTGTCCTACACCAACTGTTTCTATAACAATCGTGTCAAAACCTGCGGCTTCACATAAAATAATCGATTCCCTTGTTTTACGGGCTACACCGCCTAAAGTATCTCCGGAAGCACTTGGTCTGATAAAAGCATTTTCGTCTTTTACAAGTTCTTCCATTCGGGTTTTATCACCTAAAATACTGCCGTGTGAAATAGAGCTGCTGGGATCAACTGCCAGAACGGCTACTTTTTTCCCCAATTGAGTCAGGTAACTCCCGAAAGTTTCAATAAATGTACTTTTTCCAACACCGGGAACTCCAGTGATTCCAATTCGGATCGATTGATTGGCATGTGGCAGACAACCTTTTATAACCTCGTTTGCTTTTGCGGTATGTTCCGGATTGGTACTTTCAACCAGCGTGATAGCACGACTCAGAGCCGTGATATTTCCGGTTAGTATACCATCAATTAACTCCTTTGAAGAAGGTTGTTGTCTTCTGTTTTTTTTAATTTGCTGAATAGCAGAAACATTGGTGATTTCTGGAGGAGAAATTCCGGCTTTTTCGTGTAAACTACCTGATCGTTTTTTTGAACCTGACAAAATATACTTTTTGGTAGTGTAAAAGTACAGAAAACAAAAACAGTTTCAAAAAGGATTTTTTTTGAAACTGTTTGCGTTTGGCCGCCACGAATCACTCGAATTTCGCCAATTTTGATGTTTCGAAATTTGCTTGCGAAAATTGACGGAATTTAATGTAACTCCCGACTATAAGATAAAAAATCACTTAGAATCTTAGTACCTTAGTATCTTAGAGTCTCAAAGATTAATATGCCGCTGTAAACCTCACCTGATGATGTTTTGGAGTTTCCGCTTCGTCAGCGATAACGACTGCCAGATCTTCTACGGATAGAATGCTTCTCTGATCGTCGTTAAAAACCGGATTTTCTAAACCTAAGCGGTATTTTCCGGTTCGTCCGGTGGTAATTCCCTGATGCATTTCAAAAGCAGGACTAAAGAAAGCCCAATCCAGTTCTTTTTCTTCTTTTAAAATATTCAAATAATCTCTGGCTGCCGTGGCTCCTGCATGGTATTCTTTTGGGAAATCAGGTGTGTCAACTGCCTGTAGACCCGGAGCAACAAACAAACTTCCCGCTCCTCCGATGGTAATAAAACGTTTTACTCCCGATTTTTTTACCGCTTCCTGAATGGCTTTTGATCCGGCAATAAAATCATCATAGATATTTGGATTGGTCCACCCCGAATTGTAAGCATTGATAACGATATCATTTCCTTTTAAAATTTCAGACAAAGCTTCTACATTAAAAATGTCTGCACTTTTCCACGTTGCATTTGAGCTGTCTTTTGGGGTTCTGGCAATAGCCGTAAGATCATGATTTCTGTTAGCCAGTTCGTTTAAGATTGCGGTACCTACAAATCCGGTTGCTCCAATAATTGCGATTTTCATAATATATAAATTTAATTAGTAATAAAAAATGTTACAGTTTTGTGTAAAAAAATAGTTTTAGAATTGATTAGAAAAATCTTCCAGGGAGACACCATCTAATTGCAAACTAACTTTTTGATTCATTTCAGCATACAAAGAGCTCAAATTTTGATTGATCTTTTTTCCAACCGGACAATCCGGATTAGGCTGATTTTTGGCATAACCCAGATTGATCGTTTCAAAAGTCATTTCAAATATTTCTTTCAATGTAATTTTCGAAGGATCAACCGCCAGTCTTGTACCGCCGTTTTTACCTTCTTTACTTTCAACAATATGATGTGCTTTTAAATTGGCAATTTCTTTTCGTACCAAAACCGGATTCAGATTAATACTTCCAGCAATAAATTCCGACGACAAAAAATCGTTCGGGAATTTAGTGAGCAAAGTTAAAATGTGAATCGTTATGGCAAACTTACCTGAAATCATACTGTAATAAAATATGTTACAAATGTATGATGTTTTTTGAAACAAAAAAAAGTTTTAACTAAAAATTAATTCTATTTCGAAACTATCCTACAAAGGAGTTCAGGTTAAAGTGATACAAAATGCAAGTTTTAGCTAGCTGTAACTCTTTTCAAACTAGATTGCTTTTTGATGGAAGAGAAGTATACCCAGCTAATAAATAAAAGCTGCAGCGGTATTCTGAACCATAAATAAGAAATGCCTTTTCCGCTATAATTGGCTGTTTGTAAATTGATACTGTGTGCGGCTGCATAAATATTGGCAGGAAGTAAAACGATAAAAAATACGATCAGCAGTTTAGCGGTAAGCACTCTCGTTTTTGGAATCAATAAGCCCACTGCTGCCATGAGTTCTATAATCCCTGTTGCATAAACAATTGCAGTCGGCCAGGGTAAAAAAGAGACCATCATCGCCATTCCCTTGGTAAAAACAAAATGACTTACGGCTGTAAAGACAAGCATGACAGCCATGGCAATTCTGGCTGACTGAAAAATTTCAATTTTTTTTGAGATTAGTTTTATAAAAAGCAACGTAATGACAAAAACACCTACTAACACAATTAAAGTTTCCATATCTTTTTTTTTAACAAAGTTGCGCAGTAAAGCGATTGAAAACAATGAACCTGGGTTAATAAATGCGTTTTCTGATTCTGCTCAAAGCTTGTGGAGTGATGCCAATATAAGAGGCAAGATATTTTTGAGGAATCCTTTGTATGAGCTGTGGCTGTTCTGTAAACAGATTCAGATAACGCAGCTCGGCGGATTCGTTCAGCAGCGAAAGTTCTCTTTTTGTTTTTTTAAGAAATAATCCTTCACTGGCAAAGCGTCCGATGGTATTTCCAATCTTAGTTTCAGCATAAATATCCTGAAGATCTTCGTAAGATATGCGCCAAAGAACGGTTTCTGCGAGGGTTTCAATCGTATAAGTGACAGGTAGTCTTGTGATAAACGAATCATACCCACTCGTAAATTCACCATCGAATACAAAAGTAAAAGTACGGTCGTGATCCTCACCGGGAATGTAATATCTTACCAATCCCTTTTCGACAAAAGAAAGATAGTTTTCGATGGTACCCGCTTTCAGTATTGAGGTTTTCTTTGGAAATTCTTCCCGGATGAGCTTAGATGAAAAAGTATTCCATTCGGCATCTGAAAGTTTTGCCATTCGTTCAAAATTGTCTCTTATCGATTGCATTTGTTTGTGAAATTTGATCTTAAAAGTAGCAAAAAAATAAGAGAAGCAATCTGATTTGTGTAATGCATCCCATAATAAATGTCTATTTTTGTGACTACTAAATGATATGAGCAACTTTATTCAAATATTTCTATTTCTTGCACTGGGTTTACTTTTACAACGCATAAAGCAATTTCCAACTCACCTTTATAAGGTTTTAAATAAGGTCGTCCTTTATGTCTGCCTGCCCGCAATTACATTGTATCATATTCCGAAAATAAAATGGAGCAATGAATTACTGTTCCCCATACTGTCGGGCTGGATTGGTTTTCTACTGGCTCTTGTATTTTTTCATTTTCTCGGAAGAAGATTAGGCTGGTCAAACAAATTGATTGGCTGCCTGATTTTAACTGCGGGACTGTGCAATTCTTCTTTTTTAGGGTACCCTATAATCGAAGCTCTGTTTGGTAAAAAAGGCTTGGAAACTGCAATTCTTGTAGACCAGCCGGGAACGTTTGTGGTGGTTTCTACACTTGGAGTTTTTGTAGCAGCTTTTTATTCTAAAGGAAGCGCGGATTCTCTAAGCATTTTAAAAAAGATCATCTTATTCCCTCCGTTTATTACTTTTTTAGTAGCTTGTTTGCTGAATGTTCTCCAATACGATTTAGATACGAATGTTCAGTCTGTTTTAGTCAAAGTAGGAAGTCTTGTAACACCTTTGGCCCTACTTTCGGTTGGATTACAGCTTACTTTTGATCGAAAAAGCCAGCACTGGCAATTTTTGCGCCTCGGACTTTTCTTTCGGCTTGTAGTAGTTCCGTTTGTTATTTTGGTTTTATACGTTTTTATTTTAAAGCAGCATTCCGAAGCCGTTAAAATAACCATTATGGAAATGGCCATGGCACCCATGATTACAGGTGCGATCTTAGCGTCGACTTATGGATTGAAACCGAGATTGAGCAGTATGATGATTGGTTTTGGAATCCCAATTTCATTTATTACCCTTACGATTTGGTATTGGATTCTGAGTTTAATTTAGTTTTAAATACTAATTAGATAGAGAATGTAGAATTTTAACTTTTTTTTAGAAAATCGGTGTTTTCTTTGTGCTTTTTTTGACTAATTTTAGAGAAACTAAAAAATATATTATTATGTCAACATTAAGATTAGGAGATATTGCTCCGGATTTTCATGCAGAAACAACCGAAGGACCCGTTAAATTTCATGAATGGTTAGGTGATTCCTGGGGTGTTTTATTTTCTCATCCTTCAGATTTTACTCCGGTTTGTACTACTGAATTGGGAACAGTTGCCAATTATCTTCCGGAATTTACCAAAAGAAATACAAAAGTCATTGCGTTAAGTGTAGATGGTTTAGACTCCCATTTAGAGTGGATCAAGGACATTAACGAAACTCAGAATACAACAGTTAATTTTCCAATTATTGCGGACGAGGATAAAAGAATTGCGACTTTATACCATATGCTGCATCCAAATGCAAGTGATAAATTTACGGTGCGTTCTGTGTTTGTAGTGGGGGCCGATAAAAAGATCAAACTTACTTTAACCTATCCGGCTTCTACAGGAAGAAATTTTGACGAGTTACTCCGTGTTATAGACAGTTTGCAATTAACAGCCAACTATAGTGTAGCTACTCCCGCCAACTGGAAAGACGGAGAAGATGTAGTGATTACACTGGCTGTTCCGGATAGTGATATTCCTGCGAAATTTCCAAAAGGATATACACCAATAAAACCTTATTTGCGTATTACACCGCAGCCTAATAAGTAAGGGGCTAAGAGGCTAAGTTTCTTAGGTACTAAGTTTTTAATCATTAAGTTTTATTAAAGATTCCGGGTTTTTAAGAGTTTTTTCTTAAAGGTTCGGAATCTTTATTTTTTCCAGATTTAGGAGTCGAATAATAATTTTGGGATTATACTGTTTAAAGTAGACACAAAAAGTGATTAATGGTCCGCTTATGAAACAGAAGTTACCAATTATTGAATTGTTTTTCACAATAAAAGATTTGTATTGTAAGTTCGCTGTATGAATGCTAAATCTTTATGGGATTCAAAAAAATGTAATTAAACCCCAAAATAATATGATTTCTAAAACAAACTTTAGAACGATCGGTTCGCTCGTAATTATACTATTTCTTTTCAATAGTTGTGATAAAGGAGATAGTCCGGTTGATTCTGAATCAAAGACACCTGAGACTACAAATCCCGAGACACAGACACCTCCACCAGCTGTTACCACAAACCTGAGTATAGAATCCTCTAATACGTTTGGAGTTTTAAAATTATCACAAGACGATTTTAAGTACTGGAACAGCCACACTATTAATGAAACAGCCACAGTAGAAAAACTTAAAACGCTTTGTAAAACTGAAATTTATCCGGTTTTGAAAGATGATTTTGATTTTATTGTGATCGTATTGAATAATGCAACAAGTACGCCTCCTACAGGAATGCCTTATGGTATTTATCAAAGTGTAAAAAATGATACGCAGGGTATCGGACTTAGTTTGTTTGACAGTACAAAAGATTATGGTTCTGCGGGTAAACTGCAAGGAGTTTATTTTCTTTACCTAAACAATATCCAGGGCGGACCTATTTTACATGAGATGTTTCACCGATGGGCTAATTATGCCGTTCCGCAAGATTATGTATACCATTGGGATAAAGTAAAAGGAATACTAAGCGGAGTGTCCAATAACATTGCCGATATTGAATTGTATCTTGCAGGAGCGATTCCTGCTTCGGAGATTAAGGATGCCGAGAGTCTGGCTATTTATAATGATCCCCGTTTTACCAATAAAACAAGGATTCCAAACAGTACTAATTCGCAAAAAAGTTTTAAATCGCTTTTGGTAGTCATGAATCCTACCACTCTGACTGATACCGAAATAAAATCATACAAAGATCAAATTGCTAATGTCACTCGTACACCTGCACAAGGAGTCACTACAGGCTATCAGAATTTGTATAATAAAAGTAGGGGATTGCTAACGTTAACCATCGGTAATTTGGATAAATCCAAAAAATAAAATTGCATTATGACTAAAAAATACAATACGAATTGTAAAGGTGATGTTGCTAAAAAACAAACCTTATTAATGAGGTTTACGCCACTTGTTTTCTTACTTGTTTTATTTTGTTTCTTTTCTGTACTATTTTCTTGTAGTCATGATAATCTGGAAGAAAAGAAGGATCCTACGACAGAAAATCCTAAACCTGATGAAGAACCTAAAAATCCGGATTCTCCAGGTACTCCAGAGAATAATGCAGGGCTTAAAGACCTTATAAGCAAAGAGCAATTTCTGGTATTGTTTCCTTATCGTTATGGAGCAGAGCAGAGTAATAACTGGGTAGTGAATCCTTCAAAAGATTTTTATACCTACGATGCGTTGATGAAAGCAGTTGATCTTATGGCAGACCTAAAGGTTGTTATCGAAAGAAAAGGATGGTTTCAGAAAATAACCCGTATTAAAAAATCGACTAATGAGACAAAAGTGATTAAAGAAGATGCTGATTTCAGTGCTTCCTGGAATAATAATACCGTAGTTAGACAAGAAGTTGATTATGCAGATTTTATAAGCATTGGTTCTTTGGAAGTGCGAAAAAGAGAACTAGCCGCTTTTCTTGCTAATATATCTCATGAAACTACGGGTGGCTGGTCAACGGCACCAGGAGGAGCCTATTCATGGGGTTTACACTTTCGTGAAGAGGTAGGCTATGACGAAAATAGCACGACAGGTTACAGAGAGGAGAATAACGTGAATTATCCTCCAGTGGCAAAGAAATCCTACCACGGTCGAGGGCCCATACAGTTGAGTTGGAATTATAATTATGGACAGATAAGTGAATTTTTATATGGAGATAAAAACGTACTGCTTAAAAATCCTGAAAATGTAGTCAAAGATGCGGCTTTGGCGTTCCAGACTGCCATATGGTTTTGGATGACACCACAGGCTCCTAAACCTTCGTGTCATGCTGTAATGGTTGGTCAGTGGCTGCCTACCCAACAGGATATTAATGAAGGACGTAAACCTGGTTTTGGAGCGACGATTAATATTATCAATGGTGCTTTAGAATGCAATAAAGCAGATAGTGATAAAACACAATCAAGAAGGGGTTTTTATCAAAGATATTTAACGGTTCTCAACACCAGTGACCCTAATTGCGAATGTCAATGCGATAAAATGCAACCGTTTAAATAAGGTATTACTATAAAAAAGCTCCATACATTTTTTGTATGGAGCTTTTTTTCCTTAGCATCTTAGGACCTTAGTATCTCAGCGCCTTAGTAACTTTTGACCAATTCGGCCATTTTCTTTTTATCTCCTACAACCCAAAGAATATCATTTTTTTCTAAGATTAAACTTGATTCCGGATTCAGAAGCCTATTTCCATTTCGCTCAATTCCAACCACCATACCATTGGTTTTTGTACGGAATTGACCAATGCTTTTTTGTACAAAATCTTCTTGAGAAACTTCAAATTGACGTAAAACAATATCCGTTTCTGCTACTTTTGTCGGAGCCTCGATTTCATTTTGATTGAGGTATTTATTGAATTCAGTAACCTGAGCATCGGTACCAATAACACAAATTTCATCACCGGGGAACAGACGTTCATTTTTAGTTGGAATTGGAATTGTAATATCTCCTCGTTTGATGTAGGCAATATTGATTCCCATTGATTCCCGAATACGCAGTTCTTCTAAAGTTTTCCCCACTAAATTGGATTCTGTCCCAATATCAAAAAAAGACATGTGACCGTCCCAAGGCATTAAATTAGCGTAACGTCTATCGATTTTTTTGTTTTCGCGATCATTTAAATTTTTAAGAAAGTGACTTTCAATTTTATGGTATTGTTCGTTTAATTTTTTAGGGAATATTTGATAGACCACAATGGCAACAACCAAAGCAATAAAGGCAACTAAAGGAGAGAAGAAAATGTTTAGTAAAAATCCGATTAAGAACAATCCCAGACTCATTCTAATCAGAATCAGCATCAATATTGCACCACGGTATTTACGTTCTTCCCATAAAGAATCCACTTCTTCTACTGCCACTCTTCGAAGGGAGAGTGCCCATAAGAACGGCGCAATAATTATCAGAGTGATAAGAGCCGCCAATGTATTTCCGAATCTTGTTTCAGCAACTAAAGGCGCAACAAATTTTACCGATAATAAAATAATTGCTGTAATAATAATAGTATGCAGAACGATTTGAATGATATAAGCATTAAGCACTTTTTGCCAAACACTTACGGATTTTATCGCCTGTGCATTGACACTGTAACGATTGATGTTTTTAACCCATCTTTTAGGAAGCTTTCGTTCCAGAAAATCAGAAAATGGCACTGCATATTTGACCATAAACGGAGTTGTAAAAGTAGTAATGGCGGAAACAGCAACCACTACCGGATATAAAAAGGAGCTAGTTACATTTAGTGTCATTCCCAATGTAGCAATGATAAACGAAAACTCCCCGATTTGAGATAAACTCATCCCTGTTTGTACAGATTGTTTTAAAGGTTGTCCGGCCAGTAGTGCACCAATAGTCGAACTGACAGACTGACCTATGATGGTTACCAAAGTTAAAATAGCAACTGGCAGCGCATGTGTATATAGCATTTTAGGATCGATAAGCATCCCAACTGATACAAAGAAAATAGCTCCAAATAAATCTTTTATGGGTTTTATAAGATGTTCTATGTGTTCTGCCTGAGTTGTTTCGGCAATGATAGATCCCATGATAAAAGCGCCCAGAGCAGGTGAGAAACCAACATTTGCGGCAAAACTTACCATTGTTAGACAAAGGGCAAGCGAAATAATTAGCAACATTTCGTCCGTTAGTAAATGTTTGGCTTTTTTAAGTAAGGTTGGAATAAAGAAGATTCCGCCCAGAAACCATACGGTCAGGAAGAAAATTAGTTTTAGCACAGACATCATCAGTTCACTTCCTGAAAATTGCTGACTTACTGCAATGGTCGAAAGTAACACCATCATCAAAATAGCAACAAGATCCTGCACAATTAAAGACCCGATTACAATTCCGGCAAATTTTTGAGCTTTTACGCCTAGTTCATCAAAGGTTTTCAGGATAATGGTTGTCGAAGAAATAGAGAGGATAACACCTAGGAAGATACTGTCCATTTGTTCCCAGCCCATCCAGCGCCCGACCATATAACCCATGACGACCATTGTTATAATTTGGGTAATAGCCGTTATAGAAGCGGTTCCGCCAACTTTCATTAGCTTTTTAAAACTAAATTCAAGACCTAGACTAAATAGTAAAACGATTACACCAATTTCTGCCCAAACTTCAACACTTTTCATTTCGGTAATGGTAGGAAAGAAATCAAAATGATTTCCGGCCAAAAAACCCGCAATTAGATATCCTAAAACCAGAGGCTGCTTGATTAGTCTAAATAACAGAACAGCAATACCTGCAGTCAGCAGGATGAGACCTAAGTCGCTAATTAGAGGTTGTAGGTGGTGGGTAGATGCGGTGGCGGCGTTTAATGCGATCATAGAGTAGTGTTTTTTGTTAAGAAAATCATCCGGCTTTTTGTTTCAGTGTTTTGCTAAAAAAGATACGGCGTTTGAAAATAACAGTTTTTCATGGCAAATAAATTCACTGAACTCCTTTGAAAAATAAAAGTGGAGTGAATCAGCAGGACTAATTTTTTTAATACAATTTGTAAATAAAAAAGCTATCGATAAAGATAGCTTTTTTTGAGAAAATATTTTAGGTTTTCTTTAAATTCCCACATAATTACTAGGAGTAATGGCTAATAATTCGGCTCTGACAGCATCAGAAACTTCTAAAGTAGCAATAAAATTATGAATGGCATTTTTGTCAATTGCTTCATTTGTTCTGGTTAAACCTTTCAAGGCTTCATACGGATTTGGATAAGCCTCACGACGAAGGATTGTTTGAATTGCTTCGGCTACAACAGCCCAGTTTTTCTCTAAATCTTCAGCAAATTTGGCTTCATTCAGCAATAGTTTGTTTAAACCTTTCAGAGAAGCCTCAAAAGCAATAATGGTATGTCCCATTGGAACTCCGATATTACGTAAAACAGTGCTGTCTGTTAAATCACGCTGCAATCTCGAAACCGGTAATTTTGCGGCTAAATGCTCAAAAATAGCATTCGCAATTCCTAAGTTTCCTTCTGAATTTTCAAAATCAATAGGGTTTACTTTATGTGGCATAGCAGAGGAACCAATTTCTCCTGCTTTGATTTTTTGTTTGAAATAATCCATCGAAACATAGGTCCAGATATCACGATCTAAATCGATGATGATTGTATTGATTCTTTTTAAAGCATCGAAAAATGCAGCAAAATGGTCATAATGTTCGATTTGAGTGGTAGGGAAGGAGTGGTGTAAGCCAAGATCCGTTTCTACAAATTTATTACCAAACTGTTTCCAGTCGATTTGTGGGTAAGCTACATGATGTGCGTTGTAATTTCCGGTTGCACCGCCAAATTTAGCCGCAAACGGAATATTAAATAACAAACGCATTTGTTCTTCTAAACGCTCTACAAAAACTAAAATTTCTTTTCCTAAACGAGTAGGCGAAGCAGGCTGTCCGTGTGTGCGTGCCAACATTGGAATAGCGGCCCATTCTACGCTTAGTTCTTTCAATTTAGAAATTAAAGCAATTAACGAAGGCATATAAACCTGCTCAAACGCTTCTTTTGTTGAAAGTGGAATCGCAGTGTTGTTGATATCCTGAGAAGTTAATCCGAAGTGAATGAATTCTTTGTATTGAGATAAACCCAGTTTTTCGAAAGCATCTTTGATAAAGTATTCTACGGCTTTTACATCGTGATTAGTTACTTTTTCAGTTTCTTTAATCCAAAGAGCATCTTCAGTAGAGAAATTTTTATAGATGTTTCTTAAACTTTCAAACAGATCAGGATTTACGTCTGAAAGCTGTGGCAAAGGTACCTCGCATAAAGCGATGAAATATTCAACTTCAACCAGTACACGGTATTTGATTAAAGCTTCCTCAGAGAAAAATGGTGCTAATGAAAGGGTTTTATTTCTATATCTTCCGTCAATTGGAGATATAGCATTCAATTCGTTTAAAGTAGTCATTGTTATGTTGTTTGTTCGAAAGGCACAAATATAAACAGAATTTGTGGATAAAAAAGAGTTAAAAGTTAGATGTTGGATGTAAGATGTTAATTGTAAAATGTTAATTGTAAAATGTTGGAGGCTGGATGTAAGATGTTACTCTTTACTCTTTACTCTTTACTCTTTACTCTTTGTTCTTTCTTCTTTGCTCTTTCTTCTATTGACTAAGGACTAGGGACTAATAACTAAGTACTAATCAAAAACTAGAGCCCGGATTCTAAACGATCTCTTAAAGCTGCTACACCTTTTGAGGCTACTTCGGCAATTACTTCTACTTTATTACGAAGGTTTGGAATGCTGATTGGATTTGGATCAATATAGAAAACAGGTGTGACAGAGGGCGTGTATGAAATTAATCCTGCCGCCGGATATACTTGTAACGATGTTCCGATAACGGCAAAATAATCGGCTGTTTCGGTAATGTCGATGGCTTCTTCAAGAGCAGGAACATCTTCGCCAAACCATACAATATGAGGACGAAGCTGATGCCCGTTTTGGTCCAGATCACCGGTATAGAGGTCCTCTGTCCAGTCTAGAATTAAATTGCGATTTTGAGTGCTTCGTACCTTTATTAATTCTCCATGTAAATGCAAGACTTTGGAGCTTCCGGCACGTTCGTGCAGATTGTCTACATTTTGAGTGATGATGTGCACATCAAAATCTCGTTCTAATTCAGCTAGAATAGTATGCCCTGAATTGGGTTCTACTTCCTTAAGCTGCTGGCGTCTTTTGTTGTAAAAGTCCAGAACCAATTCCTGATTTTTTCTCCATCCTTCAGGAGTGGCAACTTCCATTACATCATGACCTTCCCATAAACCATCACTGTCACGAAAAGTTTTGATCCCGCTTTCGGCACTAATTCCTGCTCCGGTTAAAACCACTAATTTCTTTTTCATTGTACTGTAATTAAAGGATAAAAATAGTGATTTTCCCATTTAGTTTCAGGATAGCAGTAGGGGCGTTGCATTTTTTTTAATAGTTTAGATAACCGATAAAAGCGTATTTATACTTATTGTTTCGGTCTTACAAATTATCTAGTTTTAGTGAGCAATAAAAGAAAAGAGTTTTAAAATGATTTTAATACAATTTACGGGATTATCGGGTTCGGGTAAAACAACATTAGCTGAAAATGTTCGACAGCTTTTAATAGAAAAAAAGTATAAAGTCGAAATAATTGATGGGGATGTATATCGGAAAACCATCTGTAAAGATCTGGGATTTTCTAAAGAAGACCGCTGCGAAAATGTCAGACGTCTTTTTAATGTCGGACGAAATTTTGTTGTATCAGACACGATCGTTTTGATGTCAGTTATAAATCCATATGAAAATCTGAGAAACGAATTGCGCAATCATGAATTTGTCAGAACCGTATATTTAGATTGTTCGATCGATAATTTAATCGAAAGAGATCCTAAAGGACTGTATAAAAAAGCATTATTATCGGATAATGATCCTGATAAAATAAAGAATTTTACCGGAATAAGCGATATTTTTGAAACTCCGTTACAGCCAGATTTAGTGCTGAGAACCGATATAGAAACCGTTCCCGTTTCGACTCATAAACTGTATCATTTTATTTTAAACAGTTTGCCTGATCTGGCTTGACCTTTTAAAGTCAGGTTTCCAAATTCTATTTATTTTACTTATTTCTTTGATGATAAAGCGTTTGTAATTTTTTATATTTACAAGCCCCAAAGTATACTGTCTAATTTAATTTTTTAATGCCTATGAACCCTTCTTCCAGTAAACTCTCTGTTTCTTTTTCGATAGATAAACTACAAAAAGACCTTGAAATATGTGAAAATGATCTATGGACTCCTCACTTTAACACAGGCGACTATAGCGGTAATTGGACAAGTGTATCCTTAAGGTCACAGTCGGGTTTGATAAACGATATTACCTCTTTTGCTAACCAAGAGTATAAAAACACAGAATTACTGGACAGATGTCATTATTTTAAGGAGATTATGGATTGGTTTCAATGTGAAAAGGAGGCTGTGCGATTATTAAGGCTAGGGCCTCAAAGCGAAATAAAGGAACATACAGATAATGATACCTCATACGAAGAAGGTTTCTTTAGAATTCACGTTCCTATAATTACAAATCCGGAGGTGCTTTTTTATGTGGATAAAAAATTGGTTCCCATGAAAGAAGGAGAGTGCTGGTATGCTAATTTTCAGCTGCCGCACAGTGTAGCGAATAAAAGTTCTGAGGCGCGTATTCATCTTACGTTGGATTGTGTCAGAAATGACTGGTCCGATCAATTGTTTGCTGAAATGGGATTCGATATTCATTATACTCCAAAAAAAGAACAATATTCTGATGAGGTAAAACAAATGATTATTGCAGAACTTTCCCGAAACCCGTCGGCAGCAGGAGCTCAGATTATTGCCGATTTGCAATCATAAATAAATACCGAAGAATGGAAAACACAAATCATCCTTTACTAAATTGGATTCCCTATAAGTTAATAGAAAAAGAAAATGAAGTTTATCTGGAATGGCTGTACCTGGCGGATAAAAGATATGTCGATCCTTTTTTTGATGAAACCATTTCGAAATGTAAAAGTCATGCTTATAATTCAACATCATTTAAAATTGTTAGTACGGTAGAAAATTTAGTAGACTGGTCAAACGAATTGGTTTCGGCAGATTTAAAATCACTCGTATTTCATGTGTCCCGATGTGGTTCTACAATGCTGAGTCAATCGCTGGCAACTTCGAAGGAGAATATTATGATTTCGGAAGCACCTCTTATCGACGAAATTTTAAGAAGTCCTAATTTTGGAACAGATAAAAAAAGCGAGCTTTTACAATCGGCTTTGAAATTCTTAGGTCAGAAAAGATTTCCGGAGCAAAAGAATTTAATTGTAAAATTAGATGCCTGGCATATTTTTAAAGCCGGATATTTAAGGTCAATATTTTCCGGGCTGCCTTTTGCTTTGCTTTTTAGGAATCCGGGTGAAGTCTTAAAATCGCATCAAAAAATGATGGGGATGCACATGGTTCCCAATTTATTACCACCTGATGTTTTTGGAATCTCTGCTAAAGAAATTAGCGAGATTAGTTTCCAGCAATATGGAGCCTTGGTCTTAGGGAAGTATTTTCAGGGCTTTCTGGATTTTTATGAAACAGATCAGAATGTTGTAAAACTCAATTATAACGATGGTATGAAAAACGTCATTGAAAAGTTTATATCCTTTATTACTATTGATTACAGCGCCAATGAACTTGAAAAAATGTACGAAAGACTCAACAGACATTCTAAAAATGAAAATGCCGTTTTTAAAGGTGATTTGTTCAAAGAAGAAGTTCTGGAGGTCGATTTGACATTGGTAAACAGTTTGCACAAAAAGCTGGAGAATGTTCTTCTGGAGGATATAACAAATTGAAAATAGTTCTTAATTTTTCTTTCTGTTTTATTTAAAATGTATTTTTGTGGCAAATTAAGATTGAAATGATTGATTTAGATTACCTCGCTTTCCTTGAAAATATATTAACAGACAACCGCAAAGAACGATTTTTGGATGTTCTGGCCAATCGCACCAAACATTTTACAGTTGCTGTAGAAGATGTTTTTCAGATGCACAACACAAGTGCCGTAATGCGCAGCTGTGAGGTTTTCGGGATTCAGGAACTGAATATTATTGAGCAGCGTTTCGGAAAAAGAATCGATAAAGAAATCGCTCTGGGGGCACAAAAATGGGTTGATATCAATCGTTTTGATACCGTAGAGGGCTGTATGACTTCCTTACGAAACCAGGGATATCAAATTATTGCGACAACTCCGCATGAAAACGATTGTTTAATTCAGGATTTCGATATCACAAAACCAAGTGCCTTATTTTTTGGAACTGAAAAAGACGGGCTTTCTCCTGAAATTATGGAACAAGCAGATGGTTTTCTTAAAATTCCAATGGTAGGTTTTACAGAAAGTTTAAATATTTCCGTTTCGGCAGCCATTATTATTCAAAATCTAACCAACCGATTGCGAAATTCAGATATCAAATGGCAATTGTCAGATGAGGAAATCCTGGAGAAACGTTTACTTTGGGCAAAAAACTCCATCAAAGATATTAAGCGCATCGAAGCCAGATATTATGAGGATAATCCCCGATAAAAAATAGTTAGCCACGAATTCACGAATGCTTTTAAAAATTCGTGAATTCGTGGCTAAAAACTTTGCAACTCTGAGCCTTTGAAGCTTTGTACCTCTACAAAATCATCTTCCAAAAGAATCATAATTGTCTTCGGCGTATTTTTCAAAGCGTTTTAACAATACAATGTTATCTTTTTCTGTACTGGTTAGTTCATTGTTTACGTTGTCTGAAACAGGAATATACCATTCTACACTATCAAAAAACTGACGAACTGTTTTTGTTTTAAAAGTCAGTCCATGTCTTGCGAAAATGGTGTTTCTTAGAATCTCTAAATCAATTTTTTTTAAATTTTTTAAATCTGATTCTTTTAATTTTTGCGTAGACGAATTTATCGTCATAATACTTTCTGATGCTGCTCTGAATACTGCTTCTATGTAGGTTTCAGCTTCTTCTCCCTCTTCACCCTCTAAATTGGTTACTTGTTCTTCTCTTGGATTTTCATAATCAATATACATTCCGTCTTCCGGAAGCATCACATTAGGATCATACTTAAATTCTTTTTTAATAAGTTCAAATTTCCTTTTAGAGACTTCTTTTTTAGGATTATTTGCTACCCAGATTCCGGTTAAAAGAGTGTCGTTTTTGATCTCGAAATCAAAAACACCGTCATTTTTATCATCACCAGGTTCTTTAAGTATAAAACGAAGGGTGCTTCCTTTTGTCGTCATTGTACCTGTGAGAGGTCTGCTATTTCCGGCAACAATACTTTGTCCTATAACTTTTGAGGATGTGATTTTTTTGATCACAATATTAATTTTATTGATATAATTTTCTTTTTCAGGTCCTGTGGTATCGCGTTCTAGAATTGTAAAATCACCTACATAAGAGCCATATAAATCGGTTCTGATTTCTTTAGGCAGATCTTTGGTAGTGTCTTTTGTCATTTTTTTCTCTTTAGAATTACAGGAAAAAAGTAATATTGACACTAGTAGACAAAAAAGGTTTTTCATTTTTTTAATTGGTTATAAAGATAATACTCAACGATTAATAAATTGGGGATCCAACCCAGCCAAGCAATAATCTGATACAAATCCATTGGTGCGGGATGAAACAAATATACAAGAATAACCTTCCAAAAACGTAATGTTACAGCAGAAAAGGTTAGAGCAAAACTTCGTAACATAAATGCCTTATGTTGCTTAATCTTTTTGTTTTTTATAGATGTAAAACCTTTAAGTGTGAAGTAAAACCAATAAATTGACAAGGCAACAAAAGAGATCTTAGCGAAAAGTCCACCGTTGGCGAAAAGACCGATAAATAATCCCGACGGGGCACTAAAAAAGAGCACTGTCAAAACATAAAATTTTCCAATACTTCGATGAGTTGCAGGATATTTTTTTAATAGAGTGTCACTGAATTGGAAAAATCCGCTGAGCAAAACAAAAATTGCCGAATATACATGTATGTAAAAGAAAGTAATGTAAAATGGAATTTCAGAAACTTCAGTCTGCTTGATTTGAAGAAATGCAATGTTTTTTTTTAGTGGAACATATTGTAATGTCAGCTGTAACATTAAAACAAAGAAGTAACTAAAAAGGAAAGTCCAAATTAATTGCAATGAAAACCGAAAATTCTTTTTCAATCTTTTTTTTGTAAAGGATTTATTAGCTTCCAAATATAAAAAAATCCCCAATCGTAAAAGCGATTAAGGTTAGCTATTTTCAAAATTCCCTTTAAAAAATTAGCCACGTATTCACGAACACTTTTTAGAAAATTCGCGAATTCGTGGCTAAAAAACTTTGTCCCTCTGTGCCTTTGCCGTTTAGAGCCTCAGAGACTTAGAACTTCTTACAAAGTATAATTCAAATTAATACTCCATCTGTAATTGGCTTCCATATTACCATTTGACAGGTTCTGAGTAATTGGCAGCATCGCATTTACGCCAATTGAAAACTTATCTTTTCCGGCTTCGAGACCAAATTTTCCAAACAAAATATCGCCGGCAGTATTGGGTAAATTCAGATTATGCTGTTTATTGGTTTGATAAAGTTCTCCTGCCAGGCCGGCTTGCGGAACAATCTGAATTGATTTTGTATTAAACAAATAAAAGAAAGTGGCAGCATAATTAAACTGATCACCGTACTGATAATTTTTGTTGTTTTGGGTTTTAAAAATATAATTCAGCGTCGTGTTTAGTCCCAGATTTTTACGTTTTACCACATACTCAGTGGCCAACGGAAAATCCCAGCTCCCGGTTCCCAATTGAAAACTTTGGTTAACACTTCCCGCGTTATTAGCTTCCGTAAATTTTCCTGTCGGAATTTTAACACCACCGCCGAGGCTTATTTTATGCGTAAAAATGGTACTGTCTTTTTGAGTTTCAAAAACTGTGTACAAAGCCATTACCGTAATATCACCCAAACCGGCAATATTTTCGGTTCCTGCAGTTAATTGTCTTTCATGAAAATGATACGGAATCAATGCCGAAATTTGTACTTTTTCTGTAATCGGTATACGTGCCCATGCCTGAACAGTATTAAAATTTTCGTCAATCCACGGAGAGTTTGCAAAGATTCCATCACGGCTGGTATAACTCTGTCTGAAATATCTCAGGCCTACAAAATTATTGTTCAGCATAGAGCTAAATCCCATGCTTCCGCCACTTGCCGAACAACCACAGGCATCACAATCAAAATCTTCCATCAAAGCCATACGCTGAAAAGTGAAGGCAGAAATACTATCTTTTGAAGTAAAACTAAAAGCTGATAAACCAGTCAAAAGGGTGAACATTACTATTATCTTTTTCATTTGAATTATTTTTAGAAGCTAATCCCGCTTTCGGCTTTATCTTTTCGGGTGAAGAAAAATCACCCAAAAAGGATACCGCCTCTATCGGGGCTAGGACTTCGGTTTTCATTATGTTTTTTGTCGCAGCTTATACATTTCTGTAAAGCAATAACCTGCGGCCGTATTTTTAAAATTCTGCGAAACGTTTATCGGTTAGGTATTCCGTATCGGTCAACGTTTTCAGGAAAGCTATGATTTGCTTTTTATCGGTTTCGGAAAGTGTGATTCCAAATTTTCCGTTTTGTTTTAATATCGGATCCAGAGTTGGGGAGGATTCTATCCCTCTTGCATAGTGATCCAGAACACCTTCCAGAGTTCCGAATCGCCCGTCGTGCATGTAAGGTCCGGAAACTTCTACATTTCGTAAACTTGGTACTTTAAATTTGTAATAATCGCTCGCCAGTTCGGTGACTTTGTATCTTCCGACATCATTTACCATTGGGTTTACAGCGAGGCCGTTGTTTCGAAACGAATTGTCGGTTTGTAAATCAGTAGCATGGCAGGAAGCACATTTCGATTGGAACAAATCATATCCTGCCAATTCGTCTGCAGTTAAAGTTCCGCCGGCTTCTTTACGTCTGTATTTGTCAAATTTTGAATTAGAAGAAGTGACCATAACCATAAACTGCGAAAGTGCTTTCAGCATGTTTTCGGTTGAGATTTCTTTGTCAGTAAAAGCCTGTCCAAATAACTTTTGGTATTCCTTGTCGGCTTTCATCATTTTTAGAATGGCATTCAGATTCCCATTCATTTCTATAATACTCGTCAACGGAATTATAGGCTGCAGGTCCAAATGATCCGCAGAACCATCGTACATAAATACAGACTGGTAAGCCAGATTTTGAATTGGTGGTGTATTTCGTGTTCCCTGAGCATCGTTAACACCGTGACTAACCGTGTGTCCGTGATGGGTGAAGGCATTAGCCTGTATGTGACAAAAGCCACAGGAAACAACTCCGTCTGACGCTAAACGTCCGTCATAGAATAGTTTTTTGCCCAGTTCGAATCCTTTTACCGTTGGAGGATTCTGAGCAATATTGTACGCTAAAGCGGGGAAATTAGAAGGGACTTTAAATTCTAAAGGAATATTTACATATTCTTCTTCTTCATTCGAACAGCTCCATACTAGCGGGATCAATAGCCAAAGAAAGTATTTTATTTTCAGCATGATTTTTTGGGTGTAAAAAGAGTAAAGAGCATTTCTTATTACTACTTGCGCGAGTTAGCACAAAGTAGAACAAACTAAATTTTACCGGGATTACTCTTTGATTTGCAGAAGTATCTCTATTTTTTCCGTTACCAATATGCTCTTGTGTCCATTTTAGCGGACACAAAAGATACGGTATAGTGGATTGTTTAGGTTTTGCCTAAAGGTTTGTACTTCTTAAAAAATAAATTAATCGTTGTGTACGTGGTCAACTCTAAACATTGTTGAAATGTTTTGAGTGATTAATGGCAGTTTTGCACCACCCATAATCATGGCGCCCATACCTCCCATATTGTTATCGGAAAGTTTGATTTTGTTTTGACCGTCAATTATTTTAGAAAGATCTGTTATGATATGAACAGCAGGGGTAATGTTAGAACGAACTAAAGCTTTTGTTGGAAAATCTACAGTTACCTCAGTGTAGTTGTAATCTGTTCCTGTTTTTCCGGTGTGAATCATAAATGGGGTAGCAGTTGTAACAGTCGATGAGGTAAAAGTACCTTCAAAAGCAAGAAATTTATACCCGGCAGCCCATGACCACATCATACCTGCAGCGTCTGCCTGTGCCAGAAAATCTCCCTGACCTGCAGCACCTAGTTTCCATTGCGCTTCGTCAACTCCGATTCCGAATTTTACTTTCACATAATCACCTGCAGGAACATCTGTTAGTTTAAATTGCTGACCGGCAGCAGTAGATTCGTCAGCAATAAAATAGCTTTTGCTTTTTGGATAGGTAAAAGTCGTTCCGTCTGCTTTTGTGAAAACAACATTGCTCACGATATACTTTACAAGGTTGATTTTTAGCACTTCGTTGTTTGAAGTTATATTGCCTTGTGTGTTTAAAATAAGATCGTTTGCACCATAAGCATTGTCGAATTTTAAAGTGATGTTTCCGTTTCCTGAAACAGTTTCGTTATTGTCGTCGTTTGAACAGGAAAATAAAGATATAGATATAGATAGTGCTACAATAGCAAGGGCTTTGTATAAAGTATTTTTCATTTTAAGAATTTTATATAATTGTAATTTTAAATTTTTGGGTGTGCGCAAGCACATTTTCATTGTTTTTTAGTTACAATGAAAGATCATTTCAATTGGTAATGAAACGGGATTTAAAAAATTATATGACTGTCCTCAATGCGCACCAAGAGCACTTTTTCGCCACTGATTTTGCAGATTTACATAGATTTTATACACAATTAATAAAGAAATCTGTGGGAATCATTCTAATCTGTGGCTAATTTTACCAGCTTGGTATTAGTCACGAATAGTCATAAAAAATTATATAAAATAGGAGGGAGGATGAAAAGTAGTAATAGAAACCGAAATAGGTTTTTCGTCTAAAGAAGCATAAATTTTTGCTTTCGATTCTATTGGTGCTACTAATTTAAAATCGGCTGTGGTTGTATTTTGAATGTAAACGATCTCTGATTTTTCTTTCAGGTTGTTTTGCATTTTCTTTTCGTTGTCGGCGTATTTTTTTAAACTTTTCTGAAGTTCGCATCGACCGTTACAGGTGTTAAAAACTAATTTACGCTGCACACAAATCGTTTTTACTATTTCGTCCTGATTTAATTTGAAAGAGGTATAAACAACAAAACTGCCGAATGAGGGCACTAGGAGCATACAGGAAAGAAATATGGTAAATAACTTCTTCAAGAGTAGATTTCGTTGTTTCGAATGCAAAAATACACTATAATCATTTTTTGAACGAACAAATACTGGTTTTTTTTCAAAAAAAATATCCGCAGGTACTTTTGTACTTGCGGATATTTTAAAAACAACAAACCCGACAGGTTTTTGAAACCTGTCGGGTTTACTTAATTAAAAGTCTTTATTATTTAACGATAACCCATTCGCCTGAGGCTACTAAAGATTCCGCTTTTTTAAATTTCATTGTTTCCGTTTTGCCGGTTGCAACTTCCTGAACGGTTACAGTATCATTACGGTTGATTTTTGGCATGTCTCTTACAATCGTTTCAGTAACCTGACGCTGTTGTGTTTCTCCGGCTTCACGGTTGATTTCCTCGCTGTTTACGATTTCGTCTTTGCTTAATTTGAAGTTTTCTTTTTGACGTACTTCTTTAGCTTCGTGAATTTCAGGAACGTTTTGAGCCGGTAAATCACCTTTGAACAAGAATGAAATAACTTCTCTGTTTACGTTGTCTAACATTCCTCTGAACAAATTGAAAGCTTCTAATTTGTAAATAAGCAATGGATCTTTTTGCTCGTGAACGGCCAATTGAACTGATTGTTTCAATTCGTCCATTTTGCGTAAGTGTTTTTTCCAGGCCTCATCAACGATAGAAAGAGTAATGTTTTTCTCGAAATCGGCAATTAACTGAGCTCCTTCGCTGTCGTATGCTTTTTTCAAATCAGTTACCACATTCAGTGTTTTGATACCGTCTGTAAACGGAACTACGATACGCTCAAAATGATTGTTTGGCTCTTCGTAAACTCCTTTAATGATTGGGAAAGCTTCTCTGGCGCTTCTTTCTGTTTTTTCAGTATAGAAAGCCAAAGTCTCTTTGTATATTTTTCCTGTAATTTCGATGTCTGATAATTTCGTAAAATCAGCTTCAGAAATTGGAGAAGTGATAGAGAAATAACGGATCAGATCAAATTCGAAAGTTTTGAAATCATTAGCTGCTTTATTCTGACTTACGATTAGTTCACAAGTATCGTAAAGCATGTTTGCGATATCCAGTTTCAAACGCTCACCAAACAAAGCATGACGACGACGTTTGTATACTACTTCACGTTGAGAGTTCATTACGTCATCATATTCTAATAAACGTTTACGAACACCAAAGTTATTTTCTTCTACTTTTTTCTGTGCACGCTCGATAGATTTCGTCATCATAGAATGCTGAATTACTTCGCCTTCCTGAAGTCCCATTCTGTCCATCACTTTAGCTACTCTTTCAGAACCAAATAAACGCATTAGGTTGTCTTCAAGTGAAACATAAAACTGAGAACTTCCCGGATCTCCCTGACGTCCTGCACGACCACGTAACTGTCTGTCTACACGACGAGAGTCATGACGCTCTGTACCCACGATTGCTAAACCTCCGGCAGCTTTTACTTCCGGTGTTAATTTAATATCGGTACCACGACCAGCCATGTTGGTTGCAATCGTTACTACTCCGGCTTTACCCGCTTCTTCTACAATTTGTGCCTCTTGTTTGTGCATTTTAGCATTCAAAACGTTGTGTGTAACGCCTCTCATTTTCAACATACGGCTTAATAATTCTGAAATCTCTACAGAAGTTGTTCCAATAAGAACTGGCCTTCCTGCATTTGATAATTCAGTAACGTCTTCAATTACAGCATTGAATTTTTCACGTGTTGTTTTGTAGATATAGTCTTCTTTATCTTGTCTCGCAATCGGACGGTTGGTTGGAATTTCAACAACGTCTAATTTGTAAATCTGCCATAACTCGCCAGCTTCTGTAACAGCTGTACCGGTCATACCACCTAGTTTGCTGTACATTCTGAAATAATTCTGTAACGTAACAGTTGCAAAAGTTTGTGTAGCAGCTTCGATTTTTACATTTTCTTTAGCTTCGATCGCCTGGTGTAAACCATCAGAATAACGACGGCCATCCATGATACGGCCTGTTTGCTCATCGACAATCATAATTTTGTTGTCCATGATTACGTATTCTACATCTTTTTCAAAAAGAGCGTATGCTTTTAAAAGTTGAGTAAGAGTATGAATACGCTCGCTTTTTACTCCAAAATCCTGGAATAATCTTTCTTTCGCTTCTGCTTCACCATCTTTGTCTAATTTTTGCTTTTCAATAGCGGCAATTTCAGTTCCGATATCCGGAAGTACGAAAAAGTCCGGATCAGTATCTCCTGAAAGGTATTGGATACCATTATCGGTTAATTCAACCTGATTGTTTTTTTCTTCAATTACAAAATACAAAGCTTCATCCACTTTATGCATTTCGCGATTGTTGTCCTGCATGTATTGATTTTCGGTTTTTTGAAGCAATTGTTTGATTCCTTCTTCACTCAAAAATTTAATTAATGCCTTATTTTTAGGTAAACTTCTGTAAGCTCTTAACAATAAGAATCCACCTTCTTTAGTGTTTCCTTCTTTGATTAATTTTTTGGCTTCTGCTAAGAAACCGTTTGCCAACTGACGTTGTTGTGCTACTAAGTTTTCGATTTTTGGTTTCAGTTCATTAAATTCATGACGGTCTCCCTGAGGTACCGGTCCTGAAATAATAAGTGGTGTTCTGGCGTCATCAATCAATACAGAATCGACCTCATCGACAATAGCATAGTTGTGTTTTCTTTGTACTAAATCGCTTGGCGAATGTGCCATGTTATCTCTTAAATAGTCAAAACCAAATTCGTTATTGGTTCCGTAAGTGATATCGGCGTCGTATGCTTTCTTTCTTTGTTCCGTACTTGGCTGGTGATTATCGATACAATCAACAGTTAAACCGTGGAATTCAAATAAAGGCGCTTTCCATGTGCTATCACGTTTGGCAAGGTAATCATTCACTGTTACTAAGTGAACTCCGTTTCCGGTCAAAGCATTTAAGTATAATGGAAGTGTAGCTACTAAAGTTTTACCTTCCCCTGTTTGCATCTCAGCAACTTTACCTTCGTGCAACACCATACCACCAATTAGCTGAACATCATAGTGAATCATGTCCCACGTGATGTCTTTTCCGGCCGCATTCCATTTGTTAGCCCAGACAGATTTTTCGCCATCTATAACAATGTATGGTTTTGTTGCCGAAAATTCGCGGTCTTTTGCAGTTGCGGTAACTTCAATATGAGAATTTTCTTTGAAACGACGAGCCGTTTCTTTTACTACAGAGAAAGCTTCAGGAAGGATTTCCAATAAAGTTTTTTCTGAGATTTCGTAAGCTTCTTTTTCAAGAGTATCAATCGCATCATAAAGATCTTCTCTTTTGTCGATGTCTTCGATGTTTTCTACTTCTGCTTTAAGCGAAGCAATTTTAGCATCTTTATCAGCTCTGGCTTCTTTTATTCTTTCCTTAAAAAATACAGTTCTGGCCCTTAATTCGTCGTGAGACAAACTCATTAAGCTGGTTTCGAATGTTTTAATTTTGTTTAAGTAAGGCTGTAAAGCTTTGACATCTTTCTGTGATTTATCACCTACAAAGACTTTAATAATACTGTTTATGAAACTCATGATTTATTGTATTTCTATTTTATGTAAATGTGTATTTGAACCAAAAAAAAAGCCTCGGTGATGAGACTTTTTCCTTTGGTTTATTTTTTAATATTCATCCTCATTCCAAAGATAATCTTCGTCTGTTGGATAATCAGGCCAAATTTCTTCCATTGATTCATATATCTCGCCTTCGTCTTCAATTGACTGAAGGTTTTCTACTACTTCTAATGGAGCACCAGCTCTAATAGCGTAGTCAATAAGTTCATCTTTGTTAGCAGGCCATGGCGCATCACTTAAATACGATGCTAATTCTAATGTCCAATACATCTGTTATCTGTTTAGTTTTGTGCAAAAATAAATTTTTTACTGAAAAAGACAAGTAAAATTTAATTTATTTTAATAAAATTTAAGAACGTCATCTTTAAACTCCAAAAATCAAACTCCAAATACCAAAAAATGGTGATGAAATTTTGTTGGAATTTGGGATTTGAAAAATTGTAATTTCCAGAAAATTTATTTTCTGGGGATCCATTTTACTTCCTCCGCGTTTAGATCTGAGGACAACTTCCGTGCCAAGACAAAAAGGTAGTCAGAAAGTCGGTTTAAGTATCGAATTGCGATTTCAGGAACAGCTTCATTATGGCTTAAATGTACTGCCAAACGCTCGGCGCGACGACAAATACAACGTGCTATATGACAATGTGACACAGTGGGATGTCCTCCAGGTAAAACAAAATGAGTCATTTGTGGAAGACTTTCTTCCATTTGATCAATTTCATTTTCTAATAATTCGATATCTGTATCGATAATTCCAAGGTTTTTTAGACGAAGTTCTCCATTTTTAAGAACCTCTTTTTCTGCCGGAGTAGCCAAAATGGCACCAACGGTAAACAAACGATCCTGAATTTCAATTAAAATAGTCTTATAATGTGCATCCATTTCCTGATCGCGAATAAGTCCTATATAAGAGTTTAGTTCGTCTACAGTACCGTAACTGTCAATGCGGATATGGTCTTTAGGAACACGGTCACCGCCAAAAAGAGCAGTAGTTCCTTTGTCTCCTGTTTTTGTATATACTTTCATTTTTTTTGAGGTGCTAAGGTTCTGAGATGCTAAGGCTCTAAGGTTTTTCCCATTTGAACCAATTTACAGTCAGAACTTTTTTAAAGATTTTAAGATACTAAGCGACTACTAAGTTTCTTTGCGATCAAACGATTAATCAACTAAACGATTTAACTTCTTTTTGGGTGTCACTTTCGATTAATCCGTCTCTTAAACGTATTACACGATGTGCATAGGCTGCGATGTCTTCCTCGTGTGTTACCAGAATTACGGTGTTTCCCTGTGCGTGAATGTCGCCAAAGAGTTTCATGATCTCCACAGAAGTTTTACTGTCTAAGTTTCCGGTTGGCTCATCGGCAAGAATAATAGAGGGTTTATTGACCAAAGCTCGTGCAATGGCAACACGCTGACGCTGTCCTCCAGATAGCTGATTGGGCTGATGATCCATTCGGTCGGCAAGATTTACCTGCTTTAAAACTTCTTCGGCTCTTTTAACACGTTCTGTTTTGGAGTAACCGGCATAGATCATAGGCAATGCAACATTGTCTAAGGCTGTAGTTCTCGGTAGCAGATTAAAAGTCTGAAATACAAAACCAATTTCTTTGTTTCGAATTTCAGCCAGCTCATCATCACGCATTTGACTGACATCTTTTCCGTTTAGTACGTACTGTCCGGAAGTTGGCGTATCCAAACAACCCAGTAAATTCATTAAAGTTGATTTTCCGGATCCGGATGGGCCCATTAAAGCCACATATTCCCCTTTGTTGATTTGCAGGTCGATTCCTTTTAAAACATAAACAATTTCATTACCCAGAACGAAATCTCGTTTGATGTTGGTTATTTTAATTAATGGATTTGCCATTTCGATTTACAATTTTGGATTTAAATGTACAAAAGACTTTTCAATAAAAGTATGAGTAGTCGAGATTTGGTTTTTGTTACAAATTGTCTTTTGTTTTTTGTTCATCTGAAAATAACCAAAAAACATATCTTTTTTCGACAGAAGAGTGCTATGTTATTTTTGATAAATTTTACATAATTAACATTAAATCTTGTGTTTTATAGTTTTAATATGTTTTTAATGTTTAAAAGGTGATAATTGTGTAATTTTTTATAGTAGGTTTTAGGTAGATTTGTTAAGATAGTAACTAAAACAACTAAGATTATGAAAAATATATCATTATTATCCGGAATTGCGGTAATCGCATTAGGTTTTGTATCCTGTAAAGATGAAAAACAAGAACAGGCCGAAAAAACAATCGATTATTATGTTGCCTATGTCGACTCTGTTAAAAATGTTAAGGCTGATGATTTAAAGGCTGATTGGAAAGCGGTTGAAGCCGAGTATGAAAAAAGAGCTGCAAACGCTCAACTGGCACTTGCTGATATTAAAGAAAATAATGCCGCGACAGAGAAAATAAATACGAGCAAGATCAAATACGAAGAATTTAGAAATAATATGGTGACTATTCTTGCTCCTCCGGCCCCAAGTCCAAAACAGCAATTGCGTAATGCTTTATTTGGTGAAGGAAAGATTGGGGAAGATATGAGTTTTGCCTGGGTGAATGCTAAAAACATTCATAGTGTTTACCAACAGTTTGTGCATACGGTAGAAAAAAATAAAGACAGTTACTCCCGTGAAGATTGGGACGAAATTAAATTGATGTATGAAGCACTTGACAGCCGAAAAAATACAGTAGAAAAAGAAGGCTTAACAGGCGAAGACAATCGTAAAATTGCCGGTCTGAAATTAAAATTTGCGCCAATGTATACTTTAAACAGAATGGGGGCAAAGTCTGAAGAAACGGCGGCGGCTAAGAAGTAAGTTTTAAAATTTTGAATTAGTAAAAAAATGGCAGCCGGAAATGGTTGCCATTTTTGTATCTACTATTTTGTAAATTATTAGGATTGAAATCTTTTTAAATCTTCTAAAAAAATAGGCCAGATAGTATCTTTAAATTGACTTCTGAAAAAACCAAAATGACCTATGTCTTTTACGCCAAATTCTTCCGCTTTTAAATGAATTCTGCTTACTTCAGATTTTTTAAATTTGGAAGCAATCCAATCAATTGCTGATACAGTGGCATAAAAATCATTGTCGATACTATAAGATTTAATGCTGCAGTTTATTTTATCGTAATGTTCTTTTGCATTTTCGATGCAGTCAAAATGATAGTTGGGTTTCTTGCACCATTTGGCCCATTCAATCGCCATTCCCTTAGGTAAATCTTCCATTCGGGTGAAGTGACTGGATGGGAGATAATTGAAGATTTTGGTAAAAGACGGTATAATTGCATACCACAAAAACTGCATTTTTAGTCGGTCAAATCCTTTCCAGTGTATCCAGCTTCCGGATTGTGATGCCACCATTACAATACCATCAAATAAATTATTGGAAGGAACTAAACCTATTAGCTGACCGCCAATACTGTGTGTGATCACAAATAACTTACTGTGAGGATTTTTCTCTTTGACGTATTGGACTACCGTTTCGAAATCATTTTTGGCCCAATCTGAAGCAGTTGTTTTAAATTTAGAAAGTGGTGCGGACTTTGAGTCGCCAATTCCGCCGTAATCAAAAGTAAAAACAGAATAATGATTTTCGGAAAGATACGTTGCAAAATTGTAATAATAATTTTGTTTAACACCGGTGGCCGAAGCTATAATCACACAATTCTCGCTGGGAGTCGCGGATTTAAATTCTGTTACAGCTATAGGGTATTGTAAAGGGGTGTCGATTTTTATCGCATTCATAAATGTATAAGTATAGAATGTAATAAAAGTATCATTTTAAAGTCATTTGTCAAACGCGAATCACAAAATGTTCTTTTTCCTGTTCGTATCTAAAGTGTAATTCTCATAATTAATTACCTAATTTTTTTTTCACTGAATTTAATTCTTGATTTTGAAGCTCAAGTTTTTTGTTTAAATCTATAATGTATAATGTTAATTCTTCAATCTTTTGTAAAAGTTTAGCATTCATTTCACCCAAGTTTATACCATTTTGGAGAACTTCTTTTTCACTTGGAATGTTTTCTAAATGTCCTTTTTCGCTAATGTGTTTTTCTACTTCTGAAAGGGTTGGCAGATTGTAATTTTCTTTAAAAACAAAGTCAGACCAATTTTCCATATCAACTTTTACTTCCTTTGAATGAATAGTTCCGTTTACATCAAGTTTGTTTTTAGGATTAATTGTTCCTATTCCAAAATTACCTGAATTTATATATGAATTACTTGTTGCAGATAAAAGCACATTTGTTTGGGTTTGAGAAATAATTAGTTCTTTTGCTGTCAAAACTTTGGCGTTGAAATCTGTACTGTTGTTGTTTAAGTTTTCAGAATTATAAATTTTCTTCCATTCTGACCAAACTGTTCCGGCAGTATTTGTTGATTGACGAAAGTAAAAATCACTTTCGGTACTAAATGCCAGTTGTGTTCTCCAATCTGATCCGCCAGCTCCTCCCCAGTGCCTAAGCCCTAAGACAGTGCCATAAGTTGAAGGACTATTAAGTGTATGAGGTAAGTAAATTGCTAGATCATTCGTAAATGTATTTAAATTGTCTACTCCTGTTTGTGTTACAAATTGCCCACGTGTAATAATTGTTGTGAAGAGCAGAATAACTACTATTAAATGTATTTTTTTAACCTTGAAAATCATTGATAATATTTTGAGATTGTCTATTTAATTAATTTTTCAAGCCTTGCCATCATTTCATCTTTCTCTTTCAGCATACGCTCATAGAGTGCGATTTTTTCTGCATGCAGTTGAATAATCTTTTCAATTGGATTATGGTTATTAATTACAAATCCAATTGCGTTATCATTAGTATTAAATGTATTCGCAATCACATTTACGGCCTGTTCTTCATCAAAATTTTGAAAAGCTTCTACTGGAATTCTTAATACGGCTGAAATTTGTTTCAATAGGTTTTCTTCAATTACATCTTTCTGCTCAAGCATTGAAATTTTCTTTTGGTTCCAGTCTTCACCCAAATTATAAGCCAGTGCTTCCTGCTTGATGTTAAGCATTTCTCTAAAACGTTTTACGTTTCTTCCCTGATGAATTTTCTGTTCCATAATGAATATTATTTTTTTGAAGGTTCAAAGATAAAATTATCCAAAGTAAAAAGTCTGAATTTCAAAGATAAAAAAACATCTCATAAAATGTTATTTTTGTAAGATATTATATCTGAAATTAGAGAGGATAAAAATATTATGAATTAGGCTCTAATCACAAAATGTTCTTTTTCCTGTTCGTATCTAAAAAATACAAATCCCCATTGAAAAGTGTCTATAGTGACTTTTACTTTTGGATGATTTTGGATGATTCCCCAGGCTTCTTCCATTTCTTCTGACCAATGAATGTCGTCAAAGATCCAAACCGAATCGTTGTTGATTGTTGGCAGTAAAAGCTCAAAATAGGCTAAAGTTGCTTTTTTGGAATGATTTCCGTCGAAATAGATTAAATCGAAGTCTTCAGTCTCCGTTTTTAGTCCCTGTTGAATATCCTGAAGATAGTTTTCAAATTCTGTTACAATTGAATTTACATTAGAACAATCAAACTTTGTAAATTGATTTTGAGCAACATTTGCTGTATTTGGGCAACCTTCTAATGTAATAACTTTTGCTTTTGGATTCCCTAAAGCCAGAGCTGCAGTGGCCAAACCTAATGATGTTCCAATTTCTAAAACATTTTTAGGCTGAAAATAATTGGTTACACGAAATAACAATTCAGCCCGTTTTGGAGAGATTCCGGCTGTTTGGGCAATTTTTGAAATTTGCCTGCTGTTGGATTTAAAAACTTTTGAACCCGCTCCAAAATCCGTTACTTGAATGAAATTTTTATTTTCTAAAAGTGATTTTCGATATTTTTTTAGAATTAAATATTCCGGTTTTGGTTTCCTGTCGTAAAAACATTTCGTCAATAGATGGAATACAAACGGAGAATGAACAGCATGCTCGTTTTTAGAGTTCCAAAGAAATTTGAGATATGATTTTATTGTATGTAGCATTTTTTTGTTTCGCAGAGATTCACAGAGAAACGCAAAGATTCACAAAAAAACTTTTTGAAGCTCGCTTTTTTGCGAATCTCTGTGTAATTGTTTGAGTATTTGATTCTAAATTAAAGCCCTTAGTTGATCTTTGTCAGAGCTTTGAAGGATCATTTTGTCAATTGATATTTACTTGTTTACTTTTAGTAGTTTAATATCAAAAATAAGAACAGCACCTCCCGGAATTCCATCAGTTCCGCCACTTCCGTAACCTAAATGAGACGGAATTAATAAAGACCCGCTTCCGCCTTCTTTGAAGTAAGGAATACCTTCTGTCCAGCCTTTGATTACTCTGTCCAGCGGAAAAGAAATCCCTTCGGTTTTACTTTTATCAAATACTTTACCATTGGTAAAATATCCTGTATAAGCTACAGTTACATTAGACGAGGCTGTAGGTTGGGCTCCTGTTCCGGGCTCATTGATAATATAGTATAAACCTGTAGTGCTTTTTATAGCGTTTAATTTGTTTTTGGCAATATAGTCCGTAATCTCTTTTTCATTTTCAACAGTATAGTCTGTTTTTTTATTTTCTTTATCACTATTGCAAGAGATGAATAATGTCAATGCAAGTAGTGAAGTTAAAAGGTATTTCATAGAATAATAATGTAATATGGGGTTAATAAAGTCGCTAATATAAAAAATACTTACTATGCTTTTTTTGTTGCACAAAGATTCACAAAGAAAAACAAAGATTCACAAAAGAAAAATAAAGCTTGGTGTAGCTCTGCGTTTCTTCTTTGTGAATCTTTGCGGAATAACTATCCTTCAATCTTAGCCGAAAGCTCGAACCAGCGTTCTTCTTTCTGATCGATTTTGTTGATGATGTTTTGTAATTCGTTTGCCTTTTTCTCGATATCAGCATCGGCAACTTTTCCGTCAGAGAATAATTGTTCGATTTTAGTCTTTTCGATTTCTAAATCTTTGATTTCTCTTTCCAGTTTCTGATATTCTTTTTGCTCGTTGAAACTTAGATTTCCGGTTGGATTGTTTTGCTTCCAGTCTTTCTTTTCGGCCTTATTTTCTTCTTTTTGAGCCACATCGGCACTGTCTTCATAGGCTCTGAAATCAGAGTAGTTTCCGGGGAAATTTTCGATTTCACCTTGTCCTCTGAAAACAAATAAATGATCGACAATTTTATCCATGAAATAACGGTCGTGCGAAACTACCAGTAAACATCCCGGATAATCCAATAGAAAGCTTTCTAAAACGTTTAGCGTCACAATATCTAAATCGTTTGTAGGCTCATCTAAAATTAAAAAGTTAGGATTCTGAATCAGAACGGTACATAAATACAAACGTTTTAACTCTCCACCACTTAATTTGTCAACGTAATCGTATTGTTTTTTGGCGTCAAAAAGAAAACGCTCCAATAATTGTGAAGCCGATATAATTTTGCCTTTAGCTAACGGAATATACTCTCCGTATTCTTTAATAATATCGATAACTCTTTGTCCCGGTTTCGGATTGATTCCGCTTTGCGTGTAATAACCAATTTTGATGGTGTCACCTTTTACAACGCGCCCACTGTCCGGTGGGATCGTTCCCGTAAGAAGATTTAGGAAGGTTGATTTTCCGGTTCCGTTTTTACCAATAATTCCAATTCTCTCGCCACGCTGAAAATCAAAACTGAAATTGTCCAGAATAACACGGTCTTTGAATTTTTTAGAAAGTTTGTGAAGCTCAATAATTTTGCTTCCCATACGTTCCATATTAATTTCAAGTTCTACTTTATTTTCTTTACGACGGCTTTGTGCTTTTTCTTTGATCACGTAAAAGTCATCCTGACGAGATTTCGACTTTGTAGTTCTTGCCTTAGGCTGACGGCGCATCCATTCCAATTCTTTAACGAATAAGTTTTTGGCCTTGTCAACACTGGCATTTTCAGAAGTAATACGTTCTTCTTTTTTCTCTAAATAGTAAGAGTAATTTCCTTTGTATTGGTATAATTTCCCGTTATCAAGTTCGATAATTTCGTTACAAACACGCTCTAAAAAGAAACGGTCGTGCGTTACCATAAAAAGCGTAATGTTTTCTTTGGCAAAATAACTTTCCAGCCATTCGATCATTTCCAGATCTAAGTGGTTGGTTGGCTCATCCAAAATCAATAAATCAGGACGATTGATCAAAATGATCGCCAATGAAAGACGTTTCTTTTGTCCACCCGAAAGATTTTTTACTTTTAATTTAAAGTCTTCCAGTTTTAGTTTGAATAAAATCTGCTTGTATTGTGTTTCAAAATCCCAGGCATTGTGCTGATCCATTCCGTCAAAAGCTTTTTGGTAAGCTTCTTCGTCATTTGGATTCTCTAATGCTTTTTCATAAGCCTCAATAATCTTAAGCGTTTCATTATCGGAAGCAAAAATGCTTTCTTCGATAGTCAATTCGTCCTGTAGGTTATTGTCCTGAGAAAGAAAAGCCATTCGGATGCCTTTTCTTAGAACTACCTGTCCTGTATCGGGTTCGTCCAAACCATTAATAATGCTCATAATGGTCGTTTTTCCGGAACCATTTTTGGCGATGAAGGCAATTTTTTGATCTTTATTGATTCCAAAAGAGATGTTTTCGAATAAGGTTTTTTCGCCAAATGATTTGGATATGTTTTCTACAGATAGGTAATTCACTTTGTATATTGTAAGTTATAAATTATGAGTTATGAGTATTTTAGAAAACATAACTTTTTGCAAAAGTAAACTTTTATCTTACGATTTGCGAATTGTTAATCTTATTTAAGTTGAGTAAGACAAACTTAATTACTTAGATTTGTGATCAAAATTGTTTTATGTACTCGATATTCAATGCAATAATTTGCGGTGCAGCATTTTTACTGACATTTATAATTTTTGTAAATCAAAATAAGATCAATATAAAAGCCAATCGCTGGTTTGGATCTTTTATCGGCTGTATTTTTTTAATCGTACTTGAAAATGTTATTATAGACGGCAAAATACTCAGAGAAGATGATATTCTGAATCAATTAATAAACATCTCCAGTTTTGTTGTTGCTCCGGTATTTTATCTAAGTATGAGCTATTATATCGAGCCAGTTAGAAAATGGAAAGCAATGGATTATTTGCATTTTAGTTTCGCTTTCCTCGTTTTTATTCTTCTTATGAGTTCCTGGGTAATAGACGATAACCATAACCCTGAAGATATAAGTCCGGAAATTGTACAGAAAACGATAGCCATATTTAATTTTATTTTCAGCCTGTACGTTTTTATTTATTGTTTTCTGGCTTATCAAAAAATTGTTAAACATGAAAAAACGATTAAACTTTTAAATTCTACTTCTGAGAATCTGGATTTAAAATGGTTGAAAAATATTATTGTCGGCGTTATTTTTATCACGATTTTTTGGATTCTGGATATTGTGTTTCAAATTTCGGAGGGAAACAAAACTTTTGATATTCTAACAAGTTTGATCTACTTTCTAAGTATTCTTTACATCACGTATTACTGGCAGAAGCAAAAAGAAATTTTCCCTTATTCATTAAAAGAGAAAGAAGAAATAGAAAATATTATTGTTGAAACTTCTCTTCCGGAAAGCAAAAGAAAACAATTACTGACTCCTCAAGAATTGGAAGAACAAAAAAGCAGGTTGTTGCAATTAATGAATACCGAAAAACCTTTTTTAGACTTTGATTTGAGCTTGGTAAAATTGGCTTCTTCTATGAATGTATCGACACATGTTCTTTCCTATGTAATCAATAACGGATGCAATGAAAATTTCTATCAATTTGTAAACAGATATAGAATTGAAGAAGCAAAAAAACTTATGGCCAATTCTGAAATGGATCGTTTAAGTTTACTTGGAATTGGATTTTCTGTAGGTTTTAATTCAAAAACTGTTTTTAATACCACATTTAAAAAACTGACCGGACAAACCCCCTCAGAATATAAGAAACAAATAGGTTCTGCTTTATAAACCCGAACGACCAGCCTTTGTTTTTAAGAGATTTTTGCTGAAAATTTTAATCTTAAAGAAATGAAATCAGCAAAAAACAGTATCGTAAAAATGGGTCTAAGTTTATTCTTTGTATTTACTTCATGCGACAAAGACAGTGACACTTTAAAGAATGACAAGGAAACAGTAAAAGAGACAAAAGTCGATTTAGGGACTCATAAAGTAATGACTTATTCGATTATTCATAACACAAAATATTTGATTGTTTTTGAATCCGGACTTGGAGACGGACATTCGGTTTGGGACGAAAAAAAAATACCTGCACAATTAAACGCCAAATTAGATATTGTAAGTTATGACAGAGCCGGTTATGGGAAGTCTGAAAAAGATTCAAAACCAAGAAATATAAATCAATTAAGAAGTGAACTCGAAACTGTAATTAATAATTTTTCGAATGGTAGAAAAGTTATTCTTGTCGGACATTCGCTTGGTGGAATGATTATTAGAGATTATGCGGTTAAAAATCCTTCTAAAGTTGCCGGATTATTATTTATAGATCCATCGCATGAATATTACAATCAGCCTTCGCAAGAGGAGGAGGATATGCTTTGTAATCTTTTTAAGACAAACTTTGGAGAAAATTTTGGAGGAACACTCGAAGCCAGAGAAATAATAGAAGATTCTCAATATATGGCGACACTTCCACATTTGCCAAATATTCCAGTAATTGTAATTTCGAGCTTAAAAGTCGATGCCTCTACTTCTGAATCAGATAAACAAAAATGGTTTAAGGCGCATGAATTATTAAAAGAAGGAGTTTCTGATTTTACACACGTTTCCACTACAAAATCCGGACATTACATTATGTACGATGAGCCAAATTTGGTAATTGATAATTTTAATTTGCTTTTATCTAAAATTAAATAAAAAGGTTTTGCGGGATTTGCTTTTAATACAAAATAAATTCCGCAAAAGTTTTATTGATGAATATAGGAGTTCAGCAAAGAACTCAAATCAAAATAATGAAGCTGCTGTGGTACATTAAGGATTGGTTTTCGAACCAGAGCTTCATTGGTTAAGTAATAATGAAGACCGTCATGAGTTGCAATTCCTTCTATTTGATGAAAGGGAAGTTTTAGATGGATTCTTCGTTTGTTTCCCGACAGAAAATCAGTGTTTTTGAAATCGTATAAAAGGTATAAAAAGGGTTTGCCAAGTTTCGAGTATCCACAAAGAACAATTGTTTTTTTAGACGCTATATAAGTTGCTCCGGTTACCAGACCTTTCGTGTTTAAGGAATGTTTTAGTCGTGCAACGTGAGATTCCGCCTGGTTAGGCAAAACGTAAATATTGGTTTTCGATGTTTTCCATTGTTTGGTAAACAAATAAATACTGTCTTTGGACACGATGAATGCCTCGCAGTCAAAATTAGCAGTGTTTGGTTTTTTTGCAGAAAAATCAGTTTGGTCGGCATATTGAAAGGAAATTTTTTCAATTGCCGGATTTCCTTCCAGGAACGATTTTTTCTCTATTTTTAAAATGTTTAGATCGGTTCTGTTACCGGAGAGATTGTTCCCGAAATCACCAAGGTATATAAAAGAGCTGTCTTGTGAAATCTCTTCCCAGTCGTGATTGATGGTCTGTTTCAGAACAACTTTTTTTTGAATTCTTCCCAATGAATCCAATCCGTAAATTGTGGTGTCGTGATCATCGTTGTGTGTCCAAAGCAACTTGTTAAAAGCAATTAACCCCGAGGTTTCTTTGATAGAATCGCTGAGGAGTTTTGAATACTCCGGTTTTAGATGGATATTTTTATAACTGCAACTTCCGTCGTTAACGGTTACATTGGGATTGTAATTTTTGGAAAGAGGATCAGTACAGCCTGAAACCTGCGCATGGGCAAAGGGCAGCGTGAGAAAAAAAAATAAAATTATCTTAATCATGGTCTGCAATATTAAATTTGCATGACATAAAAGTAAACTTTTAAAGATAGATTTTAAATAATGCTGAAAGATATAATTAAAAGACTATTTTGCACTATTAATTTTTAACTGATTTTTAATCAGGTTTTATTTCGCTTAAAGTAAGAATAAGTCCAAAGTATGGAAATTTTACAGAAACTGTCGCATTATCGTTTTTCGCGCTATTTCAAGCTTTTATTTGTTTGCGTTGATGTTGTGTTGTTAAATTTGGCAACTGTACTTTCTGCACTGACAAGATTTGGTGGTTTAGATAAGCTTTTATCAAAGGAAGAGCGTACAGTTTCATTATTGGCAATTTTAATTTGGGTAGCCTTATTGTTTCAAAATGATTCCAATCGAAGCGTAAGAGTAGAACCTATCGAATCAATATTGGTCAGAACTGTTAAGAAGTTAGTGATTCATGCTGCTTTGATTTCCATTTTTGTGGTGTATCTCAAATACAATGACATTTCAAGACTCAGACTACTTTCTTTTTATTTGATTTTTTTTGGATTACTGATGATCTCGCGCTATTTGTCCATGAAACTTTTAAAGTACATCAGAAGTCGTGGGTATAATTTTAAAACATTTATTATTGTCGGAGCAAACGAGTCAGGAGAAAGAATACGTAAGATACTCGCAAAAGATCTGACGTATGGTTATAAATTTTTAGGTTTTTTTGATGAGAAAAGGGATTCCTCAATTATTGACCCTGCTAACATACTAGGCGATTTTAATGCTATTCATAAGTTTGTTGTTGAGAGAAAGGTAGACGAAATGTATGTGGCACTGCATATTGATCAAATTGAGATCATAAATAAACTCACACAGATTTGTGAGCAAAACATGGTGCGTATCAAGTTTATTCCCGATTTTCAGCTGTACACAAAATCCAGTAAGGTAGAAGTAACGTTTTATGAAAATACTCCGGTTTTGATGTTTCGGACAGAACCTTTGGAGTTTGCCGTGAACCGACTGATAAAAAAAGTATTTGATGTTGTTTTTTCACTTTCTGTAATCTTGTTCGTGTTTCCGTGGCTGTTTCCTGTCATTATGCTGATCATTAAAATTGAATCGCCGGGACCTGTATTTTTCAAGCAGGAAAGATCGGGGCGCGACAACCGGTCGTTTATGTGTTATAAATTCAGGAGTATGCGTGTGAATCGTCTGGCTCATAAAAAACAAGCTGAGAAAGGAGATAGCCGTGTTACGAAATTTGGTTCTTTTATTCGTAAAACCAGTATTGATGAGTTGCCACAGTTTTTCAATGTTTTTCTGGGAGATATGTCGGTTGTAGGGCCAAGACCTCATATGGTGAACCTTGCCAAAGAATACAGCGATTTGATTAATAATTACTTAGTGCGTCAGTACGCCAAACCCGGAATTACCGGCTGGGCACAGGTCAATGGCTATCGCGGTGAAACCAAAGAATTGGTTGATATGGAAAACAGAGTGGAATATGATATTTGGTATATCGAGAACTGGAGCCTGATGCTGGATATTAAAATCATTATAAAAACGATCATCAACATCGTAAAGGGAGAAGAAAACGCCTATTAGTACGCTCTAGAATTTAAAAAACTGATTGTTAGCAATGACTTCTTTTAAGTTGGCAATACTGTCGATTTTTATTTTCTGATCAAAAGCTCTGATGTGATTCATGTGATGCACATCGGTTCCGGTAAAATCATACATTCCCTTTTTAAGAAGTTCTTCAGCGGTTTTACAAATGTACTCTCCATAATAGCCCACTACGGCCAACAAATTTAATTGAAACAAACACCCCGCCTTTTTTAGTTTGTGATATTCATTAAAATCTTTTCGATAGTATACATAACGTTCCGGATGTGCCAGAACCGGAATATATCCTGCCACCTGTAGTTCAAAAAGAGTTTTATACAAATGGATAGGAGCGTTTTGATAGGAGATCTCTACCAGTACATAATTATCTTTTAAAGGGAGAAGCTTTTCATTTTTAAAATGATTTTCAAACCAATCATCGATAAAATATTCTGCAGCAGCCTGAAAAGGAATTTGAATGTGGTTTTCTTCTAATAAAAGTTTAGTTTCTTCCTGTTTTGCAGTAATAATCTGAGCCGAATTATTCCAGACATAATGATTGATATGCGGAGTGGTGGTAAATTGTGAAACTCCCATTTCCTGAAACGCGCGGACAAGTTTTAGGGTATCGGTTATGGTTTTTGCGCCATCGTCAATTCCGGGTAATACATGTGAGTGAATATCAACGTAAGGATCAGAAAGCAGATCTTTTAAAAGAGGTTTTGATTTAAAAAAGGATAACATGTTGCAAAAGTATGCAAATAAGAAGAATTTGTGATGGATTAATTTTAATGAAACTAATACAATTGGTCATTTCATAAAAATATTATATTTGAGATTCCTAAAAATCTAACCATTTATGAAAGTAAAAGAAAATTTATACAATCAAAGGATCATTTCGATAGATGCTTTACGCGGAATCACAATTTTTGTTATGATTTTTGTAAATGAACTGGCCAGTGTTGTAAATGTTCCTCAATGGATGAAACACATGCCGGCGGATGCTGATGCGATGACTTTTGTAGATTTAGTTTTTCCGGCTTTCTTGTTTATTGTTGGAATGTCAGTTCCGTTTGCATTTAATGCCCGATTGATTAAAGGAGATAGCGCAAGAACGATTTGGACGCATACCTCAAAAAGAGCTTTGGCTCTCATCATTATGGGAGTTTTTATGGTCAATGCATCCGACGGTTATGATGCTGAACAAATGATGATTACACCTGCACTCTGGGGATTTCTGGCCTACGCAATGCCAATTCCAATTTGGAATAAGTATGGCAAAGATTTTCCGGTTGGGTTAAAAAGCATACTTCAGTATGGAGGAATAGCAGTACTGATAACGCTTTACTTTTTATATGTCCAGATTGATGGTACTATTGGTATGACGCCTCAATGGTGGGGAATTCTGGGGCTAATTGGCTGGGCGTATCTTATTTCAGTAATTTATTATTGGCTGGTTTCAGGCAAATTGTGGACAATGATTGTCTTTTTAATAGTATGTGTTTCTCTAAACTCCGCTAATTTGACCCAAAGTTTACATTTACCGGAGTGGCTGCGTTTTATCGCCGGACATTTAACACACGCCACCTTGGTAACGGCAGGAATAATAATCTCATTATTGTTTTTTGATCGAAAAATCGAAAAGAAAATCAACTGGCCTGTAATTGGGTTCATTGTTTTATTTTTCTCATTCGGATTTTTTCTGCGTCAATATTATGGAATTTCAAAAATACAGGGTACTCCTGCTTGGACATTGTTGTCAGCCGGAATTTGTACGGTTTTGTTCTATTTTCTGTATTGGCTTATGGAGCTTAAAAAACAAACCCAATGGAGTAATTTCTTTATGCCCGCTGCTGCAAATCCGCTACTGATTTACATTTTACCGGGTGCTATTTATTATTTCTGCAAAGCTTTGAATATTCATATTATTCCGGGTTATTTTCGTGAAGGAGTTCCGGGGATCATCTGGTCGCTGGTGTTTTCGACGATCATGCTTTATGTGATGAAAATATGTAACAAGTACAAGATTCAGCTGCATTTGTAGAGGGAGGGGATTTTCAAGTTTTAGGTTTCAAGTTTCAGGTTTCAAGTTTCAAGTTTTAGTTTTTGGGTGCAGTAGGAACCTGAAACTTGAAACCTGAAACCCTTCAACAAAAACAAACGCTCAGCGTACCCTTTTAAACGAAATCGGTCCCGTTCTGTTTTTGTTGTCGATAAAAGTGCCTTCCAGTGTATTTCCATCTTCAGACAAGATCAGAGTATGTGTTCCCTGATTTGCCCAGCCCTCAATAGGTAAGGTGACCTCTACTGTATAAACAATGGTGTTTCCGGTTCTTTTTCCTATGCCGCTTTCCACAAATTTTTGCCCTTTCCATTCCAGGTAATGTGAGAAAATAACCTTCCCGTTTTGTTCCGATACGATGGCAATAGCATTCTGTACGCCCGGATTAATGTCTTCCCAAACGCCGTTAATATCGATTTTTTTCGATTGACTATAGCTGTTATTTGAAAAGAACAGAACAGTAAAAAGTAAAAGACAAAGTTTTGTTTTCATATTTCTTAAAGATTAAAGAGTAACTGATTTTATTTCTAAAAAAGCTCCCGAAACCGGATGGTAATTCACAAAGTTGAATTTGCATAAATTATGAATGTTCAGAAGTTTTCCGTTTGGAAGACCGTCCTGTCTGAAATCCGTCCATTTAATTGTGATTGTTTTGAATTTATTAGGAGAAGCAGGTAAGTCAACTCTTGGGTGAGATCCACCATGTATGCAGCCGGTTCCTTCTTCGTTTCCTTCGCGCGCCTGAAGTTTGATGAGGTGAGAAGATTTATACGTAATGCTCACAAATTTAGAAGCATCTGATAAATTGGTCGGAGCACCGTCATTAGAATCAGAAGGTGTAATCAGAACATTCAGTTCAATTTCACCCGATGGATTGTCTTTTGCTGTGACTTTTACAATCCCTTTTTCTTGCCGAACCTGGTTTATGGTTTCCTGACTCTCAACAGCAGGGCCGGCAATATACCACGTAGCGGTTTGGACTAAATTTATTTTTGGGCTTTTAAAAAGGGTAAAGGCAGATAATAGAAAAATGATACTTGTTAGTACGAGTAAAGAAGGAACTTTAATTGGAGTTTTGATTTCCATGCAGAAGTTTTTTAATCAAAAATATGCTTTTTTGAATTGCATTGCTGTTTTTCTTTCGGATTCAGTCAGAATGTTTCAAGTTGGTTTTTTACTCTGGTCTTAGTTTTTCGAGTTAGAAATCTGGTGACTTATTTTGATGTTTGTAAAATCGACTGATCATTATCATCAGGATTGGCTGAAAATTTCTAACTTTCCAAAAAATCTATTTCGTTATTTTTCATGCAATTATCGGTTATTATTCTCAATTATAATGTGCGTTACTTTCTGGAACAATGCGTTTTAAGTGTTCAGGAAGCTATTTCGTCACTTGATGCAGAAATTATTGTGGTCGATAATAATTCGTCAGACGAGAGTTGTTTGATGATGAAAAGTAAGTTTCCAACTGTAAAACTGATTCAGAATGATACCAACTTTGGTTTCCCAAAAGGGAATAATATTGGAGTAGCGGAGGCTCGAGGAAAGTACGTTTGCATTCTGAATCCCGATACTGTTGTTGCTGAAAATACATTTAAGAAAATCCTGAATTTCGCTGACAGACAAGTCAATTTAGGAATTGTGGGTTGTAAACTAATCGATGGTACGGGAGCTTTTTTACCCGAAAGCAAACGCGGAATTCCAACTCCCTGGGTAGCTTTTACCAAAATTTTCGGACTGTATAAGATCTTTCCAAATTGGAAATGGTTTAATCAGTATTATGCCCAGCATTTAGGTACAAATGAAAGTGGGAAAGTTGATATTTTAGTGGGAGCCTTCATGTTAATGACGCGTGATTTGTACGTTGAATTAGAAGGTTTTGACGAAGAATGTTTCATGTATGCCGATGATATTGACTTGTCGTATCGGGCACTGCAAAAAAAGAAATCGAATTATTATTTTCACGGAACGACCGTTTTGCATTATAAAGGAGAAAGTACGGTAAAAGACGAAAAATACATGAAACGTTTCCAGGAGGCGATGAATTTTTTCTATCAGAAGCATTTCAGAAAATCATGGTTTTTTGAATTTTTCATTCAAATTGGTATTTGGTTCTTTTCGTTTGTAAAAATGTTTCAGGGAAAAACAAAATCAAAACCCTTACCTGAAAGCGTCATTTTTTACTCTTCAAATCGAATTTTGTCTGAAAAATTACCTGAAATTCTAAAAAATAAAGTTCGCTTTTTAGATTTCAAAAAAGAAAAAATGGTAAATTCGTGCCAGCTTTTTGAGGGTAAAAGAGTTGAGATTATTTTGGATAATCAGTATGTTTCATTCAAAAAATGTATCAAAATCATAGAAACTCTTAAAGATAAGAACATTACTTTTAAGATTTTCCCCAAAAATGCAAATTTTATTATTGGGAGTAATTCACGGAATGACAGGGGGCAAATCGTAAAAATCGAGTAAAAAATTATATTAAGTGTAATTTATATTCAAAATATTCAGTAATTTCGCAATCTGAAAATCAAAATCACCTTTTAGATTAACAATATGGCAAGATTTGAATTGAAACTTCCTAAAATGGGAGAAAGTGTCGCTGAAGCAACTATTACAAACTGGTTGAAAGAAGTTGGAGACAAAATTGAAGCTGATGAAGCAGTACTGGAAATCGCAACCGATAAGGTTGATAGTGAAGTACCAAGCGAGGTATCAGGAGTTTTGATTGAGCAATTGTTCGGTAAAGACGATTTGGTTCAGGTAGGACAAACTATTGCAATTATTGAAACAGAAGGTGATGCACCGGCTGTTAAGGCAGTAGAGACCGCTGCTCCGGCAGAAGTTACTGAAATCGAAAAAACTATCGAAGTTGCGAAAGATGCTGTAGCTGCACCGCAGGATTTTTCAGGATCGGATAAATTCTTTTCTCCATTAGTAAAAAATATTGCTAAAGAAGAAGGTATTTCTGTTGCTGAATTAGAAAGTATTGCAGGTTCAGGTAAGGACGGTCGCGTAACAAAAGAAGATATTCTAAAATATATTGAAACCCGTAAATCAGGTGTTCAGGCTCCGCAAGCAGTTGTAGAAGCTCCAAAAACAGTTCAGCCTGTAGCTCCGGTTCAAAAAAGCCAGCAAGCTGTTCCGGTATCTGTAAACGGAGGCGATGAAATCGTTGAAATGGACAGAATGCGTAAGCTGATTTCAGGTTACATGGTAGCTTCGGTACAAACTTCGGCACACGTACAATCGTTTATTGAAGTAGATGTGACTAACATTGTAAAATGGAGAGATAAAGTAAAAAGTGCTTTCGAGAAGAGAGAAGGTGAGAAGCTTACGTTTACTCCAATTATGATGGAAGCGGTTGCTAAAGCTTTAAAAGATTTTCCTGGAATGAATATTTCTGTTGATGGTGAGTACATCATCAAAAAGAAAAATATAAATTTAGGTATGGCGGCAGCTTTACCAAACGGAAACTTAATTGTTCCGGTAATTAAAAATGCAGATCAGCTGAATTTGGTTGGAATGGCCAAAGCGGTGAACGATTTAGGAAACCGTGCAAAAGCTGGAAAACTAAAACCGGACGATACGCAAGGCGGAACTTACACGGTGACTAATGTTGGAACTTTCGGAAGTGTTTTCGGAACTCCAATTATCAATCAGCCGCAAGTTGGAATCCTGGCTTTGGGAGCTATTCGCAAAGTACCTGCGGTTATCGAAACTCCGGAAGGAGATTTTATCGGAATCCGTCAAAAAATGTTCTTATCACATTCTTACGATCATAGAGTAGTAGATGGTGCTCTGGGAGGAAGTTTTGTGAAAAGAGTAGCTGAATATTTAGAAGCTTTTGATGTGAACAGAGATTTTTAAATTCTGTTTTAAAAATAATTTGAACCCGGGAATTTGGATAAATTCCCGGGTTTTTTGTTTTGTAAGAAAAGGTTAAGAAAACAAACAGATGCCGACTTTGAGAATCCATTTAAAAGTTAAAATCGCTGGATTGCGGCCCTTTTTGTTTAAAAAAGTCAAGAATAGAAGAGGAATTTCGGCTTTAAAAATTACATTTGTAATCTTATAAAAATTAAAAATGGAACTCAAACTCAACAAACCAATTTGCTTTTTTGATCTTGAAACAACCGGAATTGATATCGGTAAAGATCGAATTGTAGAAATTTCGATATTCAAAGTTTTTCCAAACGGAAATAAAGAAAGTAAAACCTGGTTAGTGAATCCTACGATTCCAATTCCGCCGCAAACAACTGCTGTTCATGGTATCACAGATGAAAAAGTAGCAAACGAGCCTACTTTCGCAGAATTGGCGCCACAGGTTTATAATATGATTAAAGACAGTGATTTGGGCGGTTTTAATTCAGATCGGTTTGATATTCCGTTATTAGCAGAAGAATTGCTGCGTGCCGGAGTTGATTTTGATATGAAAAACAAAGTTTCGGTAGATGTGCAGACGATTTTTCATAAAATGGAAGAGCGTACTTTAAGTGCTGCATTGAAATTCTATTGTGGAAAGAGTCTGGAGAATGCACATTCTGCAGAAGCTGATACAATGGCGACCTACGAAATCCTAAAAGCACAATTAGACCGTTATCCGGAATTGGAAAACGATATGAAATCGTTGTCTGAATTTACCACCCGTAAAAAAATCGCTGATTTTGCCGGAATGATTGCTTTTGATAAAGACAACGAAGAAATTTTTACTTTCGGAAAACACAAAGGTGCTAAAGTGGAGAAAGTCTTAGAAAGTGAGCCTGGCTATTTCAGCTGGATTCAAAATGCCGATTTTCCTTTGTATACCAAAAAAGTACTTACGGCTATTAAATTAAGAAAGTTAAATACGAAGTAAGGCTCTGAGTCCCTAAGGCTCTAAGGTGCTAAGTTTTTTGCATAGTTTCTTAGAGCCTTAGTGGCTTAGAATCTTAGAATCTATAGAAAAATGAAAATCATCTGTATCGGTAGAAATTATACCAATCATATTGAAGAGCTAAAAAACGAGCGTCCCACAGAACCGGTGGTCTTTATGAAACCGGATTCGGCAGTTTTATTGAAACAGCATCCGTTTGTAATCCCCGAATTTTCTGAAGAAATTCATCACGAATTAGAAGTAATTGTTAAAATTAGTAAGGTTGGAAAATACATCGAACCTAAATTTGCACACAAGTACTATGACGAAATTAGTGTTGGAATTGACTTTACAGCCAGAGATTTACAGGAAAAATTAAAAGAGAAAGGATTGCCGTGGGAAAAAGCAAAAGCTTTTGATGGCTCTGCGGTTATTGGAGAGTTTTTGCCAAAGAGTGATTTTGTTTCGATGGAAAATCTTACATTTGAGCTGACGAAAAATTCTGAAACCGTTCAAAAAGGAAATACGAGTTTCATGCTTTGGAAAATTGATGAGCTTGTTTCGTATGTATCGCAGTTTTTTACATTAAAAATTGGAGATATTATTTTTACAGGAACACCGGAAGGTGTTGCTGCGGTTAAGCCGAATGACGTTTTAGAAGGCTTTTTAGAAGATAAAAAATTATTCAGAATACAAGTAAAGTAATGGCTTTAAAATACAACCTTTCGAAAGTATATGCGCTTTCAGACAATGATCCGGAATTTGTAAATGAAATTCTTAAATTGTTTGTTACGGAAGTTCCTGAAGATTTAAAACAAATCAAAGAAGGGATTAAAAAGAAGGATCATAAGTATGCCTATTCTTATGCACATAAAATAAAACCTACATTGGACTTAATGGGGTTGAATGTTGCTTTTGAGGAAATTCTTCAGGTAGAAGCCTGGACCAAAGCCGAAGGCAAGAAAAAAGAAATTATCGAAACTTTTAAGAGTATTAAGTTACAGGTAAAAGAAGCCATCAAAGAGATTAAAAAAGACTTTGATGTGTAAATCTTTGATGTGATTCTTTTTTTTTTTGCAAAAGCAAGCCGTATCTGGCATTCGTATAAAATCACGGCAATAATATTCTTTATTATAATAATTGGACTTACGATAAGTAAAAATAATTCACAGCTATGAAAGCAAGCATTATTACTATTGGAGATGAAATTTTAATAGGTCAGATTGTAGATACTAACTCGGGTTTTATTGCAAAATCACTGGATCGCATTGGTGTCGAAGTTCATGAAATGATTTCGATAAGTGACGATAAAAAACATATTTTAGACACATTTGCCCAACTGCAGAACAAAGTTGATCTGGTTATTGTAACCGGTGGTTTGGGGCCTACAAAAGATGACGTTACAAGAAAAACTTTTTGCGAGTATTTTGAGGATGAGCTGGTGATGGATGCTAAAGTTTTGGCTCACGTGACAGAGTTAATTGAAGGTTTTTACAAACGTCCAATTTCGCAGTTAAATAAAGATCAGGCTCTGGTTCCTTCTAAGTGTACCGTTTTGCACAACAAAGTGGGGACGGCTCCGGGCATGTGGATGAAGAAAGAAGACACTGTTTTTGTTTCGCTTCCGGGAGTCCCGTATGAAATGAAGTATTTAGTCGAAGAAGAAATAATTCCTAAAATAATTCGCGAGTACAAACGTCCGTATATCATTCATAAGACAATTTTGACTTATGGTCAGGGCGAGAGTTTAGTTGCGGAACGTATCGAAGACTGGGAGAATAATCTGCCGGAATTTATCAAGTTGGCCTATCTGCCCAATCCCGGGCGAGTGCGTTTGCGCTTGTCGGCGAGAGGAACCAATAAAGAAGAGCTTGAAGCTGCAATTGAAGAAAATGTAAAATCTTTAGATGTTATAATTCATGATATCATAGTGGGTTATGAGGAAAACGAAACTATTGAAACGGTAATTGGAAAAATTTTAACCAAACAAAATAGAACGATCTCAACTGCCGAAAGTTTTACCGGAGGAAAAATTGCCTCCATTTTGTCGGCAATTCCGGGAGCTTCTGCTTATTTTAAAGGCAGTGTGGTTTCCTATGCAACAGAGGCGAAGGTCAATGTTCTTGGGGTTTCGCAGGATTTGGTTGACAAGTTTTCGGTGGTAAGTGCTGAGGTTGCGTCGGCTATGGCTTTGAATGTGAAGGAGATGCTGAAAACAGATTATGCAATTGCGACAACCGGGAACGCCGGACCGACAAAAGGAGACTCTCAAGCTGAAATTGGAGCTGTTTTTATCGCTTTAGCAACTCCGGAGGGTATAATCGTAGAAGAATTCAACTTTGGTCAACCCCGTGAAAAAGTGATAGATAGAGCAGTGAATAAGAGTTTAGAAATTTTGAAGAAAGAAATTTTAAAAATTGTGCAATAATTTTTTGCTACAATGGTTTATTTTTCTTTTCTTTGCACCCTGATTTTGAATAACGATAAAAGTAAAGTATAATGTCAAGAGTTTGTGACCTTACAGGTAAAAGAGCGATGGTAGGAAATAACGTTTCTCACGCTATGAACAAAACTAAGAGAAAGTTTTCTGTAAACTTAGTTAAAAAGCGTTTTTATCTTCCAGAAGAAGATAGATGGATTACTCTTAGAGTAGCAGCATCTACGATAAAAACAATTAATAAAAATGGAATCACTGCTGTTTTGAAAAAAGCACAGTCAGAAGGATTTATCAAATAATCTTTTCCTAAATAAATATATAGCAAGATGGCAAAGAAAGGTAATAGAATCCAGGTGATTTTAGAATGTACTGAACACAAGACTTCTGGTGTTGCAGGTACTTCAAGATACATAACAACTAAGAACAAGAAAAATACTCCGGACAGATTAGAGATTAAAAAATTTAATCCAATCTTGAAACGTGTAACTGTTCATAAAGAAATTAAGTAATTAATTAGAGATTTTTATTTAAATTAAAAATTTCAAATAACATTTGAATCATGGCAAAGAAAACCGTAGCATCGTTACAAACATCTTCTAAGAGATTATCAAAAGCCATCAAAATGGTAAAATCTCCTAAAACTGGTGCATATACATTCGTAGAATCTATTATGGCTCCTGAAGAAGTTGATGAGTTCTTGAAAAAGAAATAATAACAATCACAGTATATAGAAAAGCTACTTTCATTCGGAAGTAGCTTTTTTATTTTTTATATTTGTCTAAAATTTAAAGAAACATGACTAATTTTAAGTTTCTTTAAAGATTAAAGATTATTTGGGTTTTATTATCCCATAATCTAAAAAACTAACAACCTATAAAAAATGAGTTTTTTTAAAAAATTATTCTCTACTGATAAGAAAGAGACTTTAGACAAAGGTCTTGAAAAATCAAAAACTAGTTTTTTCTCCAAGTTAAGCAAAGCTGTTGCGGGAAAATCTAAAGTCGACGATGATGTTCTGGATGATCTGGAAGAGATTTTAGTAGCTTCTGATGTTGGAGTAAACACAACGCTGAAAGTAATCTCCAGAATCGAGAAACGTGTTGCTGCAGATAAATATTTAGGAACAGATGAACTGAATCAGATTCTTCGCGAAGAAATAGGTGCTTTATTGTCTGAAACCAATACAGGCGAAGCAACGGAATTTGAGATTCCAAAAAATAAAAAACCATACGTTTTAATGGTTGTAGGAGTTAATGGAGTAGGTAAGACTACTACAATTGGTAAATTAGCGTACCAGTTTAAAAAATCCGGTTATAAAGTCGTTTTAGGAGCTGCCGATACTTTTCGTGCTGCTGCTATCGATCAATTGCAGGTTTGGGCAGACCGTGTAGATGTTCCAATTGTGAGACAAAATATGGGGAGTGATCCTGCTTCTGTCGCTTTCGACACGCTGCAATCTGCCGTAGCGCAAAATGCCGATGTGGTGATTATAGATACAGCCGGACGTTTGCACAATAAAATCAATTTGATGAATGAGCTTACAAAAGTAAAACGTGTCATGCAAAAGGTTGTAGAAGATGCTCCGCATGATGTACTTTTAGTTTTAGACGGTTCTACAGGGCAAAATGCTTTCGAGCAGGCCAAACAATTTACGGCTGCCACCGAAGTGACTTCTCTTGCTGTAACTAAACTGGACGGAACAGCCAAAGGCGGTGTGGTAATTGGGATTTCTGACCAGTTTCAGATTCCTGTAAAATACATCGGTGTTGGAGAAGGAATTGAAGATCTTCAGGTCTTTAATAAGTATGAATTTGTAGATAGTTTTTTTAAATAATTTATAATGGGTTTCGAATCTTTAAAAAATATATCAGCGATAGCTTTTTATTTTGCCAGTGTGATATGTTTTGTTTTAGCAAATGTATTGAAAGATAGTAATCTTTCGGTTTATTATGCTTTGCTGGTAATCGGAATAGTTTTATTCTTTTTAGGAGTTTTTAAAAGAATGCGAACTAATCGTTAATAGTATCACACAGATATTATTTCAAAAAAATAACAAGCTTTAAATAGTAATGTTTTCGAAAGCATTTCTATTTAAAGCTTTTTTATTACTGATACAAAGCATTAATTTTCTCCCATAAAGTTTTGTCAAAATCCGATAAAGCAAGATTAACATTGTCTGCAGCGTCTCCCATTCTGATAACTACCATTTTTTTACCGGGTATGACATATATTTTTTGGTCATTTTTACCTAAGGCCATAAACATATCGGTTGGTCCGCTTGGGATTATACTTCCCTGAAAAGTAAGTTGTGATTGTGGTAAGTGATAAGAACTTTTTCCGTTCAGCCACCATAAATAACCGTATCCTAAATTGATATTCTGAGAAGTTGTGGTTGCTTCATTAAAATATGCCTCGTTGAGTATTGTGTTGTTTTCCCATTTTCCTTTGTTCAGCATTAAAAGTCCAAAACGCGCCATACTTCTGGAGGTACTGGTGTAAACACTATTGGCGCCAATTTGTACCCAATTTCCATTCATCCCGATTTTGTCTCTTAATTTGGTGTTGAAATAATTTTCCCAGCTTTGTGCGCTTGCTTTTGCAACAACATCTTGTAGTTTTACATAAACATTGTGATAGGCCCATCTTGTTCCTGCATCGGCTTTATAGACTAGATTAGCAGGATTTACATCGTCTGTGCTGTCATCGAGCCCGGAGGTCATAGTCAATAAATGTTTACAGGTGATTAAATTTTCTTTGGGTAAAGTTTCACTTGTCCATCCTTCTCCCAAATACTGAGAAACTTTATTATTGATAGTAAGCAAATTTTCTTGTTGGGCAATTCCTGTAACAGTAGAGGTTAATGTTTTTCCGGCGCTGGCCCAATACCAATTGGTAGTTGCCGAATGCCCGTTAAAATAGTTTTCTAAAACAATTCGCCCGTTGACCAGTATAATGAACGACTTGGAATGTTTTAGTTCCAGATAATCTAAAAGCGGCTGAACAGCAGCCTGATTCCATTTAAGATCAGCGATTGACTTTGTTTCCCAGTTTGTTCCGGTTATTGGAGGGAAATACATGTTTTCTGCGGGAACTGTAATTGGTTCTGATTCAGATGAATCTTTGCTGCAGCCTGTTAAGAGGATAGCAATCAGTATGGTGTAAATAGCTTTGGTCATGCTTTTTTATTTTGGTTTGAGGTTTGACCAGAAAGATATAAAATAGTTTAAATGGTTTTGTGATTTTTTGCTTCTTATGAGGTTTTTAAGTTTAACTTTGCAGGTTCATCTTTCTTTTGAAAAGAGAAATTTTAGTCCACAGGAAAACGGTGTTTTTTTTGGTACTATTTACTGTAAAAATGAAGTAACATGACCGATAATTGTTTTTTTTGGGCGGGATCTTTTTCAGGAGAAAAGGGAAAAATAGAATTTTAAAAATTATAGTATGAAAAACACTTTTATGATTTTGGTTTTATCGCTTTTGTTAATAAGCTGTAAACAAGAAATTAAACCTGCTGATATTGCAAAACTGAATGGATACTGGGAAATTGAGAAAGTAGTTTTTGATAAAGGGGAGGACAAAGATTACGGAATGAACGAAAATTTCGATTATTTCAATATCAAAGGAACTAAAGGAACACGAACCAAGGTGATGGCGCAGCTGGATGGAACTTTTTTAACAACAGATACTTTTGAAGATGTATCGGTTCGATTTAAAGGAGATCAGGTTTTCCTGGATTATAAAACAGATTATGCAAAGTGGAGTGAAGAACTGATTTCTATTTCTGAGGAGACTTTTGTAGTAAAGAACGATCAGAATAAAGAATATCATTATAAAAAAACCGGACCAGTAAATTTATTAAACGATGGCAAAAAGACTAAATAGTGAAAGCACGATTGGAGCTGTTTTGCAGCAGATTATCCAAGTGAATAAGTTAGGTGCCGGAATGGACCAGATTGATGTAAAAGAGGCCTGGAGGCAGTTGATGGGGAATGGTGTGAATACGTATACCAAAAATGTTGTTCTGAAAGGAAGTACATTGTATGTCGAGCTGGGATCGGCAGTTTTGCGTGAAGAATTAAGTCACGGTAAAAGCAAGATTGTAAAAATGATCAACGAGGAGTTAGGTCGTGAGGTGGTGAAAGAAGTTGTTCTTCGTTAGATTTTTTAGACTGGCTTAGACTTCTTAGATTTTTAGATGTTAGATTTTGGCTGGGATGTTATAAAAGAAAACCCGTTTCATTTGAAACGGGTTTTCTTTTATGCCTTTTCTAAGATCTAAGAAGTCTAACATCTAAAAATCTAA
>NZ_MUHH01000017.1:0-48975 GCF_002217475.1 Flavobacterium tructae
GAAGTTTGCTCTTGTTTATAACCTTTTGTTTCATTTTAATTTAAGAAGAGCCCTAAAAATTATTACAGTTAGTCATTTTTCAAAAAAACAAATTTTAAAATTTTACCCCATTATTGAACAATCAAAAATAGAAGTGATTTATTTGGCCAGTTTTTTTGATTTTAATGATGAAAAAAATCAAAATGCAGATTATTTTATAGCGGTAAGTTCTTTAGATCCAAGAAAAAATATTAAAGTAATTTTAGAAGCTTTTAAGCTATTGGATTTCAATCATTATAAGTTGAAAATTATTGGAGGTTCTTTTAATAATGTCTTTAGAAAAGATATTTTAGAATATGATTCAAGTGTTGAATTCTTAAATGAAGTTTCAGATTCTGAGCTAGAAAAACAGATAAGAGGAGCAAAAGCACTTATAAATGCTTCTTTTTATGAAGGATTTGGGCTTTCGGCGCTTGAAGCAATGAGTCTTTCTACCCCATGCATCTTGTCGGATATTCCCGTATATAGAGAACTATACGATGGAATTGCCACATTTTTTAATCCAGATGTCCCGGCAGAATTAGCACAAAAAATCGAAGATTTAATTCGTTCACAAAGTTATAACGATCTTTGCAAAAAGTCGTTTGAGGCATCTCAGAAATTTAGCTGGGAAAAAGCGTCACAAAATTATATTTCCATACTCGACGATTTGAAAAATAACTAGATGAGAGATTTGAAAAAAGCATTAATTAGCGATTGGTATTATGTAAACGGAGGTGCTGAAAAAGTAATACATTCCATAAATTCAATCTGGGATGATTTTGATCACTTTGCACTGATTGATTTTTTAAATGATAAAGACCGAAAGTTTATTCTAAATGGGAAAAAATCAAGGACTAGCTTTATTCAAAGACTTCCAACGGTAAAGAAAAACCATCGTAAATTTTTACAGTTATTTCCAACAGCGATTGAACAATTTGACTTAAGTGATTATGACTTAATAATTAGTTCTTCATCAGCTGTAGCCAAAGGGGTAAGTACCCGAAAAGATCAGCTTCATATTTGTTATTGTCATTCGCCTATGCGATATGCCTGGGATTTGCAGGATCAGTATTTAAAAGATTCAGGCTTAGATAAGGGTTTAAAAGGATTTTATGCAAAGTATGTTTTGCAGAAAATAAGAAAATGGGATGTCTCAAACTCTGAAAATGTCGATTATTTTATTGCCAATTCTAACTATATAGCAGAAAGAATAAAGAAAATTTATAATCGTGAAGCAACGGTTATTTATCCTCCCGTCGATGTTGAATTTTTTAGTTTAGAAGAACAGAAGGATAATTATTATTTTACAGCTTCACGCTTAGTTTCTTATAAAAAAACGCAATTAATCGTAGAAGCTTTTAATGAATTACCACATTTAAAATTAATTGTTGCCGGAGACGGACCGGAGTTTCAAAAACTTCAGACAATTGCTAAAAATAATATTGAATTTGTTGGATTTGTAGAAGCCAATAGTTTAAAAAACTACATGCAAAAAGCAAAAGCATTTGTTTTTGCCGCTGAAGAAGATTTTGGGATTATTCCAGTCGAAGCACAGGCCTGTGGTACTCCGGTTATCGCTTTAGCAAAAGGCGGCACTTTAGAAACAGTTGTTGAAAATAAGACAGGAGTTTTTTTTCAGGAACAATCATCAGAAAGTATTAAACAAGCAGTAATTGATTTTGAAAAGATGAAATTTAGTTCGACAGTAATTCGGGAGCATGCGATGAAGTTTTCGAAGGAACGTTTTGAAAATGAAATGGAAGAGTTTGTTGAGAAGAAATTAAAAAAAGGATTTTAGTTTAAAGTTTTTAAACTGTAGAATAATTCCTATAATTGCATAATTTTTCAAATCTTTAAACATTTAAAAATATGAAATATTTGTTTTTACCAGCGGCTATTTTAGTAACAACGTTTGGTTATAGTCAAAATAAGATCGAATCTAGTGGAAATGTTGGAATAGGTACATTATCACCAAGTACAGCACTTCATGTAAATGGGGGTGATATTTCAGTTACCGGAGCAAATCAAAAAATTGGTTTTAACACAATAGATAATTTTACAAGTGGAATAGGTACTGTAGCTCACTATGGAATGTCTTATGTAAAAGATGCATTAAACATACCAATGTTGTCTTCTTCAGGTTATTTTGGAATGAATTTTTTTACTTCAGGTACTGAACGAATGAGAATTGATACTAACGGAAATGTCGGAATTGGAACCACAAATCCAAATGCAAAACTTCAGATAAATGGTGATATTTCGAGTGTAGGGGCTAATCAAAAAATTGGTTTTAGCACAGCAGATAACTTTGCAAGTGGAAATGGGACAATAGCTCATTATGGAATGTCTATTTCAAAAAATGTTGCGAATGAGCCAATAGTTTCACATTCTGGTTACTTTGGAATTAATTTTTTCACTGATGGTTTAGAGAGAATTAAAATTAGGATTGATGGTAATGTAGGTATAGGTTCAATCAATCCCGATGAAAAACTTACGGTAAAAGGTAAAATCCATGCTGAAGAGGTGAGGGTGGATTTACGGGTGCCTGCAGATTATGTTTTTCAAAAGTACTACACAGGTAAATCGGATTTAAAATCTGATTATGTGATGCCAACTTTAGCAGAGGTAGAAAAATTCACAAAAGAGAATAATCACTTACCAAGTGTCCCTTCCGCTCAGGAAATAAAAGAAAAAGGACTTCAGGTGGGAGAAATGAGCAACGCACTTTTGCAGAAAATAGAAGAATTAACACTTTACATTATAGAACAAAATAAAAGGATTGAAATACTTGAAGCAAAGCTAGACAAGAAGTAATTGCTTTTAAATGTTTTTCTTTGTGATATTCTAAAGAGCTGCTTAATTATTTTTTAGGCAGTTTTTTTATAGAATAGTTTTTATAATTTTCAAATCAGTTACATTTGCGAGGTATAAATAATTACTATGAAAAGAATACTTATTACAGGAGCAGCCGGATTTCTGGGATCGCATTTATGTGATCGTTTTATCAAAGAGGGATACTATGTTATCGGAATGGATAATTTGATTACCGGAGATCTTAAAAACATAGAGCATTTATTCAAATTAGAACATTTCGAATTTTATCACCACGATATCACCAAGTTTGTGCACATTCCAGGTGATTTAGATTATATTTTACATTTTGCTTCACCTGCAAGTCCAATCGATTATTTAAAAATTCCAATTCAGACCTTAAAAGTAGGATCTCTGGGAACACATAATTTATTGGGATTAGCCCGTGTGAAAAAAGCGAGAATTTTAATTGCATCAACATCCGAAGTTTACGGAGATCCTCTGGTTCATCCGCAAACCGAAGAGTACTACGGAAACGTAAACACTATTGGTCCACGCGGGGTTTATGATGAAGCCAAACGCTTTCAGGAATCGATTACCATGGCCTACCATACTTTTCATGGGGTAGAAACCAGAATAGTACGTATTTTTAATACCTATGGTCCAAGAATGCGTTTGAACGACGGGCGCGTAATTCCGGCCTTTATCGGACAGGCATTACGCGGGGAAGATTTAACCATTTTTGGAGACGGAATGCAAACGCGATCTTTCTGTTATGTAGACGATCAGGTCGAAGGTATTTTCAGACTATTGCATTCAGATTATGTATATCCGGTAAATATTGGAAATCCGGATGAAATCACGATTAAGGATTTTGCAGAAGAGATCATTAAACTAACAGGAACCAATCAAAAGGTAGTCTACCATCCGTTACCTATAAATGATCCGTTACAACGCCAGCCAGACACCACAAAAGCGAAAGAGTTATTGGGTTGGGAAGCAAAAGTAAGCCGCTCTGAAGGAATGAAAATTACATATGACTATTTCAGATCACTTTCAAAAGAAGAGCTTTCAAAAGAAGAACACAAAGATTTTTCGAACTATATCAAATAAGAAAATTTAAACGGGCAATTATTTCCAGAATAATTGCCCGTTTTTTATTAAGTTGCTTAAAAAGCATTCTTTTCGATGAGTTCCTTCATTTGCTGGTCCAAATTAAAATGACTTTTGGCATGAAGAAAAATTGCCTTTTTCATCTTCTGAATTTCTGCCTTACCTAGTGCCGAGATTGTTCCTAAAGTTGTATTTAATTGTTGGAAATCTTCAACGGGAACTACCCAACCAAGGTTATTCTCTTCTACAATATTTTCTCCTTCGCCTCCTCCATAGTAAAGTATTGGAAATCCTAAAGCACTATATTCAAATATTTTGGACGGAACAGAGCCGTAAATCCTTGTCTTGAGCGGAACAAGGGCAATATCTAAATTTTTAAGAGTTTCATGTAAAACATTTCGTTCTAACATTCCGTGAAAAACAATTTTTTTAGTTGGATTTTGGTTGAGGTAATTCACAATCTGAGTTTTCTCGGCACCATCACCAAAAATATGCAGTTCGATGTTGCCATTTTCTAAATTCAATTGCTGAATAAGTTCAAAAACTCCTTGCGCAACGCCTAATAGTCCGGCATAGAATAGTTTAATAGGTTCGCTGGAATTGTTTTTTTCTTCGAGGAAACCTTCCACAAAATGATCCGGATAATTACGATATAGAAAACAATTTTTTTCGGGAAAGATGGAATGAATATGGGTAATGATTTCACTAGATTGCCCAAAAATATGCGTTGCTTTTTGGTAAATAAAACGTTCAATAAAAAGCAAAATTTGGTGTGAAATACTGTTTTTCTTTAATACCTGCAATTCGATAGCGGCAGTTGGCCAAAGATCTGAAACATTCAAAAGGATTTTTTTACCCTTAATCCAAAGTACAAAAACTGAAACAAAGGAAAGTAATAGTGGCGGTGATTGTACAATTATTTTTTTAGGTGTTTTGGAAAATAATAAATAAAAAAACAAAGTACTTGAAAACGATAGTGTCGAGACAATTCGTTTAAAGATATTCGAACTATTACTCGGATAGATCCAGAGACGTTTTAAGGTAATATTCTGGATTTTTTCGGTAACAGAAAACCGGCCTTTGTATTCCGGAAATAATTCGCCTTTTGGATAATTTGGAAGCGGAGAAATTACCGAAACTTCATAACCATTTTGATCCAATTTTAAAGCTAGTTGTTCTATTCTATTGGCCGCAGCACCTTTTTCGGGTGGATAATAGTTTGATATGATTAGAATATCCTTCATTATTTTTTAGCCAGTAAAATTGAAACAATTCGTTCCGATGCTTTTCCATCCCATAAATCCGGGACACCACTTTTCTTGGGACCATTTTTTAAAAATGAACTGTATACTTTTTGTAAATTTTCTAATGATGTTCCAACAATAGTATTTGAACCAATGGTCTCGGTTTCAGGACGCTCAGTGTTATTCCGCATGGTAAAACAAGGAATTCCCATTACGGTTGTTTCCTCTGAAATACCACCGCTATCAGTAATAACGGCAAAGCTGTTTTGTATTAAATACATGAAATTCAGGTAGCTTTGTGGAGCAACAAAGAGGATATTTTTAAACTGAGTTGAGCTTTCGCTTAAGATAGTCTGTGTTCTGGGATGAATTGGAAACAATATTTTTTTGTCTTGAGCTAAATCATCAATTCCATGTAGTAAAGCAATAAGAGAAGAAACTTCGTCTACATTTCCAGGACGATGTAAGGTTAGAACAATGTAGTTTTTTTCACTAAGTTGATGTTCTTCCCAAAAATCCGGAGCCGAAATTCTATTGATGTTCTGATATAAAGTATCGATCATAACATTTCCTACGAAATGCACATTTTCAGGATTTGATCCTAGTTTTAATAAATTTTCTGAAGCGGATGTGGAGGTCGTAAAAAAGTAATCCGTAATGCTATCTGTCAGCATTCTGTTGATTTCTTCCGGCATTGTTAAATCTCCGGAACGAATTCCCGCTTCAACGTGTGCTACTTTTGTATGACATTTTTTAGCCACTATCGAACAAGCCATCGTCGAGTTTACGTCGCCAACAACCAAAACTAAATCACAAGGGTTTTGAATAAGTTCCCTTTCGAAAGCAATCATAATTGCAGCCGTTTGTTCGGCCTGAGAACCGCTTTTTACTTCCAGATTTACATTTGGTTTTGGAATATTTAATTCTTCGAAAAAGGTATCACTTAAGTTTTTATCGTAATGCTGCCCCGTGTGAACCAAACGAAAGGAAACATCAAAGCCTTCATTTTGCTTGTCTTTTATAGTATTAATAAGAGGTGCTATTTTTATAAAATTAGGTCTTGCACCTGCGATTAGGGTGATTTTCATGGGACTATTTGATTCTTTCTAAAAACATTCTTTCGGCAAAAGTAAAGTTTAAATTGGAATTTAATCAGAATGGAATAATTTCTTAAATAGTGGACTGTGAATTTGCTTATTTTTTATAACCAATTTTTACTCTCTCATTTCCGTCTTCTTTTTTCTCGGTTAGTTCATCTAAATAAGAAAAAACCAATTCGATATTTTTATCATGATTTTCTAACTTCTTTTGAATCTGAAGAATATCCACTTTAATTTCAGTTGTATCCAGCAGCATTTCTCTCACTTTGGTGAAAATGCGCATAATCTGAATATTAGTTTGAATGGCTTTATCGCTTTTTAGAACGCTTGATAACATTAAGATTCCATGTTCAGTAAATGCAAAAGGTAAATATTTTTGATGTTCACCTCTTCCTTTTTTTAAGGTCACAAATTGTGACCTTAAAGAATCGGACTCTTTTTTTGATAATTCAAACATGAAATCTTCGGGAAATCTCAATAAGTTTCTTTTAACAGCTTGTTTTAGAACCTTGGTTTCAATTCCATAAAGTAAAGCCAAATCACGATCAAGCATTACTTTTTGATTGCGGATATAATATATTTTGTTAGAAATAGTTTCTTCAGAAAGTAAAGATTGATCTTCCATAAGTTTTCATTAAAAAAAACAAATGTAGGATTTTATTTATATCAAAGATAAGATTTAAATTGTTTTAACTTTCCACTTTTACTTCTGTCTAAAACTGTTTTTCGGGTAAAGCTGAAAGTTAAATTTGGTTCTAAATATACCGTAATTGCCTTTTCAATTTTTTGAATTTGAGTTACATTTAATTCAATATCACTAACATATTCAATTTCAAAAGTATTTAATTGTGTTTGTTTGATGGTAAATTCTTTAACGTTTCCATCGTCTTCAATAATACTTTTAGTAACATAATAAAAGGTTAAACCCGGTGCTTTTTTCCCGCTTGGTAAGACAGCAATATCATTGGTCCTTCCAACAAGTTTTTTTAGAATGGGTTTCTGCGGAGTACTTTTTTCATCCAAAATCCCGATGTCACCAATGTCATATCTGATAAAGGGATGTGCCTTATTAAACAAAGATGTAATCACAATTCGGCCTTCTTTTCCATATGGAAGAATCTGATTGTTTTCATCTAAAATTTCTAGAAAAAGTGTTTCCGAATTGACCTGCCATTCACCTTTTAAGTTTTCAAAAGCAATCAAATCGAGTTCTGAAGCGCCGTATTCATTAATAATCGGAACATTAAATTGCTTTTCTAAGAGTTTTTTATCGGATTCGAAAAGCATTTCCGAAGTAACGAAACAAGCTTTTAAAGAGGGACATACTTCTTTTAAGATAAGATTTTTTTGCTCTAAATACTTAGCAAATAAAACAATCGAACTCGTGTAACCGTTGATATAATCGAATTTTTTAGTTTTGAATTTTTGCAGAAATTTTTCGAGAACGCCATCAGATAAATCGAAAACCGGAAATCGGAAACGATGCGTCAAAAAATCTTTAATTCGTTCTTTATAATATCCGGCAAAATTCATCGGAATACCATAGAATCGAGCTTGATACGAGCGATTAAAATCGATATTGTACCAGCCAAAACGCATAAAAATCGAAATCCAGGTCAGGGCATGGCAATGCTTATCTTTGGCAAAAACAAAAGGAGTTCCACTAGATCCTGAAGTTTTGTTGAGGTACACATTTTTTAAAGTGTAGCCTTTTGAAAGCCTTTCTTTTAGTGGTTTTTGTAAATTTTGTTTGTTGAGGATGGGTAAATTTTCCCATTCCAATTTTGTATTACCTCCAGCTAATTCCTGATAGAAAGAATTGTTTTTCAAATGAAAAGCTACGATTTCTTCTTTTCTATTCTGAAGAAAATATGCATACTGTTCTTCCGATAAATTTCTGATTTCATCCAATTGAGTTTTGGCTTTCTTAATCGGAAAACCATTTAATTGCAGCGAAATATCGAAAAGAGAAATCATTTGAGGAGCTAATTTTCGTCAAAAATAATACTATCAAATTACTAACAGAGAACAATCAACAACTTTTTAAGATTTAATTATTTTTTACGTGTAAAAGCAATTATTTTTGCACCACAACTAAATACAACTACACCATGACAATTTTACTATTGGGATCAGGCGGAAGAGAACATGCTTTTGCCTGGAAAATGACTCAGAGTCCGCTTTGCGAAAAACTTTTTGTTGCACCTGGAAATGCTGGAACGTCGGCAATTGCTACAAATGTTGCAATGTCTCCAACAGATTTTGATGCAATCAAAGCATTTGTAATTCAGGAGAATGTAAAAATGGTAGTCGTAGGCCCGGAAGATCCTTTGGTTAAAGGGATTTACGATTATTTTAAAAACGACGAGAGTTTACAACATATTCCGGTTATTGGGCCATCAAAATTAGGAGCTCAGTTAGAAGGAAGTAAAGAGTTTGCCAAAGAGTTTTTAATGAAACATAATATTCCAACTGCTGCTTACGATAGTTTTACGGCTGAAACGGTAGAGAACGGATGTGCTTTTTTAGAAACATTACAACCTCCATACGTTTTAAAAGCCGATGGTTTGGCTGCAGGAAAAGGAGTTTTGATTATTCAGGATTTAGAAGAAGCTAAAACAGAATTGAGAAACATGCTGGTTCACGAAAAATTCGGAGCAGCGAGTTCAAAAGTGGTAATCGAAGAATTTTTGGACGGAATTGAATTAAGCTGTTTTGTTTTGACTGATGGGAAAAGCTATAAAATCCTTCCAACAGCAAAAGATTACAAACGTATTGGTGAAGGTGATACAGGTTTAAATACAGGTGGGATGGGAGCTGTTTCTCCGGTTCCTTATGTTGACGCTGTTTTGATGGAAAAAATTGAAACACGTATCGTAAAACCAACTATCGAAGGATTTCAAAAGGATGGAATTGAATATAAAGGATTCGTTTTTATTGGTTTGATTAATGTAAAAAATGAACCAATAGTAATTGAGTACAACGTAAGAATGGGAGATCCTGAGACTGAAGTTGTAGTACCGAGATTAGAATCTGATTTAGTGGAATTGTTCCTTTCGGTAGCCAATCAAAAATTAGATACATTCGAATTAAAAGTTGATCCAAGAAGTGCAACTACCATTATGGTGGTTTCCGGTGGATATCCTGAAGAATTTGAAAAAGGAAAAGTAATTACCGGTTTAGAAAATATTGAAGATTCTATTGTTTTTCATGCAGGTACAAAATTAGAAAACGATAGTATCGTGAGTAATGGAGGACGTGTATTAACGGTAACTTCTTATGGAGACGATTTCCAACAGGCCATAAAAAAATCTTACCAAAACATAGATAAACTAAGCTTTGATAAGATGTATTTTAGAAAAGATATCGGCTTCGACTTACTTTAAAAAAGAGTGAGCCGTAGTATCTTGGTTTTCTGTTCCGGCATCATCAAAAATGCGTAATTGTTTAATCCAATAAACGATTGCGCATGAACAGATGATCATGAAAATCCAGTTGATAGTATTAGCACCAAACCATGTAACAAGTTCCAAACGACGTAAAAAATCAAGTGGTGCGAATAAAATGTTAACGAATAAGTACTGTATTCCTTCAAAAAAAGCTGTCATAATTTTATAAAATTATATGTTATTTATTGTTGTGTAACGCATTGAAACCAGAAGTCTGCTCGCAGAATCTTTTTTCAACTTGTTGGTTTTCCTTTTTAAACAAGTATTATATTTACAATCACAAAAGTATAAAATATCCTTATGATAACAAGTGTTTTTAAAAAATCTACACCATTAAATTATTCATTGGTCGTAATTTTAATACTGGTTTTCTTTTTTCTGTTTCAAATTCAGGAACCTTCCTGGATAACATCTTATTTTTTGGCATTCCAAAAAGTGAGCTTACTTTGCTTTATTTTGGCCTCATTTTTCCTGATAAATTTTATCGTAAAAAAGAACGGACTCAGTAAAGACAATGGATACGCGATATTTTTTTACTTATTGTTTCTGTTGTTTTTCCCCACAATATTTAACAATGCCAATGTAATATATGGTAACTTTTTTATACTTCTGGCACTTCGAAGATTGATTTCGCTGCAGTCGTTGAAAGCTTCTAAGGAAAAAATATTTGATGCATCATTTTGGATTTTAATAGCCTCTTTATTTCAATTTTGGTGTATTCTTTTCCTGATTTTAGTTTTTATCTCGATAGTTTTCCATGTTTCCAGAGATTATAGAAATTGGATTTTACCTTTTATAGCACTTGTAGCAGTGTCCATAATCTTTTTATTGGTCTCTTTGATTTTCCATATCGACATCACAGATTTTTTTCAGAAACGTGCCGTAATCGATTTTAACATTGATTATTTCAAGAGCAATTATGAAAATGGAGCACTTTCAATCTATGTGGCCGTAGCCTTATTTTTTGTAGTTTCGATGCTGACTACATTGTCAAATCGACCACAAATAGTGCATTCTTCATACAAAAAAGTAGTAGCTTGTTTCTTTATTGCAGCCTTTGTTTATATTCTATCGCCGGATAAAAGTAACGATTTGCTCTTTTTTAGTGTTGCGCCCTTGACTATTATGGCAGCAAGTCATGTAGAATATATGCAACAAAAGCTCAATAATGAAATTGTTTTTTATGTGTTGATTTTGTGTAGTTTATTTACATTTTTCTCTCAATTATAATTTACTTCCGTAAGCAAGATCTCCGGCATCGCCAAGACCCGGAACGATATAATTTTTTTCATTTAGTTTTTCATCTAAAGAAGCAACCCATAAATGACAGTTTTCCGGAAGATTTTCTTCCAGAAAAGCAACACCTTCCGGTGCAGCAATAACTACAACAATATGAATCTCTTTTGGAGTTGCATTTTGAATTAGCTTCTCATGAACCGCAACGATAGACTGACCCGTTGCCAACATTGGATCAAGAAGTAAAACAGTCTTGTCGTTTATGTTTGAAACAGCCTGGTATTCAACCCGAATTTCGAATTCGGCATCGTTATTTGGATGGTATCGGCAAGCCGAAACAAAACTATTCTCGGCATGGTCAAAGTAATTTAGAAAACCATTATGCAACGGTAAACCGGCTCTTAAAATAGAACATAAAACTAAATCACTCTCTATTTCAGTTGTATTTTTAATGCCAAGCGGAGTTTGAATTTCAACATTTTTATAAGCCAGATCCTTGCTCAGTTCATAAGCCATAATTTCGCCAATTCGTTCAATATTTCTTCGGAAACGCATGCTGTCGTTCTGAACATTAACATTTCTGATTTGGCCTAAAAAGTGATTTAATACGCTGTTATTTTTGGAGATATAATGAATTTTCATACTGAATTTTTAGAATTATGGATAGATTGTAGTGCAATAACGAAAAATTAATCGTTTTCTTCACACCATAAAAGTATAAAAAGTATCTTTGTGACTCTAATAAATAAAGACATGTTTTCAAAATTAGCATATTCTGTTTTCGAACAAAGCATTAAAGATTATCATCAATTTGATAATGTTGATCAACCTATAAACAATCCTTACCCAAAGGATAAATTTGAACATTTATTGTATTTGAAAAACTGGATTGACACTGTTCAATGGCATTTTGAGGATATCATTCGTGATCCGCAAATTGATCCGGTAGCGGCTTTGACTCTAAAAAGAAGAATCGATGCCTCAAACCAGGAGCGTACAGATATGGTGGAATATATCGACAGCTACTTTTTACAAAAATACAGTGAAGTAAAAGTAAAAGACGGGGCAAAAATCAATTCTGAAAGTCCGGCTTGGGCTTTTGACCGATTGTCTATTTTAGCTTTAAAAATTTATCACATGCATGAGGAGGCAACGCGTGTTGAAGCTTCACAGGAGCACAGAGATAAATGTCAGGAGAAATTAAATGTACTTTTAGAACAAAGAAGCGATTTATCAACTGCAATCGATGATTTATTGACTGACATTGAAAATGGAGATAAATTCATGAAAGTGTACAAACAAATGAAAATGTACAATGACGATGAATTGAATCCTGTTTTATATCAAAACAAAAAATAATTTGGCAGAGTTGTCCAATACAATAAAGCATATAGCCGTCATGAGACTATCCGCAATGGGAGATGTCGCCATGACGGTTCCTGTTTTACGAGCTTTTGTAAAGCAGTATCCAACGGTTAAAATCACCGTAATTTCACGACCGTTTTTTAAGCCATTTTTTGAAGGAATCCCAAATCTTGAGTTTTTTGCTTTTGATGAAAAGCAACGTCACAAAGGATTTGCAGGGCTACTTAGATTATACAGTGATGTAAAAAAACTCAAAATCGATGCTTTTGCAGACCTTCATAATGTTCTGAGATCCAAAATTGTAAGCCTTCTTTTTGCTTTAAGCGGAAAAAAAAGAGCCACAGTGGATAAAGGACGAGAAGGTAAAAAAGAATTAACTCGTGCCGAGAATAAAATTTTTGCACAATTGCCAACCATGTTTGAAAGGCATGCAAAAGTATTTGAAAAACTTGGTTTTCCTTTAGACCTATCAAATCCTGAATTCCCGCAAAAAGCAAAATTAGGCTCAGATATTTTAGAAATCATTGGCGATCAAAACCAAAAATTAATTGGGATTGCACCTTTCGCACAATACAATTCTAAAGTATATCCACAAGATTTAATGCAGGAAGTAATTGCAAAATTGGCGGAGAATAAAACGTATACCATTTTACTTTTTGGTGGAGGAAAGAAAGAAATTGAAATCCTGGATTCGTTTTCACAATCCTTTGAAAATGTAGTTAATGTGGCTGGAAAAATTAAATTTCAACAGGAACTACAGCTCATTAGTAATTTAGACGTTATGCTTTCTATGGATTCCGGAAATGCTCATATTGCAGCAATGCTGGGAGTAAAAGTCATTACACTTTGGGGTGCTACACATCCATATGCTGGATTTTTACCATTCGGACAAACAATGGAAAATGCTTTGGTTTCAGACAGAAATCAATATCCAAAATTACCAACATCTGTTTATGGAAACAAAATCGTTGAAGGTTACGAAGACGCTATGAGATCGATTTCACCCAAAGACATAGTCAGGAAGATTCAGTTAAGCATATAATCCGTTTAAATCATAGAGAAAGTATCCAACTGTTTTCTTTTTGTTTTTATTAGCAACGATTACAACAAAATGATTTTCTTTTTCTGTAGACAATAAAATGTGCTCAAAATCTTCCGTTGAATTTCTGTAGATTTTGTGCACCAATTGTGACTCTTTAATTTTGTTCGATAGTATTTTAGCAGCTTTTAATTTGCTTATGTAGGGCCAGATATTAAAAGTATTCTTCTCAGAAACATTTATTTCAGTCATTTTACCAATCATTGTGGCACTATATTTTTCTTTGGTAAGTAACTTGGGACCTTTTTTATTTTGTTGTTTCTTAATGATAAAGTAGATACAAAAAAGAGCTGTTATTACAAAAATTGCTATAAAGGATAAACGAAGTAAGTGATGTATTGTCATAATATTTAAGATTTAAACTGTTGACAAATTTGATTTAGCGCTACAAATCTAGAGAAGAACACATGAGATTGTGATTGCTATAATTTTACCTCTAATATAATAAAAATTCAGCAATATTTTATCGAAAAAATGCTTTTATTATAATTGCAATTAGAGCCAAATTTTCTCATCCCGGCATCTGCTATAAATATAACTTTTTAGATTCGAAATCGTGGCTTGATAATTTGGTGCTTCATAACCAAATCGTTCGTGTTCCATTTGTTCTTTTTCGACAGCATCACAGCCTTTTATAACTTCTTTAAGCATATCCAGCATGGCGAGTTCTTTGTTGTTTGTCTTCTGAAATTTAAATTCTATAAGTTCATCCTGAAGTTCTTCACAATATTCTACAAGTTTTTCAACTTCAGGTTCATCCAGAAGATATTCTTTATTTTTAAAAATTTCTTGTACAGATTTCATAGCATAATTTTTAAGTTCCAAATTCAAATTTTACAAAGGTTGCTAATAATTATAAAACAAAAAAAATTCCAAATCCCAATTGTAAGTTTGGGATTTGGAATTTGAATATTTTGAAATTTTAACGATTAAACATCATCATAATCTACATAAATAGACTCTGAAGTAGGATGTGCCTGGCAGGTTAAAATTAAACCATCAGCGATTTCGCTATCCGTTAAAATCGAGTTTTTAGTCATTTCAGCACTTCCGGAAGTTACACGAGCCAGACAGCTGCTGCAAATTCCACCCTGACAAGAGTATGGAGCGTCGATTCCTTGTTTTAAAGCGGCATCAAGGATGGTTTGTTTTTGAGACATTTCGAATGAAACTTCGTCATCATCAACCAAAACCGTAATTTTTGTATGTCCTTCTAATGAAGTATTGATTTTATTTTCCTGAGTAGAAGAAGTAAAAAGTTCAAATTTAATTGCCGATTCTTTTACATTCTTTTCCTTTAAAATTCCCGAAACCGTATCGATCATTTCTTCAGGACCACACAAGAAAAATTTGTCAAATTGTAATTCTTTGTGTTTGTTGTTCAGTACAAAATTTACTGCCGATTTATCAATTCTTCCAAACAAAGCATTTTCAGCCTTAGCCTGACTAAAAACATAATGGATGAAAAAACGGCCTACATACTGTAATTGTAAATCATGTAATTCCTGGTAAAAAATAGTATCTTCAGGAGTTTTGTTTCCATAAACCAATACAAATGAACTTTTTGGCTCACTTTTTAAAACCGATTTAATAATAGAAAGTACCGGAGTAATTCCGCTTCCGGCCACAAAAGCCGCATAGTTTTTTTGTCTTTCAGCATCTGGTTCAAAAGTAAATTTCCCTTCCGGATGACCTACTTCAAGAACATCTCCAGCCTTAAGTCTCGTATTGGCAAATTGAGAAAATAAACCATTTTTTACTGCTTTTACAGCAATGCGTAATTCGTTGCTTTCCGGTGCAGAACAAATAGAATAAGCACGACGAATCTCTTGGTTATCAAGAGTTAGTTTTAAATTTATGTATTGTCCGGCTATAAATTTATAGTCCGATTTTAGTTCTTCAGGAACATTAAAAAGTACAGAAACAGCATCGGCAGTTTCGCGTTTTACCTCTTTAATTATTAGTTTTAAGAATGAAGGCATGATTGTATTTTTTATGCAAAAGTAGCAAACGACAGTTAATTGACAGGCACTAAACGATTATTTTTAACTTTTTTTGTAACGTTTTCTTACATTTGATCACATACTAGAAAACTCAAAACAAATAACCATGATTAAAAAGTTTATTTATCTGGAATGGAAAGCCTTTGTTAGATCTGCATCATTCGGCACAAGCGTCGTGATGAAAGTTTTATTAGGTTTTTTAATGATCTATTTTTCCTTGCTTTTTGTTGGAGCCGGAATAGGGGCATTCTATATTTTAAAAAAAATGAAACTGGAGCCTCTGGTGACAATCAACCAATTTTTGATTTACTATTTTCTTTTCGATCTGGTGATTCGTTTATTGATGCAAGCAATTCCGGTTTTGAATATTAAACCATTATTAATTCTACCCTTCAAAAAACCGACCATCGTTCATTTTTCATTAGGCAAAACAGCATTGTCTTTTTTCAATTGGGTTCATGCACTGTTTTTTATTCCTTTCTCAATAGTGTTAGTTTTAGAAGGTTATGATCTTTTGGGAGTTATTTTCTGGTTTTTAGCAGCATTCTCCTTGATTTATATCAACAATTTTTTGAATATTATTCTAAGTAATATCGACAAGTTGTTTGTTGTTTTTGTTGGAGCAATTATCGCTTTAGGAGCCGCACAGTATTATAAACTCTTTGATATTACCAGTTTTACAACGCCAATTTTCCAGGGTTTTTATACGACAAAAGGATTGTTTTTGATTCCTGCTTTGATTCTGATAGGGCTCTATCTGTTTACTTTCAAATATTTCAAGAATAATTTGTTTTTAGATGCAGGACTTTCACAAAAAGAAGACATCGCTACCACTGAAAATCTTTCGTGGCTGAATCAATTCGGAACATTAGGAACCTTTCTTAAAAACGATATCAAATTGATTAAGAGAAACAAAAGATCAAAAACGACTCTGGTAATGAGTTTTATCTTTTTGTTTTACGGACTTATCTTTTTCGGAAACAAACAACAGCCTGAGGTGATGACCATTTTTGCCGGAATATTTGTTTCAGGTGGATTCTTATTTGTCTTCGGACAGTTTGTACCGAGCTGGGATAGTTCGTATTACCAATTAATGATGACCCAGAATATTCCGTATCGCGGTTACATAACGTCAAAATGGTGGTTGATTGTTATTGCTACTTTCATCTCTACAATACTGGCGTCTTTTTATCTTTTCTTTGGATGGCAAATTTATTTAACGGTTGTTGTTGGAGCAATTTACAATATAGGAGTCAATTCGCATCTGGTACTTTTGGGCGGTGCTTTTACAAAAACGCCAATTGATTTGAGTTCGGCGGGAGGTGCCTTTGGAGATAAAAAAGCGTTTAATGTTAATGCAATGCTGCTGACATTACCAAAGATATTAGTGCCTTTAGGACTTTATGGAATCGGATTGTATTTAGGAAACAAAACCATAGGATTAGCACTTGTAGCCGGGGCAGGAGTTTTAGGTTTTGCTTTTAAAGAAAAAGTATTTTCACTGATCGAAAAAAGATATAAAATAGAGAAGTACAGCACCATAAGCGCTTATAAGCAAAAAAACTAATTAGTTAATTAGAAAATGTGTCAATTATAAAATTGATATCATATAGTTGTAAATCAACAAATTAACTATTAATTAAATCAACAATTAAACTTTCAAAAATGATACAAGTAAACCAACTTTCAAAAAAATACAACGGTACAACAGTTTTAAACATAAACAATCTTGAAATTCCAAAAGGGCAGAGCTTTGGACTAGTAGGAAATAACGGGGCGGGAAAAACCACTTTTTTCAGCTTGTTACTTGATTTGATTCAGCCTTCAACAGGAAATATAATAAACAACAATATTCAGGTAAATGCAAACGAGAACTGGAAATCTTTCACAGGATCTTTTCTCGATGAAAGTTTTTTGATTGGGTATTTAACTCCCGAGGAATATTTTTATTTTATTGGGGATTTACGCCACCAGAACAAAGCCGATATTGATGCTTTATTACAGCAGCATGAAGAGTTTTTTAACGGAGAAATCCTGAACAATAAAAAATATTTAAGAGATTTATCTAAAGGAAATCAGAAGAAAGTAGGTATCATTGCTACACTTATCGGAAATCCGGAAGTCGTTATTTTAGACGAACCTTTTGCAAATCTGGATCCGACAACGGTAAGCCGATTAAAAAAAATTATTAAGGATTTGGCCGATAATCCAAATGTTACCGTACTGGTTTCCAGTCATGATTTGCAGCACACCGTAGAGGTTTGTGACCGAATAGTAGCCTTAAATAAAGGGGAAATTGTAAAAGATATTCAAACTTCAAAAGAAACCTTACAAGAACTGGAATTGTTTTTTGCAGTATAAGTTTCTATATTTCAAAAAGAAGCGTATTTTTACAAGTCAATATACTAAAAATCCTTTTTAGAAGTTAATTGATATAAACTCTTTTCTATTGAAAAAGAATACTCTTAAATATAGTTTTTTTATTGTTTTTTTATTCTTTTTGATAGCCTGTTCTACCAAGAAAAATAATTTTTTGGCCAGAAATTCCCATGCGCTAAGTACAAAATATAATATTCTGTACAATGGCGGAATTGGTCTTGACAAAGGATTAAAGGCTGTTCATGCGAATAATCAGGATAACTTCTGGAAAATGCTTCCGATTGAAAAGATGCAGTTTGATGAGAACTTTTCACAAGGGGATAAACCCAAAAATGCTGATTTTGAAAAGGCGGAGACCAAGGCCACAAAAGCGATTCAAAAACACTCCATGAATATTGGAGGAAGAGAGCGAAATTCACAAATCGACGAGGCTTATCTGATGCTTGGAAAAGCCAGGTACTACGATCAGAGGTTTATTCCGGCTTTGGAGGCATTCAATTATATATTGTACAAATACCCGAACAGCAGTAATATTTATACAGCGAAAATCTGGCGCGAGAAAACCAATATGCGTTTAGGTAATGATGCTATTGCGGTAAAAAATATCAATCTGCTCTTAAAAAATACAGATCTGAACAAGCAGACTTTTTCGGATGCAAATGCTTTATTGGCAGAAGCTTATTTGAATTTGGAAAAAAAGGACAGTGCAGTTGCCAAACTTAAAATCGCGGAGGAGTTTACCAGAATAAATGAGGACCGCGCACGTTACCGTTTTATCTTAGGTCAGATGTATCAGGAAGCCGGAATAAGAGACAGCGCCTTCTCTTACTATGACGGTGTAATTGACATGAACAGAAAAGCGGATCGAAAATACATGATGCATGCCTACGCAAAAAAGGCGCAAATGTTTGATTATAAAAATGGAGATCAGGATTTGTTTTTAGAAATGTACAATAAGTTAGTGGCAGATCGTGAAAACAGACCTTATCTGGATGTTTTATTTTATGAAATGGGAGTCTTCTTTGACAAAAATGACGAACAGCAGGATGCTTTGGTTTTCTACAACAAGTCATTGGGAAGAAAATCAAAAGACCCTTATTTAATAGCGTCGACTTATAGAAATATTGGCGACATGTATTTTAAGAATACCAACTACACTATCGCTGCCAAATATTATGACAGTACGTTAGTAAAATTAGATCCTAAATCCAGAGAGTTTGCTTTTATTGAAAAAAACAGAAAAAATCTGGACAATGTTATCAAGTACGAAGCAATTGCAAAACGTAACGATAGCATCATAAAAGTATACGGTTTGTCTCCGACTGACAGAAAAAGTTATTTTAATGATTATATAGCTGTTCTCAAAGAAAAAGACGAGGAGAAACGAATCTTAGAAGAAAAAGAAAAGGAAAAACTGGCCAATATCGATCGTAACACAAATGCTAATGGAGGACCAACAGCGGTTAACCCTCAGTCAGTTGGAACGGCTAATCCCGGAATAGGAGCATTTAATCCGCCGTCAGGAAATGAAACGGCAAGTACCAGTACGAGTACTTTTTATTTTTACAATCCTACCACAGTTGCTTACGGAAAATTACAGTTTAAGAAATTATGGGGTAATCGGGTTTTAGAAGGCAACTGGAGATTGGCCGCTGTGAAATCAGCCAATAATGCCGCATTAAATGATACGTTAAATAATAACGCTGCAAATGCACTTAAAGACACTATAGTTATTGAAAAATATACTACAGATTTCTACGAAAAACAGCTCCCTCAAACACAAGTTGCAATTGATAGTATTGGTGTAGAACGTAATTTTGCGTACTATCAATTAGGGCTTATCTACAAAGAAAAGTTTAAGGAATACAATCTGGCGAGTGACAAACTGGAACAATTACTAAAAAATAAGCCGGAGGAAAAATTGATTTTACCGGCGATGTATAATTTGTACAAAATATATCAAATTACAAATCCTGCACGCGCCGAAAGGATAAAATCAGATATTACAAACAATTATCCGACTTCAAGATACGCTCAAATTTTAAACAATACCAATGCGGCCGATTTAGCATCACCGGATAAAGAGTACCAAAAATGGTATAAATTGTTTCAGGAGGAACAGTTTGATACCGTCTTAGATAATATTGACAATCTGATCAATCAATATTCAGGTGATGAAATTGTTTCAAAGTATGAATTGTTAAAAGCCAATACTTTAGGAAAAGTAAATGGTTTAACGGCATACAAAAAAGGTTTAGAATCAGTTGCCGATAATTATCCAAACAGTGATGAAGGGAAAAATGCGCGCGAGATTTTAGAAAAGCAAATACCGGCTTTAGAAAAACTTGATTTTACTTCAGTTGACAGTAAAAACTGGAAAATTGTATATGTAGTTGCTAATAATGACACTAAAACTCGTCAAAAAATTGAAGAAGCGATCAGAGTCTTTTTATTAGTTGAAAATTATGAGAGATTGACAACCTCTTTTGATAAATACAATAGAACCGAAAGTTTTGTGGTGATTCACGGTTTAAAATCAGAGGCATACGCCAGAGATATTTCAGGAGTTTTTAGAGACGATAAAAAGTATAAGATACCGAATCCCGCAATTATCATATCGAGTGATAATTACAAATTGGTTCAAATTAAGAAAAATCTCGACACCTACTTAGCCCCCAAAACACCATAATCATGTTTGATAAAGTAAAAAAAAACGGAACAGAACTTTTAGGAAAAACGAATCGAATAGTTGAAGGAACCTCTATTGTAGGAGACATCGTTGCTAAAGACGATTTTAGACTGGATGGAGAATTGATAGGAAATTTTACTTCACAAGGTAAATTGGTTATTGGAGTCTCCGGCGTTGTTAAAGGTGAAATAGTTTGTAATAATGCCGATATTGAAGGAGTATTTCAAGGAAAAATTAAAGTTTTAGAAGTCCTTAATATAAAAGCATCGGCACAGATTCATGGAGAAGTTGCCATAGGAAAACTATCTATTGAACCAGGCGCAAATTTTACCGCTACCTGTACCATGTTAACTCATACTAAAGATGTAACCCTAAAAGATGGAAAAGGAACCGAACAAAAACAAAAGGAACAAGTGGCTTCCGCTCATTAATATTCCCGTTCAAATGGGGATCATTATTTTTTTATTTTCCTATTTTGGTACCTGGCTGGATGAAAATCATCCCAGTCCAAAATTAAATTACAACACCATCTTTGTCATGATTGGAGTTGGATTGGCTTTGTACAATGTAATTCGTCAGGTTAACGAAATCAATAAAACAAAGTAAATCATCTTTTAAACAGCTTGAAATAAATATTGCATCTTTGCAAAAAAAAATTCAAATGCTTTTAAAAAACTACAAACCCATTTTATATTTATTCTTTTTTGCTTTGGCGGCTTATTTATTGCACAAAGCACTTTTTTCAGTTTTAGAAATTAATACCCAAAACTTTTATTATAGTACAGCCTTTTTGTATTTGATTTTTTTCACGCTGTCAGCATTTTTATACCTTATATTATTAGTAGTAAAAAAGAAGAATTTTGAAATTGTCGGAATGGCTTTCCTTTTCGGGACCGCCAGCCAAATGTTATTAGCCTATTTAATTTTAAGACCGATTTTGGAAAACAAAAGTGGCGAGGTGATGGTTGAAAAAATCAATTTTTTTATAACATTTATTTTGTTTTTGTTATTTCAGACGCTTTTAACTGTCCGATTATTAAATGAAAAGCATTAAAATGGGGATTATGCAAAAGAAGGTTCAAAAATAATTTTTCATATCCTTTTGAATATTAATAAAAAATGTACCTTTGCACCAAATTTTAGAAACGTAAAAAATAAGATTTTTAACAGATATGGTGATTTCAAACAAACCGCTCAAATTTATTCTTGCAGCTTTAGTAGCTTGTTCTCCAGTAATGAGTTTTGCAAATTCAGAGAATGACTCAACGCATGTACATGCTGAAGCCGCTCATGAAGAAAAAGTAATTTCACATAACGCGCCGTCAGAAGAGGAGCATGCAGCTCTTGACCCAAAAGCAAAAGTGGACGCTTTTATTGATCATCACTTACAAGATTCTCATGATTTTGTTTTCTTCTCAGATGAAAAAGAAAATAAACATTACGGTTTTCCATTACCTGTAATTCTTATTGACGGAGGTTTGAAAATTTTCTCTTCTTCAAAATTACACCACGGTGAAGCAGTTGCTGAAGTTGACGGAAACTTCTACAAATTAGTTCACGGTAAAATTTACAAAACAGATGCTGCGGGAACTATTACTTTTAATGACCATGGACATCCTGAAAACGAAAAACCATTAGATTTTTCGATTACAAAAAATGTAGTGTCAATGCTTTTTGTTTCGGTATTATTATTTTTAATGTTTACCGGATTAGCGAAGTCCTATAAAAAAGGACCAATCCCAACTGGTTTCGGAAGAGTATTAGAACCGCTTATTATTTTCATCAGAGATGAGATCGCCGTTCCAAATATTGGAGAGAAAAAATACAGAAAATTTATGGGTTACCTTTTAACGGTGTTTTTCTTTGTGTGGTTGTTAAACTTATTAGGTATGACTCCACTAGGAATTAACGTTACAGGAAATATTGCAATCACAGTTTGTTTAGCTGTATTTACTTTTATCATTACTCAGTTTAGTGCTAACAAAGATTATTGGGGACACATTTTCTGGATGCCAGGAGTACCAGTTCCGATGAAAATTATTTTAGCTCCAATCGAAGTTTTGGGAACATTAACAAAACCATTTGCATTATTAATTCGTTTGTATGCAAATATTACTGCAGGTCACGTAGTAATTATGAGTTTGATCGCGATGATTTTCGTAGGTAAAAATTTAGCAGCAGATTTACCAATCTCTTTAGGACTAACATTATTTATTTCGGTAATTGAAGTTTTAGTTGCATTTTTGCAAGCGTTCATTTTCACAATGTTATCGTCATTATTTATAGGGATGGCTGTTGCAGATCACGACCATGATCATGGGCACGGACACGAAGACAATGTTATTATTTAATTTAGAAGTTTAATTTTATATATATAAATACTTATGGGAACAATTCCAACTTTAGTAGGTGCAGGTTTAGTAGTAATCGGTGCAGGTTTAGGTTTAGGTAAAATCGGTGGATCTGCTATGGACGCGATTGCTCGTCAACCAGAAGCTGCTGGTAAAATTCAAACTGCGATGATTATTATCGCGGCTTTATTAGAAGGTTTAGCGTTTGCTGCTTTAATCTTAGGAAAATAATAAAGAAAGAACTAACAACATCTTTAACGGTTGGTTAAAGGTGTTGTTACTTTTAAAAAAAGAAATTAAATATTTAATATAGTTATAAAATGGATAAGTTAATTAACGATTTTTCATTCGGTTTATTCTTTTGGCAAGCGCTAATCTTGTTGGTTTTGATTTTACTTTTAGTAAAGTTTGCCTGGAAACCAATTATGGAATCTATTACAGCAAGAGAAGAAGGTATTAAAGATGCATTACTTTCTGCAGAAAATGCAAAGAGAGAAATGGAAAACTTACAAGCTGACAATCAAAGAATTTTGAATGAAGCTCGTGCAGAGCGTGACGCGATGCTAAAAGAAGCTCGTGAAATGAAAGAGAAAATGATTGCTGATTCTAAAAACGAAGCACAAGAAGCGGGTCAAAAAATGATCGAGCAAGCTAAAGCTGCTATCGAAAGTGAAAAGAATGCTGCTATGGCTGAATTGAAATCACAAGTTTCAACTTTATCATTAAGCATCGCTGAAAAATTATTGAAAGAAGAATTATCTAACAAAGAATCTCAAACTAAATTAGTAGAGAAAATGTTGGGTGACGTAAAGCTAAACTAAGATTATGGCAAGTACAAGAGCAGCAATTCGTTATGCAAAAGCAATTCTGGACTTAGCAAACTCTAAAGGTGTTGCCGAAGCTGTCAATAACGATATGAAGTCAATTGCAACGGCAATTGAAAATAATGAAGAATTAAGTGCCTTTATTCAAAACCCAACTACAAAAGTTGAAGTTAAAGAAAGTGCTCTTTTAGAAGTTTTCGCAGATGTAAATGGTGTAACTAAAGGGTTATTTCATTTATTATTTGAAAACAAAAGATTTGAAATTCTGGAAGCTATTGCTTTAGAATACAAAAAAATATTTGACGAAGGTAATGGTGTTGAAGTAGCTAAAGTTACAACAGCAATCCCAATGGATGCCGCTTTAGAAGCTAAAGTTTTGGCAAAAGTGGCAACTTTATCAGATAAAAAAATAACAATTGAAAATACAGTAGACCCATCTATCATTGGAGGGTTTATTTTAAGAATAGGTGATCAACAATACAATGCTTCTGTGGCAAACAGATTGCAGGTATTAAAAAGAGAGTTAAGTAATTAGTTTTATTACACATAAAAGTGTCTAAATTATAAATTAAGATGGCGGAAATCAAACCTGCTGAAATTTCAGCAATATTAAGAAAGCAAGTAGAAGGTTTTGAATCTGGTGCTACGCTAGAGGAAGTAGGAACAGTACTTCAAGTTGGAGACGGTATTGCTCGTATTTACGGGCTATCGAATGTACAATATGGTGAGTTAGTTGAATTTGACAACGGACTTGAAGCTATTGTATTGAACCTTGAAGAAGACAACGTTGGTGTGGTACTTTTAGGACCATCAACTGGAATCAAAGAAGGATCAACAGCAAAAAGAACGCAACGTATTGCTTCTCTTAAAGTAGGTGAGCAAATGGTAGGACGTGTAGTAAACACTCTTGGTTTTCCAATTGATGGAAAAGGACCAATTGGTGGAGACTTATACGAGATGCCTTTAGAAAGAAAAGCACCTGGTGTTATCTTCCGTCAGCCGGTAACGGAGCCATTACAAACTGGAGTAAAAGCAGTTGATGCTATGATCCCGGTTGGTCGTGGACAACGTGAGCTTGTAATTGGTGACCGTCAAACAGGTAAATCAACTGTTTGTATCGATACAATCTTAAATCAAAAAGAATTTTACGATGCAGGAAAACCTGTATTTTGTATATATGTTGCAATTGGGCAAAAAGCTTCAACTGTAGCAGGAATTGCTAAAATGTTAGAAGAAAAAGGTGCAATGGCTTATACAGTTATTGTTGCAGCTAATGCTTCTGATCCGGCTCCAATGCAAGTTTATGCTCCTTTCGCAGGTGCTGCAATCGGAGAATATTTTAGAGATTCAGGTCGTCCGGCTTTAATTGTTTATGACGATTTATCTAAACAAGCTGTTGCTTACCGTGAGGTTTCTCTTTTATTAAGAAGACCACCGGGACGTGAGGCTTATCCTGGAGACGTTTTCTACTTACACTCTCGTTTATTAGAGCGTGCTTGTAAAGTAATTGCTGATGACGGAATTGCTAAAAACATGAACGATTTACCAGATTCTATCAAGTCTATCGTAAAAGGTGGTGGTTCATTAACTGCATTACCAATTATCGAAACTCAGGCTGGTGACGTTTCTGCATATATCCCAACAAACGTAATTTCGATTACAGATGGTCAGATTTTCCTTGATGGAGATTTGTTCAACTCTGGAGTTCGTCCTGCGATCAACGTAGGTATCTCTGTATCTCGTGTTGGAGGTAATGCTCAGATTAAATCAATGAAAAAAGTTTCAGGAACTTTAAAATTAGATCAAGCTCAATTCCGTGAATTAGAAGCTTTCGCTAAATTTGGTTCTGACTTAGATTCAGTTACTTTAAACGTAATTGAAAAAGGAAAAAGAAACGTTGAAATCTTGAAACAAGGTTTAAATGATCCTTATCCTGTTGAAAATCAAGTAGCTATTATTTATGCAGGTTCTAAAAACTTATTAAGAAATGTACCTGTAAATAAAGTAAAAGAATTTGAAGCTGATTTCTTAGCTTACTTAAACAGCAAACATAAAGATACGCTTAACGCGTTAAAAGCTGGTAAGTTAGATGACAACATTACTGATGTTATCGAAAAAGCAGCAAAAGAAATTTCAGCAAAATATAACTAATATTTAGTTTATAGTTTTTAGTTTATTGTTTGTGGTTTGTCCCAACAATAAACTAAAAACAACAAACAATAAACATAAAATTAATGGCAAATTTAAAGGAAATCCGTAATAGAATTACTTCCGTTTCATCGACGATGCAGATTACATCGGCTATGAAAATGGTTTCTGCTGCAAAGCTTAAGAAAGCACAAGATGCAATCACTGCGATGCGCCCTTATGCCGAGAAATTAACGGAGTTGTTGCAAAATCTTTCCGCTACACTTGATGGTGAAGTTGGAGGTGATTACACTACTCAACGTGAAGTAAAAAAAGTATTGCTTGTAGCCATAACTTCGAACAGAGGCTTATGTGGTGCATTCAATTCTAACGTAATTAAAGAGGTTAAGAATCGTACCGAATTTTACGCAGGAAAACAAGTTGACGTTTTTGCTATTGGTAAAAAAGGAAATGATGTTTTAAGCAAAACGCATAAAGTACACGGTCATCATAATGCAATTTTTGATCATTTAACTTTTGAAAATGTTGCCGGAATTGCTGATAACTTAACAGAGAAATTCCTTACTGGAGAGTACGACAGAATCGAATTGATCTACAATCAGTTTAAAAATGCTGCGACTCAAATTGTTCAGACAGAACAGTTTTTACCGTTAGCTCCAATTAAATCTGATGCTGCAGTTTCTACAGGAGATTACATTTTTGAACCTTCAAAAGAAGAAATCGTGTTGACATTGATTCCTAAATCATTGAAAACACAATTATATAAAGGAATCCGCGATTCATTTGCTTCAGAACACGGAGCACGTATGACAGCAATGCACAAAGCAACTGACAACGCAACTGAATTAAGAAACCAGTTGAAATTAACTTACAACAAAGCACGTCAGGCTGCGATTACTAACGAGATCTTAGAAATCGTTGGTGGAGCGGAAGCTTTAAATGGATAAGAAAATTTCAGTATAAGAAAAAGCAAAAGAGCCGGCATATCAATGTCGGCTCCTTTTTTATATATAGGGTTGTTGTTTTTGGAAATGAAGCTTATAAAATGGTGATTCTCAATTTAGTCAAAAAAAGAGAATCAATACCATTTTATAAATCACCAAGTGCTTTGTCTTTTCTGGGAACAAACTAGCTTTATTAATCCCAATGCTCTGTTTTTTTGAGGGTTACATTTCAGCAGAATCAATCCCGTTGCTTTGTCTTTTATAGGAACAAACTAGCTTTATTTGTCCTCATGCTTTGCTTTTTTTAAGGGTTGTATTCTAGCTTTTCTCATTCCCTTTGTTACAAAGTTAAGATAGAACCGGTTTTAGAAATTTATATAATTTTCGAACTTTTTTATACATTTTACAGGTGAAGTTGCGGTTCAATTTTGTGAGGAGCAATGGAAAAAATTGAGTATTTTTGAAATCTATTTTTTTAAACAATGAAACTACAAATACAAGAACTCACTACAGTCGAAGAAATGCTGGAACAAATTGAAACCATGCGATTTCTTTATCCAAATCTTTCAGTAGAAAAGTACACAGCATATCTTTCAGAAATGGTTCCACATAACTACATCCAGATAGGTGTTTTTGAAGAGGGCGTTTGTTTAGGAATTACCGGTTGCTGGTCGGCTACCAAACTATGGACAGGTAAATATCTTGAAATAGACAATTTTGTCGTAAATCCGGACGTTAGATCAAAAGGTATTGGCAAATTACTGACGGATTATATCGAGCAAAAAGCCCTGGATTTAGATTGCAGCAGTATCGTTTTGGATGCTTTTACCGGAAATTTTGCCGCGCATCGTTTCTATTACAATCAGGGGTACGCGCCAAGAGGTTTTCATTTTGTTAAAATTTTGGACGAAGAAAAATTAACTCACTAAAATTCCGGCAAGTTCTTTTATTGAAGCGCAAAATCAATAATAAACCAAAGAATTGGTTATTTTTGTTTTATAAATTTTATTACACACATATATTTTGGGATTATATAAAAATCTATTCAAACAAACGGCTATTTACGGACTAGCGACGGTTTTGCCGCGAATGCTGAGTTTTCTGTTAGTCAGATTGTACACAGGTATTTTACCAACTGCAGAATACGGTGAAGTTTCGATTGTTTTGTCCTGGATGGTTTTCTTTAATGTGGTACTTTCGTATGGAATGGAAACTGCATTTTTTAGGTTTTACAGTGCCGAAGACGATAAGAAAAATGTAATAGCTACTTCCACAATTTCAATATTCTGGTCGTCCATAATTTTCCTTTTTGCAGCCTTAATTTTTAGAAATACATTGGCAACTCTGGCCGAAGTAGACGTACAGTACATCACGTACACCGTATGGATACTGGTTTTAGATGCCTTGGTTTTAATTCCTTTTTCTAAGTTAAGAGCCAATCAGCGGCCAATGGTATATGCGGCTATTAAAATAGGTAATGTTATAATCAATCTATTACTGAATATATTCTTCCTGATATACCTTCCTAAACTGGCAGCATCAAACCCTAATTCTGTTTGGGATAATTTGTATGTCGAAAATTTTCAGATTGCTTATATATTCATTGCAAATCTATTAGCGAGTTTAGCGACTTTTATTGTGCTTTCACCAAACTATCTTTACCTTGGGCGTAAATTTGATCCGGTACTTTGGAAAAAAATGATGAAATACGGTTTGCCTATTTTAGTGGCGGGACTTGCATTTGCGGTTAACGAACATTTTGATAAAATTTTATTGGGTTATCTATTACCTGAGAATCTTGCAAAATCTGAAGTTGGAGCGTATTCCGCTTGTTATAAACTTGGACTGTTCATGGTTTTATTTGCAACGGCATTCAGATTAGGAATCGAACCCTTCTTTTTCAGTCATGCGAAAAACGAAAATGCACCTCAGACCTATGCCGTGATTACAAAATACTTCGTGATTTTAGGATCATTGATTTTATTAGGTGTCATTGTATTTGCAGACGTTTTAAAATATTTATTACTAGATAATAAATCGTATTGGGAGGCCATGAAAGTGGTACCGTTGATCATTTTGGCAAACTTCTTTTTAGGGATTTACAACAACTTATCGGTTTGGTATAAACTGACAGACAAAACACAAATTGGAGCGTATATCTCGATTGCGGGAGCCATCGTGACTTTGATTTTAAACTATGTTTTAATTCCAAAGTACAGTTACTACGGTTCTGCAATTGCGACTATTTCAGCGTACGGAAGTATGATGTTGATTTCGTATATTTTAGGAAACAGATACTATCCAATCCCTTATGATATGAACAAAATTGGAGCTTACTTAGGAATTTCAATCGTATTTTCGGCTATTTCTTTTTATGGATTTAGAGAAAACTATTTCGTTGGAATCCCGTTGTTTTTGGGCTTTGTCTATTTTGTGTATCATAACGAAAAACAAACAATCAAAGGAATGATGAATAAAAAGTAAGGGTACTTTTTAATCTTTTATAATAAAAATGAAAATACAAATTATCAATAAATCACAGCACGCTTTACCGAACTACGAAACGATAGCTTCGGCAGGAATGGATTTGCGTGCCAATTTAACAGAAGCTATTACGTTAAAACCCTTAGAAAGAACCATTGTAAAAACCGGACTTTTTATAGAGTTACCCATTGGTTATGAGGCACAAGTGAGACCAAGAAGCGGACTGGCGGCGAAAAAAGGAGTAACCGTTTTAAACTCTCCAGGAACTGTTGATGCAGATTATAGAGGTGAAATAGGCGTAATTTTAGTAAATTTATCCAACGAAGAATTCGTAATCGAAAACGGAGAGCGAATCGCACAACTTATCATTGCAAAACATGAAAGAGCAGAGTGGATTGAAGTTGAAGAACTTTCTGAAACGTCAAGAGGAGAAGGCGGATTTGGCAGTACAGGAGTAAAATAAAAATTTAATAATTTAAAAATTGAAAAATTAAAAGATTTGCTATTTTTTTAATTTTTCAATTTTTTAATCTTTCAATAAAAAAATGAAGATAATCGTTCCAATGGCGGGTCGTGGATCAAGACTTAGACCACATACTTTAACAGTTCCAAAACCATTAATTCTAGTTGCAGGTAAATCGATCGTGCACCGATTGGTGGAAGACATTGCCAAAATTTTAAAAGAACCTATTGAAGAGGTTGCTTTTATTTTAGGAGACGCGGCTTTTTTTGGAGACGATCTTGTAGCAAGTTTAGAAGAATTGGCTGGAAGTTTAGGAGCTAAAGCTTCCATCTACCGTCAGGATTTACCTTTAGGAACAGGTCACGCGATTATGTGTGCCAAAGAATCTTTATCAGGTCCGGCAGTAATTGCTTACGCAGATACTTTAATCAGAGCCGATTTTGAATTAGATCCTGCTGCGGATGCCGTTATTTGGGTAAAACAAGTAGATCAGCCGGAAGCATTTGGTGTAGTAAAGTTAAACGCCAATAATGAAATTATAGAATTAGTAGAAAAACCAAAAGAATTTGTTAGTGACTTAGCGGTGATTGGAATCTATTATTTTAAAGAAGTAGGTGATTTGAAAAAGGAACTTCAGGGAGTTTTGGATAATAACATTCAAAATGGTGGAGAATATCAAATTAACGACGGTATCAAAGCCATGATGGCAAACGGTAAAGTGTTTAAAACCGGAAGTGTGGATGAATGGATGGATTGCGGAAATAAAGATGTTACCGTTGAAACAAATTCAAGAATGTTAGGGTTTTTACACAATGATGGGGAGCACTTAGTAGATTACGACGTGAAATTGGAAAACTCAACTATCATTCCACCGTGTTATATTGGCGAAAATGTAGTGTTGAAAAACACAACAGTTGGTCCAAATGTATCCATTGGTAAAGGTTGTCACGTTACAGACAGTACAATTAGCAACAGTTTAATACAAACTTATTCTCAAATAAAAAATGCACAGCTTGACAATGCAATGATTGGAAATCATGTGGTTTATGATGGTAAGTTTAGCAGTGTTAGCATTGGAGATTATTCAGTTTTAGAATAGATTATCAGTTGGAATAGATTCGTTTTTGTTTAAAAATAAATTTAAAAAAATGATACAAAAAGGAGTTATCGCAATTTTATTTTTCGTTTTGCTTGGCAATCCCATTTCGGTTATGGCTCAAACAGAGCCGGAAGATATTGCTATGGCAACCGATGAGTATCAGGATGCTTTTTATGAATCGTTGAAACAAAAAGGAATTGAAAATTATGATAAGGCTGTCACTTCATTACAAAAGTGTATCAAACTAAAGCCAAATGATGCGGTAGCTTATTTTGAACTTGGGAAAAATTATCTGTCCTTAAAAGATTATCGAAGTGCACAGGATTCGTTTGAAAAAGCAACTCAGCTTGATCCTAAAAACAAATGGTATTGGTTGGGAATTTATGACGTAAGTTATGAAACCAAAAATTATCCTTTGGCGATTGAAACCATTCAGAAAATAATGGTTTTTGATGAAGAGTACAAAGATGATTTGATTTCGCTGTATATGATTACCAATCAGTTTGACAAAGCGTTGGTGGCGATCAATGAAATGAATGAGAAGTATGGGAAATCAGAAGATCGTGATCGCTATAGATTGCAAATCTTATCTCAGGGGAAATATCAAAATGCAGAAATTGATAATTTGATTGAGCAGATAAAGCAGCATCCAAAAGAAGAATCAAATTATGTAAATCTGATTTTTTTATATTCAAAATCAGAAGAAACAGATAAGGCGCTAAATGTTGCGAAACAATTGGCAAAGGAAATTCCAACTTCAGAATGGGCGCAGGTAAGTTTGTTTAAAGTGTATCTGGACGGGAATCAGGCTGATAAAGCGATTAAGACAATGAATGTAATTTTAGGAAGTTCAAAAATTGATTCCAAAATAAAACATCGTACCTTAAATGAGTTTTTGATCTATACGAACAAAAACCCACAGTATGCTCCGGATTTAGAGAAAGCCATTTCGTATTTTGATAACGATCCTAATGTGGATGTGGCCAAAGAAATTGGAAAATTCTATCACAGTAAAGGTCAGTTTGAAAATGCGATTAAATATTATGAAAAAGATTTAAAAGCCAATTCAGAGACAGACCGTGAAACCAATTTGCTTTTGCTTGAAGCGTATGCTCAGACGAAACAATTTGAGCCAATGACAAAAAGAGCGATGAGCATGATAGAGGTTTATCCAAGTCAGCCGCAGTTCTATTATTATGCCGGTTTAGGAAACAATCAGTTAAAGCAATTTAAAAACGCAAAAACCGTTTTAGAAATAGGACTCGATTATGTGGTAGAGGACAAAACACTGGAGGCAAATTTTAATATTCAAATAGGAGAGACTTACAATGGATTGGGAGATGCAAAGAAAAAAGAGGAATACTTTTTGAAGGCAAATGAATTATTGAAAAAGAGAAAATAGAGGAAAGAAAATAGAGGAAAGAGGGGGATGTGTTTATATGCTAAGATTTTGATTTTTAGTTTTCTACAACCTGAAACAACACTATAAACAATTAAACAGATTTTGATTTGTCCAGATTCAAAATTAAAAAAGGCGGTAAATGAAAAAATATATAGCGATAGCGGTATTGTCCGTTTTTATGATTTCTTGTAAATCAAAGGCGGTTGCAGTGCAGAACAATACCAGCGAAGTAAAAGAAATTACTCCAAAAGAAGAAAAAAAAGTAATAGAGAATCATTATAACAATAAGTTAGATTTTTCAACGCTGTACGTAAAAGCCGGTGCGAGATATGTTGACGATAAACAAAGTCAAAATGTTACGGCTGAGATTAAAATTGAAAAAGACAAACAAATTTTAGTAAGTGTTCGTTTCCTTGGTATTACTATGGCAAAAGCTTTGATTACGCCAACAGCAGTAAGCTACTACGAAAAAATAAACGGTACCTATTACGAAGGCGATTTTACAAGTCTAAGTAAATGGCTGGGAACAGAACTGGATTACAGTAAAGTTCAGAACCTGTTGGTTGGTGAAGCTTTAGATGATTTGAGAAAAGGAAAATATGCCCAAACGATAGTAGATAATCTTTTTCGTTTAGAAGATGAAAAAGATTCTAATTTGAAAAAAACATTCTATTTGGATCCTGAAAAATACCTGCTGCAAAAAGAAGAGATCTCACAGCCATCAGAAAACAGATTCCTGCAGATTTCCTATGCCGACAGTAAGGTTTTCAATCAGGGAATACTTCCAACAAGTATTGAAATCAGTGCAATTCAGCCAAAAGGAAAAACAAATATTAGTTTAAATTACAATACGATTTCGTTTAACGAAGAACTTTCTTTTCCTTACAGTGTGCCAAGTGGTTATAAGAAAGTTATAATTAAGTAAATTTGCAAAAAGAAAATATAAACATGCCAAAATTTCTCCTAAGCCTAATTTTTATATGTGCCACTACTTTTATGTGGGCACAAGATTCGCAACAAGAAAAACTGGAACAGCGTAAAGCGCAGATTCAGCAGGAAATTAGAGATAATGAAAAGATGCTGCAATCGGTAAAGAAAAAAGAAAAATCGGCAGTAAATGTTTATTTAATTCAATCCAATAAAATCAAGCTGAAAGAAAAGCTGATTAATACTACTGCAAAACAGGAAAAACTTTTGAGTAATGATATGTATATCAATCAGGTTAAGGTTAATAAACTTAAAAAAGAGCTGGAAGTATTAAAGGCAGATTATTCAAAAATGATTCTTAAATCATACAAAAGCCGATCTGAGCAAAGCAGAGCCATGTTTATTTTATCTTCAGAGAGCTTTTTGCAAGCCTACAAAAGAGCGCAATATTTGAAACAATATACCAATTTCAGAAAAAATCAGGGATTAGAAATTCAATCTAAAACCGCGGAGCTGGAAGACTATAATGCCAGATTAAATGGTCAGCGTATTGTGAAGAAGAAGATTATTGCTGAAAATGAAAAAGAAAAACAAAGTTTAGAAACGGAAAAGAAAGAGCAGCAAAAACTAGTTAATTCGATTAAAAAGGACAAGAACAAAATTATTGCCGATACGAGAAGCAAACAGCAGGAAGCCAAAAGAATTGACAGACAAATTGATCGTTTGATTCGTGAAGCCATTGCAGAAGCCAACAGAAAAGCTGCCTTGGAAAGAGCAAAAGAAAATCCTGGTTCGACAGCATCTAAAACTCCGGTTTCTTCTTCTAAAATTGCATTGACTCCGGAAGGAAAAATTTTAGCTGCCGACTTTAAAGCCAACAGAGGAAAATTACCATGGCCGGTAGAAAAAGGATTTATTTCATTAGGATATGGTGATCAACCTCACCCTCTTTATCCGTCCTTAACGGTGCATAATTCAGGAGTTGAGATTACAACAGAACAAGGAGCAAGTGCCCGTGCCGTATTTGAAGGTGTAGTATCGAGTGTAATTGTTTTGTCTCCAATCAACAGAGCTGTTATGATTCAGCATGGAGATTATTTTACAGTTTATCAAAATCTTAGTCAGGTTTTTGTGGAGAAAGGTGATAAAGTAAATGTAAAACAAAGCATAGGAAAAGTGAGAACCAGTGGTGACACCGGAAAAACAATCATTAAGTTTTTGATTCTTCAAAATACATCCAATAACAATCCGGAAGGATGGTTGCAAAACAGATAATAGTAGTCAACTGCAGTTTTAAGTTTAACTTTTAAAAAGTTTCCAAAAACCGTGTTATAATAAAGTTGATTCAGAACTTAAATAAAAACCTTTTCACCGGAAATAGACTGGTGAAAAGGTTTTTTTATTTAAAGTTAATCGTATTGTTCAAGTAAATATTTTATAACATCTGTTGTCGTTACAATTCCGGTAAGTTTACCATTGTCGACAACGGGAAGTGCGTGAAATTCCTCCGTAACTAAAATTTGAGCTAAATCCCGAATATTGGTATCTGATGAAACGGTTTTTGGCTTTGAAGTCATGATTTGAGAAATACTGAGCATTTCCAAAATAGCTTCGTCTGCCTCCTCCTGTCCTTCGAACAAAGCACCAAAAGTTAGGCGATTAATATCCGTGCGGCTTATGATACCAATTACTTCTTTGCCTCTAACGATTGGAATATGCCGGATAGTGTGTTGTTTTATAAGTTCAACGATTTTTTTAAGGTCGTCATTTTCACTTGCAGTAATGACGCTTTTAGTCATAATATGACTGATAGGTTCTCTCTTTTTCATAATAGGAAGTGTTGTATTATCTCCATTAAAATTGTGAAATAATTCACATAAAACAAATGACCTTTATCATGTTTTACAACTTCTCAAAATGTTGAAACAAGTAGAGGATTGGATGAATTTTCTTTAGTAGGAGAGCTATTTTTGAAAGAAATTGAACGAGAATATAAAAATCATCCTATTGTTCATTTGAAATTGCACCGATTGAAATTTAAAAATAGTATTTTTGCAGTATGGAAACAAACAGACAGAAAAAAATAGGCGGTGTCATCCAAAAAGATTTGGTTGATATTTTGCAAGGTGAAGTGCGAAAAAACGGAATTACTAATTTAGTAATTTCAGTATCCAAAGTTAGTGTTACTACAGATTTATCGGTAGCGACAGTTTATTTAAGCATCTTTCCTCAGGATAAAGCCCAAGAAACTTTAGAAGGCATAAAGTCAAATACAACTTTAATCAAACACGATTTGTCACAACGTGTGCGTTTGCAATTGCGTCGTGTACCTAACCTGGTGTTTTTTATTGATGACTCTTTAGATTATATCGAAAAGATTGATAATGCGTTATCTAACAGAGAAAACCCAATTGAAAACCGTGATCTTTTAGAAAAAAGAAGAAAATCATAAATTGAATTTCCCCCTTTACATAGCCAAACGTTATATTTTTAGCAGAAGTAAAAACAATGCTATCAATATCATCAATCGTATTGCCAGCATGGGAATTATTGTTGGAACGATGGCTTTGTTTGTGGTTTTGTCCGTTTTTAGCGGACTAAAGGTTTTCAGTCTTTCGTTCACCAACGAAATAGATCCTGATCTGAAAATAAGAAGCACTTACGGAAAATCGTTTTTTGTAACGCCGGATCAGGAAACTCAGCTTAAAAACATTGAAGGAATTGCTTCCTACAGTAAGATTATCGAAGAACGGGTTTTGTTTTTGTTTAAAGACAAACAGCTGGTAACCTACTTAAAAGGCGTTGACAAAAACTATATTGTTGTTAACGATATCAGGAAAAAACTTTTTAACGGAGAATGGCTAAAACCGGATACTTATCAGGTGGTTATTGGTTATGGAATTGCTCGTGATTTTTCGTTAGGAATTCTTGATTTCGAAAATCCTTTGCAAATATTTGCACCCAAACCAGGAAAAGGAGCGATCGAAAATCCGGAAGAAGCATTCAATAAAACAGATGTTTTACCAGTTGCAATTTACTCCATCAGTGAAGATTTAGATTCAAAATATGTTTTTGCTGATTTGGGTCTGACGCAGGAATTACTGATGTATAAAACAAACCAGATTTCCGGAATAGAATTCAATCTGAAAGAAAACGCCAATGAAACTGAGATCAGATCTCAGCTGGAAAAATTATTCAAAAATAAAATCACCATAAAAAACAGAGCACAACTTAACGAATCTTTGTATAAGATGCTCAATACCGAAAACATTGTAGTGTACCTGATCTTTACACTGGTAATTATTGTGGCTCTTTTTAATTTAGTGGGTGCTTTAATTATGATGATTTTAGAGAAGAAGCACAATCTGAAAACGCTTTTTAACCTGGGAACAGAAATCACCAGTTTACGCAAAATATTCCTTCTTCAGGGAACTTTGTTAAGTGTTTTTGGAGGTATAATTGGTCTTGTTCTGGGAATCATTTTAGTATTGCTTCAACAAGAATACAATTTGATTATGCTGACACCCACTTTGGCCTATCCGGTCGTTTTTACTTTAGAAAATGTACTCATCGTGATGGCAACCATTGTATCACTTGGTTTTGTTGCTTCTTTAATTGCCAGCAGCCGTGTGAGTAAAAAGCTTCTTGATTAGTATTTCTACCAGAAAAATATTACCTATATTTACCGTCTTAAAAATCTACAGCATATGATAGTTTCTGCTTAGTCCTATTTTATTTTTAGAATAATTAGGATACTTACGTTTGTTTTTTGAGTTCAGATCGTTGCATTTGGACAAATTTTATCATTTATCTTAATTTATTATGACAGAAACTACCATACAGAAAAATCTATTTTCTAAAATTTACACGACTTTAAAACAGGCTCTCCAGGGAGATGAGTCTTTTGATTATACCGCAGGAAGCATTAAAAAAGCAGTCATTCTCTTAGCCATTCCGATGGTTTTGGAAATGATGATGGAATCTGTTTTTGCTCTTGTCGATTTGTATTTTGTCGGGCATTTGGAGCACAGCAGTTTTGCAATCCAGACGGTTGGATTAACCGAATCGGTTTTAACCATTATATATTCTATTGACATCGGGTTAAGTATGGCAGCAACTGCAGTCGTAGCAAGGCGTATTGGAGAAAAAGATCCTGTCGCTGCTGCAAAAGCAGGAATGCAGGCCATTGTTATTGCATTTGTGTTAAGTATTTTTTTAAGCATTTTTGGAATTATCTATGCCAAAGATATTCTCCTTTTAATGGGAGCATCTGCAGACGCGGCCGAACATGGTTTTAGATATACCCAGATTATGATTGGTTCGAGTTTAAGTATTACGCTTTTATTCCTGATTAATGGAATCTTCCGTGGTGCCGGAAATGCTGCAATCGCCATGAAAAGTCTTTGGATTGCCAATATTTGTAATATTATTTTATGCCCGATACTAATTAATGGTTTTGCCGAAATTCCTGCGCTTGGTTTACTTGGTGCTGCGATCGCCACAACTACCGGAAGAAGTATTGGTGTCCTGTATCAAATTTATCATTTGTTCTACGGAAATGGAGTTTTGAAAATTAAAATGTCCTACCTCTTACCGGATTTTAAACAGATAAATGCTTTAGTAAAAATTGCAGCACCAGGCGTATTACAGTTTGTGATCGCTTCCTGCAGTTGGATTTTTCTGGCACAGCTGGTGGCAACAACAGGAGGAGATCACGGATCGGCAGGTTATCAGACCGCTCTTAGAATAATGATGTTTTTTATTCTTCCGGCCTGGGGATTGAGTAATGCCGCTGCGACTTTGGTAGGACAAAATTTAGGAGCCAAACAAATTGAGCGCGCGGAGAAATCTGTTTATACTACAGCAAAATACAATGTCATCTTCATGGCGACTATTATGATCATTACCTTGTGTTTTGGAGAATATATCATCTCATTTTTCACCAATGATGAAATGGTAAAAACCATTGCTGTTGAAGCGTTACAGATTATGAGTATCGGATTTATTTTTTACGGAATCGGGATGGTTTTGATCAACACGTTTAATGGAGCAGGAGACACCTGGACACCAACAGGAATTAATTTCTTTGGATTTTGGCTGTTTCAGATTCCGTTGGCATTTGTGCTGGCAAAACATTTTAATATGGGACCAAAAGGTGTTTTCATTGCCATTCCGGTTGCTGAAACGGCTATTACTTTAGCAGGGATTTTCTTTTATAAAAAAGGAAAATGGAAACGTGTTCAGGTGTAATTCTTAAGAGTAATATTTTTTTAATATTAGAAAAACCTTCAAAATAGAAGGTTTTTCTTGTTTAGTATAAATAGTGGCAAACTATAAAAACGTAGATAAAATGGTACTTTTGAATCTTAAAGCAATCAAAATATTTAAATTTAAAATAATGAAAAATCAATTTAAAAAAATCAAGATTACAATTGGAGTGGGTTTGTTCGCTTTTACCATGCATTCACAGCAGATAGGAAATGGATTGTCTAATATCATCAGTGATTTTACAGTGCCTGTTTTTTCAGGAACATATAATGGTTTTAATGCAATTGGTTCAATATCTGAAAATGAATGGCAGCATTTGTTTGTGGTGAGACACCCGAATCCTAACAATAATTATCAATTACAAATAGCTTCAACAATAGCGGAAAATGATAGATTATATTTTAGAAAATTAGCTTCTGGTGTTGCAACTGCAATCAATCCAAAGTGGCATGAATTAGCGACCAGAGGGAAAAATAATTTTATTGGAGATCAAATTATTACAGGCAATGTAGGTATAGGAGTTGCTAATCCAAGTGAAAAACTTGAAATTTACAATTCAGATACTAGGCCGGCAGTAATTTCTTTGAAAAGCAGCAGAGGTGATTCACAATTCGTTGATGTTGGGAGAATAATGGTTAAACAAGAAGATGTAGAAATTGCAAGAATTGGAATGCCTAGATCCGGCGAGCATTTTAGTGGATATTTAACTTTTTGGACAAAAGCAGATAATAATGGCAATTTAACTGAAAAAGTTAGAATTGCTGAAAATGGAAATGTTGGTATAGGAACCCAGAAACCAACTGCAAAATTAACTGTAGCAGGTGATATTAATTCAAGAGAAGTTAGAGTTAGTGTAGATGCCGGTGCTGATTTTGTTTTTGAGAAAGATTATAATTTACCATCGTTAGAATTTGTGGATAATTATATCAAAGAAAACAAACATTTACCTCAGATTGCTTCGGCTACAGAAATGCAAAATAATGGTATTAATTTGTCAGAGATGAATATAAAACTTTTACAAAAAATTGAAGAGTTAACTCTTTATACGATTGAACAGAATAAAAAGATTAATGAACTTCAAAAAGAAAACAGAAGGTTCTCTGATATTGAAAAAAGACTGGCACAGTTAGAAAAAGTAAAGAAATAAAAAAAAGTAATAATCTTTGTCGAAGTTTTAAACTTTGACAAAGATTAATTTAAATATTTAAACAAATTCATATCCGGCATAAACCTGTTCGATTTCTTTCATAACAGCGAAAAGATTTTCAGGTTCGTCGGTAGTAACCAGTTTTTGTTTGTATTCTTTAAAAGAGTGAATTCCTTTGAAATAATTGGTGTAATGACGACGCATTTCAACAATTCCCAAGCGTTCGCCTTTCCAATCCATAGACCATTGCAAATGATTTCTGGCGGCTTCAACACGATCAATTACGGTAGGAGCAGGTAAATGCTCGCCGGTATTAAAATAGTGCTTGATTTCGTTAAAAATCCACGGATAACCAATCGCAGCACGACCAATCATGATCCCGTCGATACCGTATTCATTTTTATATTTTAGTGCTTTTTCAGGGCTGTCGATATCGCCATTTCCAAAAATAGGCATGGTGATTCTCGGGTTGTTTTTTACACGTGCAATGTGCGACCAATCCGAATGACCTTTATACATTTGTGCACGGGTTCTGGCGTGAATTGTCAAGGCCTGAACGCCAATATCCTGAAGCCTTTCGGCTACTTCATCAATATTAATAGAGCTGTCATCCCAGCCCAAACGTGTTTTTACCGTTACAGGTAAATCGGTACTTCTGATCACCGCTTTGGTTAAACGTACCATCAGATCGACATCTTTCAAAACTCCTGCTCCGGCACCTTTGCAAACCACTTTTTTTACCGGACATCCAAAGTTAATATCCACCAAATCCGGTTTTACGGCAGAAACAATTTTAGACGAAAGTGCCATTGCTTCTTCATCACCACCAAAAATCTGGATTCCAACAGGACGTTCGTAATCAAAAATATCCAGCTTCATTCGACTTTTGATAGCATCACGAATTAATCCTTCCGACGAAATAAATTCAGAATACATTAAGTCAGCGCCATGTGTTTTGCACAATCTGCGAAACGGTGGATCGCTCACATCTTCCATCGGTGCGAGTAATAAAGGAAATTCGGGTAATTCTATGTTGCCAATCTTGACCATCTTCAATATTTTTTGCAAAATTACAACATTTAGTTCAATTTAAAAGATTCTAAGTCTCTAAGATGCTAAGGTTCTGAGTTTTCATTCTTATTTAATAGTAAAAGAAAAACTTAGAACCTTAGAATCTCAGTATCTTAGCAACTTTAAACAGTAACTCTGTAATCAAAAAAACGAATAGGTTTTCGGCTCATAGGGTTAAAAACCAGAGGATTCAACGCTTCTTTTGGAGCGAATTCAATTTTTGGGGTTACTCTTAATTTGGCTCTGAAATGATCTTTGATCTCCTGCAAGAATTCAGGAGTCTGATTTTTCACGGCTATTTTTATCAGGATCTCATCGGTTCCCAAATCGTTGGTAGAGATCTCGATAATATGATTTTCGATGTTGTCAAATCCGCTCAGAACATCATTCATTGCAGGCGGATAAAGTGTTGTGCCTTTGTATTTGATCATTTGTTTTTTGCGGCCAACAACCGGACCAACACGCAAGGTATTTCTCCCGCAGGCGCAGGGAGCATTGTGTAATTGAACAATATCTCCGGTTTTAAAACGTAGCAAAGGCATGGCTTCGATACCTAAAGTGGTAAAAGTCAATTCGCCAATTTCACCTTCTTTTACAGGCCTATTATTTTCATCTAAAACTTCTACAATGATCAATTCCGGATGATGATGACCGCCAACACCGTGTTCGCATTCGGTAAAAGCAGTACTCATTTCGGTTGAGGCATAAGTGGAGAACAACTTAATATTCCACTTTTCGATGATTTTGTTTGACAGGGTATTCATTGAAAAATCCTGATTTCGCAAAGGTTCGCCAATACAAATGGCGCCTTTTATGCTGGAGTTGTTGTAATCAATTCCGTGTGCCTCGGCATATTCGATTAATTTCAGTAAAAAGGAAGGAACGGTAATCAGGTAAGAAGGCTTGTATTTTAAAATGGAATCCCATTGCAATTCCGGAATTCCGGCACCAACGCGGATTACACCCACTTTTAATTTTCGCAGTCCCAGAAAATAAGCCAGACCGGCCATAAACTTTCTGTCAATTGTCGTCATCAGTTGTACCACATCACCTTCGGCAATTCCGGCGCAGGCAAACGAAATGGCTTCGTTATAAGCCAGACGATCCAGGTCAGAATCGGTTAAACCAAAAGTAACAGGATCGCCCAAAGTTCCGGAAGTAGAAGCATAATCAATAATCTGATGTTGCGGAACACATAAAAAATCATCGTTGTACTCTTGTAAATCTTCTTTTGTTGTTACGGGTAAATGCTGTAAATCTTCAAGGGTTTTAATCTTCGAAAGGTCAATATTTTGTCCAGCGAAAAGACGTTTGTAAAAAGGAGAATTTTGACTGATATAGTGTAATAGTTCCGCTAACTTCTGCTCTTGAAAAATTTTAATTTCTTCTAGAGAATTTTTTTCTATTAATGGAATCATTGTAATTTTCTTTTGATTTTTTTTAAATATTTTTCAATGACTGTTTTGTCAGGAACAGTTGTGATTTCTTTTGTTAGTGCTTTTTCAAAATTGGATTGAGAAAGACGGTACTCTTTTTTTTGATAAAAGTACAACCCTGCTTTGTAATACACAACCCAATAGTTAGGGTTTAACGATTGGTAATTCGGTATGAATTCAGGACTTATGGTTTCTTTGTTTTTCAGATACAAATCGAATTTGTGGTCTTCGACTCTAAATTTTTGGTAATTTTTATAGGCTATTGTTTCTAAAAAAGGATCTTTTGGAATGTCTAAATTTACTTGCTGCAGGGAAACAATGTGATCCGTTTTTCTTTCTTTAAAAATACTATCCAGATTATAACACACAAATTCGCCTAATTGATACGGATTTGTAGACACCCAAACCTGTTTTGTAGCAGGTTTAAAGATAACACCGTGATGAGCCATCAGCTGGTTAAGTGCTTTTTCATTACCATATCCCAGATTTATATTATTTAAACCCTCTTTGTTTCGAAGAATTTTAGAGGCAATTTCAGGGTCGATTTTCGGATTTTCAGAAAAGAGTTCCTTCATCTTTTCCATACGATATTCAGAATGACTGTTGGCCATTTGAAACTGGTTACGTTTTTCGTTTTTTAAATCTTCTCCCTGAAAATGATTCGAACAAAATAATTGATTGCCGTTTGGAGTCTCGTAAACGTCCATTTTTTGAGGTGTGACTTCAATCAGAACGGCTTTGTTATCCTCGGCACTTCCCACCATAATTGATTCGGATACAAAAACGGCTCTTTTTTTGGCAATCGCAATTGCTTCGTTTATGTTTTTGGCGTGCTGTAATATTTCGCGCGTAAGAATTGAAATGGGTGTTTTGGCAATTAACGGAATTTCAGATTTTCCGGCATTAATGGTAACCGTTAGGCCTTTTTCATTCATTCCGGAAACCGCACCAATCATTCCGGGCCAGGTAATCATCATAAATTTGTGACCTTCTTTCGGATTGATAAACGCTACGATTTTGTTTTCGGCGAAAGCATCGTTCACATAAAAATCAAAGTTGCGCCCCAGAATTAAATTTCCGTCTTCCGATTTTTCTCCCCATGCCGCAAAAGACGAACAGCCCACTAAAGCCAAATCCTGCAAGGCGTGACCAATGTCGTGTGCAGCATGCAGGTACAAACTGCGATGGTATTGTGGTGCAATGTTATTAAAATCAGGTGAGGTATATTGTGAAACTCCAAAAATCTCGGTTTGATATTCTTCCGGAACATTCAAATATAGTTTTCGATTGTACCATTTCAGGAAATGACGAAGAAGCTTCTGTTGAAATTTTGACGGAACAATATCCTGTATTTTAGAGAAGAAAATACGTTCTTGTTTTTTTAAAAGCGAATCTGATAAAGCCCCAGTGTTGAGTCCGATTTCTAACGGATCGCCTTCGGCATATAATTCCCAAAGGCCTTGCTTGTTTTTTAAAAGTGAATTTTTTCCGGAAATAAAAATACTGTCGGAAAGTTTAGTGACAACAGGTTTTGTCGCATTGTACTTGGCAATCTCAGGCTGGTGCCGCATTGATTTTGATGTTCCGCAAGAGGCGAGCATCGTTAAAAAACCGATAGATAAAAAGAATATAATTCGGTTTTTCATAGCTTTTTATTCAGATGCCTGATTGATTTTGTTTACCAAATATTCTTTACCAACAATTTCAGAACAGGTTACCACGGCTCCAATAGTTACTCCGAGAACACCATGCATGTTGATACTTTGGCCCGTAAGATACAAATTATCCAGTTTGGTTTTTGAGGGAATCAGCGTTTTCATCGGATTATTTGAATCCTTAACATATCCGTACATATTGCCATTGTGCCCGCCAATATAATCGCGATAGGAGAGCGGCGTCGAGGTATGAACGGATTGAATACAGTTTTTGATCCCCGGAAATTTCAGTTCGATTTCTTCTAAAAACTTTGCCGCTTTTTTGGCTTTAAATTCTTCGTAACTCTCCCCACGGTCATTTTCTTCAACCGTAGTATTAAAAGTAGTTGCCCACGGGATTACATCATCGTATTTCATGTAGGTAATAAAAGTCATACCTTCTGCCCATTCTTCCTGCTTTTTGGAAGCATTCATTGAGGCCATAAAGCCTTTTGGCCAGGAATCATCATCATAGTTATGAGCGGTCCAGACTTCGCTGCTTTTCTTAAAATGATAATGGTTATGATTGATGTATTTGAAAGTTTTCGGTTTAAAAACGATGTACAGACTAAACGCCGAAATTACACCTTCAAGACTTTGAACTCTACTGTAAAATGATTTTCGGAAGTGTTCTTCGCCGGTCATTTTCAAAGTTGTTTTTGGCTCGATGTTAGAGATAAAATAGGACCCGGAAACATTGGTCCCGCCCTTCATGTTTACCGAAGTTACTTTTTTATTTTCAACATTAAAATGGGTAACTTCTTTGTATTTGTAAAATTCACCACCGTATTTTTTGAGCTGTTTTAAAAGTTGCTTGGTAATCTGACTTCCGCCATTGATGCAGCGCCACGAACTTTGAATATAGGAATTTACAGAAAGTGCATGAACATAAAAAGGTGTTTTGTCGGCAATTCCGGCATACAAAAAATTAGAACCGGCAAGAACTGCTTTCAGTTTTTCATTTTGGGTACATTCATCGATCGTCTGTTTGGCGTTTAAGCCTAAGATTTCGTTATCGTATTTACCTTCCCATTCTAAATTGTAGAGCGGAAAAGATTCGCAAATTGTTTTTATTCTTTTGCAGTATTCCTCGATACCGGTTTTTTCTTCCGGAAAAAAATGTTCCAATTGGGAAGTAAAATTAGCGTAACCCTGTGCATGAGGATATTCGTTTTGATCGTCTTCAAAAGAGATGATGTCAAAACCGTTATCGTCCATTTTTTTGAGGTTAAGATGCTCCATAATGCCCAAATAGTTGAAATATTTGAACAGGTTTTGTCCTTCTCCTAAGCCTCCGATGTAATGAATTCCGGTATCAAAAATGGTTTTATCGCGTACAAAAGTCTGGAGATTTCCACCATACTGATTGTTTTTTTCGAGCACGCAGACGCTATAACCTTCCTTGGCGAGAATAATCGAAGAGACTAATCCACCCAATCCACTGCCAACAATTACAACATCGTAATGTTCTTTCATGCTCCTTTTTTCTTTAATACAATTATACTGTTATCTTCAAAAATACATTCAAAATCAAATGTAATCAAAGTGTTTTTTAAATCAGAATGGTGGAGCAAGATTACCGTAGAAGTCAGAGAAATGATTTTTTCAAGATCATTCGCTTGATTTTTATCGGAAATCAAAAGAACATCATATTGATTTTGCAAAGCCGGTTCAAGCGTATCTAAATAAGAGATTTTTCTTTTTTTGAGGAAATAATTGGTTTTTGAAATCGCTCGTTTTTCTTCGTCAAAATTAAGCGAAGTTATTTTTCGCTGAGGCTCCTGCAAGGTTAGTAACACATCTAATTGTCCATAATCATTGGATAAATGGAGTATTCTGTCTTTCGCCGAAAGCTGTTTGTTTAAACGATAATAGACTTCCAGATGCTCTTTTAAATCGCTCTTGACGTTATTGATGATTTCGATTTCTTTATAATCGAAACTGTGTAAAAGCATTTTTTTGAAATAGTCCGGGCCTTCTAATTGTTGACGGATTTTTTGGTACTCTTCTTTGAAAAAAGCACTCATTTGCTTGGTTCTCTCAGCATAATTTTTTCCGAAAGAAGTATTGTCCGGAGAAATTCGTTCCAGGATTGAAATCGTAAGATGGCTGTGATGAATGACAAAATCGCCTTTTGGAATCGCTTCTGAAGCTCCGTGAATGACCACAGGAATAATATCCAGATTAAATTCCTCAGCCAGATAAAAGGCTCCTTTATGAAAACGTTTAACCTGATTGCTCTCAGAACGTGTTCCTTCGGGGAAAATCATTAACGAATACCCTTCGTTTACTTTTTGGCGCAAATGTTCTACTCCGCCTTCAATTCCTTCCGAAACCGGATAAAAACCTGCTTTTCTGACGGTACCGCCAAAAATAGGAGAGTTGTACACCCAGTCACTTACTAAAAATATAATTTTAGGACTCAACATTCCCATTGCCAAAATATCAATGAAAGAAGAATGGTTGGCAATAATAATGGCGGGTTTTTCGAAGGTTTCTCCAAATTTATTCACGACTTTTTTATGAATAAACGGATTGGAATACAATACCGATTTCATGAATTTTGAGATCACGTATCGGAAGGCTTTCATTTTTGTTTTCTCCTTAATCGGCAGCAGCGGCATAATAGTGATGCTGAAAAGCGACATCAAAATTCCGCCCATACCGTAATAGAAAAAAGAGATGACACCGTGTATAAAAGTGCGTAAGACAAACGGAGGATTTCCTTTTTTCGAGCGGTTTGAAATGAATATTTTAAAAAGAATAGGGTAAAAAATAAAAGTAATAATAAGTGCCGCAAAAACCCCGATTAGTGACACGGATGAAATAGATCTCAACGCCGGATGTTTAGCAAAAATCATTGCACCGATTCCTAAAATTGTTGTGATTACTGCAAGAATGATAGAGGTTCGATAAATAGCAATTTCGTTTTTTCCGGTTGTATATTCTTTTTGAAGGGCGCTGGTCATGAAAATACTGAAATCGACGCCGTGACCAAAAATCAGGGTACAGACAATCAAGCTGAATATATTCATCTGAAGTCCAAAAACACCCATAATCCCAGCCGTAACAATTCCCGTTAAAGCAATTGGAATACAGCTTACAATAACCAATTCCAGTCTTCGGAAAAAGAAAAATAAAATCAGAATCACCGCTATAAACGAATAATTTACCAGTGTGTTGAAATCGGTTTTTAAAGTACTGAAAAACGTTTCATTCATCTGCTGACGATCAATTGCAATCAGATTTTGTTTGGTCTCAGTTGATTTTACGAAAGAATCTCTTTGTTGAGGACTCACTTTTACGAGCGTAGAAATGGTGAAGAATCCGTTTTTTTCGGTTACAAATTCTTTCAGCTGTAAAGCCTGTATTTTCAAATATTCCTGTGCGGAAATGGGTTTGAATTTGAAATTCAAATGCTCAAAAAAAGCGGTATAAGTAGTAGGTTTAAATCCGAGTTTGGAACCTTCGGCAATTAGTTGTGTTTGTAAAAGCTGTTTTTTGTTGGTGTCCCAAAACGAATTCCAGCGATCGATTTTTTGCTGTTGCTCCTTTTGCGAAAGCATAATACCGCCAACAGAACTAAAATTCAATATTTTGCCGTTTTGTTTTTCTTTTGATAAATCGGAGAACAGGGCAGAGTTATTTCGTAAAACCTCTTCCATACTATTTCCATAGGATGCTACATAAATGGTTTTGGAGGTGAGGCTTGTACTCTCTTCCAGATCTTTTTCAGCCGCTTTTATTTCTGTCGGAATAAAATTCAGTTGTGACAAATCGTTGTTGAATCCCACATTCTTATAAGTAAAGCAGGAAACAATGACTATTAAAACACAAAAACCAATCAGAAATTTGTTGTTGTGAAAGGAAAAATGAGCCAGTTTATCAATCACATTTTTCTTGTGTTCTACGTTATTCTCTTTCGGTTTGTAGAGATGCGGAATAATTAAAAGAGAGAAAAATGCCGAAGCCATTACGATAACGGCAGCGAAAATCCCCAAGTCATTTAAGGCATCTGATTTTACAAAAAGCAGGCACAAAAAGGCAACAGCCGTTGTTGAACTGCTCATGATGACCGGCATAGTAATGTCTTTGTACAAGGTTTTTATATCGCTGTTGTGCTTGTAGTGTGTGAGAATATGAAGGGAATAATCAATGGTGATTCCCAGTAAAATAGAACCAATTCCTAATGAAATAGCAGAAATTTGTTCTTTTGCAAAATATAAAAAGGCGATGGCAAACAAAGCGCCAAAAACAGTAGGAAGAAAAATAATTATCGGAATCAATACTTTTCTATAAAACAAAATCAAAATGAGCATCAGTGTAAACATCGCGATTGATGTGGTCAGGATGATATCACTTTTGATTTGATTGGCATTTGCAACTGCAATCAGGGCAGAGCCAAAATAATGAATCGAGGTTTTGGTTTTGAATTTCTGATTCAGATTGTCCTGAATGGATTTCAGTTTTGATGCAAAAATGGTATTCTGTTCGGTTTCGCTTGAAGGAAGATTTGAGGTAATAAAAAGAAGTAATTTCTTTTTGTCTTTGGTCATAACAAAACCATTGTCAAGCGTAAAATCGTCACCAATATTTAATTGCTGTAATTTTTTTAAAGCGATAAAGGAGATTCCCAACGGATCCTGTAAAATAAAATCTTTCGTGATAAATCCGGATGGAGCGATAATTGATTTATAATTTCCTTGAACTGTCGCCGCGATACTGTCTTTTTGAAGTTTACTTTGCAGGACTTCATAATCTTTATTTTCCAGAAAAAGAGGCAGATTGTGGTAGACGAAATCAATGGTTTCCTGAATATTTTCTTCGTCAATTTTTCCCTGAATACCACTTACGTAGGGCTTGCAGGATTGAGTGACACTGTCTGAAAAAGCAGTTGCCATTTCTTTTAGATCGTCTTCGGTACCGTTTTTATCGAGTTTGAAAATAACGGTAGTTTTATCAGCAAAATTAAGCTGTTTAAGCACTTTTGCCGTGACATCAGTTTTATCATTCGTGGGAATCAGTTTGGTGATATCCTCTTCAAATTTAATTTGAGAGGCAAAAAATCCAAAAACAAAAAGGATCAAAATAGCCAGAACAACCGATAAAGATTTTCTTCGGTTTACAAACATATGAATGGCGTAGAAGTATTGATGCATGTTTATTTATTATTGTTTTTGCTTACAGTTTTTTTGCCACAGATTGAAA
>NZ_MUHH01000017.1:48998-298949 GCF_002217475.1 Flavobacterium tructae
ATCCTTTCAATCTGTGGCAAGACGTTATGTAATCTTTGTTTTGTTCTTAGCGCTAAAAGCGGTTAAAAGTAAATAACTTATCAGACCTGCTGAGAGCGCTAAAACGGATGCTAAAATAAGACTTCCCACGATATATTGTGTTGCATTTTTTTGAATATCATCAAGTGTAACCGAACCATTTGCAGTTAGCATAACATCGTTTGAAACAAAGTAACTTCCCATTTTTAATGATCCGTAAATAACAAAAGGAATGAAAGGTGGAAAACTTACATTTGAAGCCAGAAAAGCGATCACTTTGTTAAGCTTAAATAAGGTAGCAAAAGTTAAAAGCAGGATGGTTTGGAACCCCCAAAAAGGAGAAATTCCGATAAAAATTCCCAAAGCAATTGCCGCCGATTTTTTGAAATTGGAATCACTACTTTCTAAAATGTCTTCTAAAAAGAATTTTTTAAAACCTTTTTTTTTTGCTTTTCTAAAAAAGTCTCTGGGTTTGATGTACAGCAATGCCCAAATGACCAAAACGGTATTTAATATACTGATACGGGTAAAGTCTTTAAACGGACGAAAATGAGAAACACGTTCAGCAGGATCGTACAAAATTTGAACAGGAATATTTTTAACCACAATACCTTTCCAGGCAGAGCGAACTATTACTTCAATTTCGAATTCAAATTTATTCGTATAAAATTGTTTCGGAATGAGCTTCAAGGGATACAGTCGGTAACCGGATTGAGTATCGTCGAGTTGAATTCCGGTTTCAAATTTAAACCAGAAATTAGAAAACTTATTTCCGAAACTGCTCTTTTTGGGTACATTTTCCTGAGTCATATTTCGGCTCCCAATCAATAATGAATTAGGATGGTTTTGAATCTCGGCAATAAAATTCGGAATATCGGCAGCAAAATGCTGTCCGTCCGAATCAATTGTAATCGCGTACTCAAAATCTAACTCGATTGCTTTTCTGAAACCATTTCGTAAAGCTCTTCCTTTTCCCAGATTTTTAGGATGATGAATCTGAGTGCATTGCGAATAGTGTTTCAGAATTTCAGAAGTTTCATCGGTCGAACCGTCATTAACAATAATGACATTTGAAGTGAAATCTAAAACAGAATCCAACACTCTTTTCAACGTTTTGTGATTATTGTACGTTGGAACAATCACACAAAAATTTGTAGCGTTTAGTAATTCCTGCTGTGGTAAAGTAGGTATCATGAGTTTTTTTTCCTTTATCTACTTCACAAATTGTTTCTCTTTCTCAGAGAAACTCTTTGATTGTAAAACAAAGTTTTTTAGATATTCTTTTAAAGCAGCACTTTGCTCTGCGTAATGATCGGTGAGGAATTTTTTGTCTTCTTTAATGTTTTTTCTATAGCCTGTAATTCCGGGAACGTTCTCCTGAATACTCAGGCGAATCATTCTCATTTCGATATTATTGGGATCATTTTTTATAGTGGATTCCAATAATTTTGCGCCTTCTTTAAAACGATCCATTTTATCTTTTAAACGGTTTTTAAACTTTGAATCCAATAAAATAGAAGCCGCTTTATAGGCTACCAGAATTTTATCATCGTCGGCAGAAATACCGGAAAGTTTTTCTGAAAATTCTTTAGCGTTTGCTTCTGATTTTGTGACGTCGGCATACATTTTTCTAATGCTGGATAAATCCGGAGTACTCACAAAATGAACCCATAAAAACAATGACAATACTAATTTCATAGTTATATTTTTTTGTACACATTGCTCAGTTTCAGCGCAACGGTGTCGTTAAAATAAGTGGTGTTTTTCACCTTAACCAAATCTTCTTCTGTTGTAACAATATCAAGTTCTAAGCGTAATTCCGGATTTACTTCCGGATTAATCAGCGCCATAAACTTCACATTGGAAAGTGTCTGCATGATCAAAGTACTTTTGGTGATAGACTCCGTAAGTTCTTTTATAATCTGAATCATGCAAACTCCCGGCATAATCGGATTGCCCGGAAAATGACCTTTGAAAACGTCGTGTTTTTCATTGATCAGAATCGAAATTGTGTATTTAGAATCTCCTGTTTTTTCTTCGGAAAGAACTTTGTAAAAATCTTTTAAAACCATATTTTTTTATTTGCCAAAAGGATAAGAAACACCTATTTGAAAACTAACATTTGTATTATAATCTCTAAACCAATAATCATTATTGTTACCGTTGCTGCCGTAATAATCACTATCAAGAACATCCACAATTCCTTTTTTGAAACGGGCCTCAAAAGTCAATCCGGAAGGTAATCTATAACCAATACCCATTATAAAAGCCAGATCAATATCTGATTTTTCATAAAGTAAGTTGTCTCGTAATCTAAAATCTAAAGTGGGCCCAGCCTGAAACTGAAAGCCATTTTTTAAAGTAAATTTATTGACTACAGCAATGGAAAGATAATCAATTTCTAAATCTTTTAAACTCACAACATCGTTACCGTTATTATAACTGATAAAAGTTTTAACGTTACTCGCTCCTTGCTGGCTATACGTGATTTCGGGTTGTAAAGTGTAAATTTTGGTTAATTTGATTTCACCAAAACCACCTATATAAAAATCAGTTTTATAGTCGGAACGTGTATTGGAGAATGTAGAAAAAGAAGCTCCTGCTCTCAAACCGGGTTTAAAGGTAACCTGTGCCTGTAAACTTGTTAAGGCAAACAAGGCCAATACGATAATTATTAAATTTCTTTTGTTCATGATTTAATTTATTTTACTTTGAAAGTGTAACTAATACCTATTTGGAAAACCTGATTTAAAGTAATGTCATCATAATAGCGTCTGTTTTCATTATCATAATCATATCCGTCGTAGCCATAAATATCAACTAATCCCTGTTTTAATCGGGCTTCAAAAGTTAATCCGTTTGGAAGGGTATACCCAACTCCGCCAACAATAGCAAAGTCAACATCAACAGGGTTCTCTCCAAATTTGTCAAAATTATCATTGGTTTTAAAATCTATAGAGGGTCCGGCTAATACGTGGAAACCCTTTCCTTTAAAATTAAATTTAGCCACAGCTCCAAGTGTAAGATAGTTAATTTCGGCTTTCTGGCTTCTGCGACGGGAAGTATTGTTGTCAAAATCTAAATAAGACAAACGAATCTCAGAACCCTGTCTGGAATAATTCAACTCAGGCTGCAACGTAAAATATTTATTGAATTTTATAGCCATTAATGCACCCACATAAAAATCAGATTTAGAACTGCTATTTTCCGGCATATTACTTAAATCCGATATATTTAAACCTCCGCGTAATCCCGGACTAACCTTTACCTGGGCATTTGACGTTATAATTCCAATACATAAAACAAAGGCAATTACGGTTATTTTTTTCATTTTTGGTTTGATTTAAGTTTAGGTTTAGTTTAAATTTTTACTCTGATTTCAAATAATTTAATTCAATTTTCAGTTTAATATTTTGATGATTAATCAAAATTTTCTCAGCAAAAATATTGTTTTCTGAACTAAATGTCAGTGTAAATTTTTCTTTTGTTTTAGAAGACTGAACGACCTTTTCTAACTTTTGGTCCTTTTTGGAGATAAAAAGATAGTTGTCACGTTTTCCATCCTGTGATTTATAGATGTCCGCTGATTCATTTTCGAATTGTTGCTGAAAGATATAATCTTTTTTCAGTAGCAAGCGAAAATCTTCTCTTAAGGTATTGATAAGGATTTTTCGGTCTAATTCGGATACAATCGAATTGATTTTAAAGTTTGTTTCAGAAATTTCAAAATCCATTAATTTGTTGCCAAATTCTGTTGTAAAAACAATACGATGTGTAGTGTCATTGATTTTTTTGGCGATGAAAATTCCAGACATTTCATGACCGTAAACTGTGATGTTGGTTTTATAAACGTAATCGGTTTTTGAATCTGCGAAATAAGGGACCTGGTAAGACGTTCGGTCTAATTTTTTAGGAGTATAGTTTTTTGTGACAGACCCGCAAGAAACCAGAACAATTGCAAGGAAGCAATTAATTATTAAAAACTGAATCGTCGATTTTTGCATTGATCACTTTATTTTTAAGTACAATTCGGGTATAATCTTCAGAGGACTCTAACAGTTTTACCTGAATTACGGTTGCTTCTTCTTTGTCGAAAGTCAGTTCAATTTGTTTGATGTATTTTTTTAAAGTAGCATCTTTAGGAACAAACTTCGCTATATTTTGTCCTTTTGATTTGAAATAAGAAATGACAAACTCCTTGTCGTCAAACATATTACCGCTTACACTTCCGACAATCAATTTGTTGATTCTGCCAAAGATTTTGCTATTGCCAATATCAACGGCACTTTTCTTCCCTTCGTCGTTAATCAGTATTTTTCCGTTTTTAAAAACTATGCTGTAATTGTATGGTTTCTTGTATTGCCATTGTAATAAAGAAGGTTCTTTAAAAATCATTTTTCCCGAAGTTTCAATATCTTTCGATAAAAAGTCCAAGTGTTTGTACTGAACAAAATCGGTACTCAGGGTTTTGATTTTTTTGGAAACTACATTTACATCCTGCTTGAAAGCATTAATTTCGGCATCAGACATTTTTTGTTCCTGAGCGAACAAATTGCCTGAGATGAATAAAATTAAGAGTGCTATTTTAGTTTTCATATTTATTACGAATTGCGCTTTATTATTTTGCCACAGATTAAAGGATTTTCACAGATTAAATTATTAAAATCCGCTTTTTATCCGCGTCTTCGCGTAAGCGAATCTGCTTCATCCGCGTTCAGTTTTCATAAGCATTAAGATTCAAAAGTTCTTCGGTTGAAATTACTTTATAATTGTTTTGCTGCAAAAATTGCAAAAACTGTTCCAGTACCAAAACAGAGTGTGCTCCAGTGTCGTGCAAAAGTACAATTCCTCCCAGAGAAATACGTTTTATGATTCGGTTGAAAATTAAACTTTGGTTGGTTGTGCCACCGTCCAGCGAGCGAATATTCCATCCAATTACTTTGTGGCCTGTACGTTTTAAAGCTCTTCGGATGGAGGGTGTTGTAACTCCGTAGGGCGGGCGGAAGAAGTTTATTTTTTTGAAAGTGTATTTTTCTAAAAGAGCGTCTGTTCTCTGAATTTCGGCTGTGATTTTTTTAGCATTGTAAAAATCAAAAAAAGGAGAATGGCTGTACGAATGATTGCCAACCAAATGTCCTTCTGCTATAATTTGTTGTACGATTTCAGGATGAGTTTCGATGTTTTTTCCAATGCAGAAAAAAGTAGCTTTGAGCTCATATTTCTTTAAAAGAGCCAAAACTTCCGGAGTAAAAATAGAGGGGCCATCATCAAAAGTAATCGCAATTTTCTTTTGGGTTTCTGAGGAATTATTGCAGTAAGCTTTTACGTGATAATTAGAAGAAATTACAGCAGAGCCCACAGCATTTATGCTTAACCAAATTAAAACAATTGCGATAAACCATGCCCCGTTAATTGCTGTATAGAGATTCAGAAGAAGCAATAGCAGCAATACAAAGAGAAAGAATAACGAAATGTTTTTATGCGTTATCATTTTGAAAGTAACGTGAAACTATGGTTTTTTCCGTTGAGCTGATTGTACAATAAAATCGTATTATAAGCCGGTCTTTCGACTGAATTTACTTTTATAATTTCAGGGATTTCCTGAGTTTTTAAAATTTTAGACGCCATCCATAAAGCAAAAGCTGAAGCTGTATCGTATTCACCACTCAAATGTTTGTAATACAATTGCGGAGTTTGAGCGAAGTCCTTTTGGGTTAGATTTTTATAATAATTTTCAAAATCTGCATTACCGTCAAATCCTAAAATCAAGGCATCAACATCTGAAATTTCTAATTGATTGGATTTCAGAAACGATCTGATTGCTGCTTCAATTTCATTTTCTTCCAGAGTATTTACTATGGCAATGTCCAGTACTTCAGCATAGGTAGTTTCTTTTCGCTCATTTTCTAAAACAAAAAAACTGGCACCTTCTCCATAAACGGCACCACTTGTAGTAGCCTCTAAAAGGTTGTAGGGTTGCTGACCGTCTGGTTTGATACGTCCTGACAATTTAAAAAGCGCAGTAGTATAATCGCCATTTTCATCGACACCGCCCACAAGAACAGACTGTACTTCTTCTTCCTCAATTTGCATTTTAGCATCTAAAAGTGCCGATTCAAAAGAGACCGCTCCGTTAACATAGGTAAAATTGTAACCGTTGCATTTTTGTAGCAACGCAATTTGAGCGCCAACCGTATTATGTGTCGATTGAATGAATGAAGTTGGTGTTAAGAATTGCTCATTATTATCGAGGATGTTGGTCAGGAATTTTTCAGAATCTTCAATACATCCTAATCCTGTTCCGGTAATAATGGCATCCACATTTTCGAGTTGTGCATCTTTCATGGCAATTGCCGAGGCCACGATTCCGTTTTTTACACCTTTTGCCATTCTTCTTATGGCAGCAGGAGAAATATAATCCTTGTAAACCGGCGGAACGATTTTAAGCACATTCTCGTCGAGGTTGTGTGTGGCTTCTTCTAAAAAAACAGTATCAAATGTTTTTTGAGTCGAAATACAACCTATTCCATTTATATATGTTTTTTTTAATTGCATTTTGAAAAGATAAGAGTGGAACAGTTTCCTCCAAACCCAAAAGAGTTTGATAAAACGTGTTCAATTTTTTTATTCTTTAAAGTTGTTTGCGGTTTTAAGTCAAACTCTTCCATTGGTGTTTCAAAATTCAGATTGGGGTAAACCACATTATTCTGAATCGCCAGAACGCTGTAAACAGCTTCAATGGCCGCCGCAGCTGCCAAAGTATGTCCTGTATAAGGTTTCGTCGAACTAAAATCGGGTACTTTTTCATCACCGTAAATTCGAAGTATAGCTCTTCCTTCAGACAAATCATTGTTGGGAGTGGCTGTTCCGTGAACGTTGATATAGTCAATTTCACTTGGTTTTAAACCCGAAACGTCAAACGCTTTTTTCATGGCCAGGTAAGCACCGTCTCCATTTTCTGAAGAAGCCGTTTGGTGAAAAGCATCATTGGCATTGCCATAACCTGAAACACGGGCCAGCACTTTTTTGTTTTGTTTCTGAACGACTTCATCAGATTCTAAAACCAGAAAAGCAGCTGCTTCACCCAGATTTAGTCCTTTTCGGTTGTTGTCGAAAGGTTTGTTGTATTCGTCAGATAAAATCATGAGGGTTTTGAAGCCGTTGATTGTAAATTTTGCCAGAGCGTCGGTTCCGCCTACTATTACGCGGTCCAGTTTTCCGGATTTTATAAGTCTTGCACCCAGCATAATTGCGTTTGCTGCTGATGAACAAGCTGTACTTATAGTGGTAACAATTCCTTTTAAACCTAACTCTTCGGCAATTTTTTCGGCTACATCGCCGGCATCATGACAGGTAATGTATTTGACAAGTTCAGGATGTTTGAAATAATCGTAATAATGTTTTTCGGTCATATCCATTCCACCCACACTTGTCGCCGAAATGAGCCCGGTTCTGAATTCGTTTATTGCCGTAATTCCGGCATTTTTAACAGCTTGTTTCGCTGCAAAAGTGCCAATCATCGCAGTTCTCGAAAAGTTATTATCGGGAGTAAGTTCTAATTCCTGAACCAATTCATCATTGGTTTTTTTAATCTCCCCTACCTTATTTATAGCAGCGTGAATTGTTTCAATGTTTTCGATACGCGTTACCGCAACTTTATTTTCGATTAACGAAATGTAATTTTCTTCGACTGAATTTCCAATCGAGGAGATAATTCCCATTCCGGTTATTGCAACACCTTTCATTTTTAGACTTGCTTAGATTAATGGATATTAGACTTGCTTAGATTGTTAGATATTAGACTTCTTAGATTTTGAGGGTTCTAGGTTTTAGAGAATTTTACCTAAGTAGTCTAAAGATCTAAGAAAGTCTAAGCAGTCTATTTAGTTCTGTTAGCGCTAATGTACGCCGCCATAGTTTCGATGGATTGAAAAATGGTTTTTCCTTCTTTTGGGTCTACCAGTTTAATTCCGTAATCTTTATCCAGAATCACGATCAGTTCAAGCGCATCAATGGAGTCTAAACCTAAACCATCTCCAAACAAAGGATCGTTATCTGCAATATCTTCGATCGCGATATCTTCAAGGTTTAAAGTAGTAATGATTTTGTTTTTTAATTCTTCTTTTAATGCTTCCATGATTATTTATTGTATAATGTATTGATAGTTTCGTTGGTATATTTTGTGCTTTCTTCCTTGCTAATCGTGCAAAGGAACGCCTTGTATTCGTCATTAAAATATTCTACCCAGCCACAAAGAACTATATCGGCTTTATTTGTATTCAGAAGAATAGCAGAATAATTGGATATAAATTCGGTGTTAAAGGCATCAAATATAAAGAAAGAATTTTCACTTTTCAGCTGATGGCGGATACTTATTTCGCCCAGACATATATTTGGCAGGGTATAGACAAAAACCGCAGGGCTCGGAAAGTAGTTTTCTTTGTCGGAAATAGATTCCTGGTATTTCACATCGGTATCTAAACTCGAGGATTTGTTGGCCAGAACCAAGGCAATATTGTTCTCTTTTTCATCAGAAGTTATCGGACTCAAAAGTAACTCGGCTCCTAAAAAAGCCAGTTTGCTCAACGCATCCATTTTGAAAAACTTTGGATATTGCAGGTCAAAATTGCGATAGGCCTGTTTAGAGAAATCACTAAAATTGGTCGGTTCAATTTTGAATATCGAAGTTCCGTTCAAAACAATTTCGTTGTTTTCAATGGTGCAATAGGATTGTATGTTGGTTTTGTTTGGATTCATTATTTTAATTTAACACTAATTGCACAAATTAGCACGAATTGATTTTGGGGTTAAATTACACTAATTAATCTGTGAAAATTAGTGCAATTCGCGGTTAATCATTTTTTACCTTTTCAAATATCACCGCCGTATTACAACCTCCAAATCCGGAAGCTGTTTTCAGGAAAAAATCAATTGTCTTTTCTTCCTTTTTCTCAATAACATTTATTGGTTCGCTCACGCCCATCTCGTCAAAACCTTTTGATTCGAAAAGCCTATTTTGATTGGCAGATTCAATGGCAATTACGGTTTCTAGTAATCCCGAAGCACCTAAGGTATGACCGTAGAATCCTTTTAAACTATTTACAGGAACATTTTGTAAACCTAAACGATTTAAAGCGATGGCTTCCATTTCGTCGTTGAAAGGCGTTGCAGTTCCGTGTGCTGAAATATAATCGATTTTGTCAGCTTCAATTTGAGCTTCTTTCAAAGCATTTTGAATACTTCTGAACAAACCTTCGCCTGTTCTCGATGGACCCGAAATATGATTGGCATCGTTTATCGAACTGTCTCCGATCACTTTTATTTTGGCATTTGCAGTTTCGGCGGTAACTAACACTGCGGCCGTCGCTTCCCCCAAACTTACACCGGTTCTGTTTTTAGAATACGGTTTGCAAGGCAAGTCGCTCATAGCCTGAAAAGCATTAAAACCAGACAAAACAAATTCTGAAACTTCGTCACCCGCTACGACAAAAGCATGGTCATAAAGACCTGACTGAATCATTCTTTTGGCAATAGAAATGGCTAAAATTCCTGATACACAGGCATTCGATACCACAATGGGGGGTGTTTGAAATCCGAAAAAAGCGGCAACATTTTTTGCCAGAACGTCTAAATGTGCATTATTAAAACTGTCAGCAGAATCATTTTTTAAAGCCGTTACATTGCCTTTGGTTGTCGAAAGGATAAAGGCTGCTTTGGAATTTAGTTCAACTCCCGAGTTTTTGATAATTGGTTCTAAAGCCAAAATCATCATTTTCTCTAAACGGGAATATTTAGTTTCAGTACTTATTTTTGCAAAAGCACTGTTGAGTTTTTCATCAGAAATAATAGAAGCATAAAATGAATGGGGCATTAAAGAAATATCATTTTGAAGCTGAATGCCGGAATCTCCTCGAAGAATCGCTTCAACGTTTGATTCGACATCAAAACCTAATGGTGTGATGCAGTTGGTTTGTGTAATGTATATTTCTCTTAACATTTTATGATTTTATTTCAGCGTGATTTTTATAGCACGCAGATTTAGCAGATTAGGCAGATTTGCACTGCTTGTTTTATTCTTAAATTTGTGAAAATTCGTGTCATTCGTGTTTTACTTCAACAGCCCGACTTTTCGTTTCCATTCTTCATAAAAAGGAGGATTAGTCAGCATTAGATTTCCTTCCTGATCTAAAAAAACCTGAACGGTTTCTCCGGTACAAGCCACTTCACCTTTATCGTCCAGTATTCTGAAACGATAGATCATTTTGGCGGCGGGTGTGTCAATTACCGTAGTTTCTATGGTTACCACATCGCCATAACGCAAAGACAATTTGTGTTCGCATTTCGATTTTACGATAGGAGTTGTGTAGCCTGTTTTGGCAATATCCAAATAGGTAAGTCCGTGTTGGCGACCAAAAGCTTCACGTCCGTCTTCAAAATAGGTGATATAATTGCCGTGCCACACGATTCCAAGCGGATCCGTTTCGTTAAAACGAATTCTGATTTCATGTGAAACGGTTAGTTCGGTTGCTTCGTTAAACTGTTCTTTTCTTTTTGTCATAGAATAATGCAATGGATGTTGTGATAATGAAGAACAAAAATAGCAAACTTATTTTTGGAATGATTTCAAGGAAAGATACGTTGCGGAGTAAAACATCATAGAAAGCTTCTAATCCCCAGTTCATGGGTGATGATTTGGCTATAAGCTGCATGATGCCCGGCATTGCAAAAACGGGAACCCAGATTCCGCCAATCGCCGCCAGGATAATAACACTTGTCGCACCAAAAGGAGCTGATTGTTCCTGCGTGCTCGCGACCGTTCCCAATAAAATTCCGAAACCAATGGCAGCGAAACCTGAAAATAAGGCTACAACACTCATTAAAAATAAATGGCCTTCAACATTCAAAGGAGGTAAACCAATATGCGGAAATAAAAAGATTGCCACAGCGACCATCATGTAAAACTGTATCATACAAATGACAGAATAGGTTATGGTTTTACCAATTATAACCACAATATTAGAAACCGGATTGGTCAATAAACGAACAAACGTTCCCTGTGATTTTTCTTTTACAATATTGATAGACAATGGAATTACAATAAAGAATATAGCAAAAAGTGTCCAGGCCGGAACATTATGCTGTACTGAGTTGGGACGCACTTCTTTGTTGTTTATTTTAGGAATAATTTCTTTAAAAGTGATGAAACTTTTTTGTTCAAATTCGGCATTTCCTTCTCCCAGCTGATTTTGAAAAGTAGTATAAATTGATTTGGTTTCGATCTGTGAAATCATCTTATCGATGGAACTCATCACGGCATTCTTGAAGCTCATTTGAACTGCCGGATCAAAATACAATTTGACTTCTTTTTCTTTAATTACTTTCGGTTTTTTGGCTTGAGCCGAGGTATCTGTTTCTGTTAACCCCATTTTGCTCACAATGTTTTCGACATTCTGATCAATTTTGGTCTGCAGATCAACACTTAGTTTTTCCGGAATTACAATGGCCAGCTGAAATTTTCCTTTGTAAACGGCTTCCCTGGCAATTTCTTCCGTGATGGGTTTATGATCAATTTGTGTGACCACACTAAAAAGCTGACTTTTCTCCAGATTATCAAAAACGGTTTTAGACACTGAACCTTTGTCGTTATCAACCAGTAAAATCTGAATTTTGTTATCGCTAACGGTTTTGAAAGTACTGTCCTGAATCAAGGTTACTGTAATCACCAAAACCAAAGGCATGATGAATAAAATGATCAAACCGCCCAGATCTCGTTTGAGCAGGAGGAATTCTTTTACGACCGACATCCAAATTTTATATACCATCTCTAAAGTCTTTACCGGTTAATGAAATAAAAACTTCTTCAAGATTGCGGGCTTCTTCAGTAGAAGCAATTAGGCTCGAAGGTGTACCTTGGGCATAAATTCTGCCGCGATCTAAAATGGCAATATGAGTACAGAAATCTTCCGCTTCTGCTAAATGGTGTGACGTATATATAATGGTGGTTCCGTTTTGATTTAAGAATTTTAAATAGTCTATGATGGCATTTTTCGATTGTACGTCAACACCAACAGTTGGTTCGTCTAAAAACAAAACTTTAGGATTGTGTAAAATTCCGGCAATCAAATTGACTCTGCGCTTCATACCGCCTGAGAAAGTCTCAATACGTTTGTCGGCAAATTTTAATAATCCTAAAAGATCCAAGGTTTCAATGACCTTGTCTTTTAGATAATTGCCTTTTAGTCCGTACATGCTTCCGAAATAATGTAAATTTTCCCGGGCTGTCAAAGTAGGATACAATGCATATTCCTGAGGGACAACGCCAATTATTTTTTTGATTTTGGAGGAATGATGAGTATAATTCAGACTATCAATAGTGAAATGCCCTGAAGTTGGTTTGATCAGTCCGCAAAGCATGGAGATTAAAGTGGTCTTTCCGGCACCATTTGGTCCCAATAACCCGAAAATTTGACCTTGATTAATCTCCAGCGAAACATCGTTCAAAGAATACAGATCTGCATTTTTGTACTTTTTCGAAAGGGATTCTATTTTTATTATGGATTGCAAAATATTCTTAGCTAATAGCTTTTTTTAGTTTTTTGAAAAAGATTTCTTCACGATTGGCAATGTCCAGAAGTTCATCGGCAATTGTATTGTAGGCATCTTCTTTGGCGCTTCTGTTTTTGTAAATTCTTGAGGCTTCAACGGCAAAATCACGCCATGAATCTCCGATTTGTGTCATCTCTTTTGAAAGGGATTTTAATTCTTCATTGTTCAGAATAACTGAAGCTTCCTGTAAAAAAGCGGCATAAATAAATCGGAAACCTCCGCCTCCTGTACCTATTTCTTCCTGCATACGAACCATTTGTGCCAAATAATGATTGGCTTTTTTAGTACCGTGTTTTACAGGCCATTTTCGGATTTGTTTGGAAACAAATTTGATTCCGCGGACACCCACGATAGGCATTGGTGCCAACATATCGCGGCAGGTATTTTTGATTCCTTTTATAATAGCACTTTTTAAATCAACATCCTTCGGAATTTGAATCGGATAGTACATTTGTCCTCTTGGTGCAAAAGCTCCTTTGGCAAAACGCACCTTGTCGAGTTCGTCATGTGTCAGGGTGGTAACGGTTTCCATTACAGGATCGCTCACCAGATAATCGGTTTCGGTTTTTCCGTAAACCACTAAATTGTGTGCGTTAAAATGAAAGCGGTATTCATCAGGGAAATAACTCAAATGGTACACGCCAACTTGTAATCCGGTTGGAATATTATTTTTTAAATTTTCATCTAAGGCCTTGTTGGCATTTATTACAGAGGAAAATTTTTGTCTTTTTATTTTTAAGTTTAAACGACTCGCCAGTTTGTTAAAAATCTGTCCGGGCAAAGTTCTGTAACTAATGGCCGGAGCGTGATTGACTTTTATAAACGGCAGGTATACGAAGAAAAGTCCGGAGCCAATACCAAAAACCATTGGTTCGCTGATATTCAGTCCGTTGTTTTTTAACAAATTCGAAGCTACTCCATTTTCGCAATGGGCAGATTGATGATGTGTAAAATTAGTTTGCATTACGCGGTTTTAATATTTTTTAATTCAGCTATTGAAATTTCAAAAGCATCGGCATATTTCTGTAAAGTAGTGTTGCTCAATTTGGCAAAAACAGAGGGTTTAAAATGTCTTTTTACACGCCATTTCCACATTCCAACATAACTGGAAAGAATGGTAAGATCCATTTTATTAAGCTCCATATAATAACAAATCGGACTTACTTCACCCATTTCTACCTGTTGTTTTGCTTCGGCAATTCGTTCATTTATGTCATCAATCGAATTGGATAGTGCGATGGTTTTAGGTTCCCAACCGGTACTTAAAGTTGTGGTATAGTCACCATTTTCATCGGTGGCGTAAAGCAGTTCTTTGAGATTATTTTTGGTTAAATTGCCGTTGTCTTGTGGTACTTTTTCTTTTTCCATGGCCTTTTTATTTTCGGGAGAAGTTATGAAATAGCCGAAATCGTTTGTTGAATGAACAGATTAATTTCGCATTCTAAAAGTAGTTTGTCATCAACTAAACTTTCGCAGCTCATGGTGCATAAAGTATAATCGTCACCCGCAAATTTTGAAACTAAATTTGCTTTGGTAATAATAGTGTCATTAACTTTTGGCAACGCATGTACTTTCAGATTCTTTATAGCGCTGATGAAACCAATTACATTTACATTTTCATTTTCTGTTCCGTCATCGTCAAAAAAATATTTTTTACCTACAATTGAGGAACAGGTTTGTGCGGTATTTTCGATGAGCCCGGCTTCAATAAAAATGTTGTTGTCAACAAAAATATTGTCTTCACGGATCAAAAATGTGGTTTCTACAAAACTGGAATTTATATCCAAAATTAAATCCACCATAAGCAATGGTGCTCTGTGGGGTAGGTAGTTTTGTATGTCGACTCCGGTTTTCATTCCTATTATATTATTTAGCTAAAACGGTCTTCATTTGCCCGTTCGCAATTTCTTCATTATTCAGATACGTTACGATGTCTACCAGAGTAATTCCGGCAAACTCCTGTAAAATAGTTATGGTCGATTGAATTGTGTCGTTGACTTTGGGTAACTTTTTTATTTCAATTTCTTTGATCGATCCAATGTAGCCTGTTGGGGCTGTTTCGTTTTTCAGGAAAAATTGATAGCCCGTGTGCAAAGCCACAGATTGCGCCATATGCTCGATTAAACCGGCTTCTAAAAAGGTATCGTTGTCAGAAAAAATATTATCGTTTTCAATTTTTAATCCCGCAACCAATGAGGTCTCGGTAAACGAATACATTTTATCAACCATAACAAAAGGAAACTTTTGTGGCAATAAATTTTCGACAGCGTTTTTTTCTAAAAGTAAAGCAGTTTCCATTAGCAAACAGTTAAATAAGCATACGCAAAAGAGAATCTTCCGCTTTCAGGGACAGATAATAGAATACGTTCTCCTTTTTTCAAATTTCCTGAATTCATTAATTCTTCCAAAGCTAAGTAAATAGAGGCAGAACCGACATTCCCAACTCTTGAAAGATTCATGAACCATTTTTCATCGGCCATACCGATTCCTTTTTCATTCAGTCCTTTTTTTAGTCCTTCCACAAAAAAGTTAGAAGAAACGTGAGGGATAAAATAATCGACATGATCTGATGTGATATTGTTTTTATCCATAGCATCTTTCATACTTTCTGCTCCTTTGGAAAGAATAAATTCGTCCAGTAATTTTACATCTTGTTTGATGGCAAAAACCGATTCGTTTAACCATTGTTCCGGTGCATAATCGCTCCAGGCTTTGATCTCACCATTTTCTAATTTATCACCACCGGCATACATACAGGTTTCTAATTCGTAAGCATACGAAAAGGCTTCCATCCACTCAATTTTTAATGAGATCGCTCCTTTTGGTTGGTTTTCTAATAAAAACGCTCCTGCACCATCAGATAACATCCAGCGTAAAAAATCTTTTTTGAAGGCAATGATGGGTTGTTCTTCCAGATTTTTCAAATTCGCCGCTTCGTGGTTGTACATTTGGGCATTGAGCCAGGTCGAAACTTTTTCAGATCCCGTACAAATGGCATTTTTAGAGTTTCCGGATTTTACAGACAGGAAACCAAATTTTAAAGAATTCATACCTGCACAGCAAACTCCTGTTGAAGAATTTAGTTCTACAGATTTGTTTTTCAATAAACCGTGTACCATCGCAGCATGTGAAGGAAGAAAGATATCAGGTGTTGAGGTTCCGCAGGAAAGTACTTCAAGATCCAGTGCTGTAAAGTTTTCATCAAACAATTGCAGAATTGCATTTCGGGTTAACTCGGCGTTGTTATGCGTGCTTTTCCCGGACTTATCTATTGCGTAATAACGAGTTGTGATTTTATTATTGCGCAAAATAATACGTCTTGCTTTAGAGGCAGCATCATTAATGAGGCCTAAATAACTTTCCATCTCATCATTAGAAATGGCTTCATTTGGCAAATACTTTGCGGCTTTGGTAATATATACTTCAAACATAATCTAATTTCGTCTTCTAAACTCCTTGATAATATTGAGTTTCTCTTTTTATGGTATTTAACTTAAAGGGGTAGGTAATAAGGTGCAATATATACACTATTGGCGAGATTAACCATATTGCAAGGAATAAATAAACATTAAATACTTTAAGAAGTGTTTTTCTGTTTTTTTGATTTTTATAAATCAGATTCGACCACTTATTAAAAATTTTATTTGCCGTTTTATCAACGGTGACCAAATAAGGGCTGATTTTAACGGCATCAATGGCAACTAATTTGGGCTGTAAGTTCTGTAATTGATTTTGCTTAAATTCAGAAAGTATTGTTTCTCCAAATTTATCTGACTCCTGAATGTCTTTTTCTGATACTCCCGGCAGTGGAAAAATACCAAGATATTTTTTCTTTACGCCCGAAAACATCCATTCTACAATCGTAATTACACTGATTAAATTTCCAACACGATCTACTAAAGCCACATTTCCAACAAGCTGAGCATTGGCTTCTTTTAGTAAAACTTTGATTTTTTCCTGCGCCATAATCCACATATTACGAGAGCCGCTGATGGTGATAACAGGTGTGTTGTTTAATATTTTTTTCGCTTCGGCACTTTTCAGAAAAGAGTTAATCGGAATAGAAGGGGACAAATACCAAACCTGATAGTGAAACAATACCAGATCGTATTTGGTGTTTAGAATTTCTTCCGGAACCGGTTTTAGTTCGGTTGGAATTTGCAGAAATGATTCGGGAAAAGCGTCGAAAAAAGCGTCTTTATTCCATGGAAAAGGAAAAGATTTCTGCAGTTGTATTTCGTGAAAAGTTACATTTATCTCCTCTGAATTCAGGAAGGGTTTTGCAATATTTCGTGCAATTGTTCCCAGTTGTCCAGACTGCGTATAATAAATAACAAGAACATTTTTCATTGAGGTTTATTTGCTTTTGGTTGCGAACAAAAATAGGCAAATTTATTTAAACGAATTTTCTTGTTTAAATGAATTGTTTTTGGGCCACAGATTTTGCGGATTAAACTGGTTTTCACAGTTTTTTCTTTTCGTAGAATGTCAAAAAGAAAGTGATTCCTAAGTGTAAGTAGTTTATATGTAGTGTCTTGTGTTCGGATTTAAACAGTGATACGGTTTTTGTAAATCTTCATTTTTACTTTTATAGAATAACTTTTACAAGAGCCCCAAGAAAATAAATCCGTGTAAACCAGTTTAATCCGTGTAATCCGCGGGCTGATTTTTAATGAGCTTTGTTCCAGAAATCAAAATAATTGAACCATTGCAACGGATATTTTTGCAGAATAGTCTCAACGCTTTGTACATATTCTTTCAGCAATCCTTTTTCATCACGATGTTTCGAGGCAGCTTCTCTGGCGTACAAATGATAATGTAAGTTAGGTTCTTTCATTACGTAAACAAAAACAACAGGAACTTTTAATCGTGAAGCAATTAAAAATGGACCTGCAGGGAAATTAGCTTCCTTACCTAATATATTTTCCGAAAGAGATTTGGTGCCTTCAAAGTAGCGATCGCCGGTAAAACAAACCAATTCGTTATTGGTCAAAGCAGCATTGATCTCAAAAATATGAGACAAATCGTCTTTAATGATGATAAATTTTACGGTAGGTTTTTGGGTAACGCTCTCCAGATAGTTTTTTATAGCAGAATGTTCCAAATCGGTAGTAACCAGATTGATTTGAAAATTAAGATCAATATCACCCAGGAAATGTTCGGCAATTTCGAAATTTCCAACATGAGCACTAATTAAAACACCTCCTTTTTTCTCGGCCAGAAGTTTTTTCAGTACCTCAATTCCGTCAAATTCATAAGTGAATCTGTTTCGCATTCCTGCAGAAATGGAAATTTTATCAATGATCGTCTGTCCAAAAGTATAGTAACTTTTGAAGACCATTTTTTTAGATTTGAACCAGGAATATTGAAGCCTTTCTTTAAAGTAATAGAAAATGGCTTTGTTGCTTTTTTTTAAAAACAAAAAGTAATATGAAGCAACAAAATAAAGCAGGACATAAGCAGCCTTAATACCCGCTTTTTGTATTAAAAAAACGAATATTCTATAGCCTAAAACTGTTCCTTTTGATTTGCCATCCCATTGACTCATTAAACAGCTTTAGCTTTTAGTTTGGTTTCAATAAGGTCATAAAAATTCTGAAAAGTAGCAATTCCAACAAAATCAGCTTCTACCAGTTTTACACCAAAGTTAGATTCGATCGAGACTACTAAATCTACATAATCTAAACTATCTAATCCAAGTGTGTTTTTTAAATTAGCATCCGGTTCGATATCATCATTGTCTACTTCAAATTCATCAACCAAAAAACCATTAATTCTTGCTATAATCTCTTCTTTATTCATCGTTCAATTTAAACTTTTTAACCACCAACGCAGAGTTGGTTCCTCCGAATCCGAAGGAATTGGACAAAAATATGTCAAATTTTTTGTTTAAAGTAGTTTTGACCAAATTTAATTTAGCAGCATCTTCGTCAGGATTTTCTAAATTGATGTTTGGAGCAATGAAATCGTGCTGCATCATTAGGATAGAGTAGATTACTTCGCTTGCTCCTGCCATCCAGCATTCGTGACCTGTCATCGATTTGGTAGAACTTACATATGGATTTCTTTCTCCGAAAACTTCAAAAATAGCTTTGGCTTCATTTCCGTCTCCAACAGGAGTTGAGGTTGCGTGAGCATTTATATAATCAACATCCGTTGCTTTTAGCTGTGCATCGTCAAGCGCTCGTTGCATGGCTATAGACGGTCCTTCAACATTAGGTGTCGAGATGTGTCCGCCGTTAGAAGAGAATCCGTAACCTGCAACTTCGGCAATGATGGTTGCGCCTCTGGCAATAGCCGATTCGTAGCTCTCCAGAATTAACGTTGCACCGCCACCACTCGGAATTAATCCGTCACGATCTTTGTCGAACGGACGGGAAGCTTTTTCCGGTTCGTTTTCTCTGGCCGAAAAAACACCCAAACCATCAAAACTGCTCATCGCATATTTATTGATTTCCTGTGCGCCTCCACAGATGATAACGTCCTGAAATCCGCTTTTGATTAAAAAATAAGCGAGTCCTATAGAGTGTGATCCGCTGGCACAGGCTGCACTTACAGTAAGATTGATACCGCGAAGTTTAAAAATCGTTGATAAATTCATGGTTACCGTTGAATTCATCGATTTAAAAATAGCACCTGAACCTATCAAAGCGGTGTCTTTTTTATCTCTGACAATATCAGTAGCTTCAATAACAGCTTTAGACACACTGTCATTTCCATACATGATTCCCACTTCGCGTTCTTCAAAAAAGGCATCATCTATATTCGCATTTTTCAATGCTTCGATCGTAGCCATATAAGCATACTCGGTCTCTTCACCAATGCTCATTCGCTGTCTGCGGGTCAATAAATTTTTTAAATCAGCCTTCGGAACCATTCCCGTTAGGGCCGATTGGAAACCAAATTCTTTTCTTTCAGAATCAAACTGAATACCTGATTTTCCCTGGTATAAAGATTCCTTTACTTCATCTAAAGAAGTTCCGATACAAGAATAAATTCCCATTCCAGTAATTACAACTCTTTTATTCATGGTGGTATTTCAAAGTATTTTCTATCCTTAAAGTGTATTTTTTTGAAGTTTTGTTAATAAAACTTCGGGGCTCTGCGTCTTTGTGAGCAATTTTTGACGTTTAAAAAAACTTAAAACAATCTCACAAACATAGGATTATTAAGAATATATTCCTCCATTTATATTGATAATCTCTCCTGTAATGTAACTTGATTTTTTTGAAATCAAAAAGCTTACCAAATCTGCAACTTCCTCCGCTTCTCCAAAACGGTTTACCGGAATCAGCTTTAATAATTCTTTTTCATCCAGTTCACTGGTCATGTCCGTTTTAATAAAACCGGGTGCAACAGCATTTACAGTAATATTTCGTTTGGCAACTTCCTGAGCCAGTGCCTTGGTTGCTGCAACAATTGCGCCTTTTGCTGCCGAATAATTCGTTTGTCCGGCTGTTCCTTTTACTCCTGAAACAGAAACCATATTAACAATTCGGCCGTATTTATTGCGCAGCATTTTTTGAATAAAAAACTGTGTAACATTAAAAAATCCGTTTAAACTCGTGTTTACTACACCGTTCCAGTCTTCGGGACTCATCCACATAAAAAGACCATCTTTTGTAATTCCGGCATTGTTTACAATTGCCTCTACAATTGCTTCCGGATTAGCTTCCTGCCATTGTGTTAGCGTTTTTTGTACGTCTTCAAAATTGGAAACATCAAAACCTAAGATTTCTCCCGTTGCTCCTAGTTTTTGTATTTCCTGAAGTGTTACTTCAGCAGCTGTTTTATTCGAGTGATAGTTAATCAGGATATGATAATTTGCATCAACGGCTAATTTTTTACAAATAGCACTTCCAATTCCTCGTGAACCGCCAGTTACTAATACACATTTCATATTCAGAATTTATTTTTATTTGTTCGGTATAAAATCACTTTTTTTAGCAATTTCATTTGCAGAACTTATTGGTTAATAGGTTTTATTTCTTCTTTTTGGCTACCGGTTTTTTGGTAGTTTTTGTCTCTGACTTTTCAGTCGTTTTGGCTTCAGCTTTTGGTTTCTCTGCGGCGATTTCTGCTGTGCTGATTCTTTCTTTTGATTGTGAAAATAGTTCGGCATTTTCAAACCATTGGTTGCCTAATACCGTTCCATCTGGTTTTAAGAAACCCCATTTCCCTTCATTTTTTACTCGGGCCAGACCATCGATAAAGCCTTTGTCTTGTTTTACGAACAGCGCAATAACAAAACCATTTGCTGTAATATTGTATTGGGTTGGAATAACTAATTTTCCGGTTTGATTGATGAATCCCCAGTTTTTTTCTTTTACAGGAGCCAGTCCATCAGCACTAAAAACTTCGGCATCGCTGTAGGTAGGTTCAATTACAAATTCAGCTTTCGGATTGATATACCCCCATTTTGAACCTACACAAACCGGAGCTAAACTTTTTGAAAACGCTTTCACCTTGTCATAAATTGGAGTAATTACCCAATTTCCTTTTAAGTCAATGAATCCAATTTTGCCATTTTTCTTGGCGTATGTAAGATCCTGCGTGTCAAAATCCCAGATTTTTTCAGCTCCGTCAACAGGAATAAAACTTCCTGAACTAACAATTCCAAAGGTTTTATCTTTTCTTGCCCAGCTTGTGTTCTTGAAATAATTGCCTATTTCTTCATACGCAGGCTCGATCATTTCTTTACCGGAAGTATTAATAATTCCCCATTTTTTATTGTTTTCAACTCTGGCAAAACCGTTTTCAAAAGATTTGATCTGATCGTATTTTGGTTCTAAAACAACAGTCATTTTCGAATTGATTAATCCTACTTTGCCATTTTGTCGAATGAACGCTACGCCATTTTCGAAATCAAAAAGTTTGTCTGATACAGGAGCGTTTTGAATTTCTCCTTTTGTATTGATATAAACCCAGTCTTTGTCTTTTTGTACAACTGCAATTCCGCTGTTGAAATCTTTAACATTTTTAAAATCTGCCGGAATTACCCAGGCTCCTTTAGCATCTATAAACCCCCATTTTCCATTATTTTCCACAGCTGCCAATCCTTCAGAAAAGCTTCTTGCGGATTTATACTGAGGTTCAATTTTAAAATTTCCGTCTTTGGAAAGATATCCAATTTTTGAATCTTTTTTAACTAACGCCAATTCCTGACTATTAACAAATTGAATAGTGAATGCAAATAAAATAATAAGTGTCTTTTTCATGATTTTAAAGGTTCAATATTAATAATGTAAAAATAAGTATTAACTGTGAATCAGGTAATCTTTTACTTTCTGAACAAAAGGATACATCACCTGATCTTCTTTAAATTCAGGAATAATGTTTCGGATATCGTCATACCATTTTTTGGTAACGGATGAAATTTTATCTTTTTGTCCTAAATAATCAATAGCCTGAACGATGGTGATCATTTCGATACCTAAAACTTCAAAGGAATTTTCGATTACTTTTGAAGTAATAACGGCAGCATTGGTACCCATACTTACAATGTCCTGATTGTCGTTGTTGTTCGGGATGCTGTGAACGTACATCGGGTTAGACAACATCTGGCTTTCGGCAGTGGTTGAGGTAGCGGTAAACTGAACCCCCTGCATTCCGAAATTGAATCCTAAAGTTCCTAAGTTAACAAACGGAGGAAGGATTTCGTTGATTTTTGAATTCAGTAAATAATTCAGCTGACGTTCTGCCAGCATGGTTAGTTTGGTAATAACAATTTTTAGTTTATCCATTTCAAGCGAGATATAATCGCCGTGGAAATTTCCTCCGTGATAAACGTGTTTGTTTTTTACATCTATAATAGGATTGTCGTTTGCCGAGTTAAATTCGTCTTCAAGAATTGAAGCGACATTGTTTATAGTTTCTAAAACCGGTCCTAAAATTTGAGGAACACAACGCAAAGAATAGTATTCCTGAACTTTTTCTTTGAAGATTTCTTCGGTGTTTTCTCCAGAATATAAGTGATCTTCTCTTTTACGGATCAAGGTACTGTCTGAAAGATTTTGTCTCATTCTTGAGGCTACTTCCTGTTGTCCTTTATGACGTTTGGTTTGGTTTAATTCTTCAGAGAAATGATCGTCGTATGCCTGAACCAATTCGTTGATTGCGCAGGAACATTTTAAAGACCAGTCTAATAATTTTTTGGCAAGATGTACATTTACAACTCCAATTCCGGTCATTACCGAAGTTCCGTTGATTAAAGCCAGACCTTCTCTGATTTCTACCTGAATAGGTTTTAAACCTTCAATTTCGAAAACTTCAGCGGTTGATCTTCTGTCTCCTTTATAAAAAACTTCGCCTTCGCCAATTAAAACCAAAGCTAAGTGTGATAATTGTACTAAATCTCCGCTGGCACCTACACCGCCATGCTCAAAAATAAGAGGAGTAATGTCTTTGTTGATCAGCTCTGCCATCAGATGAATTACAGAAGGATGAACCCCTGAATTACCTAATGATAAAGTGTTTAAACGAGCCAAAATTGCTGCTTTCGCACAAACAGGGCTTAAAGGTTTTCCCGTTCCCGAAGAGTGGCTTCGGATTAAATTGTATTGTAATTGTATTTGATCAGATTCTTTAATTCTATATTGGGCCATTGGTCCGAAACCAGTGTTGACACCATATATTACTTTGTTTCCTGAAAATTCTTTTAGGAAATTGAAGCTTTCATTCACTCTGTTTAAAACAATATCGCTGATGACAACTTTATTATTTCCAAAAATAATAGACTCGAATTCTGCTAAACTTAAATATTCATTAATTGTGTTCATTAAATCGTTTTTGGTTGTGCTAATTTAATTTTATTTATCAAAATAAATGTAGTTATTTTGATGATGGCAAATGTAGGTTAATAATTGATAATAATATTAATATGATAAAGGAGTTTGTTGATGTTTTAGTCATTGGCGCAGGACCATCAGGATGTGTCTCGGCATCGTATCTTCACAAAAACAACATTAAGATAAAAGTAGTTGAAAAAACAAAGTTTCCAAGACTTGTAGTAGGGGAAAGTCTGATTCCTCGAGTAATGGATCATTTTGCTGAGGCTGAGCTTTTTGAGAGTTTGGATGCGATGAATTTTGAGAAAAAACTTGGCGCTCGTTTTATCAGAGGAGAAGAAATTTGTGTTTTTGATTTCAGCAAAAAATTTGGTGAAGGCTGGGACTGGACCTGGCAGGTACCGCGTGCTGATTTTGACAACACCATGGCGCAGGAAGTGATTAGAAAAGGAATTGATCTGGAATTTGAAACAGAGGTTCTGGAGGTTTCTTTTGAGGGTAAAAACTCTAAAACAATTGTAAAAGATAAGGATGGAAACCTAAAAGAAATACACGCTAAATTCATTATTGATTCCAGTGGATACGGCCGTGTTTTACCAAGACTTTTAGACTTGGACACCCCATCAAAATTAGATCCGCATTCTTCGATATTTACACATGTAAAAGATATTAACAGAGAAGAAGGAGAAGAGGGAACTCAAATCTCCTTTGATATTCTGGAAACCGAAGTTTGGTTATGGGTAATTCCTTTCTCAAACGGAAATACGAGTCTGGGGGTTGTAGGACCAACCGATTTTATTAATTCGCTTTCAGAAAATAAAGACAATGCCGCTGCTTTAAGAAATGCGATTCAGAAATCAGATTATTATATTAAAAGATTTAAAGGAACAGAATTTTTGTTTGAGCCGGTAAAATTGGAGAATTATTCAAGAGCGGTAAAAAGAATGTACGGTGATGGTTTTGCCCTGACCGGAAACAGTTCTGAATTTTTAGATCCGGTATTTTCATCTGGAGTGGCCTTTGCAACCGAATCCGGAATGTTGGCGGCTAAATTGTACCTTAAAGAATCTCAGGGAATCGAAGTAGACTGGGAAACAGAATTTACCGGATATATGAAAAGGGGGATAGCTGTTTTTACCACGTATGTACAGGAATGGTACACTGGGAATCTTCAGACTTTGTTTTTTCATCAGCCGGAAAACCCGGATGTGAAAGAAAAGATCTGTTCGGTATTGGCAGGATATGTCTGGAACGAAGAAAATCCGTTTGTGAAGAAACACGATCACGTAATTAAAAATATGGCGTATTTACTAAATATGCAAAAAGAACAAAGCCCTGAATAATCAGGGCTTTTGTTTAGATGATTGTTTCATTGCAGCGTCATATTTCGCCCTTACAGGGCTCTAATTTATAAATAAACCTTTTATTTCTATAAATATGTTATCCCTCCGGGATATAAAAAAAGGGAAGTAGTTTTTTTAGTTAGAAAATTACTGTTATTTGCTCCAGCGGAGCAAAATCTTTATAGCAAATAGATTTATACGGGGAAGAAAGCACCAGCGGATTGCTCCATCGGAGCAAAATATTTATAGATTCCGGAGGAGCGGCATATTTTAGGTTTTATCGTTTTTTAAAATCAATATAGGGTAATAAAGAGGAGAGCTGTCATAAAACAGCTCTCCTCTTATCGTTTTATTTATATGCTTTTTTTACTATCAGTTTAGACATTGATTTTGCTGTTTTGGCGAAACCTTCACCAATTCTGGTTTCGTTACTGAAATTACTGCCCCATTGATCACCCGGAGCTTCTTCGCTTGTAATTTCTAAAAGGACATTTGATTTATTAGCAGTTTCAACAAATTTTAAGTTGGTTGTTACTTTTGCGGGCTGCTTCATAATTCCGGCATCCCAACCCGGATAGATCCATACTGCAGTCACGATTAAAGTATAAGGAGTTTTTAAATTTTCCTGAAAGTTCAAATCCTTTTTTTCTTTGGTTAAAACAATATTGGCAATTTCTAAAAATTTAGGCGTCCAGATTTGGTCTTTTGCACTAATCCATTTTTTTTCCCAGATGTTTCCGTTGCCTTTTGCCTTTTGATCTAACTCGGCTTTATGCTCCTGGACATACTGTGCTTCCGATTTTTTTTCCTTCATCATCGTGAAGTTGCTGTAATCAAATTCGGTATTGATTTCTTTCTGATCTTTTAAGAAATCAAAGTTTCCTTTTACTACTTTCATGTCCTGTGCAAAAGCTGCTCCGGAAATAATAAATAAAGCAAAGATTAATTTTTTCATTTTTTGTTTTGTTTTTGGTTAATTAGTGTGTTAAAAGTAATTAAAATGTTTGTACAAATATTTTTCCTGTTAAAATAAAATCATCTATACGCTAAAGTTAAAAATGGTTTTTACCGCTAAGAGAGCAAAGGTTTACGCAAGGAGGTTGTAACAAATTATTTTTTTATTCCAATTTGTTTCAAAAGCTGTAACAATTTTTATAAAATTTCAATTTTGTTTCAAAAGCTGTAACAAAATATTTTTATTTCCTGTTTTGTTACAAAAACTTTGAAAAGGTAACAGATACACCAAAACAAAAAAAGAGGCGTTAGTAAACGCCTCCTTTATTATCTAAAAAATAATTTTAGGTTTAAGATCCTGTTTAATTTTTTAATATTTTGTTAGAAATCTTTTTACCATTTTCAAGTTTTACAGCTACTATATACCAGCCGTTTTTAAGTTCGGAGAGATTGATTTTAGTTTTATTTTTCAGGGTGATAACATTTTCACCATTCATATCAAAAACATATACGACTTCAACTTTTTCTTTTGTGTCGATACTTAGCTCTTCCTTAACGGGATTAGGGTAGATAATCAGAGAGGAATTAAAAGTTAGATCATCATTTAGAGCAGCAGCACTGGACGTGCTAGCGCCGGAAGTTTGATTGATATAATAATCCTGTAATTTTTGAATCCAAAAATGATCATCAGTCAGCGTAGTTCCCGGGTTTCCAATTCCATCCGTACTGGCTCCTACGCCTGCTCCCATTAAGACAAGTTTGGTTCCGCTATTTTTTACTTCTGCAAAGTGATTTCCAAAAGTCACTTTTTTTGTAGTGGGATTAACCAGAAGTTTAGGGTCGGCATGTTTATTCTGACTGAAATAGTTATAACGAGTCGCGTCATTTGAGAAATTTACGGTATCTCCAAAGAAAAAAGTAGAAGCAGAATCTTCGTAGTGCTGGCTGGTATTATTTAAAATTTGAAAAGGACCTGCTGTTCGTTCATTTACGGTTTCTGAACCATTGATATGTCCTACCGGGATTTGCCAGAGGACAACATGTTTGCCAGAGGCTTCGTAAAGTTTTTGAACAAAATTCAGGTAATTCATCCAGTGGTCATTATTCCAGAACCAGGTATAAGAGAAGGGATCAGCAGGGTTTCCGGTACTTCCGGCGCCCATGGCATCAAGACCATATTTGTCTATAGAAATAAAGTCTGCATTATTAGACATAATTCCCATACTATTGGTGTACTGAAAAATATCTGCAGCGGTTTGTTTAATTTTGTTAAGCTGGGTAGTAAAAGTTCCGGTATCCGTTTCTCTGATAATTCCTTTTGGACCGGCTACACCAGCTTTTGCCCAAAGATTAAGCTGCCATCCAAATTCCATATTCAGGTTTTCGTCTGTTCTTTTCTTGTTGAGCTCAAAATTGATTCTTTCTACGAGGGTTTTTAATGTACCTGCATTTTGGGCAATACTTGTTGCATTTACGGCAGTTGTAGTCGTTATAGGTTCGTTAAACTGCTGCATATAGCCCAGAAAATCAGGTTCTAATACCACTCCAAAAAACTCATCTCCCAGTTCAGCTTTAACCTGATTCAGAAAAAGGTTGAGATTATTGAAATAAGCCGTCATATAGGAAGCATCTTTTACGTGTGCCAGATCCAGTTCGTAAGATTCGCTTCCGTCGGGAATGTTATAAAAAACAAAGAAAGGAATAAGCCCCATTTTTAAAGAATTCCTTGCAAATTTTATAGCTCTGTCAGGCTGCCAGGTATTCCATCCTGCGATTGGCCCTCCATTGATATAGATGTATCTTACATCCATTCTGTTGTTTTTGAGCAGATTGCTGTCGTCGATATTGTTGTTGTAAAAATTGACATCGTCGGTAGTGTCTTCAGATACAGATCCTACAGAAACATAATCAGGATATTTTAATACGCTTCCATTGGTATTGTCTATTCTTAAACCAAGATGATATATGGTACCATCTGAAGTGGTTATCTGAAGTCCGGATCTGCCTGCTTTTTTAGGGATAATTTTTAAAGTATTTCCGGTAATAGTATAATCAAATACGGTAGTGTTTCTTCTTTTTAATGAAGTGATAGCCTTATCGAATACGAATGTTTTAGGTATTCCGTTAACCGCTTTTATTTGATTTGGAAGTGAAGCAAAGGAAATATTTTGTGTGGCAGGATTCACAATAGTAAGTTGTAAACCGGTTGTTGCTATGGTCCCATTGTTGTCTGTGACTGCTATTTGCAGTGAATTGTTTCCATAATTCTGAGGGGTCCAATTAAAGGTATAAGAATTTTGTGAATTGGTACTCACATTAGCATTAGTTCCGGCGGTAAGATCTTTAAACAGTATATTGCTAATTGAACTTCCGGACGAAGGCTGAATAGTAAAAGTAATGCTTATAGGCGAAAAATTAAGTTGAGTATAGGAAGTGGCGTTTGGCGGACCGGTAATCGTTATTACAGCAGGAGCAGTAATCGCAATTTTAATAGTTGTGTTTACTACGGTGCTTATTCCAATCGAATTTACAGTGGTATATCGAATGTTGTAATCTCCATAAGCGGTCGGGGTCCAGTTATACGATATCGTGTTGCCAGATAAACTCATATTGTAAGTTGTATAAGAAGACTCTGTTGTCTTTTTTATTTCGACCTTATTTTGTGTTGCCGAAAAACCGTACAGATTGAGTGATGCGGTAAGATTGATAGCCGATAATGTACTTTTTATAATAATTTGTCCATCGGCGTAGGCAGGAGAAATAGCTATGGGCTTGATACACACACCAAGAAAAGTGTAAGCAGAAGACTGATCAGGAATTTCTGTTCCGGCGACCCAGTATTTGGCTTTATAGACACCATTGTTGTATCGTATAATGTTGTTTACATTGTAGTTGGGTGTTGCGCTGTTCCAGTCAGAAACGGTATTGCAGGCAGTATAAGCCAGAGATGGATTATTAATAATTAATTGCTCGTCACAGCTTCCTACTGCCGACCAGACACTACTAGATCCGGGAGTACTGCCAGCTCCCTGAGACCAGGAATTGTTTTTGTACACTATATTATTGTAACGGACATAAGAGTTACTGGAATATTGTGTGGCGGAATACCAAGCTGGAATTCCACAGGAGCTGCCTAACTGGGCTTTGGCCAGAGTTGGAATAAAACAGACAAGAAAAGAGAAGAATAAAAGTCTATAATTTTTTATCATAGTAAAAACATTTAATGCGTTATACATTCCGTTAATTGTGATTGTTTGAAAAAACGTATCGTTTTTGCCTCTTTAAATTTGGTACCTAAAGTCTAAAGATTAACCATACGTAAATCAAATATAGTAAGAAATTACTTTGCACAAATACCAGTTGTTGTAGGTAAAATATTTGAATTTCAATGATTTGGTTTTTTTTATTCTGAAAAAAGGCAAAGAATTTAGTGATGAAGATTTTGTGGGAAATAGTGTAAAATAAGGCGGTGACCTACAATAATTAAAAACCCGACAAGCTCTAAAACTTGTCGGGTTTAATAAAATTTCGCACTTAAAAGCCTGATTAACAATGGTTAAAAAAGTGTATTTTTTTTTAAATTAATAACATAATATTTAAAAAATGTGATTTTCCCGGTACGGTTTTATTTTTCAAAAAAGAATACAATAAAACTACCAAAATTTAATGTACAGGGCTGCAATAATCAATAATGTAATGACGATTAAAACAGTCGTTTGTGGTTTTACTTTAAACATTTCGGCATCGATTTCGAATGCTTTAGGATTCACTTTAGGACCTGCAAAGCTGATTAAAACCATCACCAAAGTGGTAAAGATGAACGATAATCCCATACAAATATGAAAAGGGATTTCAAAAGCTCCTTTTCCGTTTGGATAAGCAGTATACAATAAAGTCTCATTTCCAAATAAGGCAGGAGCATATTCGTTGAATAGTACGGATAATACAAAACCTAAAATTACACCTACTACAGCTGCAGCTCCCGTAGTTCGTTTCCAGAACATTCCTAAAACAAACATGGCAAAAACTCCCGGACTGATAAAGCCCGTGTATTTTTGGATATAGGTAAATCCGCCAACACCTCCAATTCCTAAAATATCATTCCAGGTAAATAATACTGCTAAAAGCATCGCTCCAAAAACGGCAATTCTTCCAATGTTTACCTGCTGTTTTTCACCAGCTTCTTTTTGAATGTATTTTTTGTGAATATCCAAAGTGTAGATTGTCGAGATACTGTTTACTTTTCCGGCTAACGAAGCTACAATTGCTGCGGTTAGTGCCGCTACTGAAAGTCCCTTTAATCCGGTTGGAAGGAAAGTCAGTACAGCAGAATAAGCTCCGTCTTTTCCTCCGACTAATTGTGGTAAATGTCCGTTTTGATATAAAACATAGGCAGCAATACCCGGTAACATTACGATTAAAGGCATTAACAATTTGAGCATACCGGCAAACAAAATACCGGTGCGTGCAGTTTGCAAATCGGCACCCAGGGCTCTTTGCGTAATGTATTGGTTGCACCCCCAGTAATTCAGGTTGATGATCCAAATACCAGCAAGATAAGACATCAGACCAGGGAAAGTAAGGTATTTGTTGATGTCAAGCTGAGAAGATGTTGCAGTTGGCCTTGGAATAATCATTTTAAAATGTTCCGGTGCTTCTTTCATTAAAACTTTGAATCCTTCGATTGCATTTTGTCCAACTCCAAAATATTGTCCTACAGTCGTAAGAGCAATATATGAGGTAACTAAACCTCCAATGATTAAAACGGCCACCTGAATAACATCGGTATAAGCAACAACTTTCATACCTCCAAGAGAGATGAATAGGGCAAACAATGCCAATCCGATCATGATAATATGCAGATATTCTCCACCGGCCATACCGTTAATGGCCACAGCTCCTAAATATAAAATAGAAGTTAAGTTTACAAAAACGTACAAGAACAACCAGAAAACGGCCATGATTAACGCAGTAGAATCATTATAGCGTGTTTTTAAGAATTGTGGCATCGTATAGATTTTATTCTTTAGGTATACGGGAATAAACCAAACGGCGACCACAATAAGACTTATGGCTGCAATCCACTCATAAGCCGCAACGGCAATTCCTAAAAAGAAACCTTCACCACTCATTCCGATAAATTGTTCTGCCGAGATATTTGAAGCAATTAAAGAAGCTCCAATAGCCCACCAGGTTAGGTTTCCTTCGGCCAAAAAGTAAGCTTTAGCATCCTGTTCGTCTTGTTTACGTTTTCGGTAAACCGTATAACCGTAGGCCGAAACTACGATGAAGTAAATAATAAAAACCGCATAATCTGCGAAAGCAAGGTTCTGGTTCATTGATAGTACTATTTTTAATAATTAGATAGTGATTGTTTGATTAGTAGAGGGTAAAAAACAATATTTGTCTGAGGTGGTTTAAATATTGTTTTTTTTATTTTTTTTGATTTGGGTCGATTATTCGTTTTTGATTTGATTTATTAATGTGATTCTGTATTAAAGGGTAAAAAAGAGCTAAGACGTACCTGTTTTTTTAAGTATGTTGTTCAAAGCTGTAACAATTTGTGGGGCAAAATAGGCTAAAGTTTATTTTATTTTTGTTTGTAATGAATGTCTGATTGCTGTCTTAAAACTTCGGCACATCTTTCAGGGGTAATGTCTCTTTGAGATTCGCCTAACATTTCGTAACCCACCATAAATTTCTTTACTGTGGCTGATCGCAACAAAGGCGGATAGAAATGCATGTGGAAATGCCATTCCGGGTGTTCTAAACCATCTGTAGGTGATTGATGGATTCCTGATGAATACGGAAAAGAAGTACTGAATAAATTATCGTATTTGATGGTGAGTTGTTTTAAAATTACGGCAAAGGAATTGGTTTCTTCTTCCGTAAAATCAGTAATTTTATTTACAACCCTTTTGCTTACAATCATTGTTTCATAAGGCCAGATTGCCCAAAACGGAACTAAAGCAATAAAATCATCGTTTTCGATTACTACACGATCACCCGTTTTTAATTCTGCCTGAACATAATCCTGAAGAAGTGTTCGGTTGTTTTTATCAAAATAAGATTTGAGATTTTGTTGCGTTCTTTCAACCTGAGTTGGAAGCGACGACTGCGCCCAGATCTGACCATGAGGGTGCGGATTACTGCAGCCCATAATACTTCCTTTGTTTTCAAAAATCTGAACGTGATTGATGTATTTGATGCTTCCCAGTTCAGCGTATTCTTTTTGCCAAACTTTTACAATGCTCTCAATTCCTTCAATTTCCATTTCCGGTAAAGTAAGATCATGTCTTGGTGAAAAACAGACTACTCTTGAAATTCCCTGTTCGGGTTTGGTTTTAAAAAAAGTGTGCTTGATGTCTTCTTCAAATATAATTTCGTCCTGCTTCATTGCGGCGAAATCATTTTCAAAGACAAAGCTGTCTTTGTAGGTCGGATTGTGTTCTCCATTGGCGCGAACGTTACCCGGACAGAGATAACAGTTTGGGTCGTGCTTTGGAAGGGTTTCAGTTGCAAGAGTCTCGTTTTGCCCTTGCCACGGACGTTTGGCTCGATGAGGTGATACCAGAATCCATTCGTTTAGTAATGGATTGAAACGTCTGTGTGGATCTTCGTTGATGTCAAAGTTTTTCATTTATAGTTTTTGTGATGTTAAAGAAGTAGTCTTGTTCCATTAGAGATTGTTACATCATAAAATTTTAATTCAATCCCAAATGTATTTAAATAAAGATTTGAAAACTTATTTTTCACCTCATTTTCATGCCCTTTTTTTATAAAATTTATGGTACACCCCCCGAAACCACCCCCCATGAGGCGTGATCCACTAATAAAAGCGTCTGTTTTTGCCGTATTTACAAGCATATCCAGCTCTTTACAGCTAACTTCGTATTCTTGCGATAAACCATAATGGGCTTCGAAAAGTAATTGCCCTAAAAGTGTAATATTTCCCTGATCTAACGCTTCACAAGCTTTTTTAACACGATCAATTTCTTTTACTACAAAATGTGCTCTTTTAAAAATAGTTGCTGACATTTGATTCTGCAGCGTCAAAAGCTGTTCTTCGGTACAATCTCTAAAACTTTTTATTTGAGGAAAATGATGTTTTATAATTGCCAGCCCCTGTTCGCACTCCTGTCTTCTGGTGTTGTATTCAGAGGTAAAAAGAGAATGTTTTACATTACTGTCAAACAAAACCAGAGCGTAATCTTTAAAATCGGCATTGTGATATTCAAAATCCAAGGTGTTGCAATCCAGTTTTATGACCTTGTTTTCAAGACCATGAACACTTGAAAACTGATCCATAATGCCACAATTGATTCCTACCCAGTGTTCTGCCTTTTGCCCTAACAAAGCGATGTCGGCTTTTTTGATTTTTAAATCGAACAGCGATGCAATTCCGAAAATCATTCCACATTCTAAAGCAGCAGAAGAGGATAAACCGGAACCTACTGGAATGTTGCTGCTAAAGACACAGTTGAAACCTTCAAACACAAAACCGTTGTCCTGTAATTGTTTGATTACGCCACGAATATAATTGGTCCAGACCTCTTCGCTTAAAAGAATTTCTGCAGTTAAATCAATTTCAAAGGCTTCGTTCAAATCGATGGCTATTATTTTAGAGCTGTTGGTATTGTTCTTTTCAAAAGCAAAACAGATAATCTTGTCAATAGCCGCCGGTAAAACATAGCCGTCGTTGTAATCAATATGTTCTCCTATAATATTGATCCTTCCGGGAGAGAGCACCACTTTTTGCGGAGCCGACCCAAAAGACTTTTCAAAAAAAGCGGTTGTGTTTTGTATTAAAATATCATTCATTAGGTAGTGGTTGAAAGAAATAGCTTTTCGTTTTGGTTGTTTTTTTAGCAAATATTAGGTTATGGTTTCAAATCGGTAAAGGGTTTTTTGATGATAGGTTTCCCCTTTTCGTAAAACCGAATTCGGAAAATTTTTGTGGTTTGGGGCATCCGGAAAATTTTGTGCTTCAAAACAGATTCCACTAAATGTATGATAATTAGTGTTTTCTTTTCCTTTTATAGATCCAAAACAATTTCCGCCTACATATATATGTACGCTGGGCTGATCCGTAATAACCTTCATCTGCAAATTGTTTTCGACACTGGATAAAGTGGCGGAAACCGCTTTTTCAGACTCAATTACAAACGAATTGTCAATAAATTCCGGGCATTTTTTAGCCGTTCTAAAATCAAAATCATGGCCAGAAAGAGTAATGAAATTCCCGGTTGGAATATTCTCAGTATCCGTTTCCAACATTTTGTCAGAATCAATAAAGAGTGTTTGGTTTAACAAATCCCGATGATGTCCGTCAAGATTAAAATAAGTGTGATGCGTAAGATTCACGATCGTATCTTCAGTTGAGGTCGCTTTATATTCCAGTTTTAATTCGTTTTCTTCTGTTAAAGTATACGTCAAATCAACCTGTAAAGCTCCCGGATAATTCTCCTCTAAATTCTCACTCAAAAGGCTTAAAGTTACCGAAGGATTATCGCCCGAAGTAATATGGGTAATGTTCCATGTTTTTTGTCCAAAGCCAATGTTCCCGCCATGTAAAGCATTGCCATTGTTGTTGGTATTCAATTGAAATGTCTGGTCGTTTAAGGCAAAAAGACCCTTGTCGATTCGTCCGGCATAACGCCCAACGGTAGCGCCAAAGTAAGGAGCGCTTGGTAAATGATAAGAAGCCAGATAAGATTCTAAAGTATCGAAACCTAAAACAACATCAACACCCCCACCTGTTGCAACCGGAATTAACAAAGAGGTCAGGGTTGCACCGTAATTGATAATTTTTGCTTTCATTCCGTTTTTGTTGCACAATTCACAAGAAAGAATTTCTTCGTTATCGGGCAATAAACCAAATGATTCCATGGCAGATGTATTCGGAAGGTGCGATATTTGTTTTATATTCATATTTTTTTTGCCAAAAATGAAAACCAAAAATAGAAACAATATCTGTTTTTACATACCAGTACCTACCAGTTTTTTGTATATTGCGCCAAAATCCATTTTGTATGAATATAATTTCTATCCAAAGTAATATTGGTTTGCCAAAATACAGACAGATTATTCTCTCCGTAGAGAAAGCAATTGAGGAAGAAAAATTGGTAAAAGGCGATCGGCTTCCGTCTGTCAATAAAGTTTGCCTGGCATTTTCGCTGTCACGTGATACGGTATTGTTGGGATATGACGAGCTTAAAAAAAGAGGTATTATTTATGCCATTCCGGGTAAAGGGTATTATGTTAAAAGCGTTGAAATCAATATCAAGCAAAAGATTTTTTTACTTTTTGATGAGTTAAACAGTTTCAAAGAAGACATCTATAATTCATTTATACAGAATATTGGAAAGAACGTTCAGGTTGATATTTTCTTTCATCACTTTAATGTTCAGGTATTTCAAAAACTGATTACTGACAGTAACGGAAATTACACCAAGTACATTATTATGCCTACCAATTTAACCGATGTGGCAGAGGCGATAAAAAACCTACCAGTAGGGGAGGTTATCATATTGGATCAGACCAATCCGGATTTGAAATTGTATCCGGCAGTTTATCAAAATCACGAAAAAGATATTTTCGAAGGTTTAGTTAAAGGGAAATCACGAATGGATAAGTACAAAAAGCTTATTTTGATTTTTCCGGGATTTAGAGAACCATTGGGAATGAAAACCGGTTTTATTGCTTTTTGTACAAAGTATGATTTTAAGTTTGATATCATCACAGAATTTACAAACGGAGAAATCAATGCAGGCGATTTGTACATTATACCAAACGATCGTGACCTGGTTCGCGTTATTGAAAATGCCCAATCGCAAAGCCTTAAACTTGGAACGGATTTTGGAATTATTTCTTATAACGAAACTCCTTTGAAAAAGATTGTGGCTAACGGCATTGCCACCATTTCGACCGATTTTGAAATGATGGGAGAAATTTTAGCCGATATGGTGCTTCACGGACACAAGCAGCAGATAGAAAATAAATCATCTCTTTTGATTCGAAACTCATTATAATTATTCCGTCTGCGCTTCCGGATTTAAGAAATTACAGACGAATTACTTTACAAGTTTAAAACAAAATTGTTGCGTAGTTTTTCCTCGTATTTTTCTTTATTGAAAGTGTAGAGATACGATCCTTTTCGGGAAGACTGCATGTCTTTTTCGTCCAGTTTGTTCAGGATTCCCATCGTGTTAATCTTAGTGATAAAGTTTCTTTTGTCCAGTTCTTTGCTCAAAATAGCTTCGTACAACTCCAATAATTGGCGCATGGTGAATTTCTCAGGAAGTAATTCAAAACCAATTGGCTTAATCGAAGTTTTATAACGTAATATTCTGATCGCTTGCTGCACCATTTCGTTATGATCAAAAATTAAACTCGGAGCATCGGCAACACTAAACCATTGCGCATGATAATTTTCAATAAGTTCGGCATTGTGATCTTCAATATTAATCAAAGCATAGTACGAAACTGAAATGGTTCTTTCTAAGGGGTCACGATCAATTTCGCTGTAGGCATAAAGTTGTTCCATATACACATCGTTTAATCCCGTATACATTTTTAAAACTCTTATCGCAGCATTATCGAGTACTTCGTCTTGCTTTAATAAACCTCCCATCAAAGACCATTTTCCTTTTTCAGGCTCGAATCCTCTTTTGATTAAGAGAATTTTCAAACCTTCGCGATCAAACCCAAAAATAATACAATCTACTGCTAATAAAACTTTATCTGCAGAGCTATAACTGTTAAGCATATTCAAATTTTTAGTGGTAAATATATAATCCTGTTAATTTCGTTTCTCAATTTTTTAAACGTTGTGTATACACTTAATAAATGTAACCGTCTGTAAAAGTTACATTAACTGCTTTGATTGAGACTTCTGCTACAAAAGTAATGGTTTTTTAATGCTAAAATCATTATTAAAGCGGTCATTTTTTAACCTTTTTCACAAGTTTTTTTAAATAAAATATCATTTTACATAGCAAAGCGTCACTTTTACACAATAAAATAAGAAGATAATTCTTACTTGTCATAAATGCTTTCAGGACCATTTTTTGCTGCTAAATTGATTCCGAAGCGAAAGGAGTTGGCGTTGTCAATTGATCAATTTTTGATCTAGTGATGCTTTGGCGAAATGAATAAGCATTACTGAAAAAGAAAGACGATTCTGATAGGACCTGATGAAAGGAAATACAATTTATAACAAAGAAAACATTGCGGTATTTCCTTACAGCTCTAAGGCAAATATTGGTTTAATCCCAGTAAAATAGAGGCTATATCGTGATTTTTTTTGCTTTTTTAAAAGGCAAATTACCAGAATATTACACAAGCAGATTTAAAAATACAGCACAAATTTTAAAAATTCTTAATTTTATTTAGTCTAAATAAGATAGTTTTGCGTCATATTTTTATTTCTATGGAAAAGCAATATCTAAACATTAACGCCAAAAATTTCCCGGAGATTTATGATTTGTATTGGAATGAACTGTTTTGTTTTTGCAGACATCATGCAGGCGATGAAGAAGCAGCAAAGGAAATTGTACAGCAAATTTTCATCAGTATCTGGGAAAGGCGGGAACAACTACAAATCGAAACCTCCGTCAGAGCATATTTATACGGTGCTGCAAAACTCAAAATAGTAGAATATCATCGAAAGCAGGTTACTAAAAAGAAGCACGAAAGTACTCATTTTGCCGAAATGAATAAAGTTTCAAACAATACAGAAGAGCATATTTTGCATAAAGATTTGCTTCGGGAACTACAGTTAGCCATCAGCACACTTCCGGAACGTTGCAGGCAGGTATATTTAATGAGCAGAGAAGACGGGATGGACAATCGCTCTATTGCCGCCTCTCTTGTTATTACAGAGAAAGCCGTTGAAGGAAATATCACTAGAGCGCTTAGGCATATTCGCGACCATTTAAAAGTTTTTCGCAGTTTGGTCATTTTTTTTACTCCCCTATGTAGGGTTAGCGAGGACTTGTGCAACTACATCATTATATAACAAAACCAAGACTGTGTTTATTACATCCGATTTATTAGAAAAATATGCGCGAAAGGAATGCAATGCTGCCGAAAGGGTAACAGTGGAGCAATGGTTAAGTGTTATAGATTTAGAACGTGAAGTTATTACCTCTCCGCAACAAGCCGGGTTAAAAGAAGAGATCTGGAGCAATATTGCTTCCAGAACGATTCTTGCAAAACCAAAATCTCAGAACAGATTTCTTTATGCTGCACTAACAACTGCGGCCTGTGTGTTATTTGGGATTGTCAGTTTACATTACTACAATTCATCAACATTTGCTTCGCAGATTTTAGTGAACAATTTAAACGGTCAGGAGATTAAGAAAATAAATATTGGCAGTTTATCTTTTTTGGTTGAGCCGGGCAGCCAGTGCAACATTTCAATGGATTTTTTGGGTGAGGCAAGCGATGTTAAGTTTTGCGGGGCCGTTTCGGTTATTAGCGATTCGGCAAAAGTACAGGAATTTAATATTGGCACCGGAACTTCAGGTTGTACAACGGTGTATCAGGACAAGGTAAAACTGCAAAAAGGACAAACGTATCTCGCCATGACAGATGCTGACTATGAGGTGATAACGGCAACCAGAGATGAAATTGCCGAAGGTTTGCCAAGAGTATTTAGCTCCAGACTGTCGGAACGTTTTAAGTTATAAGAAAATACAAATAAGAAGAATAGAGAAGAAAAACCGATATAACTGAAATAGAGATGTTATTGGTTTTGGGAACAAATTATCAGTGATGCAATTTAAAAGATTTTTTTTAACGGTTATTTTAACGATCATATGTACTGCAGTTTATGCTCAGAATAATGGGAATGCCAGTTTTACAGGTTATATACTTGACGATGACAATCAGCCTGTTGCCGGTGCCGAAATTCAATTGCAAAATACTGCTGTAGTAGTGAAAAGTAATAGCTCAGGGAAATTTGTTTTTCAAAATATTGCATCAGGAAAATATCAGTTAGTGGTATCGATGACGGGTTATCAAATCCGGGAAATGGCTGTTGTTGTTGGACAGAATCAAAAAGAAGAAATTGTTATAGCGTTAAAATCGAATTCGGTTGTGTTAAATTCTGTTGATTTGTTTGGCAAAACGATTGAAACCAAAATCAAAGAACAGCCGTTTGCCGTTTCTGTTATCAGTACAAAAAAATTAGCCGAACGTGATGTCGATTTAAATCGTTTAATGGATGGAGTATCCGGTATTCGCGTACAGGAATCTGGTGGAATGGGCTCTGAAACCAATTATTCGATTAATGGATTATCCGGTAAAGCCGTAAAGTTTTTTGTAGATGGAATTCCGATGGAAAACTTCGGATCATCCTTCAGCATCAATAATTTTTCCATCAATACACTCGAAAGAATCGAAATCTATAAAGGAGTTACTCCGGTGTCCTTTGGTGCCGATGCACTTGGAGGTTCTGTAAACCTGGTAACACGCAGCCGACTTAAAAATTATATCGATGTGTCGCAAACCATAGGTTCATTTAATACCTATCGTACAGCGGTTTCCGGAAAATGGAGAAATGAATCCGGTTTTACGTTGCAAACCAATTCTTTTTTTAATTATTCCGATAATAATTATCCCGTTTGGGGGCCAACGGTAGAAGTTGCGGGAGAAAATGGAAGACCTATTCCCGGTTATCCAAGATTCAGAAGATTTAACGACGATTATAAATCGTACACCATTAGAACTGATATTGGATTTACCAATGTCAAATGGGCAGATGCCTTGCTGTTAGGTTTTACTTTAGCAGATCAGGACAGAGGAATACAGACCGGAAGAACAATGGCTTATGTGTATGGAGACGTACGCTATAATGAGAAGTTTGTTATGCCTTCTCTGCGCTATTCTAAGAAAGGGTTTTTGTTTTCAAATTTAGATGTAGATCTGTATGCTTCTATAAACAAGTTAAGAGGTACAACTACAGATACCAGTTCCTATAAATACAACTGGACAGGAAAACCTATCGGAACAGTAGATGGAGAATTGGGCGGAATTAGATCAGGAAAGTCCATTTATTCGTTTCAGGATCGTACACAGTTGGCGAGAATTAATTTTGTATATCACCTAAAAGAAAATCAGGAGGTTAACTTAAATTATGTGTTTACCGGTACCAGAAGAAAAGGCAGTGACGCTATTGCGGAAGCTGATTGGACAATTCCGCTTAGACAACCTCAGGATCTGAACAAACATATCGCAGGTTTATCGTATGAGATTTCTTCATTTGAGGACCGTTGGAAGAATATTTTCTTTACAAAGTATTTTGCTTATGAAGCCAATGCTGTTGTATTTGATTACAATGGCGGGAGTTCTAAGGAAACTTTTTATCAGAATACAAAAGACAATGCATGGGCTTTTGGATACAGCTCTAAATGGTTATTACCAAAAGACTATACCATAAAATTTTCTGCCGAAAATACTGCCCGGTTACCTGAAGCCATAGAGCTTCTGGGCAATGGTAATACGATTGTAAATGCACCGGATTTACAGCCTGAAAGAAGTTTCAATGTGAATGCATCCCTTCAGAAAACAATCCGTAATACGGTTCAGAATGTAAATTTCGGTCTTAATGTTTTTTTCAGAGACACCAAAAATCTGATTTGGTTAACAGAGGGGGACTTGATGGGAACCGCCCGCTACGAAAATTTAGGAAAAATACGTACGCTTGGGGTTGAGGTTGAAGCCAATTATGCCCGAAAGCAATGGCTTGAAACATCATTCAATTTTACGTATCAGGATATCAGAAACATGCAACGTTTTGAAGGAAACGGTGCACCAAATCATGTTTATAGAGACCGATTACGAAATACGCCTTACGTAATGGCAAATGCAGAGGCGAGATTATTTCTGGATGAGATGTTTCAAATGAAACCTAAAATTTCATTTTTTGTTAGCACACATTATGTTCATCAGTATTACTTAGGCTGGCCAAGTCTGGGAGAAGCACGCGAGAAAATGTACATTCCAACCCAGTTCGTTCAGGATACCGGTTTTGGTTACACTTTTGGAAACGGACGTTACAGTGCCAATTTCGCCTGCCGCAATATTTTAGACAAGCAAGTTTATGACAATTACTTACTGCAAAAGCCGGGAAGGTTTTTCAGTTTGAAACTAAGATATTTTTTACAATAACCAATTAAATTTAAAATCAATGAAAATGAAATCGTTCTTAAAGAAAACAACATTTATGGTTTCTGCTGTTACTGTGTTTGCTGCAGTTGTAAGTTCTTGCAGTTCAAAGTCAGATGAAGTAGAAGTCGAAACGGCACAGCATTTTACAATTGCCAGCTGGACTCAGGATTTGCAATATATCGCATCGGTACCTTCATTATCAGAAGGATCTTTAACTTTTAAAGGCAAAGGTATTGAGGCTAACGGATCTCGTTATATCTGGCACAAACAGTATGTTTATTTGATGAACCTTCCGCAGAAAAAATTCATCCAATACGAAATGGGTAAAGACGGAAGCTTAAAAGAAAAAGGGGCTATACTTACAGACGGAGTGGTTCCGAATTACTTTCAATCGCTGAATATTGTAGACGATAATACCATGTTGGTTCTTGGAGGACTGGATATCAATAATGGTACTGTGGGCTGGGCCAGAATCAAACTAAGTGATTTCACAATCGAAGCAAAAGGAACATTGGCCGTACCATACGACGCTGCTAAAAAAGGAGTTCAGTTTTCTGTTGGAAGAGCATTTGTAGACAACGGAAAGCTTATTCTGGGAGGTTATTTTTACGACAACGAATCAAAATCATATACTGTTGATGGCGTAAGAGCTTTAGTTTATGATTATCCTGCAATGAATAACTTAAAAGTAATCAAAAGTACTGCAACTGAAGGTGGAGTGGGTTATGACTACTTAAATTCATTAGACAAAGACGAAGAAGGAAACCATTACTTTGTAGCGAGTGCCGGTAAATTCTGGACAGGTGTAGGCGGAAAATCAGGAGTGGTACGTATTAAAAAAGGCGCAGCAGATTTTGATAAAGATTATTTTATTGATGTGACAACACCATTAGGAAAACAAGCCTGTTTGATGGGAATCAATTATGTGGGTAACGGAATTGCAATTGGTACCGTTCAATACGAAGAGTTAATGACTTCAGTAAGAGACCGTTTAAAAAACGTAGGGCAGTTGGTTAGAATTGATTTGAAAAACAAAACAGTTTCGTTGATTAATACACCTTTAAGCCCGGTTTCAATGGTGCGTTCACCATTGGTATACAAAGGAAAGTATTACACCGCAATTAGTCCTGTTGATGCTGTAGCCTCAATTTACGAAGTTGATCCTGCTACAGGAGCTTTCAAAAAAGGAACTACTTTAGATGGCGGAGGTTCTGTTACAGTTAATTTAATAGCTCCACATCCAACAAAATAATAGTAAACTCAAGTTTCTAATTGAGTAAGTATGGCCGGAAGAAATTCCGGCCATTTTTTGTTTGGGATGAGTTTGTAAAAAACGTCACATTCAGATAAGACTAATTCGCAAACCATATAAAATCTTAACTTCGCAAGAACAAAAATGCAATCGTGATGAAACATTTATTCAAGGCAGCCGTAAAATGGACTTTTAAAGAAAAAGGAGAAGACGCAACAAAAAGATTTTACAGCAAAAGCCATCAGATTACCATAGAAGGGAAACCAGTTTTAAAGGTTTCGGCTGCCAAAGCTTTTAAAGGAGATCCTGAATTGTATAATCCCGAAGATTTATTGCTGAGCAGTCTCGTTTCCTGTCACATGATGTCCTATCTGTATGTATGTTCTCAAAACGGAATAGAAGTTCTGGAATATTCAGATCATGCAGAAGCAACCCTTGAAGTTTCTCCTGATGGAAGCGGGCGCTTTGTTGCCGTTCATCTCAATCCAAAAGTAAAAATTGCAAACGCCGATCAGATTGAACAGGCCAATGCACTTCATACCAAGGCCAACCAATTGTGTTTTATTGCCAATTCCTGCAATTTTCCTGTTTCACATCATGGGAGCTGTGAGGTTTAGAACCTTTATTTCTGTTAGTGAACTTCTGTGATTTTAAAGCAACAGCAAATAAGTAGAAGTCTCAACTTTACAGTTATATTATTTTCGGGCCACTTTACTAGCCGAATTTTTAATTTCGAACAGTTTCATTATTTCATTGGCTTTTTCGATCTGATTAATTTCTTTTAAGGATTGTGCATAGCGGTAATAATACATGGCCTCCAGATCAGCATTCATTTCAATAAGCTGGCCATAATATTTAGCAGCCGTAACCAAATCACCTTCAAAATAAGCTCTGTCAGCCACTTTTGCAAGCATTTCCGGTGTTTTGTAACCTTTGTCGATTACTTTTTCGTAGGTCGTTACCACATCTACATTGATGTATTTCTGAGGTTTAGTGGGAGCAATTACCGCGACTTTAACGGGGTTAATGACATTAGTAACCGTTTTAGAAACAGTTTTAGGCTGCAAGTTTTCTTCCGCTATTTTTACTTTTGCTTTTCCATAAATGGGAGTTACTGTTCGGGTGTTGTTCGGACCCAGATTGTAGGTATCGATCATACTTATTTTTGGGACTTCGTATTGGGTAATTCTTTTTCCAAAAGCCATATTAACGGTTTCTTCGACATAATAGCCCACAATAACAAGTCCGTCTTTAGGGGTGCCGTCCAATAGTAAAGTTGCGTTTTCGATTGCTGCCGGAGTGGGAGCTGAATGCTGACCAAATGAGTTAAACGAAAAAACAGGCACCATAATGAGTAAAAGTGTTGCATACGTTTTCATGATGTTTAAATTAGTTTGTTGAAAATATCAGAACTTTACTTAAAGGTACTTATAGTTCTTTGGTATATTTTATTTAATCTACCAACGACCTTTTAAAAACGTTAAAACGCTCTTTCGGACTGCTTAATCCTTCTAAATATTCCTGATTTTAAGGCAGGTTTTTTCTGTTTCCTGATCAGTAAAAGGTTTCCGCACTCCTTGCGTAAACCTTTGCGCTCTTTGCGGTTAAAAAATAGCCCACGGATTGTACGGATTCGTTTCACGAAAACACGGATCAGCACGGATTTTTTTATATTATTTGTCTGAGGATAATTTTTATTCTTAATGTTATAAGTTCTTTTTAGATGTCCTTTAGAAATCCGTTTTTATCAGCGTTTTCGCAAAGCGAATTTGCGTAATCCGCGTTCCTTTTTTTAGTGCTAATTTGTATTCAACATTTCGATACTGGCTTTTTCGATTTCCTGATCGGTAAAAGGATCTAAGGCTTTTGCCAGCATTTTACTGGTTTTGATACAGCTGATCATTTTGGTTCGCAGATCAAGATCGTCTCCAATTTCGGTTTTAAGAATCTCTTCAAAAATCTCCGTTAGATAAGCGGGCTGGTCTCTAAATTCTCCTTCCATCCAGAGTGCTGAGAGAAATTGAGCTACAGCAGTTATTACGTTATTTTGATCTTCAGGGCTTTGATTTTCTTTTGACATGGCGTTTAGTTTATGATTATTAATTATACGAAAAAACGTACTTTTGTTTGAGCCGCAATTAAGCGATAGATAGCGTGGTATCGAAAAAAGTAAGATTGTAAACCACTAAGCAAAGCTTGTGTTTCACAATCGTCATAAATTCTCAACAATTTTAAATATCTTTGAATTATGAGCACAGCAATAAAACCAAAACATATCGGCAGAAACATTAGCCGAATCAGAGAGCTTAGAGGAATGAAACAGGAAGCCCTAGCAATTGCTATTGGTGTAAGCCAGCAATCGGTTTCTAATATCGAAGGAAGCGAAACGGTTGATGAGGAGAAATTGGCGAAAATTGCTGAGGTACTTGGTGTTTCTGCGGAAGCTATCAAAAACTTTTCAGATGAGGCAGTTTTAAATATTATTGGAAATACTTATCACGACAGCAATGTTGTTAATGGAAGTGCATATAGCTGTAATTTCAACCCTCTCGATAAAGTGGTGGAGCTTTACGAACGCTTGGTTCTGGCTGAAAAAGAGAAAGTAGAATATTTAGAAAAATTATTGAAAGAGAAGTAATTCTTTTTAAAACATATCATTTATATAAAAGAGAGATCTCAAACGAGATCTCTCTTTTTTTGTTTTAATGTGTCTGTTTGTATTTCAAAGTTTTTGTAACAAAAAATAAATTAAAAATATTTTGTTACAGTTTTTGAAACAAAATTGAAATTTTTTTAAAATTGTTACAGCTTTTGTAACAAATTGGAATAAAAAAATAATTTGTTACAGATTCCTTGCGTAAACCTTTGCGCTCTTTGCGGTTAGAATAGCACACGGATTGTACGGATTCGTTTCACGAAAGCACGGATCAGCGCGGATTTTTTTATTATTGATTAGAGAATAATTCTTCTTTCTAAGAAATCCGTTTTTATCAGCGTTTTCGCAAAGCGAATCTGTGTAATCCGCGTTCCTTGTGTAAACCTCTGCATTCTTTGCGGTTAAAAAAAAAAGCGCTACAATTTTCATTGCAGCGTTTCTTTAGTCTTAAAACTCTAAGGTAATTATACCCCTAATTTCTTAACAAGATCAAAAAGAATTCTCAATCTATGATGACGGTGGAATTTTTCCTTCTGAAATATATTTTAAACCGGTAATTCCCGGTAAAAACAAATACAAACTTCCATCAGTACGAATGAAACGGGTCAGACCTGGAACTTCGTTATAGGTGCCGTTTTTATTGAAAGCAAAAATGGAATCATAGGGATTGGTATCCGAAACTTGTGGACCAAATAGTGGATCAACACCGCTGTAATTTGGAGAATCATCGGGATTTCTGAAACCACCCATTTCTAACCAGAGTTTCGTAACGAAGCGAAATTGAAAATCGAGAACAGCTCCAATAAACAGTCCAACGAGTCCTCTTTGTATACCGGCTTTTTCATTAGGATCGTATACGGGACCATAAGGTGAAGCGCGTCTTACAATTCTGTGGGTTTCGGCATTGTTACTGTTTCCGGTTACATTAAAATCGTCCCGTGGGTTTGCTCTTCGTATATGTGCTGCATAAGGACACTTTAACCCATTTTCGTCACTGCTTTGATCGCCATGCTGGTTGGGACTTGGTGCTAAATAATTGAAGTTCGTAAAATTGAAATTTTTAGAACTTGGTTCTCCCAGAGTTTTATCTTCTTTGTCAGGAGAGACCACAAGAGGTGTACCATCGCGCCAGCGTCCGCACATTTTGGCAGCCATCAATTCGGGTGACGTTTTAGGGTCTGAATGGATGAATTTGTTGAACTTCGCTTCATCTTGATACAATAATCTAAATGCCGCAAAGGAACCGTTTACCAAAAGGGGATGTGCATTATAATCATCGGCATCCGAACTTATTACAAAACGATCCAGAGGAACTTTTGGTCTGTCGTCGATACTGCTTATTCTCATTAATTTTTTTAGTTTGGGTTTGTTCCAGACAATATCATCAATACGCGGCTGAGATAAACTGTCCCGATAACCAAAATGTACATAATCTGAATTACCATCGACCGTTATAGGATCTGAATCCTGATAGTAAACCGGAATTACTGATGCTCCTCCCGATGCTGCTTTGGGAATCATTTGCAACAAATCGGTATAATATTTTTCTCTGTTTTTGGGTGTTAAAGTAAAAAGCGTTAATTGAATATGAAGATCACTGCCGTCCGGTTTCGGTTTTTGTTTTGGTATCCAGCCTCCGTTTTTCCACCAGTTAGCGGGAGCACTTTCGTCTGTGTCTCCCATTTCGGTTGCGTCAGCTATAGCTCCTTTTTTAAACGAAGCAAAGACTTCGGCACTTGAATCATCATTTATTTCGTCGCAATTGACTGTTCCTATAAGTTTTTCCAAACCCCAATACGTAAACCCGATATTCAGACAATAATCGGGTTTAACCATGTTTTCCCAAGGTTCAGCAGTGGTAATATGCAAACCTGTGGTATTATTTTGTGAAGCAAGACCGGCACAGAATTTTTTTGCTCCATTAATGTCTTTTATGCTTAGAATAATGTACCTGATATGGGGGAAATTATACCCTTTGAGTATTAATCCCTGCACATCATTCATCTCAGCCTGATTTGAATTGCTCATTTTTTATCGCAATAAGATTAGGAATTATTTGCAATCCGGTTTTTGGGCTTTTGGAAAACTATAAGTGACATCACTTGGAGCCGGTGGCCATATTTCACTGGCTTTTGGATATTTATCAATAATCTTGGCGACTGTAAGACCCGGGAAATTGGTGCCAAAAGTATATTTTCCGTTTTTATCGCCGGCAGAAAAAACAGGATCTCCAAAATTATAACGCATTAGGAAACAAAAGAATGCTGCTGCATTTTTTTTAACTCCTTTCTTTTTTATGATATGTTTTGCTGAGGTTGGTCCGTCCGGGTCTACACCAGGAATTCCTGTTTCATCTATTAAATGTAACAGCCCATTTAAGCCATTTACAACGGCGTCAATTTCAAAAAAAGCATTGATATAAGCATCAAATTGCCCGTCGTAGATTGACATTACCACCATTACGTCTTTTCCCGGAAAAGATTGAAATCCCGGAACCGGAATTCCCGGAGTAGGTTTTCCGTCTTCTTGTGCATAAATTGTAAAATAATGAACGCCGGTTGTTTTGCGGAGATCTCCGTTTGGAGCTGTTGCAGGAGCAGCAGCTTCTCTAATTAGCTGAGAAGCTTTTAGTGCCTCTGCCAAAAGGCCTTTTTTTAACGGAAGAAATAAAAATAGCAGATGTTGCTGCTCTGTAATAGGTACTGTAATTACTTGTGATGTTGACATGTTTTAATAGTTGATTTGTTTGTCCTACTCTTTTCAGGCTTTTCGGAGGTGCCTCTTAATTGCTTAAGCAAGACGAATTTATGGATACTAAAAACAACTCATCCAAGTACTTATACCTGATTTAGGCGAAAAAATAGAGCTTAACGTTCCTTGCGTAAACCTTTGCGCCTTTTGTGGTTAAAAAGATAGCCCACGGATTGTACGGATTCGTTTTACGAAAGCACGGATCAGCGCGGATTTTTATTATTGGTTACCTATAAAAGGTTTCTGCGTTCCTTGCGTAAACCTTTGCGGTTTTTGCGGTTAAAAAATAGCCCACGGATTATACGGATTCGCTTTGCGAAAACGCGGATTAGCACGGATTTTTTTTATTATTGGTTAACTTCTGAGAAATCCGTTTTCATCAGCGTTTTCGCAAAGCGAATCTGCGTAATCCGCGTTCCATTTTTGTAATGTTAATTTGGACACAGTATTTTGATATTGGTTACTGATAAGGTGTTTTTACGTTCCTTGCGTAAACCTTTGCGCTCTTTTCGGTTAAAATAAAAAAGCGCCACAATTTTCATTGCAGCGCTTCTTTATTTTTTAAAACTCTAAGGTAATTATACCCCTAATTTCTTAGCAAGATCAGAAGGAATTCCTCCTTTGTTTACCATTAAGGCAGTTGTTTTGTATTTCACGAAGTTTTTAGTTACAAACAAGAAACCTTTGTAGTCGTTTGTTTCTCCCCATGAATTTTTAACGATGTAATATTCTTTTCCGGTTTGATCTTTGGCTAAACCAATGATGTGCATTCCGTGATCATCTGTAGTCGTGTAGTTGTCAAATGCTGTTTGACGCATTTCCGGTGTGATTTCTGGCTCGGCTTTTGGTCCGTTAAACATGTCTGCTTTTTCTTCAGCCGTCATATCGTCGAATTTTTTAGTAGCTACATAAGCTACACCATTTTTCCAGCTAAAGCTTTTCTCACTTACGTCAGTTGCCCATGCTACAGTGTATCCTTTTTTCAAAGCATTGTCGATAACATCTGTCATGTCGTTTACTTTTACGTTGTAAACCTGATCAAATGACCAGTTGTCCGGTACCATCATAGTTGTTTTTTGGTAGTACGGAGAAGTTGTGAAAGATGAAATTTCGATATACTCATCAGGATTAATTCCTACTACTTCTTTAGCAAAAGATTGCGGAGTATAGTTTTTTCCTTTGTAAGTAAAGTTATCCGGTGTTTTTCCTAAATAAGAGTCGATAACAGCAGCGTATGCTTTTTGCCAGTTTGGAGTTAATTCTCCGTTTGGATTTTTCACTACAGCAGCCAAAACACCTTCGATAAGAGCGGCCATTTCGCCAAATTTATTTTTGTCGGTTCCGTAGTTTAATCCTGTGTAAACTTCTCTCGGAACGGTTCCGTATTTTTTGTACATATTAATTACATCGTGCAATGCACCACCGTCGCCTAAGCTAACCGCTCCGTGCATACGTACGTAATTGATTCCTTTTTCAACATAAACGTTTCTTGCCGAAAAAATCTGAGACAATTCAACCGGTTGTTTTCCTAAACGAATCATTTCTGATTCTAAGAAAGAGTTGGTCGAATAACTCCAGCAAGTTCCTGATGAACCCTGAGCTTTTACTGAGGTAGTTCCAAGATTAATAACTTCAGTGAATTTAAAGTTTTCTTTACTTTTTTCGCTTGCATTCAGTTTTAGTGAATTCACTAAAATGTCCTGTGCAAAACATCCAGTTGCCCCAACAAAAAATACAGAAGCTGCCAGTACTGATTTGAATGAAAATGTATTCATAATTTATGTTTAAGATTTTGATAAATTAGTCTCTCGTGTTTCTAATTTGTTACAAAACAATTAAATTTTAACTAATAAAACTAACCTGTAACCGTTAATTTTTATAAAATGTTTTTGTTAAGCTATATAAACTTACAAAATACGCAAAATACAAACAGCATCAAACCCTACCAGTTTTTCAACCGGTAGGGTTTGATGTTGATAGAGAATCTACTAGGCAACCTCTTACTAGTTGCTAAGTCTTGAGGTTTTTTTGCCGTATTAGCATCTGTACAGATTTTAGATTTAGAAGTAGATAATTTTATTTTTTTGCTAGTCCGGGAGGAAATCCTGCCAGGATTTTTTTGACAGAGGACGCAATAAACTCTTCCGGATTGTTAGGTTGGCTGTCTATTTTTGCATTACCTATTCCTTGCCATATCAGTTTTTTTGTTTTCGTTGATACAATATCGATGATTAGAGAGCCATCGACATAATCATAGGTGTTGACGATGGTATTGGCACCTCCCATCATGGCACCTCTACCCCAATATCCATACGGACGATACATGCCACCATAGCCATAGAAGTCAGTGTTTGCCGTTACCTCAGTTTTGTTTTTTAAGATTGATATAGCATTGATTTTTAGATCCGGGCTAGCTGTAGTTTCTGTAAAACCTTTACTCAGCATTTCGCTGCGGATGGCTTTTGTAACACGATCAACATTTAATTGACTAATCTGACCTTCCTGTGCTTTTAAGTCGTAAACAGCAAAAGTTTTATACTCGCTGAAATTGGTGTCACGATCGTAATCGGTGGTAACTCGTACAGTTGGAGAGCAGCTGTACAGTAAACCCAATAAAAACAGTGGGATTATACGAAGATTCTTTCTTTTAATATTCATCTTTTGGTATTTAAATTAATGATTAAATTAGTTTAATTTGATATTATTAAAATATTGATTAAATCCGGAGTATAGGTAAAGTTGTGTTAAATGAAAATAGTGGTGTTTGTTGTAAGTTGTTGTAATTTAGTTAATTGCTTCTCTGTCAAAGATAAATGATTTTATTTAAATGGCATAATGCGAGGTCCTTGCTTTTGATGAAAAGAGGAGAGTATAATCAATTTTACTTATATTTTAGCCCAATGTTTTCTGATATAAATGCCGATGTAATATGAAAATAGTACAATGCAACAGGACTATTATCAATATACAATTGGTATTAAAATGCAGGAATAAAAAAAAAGCCACTCGATAATCGAATGGCTTTCCATGTAAACTTTAAGAAGTAAACTATTCTATTTCAGAAACTCTCATGGTGTTTACCATTCCTTTTTCTTTAATTGGCATTGCTGCAAGATTGATTAAATAATCTCCTTTTACAACATATCCTTTTTCTCTTGCAATTTCGTTAACATCAGTTACGGTATCATCTGTACTTTCGTCTTTGTCATAGAAGTAAGATCTTACTCCCCATAATAAATTCAATTGTGTCAGGATTCTTCTGTTTGAAGTAAATACTAAAATATGTGCAGATGGTCTCCAGGCTGAAATTTGGAAAGCAGTATAACCACTATTTGTCAAAGTACAAATTGCTTTTGCTTTGATTTCATTAGCCAATAAAGCTGCCTGATGACAAACTGTTTTAGTAACAAAACGTTTTGTTTTAATTTGTGGTGTGTTTTGCGGAACCTGAATAAGCGGAGAGTCTTCAACTGCCTCGCAAATTTGTGTCATTTTTTGAATAACCTGTACCGGATAGTTTCCTGTAGCCGTTTCACCTGACAACATTACTGCATCAGCTCCATCCATTACTGAGTTAGCAACGTCGTTAACTTCAGCTCTTGTAGGCGTTAAACTAGTAATCATTGTTTCCATCATTTGTGTTGCAACGATAACCGGAATTCTTGCCGTTTTTGCTCTGCGGATCAGATCTTTTTGTACCAATGGTACTTCGTGAGCAGGAAGTTCAACCCCTAAATCTCCACGAGCTACCATTAAGGCATCACAATATGCTACAATTTTATCCATGTTCTCAAGAGCTTCCGGCATTTCAATTTTAGCTACAATTGGAATTTTATGTTCTGAATGTTTTGCGATTAATTCTTGAAGATCTTGTAAATCACGAGGTGTTTTTACAAACGAAAGCGCAATCCAGTCTACTTTTTGTTCGATCGCGAAAATCGCATCAGCAATATCTTTTTCTGTTAAAGCCGGTAAAGAAATTTTAGTGTTTGGAAGATTAACTCCTTTTTTAGATTTTAATTCTCCTCCCTGAATTACTTTAGCGGTAACTTCTGTTTTTTTGTCTGTGGTAAGAATTTCGAAGATTAATTTACCGTCATCCAATAAAATACGTTCTCCCGGATTAACATCATTTGGGAAATTTTGATATTTCATGAACACTTTCTGAGCGTTTCCTATGATATCTTCAGCAGTTGTAAAAGTAATAACATCACCATCATTTACTACTGTTCCTTCCTCCATTACCCCAACTCTAAGTTTTGGTCCCTGTAAATCACCTAAGATTGCAGTAGTGTAACCAAACTCTTCATTAAGACCTCTAATAATATTAATTTTATCTTTTACTCCGTCGTAATCAGCATGCGAAAAATTGATTCTAAACACATTAACCCCTGCCTCGATCATATCCTTGATAATCTCCCTCGTACTACATGCAGGCCCAAGTGTAGCAACAATTTTGGTTTTTTTGTTTGTTTTTAGCATTTTTTTTAAAAAATTAGATTGTTTTTTGATTTTATCTTGTCAGTATCTACAGCATAAATTGCTGCAATACTTTCTATTTTGTTTAATTGCTGTTGAATTTCTGAAAAGTCAAGAGCCTCTTCGCTATTGTCTATTTTCAGGAAAAAATCTACTTTTTTGAATTCAGGAAGTAAATGAATTGTTGTTGAAACCTCACTTGTTTCATTGGAAAACAAATCTTGAGAATCATTTTTACTCACTGAAATGATCTCATTTTTATTCTGAATCAGATTCCATGAAACTGCTTTTTCGGAGTCATAATAATAAAATCTCGAAAAATTTGCCTCGCCTTCTTTAGTCTGAGCATGGATCTCGTTTTTGCTCTTACTTAAGTTTATCGGAAGGTTTTTATTGATAAAATAGGCCAATCTGTAATCTTCTAATGAAGTGTGAATTGCCATTAAATAATAATCAATTTCGTCAAATTCGTCTAAATCCAATCTATGAATAGCCATGTCATGAAAAATAAAGTGTAAATATACTATTTCTAACGGAGCATCAATAGTTAAGAAGTGTATGTTTTTGTTAAATTATAAACGAAAACGTTATAGCTTTAAGATAGTTACAAGTGTTTTGTAGCTATTTCTTGTCTATTTTTTCCTGAAATGCAAAATATGCCCTTTGTGAGGCTTTTTCTTCTGCTTTCTTTTTTGAGGTTGCTCTTGCTCTTGCAATGACTTTATCGTCTATGCTTAATTTTACGCCAAACAAACGTTGGCCATCAATGCCGTTATCTTCAAAAATGTCGTAATGAAAGATTCTTTTTTCTTTCTGACACCATTCGATAACCAAACTTTTATAGCTAATTACTTTTCCTTCAAGTCGTGCTATATCGACATAAGGAGTGATCACTCTTTTTTGAATAAATTTTTCGCAAAACGAATATCCTTTATCGAGATAAATAGCTCCAATAAGAGATTCAAAAATATTACCATGAATATTTTCGCCAAAATGCTGAATAGGAACTTTGCTTTCTACAAATCGAACGAGATTGAGGTCTTTGCCCAATTCATTCAAATGTTCGCGACTCACAATTTTCGAGCGCATTTTGGTAAGGTAACCTTCGTCGCCTTTGGGCGCTTTATTAAACAAATGTGCTGCGATAACGGCACTTAACATTGCGTCTCCTAAAAACTCCAAACGTTCGTAATTAATCGGATGCCCTGATTCGTCTAATTTATTGGAAGAGCGATGTGTAAATGCTTTCTTATAAAAATCGATAGAAACAGGCTGAAATCCAAGTATTTTCTGAATAGTGTCAAAAAAAATCCCGTCTTCTTGAGAACGGGATTTAGAAAATATTTTTTTGATAATATTCATATGCAGAAATTAGTCCACTAATTTTTTAAACAATACGCAAGCATTGTGTCCACCAAAACCAAAAGTGTTACTCATAGCAACATTTACCTCTCTTTTTTGAGGTTTGTTTAAGGTAAGATTCAATGAAGGATCAATGTTCTCATCCACTACAGTATGATTAATCGTTGGAGGTACAATTCCGTGTTGCATAGCCAGAATAGAAGCAATTGCTTCAATAGCTCCGGCAGCACCCAGTAAGTGACCTGTCATTGATTTTGTAGAGTTAATATTGATTGTTTTTGCATGATCTCCAAAAACAGCACTAATTGCTTTTAATTCCGCAACGTCTCCAAGAGGAGTAGAAGTTCCGTGTGTGTTGATGTGATCAACATCTTCAGGATTCATTCCGGCATCTCTTAAAGTATTTTTCATTACTGCAATAACCCCAATTCCTTCCGGATGTGGTGCTGTTAAGTGGTAAGCATCAGATGACATACCGCCACCGCCAATTTCACAGTAAATTTTTGCTCCTCTTGCTTTTGCATGTTCGTAATCTTCAAGAACTAATGCTCCGGCTCCTTCTCCTAATACAAAACCGTCTCTGGTTCCGTCAAAAGGTCTTGAAGCTGTTTCAGGGCTTTCGTTTCTTGTTGATAAAGCGTGCATAGAGTTAAAACCTCCCATACCTGCAATGGTAATGGCAGCTTCTGAACCACCGGATACAATAACATCACACATTCCTAAACGAATGTAGTTGAAAGCATCAATTAAAGCATTTGCAGAAGAGGCACATGCAGAAACAGTAGTATAATTTGGTCCCATATAACCGTTACGCATCGAAATGTGTGCAGGTGCTATATCGGCAATCATTTTAGGAATAAAAAAAGGATTGAATTTTGGTGTTCCGTCTCCTTTAGCATAATAAATTACTTCTTCCTGGAAAGTTTCCAGACCACCAATTCCTGCTCCCCAGATAACACCAACTCTTGTTTTGTCTATATTATCATTAGTAAGTCCGGCATCTTTAATAGCTTCATCGCTTGCAGCAACTGCATATTGAGCGAATTTATCTAATCTACGAGATTCTTTACGATCCATAAAATCTTCAATATTGAAGTTTTTTACTTCACAGGCAAATTTCGTTTTATGCTTCTCTGTATCATAATATGTGATAGGAGCGGCTCCGCTAACTCCATTCACAAGTGCATTCCAATATTCCTGGATATTATTCCCGATAGGAGTAAGTGCACCTAATCCTGTTACAACAACTCGCCTTAATGCCATAAATATGTATTTTGTACTTTAAACAAATAAAACCCACGCTTTCTTAACTGTACTGTTTACTTAAGAGCCATGGGCATTACAATATAAATATATCTTTTTGATTGAAAATCAATCGAAATTTAATTTTGAGAAAAAATAATAACACCCGATCCTTAAAAATTTCAAATTTTAAAAAACAAATACCAATAACTGGAGTTTGGAATTTCAAAAAATGGGGATTTTTAGAAATCGGGTGCGGTATTATTATTTTTTAGCTTCTTCGATATAAGAAATAGCTTGACCAACAGTAGCAATGTTTTCTGCTTGATCGTCTGGAATTTGAATATCAAATTCTTTTTCGAATTCCATAATAAGCTCAACAGTGTCTAATGAGTCAGCTCCTAAATCATTAGTGAAGCTTGCTTCTGTTACAACTTCGTTTTCGTCAACACCTAATTTGTCTACGATAATCGCTTTTACTCTTGATGCAATGTCTGACATAATCTTTAATTTTAGAATTTAATTTGTTGGCAAAAATAAAAAACTTTATTTTAAAACAACTATTTAGTTTATAAATGTAACACTAATTTATAAAATTAATTTCAAGAAAGACTTTTTAAGACTATTTATTTTCGATTTTTATTCCGTTTTTTGCAGTCTAAAAATAAATTGGATTATGAAAAAAATTATTGTTTTTGCCTCAGGATCAGGGACTAATGCTGAAAACATTATAAAGTATTTTGCGAGAACCAAAATTGCGAAGGTCGTTTCGGTTTTTACAAATAACGCTTCGGCAAAAGTTATAGAAAGAGCAAAAAATCATCAAATTCCAGTCGAAATCTTCTCTAAAAACGAACTTTTGGAGCGAAATGTATTACAAAAAATACAAGAAATAGGTCCGGATCTGATAGTTCTTGCAGGTTTCCTGTTGAAATTTCCGGAGAACATCATAGAGCAATATCCCGATCAAATAATAAACATTCATCCTGCACTTTTACCTAACTACGGGGGCAAAGGAATGTATGGAATGCACATACACAGGGCTGTAGTGGATAATAAAGAAAAAGAAACCGGAATCTCTATTCATTTTGTAAATGAAAATTATGATGAAGGCGGTATCATTTTTCAGAAAAGTGTGGCCTTAACCGAAGAAGATACCCCGGAAACTGTGGCTGAAAAGATTCACGAGCTCGAACAAAAGTACTTTCCGGAAATTATTTCGAGACTATTAGAGGATTAGACTTTAGATTTCTTAGACATAAGACTTCTTAGATTTTAATTTCAAATAATAAAAATTTAAGAAGTCTGGAATATAAAAATCTAAGAGATCCAAAAACAAAAATCTAAGTAGTCTAACAATCTAAAATCTAAGAAGTCTAAAAAAAAATGAGTCACGAAGTACATATATATACAGATGGTGCTGCAAAAGGGAATCCCGGAAACGGGGGGTACGGAGTGGTGATGGAATTGGTTGGAACTCCGCATAAGAAAGAATTCTATGAAGGGTTTCGCCTTACTACTAATAACCGAATGGAGCTTTTGGCTGTAATTGTGGGGCTTGAAAAGCTAAAAAAGCCCAATATGAAGGTTCTGGTAGTTTCAGATTCTAAATATGTCATCGATTCTGTGGTAAAGAAATGGGTCTTTGGTTGGGAGAAAAAAAACTATGCCGGTAAGAAAAACCCGGATTTGTGGAAACGCTTCCTGATTATTTACCGCAAACATCAGGTCGATTTTAAATGGATTAAAGGACATAACAATCATCCGCAGAACGAACGCTGTGATGAGTTGGCTGTTATGGCATCGATGCAGAAAAAACTTTCTGTAGACGTTTATTACGAAACCATAGGTTCAAAATCATAAAAAAAAACGCGTCGAAAACAATTCTTTCGACGCGTTTTTTGTTGTTAAAAGTATTACGGACTGTTTTTACTCTTTGTCTAATTCTTTTGCTTTGCTGAATCCGGCAAGTAAACCAACTCCTGCCATAATAAAAATAATAGAAGGATATACTGCTGAATCTTCCAGTGAAGTGTAGGTTGTAATCAGTAAAGCAACGAAAATCCCGACACCGCTTCCTATTAATAAGAAGGCCAGGTTTAAAACAAGAACCTTCCAGGTTGGAACGCCTTTTCCGCTTCCTTTTAAAAAGATACTGGCATCAACGCCTTTTTCTATAAGCGCTAAGCGCTCTCTGTTTCTGGTGGAATAAATAAGATAAATAATCCCGAAGATCATTAGAAACAGGCTTATTGGTACTAAAATTTCTGGTCCCATATTTTTTATTGTTTAATTGATTGATACTCCATAGGACGACAGCTTTAAATTTTAGGTTACAACTTTAGGTAAAAAAAATCAAAAAATAAATTCCAAATTCCAAAACATGCTGATTATGAGTTAATTTTGAATATTGAAACTTTGACAAAGCGCTAATGTATTCAATAATCAGATTTTAGAACTTGAAACCTGGAACCTGAAACCTGAAACTTGAAACCTGAAACTTGAAACCTGGATTTTGAGATTTATTTTAAAATTCTTGTAACCTGCAATAATAAACTGTCGTCCTATATAATATGAGTACAATACCGGATCAACATTATATCGATAGAATTTTGCGGGGCGAGACCAATGCGTTTGCCGTGCTGGTAGATCGCTATAAAAATATGATCTTTACTCTGGCGCTTCAAATGGTTAAAAACAGAGAAGAGGCTGAAGAAGTTTCGCAGGACACTTTTATTAAAATTTATAATTCGCTGAGTAAATTTAAAGGAGATTCGAAATTTTCGACCTGGGTTTACAAAGTAGCTTATAATACGTGTCTGGATCGTTTGAAGAAAAGTAAAAAAGAAGATCTGAATATTTCGATAGATGAATTTTCGGCACATTTAATTAAGACCATGGACAATGCTTTGAGTGCTTTAGAAGATAAAGAACGAAAGCAAACGATTCAGAACTGTTTGAATTTGCTGCCGGCAGAAGAGAATTTTTTATTGACTTTATTTTATTTCGAAGATCAGAGTTTAGAAGAAATTGGAAAAGTTATGGGAATTACAGCCAATAATGTTAAGGTGAAATTATTTAGAAGCCGACAAAAATTAGCTGTGATATTGAAAAAGCAATTAGAACCAGAAATAGTGTAATGTGATGAAAGAGAGCGATAAAAACATAGAAAATCTTATTGATAAAATGATGAGCGAAACCACTTTAGATTCGCCTTCAATTGATTTTACCTCAAAAGTAATGGCTCAGATTCAGGTAGCTGAAAAGAGTGCAGTCAAAGTGTATAAACCTCTGATTTCTAAATCGACCTGGTTTGTGATTGGCTTAGGTTTGATTGCTTTGATGGTTTACGCAGTATTCTTTGGCGGAACCAATAATAATCTGGAAATTGGAAAATCATATACGGATAAGATTTCGACGTTGTTTTCAGGAATACATTTATCTAAAAATGTTTTATATGCGATTTTAGTAGTTCCTTTTATGGTTTTGATTCAGGTTGGGGTTTTGAAAAATTATTTTGATAAAAAATATCAGGTATAAAACTGGTCTTAGTGTTGTAAATCAGTAAAAGCTTCAAAAGTATTTCGTAAAAATAAATCTTGTATTTTAAATCTGTAAAACATATTTTGACTTCCTAAAATATTATGGTGTAAGTATTTCATTTACAATTGTTTTGTGTTGAAAAACACTCTTGTTTATTTATGAAAATTTTGAGAACCTAAACCGTTGCAATATTGTAACTTATGAAGTATCTTTGCACCCTAATTCGAAATTCATAAAATGAATAAATTATTGATTGTTGGAACGGTTGCTTTCGACGCGATTGAAACTCCTTTCGGAAAAACAGATAAAATATTAGGTGGTGCTGCGACTTACATTGGTTTATCAGCATCTTTTTTCAACCTGCAATCGGCTATTGTTTCTGTAGTTGGAGACGATTTCCCTCAAGAACATTTGGATTTATTGACTTCAAAAAATATTGATATCTCAGGTATCGAAATTGTAAAAGGCGGTAAAACATTTTTCTGGAGCGGTTTGTACCACAACGATCTAAATTCCAGAGATACTTTAGTGACAGAACTTAATGTTTTGGCTGATTTCCAACCAAAAGTTCCTCAAAACTATAAAGATGCCGATGTGGTGATGTTAGGAAACTTACATCCATTAGTACAAAGCAGTGTTTTGGATCAGTTAGAGAAAAAACCAAAATTAGTAGTTTTAGATACTATGAACTTCTGGATGGACTGTGCTTTACCTGAATTGTTAGACGTTATCAAACGTGTTGACGTAATCACGATCAATGATGAAGAGGCAAGACAGCTTTCGGGAGAATATTCATTAGTAAAAGCAGCAGCTAAAATCCAGGAATTGGGACCAAAATATGTGGTGATCAAAAAAGGAGAGCACGGTGCGCTTTTATTCCACAACAGAGAAGTATTCTTTGCTCCGGCATTACCATTAGAAGATGTTTTTGATCCAACAGGAGCGGGAGACACTTTCGCAGGTGGTTTCTCAGGATTCATTGCGCAAAGTGAAAACATTTCATTTGGCAATATGAAGAATGCGATCATCTACGGTTCAAATTTAGCTTCATTCTGTGTAGAGAAATTTGGAACAGAAAGGATGGAGAGCTTAAGCAAAGCTGAAGTAGCGATTCGATTACAACAGTTTAAGTCGTTAACTCAGTTTGACATAGAAATATAATGCCCAAAAGCCTCGAATAATAACGGGGCTTTTTTATTACGTTTATACACACAACTTACAACAACACAAAATACACAACACAATGAGCGACGCTTTAAAACACGAATGTGGTATAGCTTTGGTTAGACTTCTTAAACCGCTTGAATATTACAAAGAAAAATACGGAACAGCTTTTTATGGGATACAGAAAATGTACCTGATGATGGAAAAGCAGCACAACCGTGGACAAGACGGAGCTGGTTTTGCTAGCATTAAATTAGATGTGGCTCCCGGTGAACGTTATATCAGCAGAGTTCGTTCCAATCATTCACAGCCCATTCAGGATGTTTTCAAGCAAATCAACGAGCGTATTAATGAAGAGATGAGTTCTCATCCGGAATATGCAGACGATGTTGCTAAACAGAAAGCAAACATACCTTATATAGGAGAGTTGTTTCTGGGGCATGTTCGCTACGGAACTTTCGGAAAAAATAGCATTGAAAGTGTACATCCATTCCTGCGTCAAAGCAACTGGATGCACCGTAATTTAATTTTGGCAGGGAACTTTAACATGACTAATGTTAAAGAGCTTTTCGAAAATTTAGTAGAACTGGGTCAGCATCCGAAAGAAATGGCTGACACGGTTACTGTAATGGAGAAAATCGGACACTTTTTAGACAAAGAAGTAATGCAGCTTTATCAGGATTGCAAACTCGAAGGATATTCTAAAAGAGAGGCTTCTCCGGTAATTGCAGACCGATTGGATATTGCGAAAATTTTAGCCCGTTCTGCTAAAAACCTAGACGGAGGATATGCAATGGCCGGATTATTGGGTCATGGTGATGCTTTTGTTTTTAGAGATCCTGCAGGAATTCGTCCGGCATATTATTATCAGGATGATGAAGTGGTAGTTGTGGCTTCTGAAAGACCGGTTATTCAAACCGTATTTAATGTGCCTTTTGAAAGTGTACAGGAAATCGAACCGGGAAATGCTTTGATCATTAAGAAAAACGGAAAAGTTTCTATGAATCAAATCTTAGAGCCAACTGTTAAAAAAGCATGTTCATTCGAAAGAATCTATTTCTCAAGAGGAAGTGACGCTGAAATTTATCAGGAACGTAAAAATTTAGGAAAATTAATTTTACCTGCTGTTTTGGAATCAATTGACAGTGATACCGATAATACGGTGTTTTCTTATATTCCAAATACAGCTGAAACCTCCTTTTATGGTTTAGTTGAAGCGGCTCAGGATTTTTTAAATCAAAGAAAAAACAATTATATTTTAGCCAACAGAAACACACTTAATGCTGAGACTTTACAGGAATTACTGGCTGTAAAGATTCGTACAGAGAAAGTAGCGATTAAAGATGCTAAACTAAGAACCTTTATTACAGAAGACAGTAGTCGTGATGATTTAGTTGCTCACGTTTATGATGTTACGTATGGAGTAATTAAGCCAACGGACAATCTGGTTATTATTGACGATAGTATTGTTCGTGGTACTACTTTAAAGATGAGTATCATAAAGATGATGGATCGTTTGAAACCTAAACGTATCGTAATCGTTTCATCGGCACCACAAATTCGTTATCCTGACTGTTATGGAATCGATATGGCGAAACTGGAAGGCCTTGTAGCTTTTAGAGCGGCTCTGGCTTTGTTGAAAGAAAGAAATTTGTATCATATTGTTGACGAGGTTTATACGAAGTGTAAAGCTCAGGAGAATTATGTAGACACGGATGTTGTAAACTACGTTACGGCAATTTACGATCAGTTTACTCCTGAAGAAATTTCAGATAAAATAGCCGAAATGTTAAGCTCTCCTGAAATTAATGCCGAAGTAAAAATTATTTTCCAAAAAGTAGAAGATTTGCATATTGCTTGTCCGAAAAATCTAGGAGATTGGTACTTTACAGGGGATTACCCAACTCCAGGAGGGAACCGTGTGGTTAACAGAGCTTTCATGAATTTTTACGAAGGAAAAGACGCGAGAGCGTATTAATAAAATACTAACAAAAGGTTAAATTGTGCAGTTCATCGATTTTTTTTGCCGTTCGTCTTATTTGTTTGGTGAAATTGGAAAGCTGCAATACTTTTGAAATACCATAACATTAGTAGGTTAAGTTTATGGTAGATTTGGGGCAAAAAGGGTGGAAGTAATTCCACCTTTTTTATTGGAATAAACTCAAGTATTTCTAAAGTAAGATATTACATTCACTTTATCGGATATATTTGCCATTCGTCTAGAAAGTTTTTTTCATTCGAATAGCTGCCATACCTTTACAGAACCATAACATTAGTAGGTTAAGTTTATGGTAGATTTGGGGCAAAAAAGGTGGAAGTGATTCCGCCTTTTTTATTTTCTTTTTTTTAGAGAATAGAACAAAGAGCATAGAACAAAGAGAATAGAGTAAAGACGAAATATAACGACAAAAAAGACGAGTACCATTTGGCAGTCGTCTTTTTTTTTATTTATAATCTTTGTTCTATTTTCTTCTGTATTAAGAAGAATTGGCTTTTAACGACAAGAAAGTTGGATTCTAAATAGTAATATGACTCTGAATTAAGTCAAACAATACGATGGGTTAATTTTCACACATTTCTCTTTTTTGTAATTTTTTTATTACCCTTTCTTGCGGTATATTAGGACTCAATTAGAAGTGCAATGCTTCTTGTGTAAAGAATAGGGAAGAATAGGTTAACTCGAAAAAAAATGAATCAGGAACTTAAGGAGTCTTTTGAGGCAGATAATGGAAATTCAAGGGGTGTAATTCTAAAAGCAAAAAGAGGAGTCAGGCATTTACTTGTCCGGATTGTAATTTTGGCTATTATTGCCGGAGGGCCACTCGTGCTATTGTCGCTTCCTGATTTGAGTAATAGAAGTGAGTTTGAATTTCTGTTGCTTAGTATATTTGCTCCGATAGTATGGTTTGCTTATATGTTTGCTGAAACCATAGCTTTACAAATGAAGAAAGAGGAAGAATTGCGTAATATTAATTTGATATTATTTTTTATGGCACTGCTGATCTACATGCTGGTTATATCCAGTATTATGTAAATGAAATGTTTGAGCGAAATTAAACGATAAAAAAAAGACGAATAACCGTTAGGCCATTCGTCTTTTTTCTATAATCTTTACTCTATTTTCTTATTTCTCTAAAGCAAATCTTCTTGCAACTTCAGTCCAGTTGATTACGTTGAAGAAAGCTTCAATATAATCAGGTCTTCTGTTTTGGTAGTTTAGGTAGTAAGCGTGCTCCCAAACATCCATTCCTAAGATTGGAGTTCCATCACAACCTACTTCTGGCATTAATGGATTGTCTTGATTTGGAGTTCCGCAAACGTCTAATTTCCCACCTTTTTGTACGCATAACCAAGCCCATCCTGAACCAAATTGTGTAGCACCGGCTTTAGCAAATTTTGCTTTAAATTCTTCAAAAGTTCCAAAAGAAGCTTCGATAGCAGCAAGTAAATCACCTGTTGGTAATCCACCGCCATTTGGAGACATTACAGTCCAGAATAAATTGTGGTTGTAAAAACCTCCACCATTGTTACGAACTGCTGCATTTGATTTATCTAGATTGATTAAGATGTTTTCGATAGTTTTACCTTCTAAATCTGTTCCGGCGATTGCTGCATTAAGATTTGTTGTGTAAGCATTATGATGTTTTGAATGGTGAATTTCCATTGTACGGGCATCAATATGTGGTTCTAATGCATCATATGCATAAGGTAATTGAGGTAATTCAAAAGCCATGATATTATGATTTTATGATTTATAATTATTTATTCCAAATTTAGACATTTAACTTTGGAATTGGAAATACTATTTCGTTATTATTCCATTTAATTAATTGATAATTCGTTTTTCGGAATGCTAACGTATTGTAATTCTTTATTTTCCGTTGAAAGTAGTCATCGTGTTTTCTAGACCGGCGGTACCAAAAGATTTAATGATCTCTGAAGCGACTTCTAAACGTTCGGGCAATTTTGCTTTTTCTTCTTCATCCCAATCTCCCAAAACGTAGTCTACCTGTTGCCCTTTTTTGAATTGATCGCTGATCCCAAATCTAAAGCGGGTATATTGTTGGGTGTTTAAAACTAAATTGATGTTTTTAAGTCCATTGTGTCCTCCGTCGCTGCCTTTTGGTTTGATGCGGATCGTCCCAAAAGAAAGGTTTAGGTCGTCTGTAATTACCAGGATATTCTCTAATGGAATGTTTTCTTTGTCCATCCAGTACTTTACGGCTTTACCGCTCAGGTTCATGTAGGTATTTGGTTTGAGCAGAAAAAAAGTTCTTCCTTTAAATTTATATTCGGCCAAAGCGCCCAGTTTTACGGTTTCGAATGAAAGACTTTCTTTTTTAGCTAAAAAATCAAGTACTTTAAAACCTATGTTGTGTCGTGTATTTACGTATTCGGCACCAATATTGCCTAATCCAACGATTAAATATTTTTTCATATAATCAGTGTTCTCTTCTTTTTGGGTTGATGAAAACAGTTTTGTTATCCATTTTATCATGGTACAAAAATAGGGTTAATTAGAGAATGTGCCAATTTGTTAATTAGATAATTTGCTTTTAACGGCAAAGAACGGGATGCTGATGATGCGGATTTGAATGGGTCTACGCGGATTATTTTTTATCATTTTTATCATACCGACAAGATTGTTTGAAAACCTTTGCGCCTTTGTACCTCTGAACCTTTACGCCTCTTGTCTGATGAAAAACGAAACTTCTGGCTAGCCCTGACAGAAGCGGTATCCTTTTTAGCCGCTTTTTTTTGCGGATAAAAAGATATAGCGGATGGCAGGAGTGTCGCGTTTTATGAAAACGGGATTTTCTGCTTCTAAGAAAAAAAACAGATAATTAGAGAATTAGCTTTAAAGGGCTTCGACTTCGCTCAGCCGGACACACTTAATATTTGTCAAAAATGTCGGACTGAGCGGAGTCGAAGCCGTCCTGTAGTAAAAAAACTTAGAACCTTAGTATCTCAGCATCTCAGCATCTCAAAAAAAAAGCACCAACCTTTCGATTGATGCTTTGTATTTTGAATGAAAAAAATTATTTTTTCTTTCCTTTTGCAGGAGCTTTTGCAGCTTTTGCAGCCTCTTGAGCAGCTTTCATAGCAGCACGAGAGATTCTTACCTGACAAACTACAGTGTTGTCCGGGTGCATAACTTTGTACTCTGGTTTTCCAACTTTAGTAACATATAATTTGTTACCCATTTCAAGTGGAGTAATGTCAGCTTCAACAAAATCAGGAAGATTTTTAGGTAAAGCTTTAACTTTTAATTTACGTTGGTTTAAACGTAAAACACCACCTGCAAGAACACCTTTAGATGTACCAACGATTTTCACAGGAACTTCCATTGTGATTTCTTTATCATCAAATAATTGGAAGAAGTCAATGTGTAAAATTTTGTCAGAAACAGGGTGAACCTGAATGTCTTGTAAAACTGCTGTAAATGATTTTCCTTTTCCAAGCTCAATCACAACTGTGTGTGCGTTTGGAGTGTAAACCAAGTTTTTGAACGCTGCAGCGTCTGCTGAGAAGTGTACTGCTTGATTTCCTCCGTATAACACGCAAGGAACCGCTCCAGCATTACGTAAGGCTTTAGTTGACACTTTGCCCACGCTTTCTCTTTCTGATCCTTTAATTGTAATCGATTTCATTGTAAAAAAAATATAGTTATTAATAAATATTCTATGTTGCTATAAGCTTTAAGCTGTAGGCTTTAAGCTTATTATAAAGTAACTATTGGAGTGCTTACGGCTTATTGCTTAAAGCTTACGGCCAAAATTTACATTATAAATTTTCCACTGATGGAATTGTTGTGGTGCACCATGTGCATAACTTCGGCAAAAAGAGGTGCACAACTCACGACTCTTATTTTCTTTGATTCTCTTTTTAAAGGAATAGAATCGGTAACGATTAATTCGCTTAATTTAGAGTTTTCAATTTTTTCGTAGGCTTCACCTGATAAAATGGCGTGTGTACAAATGGCTCTAACGCTTAATGCTCCTTTTTCGATCATTAAATCTGCGGCTTTAGCTAATGTTCCACCTGTATCGATCATGTCGTCTACTAATATTACGTTACGGCCTTTTACTTCACCAATTAGTTCCATAGTGTCGATAACGTTGGCTGCTTTTCTTTGTTTGTAACAGATTACTACATCTGATTCTAGAAACTTAGAGTAAGCATATGCTCTTTTTGAACCTCCCATATCCGGAGATGCAATAGTTAGATTGTCTAACTTTAAACTTTCTACGTATGGTAAAAAGATTGTAGATGCAAATAAATGATCTACCGGTTTTTCGAAAAACCCCTGAATTTGATCTGCGTGCAAATCCATTGTCATTACTCTTGTCGCTCCGGCAGCATCTAATAAATTAGCTACTAATTTTGCTCCAATCGGAACTCTTGGTTTGTCTTTTCTGTCTTGTCTTGCCCAACCAAAATAAGGCATGACAGCTGTAATGTGTCTTGCTGATGCACGTTTTGCTGCATCAATCATAAGTAACAATTCCATCAAATTATCAGCAGATGGGAAAGTTGAACACACGATAAAAACACGTAATCCTCTTATTGATTCTTCGTACGATGGTTGGAATTCTCCATCACTATACTTCGACATCGTTACTTTTCCTAACGGAATTCCGTACTGTTCTGCAATTTTTTCTGCAAGATAGACACTTTGTGAACAAGCAAAAATTTTAGCTTCTGGTTCTAGGTGCGACATTTAATTTGTTGTTTTGTAGTTAGTTGTGTGTGCTTCGTTTTAACGAGGTGCAAATTTAGAAAATTTATTGGACACTGAAAGGAAAAAATTAAGTATTTTTATTAGAATTTTTAATTTTATTTTTTACATTTGCACCGTGTTAAAGGAATAAGCACAGTTATGACATCATAATAAACTTGTTCTATTGCGTTGAAATAATCAAATTTTGATTGTTTTTTCGTCTGCTAAGCCCGGATGGCGGAATTGGTAGACGCGCTGGTCTCAAACACCTGTGGGAAACCGTGCCGGTTCGACTCCGGCTCCGGGTACTTAAAACCTCTGAAATCAATTGATTTTCAGAGGTTTTTACTTTTTAGGGTGGTCGGAAAGGTGGCTAAATTCTAAACCACTTATCCTTAATTTTAGCAAATCAATATAAAAAATACTAGCAGAGGGTTAATTCATATATAATTTTTTAATTGGCTTTAATTCCATTTCAGGCATTAATGCTTCTGCTATTAAATATGCCAAAGGAATTATATAGGTTTTCTTTTTTGATAAAACATATTGCAATAGACTTCCTCTCACATTTATTGCTAGAGGGGCTGAATCCCTATAAGGCTCGGCTTCGCATATTTCTGGATTTTTTTCTACAACATGGATTCTACATGCCAATGGTCTTCCCTCGTATATACTACACTTATTTTCTATTAACAAAGGACATTTACATTTTGAAGTGTTAGCAATGTCTTGAAAATGGTTAATTAAATCATGTTCATCTAAAATTTTATTATTGGGAGTGTTTTTATTAAAAAAAATGAAATACTCTTTTAAGTTTTCTTTTATTTTCTCTTTTGTTATTTCATCAATTTTATTGACTAAGAAATCTTTGATTGCATCAATTTCAATATCTATTACTTCAATTGTCTGATAACAACAAAATGCACAACCAATTTTACAACAATTTTTTTGTTGCAATATAAATCGGTCAATTCCAGTCTTAACATCTTCGTACATATCTTTCATAATACACTTGTTAGCCCCTCTCTTGGGATTATTTATCTTGTACCTACAAATTCCAAAAAACAATCAGAACTATTTTTTAGGCACTTAGCTATATGTTTTCAAAAAAATTTAGATCAGTTTTTAGCTCGGGACTATGATCGAATACATTTTGTGAAAATAGAAATTTATATTCGGCAATCTTTATTTGCGGTATTTTATCAAAAAGCGATTTAGACATTGTCCAAAATTCTAATCGCAAAGTCAATAAATCACTAATTTCTTTAAAAATTTCTTCTCGATTAGCTGTTTTCATTATTTCGATAAAATTACTGGTCCAATTACAAGGGTAGTCTTTATGAAACCCGATTATTACATAATTTTCATTTTCTTTCGGAAATAAATTGATGAATGAGGTTGGAACAATTTTATTTTCATTTCTCCATTTTTCATAATCGTTATCTTTTGGAATTTCAAGATTTCCAATATTTAGAGGAACTGAAACACATAGATCTATTTTAGGAATTTTTATAGTTTCAAAAATAAATTGATCATAATTGGAGGAAATTATGCATTTTTCTAATTCAGTTTTAAAAAAAGTTAAATTGCTTATACCATCAATAAAGCCATCAGACAGTGAAGTAATCAACGACAAATATTGATAAGGAAAATGTGGTTTTAAATCAATAATCCATTCATTTGCAATCTCTTTTCGCCTAATCTCTTGGCATAATCCACGATAACAAAACAATGCTTGTTGAGCTTTATTTTGAAAATCAATTTCATTTTCATTTTCGATTGATTTAAATACTTCCGAATCATGGTCACTACAAAATCCCTTAAAAGTATAAACATCATTTATACCAACTAATTTGAAATCTGAAATCCCTTTTTCTTGCATTTCAAATGGATTTGCTGAGACCAATTGTATTAAATGATTGTTTTCAGAAATTTCTCGAAGAATTCCATTTTTTTGCAATACGTGGGATTTGATTGCTTGATTAGAACAATTATCAAACATGCATTTGCGTAATTTTTTCTCCGCTTTTTTTTTGACTTCTAAAAGTATTTTTTGCATCATCTATTTTTAACTTGTGCATAAATTATTTATACGAACCATAAAACAGTATAATATTATACCCTACAAGCTTCGTGTCATAAATTTACTAATTCATTCAAGCTAATATAATAAATATCTTGGTTTCAAATAATTAATTTCAGACAAGTTAGAGAATATCTATTTTATTCTACGAGTGTAAATGTGCATTTTTAAGGATAATTCTATTTTATAATTCATTTAGAAAATCTTTAGCTGGAGTCGTTTTTAAATTTCCATTTTTAAAGAATTTCATTTCTTCCAACCCTGTTTTAATATTATCTAAAATGTTATCATTCTCAACTAAGTTAACATTTAGCGCTTTTAGAACCCTTTCAACCGTTAAATAATCTTTACTCTCAAAATCTTTAATCAATAAACCTAATTCATCATCTTCGAGTATGTCTGATTCTGCATGAAATATCTCCATATACTTTAGAAAAGAAGCCACATCGAACTGAAACTCAAAAGTTGTTTCGATAAACTCCTTCCCCTTTTCATTATAAAAATCTTTCATTTCCTGATATGAATTTAAAAAATCCTCTACAGCTTCTTTTACAGTTTTACCAGTTCCGTGTATACCGTAATTCAAGGTACTATTTTCAATATACACGCTATAAGTTCCGTCATTACCTATTTCAATAAACGCTTTTGTTTTCATAAAACTTGTTTTCATAATTCTTAATTGGCCAGCTGTAAACACTTTTTGTGTTTTCACGTTATTTTGTGTTTCTGTAGCTTGTTCCTGGTTCTCGTTTTAACGTTATTTTGCCTTCCTGAAGAAAAGATCCGGAATAGCTTTTCACGTTATTTATTCACGCAAACCATTTTCGCAATCATTAGAACTGACTATGAGATGCAAAAAATATCAATCTACTAATTTCTCTAAAATAATTTCTTTTCTATACGCATTAAAAGAGATTGAAAAAAAATCATTAAATTTTGTCATAAGTTTTTGCCTGCTATCTTCATCTTGATTTTGAGCATAGTAATTATAAAAACTCACTAATTCTTTGAACGAATTAATTTCGGAATTATACCCATACAATTGAATTAGTTTATTAATTTCAGATAATATAGGTCTAACATCATGCTTTATAGCAGATTGATTAGTAAACTCCCATAACTCTAATATTTTCTGAAATAATTCGAATCTATATTCAAGCCTCTTTTCCAATCGTTTTGATTTCAAAGCTATTTTTGGGGAAAATAGTAGGCTAACAATTGAAATTATAAAGCCTATTCCTCCTAATACTAATGCTATAATATTTGAATCATCCATAGATCTGTAAAATTGTGATTTTTTTTAGGTTAATGTTGTAAATATAAATTATAGTAATTATTTATACAGTATATTTTAAATAATCATCTTTTAAGAATATGATTTAATACTTCTTCGGAAGTAAATGTTTTCGCTATTCCATTTTTCACAGCATCAATACGATTTTGTATCTTTTCTTTATATTCAGAAACAGTTAAAGGGGTTCCCCTTGTAGTATATCCAACGATTTTTTCATCTTCTTTTGAGGCTAAAAAACTAGTACTGTTTTTTAAATCTTTATTCATTATAATAATTGATATAAGTAATCAGAATTTTATTTTTTTAATCTTACGAGTGCAAATGTGCATTCACTTTTGGCAATCTTGTATGGTGCAAAAACTCAATATGCCTTTTCAATTAAAAGAGTTTAATTGAAAAAGCATGTTTATTAATTATCCTGTTTATTCAGATTCAAGATAGTACGTTACTATTCTGTTAGTATAACGTTCGTCGTAGAAACTAAATTTAAGTGTTTGTCTTCCGTCCTTGTAGCTGACAAAAACGTCTGTAAGCTCTAAAAACTCACTTTCCTTTTGTCCTTTGTGAAATATTTCCATAGAAATAGTTTTTTTTGCCTTGTCATAGATGTAATTAAAATAATCGTCAGAAGGCTCTAAGGCATTGCTACAAATATCAGAACCATCAGCCCAAATTCCTTTATTACCATTATTAAACGAAAAAGTATCATCAAAACGACAATAGCCACGGTCTTTTTCTTTACTCATATCTGTATTAGCAACTCCATCGTTGTCTAAATCAACAGGTAAATCTGTTATAATTGATTTAATTTTGTAAGAGCCTGCTAGTTTTGGCTCTAAAACATCTACTTCTTTGGTGCAAGCCATTAAAGAAAATATTATCATTAATATTCCGATTTTTCTAATATTTTTTTTCATCTTTATTATATATAATTATATTGTTTACTTAATCTATTTAATTGGTATAATATCTTAATCCAATTCCTGCAAACGGAACAAATTTTCCTAGATCTGAATTAGCATGATAATACTCGTTTACTTTTATGAAAAGCGTTGTTCTATCATTAATAAGGTAGTCAAAGTCTAATCCCATATAAGCCCCGTAAATGAATTTTGATTCGTCCAAAATCAAACTTCCATTGCTTAAATTTAAATCTTTGTTACCGTTCACTATTTCGTAGCCAAGTACTACACCGCTCCCGAAGACAACCCCAAATTTTCTGTTTTGAGTAAGATACAAGGGAACAGAATACCCCAAATTAAGCGTAATGTCGTTGTAACCTATTTTATCTTCTCCGACTTTGTATTTAGCATCGGTTGCAAGAATAGAAGCCGAAATTGAGTTTCTATCGTTGATGAAATAATTATGACTAAGCATAACACCGTAACCATCCTGTGTTGCCCCAATGCTAACACCAAAAGCATTTTTGTAGGTCTGAGAATATCCTACAGCACTTATTAATAGTGCTCCTAATAACAATTTCGTTCTTTTCATTTTTCTGATTGTTTTTAATTTATAATTGATTTAAAAATTTTTAACTTGAAATTATTTCTTTGCATTCTGCAATGATTTTAAAGTAATTCTCTTGCATTATGCTTTCGCTTATTGGGATTTTCTGATTGATATATTTCCCTTTTATCTCGTCTCTTAAAAATTGAGTTTTTAAAAATTCTCTCGGGCTTCCTTCAGCTATAATACCGTAGAACTCTCCTTGCGCTAAATTGACTATGTCGCTAATTTTTACACGATTTCGTTCTTGTATATTTTCGCTAGTACCTGAACTGGTATTACTCCCCAAATGGACGAATTTGCCACTGGTGCCATCGCCTGAACTTTTTGATGTAAATACTTCATCTTTTTTACTAAAAATATTTTGAACTGCTTCCGCTGTTTTATAATTGGTAGTCCTACCAAAGAACTGATTCCCTAGGTTTGAAATAACAACTTGAGCTTTTCCTTCGCCGTATTTATCTGCTAATTGAGCATAATCTTGGACTCCAAATATTGTAGAGATTTTATTGCTCCTTGCTGTAGCAGGAATTTGTTCAATATTTGGAATGAAAATTGTTGGAGCCTCGTCTAATAACACAACTGATTTTTGCTGATTTGGTTGATTCATTTGCCTAAGTGCTACAGAAATAATAAGCGAGATTGCAGGAGTGTAGACGGTAGGTAATGTACTGTCATTCCCAATACATAGAAATTGAGGGTTCTTGGGGTTATTTAAATGCAAATCAATATCGTTGCTTGACAGAATCCAAAAAACATCAGGAGCATTAAGAATAGATAAAGCATTTTGAAGGGTTGCTAGCATTCCTGCAATTGTACGGTCTGCATTTCTATCAATAGATTCCTGCAATGCAGCTAACATACCTTTTGCTTCGGGGTCTTCCGATATCTTCTGAACTAAAACATCAAATGAAGTTTGTACTATAAATGATATCACATGTGGTAGCGTACATATATCGGGATGCTTTTGTCTTAACCACCAAATGACAGATACTAAAATATTCTTGGCACTACCAAGCCAAAAATCCATTTTCTTAATTGATTCAGGCAAAAGATTGTTGATAATAACCTGACTATACTCATTTGCGATCGCAATTTTGGTTAAATATTTTGGATGTATGGGATTCACTCTGTCACTTAATAAAGGGTACTTAAAATCGATATTTTTGACTTTTATTGAAGTGTTTTCATAACTTAAGAAAATTTTTTCGGTGAGTTCGGGACTTTTAAAATCATACAATACTCCTGTAAAGCCTTTTTCTCCAATCTGCTGAATGACAGGTTCAAAAATACTAGCTGATTTTCCTGAACCTGCTCCACCCTGAATATAGATTCCCCTGTACGGATTATCTAAGTTTATTTCACCTTTATTTGTTTTGAAAGTGAAGCCGTCATCTTTTTTGGACTTTTCTTTAACCTTATTAAATTTTTCGGTTTGAGATGTTTTCTTTAGGTTTTTAAATTTTAATAGATAAATCGCATAAAAAACAGGAGTTATACAGATTAGTGCCCCAGAATCTCCAATAAGTGTGCTCAATAATTTTCCTGACATTGCAATCAAAAAAATGATTAAAATATTGTTGATTATAGTACTGATAATCACTCTTGGAAATCGCTTTTGTTTGGCATGATAAAATGAAACATAAACTATCGAGGGAATACATAAAATCACTCCAAAATTTGCCCAATATGGCATCTTACTAGCTACAAATTTTGAAAACAGATACAAGAAGTTATTATATCCATTTGCAAAGTAATTTGGCTTTAATTCCTTTAATTGAAAATTATAAGAATCAGTCCACAAATTAGTTATAGAGAACCCAAATAAATGGGTTTCCAAAAGTATTACACTTGACACTACAGAAATAAGAAAAATTGCTTTTAAAATTTTACCAATAATACCTACAAGTGTGTTTACTTCCCCGATGCTAAACCCGTGATCTGCCATGTTATATCGTTTTAAATATTAATATTAATAGAATTGAAAACAGTAAGATTATTGTCAAAATCAGTAAAATGTATGTTCCTAATCTTTGTTTTTTGTTTTCGTTATCTTGATTATGCTGTAACTCTTGAATTTGATTTTTTTGAGCTGTAAATAGCTGATTCCAGTGCGATATAATTTCTTCAAGACGCTCAGTTCTTGGCTGTATTTCAATTTTTTCCGCTTTGTCCATACAGATAGAAAACTCCTGTACTAAACTTGATTGCTCCGAAACTAATTTTTCTAGTTTTTTAGTTTCATCAGCGATGATTTCCGCAACTATTTCTATGTTTTTCATCTATCTAATTCTAATTTTAAATTATTGTTTGGTTTTTCTATTAGAGAGTCTTCAAGTTTTTGAAGGTTTTTTGCGTATTCAATGTCTTTTGAAATTGAGTCTAAACGTTCTTCTTCAGTATTTTTCATCTCGACCTTTATCAGTGGATTCTGTACATCTTTTATATATTTAAATTCCTCTTTAGTAATTTTCTGTTTTCCTAATACTTGAGCAACTGATTTAGTTCCATTCCTACTGAATTGACTTATTTCTTTTTTAATTTCTTTCGGAATTGTGTTGACTAAGTTTTTATTGGAATGGCTTTTTGATATCTTGTTTCCTTGTACACGTTTCAGGGTAGTATCGAGATTGTGATTTAAGTCGTTTTTTAAGCCACTTTTTATCAAATTGCTAGCTGACATAGAACGGTGTATTTCACTAGCTTTAAAATCATTTTTTGTTTCCTTGTCTAAAATCCTAAAACCTTGAATCTGCCCTTGTTTATTTATGGTTGGTTTTACTTCTAATCCTTTTAAATCCATTTGATTAATCCAATTTTGAAAGCTTTGAGGGTTTTGCTTTAAAACTTCCTGATGCTTTTTATAGATTTCCGCTTTGATTTCTTTTAGCTCATTTCTGTTTTTTTCAATGTTTTGAAACATCCTGTCCCTTGCTGAAATCAATCCTTTTTCTTTCGCTATTTCATTAGCTTTTTGAGAAGTCTTTTTCCCGATAAAGGAGTCTTTATAGGCATTGCCTTTGTTGTCAATTCGGTTTACATATATATGTAAATGGTTGTGGTCTCTATCTTTATGAACGTAGGCAATATGCTGGTGCTCTTTTAAATTCATTTTTTCAAGATAACTTTCGGTGATTTGCTTAAAATCTTCGTTTGTTAATTTTCTTCCGTCTTCAGGCTCTGGACTTAGTACAACTGAGATAGTATTTAGTCTCGTATTAGAATTTAGATTTTGATATATCTTAAACTCATTTTCAATTTCTAATCCAGTACTACCAATTACATTGTGCCTAGTGATTTCTTCGGCATTCAATTTGTCTTTTCCATAGTCAATTGCATTTGATGTGTGTCCGATGCTTTTAGCTTTGCCTACCATCACTAAAAATTTTTAAAACTGAATCAGTTTGTTTAACTGTTTTCATTACCTCAGAGGCAAACAAAGAATCTTTATCTTTTAGAAGGTTATTAATTTTGACAAAACCATTTCGTATGTAATGTAGATTTTCAAAAGCTTTTAATTCTTCCTCCGTAAAAACAGATTTATTTTTACGTTCTAAGGCTACCATTCTGCAAAAACTAGCAGTATTCATTTTTCGATTTTTTGCTTTTTTTTCAATGATTTTCTTCTCAATGGTTGTAGTTCTGAACATTATAATTTTTGTTCTTGCTTGACTCATAATCATGATTTTAATTGTTGTGTTTTTCATTTGCGACCATCGGGAGAAAATGCAAGATATGTTTGTAGCGATAGCGGAAAACACATCTTGAAATTCTAAACTTTGCGTATATCACTATGTGCATATAAATTCGGTCAAATCTTGGAATTAGATTATTTTCCTTTTGGAAAACCTCTTCGTTTTAGTTCATTTTTTAAAGCTCCAATGAAATATCCAGCGGGGTTTTCAATTGCTTTTTCATCGACAGTACATTGCACATCAATAATAAATTTTAAGAAGTCATCCCTCATTACATCATTAGCAAATCGAATCAATTTCTCATTGTTTTTGAGCCCCTCATTCGTGAAGTTTAAATTCTCAACCAATAAAGTTTGGATGTAAATATTTATGTTCGCTAGTTCCATTTTTTCTAATATTTGATTTCTAATTCATATATTGAAAACCACTCATTCAGGTCTTTGTATCCTTTATATTTTCCTCTACAATCAATTGAATTTGGAAAAGCTTCTTTGATAATTTCTGTGTATTTATTTCCTGCAGTGTCATTATCTAAATACAATTCAATTGTTTGGTAGTTTTCCAAAACTGATAAGTTTTTAGTTATCAATGCGACAGAATTTAAAATGAGATAATCCGATTGCTCCAGCTTTTTATTAACTCTGATTTGACTAAAGGAGAGGTAATCAAAAAAGCCTTCATGCACTCTTAATATTTGAGATTGGTTTGGAATTATAGTAACATCTTTTTTACCTAAACAGATTTTCGCATACTTTGAGCGAATTTCAAAACCACCACTTCTGTTTTCAAATCCTATCGCAAAATATTTCTTGTGGTTGATGGTATAATGAACCTCTTTTAAATTGTTCTCTGTTTGAAACTTGGTAATGCCTCTGCTTTTTAAATATTGAATTAATGCCAAATGCTTAATTGGGATTGTTTTTTCGATATTATTCTCATTGTTTTGCTCTTTAGTTGGAGTCTCAAAAACTTGCTTTTGAAAAGAAAAAAATGAATCAAACTTTTCTAAATAACACAAAGCTTCAGTAACATTAAATCCGAATTTTTCAATTACAAAGTCAATTACATTACCTCCTTTTTGTTCGCCGTGGTCAAACCATCGATTAATCTTTCTATTTAGTTTAAAAGAAGCTGTTTTCTCAATCCTAAACGGACTTAGATACCAAGATTCATTTTCATTAGATTTTGTCGGCTCACAGCCTAAATTTTGAAGAACTTTTTCTATTAATATTTCTTTTGCTTGTATCGTATTCATGGCTGTAATTTTATGAGTTAAACTGATATTGATTAGTTTTTTTCTTTTCAAAAGCTAAAAGGCTAACCTGTTTTTTACGTTTTCTTCTTACCTACTTACCTAAACCAGTATTAACAAGGGCAGTAAGATGATTTGAGCTTTTTTTATGATCTTACCTATCTTACCCAATAACCTCATAAATAACTGATTATTATTGCATTATCATTTTAGGTAACTTAGGTAACTTTAGGTAAGATTAAACTTTATTAAGTTACCTAGAGAATGCTTGTGTTTATAAGGTTTTAATGAATTTTAGGTAACTAGGTAAGATATAAAGAGTCTTTTCTGTTGGTTTTAATTCATTGGAAATAGAGGTAAGGGTATAACCATATAGCCATAAATCTGTCTTCCTCTGTCTTTAACTCTTTCAAAGCCTAATCCTGTCATAGCTTTGCCTATATTAATATGATTGAGTTTAGGGTATTTAATTGATAAATAATGCAACACATCACTTGAGGTCATAAACTGAGCTTCCTTTGGATCTTCGGGTATTTTGAAATACTTACTTATAATTTCGTGTTCTGCGGATAACGTTTTATATTTAGAATTTCGTTTCTCGTTATCTTCAATGTCTTTTTTTGACAATTCGCAATTAAAATCTGTTTTCAACAGAGCATAAGCTTGCGCCCAAACTTTATTGATGTCAATATCTTTACTATATGCAAAATTTATTTGTTCTGTGAGTTCAAAGCATAACCAACGCACGCTTCCAGATTCGTCGTTTAAGAAAGTAGCTTGATTGGTGCTCCCAATGAATGAACATATTCTTGATAAAATGGTGTTTTTGCGATCATAGGGTAATCGTTCATTAATAACTGTTTTTGTGAAATAGGCTTTTAGATGGTTAATTTCTTGTTTTGATAAAACAGCTAGCTCATCTAAGTTTATTAGAAAGTTCTTTGCTAATAGAATTCGAGCATCTTTATCGTTTGAAATATCTTCTGCTATATAATTTTTTAAGGCGGGTGGGCAGATAAATCTACAAAACGATGTTTTTCCACTGCTTTGTGCTTTTTGTACTATTACAAAAGCTTGTTTGTTAAAATATTCTTCATCAAACACACATTTTACACAACGGACCAACCATTTTATAAAATGATATTCAAATTGTTTTTGATCATTGGTAGTTAGATAGCTACATAATTTTTGAATGTGTGGTTGTTTATCCCATTCAGGCAAAGTCAAAAAATATTCTTTGATAGGGTTGAATTTTGCCACATAATCACTTCGTAGAAGTGCTAAAAGATTAGAAATAGATATTTTTATACCTGCCTTTTGTAACTCTATGTACAAGGAGTTTTCGTTTACAGATTTAAATTCTTTATCTTTTTTAGATTTATACTCAACATCTAATGCGATTTCATTATATCTAAACTCATATCTTTTGAAGTAATTTTCAGTCATTTCGAAAATGTTCGATACAAAATCACCATCTTCTTCTTTTTTATTTTCCATTTAACTATACTGATATGGAAAACTTTGCATAAATTTGCATCGTCTTCAATTAGAAAAATTATCATAGACGTAAAAAGCTTTTAGCGAGGTGTTTTTACGTCTTTTTTCTTTTACTAGTTTTCTTTTAAATTGTTCGTTATGGCTTTTGAATAAAGGATAATAACAATGCTGTTTAAGATTGCAAATGCTGGCACTAAGGGAAAAGGCTTATATTCATAGTTAAACAAGAAGAAAATTTGAACTATTGCAAGTGAAAGAAATACGCTTACAAGTACTAACAATTTGATTGTTTTAGTTTCCATAAAAAATGATTTTAAATTAAAAATGAGGTAACAGGTAAACAAAACCTTACTTATGATTATGTTTTTTGCCATATTCTAGAAGCTCTTTCTCAGAATAGAAATATCTTCCGTTATAATTGTAGTGTGGTAAATCTTTCTCTTTTCTCCAGGTAATAATAGTCGGAAGGGAAATATTTAAAAATTTGCAAGCTTCTTTTTGGGAAATTAGGTCTTCTTTCTGAGACTCATTTGAAGATTTTGAAAGTTGAAGATTCTGTACTTTACTAAGGATTATTTCTACAACTTTTTCTAAATCTTGTTTACTGTGGGAATACAATAGTACCGACATAGCTTTACTTATTTTTAGTTAGTATTAATGATTTTATTAACACTGTAAAATTCCAAATAAGAAAAGGCTTAAATTTTAAAATCTTTAAAATTTAAGCCTAATCAATTAAAAATAAGTAAGTTATATTGTAGTTTTTAAGTTTTAGAAAACTCTTTTTAATTTAAATTTTAGTAATTTTCAATGGTTTTTAGTTCTCCTAATTCGGGAAGAGTTTTGTTTATTATTCTTGCAATGTCTTTTCGCTCACATCTAAGTGCTTTCCTATTAGCAATTAGAATATTTTTGAATAATTTTATATGAAGATTGAAAAAAGATTTATTTATTATTTCACGATGTTTTAAGCTTTTACCCGCTGAATTTTTAAAATTCTGGCTTACAAAAGCTCTAATGTCATTTTTTTCATCATTACTTAATTTGATATTTTTAACACCAAATCCTTCAAAAATCTTATTAATCAATTTTCCTTCATTAAAATTTCCTGTCAAACTAATTTTTTGAGCGTTTATAACAGTATGTTTTTTAATTAGTTCTTTAACAACAAGCTCAGGAGATTTTGATTTTCTAGCAGTTTCAAACATTCTGCTTCGGATCAAATAAAACAACTCATTTGCTGACATACTTTTTTTATTCCATCCATAAAGACAAACAAATTCTTCTTTATCCAATCGAAACAGAGCTTCTTCTAGATTATTGGTAATCATTTTTTCAACATTATATAGATTCGTTATACGATATCCACTCTTCTTAATTTCATTAATAATTACGCATTCCCATTCGAACTGGTCAAATAAAAACGGAGAAATTCCTAGTAGTGAAGGGTTGTCGAAGATCGTTGTTTTTCTATTATTTAAATAACTTGAAAAGGAATGCAGTCCAAAACAATATTTTATCTTATTAATAAGGTTTATTCTTAATTCAGAGAAGATATTTTCAATCTCTTTTAAAATATCATTTTTTATATTTTTGGTTAAATCCTGTTTATCGATATTCTCTAACATTTTTATTTCTTCTATTGAATAATGAAAAAATCTATCTATTAGATTGTATTTTCTGCCATCACGAACAATATTTTCAAATTCAATCAATATTTTAGGATATTTTTCTTTCAATCCTAATTCATTTTCATTGTTTTTACTATTTCTCATAATTGTTCCATTTGTCCATTTGTTCATCAGTGTACTCTTCTGTAATCTTCATATATTTATCTAAAACAGCATCTTTTTTAATATTCGCAATCTTTTTAATTGCTTTCGGTTCCATGCCAAGTAATAAAGAATTTGTGATAAAGGTTTTTCGGGCTGTATGACTAGTAATTAATTGATATTTAGGTAATGTATTCTGAATTTTCTTTGTTCCTATGAATCCTGTTATTGTTGTCGGTTTATTAATTCCAACTATCTGACAACATTCTTTAATGTAATCATTAAATTTTTGCATTGATATAGAGGGCAATGGTTCATAGATTGTTCCTTGATATTTATCTAATATCTCTTTAGAAAACTTATTCAGTCTTATAATGTGGTTTTGAGTTTTTGTTTTTTGAATTGAGATATTAATATGAGTTTCCGTAATATTTGCTTGATGTAACTGTGACAAATCGGAAAATCGAAGTCCAGTAAAACAACCCATACAATAAAAGTCTTTAGTGTGGTTTAGTCTTGAATTTTCGAAGTCATAATTATACAACTGCATTAATTCATCATGCGTAAGATAAATAATATCAACATCATGCTCTATTCCTTTAAACTTCTCAAATTCTCTAAGATTGTTGTAACCTTTGTCTATACACCACTTTAAAAAGGACTTTAAAACGGCTATTATCTTTGCGAAATAGTTATTCTTAATCTTCTTCTCGAAAAAAGAATATTTCATTAATTCTTCATAAAAAATATTATCAATTTTATTAAATGAAATTTTGAACCCTGTTTCATTCTGAAAAGATTGTAAATAACCTTTTATTGTTTTCTGCGCTTTTATTGTGTTATAGGCTTTGGATAATGAACCCGACAATAAATATTCACCAAAACATTCAAAAAAATCAAATTCAGAGTTTATTTTGGTTTCTTTGGATTCATACTGCTCCAAGAATTTTTCTTTTGAGAAAGGTATCTTATTTGCCCTGAAAAAGAAAAAAACATCATTTACTTTCGATTCAATTCTTTGTAATTCATCATTAATGAATTGATAATTATTATTTTCTTCCTTTTTTAGATTAGGTTTTATTCTTGAGCCTGTCCAATAGATTTCTTTGGTACTAACACCTACATTCTTTCTTATTCTAATTCCTTCAGCTCTAACAACAAACTGAATTGGGATTAGTCCATTTGATGTTATTTTCTCTTTCCTTAGTTCAAAAATCACTTTCATTCTAGCTAAAACGGATTAAATTATAATAAAGGGTGGCTAAAAAGGTGGTTTATTTTGATTTTAAAAGTTGAAAAAACTAAGAAAAAAATCCTTTCCGCACTATATCTATCTCAAATATAGCAATAAAAAGAACACTAAAGACAGGTGAAAATAACTAAAGTATTAACGGACTCCGGCTCCGGGTACTTAAAGCCTCTTCTGTTTAGAAGGGGCTTTTTTTGTGCTTTATAAATTTTGAACTTGATCTTTGATTTGAATATTGCCCGCGGTTTCAACCGCGGGTTTTTTTGTTGTGTTTGTGTGGGTTTGCAGCCTATTGATGTTGTGAAGGGGTGTGTTCTTTGGTGAAGAGGTGAATTAGAGTTCTTGGAATTTTGAGATAACGGCTTGTGTTGAAGTAATGTAAAACTTGTTAACTTTGAGTATATGAATAATAATCTAGTTATGAAAATGGAAAAAATAGAGCATATCAATTATATTAAAGCGCCTATCGCGGAGGTTTATAAGGTATTGACGATGCGGGAAGGTTTGGCTGCTGTCTGGACGGAGGAATTGATTGTTAAGCCGGAAGTGGGTTTTGTCAATGAGTTTGGTTTCGGAGAGGAGGATGTGACAAGAATGAAGGTGGTCGAATTGTTTCGTGATAAAAGAATAGTGTGGGAATGTGTGGAATCAGATCCGGAGTGGATTGGAACGGGTATTTCGTTTGATCTAACGGAGAAGGATGGAGTAACGGCGGTTGTTTTGAAGCATTTTGGCTGGCGTGAGCTAACGGAATTCTATCAATGGTGTAATTACAACTGGGCGATGTTTCTTTTGAGTCTTAAGGGTTATTGTGAGGATGGGGAGGGTACGCCTTATCAAAAGCGAAAGTTTTAGATTGTGATCCTGGTATTGCATAAAATAAAAGAATAAAAAAAAACCACTTACGTTTGTAAGTGGTTTTTAGTAAGCTCCCCCTCTTGGGCTCGAACCAAGGACCCTCTGATTAACAGTCAGATGCTCTAACCAACTGAGCTAAGGAGGAATCACCTTAAAGGTAAATATGTTTGCTAAAAAGTTGCTCCCCCTCTTGGGCTCGAACCAAGGACCCTCTGATTAACAGTCAGATGCTCTAACCAACTGAGCTAAGGAGGAAGTTGCTGTTCTTTTTAGCGAGTGCAAATATAAGACGTTTTTTAGTTTCTCAAAAATATTTTGGCACTTTTTATTGATTTTTTTTTCTATTTCACAATTGCCTTATAAATGTCGTTACCATTAGCAAATAAAAGCAGTGCTATAAGTAATACGAAACCAACCATTTGGGCGTTTTCAAGGAATTTATCGCTTGGTTTTCTACCACTAATTATTTCGTATAATAAAAACATTACATGACCACCATCAAGAGCAGGAATTGGCAATAAATTCATTACTCCAAGCATAATTGATAATAAAGCAGTGATCGACCAGAAGGTTTCCCAGCTCCAGCTGCTTGGAAAAATGTTGAAAATAGCTGCAAAACCACCCACTTGTTTGTAAGCTTTCGTTTCAGGATTGAAAATCATTTTAAGTTGTTTTCCGTAACCTACCAACTGATCTTTACCTTTTGTAAGTCCAACCGGAATTGATTCTAAGAAAGTGTAGCTTTTTTTGCTTACCTTATAGTATCCTAATTTTTCTAAGGATTCGATATTCAAACCTCCAACGCCAACACCAAGTTTTCCGGCTGTAGAAATTTTAACTGTAATTGGTACTTTCTTTAAATCACGTAAAACAACAGCAGGAATAGTTTTGCCTTTGTTGCTTTCTAAAATTGTTTTTACCTGATCATAGTATCTTGCGTCCTGACCGTTAAGGCTAACAATTAAATCTTTTGGTTTTAAAGCTGTATTTCCGGATTCTTCCGTAACACTTGCCACTGCAAAAGGGATTCTCATGTCTACAAGATGTGCTTTCTCCTGTTTTGACAATTGATCGACAAAGTCAGTTGGCATTTTTATGGTTTGTTGCTGTCCGTTTCTTTCGATTAAGATTTCTTTGGCCATGATAATTTTCATGTTGATATCATTATCAAAATTTTCGATTTTTTGTCCGTCAACAGCCAGGAATTTATCTCCGGTTTTGAAACCTGTTTTTAGCATTACAGGGTTTTCAACTAAAACACCATCTTTCAGATCCGCATTGGCTACATAAATATCACCGTAAGCAAATGCCATTCCAATGTAAATAATAAAGGCCAGAATAAAGTTTACCGTAACACCACCCAACATAATAATTAAACGTTGCCACGCCGGTTTCGAACGAAATTCCCAAGGTTGTGGAGGAAGAGCCATTTGGTCCTTGTCCATACTTTCGTCGATCATTCCGGAGATTTTTACATAACCTCCTAATGGCAACCATCCGATTCCGTATTCAGTTTCGCCAATTTTCTTTTTTAAAAGTGAATATTTAACATCAAAAAATAAGTAGAATTTTTCGACTCTTGTTTTAAATAATTTTGCGGGAATAAAATGCCCTAATTCGTGAAGAATAATAAGTAAAGATAAACTCAATAGAAATTGAGAGAGTTTGATAACTATATCCATTTTGTATTTTTAGTTCGTATTTAACGCACAAAAGTAACGTTTCTATTTTAATTTGATAGTGCAATATAATACATAAGGTTTTAAATGTTTGTTAATACTTCATTCTTATTTTTCTGAAACAGAACTAAAGTCTTCTTCATAAAAATGAAAGAGATAATGTTTTTTTCTCTTGCCTTGTGATAAAAAGATACTTGGGTGTAAAATAAGTCTTATCATGATAGTTTTATGGCTTATTGAGGCAATTTGCTGCAAAAATACTTTGTAATTTTCCTACTTTTTTATGCCGTTGCTTTCTTATGAAGAAGAAAGAACTGGTGTTTAATGATTTTATGTTTCACTTAATTTTATTGCAGCCGATGAGTTTTATAGAGAAAATAGAGCGAATGAAAAGGATTCATCAGTTAATCTGTGAGGAGAAAACAGGCTCGCCGGCTGCTTTTGCAAAAAAAATGCTTTTAAGCAGAAGCCAGCTTTACAATGAATTGGAAATAATTAAAGGATTTGATGCGCCATTAAAATATTGTAAAAAAAGAGAGAGCTTTTATTATGAAACTTCCTTTGAGCTAATAGTACATTATTCGCTCAGTATAATTAAAGACGAAGAAAGGAAAGAAATTTTCGGAGGTTAAGAGTTCCGTCCAATGTTATTAGACGGAAGTATTGTAAGTTTGTTCTTATGAATCAATTCTCGAGAAAATGATTTTATTGAAAAGATTAATGAACGGTCTAAATTTAAAATTATGAATTTAGAAAATTTGAATTTAGTGGAGCTTAGTGCTCAGGAAGTACAAGAAGTTGATGGGGGTTATTGGTGGCTTTTGGCTGAAGTTGCATATGAATTAATGTATTCGCAGGATGATGTCAAAAAAGGCTATAAAGCAGCTAAAGAACTTTTTGAATAAAAATTTAAAACTTAAAAAAATGGAAAATTTAACACAATTAACCACAGAGGAAATGAATCATATTGAGGGAGGTTCACTTATCGGATTCGTGCTTGGATTTACAGGATATTTATTAGAAAGAGCTGCTGATAGTATTGCTGCACATCCAGTAGGAGGTGGTCATCATTATGAAATTTAGTTTAAATTATTAGAATTGTAGCAAAAGCATTATCCTTTTAGTAACATTACAAAAAGGATAATGCTATTTTTATTAAATATGAAAAAAATAATAAACTTCTATATTCGTGCTTTTTTAATTATATCTTTTATATCGATACCTTTTATATTTATTGCTTTTGAAGATTTTAGAATAAATAGTTTTAGTTATAAAATGTGGATTGCTACATTTTGCCCACAATTAATTTACATTGTATACCTGTTTAGAAAACAAAAATGGTATCAAAATTTTAAAAGTAATTTTTTTAGTAAAAAAACTAATTATTGGTTAGTTGTATTTACATGCTTGATATCATTTATAGTATATTTTTTTCTGATTATATTTAAATGGATTAAAGTAGAAAGTACTGTAAATTGGGATATTGAAATTATTGGCTATTTTATCTTAATATTTCTTTCGGCATTATTAGAGGAGATTCTATTCAGATATATTCCGTATAAGATTCTGATAAAAGAAATTTCAATTAAGAATATAGTATTAGTTTCGGTGTTTTTTAGTTTCTTTCATTTATTTAATCCTAATATCAATATTATAGGTTTGATTAATATTGTGGTGGCAGGAGTTTTTTTTAGTTTGATATACTTAAAGAGTAACTCAATTTTTTTATGTGGCTTTATCCATGCTTTTTGGAATTTCTCGATTGGTTGTTTGTTAGGGAGTAATATAAGTGGTTTAAAGGTAACGAGCGTTTTACAATATTATCCTGAAAGGCCTTATTTTTTAAGTGGAGGTGATTTTGGGTTTGAAGGATCAATTATAACGACCATTGTTTTTTCAATTTCCAGTCTTTTCTTATACCGATTAAAGACAAGCGAGATCTTCGGAAATAAATGAAAGAAAGTTTTTTATAGTGAGTAGAATAACTTTTCTCCTTATCAAAATAATTAAAAATTATTAGAGTGTGATTTGAAAACAAAAACAGTTAAAATAGTACTCATTGTGATGTTTGCAGTTGTCTATTTAATTAAATCTATTATTGAACCAAGATTTAGATATTCATATTAGTGAGGACATATTTAAAAATAAAAGAAGAATGTACTTCGGTTTTGATCCAATAAACACGCTGAAAAATCTTGTTGTTAAAACATACTGGTTATGAAAAAAGGAACGATCCTGGAATCTGAAAATCGTTTTGAATTGTTGCATCTGGAATATTATGCTCTCTGGAACAAGCGAAACTTGTTTTAAATGTTTGTTAATTAATAAACATTTGAATTTTTACTTTTAAGCAGATACCGTAACTTTACTTTTTAGAGTACCGTCATAGCCAACAGGCGGTTTAAAACAATTAAAAGTTACAATATGACCTCATTATTATTTGCTCCCTTAACCATAAAAAAGATTACTTTAAAAAACAGAATTGTTATTTCTCCTATGTGTCAGTATTCGGCAATAGACGGATTTGCAAACGATTGGCACTTGGTTCATCTGGGCAGTCGTGCCAGTGGCGGAGTAGGTTTAATCATCCAGGAAGCTACCGCAGTTTCTCCTGAGGCAAGAATTTCTCCTTCTGATTTAGGTTTGTGGAAAGACGACCATATTGAAAAATTAAAAACAATTAACGAATTTATTCTTTCTCAAAATGCTGTACCCGGAATTCAATTGGCACATGCCGGACGAAAAGCAAGTGTTTCGATTCCATGGGAGGGCAATAAAAAATTAGATATAGGACAAGGTGGGTGGCAGACTGTTTCGGCAAGTGCGATCCCGTATCATGATGATGAACCTTTTCTTCCTGAAGCTTTAGATAAAAATGGAATTCAAAAAGTAATTTCAGATTTTAAAGCAGCAACAAAAAGAGCCGTTAAAGCCGGTTTTCAGGTCATGGAAATTCATGGAGCGCACGGATATCTGCTGCACCAGTTTTTATCACCTTTAACGAATGTCAGAGATGATGAATATGGTGGAAGTTTCGAAAACAGAATCCGTCTGACTTTAGAAATTGTTGAAGCTGTACAATCCGAATGGCCGTCTGATTTGCCTTTATTGGTTCGAATTTCAGCTACAGATTGGGTAGAAGGAGGATGGAATCCGGAGGAATCCGTACAGCTTTCAATACTCTTAAAAGAAAAAGGTGTTGATTTAATTGATACTTCGTCAGGCGGATTAGTTTCGCATCAGCAGATTCCTTTACAGCCCAATTATCAGGTTCCTTTCGCAGCCAAAATAAAAAAAGAAGCTTCTATTTTAACAGGGGCTGTCGGTTTAATTACAGAAGCTAAGCAAGCAGAAGAAATTTTGGAGAGTGGTCAGGCCGATGTGATCTTGTTTGCCAGAGAATCGCTCAGAAATCCGAATTTACCTTTAGATTTTGCTAAAGAATTAAACGACGATATTCAGTGGCCAAAACAATACGAAAGAGCGAAAATTTAATATTTTATTGCCGCAAATTCACGAATCTATACAAATCGTTGTGTTTAAAAACTTAACATAATTTGTGAATTACTTCGTCCGTTCGCTATTGCTCGGGTCGTGGCAGAAATAAAATCCTTTTTAATCATAATAATCTGTGGCAAAAAACTAAACACAAAATGCAAAAAATAAAAACAGCACTATTATCATATGGAATGTCAGGGAAGGTGTTTCATGCTCCATTTTTAAATATACACCCAGGGTTTGAATTATTGGGCTCCTGGGAAAGAAGCAAAAAACTCATTCAGCAGGATTATCCGGCTGTAAAAAGTTATGCCTCGATCGAAGACTTGTTGGCGGATGATGTCGATTTGGTGATTGTAAACACACCCGTGGGAACGCATTATGAATATGCGAAACAAGTACTTTTGAGCGGAAAACATGCTGTAGTTGAAAAAGCGTTTACCACAACAGTAGCCGAAGCTCAGGAACTGGCTGCAATTGCAAAAGAAAAAGGACTGAAATTAGCCGTTTTTCAAAACAGAAGATGGGACAGTGATTTTAAAACGGTTCAAAAAGTAATTGGTGATGGGGTTTTAGGAGATTTGATCGAAGCTGAATTTCATTTTGACCGATACAATCCGTTATTAAGTCCTAAAGCACATAAAGAAACTGTAAATGATGGTGCCGGAATCCTGAAAGATTTAGGTCCGCATTTAATTGATCAGGCCGTTTGTTTGTTTGGTTCTCCAAATGCAGTTTTTGGAGACATTCGTTTTACCAGAGCGGATACTTTGGTGGACGACTGGATCGATCTATTGTTGATTTATGAAAATTTCAGAGTCCGTTTAAAAGCCGGTTTTTTTGTGAGAGAAGCTAATCCTGCTTATGTGCTTCACGGTAAAAAAGGATCATTTTTAAAACCTCGTGGAGATGTTCAGGAAGATGATTTAAAATTAGGTAAAAAGCCAAATCTGGAATCCTGGGGTACAGAATCAGAGGTTTTACAAGGCCTTTTACACACCGAAATTGATGGAGAAGTAATCAGGGAAAAAATTCCAACGCTTCAGGGCAATTATTTTTCTTTCTTTGATGGTGTTTATGAGGCTATCGTAAAGAATGAAAAAGAACCGGTTACTGCACAGGACGGAGTAAAAGTAATGCAGATTATCGAAGCAGCAATCGCAAGTCATACGCAGCAAAAAGTAATTAATTTGTAGTGAAGCTGCACACAGATTTGACGGATAAAACAGATTGTCACAGATTTTTTAATTCTTGAAATCTGAAAAGAAGTATCATAGTCTATAAAATAAAACAATTAGAAGTAGTTAACGACAAAAAACTTTGCGCCTTTGCTTTTCAGAACCTTTGTCCCTCAAAAAAATTATAAACATACAACGTTGTAAATTGAGTAACAGTCAGGTTTTATAGGTCATAAAGCAGCTTTTTAGTACTTTTATAGTGTTAAATCCAAAACGAATTATTTTGATCGACTTCAATCCATTAGCATTATTCCAAACCAAAGGAAAAATTAAGAAAGCTTACAGAGAAGCTAAAATCTCCTATCTGAACCGAATTCGTTTGGCTGTTGGGATGTTTTATTTTGGAATGGGTTTAAGTTTTGCGACCTGGGCAAGCAGGATTCCGGACATTAAAACAGCATTGCATTTAACCGAAGGAGACCTTGGTTCTATTCTTTTTGCTTTGCCAATGGGACAATTACTAATTATGCCATTCTCAGGTAAGATGGTTACAAAATTTGGCAGTCATCGAATTTTGATTCTTTCCTTAATCATGTATGTTTTATGTCTGGCCAATTTAGGTTTGGCTACTACCGCCTTACAATTGTCATTAGGATTATTTCTGTTTGGATTGTTTGGAAATCTGGCCAATATCGCGGTCAATACACAAGGCGTTTATACCGAAGTTCTTTTTAGGAAAACAATCATGTCGTCTTTTCATGGCATGTGGAGTTTTGCCGGATTTACCGGGGCTTTAGTAGGGTTGGGAATGCTGGCTTTAAAACTAAGTCCTCTTCATCACTTCCTGATCGTGGCGGGAATCGTATTAATAATGATTGCTTTTAACTTTAAGTTTTTAATTAAAGCCAAAGAAAAAATCAAAGTTAAGAACGAGAAAAAGAAGTTATTTGTAAAACCGGACAGCGCTTTAATCTGGCTTGGAGTGATTGGATTTTGTAGTATGGCAAGCGAAGGTGTAATGTTCGACTGGAGCGGAGTTTACTTTAAAGATATCGTAAAAGCACCCGGTCCGTTGGTGATTTTAGGATATACTTCCTTCATGATTATGATGGCAAGCGGACGTTTTCTGGGAGACGGTCTGATCAATAAATTTGGACGTGAACGTGTGATGCAAATTAGTGGTGTTATGATTTCTGCCGGACTTTTTACAGCCGTTTTTCTTCCTTATCTTATACCTTGTACCATTGCTTTTATGGCAGTTGGTTTAGGAGTTGCCACTATAGTTCCTACCGTTTATAGTATGGCAGGGAAAAACCCGACCGTTCCACCCGGAGAAGCTTTAACTATTGTTTCGAGTGTAAGTTTTTTGGGGTTCTTAATGGGACCACCGGTTATCGGACATATCGCTGAAACTTTTGGACTTCAGTTTTCATTCGCTTTTATTGGAATTTTCGGAGTTCTGATTGCTTTTATGGTTTCCAAAATCAGGATAGCCTCTTAGTTTGTACGCTAAAAAAAAGCGAGAGATTGTTTTGAAGTTAAATTTTATTTAACAAGAAAATACTTTCTTATTGTTTTTTGTTTATATTTGAATCCTGAAACTAAATAAGGAGTATTAGCTTATTATTTTTTATCTCTTCCAAAAACCAATTTTATCTTTTGATGTAAGAGATTGGATGTTTTTGTTTTTAAAAATATCCAATCCTAAAACTAAAATTATAAAAGTAAATTGGGGTTTTCATGATAAAAAAAGGAACGTTACTATTTGTTTTATTGCCTATTAGTCTTTTGTTTGCGCAAGAACAAACCACTTTTTCAGGAACTATAGTTGACTCAAAGACTCTAAATCCATTGGAAAATATTGTGGTAAACATTCAAAATTCTTCCATAACACAATTAACTGGTGCAAAGGGAAAGTTTGAATTACACTCTGCTATAAAGGGAGAACAATTATTATGGATACACAGTCAGGGCTATAAAGATCTTCTTTTAAAAATACAATCGAACCCGGGTCAAAAGGTTGAACTGGGGATTTTACCGTTAGAAGATAATTTTTCAGAGGAGACACCGGCAGCACTCATCACCTTATTAGACAGCGATTTTTTGGATGATAATAGTTCTTCCGAAATGACTTCAGGTCTTTTGCAATCTTCAAGAGATGCTTTTATGCAAGCTTCAGCTTTCAATTGGGGACAGGCCCGATTTAGAGTTCGGGGTCTGGACAGCGAAAATGGGACGATGATGCTTAACGGTATGGTCACGAATAAAATTTACGACGGAAGACCGCAATGGGGTAATTGGGGAGGTTTGAACAATGTGTTGCGAAATCAGGAATTTTCAGTCGGAGCAGCGGCTTCAAATTATACTTTTGGAGGAGTTTTAGGAACCCAGCAAATAAATACACGTGCTTCATTGTACAGAAAAAGTAGCCAGATTTCTTTTTCCGGGAGCAATACAGCCTACAATTGGCGGGCTATTGCTACTTATGCTTCCGGAATGAATGCTTCCGGTTGGGCTTATGTACTTTCAGCAGGAAAACGCTGGTCGGATGAAGGTTATTTTGACGGAACAAATTTCAAAGCAGAATCTTTTTTTATTAGTGTAGAAAAGAAACTGAATGACAACCATTCATTGAACTTTACAGGGTTTTATACGCCAAATTCAAGAGGGAAAAATTCGGCAAATACAAATGAAGTTACCCAATTAACCAATGAGAAATACAATTCTTATTGGGGATTTCAAAACGGGAAAAAGAGAAATGCGCGAGTAAAAAGAGTCGAAGAACCGGTATTGATGCTAAATCATTATTACAAAATAAATGAGAAAACAAATCTGAATTCCAGTTTAATGTATCAATTTGGTCAGGTAGGAAACAGTACTATTGACTATCAAAACACCCCCAGTCCTGATCCGGTGTATTATCAAAAATTACCCAGTTATTATACCTCAATCTACGGAAAAGATAAAGGGGAGTTTTCAGGAGATTTCACCCCCGATTTTATAAGTGCAGAAAAGGCAAAAGTAAATTTTCTCGAAGATCGCCAAATCAATTGGGATGAATTATATCGTGCCAATCAGAAACCAATTTTAAATGCTGATGGAACAATTAGCGGATTTGAACCCGCACAAAGTCATTATGTTTTATACGAAGACCGAACAGATGATAAGACCCTAGCCGCAAATTCAAATCTGAATATGCAATTAACAGAGAATACTGCTTTTGATGGAGGAATTACTTTCAGAAATTTAAAGTCACATCAGTTTCAATATCTTTTAGATTTGTTGGGAGGGCAATATTTTGAAGACATTGATGCGTTTTACCAAGGCAATCAAGCACAGTCTGATTTACAAAATCCAAATCGTGAGGTAAAAGAAGGAGATATTTATGGTTACAATTATAATCTTTTTGCGACCACAATTGATGCTTTCACACAGTTTAAATTCAGTTATAATAAAACAGATTTTTATTTAGGACAGTCTTATTCTGTTTCCAATTACCAGAGAGAAGGATTGTATCAAAATGGGATTTATCCAACATCATCACTTGGAAAAAGTAACAAGGTGAATTTTGAAAATTTTGGTTTTAAAGTAGGTCTGACCTATAAAATTTCAGGAAAACAATGGCTGTTTTTTAACGGAATGCATCTTAGCAGAGCACCATCCTTACGAAACACGTTTTTAAATTCCAGATTGAATAATTCAATAGTCGACGGAATTGAAAATGAAAGTATAAGTAGTGCCGAAGGAAACTATGTTTTTCGTTCTCCAAATTTTAAAATTCGTTCTACAATTTATTATTCATTGATTAAAAATACGACCCGAACTTCCTTTTTCTTCGCTGAAGGAATTTTTGATCAGGGGGCAGCTTATAACAATACGGATGCATTTGTTAGTCAGACTTTAACGCATCTGGACAAGAAAAATATTGGTATGGAATTTAGTCTTGAATGGCAAATTTCATCAACTTTAAAAGTGACTTCATCTGCAGCATACGGTAATTATGTCTATAGCAGTAATCCTAATGTATCTATAACTAACGATGCAAATGTGGCAGAAGACGGTACCCAGACCATTTTTGATTTTGGAAAATCCTATCTTAAAAACTACAAACAAGCGGGCATGCCCCAACAAGCTTATTCGATTGGATTAGAATACAGAGATCCTAAATTTTGGTGGCTGGGAGCGAATATTAATTATTTGTCCGAAGCTTATATTGACGTTTCGCCAATTGCACGGACCAATCGGTTTTATGTAAACGCCGTGAATGGTCACCTCTTTCCGGAAGCGACAGAAGAACGGACAGCTGCTTTACTGAAACAGGAAAAATTTAATCCGGTTTCATTATTAAATATTACAGGAGGAAAGTCCTGGCGTATCGCTCACAAATATATCGGGCTTTTCTGGAGTGTTAATAATGTTCTGAATGCGGTGTTCAAAACAGGTGGTTTTGAACAAGCCCGAAATGCTAATTTCAGAGCTCTCAATCAGGATGTTTCTAGTGGAACACCCTCATTTGGTTCTAAATATTATTATGGATATGGAAGAACTTATTTTGTGAACCTGACAATGAGTTTGTAAAATTTTAAAACCAATTTGAAATGAAAAATAGATTATTAGTTTTCGGTTATGTATTCTTGCTGCTGATAATTTACAGCTGCAATAATGAAGCTGAAATTCCAAAACTAGAATGTACACAACCGAATTTAGTCATTAATCAAAAGGTTCAGAAAGTCAAAGATTTTTCAGGGCCTGTTCCGAAACAATATGGCTACGATGATGCTATTGAGGCTTACGTAGTGTCAAGCGATGAGGGAGGAAATTTCTTTAAGATACTTTTCCTGCAAACTATTGCAACGGATGAAACACCGGCAATAGGATTTAGTATTGCGGTTGATGTTACCAACACCTATATCGATTTTCGGGTAGGGAATAAAGTGTATATCAAATTAAAGAATCAGTTTACAGATTTATATTTTGGTGGTTTGCGTATCGGAAGTTTGTCAGTAAGCAATTCGGGAGATCCAATGATTGGCAGAATTTCGCAGACCGATTATAAAACTGTACTTAACGGGTCTTGTACAATAATGGATGAAAGTAAGCTGGTGCAAGTAATTTCTGTAGAAGAAGCGCTAAATGATGATAAGCTTAATACGCTGGTGGAGTTAAGCGGAGTCCAGTTTGCGGAAGAAGCGATTGGCCGTCATTATTTTGAAGAGTCTAACAATGTAGGAGGTTCGACAAATTGGAACCTTCAGGATAAAAGTGGCAATCAGATTATTTTCAGAACAAGCAGTTATGCTGGTTTTGCTAATAAATTGGTACCGGAAGGGAGCGGAAAAGTGAGAGGAGTTTTGACCAAATACGGATCAGATTATCAACTAATGAGCAGATCAGAAAAAGATCTGGAAATGAACGGAAAAAGAGATATTCCGATTTTTGTGGAAGATTTTCAATCCGTGAAAAATAATGTGAATTTCACTTTGCCGGGTTGGAGTAACATTGTTGAGAAAGCTTCGAAATTATGGGAGAGCATGCTGTATGCCGGAAACGGTTATGCAGAGTTTAATACTACAAGTACAACCGCAGCTGAAAATGTTGCCTGGATGGTTACTCCCAAAATCAATTTGAGCGGTTATAAAAGTGCAGTATTATCCTTTAGAAGCGCACAGCACGACTTAAAGATTGATTCGCCATCAAATGTGCTTGAAGTCTATGTTTCAACTAATTTCGATGGTTCTAGTGTAACCAAAGCAAAATGGACAAAACTAACAGCAAAATTTCCGTCATTGTCAACACCGTCCCGGGTTTTTATCAGTTCCGGAGCAATTGATTTATCTTCCTATTCAGGGAGTATTAATATTGCATTTAAATACCTAGGTTCGGGTAAGGATAAAACTTTGAATGGCGCTTTTATGGTTGATGATGTTAGAATTTTTGCTGAAAAATAAGGCTGTTTTTAATAGAGATTCAGTTAAGGTGTTGATTTTTAGACGATAATTTAATACGGTATTGTTTTTGAGATTTAAACGGTTAGATTTTAATAGAATTTTGTATTTTGGTCACCCCAAATCAATACAAATACCACTATGAAAATCTATTTTCTTGCCATCATCATGATGGTTTTCCCGTGTTTAGTACATAGTCAGAATCAGGATGCTAAACCTGTGAGACTGAAACAAATTAATATTGTAAAAACAAATTACCAGAATTCTAAAGATGGTGAAATTGTAAACAAAACAGTTGTTTTTAAAGACGGAAAAATACAAACCATTACTACTTCAGATGTCATTCAGCATTTCTTTTACAATACCAAAGGACTATTGGATATGACGGTTAAAGATAAGGTAGGAAGTGACTGGAAAGAAGTTGTGAATTATACGTATGATGCCGACAATAACATTACGAAGTTTGTTAAAAAATACCAGGAAGGCAACGATTATATTACCAAGGTAGTAACTTTTACCTACGAAGGAGCCAGAGTAAAGGTAATTACCAAAAAGAGCACTAATCACCAGAACTTAGTTGATGATATCGAGTATATTGTTGAAAACGGTGCTATTGTGCGACGTACTTCTCGAGACAGAAATAAAGCCATCATTGGTAAAATTGAATATGTTTACTTCAACGATAATGTCATAAAGCATAAAGGTTTGGTAGGAGATAAAATTTCGAAAAGTTTTATTTTTGATGATAAAAACTCTGTTGATGTTTTAATTGTTAAAAGCTTATTTGGAGACAATTATAAAGTGATTGTACCTATGATCTCCTATCATGAGGAAGAATTTAGCTTTGAATCCATCTCCCCTAATAACGAAATTGTTTTTAGCCCTTCCTCTACTGTCTTGGTCGGAGTGAGCAGAAAATACAAATACAATAAGTTGAACTTTCCAATCTCTTGTTCTCAGATAGAGGAGAATGGAATTGTAAAAACAGAAAAGACTTTTATTTACGAGTAACGTAAATTTTAAAACTGAAAAATCAAATCCCAAATCCCAAACTTCGATTAACAATTGGAATTTGGGATTTGGATTTTTAAAGAATAGGGTAATTTTTCAAATACGGTTTAAAAAACAAGTTCTATAAGGGTTAGTACCTTACAAATCATTAAATTTGCACCTTATTCAAAGCTATGTTAGAAAAAGAAGTTATAAATTTTGAGAGAACAGCCATTGTAGGTATTATAACTCAAAATCAAAGTGAAGAAAAACTTAACGAATATCTGGATGAATTAGAGTTTTTGACTTTTACCGCTGGAGGTGAAGTGATTAAGCGCTTTTCTCAAAAAATGGAACGTCCAAATCCGAAGACTTTTGTAGGGACAGGAAAAATAGATGAAATCAATCTTTTTGTAAAAGAAAACAATATATCGACGTTGATTTTTGATGACGAATTATCACCATCACAACAAAAGAATATTTCCAGAATTATTGATTGTAAAATTTTAGACCGAACGAATTTAATTCTGGATATTTTTGCACAAAGAGCAGAGACCTCTTATGCAAGAACACAGGTTGAGTTGGCACAATGTCAATATTTACTGCCCAGACTTTCAGGTTTATGGACGCACCTTGAGCGTCAAAAAGGGGGTATTGGTATGCGTGGTCCGGGAGAAACCGAGATCGAAACGGACAGACGTATCGTGCGTGACCGAATTTCGTTATTAAAGGATAAAATCAAGACCATCGACAAACAAATGAGCATTCAGCGCAGTAATCGCGGTGCGATGGTTCGTGTGGCATTGGTAGGATATACCAATGTTGGAAAATCGACCCTTATGAATGCGATTGGTAAAAGTGATGTTTTTGTTGAAAATAAATTATTCGCAACTTTAGATACCACTGTTCGAAAAGTAGTGATTAAAAACTTACCGTTCTTATTATCAGATACCGTAGGTTTTATTAGAAAATTGCCAACACAACTGGTAGATTCGTTTAAAAGTACACTTGATGAGGTGCGTGAAGCCGATTTATTATTGCATGTTGTAGATATTTCACACCCTGATTTTGAAGACCATATCGAATCGGTAAATCAAACTTTGTTAGAGATTAAGAGTAATGACAAACCAACTATTATGGTTTTTAATAAAATTGATGCCTACAAACATTTGACGATTGATGAAGATGATTTAATTACGGAGAGAACAAGAAGACATTATACTCTTGAGGAATGGAAACAGACCTGGATGAGTAATGTTGGAGAAGATAAAACACTGTTTATCTCTGCAACACAAAAACAGAATTTTGAAGAATTCAGAGAAATGGTTTACGAGGCAGTCCGCCAGATTCATATCACCAGATTTCCGTATAATAAGTTTTTGTATCCGGATTATAAAGATGCAATCGAAAAAGAAGAAGAATAAAAAAACGGCTTTTGAGTAATCAAAAGCCGTTTTGATTTTTATTAGAAGCCGAAATTTATTCCTACGCCAAACACTTGTCTGGTTTGGAATCCACTGAAAGCATTATCGTCATAGATGGCCTGAAAGGATAAGTTTGCCGATAGAAATTTGTTAACTTTCATAATAACATTCAACGAATAGTTGATATCTACATTTTGCGGATCTCTTAAATAGTTAGAATACAAATTCAGGGTATTCTCGGCAGTTATGTTGGTCATAATAGCCAATTTGTAATAAACCGAAGCATAAAACCCGAGTTCGTATAACATACTTTTATTAGCATCTACTCCAAAGTAGGCTCCGTCTACATAAGGAAGCCCGGTTGCCTGATCAATTCCCGAAGTATAAGCGCGGTCTACAAAAGTAAATTTTGAAGTTAGAGGAGCAAAGTTTATTTTTAGATTCTCCGTTTTAGACCAGTAAATACCAGGTCCTGTAGTTAGATACCCCGGAGACATAAACTTGGTGTTTTCAGTTCGGATTTCCTTCCCGTTTACATCCTTCCCATAAAGATAACCAGTTGTAAATTGGGTTCTGAAATTTAGAAAGAAAGAATAATACCAATCTCCAAAAGCTTTCTTTCCTGCAATTGAATTAAATTCTAAACGGTCATCAGTCTTTTTTTCGAAATCGGCATTTTTAGTTTGCAAAAGACCATACGAAGCCAGAATTTTGTTGTCCCAGGTGAGATCGTCTTTTTTATAATTAAAGTCATAATTGATTCCTAAAGTTCCGGAGAAGCTGTCTTCGCCCCCGGCAACCCAATTGTTAAAGCTCGATTGATTCAGTAAAAGAGACACAGTACCTTTTGCCTTCCATCCTTCATCTTCTATAGTATCATTTATTTTTTTTACTGCTTTTTCAGTATTCTGGATCAGTTCCTTTTCTGAATTTTGCGCATGAACAAAAGTAAAGTTTGCTAAAATAAGAAGTAATAACGCTAGCTTTTTCATGATATCTGGTTTAAATGTGTAAGAACAAATATACTAAATAATCGTTAAAAAGCCTTATGGGATGCAGTTGGTAAGGGGTGTTATTTCTTTGGTTCTTTGTATAAGGGTACCGCCGAACAAGCCTCGCCATACATGATACTTCTTGCAAAAGGCTGTAAATAGGTTGCTGCTAAAATGTATGCACGGGTAGGTACAGGTTTACGGGAACAGCCTTTTACGATAACAGGTTTACCTTTATAGGGAGTGTAATCCAGTTTGCTTAATATTTCTTCGTATAAGCTTGCTTCGAGATCTTCTATAGTCCCGTTCACCACTTTTTTAGCATATGGAGCCAAATGGATTGCAACCAGAATAGAAGACCAGGCAGGTACAATTGCATCTGTACTGCAGTTTATAGCCACATATTGATCTTGATATTGCGACCAGTCGTGATTTTTTAAATGCTCTCTAAAGTCTTTTTCCTTTAATAAAAAACCTTCTAAAAGCCATTGTGATATATCGATTTGCACACGTGCTCCATTTGGGTAATAATCTTCAAGATCAAAAACCTCCAAGGCACTATTGGCAACTTTATTGATGATTTCTTCCATAAGAAAATTTTGGTTTCAGGTTTCAAGTTTCAAGTTGAGTAACTTGAAACTTGAAACTTGAAACAAATATTAAAGCATTCCTAATTCTAATTTTGCTTCTTCGCTCATTAAGTCTTTGCTCCATGGCGGATCGAAAGTAATTTCAACATCAACATCTTTTATGTTTTCAATTGTTTTTACTTTTTCTTCTACTTCTCTTGGCAAACTTTCTGCGACAGGGCAGTTTGGAGAAGTTAAAGTCATTAAGATTTTTACTTCGTAATCGGTGTTGACCATTACATCGTAAATCAATCCCAGCTCGTATATGTCTACAGGAATTTCCGGATCGTAAATGCCTTTTAAAACCTTTACGATAGATTCTCCTAATTCGTTTGTGTCTATTTCTTGTTCCATTTTATTTTTTGTTTTTCAACGTAAGTTTTTTGTTTTACCATTAAGATGTTAAGTATAAGCCTTTACGAAACTTAATGTCTTAATGATTTAATTTTTATTTTTTGCATCAAAAGCCAATGCGTACATTTTGATGTTTTTAATCATCGATACTAAACCATTCGCACGTGTTGCAGATAAATGTTCTTTTAGACCAATTTCGTCAATAAAATCAACATCGGCACTTAAAATATCGGATGCTTTTTGATTGGAGAATGTACGAATTAAAATCGCGATAATACCTTTAGTCAGGATGGCATCACTATCGGCAGTAAAGACAATGCTGTCTTCTTTTTGTTCCCCTTGCAGCCAAACTTTAGACTGACATCCTTTGATTAAATTGTCGTCGGTTTTATATTCTTCTTTGATTAACGGAAGACTTTTTCCTAATTCGATGATGTACTCGTAACGTTGCATCCAGTCATCAAACATTGAAAATTCGTCGATTATTTCGTTTTGTATTTCTTTTATCGTCATAATTATTTTTTCGTAAAATCCAGTAGCAAATTTACCAAATTTTCTATCTCTTTTGGAGGGTATCCATCGTCGAAACCCTGAGTTTCATATATTTTCTGATTCTGAGTGACTTTTAAATTTCCCAGAGCAGCTCCATCATGAAAGCGTTTTTGTGTTGGGCCTTTTAAGTCCGGAATAGTTTTGAGATTGATTTTTGAAAATTCAGCTACAATCTGCTTCCATTTGAAATCATCTATTTTGCTCTCTATCGGTTGAGCATTGCGGCCATTGGTTACTGAAACTGTTTTATTCTGTACCACGATTACTTTGTAAGTGCCTCGGGAAACTGCAGAGTATTCAATTTCGGTAGCTTTCATGTCGGCTTTTTTTTGGCTGGAACAGCTTGTTCCAATAAAAAAGGTTAAGAGCAACAAAGATAATATCCTCATAAAAGATTTTTTTAGCTTAACATAGCTTTCGCTTTTTTAATGGCCTCAACCATTATGTCAATTTCTTCTTTGGTATTGTAAAAAGAAAATGAAGCACGGATCGTTCCCGGAATGCAGAAAAAATTCATGATTGGCTGCGCACAATGATGTCCGGTTCTCACTGCGATTCCCAGTTTGTCGATAATGGAACCAATATCGTACGGATGAATTCCATCAATATTAAACGAAATCACGGAAGCTTTATTTTTTCCGGTTCCGTAAATTTTCAATCCTTCGATTTCTAATAAACGTTTGGTTGCGTGCTGTAATAAATGTGTTTCGTGCTGATGAATGTTATGAAAACCAATATGGTTCAAATAATCAACAGCCGTTCCTAGAACAATTCCACCCGCAATATTAGGAGTTCCTGCTTCAAATTTATGAGGTAAATCGGCATAAGTCGTTTTCTCGAAAGTAACTTCTTTGATCATTTCACCGCCACCTTGATAGGGAGGTAATTTATTCAGCCATTCTTCTTTTCCATAAAGAATTCCGGTTCCCGTTGGTCCGCACATTTTATGCCCTGAAAAAGCATAAAAATCACAATCTAAATCCTGAACATCAGGTTTTAAATGTGGAACGGCCTGTGCACCATCGATCAAAACAGCAGCGCCAACAGCATGAGCCTTTTCGATCATGTATTTGATCGGATTGATAATTCCCAATGCGTTCGAGATATGGTTTACCGTTACCACTTTTGTCTTTTCCGACAATAAGGCATCATAAGCATCTATTATTAGTTCACCTTCTTCATTCATTGGAATAACTTTAAGAGTTGCTCCTGTTTTCTCGCATAACATTTGCCAAGGCACGATGTTACTGTGATGCTCTAATGAAGAAACAATAACTTCATCTCCGGGTTTTAAAATAGAAGCAAAACCATTGGTTACTAAGTTAATTCCGTGAGTTGTTCCGGAAGTAAAAAGTACTTCGTGCGAGAATTTCGCATTGATATGATGTTGGATTTTTACTCTTGAAATTTCGTAAGCATCAGTCGCCAATTGGCTTAAAGTATGAACACCACGATGAATGTTGGCATTTATTTCCTGATAATACTTTGCGATCGCATCAATCACAACTTGTGGTTTTTGTGAAGTTGCGCCGTTGTCGAAATATACTAAAGGTTTTCCGTTCACTTTTTCTGAAAGTATCGGAAAATCAGCTCTTATTTTTTGGATGTCTAACATGTCTTATTTAGAAAAATTCTACCTACAAAAGTACTAAAACAAAATGGGTTTATCCATTAAAACTATAATTTCCTTTTATGATGCTATCAATTGAACGGTTGCTTGTAGATTCTTTAAAAATTGAGTCATTTTTTTATATTTCATGAATTTTATTTCTGGAATAAGTTGTATAATCTTGATGGTAAATTATTTATATTGCATTAAAAATAGCATTAGTCATATGAAAAGAATTCTTAAATTACTTGTACTTGTTTTAGTTCTTGCCTTTTTGTATTTCGGTTTTACTACTTATCCCAAACTGGATTTGATTTCAGGCTTCTCGGCTAAGAGTGTTGCATCAGGTCATTTTATTGACAATCGTTCGAAGGAATTAATCGAAAAAACGGATAATGATATCCACATGATTGATTTAGCGGAGAATACTATTGATGATGCCGGTAAGTTTGCTGTTTCTACAGTTTATGGATTGAAAGAAAGAAAAGCAATTTACAGAGAAGGACTGGGCGCTACTTTGATTGACAATGATTATGATATTTCGAAGCCCTACCTGCTTCCAAAAAGAACAAAATTGGTTAACAATCTTTCTTTTCCTTATGGGAATAAAGAACCAAAGGATACCACTTTTTCAAATATTGACTATGCCAAACTGAAAAAGGCTGTGGACGGTTCGTTTGATGTAAAAGGCCAAAAGAATAAACGTTCGCGTGCCGTGGTAGTGGTATATAAAGACAAATTAATTGCTGAAAAATACGATACCGGTTTTAATAAAGACAGTAAAATTTTAGGATGGTCGATGACTAAAAGTATCACCAGTTCGGCTTTTGGCGTTTTAGCGAAACAACGAAAAATTGACATTTATAAACCTGCTCCGATTGCGGAATGGCGAAATGACGATCGTAAAAATATTACCGTTAATGATTTGCTTCATATGAACTCAGGTTTAGAATGGGAGGAAGATTATACTAAAATTTGTGATGCGACAGAAATGCTTTTTCAGGCAGAAGATATGGGGAAAGTGCAAATGGATAAACCCGCTAAATTTAAACCTAATACACATTGGTATTACTCTTCGGGAACCACTAATCTATTGTGCCGAATTTTAAGAGGTCAGTTTAAGACACAACAGGAGTATCTTGATTTCTGGTACAGTGCCTTGATTGATAAAATTGGGATGAACTCGATGATTGTAGAGCAGGATATGTCGGGAATTTTTGTAGGATCTTCTTATGCGTGGGCAACAGCGAGAGACTGGTCAAAATTCGGACTGCTGTATTTACATAAGGGAAACTGGAACGGAGAGCAGGTCTTAGAGGAAAGCTGGGTAAAATATACCGCAACTCCAACGAATACTTCAAATGGAGGTTATGGAGCGCAGTTTTGGTTAAATGCCGGAGGGAAGTTTCCCGATGCGCCTCGTGATATGTTTTATTGTAATGGCTATCAGGGACAAATGGTAGCGATTATTCCATCTTTGGATATGGTAATTGTTAGGATGGGAGTGAATGAAGGAGATCATTATTTTGATTTTAATGAATTTTTGAAGGAGGTTATTTCTTCAATAAAAAAATAAATTTAACCGCAAAGATGCCAAGTAAAAAGCGCAAAGTTCGCAAAGTTTAAAACTAAACCCTGCGAACTTTGTATAACTCCTTGCGAACCTTTCGGTAAAATCATTTTACAAATCAAATCCTAAATTAACGCCTAATTTTGTAGCGATGATTTTAGTAATTCGTTGTTTTAATTCCGGTATTTTAATGCTTTCAATTACGGCATTTGAGAAGGCGTACATCAATAATGCTTTTGCTTCTTTTTTCGGGATTCCGCGTGACTGCATGTAGAACATTGCTGTTTCGTCTAATTGTCCAACTGTACAACCGTGAGAACATTTTACGTCATCGGCAAAAATTTCCAATTGCGGCTTGGCGTTGATCGTAGCTTTGTCACTCAATAAAATGTTGTTGCTTTTTTGAAAAGCATTTGTTTTTTGAGCTTCTTTCTCTACTAAAACTTTTCCGTTGAAAACTCCTGTTGAACGATCAGAGAAAATTCCTTTATAATCCTGGAAACTTTCGCAATTTGGCGTTGCGTGATTCACTAAAGTATAATGATCAACGTGCTGTTTGTCGTTTAGGATCGAGATTCCGTTAAGTGTACTTGTCAGTCTTTCACCAAAATGATAAAAGTTTAAGTTATTACGCGTTAGGTTTCCTCCAAATGAAAAGGTATGAACATAAGCATGACTTTCCTGTTGTTGAGAAACGTAAGTGTTGTCTACTAAATTCGCTTCGCTATTGTCGTTTTGAATTTTATAATAATCAACAATGGCACGTTTTTGAGCGAAAATCTCTGTAACCGAATTGGTCAGAACGGGATTCTCATTCAAACTTTGGTGACGCTCGATAATCTGAACATGTGAGTTTTCACCAACAATAATCAGATTTCTAGGCTGAACCATTAATGCAGCTTCATTACCTGTAGAGAAATACATAATTTCAATAGGTTTGTCGGCTACTTTCTTTTTTGGGATATTGATGAAAGCTCCTTCACTTGCAAAGGCAGTATTTAACGAAGTCAAACTATCGTCTTTACTTGCAATCTGATTGAAGTAGGTATCAATGATCATTTTATATTTTGGTTTGGTCAATGCCGAAGACATTAAGCAAACATCGATTCCGTCATGTGTAGTTGAAGACAAATGCGAGCTAAAAACACCATCGATGAACACTAATTTATAAGTGTCGATTTCATGTAAAAAATATTTCTTTACCTGATTAAATTCGATTGCACTTTCCTGCTTAGGAAAAACCGTAAAGTCATTTTTTAAGATGGCGTTTAACGATGTGTATTTCCAAGCTTCTTCCTTTTTGGTTGGGAAACCTTTATTTTCAAAGTTTTTTAGTGCTTTGGTGCGAATGTCATGCAAATCTGAATGTACATCGACACGCTCTTCAAAAGCCATAAAAGACGATACTAATTTTTCTTTTAAATCCATTTTTCTTGTTTAGTCTTAAAGTCGAAAGTCGAAAGTCGAAAGACTTTGGATTGTCGACTATTTTTGTGAAAAAATCATAAATTAAGTTGAGTCTAAAAAGACTTTACAACTTTCGACTTTATGACTTTTGACTCAAATATTTTATGAAACCGCTTAATAGTTTCGATATTTCTGTTACCGATTCTAAAAGTATTTCAAATTCTTCTTTTATAATATATTCTAAATCAAAAGCTAAATACAATTGAGATCTAACTTCTCCTGCGGATGCTTTGGCTACATATAAAAAGTAGACAAACTCTTTATCAGTATTTCTCTCAAAACCTTCTGCTATATTTGATGATATAGAAAGTGATGCACGTCTAATTTGTCTAACAAAATCAAAGTCTTTTTTGAAATTAGAATTTTCAGTAATCAAATATATTTTCTTATTGAAGACTCTGGATTTCTGCCATGAATTTATTTCTTCAAAAGATTTAAACTTACTCATGTTTTTTTCGACTTTATGACTTTCGACTTTATGACGGTATTAATTCTCCGCTTTAATCCAGTCGTATCCTTTTTCTTCCAATTCGTAGGCTAGTTCTTTTCCTCCAGATTTTACGATTCTTCCGTTGTAAAGAACGTGAACGAAATCCGGAACAATATAGTCTAATAAACGTTGGTAGTGCGTGATTACGATGATGGCGTTTTTCTCGCTTTTCAATTTGTTAACACCATTGGCAACAATTCTAAGGGCATCAATATCAAGACCCGAATCTGTTTCGTCAAGGATGGCTAATTTTGGCTCTAGCATTGCCATTTGAAAAATCTCATTTCTTTTTTTCTCTCCTCCGGAAAATCCTTCGTTAAGAGAACGTGACAGAAATTTACGGTCGATTTCTAACAATTCAGATTTCTCACGAATCACTTTTAGCATTTCGTTTGCAGGCATTTCTTCCTGACCGTTTGCTTTACGAGTTTCATTGATGGCAGTTTTCATGAAGTTAGTTACGCTAACTCCCGGAATTTCTACAGGATATTGAAAAGAAAGGAAAACTCCTTTGTGTGCTCTTTCTTCAGGAGCAAGATCAGCAAGATCTTCTCCGTCAAGGAAAACTTCTCCGTCAGTAACTTCATAGTTTTCGTTTCCGGCAATTACAGCCGAAAGTGTACTTTTTCCTGAACCGTTTGGTCCCATGATAGCGTGTACTTCGCCAGCTTTTACTTCTATATTAATTCCTTTAAGGATTTCTTTATCACCAATTGAGGCGTGAAGGTTTTTTATTGATAACATTGTCTTTTTATTTTATATAAATGTCAATTCTATTTTTGTTGTTTCGTTTAGGATGTTGGCATTAAAATGCGCGTGTCCTAAATATTCCATGCCTAGATAATCGGCTGATTTTTTGAACGGAATGTAAAAACTCTCTTCAATTTCATTATCGTGTGAATTGGAGATCACACCAATTTTCTTCCCTCTGAGTTTTCTTCCGGTTTCTTTTTCAATTCGGATTAAATCCGAAAAGCGGTCAAAGAATACCTTCATGATTCCACTCATGTTATACCAATATATAGGCGTTGCAAAAATTAAAGTGTCATACTTCTCGATGATACCTTTTATTAAAGGAAAAAAATCATCTTCTCTGTTTTTACTTTCGTAATCATAATAGGAAATATTATAATCACTCAGATTAATTACTTCTATTCCGGTTTCTTTAGAAATTTCATCCGCGATTCTGGTTGTATTTCCGTTTTTTCGGGAGGAACCTAAAATGATTACTTTTTTATCTTCCATCTCGCAATTAACCAACAGATCCTTCTAAAGAAATTTCTAATAACTTTTGAGCTTCAACAGCAAATTCCATTGGTAATTTGTTCAATACATCTTTACTGAAACCATTTACAATTAGGGCGATAGCTTTTTCAGTAGGGATACCTCTCTGGTTGCAATAAAAAACCTGATCTTCTCCAATTTTACTTGTTGTTGCTTCGTGCTCTATTTTGGCTGATGGATTTTTACTTTCGATATATGGGAAAGTATGTGCACCACAATTGTTCCCCATTAAAAGAGAATCACATTGCGAAAAGTTTCTGGCATTTTCAGCTCTTGGGCTAATTTGAACTAGTCCGCGGTAGCTGTTTTGCGATTTACCGGCTGAGATACCTTTAGAAATAATAGTCGATTTAGTATTTTTTCCTAAATGGATCATTTTAGTTCCGGTATCAGCTTGTTGGTAATTATTGGTAACTGCAATTGAATAAAATTCTCCAACCGAATTGTCTCCTTTAAGTACACAAGAAGGATATTTCCAGGTTACAGCAGAACCTGTTTCTACTTGTGTCCATGAAATTTTAGCATTTGTTTCGCATAAACCTCTTTTGGTAACGAAGTTATAAACACCACCTTTTCCTTCTTTGTTTCCAGGGAACCAGTTTTGAACGGTAGAATATTTAATTTCAGCGTCATCTAAAGCGATTAGTTCAACTACAGCAGCGTGCAATTGATTTTCGTCACGGCTTGGAGCGGTACAGCCTTCAAGGTATGAAACGTAACTTCCTTCATCAGCAATAACTAGTGTTCTCTCGAACTGACCAGTTCCTGCCTGATTGATTCTGAAATAAGTGGAAAGTTCCATTGGGCAACGAACGCCTTTTGGGATATAGCAAAAACTTCCGTCAGAGAAAACAGCTGAGTTTAAGGCAGCATAGAAGTTGTCTTTTTGAGGTACAACAGTTCCTAAGTATTTTTTAACTAATTCAGGGTGTTCTTTTATAGCTTCTGAAATTGGACAAAAAATAATTCCTTTTTCAGCAAGAGTTTTTTTGAAAGTCGTAGCTACAGAAACAGAATCGACTACAATATCCATAGCGACATTGTTCATCATTTTTTGTTCATCGACAGAGATACCTAACTTTTTGTACATTTCTAAAAGTTCAGGATCTACATCGTCCAAAGTTTTGTTTGGATCTACTTGTTTTGGAGCAGAATAGTATGAAATGGCTTGGAAATCTGGTTTTTCATAATGTACATTTGCCCATTCCGGTTCAATCATTTCTTTCCAGGCACGAAAAGCTTCAATGCGCCAGTCGGTCATCCACTGAGGTTCTTCTTTTTTAAGGGAAATAGCTCTTACGATGTCTTCGTTTAAGCCAATAGGAAAGGTCTCCGATTCAATATCAGTATAAAACCCGTATTCGTATTCTTTAGTTTCGAGTTCGATTTTTAAATCGTCTTCTGTGTATTTGCTCATTGTTTCTTTATTGAAAGATTCAAAAATTGAAGGATTTAAATACTATCACTTCTGTAATTTTTAAATCTTTAAATTTTGCAATCGTTTAATTATTTTATAGTGAAAAAGATTCTCCGCAACCACAAGTTCTGCTTGCATTCGGATTATTGAATACAAAACCTTTTCCATTTAATCCACCTGAAAATTCAAGAATTGTTCCGGCCAGATATAGAAATGATTTCTTTTCAACTGCAATTGTTATGTCGTTGTCTACAAATATTTTATCGTCGTCGCCTTTGGTTTTGTCGAATTTTAAATCATAAGACAAACCAGAGCATCCACCGCTTTTTACGCCTACTCTTACGTAGTCGCTAGCAGCATCAAAACCATCTTCTCTCATCAAATCGATGATTTTATTTTTGGCAGTATCAGAAACTTTTATCATTGTTTATCGTGTTTATTTTTGCTTTCACCTCAATTTTGCTCTTAAAAATAGTAATCCGAAGATTACGATTTTAAAGTGCTGTCTTTCAATGTTGAAATGAAATTATCGGCAAAGATACGACTTAAAAACCTTTTTCCATAACGGTTCACATTATTATAACAAATGTTAAAATAGATATATGTTATATTGATAAAAGAATGAGACTTTATTATTGTTTTTTGAAGACTTTATGATGGTTTGTTGTAAAAATGAAATAGTATTTCCTAGTTTTGTTTTCCTATTAAAAATCTATTCTCATGAAACTTTACCCTATAGAATCCGGAAATTTTAAGTTAGATGGAGGCGCTATGTTTGGCGTAGTTCCTAAAACCATCTGGAACAAAACCAATCCTGCCGATGCTAATAACTTAATTGATATTGCTGCACGCTGCCTGCTTATTGAAGATGGAAATCGTCTGATTTTGATTGATACCGGAATGGGAGACAAACAATCGGAGAAGTTTTTTGGCTATTATTCGCTGTGGGGATCGCATTCGATAGACAAATCGTTGGCAAAATATGGTTTTCAGAGAGACGATATTACAGACATTTTTATGACGCATTTGCATTTTGACCATTGTGGAGGAAGTGTGCAATGGAATTCAGACCGGACTTTTTACGAGCCTGCTTTTAAAAATGCAAAGTTTTGGACGAATGAAAATCATTGGGAATGGGCAACAAAACCCAATGCACGCGAAAAGGCTTCTTTTCTTTCAGAGAATATTCTGCCTATGCAGGAAAGCGGACAGCTGAATTTTATAAAGCGTCCCGAAAGTGATTTCGGTTTTTCTGAAGAAATGAATTTTGGAATTTATTATGTGGATGGCCATACCGAAAAGCAAATGATTCCACATATCCAATATCAGGATAAAACGATCGTTTTCTGTGCCGATTTGTTAGCCACTGCCGGGCATATTCCGTTACCCTACGTGATGGGTTATGATACACGACCTTTATTGACAATGCCGGAGAAATCTAAATTTTTGAACGCAGCAGCAGACCACAATTATTATTTGTTTTTAGAGCATGATGCACATAACCAAATTATAACAGTAGAACAGACCGAAAAAGGTGTTCGCTTAAAAGAAGTATTTACCTGCGAAGAAATTCTTTAAAATTAAAGCTATAAATGCAAAAAAGTCCCATTTTCATGATGTCGAAAATGGGACTTTTTATTAACAAATTTAATTCAACAAATTATAATTACTCTACAATAACTTTTTTAGCTGAGGCAGCATCCCCATTAATTAAGTACACATAATAAACGCCTTTTGGCAGCCCGAATAAATCGATCGTATTATGGGTGATACTTGAATTTAAGATAAATGATTTTACAAGCTGGCCTAAGCTGTTATAAACAGTTGCTTTTTCTAAACTTGCATTTTGAATGTTTACTTCGCCTTTGGTTGGGTTTGGATAGATTGCTACTTTTTCAAAATTGTTGGTATCAATACCTAATGTTTTACAAGTGTTAGAATAAGTAGCGTTTTTTTCTTTAATGTTTGCCCAATTGGCATTTGAATAATCGGCATCATCTACTTGTATACAGTTTAGTGTTTTATTTCCTAAGAAGCTGGTGTATATGGCCGTAGCGGCATTTTTTCCGGATTTAGACGGCAATACGAAATTTTTATTGTTACCATTTTGGATATTCAGTGAAGTTAACGGGTTAAATTCAAGGAAAACAAGTTCTAAAAGGGGATTATGTGATAAATCTAGTGATGTCAACTGATTCCAGGCAAGATTTAATCTTTTTAAACGAGGATTATTACTAAGATCTAAAGTGGTTAATTGAGCATTATCAAAATATAAGTCTTCTAATTTTGGATTAGAAGAAACATTTAGTTTTGAAATTTTCGTATAGACGCAGTTTAACTGTAAAAGATTAGGTTGATTTGATACATCTAATGTTGTTAGATCATTGTGACCACAATAAAGTGATTCTAGTTCAGGATTTGCTGATAAATCAATGCTAGTTAACTGATTTCGATCCGCCGTTACGGAATGAACTTTTTTATTTTGCGATAAATCAATGGTTGAAATTTGATTCATACTAAACATTAAATTAAATAGTTCTTTGTTAGCAGTGAGATCCAGAGCTTTTAGTTTATTGTCGTGCAGTGATAATTTTATAAGTGATTTGTTCTGGCTTAAATTAATCGACTGTATATTGTTAAAGTTAAGATCTAGGTAGGTCAATGAAGTGAAATCTTCTATACCTTTAATATCACTAATATTAGAATTAGAAAGGTCTAAGAAGGTTACTTTATTGATACTTGCGGTTGCAACCTTACCATTTTTACCGTCTTTGTCAATTTCCAGAGCAATTAATTTATCTTCAAAATTAGAGTCTGGAATTAGGGTGTATATGGTGCAGTCTAAATTGTAATTTGCAGTCGAATCTTTGAGAGCCGCCCAATTCGTATTGGCATAAATATCGTCATCAACCTGAATGCAATTTAGATTAGGATTGTTCTTAAAATTAGAGTTTACATCAAAATTTATATTATTCCCGTTCTTTAGATTTAAACTTTCTAAAGAATTATTGGTGCAATTAAGAAGGGTTAAAGCTTTATTTTGAGAAACATCTAAAAGAGACAATAGATTTCCGGAACAATTTAGAGAGTTTAAATTGGTGAAACCTTTAATTCCGGTTAAGTCTTTTATAGTGCTTGAAGCAACGTCCAAAGAAGCTATATTTTCAATACTGCTGTTTAAAACTGTACCGTTTTTACCGTCTTTGTCAATGTTTAATGCAATTAACTTATCTTCAAAAGCGGGATCTGGAATTGCCGTAACCTGAGAGCAGTCTATAGTTGAGTACGATGCGGAAGTTTCTTTAAAGTTTTTCCATTTTTCATTTGAGTAAAGAGCATCGTCGACTATGATACAAGTTAGTAATGGTGTTTTTGTAAAATTAGTAGCATTGTAAGTAATTTGCATAGAGCGGTTGTTTCCATTTTTTAAATTTATTGTGGTCAATAATTTATTTTCAGGACATTCTAAAGATGTTAAAGATCGGTTTTTAGAAAGATCTAAACTTGTTAACAGGTTTGAAGCGCACCATAATGCAGATAGATTTTTATTGTTGGATGTATCAATATTGGTTAGTTTGTTTGAATCAACGCTTAGAAGTCTCAAATTAACATTTTTAGAAATATCAAGATTTGTTATTTCATTATCAAACAGTGATAGGTATTCTAAAGAAATGTTTTTTGAAGTATTTAATTTGGATAGTTTGTTATCACCTGCATTTAGAGAGGTTAAAGCTTGATTTTGAGAGATGTCAAGATCCGTTATCTTATTAGACATACAACTTAATGACGTTAAAGATTTAAAATCCTGAATTCCGGTTAAGTTGGTAATATTACTATTGTATAGATTTAATTCTGTAATATCGGAAATTTTTGATGTCAGGACTTTTCCGTCTGGAGCTCCCGAGTCGATTCCTAATGTTATTAGTTTTTTCTCAAAATTAATATCCGGAATTAAGGTGTATGATCCAGGAGCGATACAAGGGGTCGAGGAAAAGGATGTCGTTGGGTCTTTTTTGGTTGACCAATTTGTATTTGCAGCTGTAACATCACTAACCTGAATACAAGTTAATTTTGGATTTGATATGAAAGAGATTTGATTGGCAAGTAAGGATGTATTGTTAGTGAGATTTAAACTTGTCAATAGATTCTCTTGTAAATATAAAGTAGTTAGGGTCGGATTATTGGAAACGTCTAATGTTTCGAACTTATTTTGACGAAGGTCCAGACTACGCAAAGCTTTATTTTGAGAAAGATCTATCGTTGTTAATTGACTGTTTGCTGCAGTGAAAGACTCAAGAGCTTTGTTTTTGGTTAGATCAGGACTTTTTGATAAATTGTTTCCGGAGACGTACAAACGAGCAAGCTTTAAATTTTGAGATACATCAAGATCTGTTATTTTAGTTTGATTAATAGTAAGTGCTTCCAGGGCTGTATTAGCGGTTAAATCAATATTTGAAATTTGATTTGAGCTTACATTCAACTGAGTTAATGAAAGGTTTTTAGAAACATCTATAGTTGTTAGATTATTTCCTGCAATTAGAAATTGCTCTAATGATAAATTTTTAGTGACATCAATTGTTGTCAGTTTATTATAAGGGCAATAGAGCAATTTTAAGGCTAAATTTTGGGATACATCTAAGTCTGTTAGCTGATTTCCGGAGCAGTATAATGTGGTTAGCTTTGTGTTTTTAGTAACGTTTAATTTTGTCAATTTACCTGTTACTCCTCCACTAGGGTTGGAAGCTCCAGAGCAATACAAGGTTTCTAAGTTAGAAAAATCTTCAAGCCCTGTTAAGTCATAAATTATTGTGGTGCCAAGGTCTAAAATTTTAACTTTTATAATATTGGCAGTTAATACCTTTCCATCAGCAGTTCCGGAATCAATTCCTAATGCGATTAACTTGTTTTCAAAATTCACATCAGGAATGGAAGTATACTGTTGTGCATAAATAGAAAAACTTGCCAGGAACAGCAACAAGAGTAGTTTTGTTTTCATAGACTTGATTTATGATAGTATCGCGCAAGTCTACAAAATTAGATTGGTATTTCCTTACGGGAAGACGTAATGGACATAGTTGTAATTCGGAGCGGATCATAGGAGGCATAAAAAATCCTGTTTTCAGTATATCGAAAACAGGATTTTTTGGTTTAACTAATTGTAATTATTAAGCTTCTTAATTGGTCTTAAATTTCCAGATTTGACCAACAGTTTCTCCTCCTTTGTTGTCTTTTACAACAACTTTCCAGAAGTATTCTTTGGTAGCTACCGTTGTAACATCAATTGTTTTTTCAGATTTATTTTCACTTACTTTTTCTGTTGGCGGATTTGTTGTTCCAAAATAAACGTCATAAGTCAGTGCATCTGCAGTGTCAACATCAGTTGCATTCCATTTTAAGGAAACAGTTGTTGCGTTTAGTGTAGCGTTTAAAACCGGTGATACCAATTCAGGAGAAAATGGCATATGATTTACTACTGTTTCACCACTGGTATAGAGTTTAAAAGTAGCGGAATAAGTACTTGCCAGTCCTTTACTGTCTGTCGCTTTTACTCTCCAGAAGTAGGCCGTGTTTTTTTCCAGTGCTATTGAAGTGTTATTAGTAGTCACTTCAGATGATTTTACAATTTGAGCAAACGTATTCTCTTTTGCTACCTGAATTTGATAGGTAATAACATCTTTATTATCATCGGTAGAAAGATCCCACTGAAAAGAAACAGTATTGTCTACACATAATTTATTATCGGCCGGAGTTTTTAATGCAGGTACTGTTGGCGCTACATTAATAGCTTCGGATGATCCTGAATCGTCACTGCCACCGCAAGCCGCAAATAAAAGACCAATGATTGTGAGGTATATAAGATTTTTCATTTTTATTTTTTTATAATTTTAATGTATTCAGGAGTATCTAAATAAACTTTTATAGCATAGATTCCTGAAGGTTGATTTTCAAGATTTAATTTTATTTTTCCACTCTCGATAACAAGTGTTTTGGTTGAAATTAATTGACCGGAAAAATTGTATAATTCTACTTGAACTTCATTTTTAGCACCTGGAATTTCTATCTCAAAACTTCCCGAAGTAGGGTTTGGATAAGCAGATAAAATTTGTGATTCGAAATCAGAAACAGAAACATTTTTAGCAAAAGCACCTTCACAAGCTTTTGCAGTTACTACTTCTACTAAAGCATTTTTAGTAACATCTACAGAAAAAGAAGCATCATTGGTTTGAAACTGTTCTGTTCCGTTAACAAATACAGTAAACGGAGCTGTTCCTTCAATGATTTCAACATTAACTTTTTTATCAGTTACAACAGATTTTCCTGAAACGGTTGTTGCTTTTGCAATTGTAATCGTAAAATTTTGTTCGAATGTGCGGCCCGCAACCGTAATGGATACGGTATAAGTTCCCGGAGCTAAACCTGAAACTTTTAGACTATTATTGGTAAAATCATAGTTTTTACTATTTATTACAGCCGTATAGTTTTGAGTAGATTTTGCAGTAATGTTTATTTCACCATTATTTTCATTTAAGCAGGATTCACTTTTAGATTCAACAGTAAAATTATCAATTGGTAATGTCAGGATAGCACCACAACTAGTGTTGTAAGTTGCTGTATCATCTTTTAGTGTAGACCAGTTTGTGTTAGAGTAGGTAACATCATCAACCTGGATACAAGTTAAATCAGGATTTTTTCTAAAATCAAGAATACTGTATCCAGTAGTGTTCAATTTAGTATTATTACCATTTTTAATGTTTAGATAAGTTAGTTTATTATCAGAAACATTTAGAAAACCAACTTTTGAATTAGTTGAAATGTCAATTGAAGACAACTGATTTGATTGACAATTAAAGGCATATAAATCCTTGTTTTTGGTTAAATCTAATTCTGTTAACTGATTAGAATTACAAATGAAATGCTGTAATGAGACCTGTTTCGACATATCCAGTTTTTTCAGCTGATTGTTGTTACAAGTTAATTGCACTAAATACAAGTTGTTTGAAAAGTCTAAGCTTGTAAGGTTATTTACCTGACATTGCAGATAAGATAAATTTTTATTTCCTGAAAGATCAAGAGTCGTTAATTGGTTATGATCACAATTTAATAAATTCAAAGAAGCATTTTTTGTAACATTCAAATTGCGTAGTGCATTGTTTCCACAAATTATCTCTGTAATAGCAGTATTGTTTGAAAAGTCTAAAGAGGTTAATTGATTTTCAAAGCAATAGATTAACCTTAAAGAGGTATTCTTAGAAAGATCTAATTCTGTTAAGCGGTTCTTATTACAATACAGTGTTTTTAATGCAGTGTTTTTTGAAAGATCTACTTTTGAAATATAATTATAAGAGAAATTTAATTGTTCCAAGGCAACAAAATCCTGAATTCCGGTTAAATCCTGAATAGGATTTACAGGGCTGCCATTTGAATCGCTTACATTAAGATCTTTAAGTGTGTTAATACTTGAAGTAAGTACGGCTCCATTTACCCCATCAGTATCAATTTTAAGGGCTATTAATTTTTTCTCAAAATTAGCATCCGGAATAATGGTAAAAGCAACCGAAGTACAGGTTACAGAGTAGTTTGCATTAGCATCTTTTGCGTTTGCCCAATTTGTAGCCGAATAATTTATATCATCAACCTCAATGCATGTCAATGAAGGGTTGTTGGTGAAATTGCCCAAAGTCATGTTGGTTAAATTGGTGTTTTTACCATTTTTCAGATTCAGGCTGTACAAATTGTTTGAAGACGATTGTATTTGCGTAAGTTCTGTATTTGCCGAAAGATTTAAACTTAAAATTTTATTTGAGTTACAATTTAAAGTAGTCAGTTTAAGATTTTTTGTCAGATTTATTTCGACTAATAAATTTGAAGAAACATTTAATTCTTTTAAGGCTGTAAAACCTTCAATTCCTTTTAAGTTTGATATATTGCTGTTTGAAACATTAAGAGTGGTTACAGAGGCAATGCTTGAACTTAATACTTTGCCATTTTTCCCGTCAGTATCTATTCCCAAAGCAATTAATTTTCCTTCAAAATTAGCATCCGGAATCGCTGTAAATGAGTTACAAAATTTATTGTATGAAGCGGTTGCGTCTTTTAAGTTTGCCCAATTTGTATTTGAATAACTTTCGTCATCCACCTGAATACATTTTAAATCCGGATTATTGTTAAACAACGAAGTGCTTTTGTTTAGCAAAGTATTTTTTTCGTTGTTTAAATCTAAACTTACAAGCTTATTGTTTGAACAATCTAAAGAGGTTAGGTTTGGATTTTTAGTAAAATCTAAATATGTTAATTGGTTGTTTTTACAGTTTAAAGTCTCTAAAGCTGCAAAATCCTGGATTCCTGTCAAGTTGGCGATTGAACTGCCAGAAACATCTAAAGATTTTACGCTTGCAATACTTTGTGTTAATACTTTTCCGTTTACCCCATCAGTATCAATTTTAAGAGCAATTAATTTGTTTTCAAAATTAGCATCCGGAATAGTAGTGTAAGCTCTGCAATCTGTAGAAAAATTTGCCCAGGAATCTTTATATGTCACCCAGTTTTGATTTGCATACGTCTCATCGTCAACCACAATACAAGATAAAGAAAGGTTGTTGTTAAACTTTGTGTATTGTGTGAAATTTTTATTATTACCATTTTTCAGGTTTAAATCATAAAGCAAGTTATTAGTAACATTTACTGAAGTCAGTAATTTGTTTTTTGAAAGATCAAGACTTGTAAGTTTGTTTCTTTCAATATAAAAACTTTGTAAATTTAAATTAGCTGTCAGGTCAATGCTTTCAATACTATTATTGCTAACACTTAAAGCTTCTAAGTTTAAGTTTTTTGAAACATCAATAGCGTTAAGACTATTAACATCACATCTTAGATTTTTTAATAAGGTATTCTGAGATACATCAAGATTATTCAATCTATTGTACCCTAAATCTAAAACTGTTAGTTTTAAGTTTTTAGAAGGATTATAGCTTTGTAAGCTATTAGAAAGACAGCTTAAATAGGTTAGCTCTTTGTTTTCAGACGTGTTTAATTCCTTTAGTTTATTACTGCCACATTCAAGTGTTTGCAATAAGGTGTTTTTGGTAATATTTATATTCGTTAACTGGTTGTCACGACAGACAACAGTCTTTAAATTTACGTTTGCACTAAGATCTAAATTCGTCAAAACATTATTATAACAATCTAAGCTTTCTAATGCAGTGTTTTTAGAAAGATTTAAAGATGTTAGTTTATTTCCACTCAACCTTAGAGTTTTTAATAAAGTGTTGTTGTCAAAATTTGAACTTGTAATTTTATTGAAACCTAAGTCCAGAGAGGTTAACAAAGTGTTTTGAGACAGATCGATCCCGGTTGTGAATTTATTGTTATAACAATTAAGTAGTGTTAAATCCTTATTGTTTGTTATAGTTAAAGATTCAAGTAAGTTATTGTTTAATATCAGGCTCTTTAGCTTAGTATTATCTGAAAGATCTAATTTTGTTAGTTGATTGCTACCAAGAGCTAAATTCTCCAGATTGACATTTTTAGACAAGTCCAGAGTTGTTAAACTATTAGAAGTAAGATCAAGTGTTTTTAAGTTTACGTTTTTCGAAAGATCTATGGAACTCAATTTGAATGTATTACCGCCATAAGCCAGGCTTTCGAGAGCTGTAAAATCTTGTATTCCTGTGATGTCTTTGATATTGATAGCAGTATATGTAATCTTTAATGTTTTTACATTCGAGATTGCACTTGTAAGAACTTTTCCGTTTACGCCATCTTTGTCATAACCAAGATAAATTAACTGTCTCTCAAAATCTGCATCAGGAATTAGAGTATATTTTTGATCATCACATGAAACGGCATAATTTGGAGTTGCATCTTTAAGATTTGCCCAATTAGTATTAGAATAAGAGGCATTGTCTACTTGAATACAGGTTAAGTTGGGGTTTCTTTTAAAAGTTGAAGTAGTGGTTAAACGAGTATTATTACCATTTTTTAAGTTGATAGTAGTTAGGTTGTTTGAAGAGCAATCTAAAAACGTAAGATTGGTATTTTTAGAAACATCTAATGTTTTTAAGCTATTACCCTGGCAATTTAAACTTTGTAAATACAGATTGGCAGAAACGTCAAGAGTGGTTAAGTTACTGAAATTACAGTTTATAAAAGTCAATGCCGTGTTGTTGGATAGAACTAATCCGTTTGTAAAATCGTTAGCGCTGCAGTTAATTTCTTTTAGCGATAAGTTTTTAGCGATATTCAGGTTTTTTAATTTGTTGTCATAACAATTTAAAGTACTCAAAGCTAAATTAGCAGTTAAATCCAGACTGGTTATTAGATTGGTTGCACAATTTAAATTGGTCAGAGCGGTATTTTTACTAATATTTAAACTTGTTAATTTGTTTGAAAAACAATTCAGGGTAATTAGGGAAGTGTTGCCCGAGACATCAATTGATGTTAAGTTATTAAAAGAGCAAATGAGCTGTGTTAATGCTTTAAAATCACCAATTCCGGTTAGATCATTAATGTTTAATCCTGTGAGGTTTAATGTCTTTATTGATGAGATATTTGCAGTTAAAACCTGACCATCCGGAACTCCGGAGTCATATTTTTCGTTTATTAAGAATTTTTCAAAGTTTAAGTCCGGAATTTTAGTGGTCTGGGCGTATAAAGAAAAATTTAATAGAAATAGTAACAAGAGTAGTTTTGTTTTCATAGAACGAGTTTAAAATTAGATCGCGCAAGAGTAAGTAATAAAATTGAATATTCCTTACGGGAAGACGTAATGAAAGGACTGAACTTTTGAATAATAAAAAAATCCCATTCGCCGCGGCGAATGGGATTTTTTAGCTTAAAGAAATGGTATTATTTAAGGATAACTTTTTTCGCAGAAGCGGCATCCTGATGGATTAAATATACGTAATAAACTCCTTTTGGTAAATCGGATAAGTTTATTGTATTGTTTGTATCACTTGAATTTAAAGTAAATGTTTTTACCAATTGTCCTAATGAGTTATAAACTGTTGCTTTTTCTAAAGCGATATTATTAATGTTCACTTCACCGCTTGTTGGGTTTGGATACATTGTTATTTTATCAAAAACAGAATCTTCTATTCCTAAATTTTTACAGCTATTAGAATAAATTGTGTTGGGCTCCTTGATTCGGGACCAGTTAGCATTCGAATAATTGGCATCATCAACTTGTATGCAACCAAGAGTTTTAAGTCCTAAAAAGCTGGTATATAAAGAGGCCGTTTTTTTATCTGTTGGAGATGCTAAAACAAAATTTCTATTATTACCATTTTGAAGATTTAATGATAGTAATGGATTATTTGCTACATATACGATTTTAAGTTTACTGTTTTTGGAAAAGTCCAATGTAGTGATTTGGTTTGTTGAAGCATTTAGTGTTTCTAAAGCAAGATTTCTGCTTACATCTAATGCCCTCAATTGATTATTACTGCAATCTAAAAATGTTAGTGCTGTAAAATTCTCGATGCCTGACAGATCTTTGATAGTACTGTTTGAAAGATCTAAAGACGTAATGGTGCTTATGTTTGCAACAGAGATTTTTCCGTTTAAGCCGTCGATATCAATTCCTAAATCAATTAATTTTTGCTCAAAATTTTGATCTGGAATCTGAGCAAAACCGGAGGTACAGTTAGTGTTATAACTTGCAATTGTATCTTTTTTTGCAGCCCAGTTTGTATCAGAATAGGCTTTGTCGTCAACTTGAATACAGCTTAAATTTGGATTGTTTGTAATATTTAGAAATGGCAATTGAAAGTTAACATTATTTCCATTTTTCAAATTTAGACTTGTTAATTGATTAGTGTGAGCATATAAACCCACTAAGGCCGTATTTATGCTTAGATCCAAAGTGGTTATTTGATTTTTTGCAGCATTTAAAAATTCCAGGGATTTATTTTTGCTTATGTTCAAATCTTTTAATTGATTAGACTGACAATATAACTCTGTTAGAGTAGTGAGTTTAGAAACATCCAGGTTGGTTATTTTGTTTTCACGACAATCCAGAAGAGTCAAAGCAGTGTTTTTGCTCACGTCTATAGAAGTTAATTGACTGGTATTACAGCCCAAAAATGTTAAAGCAGTATTGGTGCTCACATCCAAAGAAGTATATTGGTTTGAACCTGAATCTAATTTTAGCAGCGCTGTATTTACCTTAACATCTAAAGAGGTTAATCGGTTTGCGTAACAGCTTAAATTAAGTAAGGCAGTATTATTGCTTACATCTAAGGAAGTTATTTTATTGTTGTTACAATCTAAAGTGGTCAAAGCTTTATTCTTGCTCACATTCAATGCTGATAATGAATTTTGACCGCAATACAAATCAGTTAATGATACAAAATTTTCAATTCCTGTTAAATCTGAAATATTACGATTGGTAACATTTAAGATCTTTACATTACTGATTTTAGAGGTTAAAACTTTACCGTCGATAGTCCCGTTATCAATCCCGCTATCAATTAATTTTTGTTCAAAATTAGGGTCAGGAATTAAAGTGTAATTTTCTGCATTTTCAGGCGTATATAAAGCTGAAATTTCTTCCGGTGTAAGTACACGATCCCAAATAGCAATATCATCGATCGTTCCTTTAAAGCCTTCTTTTGTGTTATCTCCGGAAATTCTTTGTCCAATTCTAAAAAGAGTGCCGACAGTATTTAAATTCACCGCTTTTTGATCCACAAATTTGCCGTTTACATATATCGAAAGCTGAGTTCCATCATAGGTAACAGTGAAAAAATACCAATCGTTGTTAGAATAATTAAAGTTGTTTACATAAAAATCATCATTAGAAAAATCAGAACCAGTTATTGCTTCAAGGTAACCTTTACTATAAACAGAAAGAGACAATCTTTGTAATTTTGCTAAAGTCCCATAGTTAAAAATGGAGACTTGATATTTATTCGGATCAGAAAAAGCATCATTTGTTTTAAACCATCCTGAAATTGTTCTCGAAGAATTGTTTTTAGGAATATTTGGCAGAACAGCATCGATATAACTGTTTGTACCATCAAAACTATAAGCTGTATTGCTATTTCCAAATCTGTCTGATGTTAGTGTAGCGCCTGTAACAGTTCCATTTGATCCGTTTCCGCTAAGATCATTCGCATTTCCATTAAAAGGGAAATAAGCAATTAAACCATTTGTTGGTACTTGCCCGTCTATCAAAGCGGGAATCACAGTGACATCAACAACAGTTCTGGTACTTTCACATCCATTAACAGTTTGAGAAACGTAGTATTTACCTGTCTGTAAAGAAGTAGATAAATTTAAGTTGCTCTGTATAATAGCGCTGCTATACCATTTAAGATTAGATCCCGTAGCCTGTAAACTGGCAATAGTAGCACCACTTTTAAAAGACTGTGCATTTGCAGTTGGAGCAGCTGTGACGGATGAGTTTATGGTTATTGTATAAGGATTGGTTGTACATCCTTTGGCATCTTTTGCAATAATCGAGTACGTGCCTGCTGATAAATTAGAGAATATATTTGAAGACTGGAAATTCATGGCAGGATACATAGCATACTGATAAGGTTGCGTTCCGCCAGTTGCCATAGCGGTTATAATTCCGTCATTTTTAGTATTACAAACAGATGTCGCAGTTGCATTAACAGCAATAGGAATTGGTTCTGTAATCGTGATGGTTTTGGATACTGATGATGTAGCATCGCTTACCGTGCAGGTGTAATTTCCCGGATATAATCCTGTAATCGTTGAAGTTGTATAGCCATTAGACCAAAGATATGAATACGGCATCGTACCGCCAGAAACAGCTGTTACTGAGGCTGAACCATTAGCATAACCGGTGCAGGTTATAGCAGTAAAGGATGTTGTGATTGTTAAAGACGATGGGCAATCTATTTTTGTTGGCACTTTTTTATCGATGGTTGTATTGTCACCTAATGGTCCACTTTGGTTTCTGCCCCACGTCCATATATCTCCACCTGTATCGACAGCAACAGTGTGATAGTTACCTGCTAAAATTAAAGACCATCTGGTAGTTGTTCCTACTTGTATAGGAGTGTTACTTCCAATAGTTGTACCATTGCCCAGTTTTCCGAATAAGTTCTCACCCCAAGCCCATAATGAATTATCGGTTTGGATCGCATAACTAGCGTTCCATCCGGCAGAAATATTTTTCCAATTTGTAGATGTCCCAATTTGTGTTGGTAAATTTTTATTTAGAGAGGTTCCATCTCCAACTCCGCCATTTATATTTTCTCCCCAAGCCCATAAAGTTCCATCAGTTTTTAGAGCGATTGAATGACTGTATCCTGAAGAAATTGTTTTCCAGTCATTAGCAGTTCCTACTTTCGTTGGAATGGTTTTACTAACTAACGTACCATCTCCTAGAGCTCCCTTAGAATTTTCTCCCCATGCCCATAAAGAACCGTCTTTTTTTAAGGCAATGGTGTGTTCTCCACCTGCTGCTACAGTTTGCCAGTCAGTATCGGTTCCTATTTGTATTGGAGTATTTTTATTAACAGTAGTGCCATCGCCTAATTGTCCTGTAGAATTATATCCCCAAGCCCATAAAGTACCATCGGTTTTTATTGCCATGGTGTAATTTCCTCCTGCAGATATACTTTGCCAATCTTTTGCCGATCCGATTTGTTGGACAGCATTATAACCGGTAACAGTGCCTGGACCATTTCCTATTTGCCCTAATGAACCGTAACCCCAAGCCCATAAAGTTCCGTCTGCTTTCATTGCAACGGTATGTCCCCATCCGGCGCTTACTGTTTTCCAGTCATTTGACGTCCCTATTTTTACAGGAGCGTTTTTTTGAGTTGTTGTACCATCTCCCAATTGACCATTACCATTATTGCCCCATGCCCACATGGTGCTGTCCGGCTTTATTATAATATTATGGTTGTATCCGGCAGCTATAGATTGGATACATTGAGCCTTAATTTGAAAACAAGAAAGTATTAAAAATAAAAGTAAAATTTTTCTCATACGATAAAAATTTGGTTATTTAATAGTGTGTTTTTTGGTTAGAATAGGTTTTATTGAGTGAGCCTTTAAGCTTGATTAGTAATAGTAATAACAACAAAAAAAGGATACCCTTTTTTATTGCTGTTTTAAAACCGGCTAAGAATTGTACTTCAGTATATTACTGATAGTTTGGTATATCTGGGAGATACATTTTACAGAAGCAAAAAAAGTAGTTTTATTTTCATAAAAGTATGTTTTTGAGGTTTCTGACGCAAGGATAATAGTTTTAGACGAATTTTCCTTACGGAAAGACGTAAACCATATTTTTTTATTCATTAAAATAAAAAATAGTTAGCAACTATTTTTTGAATGTAAGGATTTGTGTAAATATTTGAAGTTAAGAATCTTAATTATATTTTACACTTTCTTAAAACACAAACAAAAAATCATAACACAGTGTTAATCGTTAGCTTTATGTAACAAAAAATCATAATTTAGACCCATAATTTAACTTTAGAATACATATTAGATATATGAGTCATATAAAACCCCTCAAATTATCTGCTTTTGCATTAATCGTTTTAGCAGGTTGCACCACCACTATGCAAGCGCAGGAATCGGCAAGAAAAGATTTTATCAAAGCTCCTTTAGCCGTTGTTAAAAAAGCCCCTGTTAGCGAAAATGAATTAAAAAGATGGAGTCATCTTGATTTAATCAAAGATTCGATCCCGGGAATGAGTGTCGATAGAGCTTATGCTGAATTATTGCAAGGAAAAACCGGAAAGAAGGTGATCGTGGGAATTGTAGATTCAGGTGTCGATATCGAACATGAAGATCTGAAAGGGATGATCTGGACCAATCCCAAAGAAATTCCGGGTAACGGAATCGACGATGATAAAAACGGATTTATTGATGATGTTCACGGATGGAATTTCTTAGGAAATGCTGTTCATGAAAATCTTGAATTAACGCGTGTCGTTAAAAAAGGTGATGACGGATCTCCTGAATATAAAGAGGCTTTGGCGCAGTATACTAAAAAGTACGAAGACGCTTTAAGAGACAAGCAACAATCTGACTTTTTGTTAGAAGTTCATAAAACAATACAAAAAGAACTTAATAAAACAACTTATAAAATTGAGGATCTAAATACTATAACCTCTACAGATCCAAAAGTTGCCCAGAGTAAAGAGATCATGACTCAAATTTTAACGAATGCAGGGCCAACTTTTGACCCTGACTCTGAGTTAAAAGAGTATAGTAAGCAGGTTTACGGTCAGTTGAATTACAACTTAAATAAAGAATTTGACGGAAGAAAAATAGTAGGAGATAATCCGGAGGATATTAAAAACACACGTTACGGAAATAATATTGTTTTTGGTCCTGATAAAGAGGAAGCGCTTCACGGAACACACGTAGCCGGAATTATTGCGCAGGTTCGCGGGAATAATTTAGGAGGAGACGGAGTTAGCAATAATGTAGAAATCCTGACCGTAAGAGCTGTTCCGGATGGTGATGAATACGATAAAGATATTGCCTTAGGGATTCGCTATGCAGTAGACAACGGAGCAAAAGTGATCAACGGAAGTTTTGGAAAAAGTTTCTCTCCTCATAAAAAATGGGTGTATGATGCAATAAAATATGCAGCAAAAAAAGATGTTCTAATAGTGCATGCAGCCGGAAATGACGGATACAATATTGATGAGACCAAAAACATCAATTATCCAAACGACTCAGAAGATAACGTTAAAGAGTTTGCTGATAACGTAATCACAATTGGGGCACTTAATAAAGAATATGGCGAAACTGTTGTAGCAGGATTTTCGAACTTTGGAAAAATAAATGTAGATGTTTTTGCTCCGGGTGAAGAAATTTATGCAACAGTACCCAACAATAAGTACAAATACCTGCAAGGAACTTCAATGGCTGCTCCAAATGCAGCAGGAGTGGCAGCACTGATACGTTCGTACTATCCAAAATTAAAAGCAGCTCAGGTAAAACAAATTTTAATGGACTCAGGAGTGGCGCTTCCATCAATGGTTGTTTTGGGTGAAAACCATAATCCTGAAGCAAAACCGGTAGCGGTTTCTTCGACAGAATCTTCAAGAACAGCTAAAATGGTTAACGCTTACAATGCTTTATTGATGGCCGAAAAAATGTCTAAAAAATAAACAAAAACAGAATACTAATGTAATGGAAGAGTTCGCGCTCTTCCATTTTGATTGAAATAACCATGCGAAAAATTTTACTACTATCTTTTTTGAGTTTGAGTTTAAACTCAGCATTTGCACAAAGCGCTCCTTATTGGCAACAACATGTCGATTACAAAATGGAAGTCTCCATGGATGTAAAAAACTATCAGTACAAAGGAAAACAAGAGTTAGTGTACACAAACAACTCTCCTGATACTTTAAAGAAAGTGTATTACCATTTATTTTTAAATGCATTTCAGCCGGGAAGTGAAATGGATGCTCGTCTGCATTCTATAAAAGATCCTGATGGAAGAATGGTAAATAAAGTAAAAGGCGCAGATGGTAAAGAAACCAAACAAAGCCGAATTGAAACTTTAAAACCAAATGAAATTGGATATTTAAAAATTTCAGATTTTAAACAAGATGGAGTTTCGGCACAAACGAGAGTTTCCGGAACTATTTTAGAAGTGACTTTGGCGAAACCAATTTTACCAAATTCTAAAACAACCTTTACTTTAGATTTTGACGGACAAGTTCCGGTTCAGGTTCGTCGTACTGGACGTAATAATTCTGAAGGAGTAGAATTGTCAATGTCACAATGGTACCCAAAATTAGCCGAATTTGATTTCGAAGGCTGGCATGCAGATCCATACATCGCCAGAGAATTTCATGGCGTGTGGGGGAACTTTGATGTGAAAATTACAATCGATAAAGAGTATACTATCGGAGGTTCAGGATATTTACAAGATAAGAATCAAATAGGTCACGGTTATGAAGATGCAGGTATAACCGTTACTTATCCAAAGAAAACAAAAACGTTGACCTGGCATTTTATTGCACCAAACGTTCATGATTTTACCTGGGCAGCAGATAAAGAATACACGCATGATATTGTAAAAGGACCAAATGATGTTGATTTGCACTTCTTCTACAAAAACAATCCAAAAACAACTGCAAATTGGAAACAATTAGAACCTTTAATGGTGAAAGTAATGGATTATTACAACCACAGAGTGGGAGCATATCCGTACAAACAATACTCTTTTATTCAGGGTGGAGATGGCGGAATGGAGTATGCAATGTGTACCCTAATGCTTGGAAACGGAACTCTTGAAGGGATTTTAGGAACAGCAACTCATGAATTAGGACATTCCTGGTTTCAGCATATTTTGGCTTCAAACGAATCAAAACACCCTTGGATGGATGAAGGTTTTACTACTTACATCGAAGACAGTGCTTTGAATGAATTGAAAGGCGATAAAAAAGAAGTGAATCCGTTTAAAGGAAATTATGCTGCTTATTACAGCCTGGTTAATTCGGGAAAAGAGCAGCCACAAACCACTCATGGAGACCGTTATGATGAAAACAGACCTTACAGTATTTCTTCTTATGTAAAAGGAAGCCTTTTCTTGTCGCAATTAGAGTATGTAATTGGAAAAGACAATGTAGATGCTACTTTGAAAAGATATTACAATGATTTCAAATTCAAACACCCTACTCCAAATGATATTAAAAGATCAGCAGAGAGAGTTTCAGGAGCAGAATTAGATTGGTATTTAATCGATTGGACAGGAACTACCAATACAATTGATTATGGTATCAAAGAAGTAGCGGATAACGCAGGAAAAACCAATATCACTTTAGAAAGAATCGGAAGAATGCCAATGCCGATTGATTTAACAGTGGAATACACAGATGGTACTTCTGAAAGTTTCTATATTCCGTTACGAATGATGAACTTCATCAAGCCAAATCCAAACCCGAATGTAAAAAGAACCGTTTTAGACGACTGGGCCTGGGCACAATCGAATTATAGTTTTACAATAGACAAAAACAAAACTGCCATTAAGAAAATCACGATTGATCCAAGTGGATTAATGGCCGATGTAAAAGCAGCAAATAATGTTTATGAGGTGAAGTAATAGTCACTTAAAATATAAAAAAAGCCAAAGTTAGTTTTCTGCTAGCTTTGGCTTTTTTGCTTTTTTACAGTTAGAGTTTTTATTATGGTTTGACGCGTGATGAAGAGGAGGGATCAATAGTTTTTAAGCCATAAAATCCATAAAAGATGAAACTAAGAATTTTCTTCTAATTTTAAACGATTAAATCAGCAACAAAAGATATATTTGTAGTATATTCGCTTCAAAAATAATAAAATGACTTTTGGTACAAAGCTGCAAAAATTAAGAGGAGAAAAAAGAATGTCGCAAAAGGAGATTTCGACTATTTTGAAAGTTTCACAAACGATTTATGGAAAATGGGAAAGCGATATCTTTTATCCAACGTATAAAAACTTAAAGAAAATAGCCGCTTTATATAAGATTAGTGTAGATAGGCTGGTAGACGTTAAAGACAAAAGAAAAGCGGGGAAGATTCTAATTTCAGATAATCTGACCGCAGATCCGGTATCTTTCATTACCATATTTAAACTTCTGAAAAGAATAGAAAAGACCGTTTTATTGATCGAAAGGCAAACAGAGATCCCGGAGAAAGAAGGAGAATGAAAAAGTATTGTTTAATTTTAGAAATAAATTTTAAAAAGATACTTTTTATTAATAGATTATTTTCTCAAAAAGTAACCAGATGGAGAAGAATAGAAAAATCTTTATTCATCTGTTTAATGAGTAATATCGGTGAGCAAATGAGAAGCATAAAAAAAACGCACAATTTGTGCGTTTTTATATTTTGTAAGCAGATCTTATCCTAAATGCTCTAACATGTCTTTTGTCATGGTTTCAAGATCAAAAGTATGTTTCCAGTCCCAGTCTTCTCTTGCCTGAGAATCGTCGATACTAGCCGGCCAGCTGTCCGCAATTTTTTGGCGGAAATCAGGGTTGTAAGTTATTTCGAATTCAGGAATATGTTTCTTAATTTCTGCAGCAATTTCAGTAGGAGTAAAACTCATTGCAGCTAAATTGTAAGAAGAATGTATTTTAATTTTCTCCGCAGGTGCTTTCATGATATTAATAGTTGCATCAATTGCATCATCCATATACATCATTGGCATTTTTGTTTCCGAAGATAAAAAGCACTCGTATTTTTTATCGGCAATAGCCTTGTAAAAAATATCAACAGCGTAATCTGTAGTTCCGCCACCAGGAGGCGTCGACCAGCTGATTAAGCCCGGATAACGGATGCTTCGAACATCAACTCCGTAAATATTATGGTAGTATTCGCACCATCTTTCTCCCGCTTGTTTACTAATTCCGTAAACCGTAGAAGGCTCCATTACGGTATATTGAGGAGTGTTTTCCTTAGGTGTAGTAGGCCCGAAAACCGCAATACTGGAAGGCCAGAATATCTTTTTTATCTTTTTGGCTTTTGCTAAATTTAAAACATGAAATAATGAATTCATATTCAGATCCCAAGCAAATGCAGGGTTTTTCTCGGCTGTAGCCGATAAAAGTGCTGCCATCAGATATATATCAGTGATTTGATGCACTTCAACAAGATGCTCAATTTGGTTGAAATCTAAAGCATTGACTACTTCAAACGGACCGGAATTTACAACGTCAGTATTTAATTTTCTAATATCAGAAGCAATTACATTGTCTGTTCCGTATAGTTTGCGCAGTTTTTGAGTCAGTTCCGTCCCAATTTGACCGCAGGCACCAATGATTAATATTTTTGGATTCATTTTTTGAATAGTTTTTTTGAGAGACAAATATAACGTTTTCGCAAATGTTTTCGCTTTTAAGGAGAACAAATTATAAATTTAACAATGATAAAGATTCTTTTTTAGATTATTCGCTGTTGAATACAGAATGTAAATTATAAATTATAAGTATTTTCGATCAGAAATTCAGGATTTTTCCATAAGTCTTACAAAGTAGAATTCCTAAATTTGTTTCGGTCTAATGGCAGCTAAATAATGTAATTTGTACCGAAAATCAGAATTCGTAATTGTAAAATTACTTTGTAACTTTGTAGCTTAATGTTTTACCAAATGAAATATAAGATATCTCTTTTTTTGCTTTTTGTTTTTGTATTGAATTCATGTCAGAATGAAGATGAAAAACGTCGCGCTGAAAACGAAAAGGAAGCCAAAAAAAACGAAGTCATTTTTAATAAAATCAATAAAAGCTGGTCTTTTATCGATGAGCCAATCAACGAAATCTCGGAGCAAAAAGTGAATTCGTGGAGTGAGTGGCGTGACTTTTTGAATGAACTCAGAGATAAACCCAGAAAAACAATTGGAGCCTTTCAAAAGAAATCAACTGCGATTTCAAAAAAAGTAATGGCTTTAAACAATAATATTCCTGCAGAATTCAATATTCCACAGATCAGAAGCCGAATTTCTATTTTGATTACAAAAGTCAGAATGATGGATTTATTCATTCATCTGAATCAAATTCCTTCAGAGAAAGTGACATTTTTAATTGGTGAAATCAACAAAGAATTGGTTTCATTAGAAAGACAGATGGATGTTGTTATTGTAAAAAGTAAAATTCCGAAAGAAGAAGGTGAGGAAGATTTCTTAAGAATGTTAGATACCGCTCGTGCCATTCCAAACGAGACCACAGCTCCGATTCCGGGGAAAAATATAGATCCAAACACACCAAAAGTTGAGTAAAAACGCCTTATATACCCTGTATGATAATCTGCCAAAAAATCAGCAGATTGCCACACAATTACTGGAACAGAAACAAATAAAAATGCATCTTAACGGATTGTTAGGATCGGCAGTTTCATTTGTTTTGCGTGCTGTTTTCAAAAAATCAGAATTGCCTTTTTTAGTTGTTTTAGACAACAAAGAAGAAGCTGCTTATTATTTGAACGATCTCGAACAAATGATTGGAGAACAGGATGTGTTGTTTTATCCCGCGTCATTTCGCCGTCCGTATCAAATTGATGAAACAGACAATGCTAATGTTTTGCTTCGTGCTGAGGTTTTAAACCGAATCAATTCCCGTAAAAAACCTGCCGTAATTGTTACTTATCCCGAAGCACTTTTCGAAAAAGTAGTGACACGCAGGGAACTTGATAAAAACACTTTGAAAGTCGCTTTGAACGATAAAATTTCGATAGATTTTATCAACGAAGTCTTGTTTGAATATGAATTTAAAAGAGTCGATTTTATCACAGAACCGGGAGAGTTTTCTGTTCGAGGCGGAATTGTCGATGTATTTTCGTTTTCCAACGATCATCCGTACCGAATAGAGTTTTTTGGTAACGAAGTAGACAGTATCAGAAGTTTTGATGTAGAAACACAATTATCAGTAGAAACCCATAAAAAGATCACGATAATCCCGAATGTCGAGAACAAACTTTTTCAGGAAAACAGAGAGAGTTTCTTAGACTATATTGCCGAGAGAACCGTTTTGTTTATTCAAAATACAGAAGGACTTTTCACTCAGTTAGACAAACAATTCGTAAGAGCCGAAGAAGCTTTCGAGAAACTTTCAAAAGAAATAAAAAGGGCTGAACCTGAGAAACTATTCTTAAATCAGAGCTCATTTATCAAACGGGCGCTAGATTTTTCAATAGTCGAATTGGCTTCAAAACCTGTTTTCAAGACCACCAAAACATTCGATTTTCATATTCATCCGCAGCCATCCTTCAATAAACAATTTGATTTGCTGCTGAATAACCTGAGCGACAATCACTTTAACGGATATAAAAATTATCTGTTCTGTTCGAATGAAACTCAGGCCAAGCGTTTTCATGATATTTTCGAAACTTTAGACGAAGCTAATTCCGAGAACATTCGAAAACAATATCATACGGTTGTATTGCCTTTGTATCAGGGATTTATTGATGAAGAAAGTCAGATTACAGCCTATACCGATCACCAAATTTTTGAGCGTTATCATAAATTTAATATCAAAAACGGTTATTCGAAAAAGCAGAATATTACGCTTAAGGAATTAACCGCGCTTTCGGTTGGTGATTATGTAACGCATATCGATCACGGAATTGGAAAATTTGGCGGCCTGCAGAAAATTCAGGTTGAAGGTAAAACGCAGGAAGCTATAAAATTGGTTTATGCCGATAATGATATTGTGTATGTGAGTATTCACTCGCTTCATAAAATCTCCAAATACAACGGAAAGGACGGAACTCCTCCAAAAATCTATAAACTGGGATCAAACGCCTGGAAAGTTTTAAAACAAAAAACCAAAGCGCGGGTTAAACATATTGCCTTCAATTTAATTCAGTTGTATGCGAAACGACGTCTGGAAAAAGGTTTTCAGTTTGCACCGGACAGTTATTTGCAGAATGAATTAGAAAGTTCATTTATATACGAAGACACGCCCGACCAAACTAAATCGACTCAGGAAGTCAAAGCGGATATGGAAAGCGATCGTCCGATGGATCGTTTAGTTTGTGGTGATGTAGGTTTTGGAAAAACAGAGGTAGCGATACGTGCGGCGTTTAAGGCAGTAGACAATAGTAAACAGGTAGCCGTTTTGGTTCCGACCACCATTTTGGCTTACCAGCATTACCGTACGTTTTCAGAACGTTTGAAAGACATGCCGGTTACCATTGGTTATATGAACCGCTTTAGAACCGCCAAACAGAAAGCGCAAACTTTAAAAGATTTAGCAGAAGGGAAACTGGATATTGTGATTGGAACACACCAATTAGTCAATAAAAATGTAGTTTTTAAAGACCTTGGTTTATTGATTGTCGACGAGGAACAAAAGTTTGGAGTAAACGTAAAAGATAAACTTAAGACCATTGCTGCGAATGTCGATACCCTAACATTAACGGCAACGCCAATCCCGAGAACGCTTCAGTTTTCATTAATGGCAGCGAGGGATTTGTCTGTTATTACGACCCCTCCGCCAAACCGATATCCTATAGAAACCAATGTTGTTGGGTTTAATGAAGAAATAATCCGTGATGCCATTTCGTATGAAATTCAGCGTAACGGACAGGTTTTCTTCATCAATAACCGAATCGAAAATATAAAAGAAGTTGCCGGTATGATTCAGCGTTTGGTCCCAAATGCCAGAGTTGGAATCGGTCACGGACAAATGGAAGGAGCCAAACTCGAAGAATTAATGCTGGGTTTCATGAACGGCGATTTTGATGTTCTGGTAGCCACAACCATCATCGAAAGTGGTTTGGACGTACCAAATGCCAATACCATTTTCATCAACAATGCCAATAATTTTGGATTGTCTGATTTGCATCAAATGCGAGGAAGAGTAGGTCGAAGCAATAAAAAAGCATTTTGTTATTTCATCTGTCCGCCTTATTCCTCTATGACCGAAGATGCCAGAAAACGTATTCAGGCTTTAGAGCAGTTTAGCGAATTAGGTAGCGGTTTTAACATTGCGATGAAAGATCTTGAAATTCGTGGTGCAGGAGATTTACTGGGTGGAGAACAAAGTGGTTTCATTAATGAAATTGGATTTGATACCTACCAAAAAATCATGAATGAGGCCATCGAAGAATTGAAGGAGAATGAATTCAAGGACTTATATCCGGAAGAGAACGATATCGAAACCAAGGAATATGTAAAAGATCTGCAAATTGATACTGATTTTGAGCTATTGTTTTCTGATGAATACATCAACAATGTCACCGAACGTTTGAGTTTATACAACGAGTTGGGCGGTGTGAAAAATGAGGAAGAACTGGTAATTTTTCAAAATAAACTAATTGACCGTTTCGGACCAATGCCGCCACGTGCCAATGCTTTGATGAATAGTATTCGCATCAAATGGATTGCAACAAGTGTAGGTATTGAGAAGTTAGTGATGAAAAAAGGTAAAATGATTGGTTATTTCGTCTCAGACCAGCAATCAGATTATTACCAGTCCAAACGTTTTCATAAAGTGATCAAATTTGTACAAACCCATAGTAATCTTTGTCAGATGAAAGAAAAACAAACGCCTAACGGTTTACGTCTTTTATTGACTTTTGACAATGTAAAATCGACCAAACGAGCATTGGAGTTGATGGAGTTACTGGGAGAATAACAATTTTAAAAGGTATAATATTCTAAACCCGACAGATTTTTGAAATCTGTCGGGTTTTATTTTTAGATTTAATTTTTCAGGTCCTTAATTACTTTAAAAGCAACATCAACCTGATCTTCTCCAACTAAGATGGTAAATTCGTTTGAAGTCGAAATTACCTCATTGATGATAATTCCTTCCCAGGCCAAACGCTGGAAAATGAAATAGTAAATTCCGGGAACCACGATGTTTTCTTTTGGCAATTTTACAGTTATAGAGGCCAGGTTGTCTAATTTCTGAATAAGTTTCTCGCGCATAAAATGTTTTTCAACCAAGTGATTTACGCTACTGCTTACTACAATATTAGTTTCGTTTACCCCACGTGATGAGGTGTAAAAGATATCAGATAAAGCATTAATGTCAGAAATTAAATCAGCCTGTTTGTTCAGAACAGTTTCGGAAGCGGCAAAAGTATAGTCCGTCAATTCAGATCGAACCGTGATTTCGCCAATATTCTTGATTACTTTATTGATTTTATGATTCAGTTTAAAATCCAGTTCTTCTGTGAGTCGTTTCAATGACATTACAACAGCGCCTTGTTTTACTTCCTTACCAAACTCACTTTCTAATTCGGTCATAATGTTCCGCGAAAGAGAAGTAAGGTTAATAATTCCAAGTGATAACGCATTTAATAAAAAGGGTTTTGTTTTAATGTAATTTTCGACGATTGAAGAAACGGTTTTCATAGTTTTTTTCTTTTTTTTTGTAACTTAATTGGTTTGTTGTAGTTAATTTTGTGTTATAAAACTTCGCGAATATAAATAAAAGAACAATTTGTTACAAATATAACAAGGTAAAATTATGTTAAAAATGGAAAAAAGCGTCTGTAATGTGTTCAATTGCAAATGATTCCTTGTTTTTGTGTATCGCAATGATGTCAAAACGGACTTCAATATCCATTTTCCTATCGTTTATATAGGCATTTACGGCTTTTACCAGCAGTTGAATCTTTTTAGGTTTCACAAAATCCTGTGGTAAACCAAAGCTTAAACTTGATCTTGTTTTGACTTCAATAACGGCCAAAATAGATTCTTTTTCGGCGATAATATCAATTTCGGCCTTTTGAAAAGTCCAGTTTCGATCGAGAATTTTATAGCCATTTTGCTCGAGGTATTCTACAGCGAGATCTTCACCTTTTTTTCCAAGTTCGTTGTGTTCTGCCATCTTTTAATTATGAATTGCGAGTTGTGATTTTTTTATGCAGTAATGAGCAATTTGCACGCAAAGACGCGAAGTTGCAAAGAAAGGAATATAACTTTGCGACTTCGCGTTTTTGCGAGATTACGATATGTGGTATTTGAAGTTCTTTAGAGAAAAAATCTCAGATGCTATTATTTTTTAAAGGTAAGAGAACTTCCGGATGCATTTACATCAATAGTAACGGTACTTCCCATTATTAAGGCCCTATTATCCTGAATGTGTCCGGCTGGGAAATTAAAAATTACGGGAATATTGTACTTTTTGGTCACATCATCTACAATTTCTACCGCATTTTTCCCCCATGGAACTTCGTTATCCTTCATTTTGGTCATACCTCCAACAACAATTCCTTTTAGGTTTTCGATACATCCATTGCGTCTTAAATTCATCATCATACGATCGATATGATACAGATATTCGTCCAGATCTTCAAGGAATAAAATTTTATCCTTACAGTCAATTGCCGAAGGAGAACCTAATAAACTGTATAAAATAGATAGATTTCCCCCCACTAACTCCCCGGTTGCTTTTCCAAAGCGGTTCATTTTATCCGGAGCAATACTATAGGAAATAGGTTCACCAAACAAGGCAGATTTCATTGAACTGATCGCAGCAGGAGTAGCTCTTGGAACCGTTACTGGCATGATCCCGTGAATGGACTGATAGCCCATCGTATTCAAATGATTGTGCAGAACGGTAACGTCACTAAAACCAACAATCCATTTTGGGTGTTGTTTGAATTTGGTAAAATCAAGTAAATCGATCATCCTCACTGTTCCGTAGCCACCGCGAACACACCATATTGCTTTGATATTTGGATTGTCTAACTGTTTTTGAAAATCGGCAGCACGTTGTTCATCTGTACCGGCCAGTTGATTAAAATCCAAACCAATAGTACTTCCAACTACAGCCTCAAGTCCCCAGCTGTGTAATAAATCTATAGTAGGTTTCAGATTGTCATCTATATTTTTTCTAGCCGTTGCTAAAATGGCTACAGTATCTCCTTTTTGTAAATAAGGTGGTGTTATCATGTTTTGTTGTGATTGACAGTGGATGGATTGTAAAGCAAAAATAAGAAATACGAGTTTATAAATAGAAAAGTAGTTTCTGTGGTATTGACGGGTGCTCGCTTTCATGTTTTTCTGCTAATTCATTCGTAAAGATAAAACAAATATAAATATTTTTAAAAACAAAATCATTAGAAAATTCTTACAATATGGTTTAATTGTTTAAATTGAACCTTTTAAAGAGTTAAGTTTATGAGAGTAATTTCTTTTCAATTCAGTAGTATCGTTTTTTTATCTTTTACAATTCTGCAGGCACAGCCAAAAAAATATGCTATCCATACTATCGCATTTTATAACTTTGAGAATCTCTTCGATATTAATGATGATGTCAATACCAACGATGACGAATGGACACCTAATGGGACTCAGCATTGGACGATGGAAAAATACGAACAGAAATTAAAAAACCTGTCCAAAGTTTTGTCTGAAATTGGAAGGCCGGATAACTCAAATGCTCCGGTACTCATTGGTGGTGCCGAGATTGAAAATCGCACGGTTCTCGAAGATCTGGTGAAACAACCAAGTTTACTTCCTTTTGACTATGGGATCATTCATTTTGATTCGCCGGATAAACGAGGAATAGATGTTGCACTTTTATATCAGAGAAAATACTTTAGACCCACGTCATATTCCAATATTCCGCTGCGTATTTATCTTAAAAAAAATGCAGATAAAGAAGAGGAGATTCAGCAACCGGAAGATGATATTGAGATTAAAACTGATAATAAGAATCGGGTTTTTACCAGAGATCAGCTTTTAATTTCAGGATTTTTAGAAGGAGAGGAAATTCATATTATTGTCAATCACTGGCCGTCCAGATCGGGAGGGGAGAAAGCAAGCAGTATTTTTCGGGAAGCTGCCGGAAGTTTAAACAGAAGAATTATCGATTCGCTACAGCAAATAAACCTCCATGCTAAAGTGATTACAATGGGCGATTTGAATGATGGGCCCTTTAATAAAAGTGTAAAAACTGTTTTGGGTGCAAAGACAAAAAAATCAGAAGTGGAGGAATTCGGGCTTTTTAATCCCTTTGCGGCAATGCTCGATAAAGGTTTAGGTACAATTGCATTTAGAGATTCCTGGGATATTTTTGATCAGATCATCATTACAAAGTCACTTATACAAGCTGATTTTTTGACTTTTAACTTTTGGAAAGCGGGAATTTTCAATAAAACTTTTCTGGTTCAGAGCTCAGGACCGTATAAAGGGTATCCGTTACGGCATAGTTTGACAGAAGTTGGATTTAGTGATCATTTTCCGGTTTATATATATTTAATCAAAGAAGTGAAGTAAGTTTTAGTTTACAGTCTCAGTTTTCGGTCCCAGTCTTAGTTGATCACTGTAAACTGTAACTGCGACCGCGACTAAAAACGGGCACTGAGACTGAAAACTTTTCCTTAACTTAGCTACTTAGAAACTTACTACCTTTAAAAATGGCAATAGCAAAACCTTTCAATCTAACAAAGTGGATCGATGAGAACCGTCATTTACTAAAACCTCCCGTTGGGAATAAAAATCTTTATGTTGATTCCGGTGATTATATCGTGATGATTGTTGCAGGTCCGAATGCCCGAAAAGATTATCATTATAATGAAACCGAAGAGCTTTTTTATCAGCTGGAAGGCAGTATAAAAGTGATTATTCAGGAAGATGGTGAACGAAAGGAAATGGATTTACATGCAGGTGATATGTATCTTCATCCGGCTAAAGTTCCCCATTCACCGGTTCGTTCCGAAGGCTCAATAGGATTGGTAATCGAACGCAAACGTGCAGGATTAGGGTATACTGACGGATTGCTTTGGCATTGTGATCATTGCAATCATAAACTCTATGAAGTGTTTTTTGAATTGCATAATATAGAAAAAGATTTTCTGCCGCATTTCGAACATTTTTATAATTCGTTAGAGTTGAGAACCTGCGATAATTGCGGAACTGTAATGGAATCGGATCCCAGATTTGTGGCGAAGAAATAAAAGTATACTTATTCAACCCGACAGGTTTTCAAAACCTGTCGGGTTTTGTTTTTATGGCAAATAAATAATTTACATTCATATTTGGTGTATATTTGTATTATAAACGATGTAAAAAACATATCAAAAATGATACAAGAAATAATTACATACATGAATATTGTAAATAGTATTGAAAATTTAATTGATACATCTCCATATAAAAAAAATTATATTATCGAGAAAGTTGGTATTCCAAGTCCGACTTTCTATCGAAAACTAAAATCTCAGACTTTCACTCCGGATGAAGTATTGTCTATAGCAAAAATACTTTCTCCCGAAGAAAATTTCAGATTAGAGCTCAAGGCTGATATTGAACAAGCCAAACGAGAGTTTGAAGAGGGTAATTTTATGACACATGAAGACATGTTACTTGAATTAAAGAGTAATGGAATAATTTAAAAAAGGTCTAAAATTGTTGCCGGTCTTTGACGGTTATCATAAAACCGAATTAAATGAATGAAGTCCTCGTTAATTACATAATAGAGTGATATATGTTTTGTAATAAATATTTCATTACATTCTAAATCATACCTAAACTTTCCTAAATGGGGATTTTTCGAAATTAAATTAGTACTTCGTAAAACTTCATTCACAAATTTTTGTGCGATTTCAGTATTTCTATATTGAATTAAATAATTACGTGTTGTATAAAAAGTATATTTAGCTTTTGTTGACCAAACAATTTTCATTATTAAAAAATTAGTTCAGTAAATTTATAAAAAAATACCTACAAAATAATTTACAATTCAAATCTTTTTCCTTGTTCAGGATAAATAATTTTAATCTTTAAGTCATTTTGTTTTTGCAGCTGCTCTTTTAGTTTTGTAATATTCTTAACAGGTGGTTTGAGATGAGTCACGATAATAGGGAAACCATTCAAAGTACCTTTTCCTGCTAATTCTTCTAAAACATGAAGCTCTTTCATGAGATAATTTGGAGTAAGATGTCCGAATAAAAATTGATCCGGTTGTTCATTTGGGAAGGAAACCTCGATAAAAATACCTTTTAATTGTTTGCTTTTAACCAAAGGCGCAACTGAAGTCCAGAGCGACTTTAATTTGTCGTTTTTCTCTACAGCATCAGGACCGGTATCGCCCAGATAGAGAATATACGATTCTCCATTTTTAATTAAGAAGGCAGTGCTTTCAAACGGATTCACATGACTCAACGGAAATGCTTTTGCCGTCATCGTGGTATTGGTAACCGGAATTTCTTCTCCGATATTTAAAGTCTGGAAATGGTATTTTTTTAATGGAGTTCCGGGGCCTTTATCTCCAAAATTGGCCCAGGTCTGATCGTTGAAGTAATGGTTTTCCATTATTTCCATACATTTTTCAGTGGCATAAACCGTCTTGGAAGAATCAGCAGGAGAGTTGATTATTAAACCTGAAACATGATCCAAATGTGCATGAGAAATAAAATACCCTTTGATGTATTTTCGTAAAACTTCGCTGGTTGAAACTTTAAAAACCTTGTTTTCAATTGCTTTTTCAATTCCGGCATTCACAGTTCCGGCATCTAAACAGATAAAATCATTGGTGTGAGTAGGGGCAACTAAATAAGCAGAAAGATTCTTCTCATCTATTCCTCCTTTTATGCCTAACGGAACCACCTGAAAGGAAGATTTTTGTTCTTTTTGAGAAAATACATGAACGGAAAGCAAAAGAAAACAGATTAAAAATCGGTTAAGAATAGACATATTAGAGTAATTTTAGTGCCACAAATTTCATCAATTAAGACGAATAAATCATGATAGAAAGCTGTAATTCATTTTAATTAAAGCTAAATTTACCTGATTTTAACAAATTAGTTTGGTCTATTTTCGGTCCGAAATAATATCTTTACATAAAAATATAACAATTTTAACAAAAAAAGTTACAATGACAACAATAGCATCACAGTTTGGAATGAATGAGGCTCTGGAAAAATTGGGCATCAAATCAATAAACGAAGGAACATCAACGGGGCTGGAGAATTTTTCTTCAGGAGAAATTTTAAACAGCTTTTCACCGGTTGATGGAAAATTAATAGCATCAGTAAAAATGTCGACGCCTGAGGATTATGAAAAAGTTATGCAGGCAGCTACAGAAGCTTTTAAAAGTTTTCGTTTAATTCCTGCACCACAACGTGGAGAAATTGTGCGTCAGTTTGGACAAAAGCTTCGTGACAATAAAGAAGCGCTTGGTAAGTTGGTTTCCTACGAAATGGGTAAATCATTGCAAGAAGGTTATGGTGAAGTGCAAGAAATGATTGATATTTGTGATTTTGCAGTGGGTTTATCGCGTCAGCTTCACGGATTAACGATGCATTCAGAAAGACCGGGACACCGTATGTACGAACAATACCATTCGTTAGGAGTTGTGGGAATCATTTCGGCGTTTAACTTTCCGGTAGCGGTTTGGTCGTGGAATACAGCTTTGGCATGGATTTCCGGAGATGTTTGTGTTTGGAAACCTTCTGAAAAAACACCTCTTTGCGGAATTGCCTGTCAGAACATTATCGCTCAGGTGATCAAAGAGAATAATTTACCGGAAGGGATCTCTTGTTTGATCAACGGCGATTATAAAATAGGAGAATTAATGACAGCCGATACCAGAATCCCGTTAGTTTCGGCTACAGGTTCAACCCGAATGGGGAAAATTGTAGCACAGGCAGTTGCCGGACGTTTAGGGAAATCATTGTTAGAGTTAGGAGGAAACAATGCTATTATTGTAACTCCGGATGCCGATATTAAAATGACCGTTATTGGTGCTGTTTTCGGAGCTGTGGGTACAGCAGGACAGCGTTGTACTTCAACACGCCGACTAATTATTCACGAAAGTATTTATGATAAAGTAAAGGATGCTTTGGTTGCTGCTTATAAACAACTAAGAATTGGTAACCCATTAGACGAGAACAATCACGTTGGACCACTTATTGATACACATGCGGTGGAGCAGTATGCTAAAGCTTTAAACAAAGTGGTTGCCGAAGGAGGAAAAATCCTCGTGGAAGGCGGAGTGCTTTCAGGTGAAGGTTACGAAAGCGGCTGTTATGTAAAACCTGCAATTGCGGAGGCTCAAAATTCATTTGAAATTGTACAGCACGAAACATTTGCTCCGGTGTTATATTTGATTAAATATTCGGGAGAAGTGGATAACGCTATCGATTTTCAAAATGGAGTTGCTCAGGGATTATCATCAGCAATTATGACAAATAATTTGCGTGAAGCAGAAAGATTTTTATCAGTAGTGGGTTCTGATTGCGGAATTGCGAATGTAAATATCGGAACTTCCGGTGCTGAAATTGGAGGTGCTTTTGGTGGAGAAAAAGAAACCGGAGGCGGTCGTGAGTCAGGATCTGATGCCTGGAAAATTTACATGCGTCGTCAGACCAATACAATCAATTATACAACGAGTCTGCCTTTGGCACAAGGAATTAAATTTGATTTGTAATATTTAATAAATTCAATTAGAAACCGCTTATTTCATTTGTTCCAAATAAGCGGTTTTTTTAGGTCCAATTTATAGAGCTTTGTTTATTTTTGATTGAAAATTGGTATTAAATGGATCGAAAAATACTTTTATTGTTTTTGACAGCTTTTATGATAAGTTGTAGTAAAAAATCAGATGAAAAAACGGCAGTAGCGATTAAAGATACGTTGAATCAAAACACTTTTGAAGGAGAAGAGGACGGGTATGAAAGTGATGAATCTATAGTAACTTTAAAAGAACTTCAGTTTCCAAAAAGAGGAAAAAGTATCCAGGATTTTGTTTTAGAACCTTGCGAAATAAAAATGCAAGCGGAAGGATTTTTAAATGATGACAACCTAAAAGATGTTGTAATTGTTTTGCAGAATACTAATGATAGCGCAGACTCACGTCCAACTTTGGTGCTTTTGCAGCAAGAAAGCGGAGGATATAAATTACAAGACCTTTCATGGGAAGCAGTAGGTCCGGAATATCCAGATTATTTTAGACTTGGAGATATTTCTATAGATTCTGAAAAGAAATTGCATATTTTGCTTGAGGGAATGGGACCAGCTGGTAATAGAGAAGCTGTATATAAGTATATAGATGATAAATTAGTTCTTATTAGTATTGGTACTTTTCATTCAGGTGCAGGTTCGTGGCTTACGAGTGAATATGATCTTATTTCAGGCAAATATGATCATGAAGTTACGAATACATTGCATGATAGTATGCCAAGTGAACATCAAATAGGAGAATTTAAATTGAAACGACAAATGTTATTTGCAAGAGATAATCCGGATACAATTGTAGAGACTCTTCCGCAGGCCAATTGGTAAATTAAAAGTATATTATTTAAGATTTTGAAAATATAAAAGGCTTCCAAATTTGGAAGCCTTTTTGAATTTTAAACTATTGAGCGCTTTATTTTTTTAGAACAGTTTGATTGAACGAGCCTTCATTAGTATAAACTTTTACCAAGTAGGTACCCGAAATTAAATTACTTACATCAATGCTTTCTACATTTTTGCCAACACTTTTTACTAAAGTTCCTGACATATTGTACACCTGAACTTTTTCGATACTTTGCACTGATTCGGAGAAGTATAAAACATCAGCAACCGGATTTGGATATAAAATCACTTTTGAAGTTTTTGATTCTGATGTGATTTCTGATGATGTTTGTGCCGTTCTTAATGTACTTCCGCTATTGTAATCCGTGCTGATGTAGAATAAATTGGCAACAGAACCTTTTGTAATGGTATTGGAACCCGTAGGAATTGAAGCCGTCACAATTCCGGCCGATGCAGTGTACGAGACATTGTTTACTTTGATCGTTCCGGTAAAGTTAGAGTCGAAAACCAATGTCAGAGTAGAAGGACTCGCAGTAGTATAGGTAATGGTAGTACTTGATTCTATTTTGAGACGTGCTGTAAGAGTTAATCCCGCATAGGTTATTGATCCGTTAGTTGAATTCATATTTCCGGTAATGGTGTAAAATGAACTTGTTTTTCCGGATGTTGTAAAGTTATGAATCTCATCTCCGGCAGGTGTTCCGGTAGTAACGGTAATAGTTCCTGAACCCGTTGCCGGAGTTCCTGTTCCGGTAGTTGCGATAGAGTATGAAACAGTAGCCGTCGGAGTTCCGGTAATGGTGATTGTTTTGGCGCTGGTATTTTTTACAAAACTAATTCCTGAAGCTGGCAAACCGGTAACTGTAGCATCTGTCGCATTTCCTCCCCAGGTGAAAACAATCGTTGCAATTGCGTTTCCGCTGGCAACCGTTTGACTGTTATTGTTTGTGGATGTCAGTGTTTGCGTGCCGGCTGTGGTTACCGTAATAGTTCCTGTACCCGTTGCCGGAGTTCCTGTTCCGGTAGTTGCGATAGAGTAGGAAATATTAGCCGTTGGAGTTCCGGTAATGGTGATTGTTTTGGCGGTGGCATTTTTTACAAAACTAATTCCTGATGTCGGCAAACCTGTAACCGTTGCATCTGTTGCGTCGCCTCCCCAGGTGAAAACAATTGTTCCAATAGCAGTACCGCTGGTTACAGTTTGATTGTTATTGGAAGTTGAAGTTAGGGTTTGAGAACTTGTAGGCGGATTGCCTTCCCCTTGTACAGCAACCAAAGTCCCTGTGTAATTGGTAAGTGTCGATTTAAGTGCCGTGATTACTGTTGAAGAAGTATCATCGATACTATTGTTAAATGTCCATTTTAAATCACCTCCCGAAACACGTCCGGCGTATTGAGTTGCTTTTGTTTTAGCAGTCGCCGGTTGTTCGATGGTTAAATTTTTTACGTAAAGCGTAGCATCGGTATCAAAATTATTATAAGTATTGGCTCCGGATTTAGATTTAACAGCGCTGCTTACTGTTTCTCCCCTTGTTGTGGCAACATAAGCATCGAAGTCGGTTGTGGAGCTAATTTTTCCTGAAATATTGTATAACGGATTAGGATCATTGTAGGCTACAAAACGCATGCTATTAGTTCCGTTTGAAGCGTCAAAAGTATTGTTGAAAGCTTTAATTGATCCTCCAGCTTCACCTGAAAAGGTTCCCATAGTTCCGGCATTGTTTACCTGATTGGTTTCGTCCCAGATATCAGTTCCCTGCAAAGAAGTTAACATGGGATGTTTACTGTTTCGGAAGTAGTTTCCTTCCACGAATAACGAAGATCCTAACGTAGAACCCGAACCGTATTTGGCTACACCATCAAAATAATTGTTGTAAATGTGGGCCGAATAATAACGCACACGAGGATGACGCGAATCAGAGTGATCGAACCAGTTGTGGTGATAGGTGATGTACAAACCGCTTGTAGTGCCTTCGCTCAAACCTAAAAGACTTGCTTTTCCGTTGTCCCAAAAGTGATTGTAAGACAGAGTAATGTAAGTTGACGTTTTATTGTCTAAAGCTCCGTCTCCTTTAATTTGATCAGCATCGCTTCCCGCATTTCCGTAGAACAAATCACAGTTGTGCACCCAAACGTGGTCATTGTCTTGCTGCATGCCAACATTGTCACCTGCGGTACTGTTGCAGTTCATAAATCCAAGATTACTTACTTCAATGTTTGATGCCGATTTCAAACGTACGCCCCAGCCATTGGCAACAGCATCATTTCCAATTCCTTCGATCGTAAGATAACTGGCTGCATTGTTGGCATTTTCAATAACAACATCTCCGCCTTCCATCACAGACATGTCGGTAATATTTCCAATTAAACGAATGATAAACGGACGTGTATCTTTTCCTTTTTTGATGGCATACAATATGTTTTGTAAACCAACGCAAGGGTTTGCACTGGCTCCGGTGATATTCATCGAAATAGTGTTTTTGGTATTTTGCGTGATGTATAAAATAACCGCATTGTCTTTCGGAGTTCCGTCAGATTTGTATCCTCCCGGAACGCGTCCGCCCTCAAAAGCAAATCCATTACGATCTTGGGCAGCAACGGTTAACGAACCTGTTGTTGAACCGGTACCTTCTGCACCCGAAATGACTGGTTTGATTTTAACGGTATAAGATCCCGCTTTTAAACCCGGAATGTCTGCACGAAAATAACTTCCGTAACTTCTGATCAATTGGTCGTCAATTTTTTTATCGGTGACTCCATTACCGGAGTAATACACATTGTAGGTTTGTGCATTGCTTACAGGTTGCCATTTAACAAATGCCGATTCAAGCCAACCCGAGGATTCGGTAATTTGAACTTGTTGTGCCCATAAGGGAACTGTAAGCAGTAAAAGCAGCAGAATAAGTAGGTTTTTTTTCATAATTGTGGTTTTTTGGTTAATAAAGTTTCTTGTGATTTTTTGGGTATTGATTCAATAAACAAATTTGTAATCGATTACACAAAAATATATTATTTTTCGATATGTGTAAAATATTTGTTATAAAAAAGGAAAAACAATAAAAAATTGTGCTTTTGAATATTGATAATGTAATAAATTGCATTAATTGTAATTTATTACATAAATACGATAGGTTTTGTGAAGTAGCATTTTTATTGCATTTGTGAGCATAATGGAGAGAAGAAAACAAATGCAATAAAACCAAAATATTAGATTTATAACATTTTGAGTAATTTATGTTATAGCGATAAAAAAGTCGTGTTTTGTGATTTAAAAGTCGTCTTTTCTACAGCTGTTGATACCTTTTGAGTTTGAAAATTATATCGATTTTACTTATTTTTTAGTCGAATGTTTTCTGATATAATGCCGGTGTAATATGAAAATAGTACAATACAATTGGACTATATTGAATATACAATCGGTATTGATCGTTTTTGAGATGAAAAAAGAAGTATTAAAGGTGTCTGTCAATTTCCGCAGTATTGATTAGATGAAGTTTTAAAGCAGACTGAAAGCTTAAAAACAGTAGTATAGTTTAACTTGGAGTTGGCATTATCCTGAAGGGGTAAGAGCAAAAAAAAAGCCTTTTGAATATTTCAAAAGGCTTTGGTTATGAGAAAAAGAAAGAATTAATCTTTGCTTGATAATTTTGACAATAGTCGTAAGAATTCGATGTACAACCAAACTAGTGTGATAATTAATCCCATTGCACCATACCATTCCATGAATTTTGGCATTCTTTGCTGTACTCCTTTTTCGATCTGATCAAAGTCTAAGAATAAGTTTAACGCAGCAATAATAATAACAAAAACACTAATTCCGATACTCATCATTGAATTTCCATAGTGAACCGGAGTCCAGCTTGTGAATAAAGAAACTAACCATGAAATTAAATAATAGGTAGCAATTGCTAATGTTGCCGCAACAACTACTGACTTAAATTGCTCTGTTACTTTTACAATTCTGAATTTATATAAACCAAGGCATACTAAAAAAGTAACCAGAGTTGCTCCAACGGCGTTAATTACAATTCCGGGATATTTGGCTTCAAAGATGGCTGAAATTCCTCCAATGAATAGTCCCTCAAATAAAGCATAACCAGGAGCTAAATAAGGAGAAGCCTGAGGTTTGAAGGCTGAAATTATAACTAAAATTAGTCCAATGATGGCACCACCAATAGCAGGCAGCATCACATTCATACCATTAAATGCCATCCACCACGTTACCATAGCCGATCCGCATAAAATTAAAAACAAGATGGCCGTTTTGTTGATTGTACCAGACAAAGTCATCTCCTGATTGTAGTCGATAATTTGTGCCTGATGTACTTCTTCAGCTTTTGAAACAGCATTAGAGGAAAAACGCTTGTTGCTTAAAAATGGATTTTTTGAATTAAAGTTCATAATGTAATTGGTTTTAAAAACTTATCAAATATAATCGATATTTTTTGATGTGCCTTGATTCCTATAGAATTTTTAACAATTCGGAGCATTTGTTTTGAAGCATTATTCTTCTAAATAAAAAAGCCGTCAATTAAGTATTGACGGCTCGTATTTTGATATTGAAATTCTTATTTTAAAAGATCTAAAACTAAAGAAGGGAATAAACCTAAAGCAATGTTCAAGGCAATTGAAATAACAGCAACGGCATAAATAAGGAAAGGTTTTCCGGTACGCTCCTGATTCGGTTCTTTAGAGTACATCGCTAAGATTAGTTTGAAATAGTATCCAACACTAATAATTGAATTGATAACCGCTACAATTACCAGAGCAATATATCCTGCCTGAATGGTTTGGTTGAACAAGAATAATTTAGCAAAGAAACCAGAGAAAATAGGAATACCGGCCATAGACAACAACGAACCTGTAAGGATTGCTGCCAATAAAGGATTTGTTTTTCCTAAACCGTGAAAGTTCGTGATATCTTCGTTATCCTGATTTTTGCACACATATAAAACAACACTAAATGCAGCGATTCCGGCCAATGCATAAGCAGCTGTGTAGTACAATAAAACACCTGCTGAGGTTGCTATCGTTAATAAAGTCATCAACATAAAACCGGCATGCGAGATTCCTGAGAATGCCAGCATACGTTTTACATTTACCTGACGTAATGCCATTATATTTCCAACAGTCATAGAAGCGATTGAAACGATTACAACAATAGTTTCAAAAGTTCCTAAAAGATCCTGATTGTCTAGTGATGGAATGAAATTCAATGCAGAAACCAATTTATAAAGAGTAGCGATCGCTACAACTTTTGCCAAGGTACTCATTAAAGCAGTAGTTAATGCAGGAGAACCTTCGTAAACATCCGGAGCCCAGAAATGAAACGGAACCGCTGCTACTTTGAACAACATACCAATAATCATCAAAATCATTCCGATTGGGAACCAGATTGGCAATTCGGCAGATAAAGAGACTTCGTGGATTTCAGCTACATCAAAAGTTCCCATTGCTCCGTAGATCAAACAAATTCCGAACAAAATGATTCCTGATGCGAAAGATCCCATTAAGAAATATTTCATACCCGCCTCATTACTTTTTAGATTCAAACGATCGCTCGCAGCCAAAACGTAAAGAGCAATAGACAGAATTTCAATTCCTAAGAAGAACATTGCTAAGTTTCCGAAAGAAACCATAGCCACTCCCCCGGCTAATAAAAATACTTTGATCGCAACGAAATCGGAGATTTTGGTTGGATGATTTTCGTAAAAATTATGACTTAATGCTACCAGGAAAATGGTCAACACAATAAACAACGATGAAAATGTGACAGAGAACTTACTCACTGTAATCATATTGTTATAGTAACTTGCTGTTGATCCGAATTCGTAAAAGTTAAGCGCCAAAACACCTAGTAAACCAATGATGGTAATAGGAACAATGGCCTTTCTTAAATTAAGAATTTCAAACAATAGGCAAAAAATACCCAATCCTGTTATAGCTATTAATGTATTCATTTTTGTTTTTTTGATTTAGGAAATCTAAAACTAATGATGCCCTAATTTATTTTTATTTAAAATATTTTTTAATTTTTATTGATAACGTTCAGAATCGTTTCTAAACTTGGTGTAATCAAATCTGTAATTGGTTTTGGATAGAATCCGAAGAAAATCAACACTGCAATAATCGCTACTAATGAAATTCCTTCATTAACAGAAACGTCAGCAAAAGTTTTCGAATTGGTTTCTCCCAACATTACATTTTGAAACATTTTAAGCATATAATAAGCTCCTAAAATAATAGTAGTTCCACCTAAAACAGCAAACCAGATATTAATTTGAGAAAGACTATACAAAACAGTAAATTCTCCAACAAAGTTAAAAGTACTTGGTAAAGCAACAGAAGCCAATACCAAAATTAAAAACATTGAAGTGAATTTTGGAGATTGTGTACGAATACCGCCTAATTGTGAAATTTCTCTGGTTTCGTATCTTCTGAAGATAATTTCGGCAGCATAGAACAAACCTACTACCACAAAACCGTGAGCAATCATTTGCAATACAGCTCCACGTAAACCGTCAATAGTTAGGGTGTAAGTTCCCGCAGCAATTAAACCAACGTGCGCCAAAGACGAGTAAGCTAACAATTTCTTCAGATCTTTTTGTCTTAAAGCTACAATTGATCCGTAGATCACACCAGCAATTCCAAGAGCGATAAAGATGTTCATGTATTCTTTTGCAGCCAATGGTGCAAGGGGTAATTGCCAACGAATAACACTGTACAATCCCATTTTTAACATGATACCGGATAAAAGCATCGTTCCAACAGTTGGTGCTTTTTGGTATACATTTGCCTGCCAGGTATGGAAAGGAATAATTGGAATTTTAATAGCATAAGCAAGGAAGAAAGCTAAGAATATCCATAATTGCTCGCAAGCTGATAAATTTAATTTGTACAAATCTTCGATTAAGAAGCTTCCGGCTTTTTGATACAGGTAGATAAAAGCAACTAACATGAACAAGGAACCTGCCAGCGTGTAGATAAAGAATTTAACTACTGCTTTTCTGCGTTCTTCGGCATCACCATTACCCCAGATAAGGGCAATAAAGTAAATTGGAATAAGCGCCAACTCCCAGAAAATATAATATAAAAGACCGTCTGCTGCCAGGAACGTTCCTGTCATAGCAAAAGCCATAAATAAAATTAGAGCATAAAAACCTTTGGCATTTTTGTATTCGTTACCAAAAGAAGAGAATATAATAATTGGTGTTAAAGCTACAGTAAGCAAAAGCATCGCCATACCTAAACCATCTGCGTTAAGAGCAAATGAAATTTTAGGCTGAGTAATCCAGGTATTAATCAGGCTGATATTCTCACCAGCTGAAAAATGATTTAATAAAACAATTGAACAACCTAAAGCCGCCAAACTAAAGAACAAAGCTACTTTTGATGCTAGCTTGTCACCAACAAAATAAGTGGCAAATGCACCAATTAGAAGAATAATTAATATAAGAGAAACGTTCATAGTTGTAAAATTATTTAGCTAAAAATATATAGGAAACAATGGCACAAAGCCCTAAAACAAATGCAAAAAGATATAATCCGATACTTCCGTTTTGTAATTTTTTACCTTGAAAAGCCAATTCGTTGGCTACTTTTCCTAATCCAAAAACAAGGGCAGAAAGGCCAGTTTCGATATAGTCTCTGAAAAATCTTGATAATCCGTTGATAGAGCGAACGAAAATAGCATCGTAAGCTTCGTCTACATAATATTTGTTGTATAACACTTTGGTCAAACCGCTAATGTTTTCATCCGCTTCCGGAACATTATCTAGTTTGAAGTATTTCACATAAGCAATTAGAATACCTAACAATCCACCCAAAACAGCAACACCCATTAAAGTGTATTCTGTTGTGCCTAAATGATGTTCTTCGCCTGCTACTTTAGTGAAAAGAGGGGCTAGGTAACCATTTAACCAGCTGTTTCCAGGTAAACTGATCAATCCTCCAAAAGTAGCCAGAATAGCTAAAATCACTAATGGAAAAGTAATCAATCCGTCACTTTCATGTAAGTGGTGTTTTTGCTCTTCGGTTCCTCTGAAATTTTTAAAGAAAGTAAGGAACATTAATCTGAACATATAAAATGCCGTCATGATAGAAGCGACAGATCCTACCACATAAAGCGGGATGCTATGGTGGAAAGCCGTTAATAAAATTTCGTCTTTAGAGAAGAAACCAGAGAAAAATGGAACTCCTGAAATGGCTAATGATGAAATTAACATTGTCCAGAAAGTGATTGGCATCGCTTTACGCAAACCACCCATTTTACGCATATCCTGTTCCCCATGTAAACCATGAATTACAGATCCTGAACCTAAGAACAGACAAGCTTTGAAGAAAGCGTGTGTGATTACGTGAAAAACAGCTACTTCATAAGCACCAAATCCTAAGGCCAAAAACATTAAACCTAATTGAGAAACGGTAGAGTAAGCCAATACTTTTTTGATATCGGTCTGAACCAAACCGATTGTTGCAGCAACTAATGAAGTTACAGCTCCAATAATAGCGATAACAGACTGAACATCCGGAGCTAAATCAAATACAAAGTTCAAACGGGTAATCATGAAGATACCGGCGGTTACCATTGTCGCAGCGTGAATTAATGCCGAAACCGGAGTTGGTCCTGCCATCGCATCAGGTAACCAGGTGTATAATGGAATTTGTGCTGATTTACCACAAGCTCCAATAAACAAACATAAAGCAGCTAATGAAAGCAATGGGATGTTTAAGTTCGCTGCTCCTGCGATTGCCGTTTTTAAAGTAGCATAATCTAAAGTAGAGAACATTGAACCTAGTATGAACATTCCGATTAATAAACCTAAATCTCCAATTCTGTTCATGATGAAAGCTTTTTTCGCAGCATCATTGTAATCCTGGTTTTTGTGCCAGAATCCAATTAATAAGTACGAACAAAGTCCAACACCTTCCCAACCAATAAATAAAACTAACAAGTTACTTCCCATTACAAGAGTAATCATGAAGAATACGAACAGATTCAAATAAGCAAAAAACTTGTGCATATTCTCATCGTCGTGCATATAGCTGATAGAGTATAAATGAATCAGCGATCCAATACCAGTTACGAAAAGCAACCAAAGTAAAGACAACTGATCTAATAAAAATCCAAGATTGATCTTTAAATTACTAATTTGAATCCAGTCAAATAAAGTAACCTGAAGCGCTTGTTTGGTTTGGCTCACCTGATTGAAAAAGAAAAGTGTAACAGCAAAAGAAACCACTACAGCAGCAGTTCCGATGATTCCTGAAACGGTTTTTCCTAAGCTCTTGCCGAAGAAAACATTGATTAAAAATCCTAAAAAAGGAGATAAAACTAAAAGTAAAGCTAAATTGGTATCCATTTTTATTTATCCTTTTAAATTTTTTAAATTATCGATACTAATCGAACCTAAATTTCTAAAGATCGAAACTAAAATAGCCAATCCAACTGCAACTTCTGCTGCAGCAACTGCCATCGAAAAGAACACAAAGACTTGTCCCTGCGCATCCTGATGGTAAGTTGAAAAAGCAACAAATAAAAGGTTAACAGCATTCAACATGATTTCGATAGACATGAAAACGATAATAGCGTTTCGTCTGTACAATACACCAAAAATACCAATACAGAAAAGTACAACACTCAAAAAGATGTAGTTTTCAATACCTATTTGATTTAATATATTACCCATTATTTATTTAATTTTTCTTTTTTAGACAATAATACAGTTCCAATCATGGCTACTAAAAGCAAGATCGAAGCAAATTCAAACGGAACCATATATTCGTTCAGCAAAATTTTACCCAATACTTTGATTGATTGGAAATCTTCACCCGTTGAGTCGTATTCGCCAACAATTGGTTTAGAGTTGATAAAAATTGCGATTAATACTATGCAAATCAAACAAAAAGAGACAATGGCCCCTAAACGAGTAATTCTGGGACGGTGCACTTCTTTTTGTTCGTTCAGGTTCATCAACATGATCGTAAACAGGAACAGAATCATAATCGCTCCCGAGTAGACTATGATGTGTACGATAGCCAAAAATTGAGAGTTTAATAGTAAATAATGACCGGCAATAGAGAAAAAACAAATCACTAAGTAAATAGCACTATGAATTGGGTTTCTGCTAAAAATAGTCAGGAAAGCGGTAATCACCGTAATAAACGCTAAGAAACAAAATATAATTTGTACAGTTGTTGCGTGTGCAAAATCGGGAATATGTATCATTTAGTTAGCATTATTAAGTTGAGCATTTTTGATAGCCACGTCAAGAGGCATCACTAATCTGTCTTTTCCAAAAATGAAATCTTCTCTTTCATAGCTTGAAGGTACCAAAACTTTTGAAGTCGTCAGGTAAATGGCGTCTTTTGGGCAGGCTTCTTCACATAAACCACAGAAAATGCAACGTAACATATTGATTTCGTAGATTGAAGCATATTTTTCTTCTCTGTACAAATGTTTTTCATCTGCTTTACGTTCAGCAGCTTTCATTGTGATCGCTTCTGCTGGGCATGATAAAGCACATAATCCGCAGGCAGTACAGTTTTCACGACCTTGTTCATCACGTTTCAATTGGTGCTGACCACGATAAACCGGACTCATTTCACGCACTTGTTCAGGGTAGTGAATCGTCACTTTTTTTCTGAATAAGTGTTTAAGTGTGATAAACAATCCTTTTACAATCGCCACAAGATACAATCGTTCCATAAAAGTCATCTCCTTATTAGAGACCACCTTTTTTCTACCCGATAATGATATAGTTTCTATTGACATTTTTTAATGTATGATTTACGATTCACTATTTGTATGATACAAATTAAATCTGTTTTATTTTTGTTTTTAAGCTAATCCTGCTATCCGCTGTATCTTTTGTGGTGAACCCCACCACAAAAGGATGCCGCTGCTATCAGGGCTAGGGCATTACGGTTCTTAGAATCCTAAAGCTGCTGCGATATCGTGTCTTAATATTACAGCACCCGTAATCATAATGTTAATAATGGAAAGCGGTATTAAAATTCTCCAGCCTAAATTCATTAATTGGTCGTATCTGAATCTTGGAATCGTCCAACGTACCCACATATAGAAAAAGATGAAGAAACATATTTTAGCAAACAATACTACGATACCTAAAATATTTCCTGCGTTTACCCCTACATTATCAACCATCCATTGCATTCCGGGATAATTGTATCCACCAAAGAATAATACCGAGATAATAGTAGCTGAGATGAACATACTTGCATATTCAGCAAATAAATAGAATCCCATTTTCATGGAGGAATATTCCGTATGGTAACCTCCAATTAATTCGTTTTCACATTCTGCCAAATCAAAAGGAGTTCTGTTGGTTTCAGCGAAAGAACAAATTAAGAAGATTAGAAAAGATAACGGCTGGTAAAAAACATTCCAGTTCATTCCTTGTTGTTGTAAGGAAATTTCTTTTAAGCTTAAAGTTCCGGTCATCATCAACAAAGCAATCATCGATAATCCCATGGCAACTTCATAAGAAACCATTTGTGAAGCTGCACGAACAGCTCCCATCAAAGAGAATTTATTGTTAGAAGCCCATCCACCAATCATGATACCATAAACTCCAACAGAAAGAACACCAAAAATATATAATAACGCAATATTGATATCAGTGGCCTGTAAATAAACATCACGGCCAAAAACATGTAATTTGTCTCCCCAAGGAATAACAGCACTGGTCATTAAAGCCGTACTCATTGCGATTCCGGGTCCTACGATGAATAAAAATTTATTTGGTGTATTTGGGAAAAACTCCTCTTTCGAGAATAATTTCATACCATCAGCAAGAGGTTGTAATAATCCTCCCCATCCGGCACGGTTTGGTCCTACACGGTCCTGTAAAAAAGCAGCAACTTTACGCTCAGCCCAGGTAGAATACATCGCCATAATCATAGTAATCGCAAAAACGACAACAATAACGACACTTTTTTCTATAATAAATGCACTTTCCATTTCTTAAGATTTTTTATCATTAGTAGTTAATGGAATTGCAGCCATACTAATTTTTTTACGATCGATATCTCTACCTAAAAGGATATTTTTCTCTGTATCGATTTCAACTTTCTCTAATTTTTGAGTGTAGTTGTTTTGGTTGATTACAGAATCTTTTTCAAATTCTCTTGGTCCTTCAATTACCCAGTCACTCACATTTTTATGGTCAAAACGACAGCTGTTGCAAATGAATTCTTCTACTTCATGGTACTCATCTTTACGACCGGTAACACGTTGAATTTCTCCTCCAAACATCCATACAGTTGTTTTACCACAACATCCAGGAGTGGTACATTCTCTGTGAGCATTAAAAGGTTTGTTGAACCATACTCTCGATTTGAAACGGAAAGTCTTATCGGTTAAAGCTCCAACCGGACAAACGTCGATCATGTTTCCTGAGAATTCATTGTCGATTGCTTTAGAAATTCCGGTTGAAATATTAGCGTGATCTCCACGATCTAATACCCCGTGAACTCTGTTGTCTGTCAATTGATCGGCAACTTGTACACATCTTTGACATAAGATACAACGGTTCATATGCAGTTGAATATTCGGACCGATATCTTCCGGTTCGAACGTTCTTTTTTCTTCAATAAAACGTGATTTTGGATTTCCGTGCTCAAAACTTAAGTTCTGAAGATCACATTCTCCAGCCTGATCACAAATAGGGCAATCCAGCGGGTGGTTGATCAATAAAAATTCCGTTACCGATTTACGGGCTTCTGTTACACGATCAGAAGATTTACTGTTCACTTCCATTCCGTCCATACATCCTGTTACGCAAGATGCCATTAATTTTGGCATTGGTCTTGGGTCAGCTTCACTACCTTTCGAAACTTCAACTAAACAACAACGACATTTTCCACCGCTGCCTTTTAATTTTGAGTAATAACACATGGCTGGCGGAACTAAATCTCCACCAATCATACGTGCAGCCTGCAGGATTGTTGTTCCTGGCTCTACGTCTATACTTTGACCGTCTATGGTTACTTTCATCTCTTACTTTTGTTTTTTTAGTTTCAGGTTTCAGGTTTCAGGCTTTCACTTGAAACTAAAAAAACTTAAAACTTTAAACTATATTTTTAAACTGTTTGTTTGCCTACTAAATGCTTCACTTGTGAGAAAGGTTCAGCAACAAAGTGATCTCTATTTTTAATTTTCTCCGGGAAACGAACGTGATATTCAAATTCATCTCTAAAGTGGCGAATTGCTGCGGCTACCGGCCATGAGGCTGCGTCACCTAGCGGACAAATCGTATTTCCTTCGATTTTACTCTGGATGCTCCACAATAATTCGATATCCTCTTCACGGCCCTGGCCGTTCTCGATTCTCCATAATATTTTCTCCAACCATCCTGTTCCTTCACGACAAGGTGTACATTGTCCGCAAGATTCATGGTGGTAAAAACGGGCAAAATTCCAGGTATTACGAACCACACAAGCGGTGTCGTTGTACACAATAAATCCTCCTGAACCTAACATCGATCCGGTAGCAAAACCACCATCACTTAAAGATTCGTAAGTCATTAAACGGTCTTCACCGTTTGCTGTTTTAAAAATTAATTCGGCAGGTAAAATAGGCACCGAAGATCCTCCCGGAACAAACGCTTTTAAAGGTCTGCTGGAAGACATTCCTCCTAAGTACTCATCAGAATTCATGAATTCGTCAACACTTAAACCCAATTCAATTTCATAAACTCCTGGGTTTTTAATGTGTCCTGAAGCCGAAATCAATTTAGTTCCCGTTGAACGTCCAATACCGATTTTCGCATAATCGTCACCGGAATTGTTTACGATCCATGGCACAGTAGCGATAGTTTCTACGTTGTTTACCACTGTTGGATTGGCCCAAAGTCCTGAAACCGCCGGGAAAGGTGGTTTAATACGAGGATTTCCTCTTTTACCTTCCAGAGATTCGATAAGTGCAGTTTCTTCTCCGCAAATATAAGCTCCGGCTCCACAGTGAACGTGTAACTCTAAATCGTAACCTGTACCTAATATATTTTTTCCTAACCAACCGGCAGCTTTAGCTTCGGCGATTGCTCTTTCTAATATTTTGAAAACCCACATATATTCTCCACGAATGTAGATATAAGACAGGTTAGCGCCTAAGGCATAACTTGAGGTAATCATTCCTTCGATCAATAAGTGAGGAATAAATTCCATCAAATAACGATCTTTGAAAGTTCCCGGTTCAGACTCGTCGGCATTGCATACTAAGTGTCTTGGTTTTCCTGATTTTTTATCAATAAAACTCCATTTCATTCCGGCAGGGAAACCTGCACCACCACGACCACGTAGTCCTGATTTTTTTACTTCTTCGGTAACTTCATCCGGTGTAAGTGTTTTCAAAGCTTTTTCTACAGAGGCATATCCACCATTTTGGCGGTATACTTCGTAGGTTTTGATACCCGGAATGTTGATTTTATCTAATAATATTTTCTGTGACATCTTATTTATCGTGTAATATTATTTTATCCTCTCTGCAATCAGCAATTAACTGATCGATTTTTTCTTCTGTCAATTTTTCTTTGTAGAAATCTCCCAACTGCATCATCGGAGCGTATCCGCAAGCGCCTAAACATTCTACACCGGCAATGGTAAACATTCCGTCCGGAGTGGTTTCTCCCATTTTGATGCCTAATTTCTCAGAAGTATAATCCATTAAATTCTCAGCACCATTTAAACAACAACAAGAAGTCTGGCAAAATTCGAACATGTATTTTCCAATTGGTTTTTGGTTGTACATGGTATAAAAAGTAACCACTTCGTAAACCTCAATTGGTTTGATGTGCAAAATTTCGGCAACTTTATCCTGTAACTCAATGCTTAACCAGTTGTCATGAGCGTCCTGCACTTCATGCAAAACAGGTAACAAAGCTGATTTTCTTCTGTCCTCAGGATAATGACTGATCAACTCATTGATGCGGGACATCAACGCTTCAGTCATGTTTATTTCTTGTTTGTAATGTTTTCGTTCCATTTTTATTTTAGATTTTAGATTTTGGATTTCAGATTTTTTAAATCTTTGTCCATAACCCATATTCTGCAATCTTTATTAGTTTTTAGATTTTTCAATCTGAATTCTTCAATTCTATATAAGTCTAGATTTTCAATCTAAATTTTAAGTATGCCATTCTGCAATCTAAAATCTAAAATTTTCAATCTACAATATCTTTACGCGTCTAATTCTCCTGCAATTACATTTAAACTGGATAGAATAACAATTGCATCCGAAAGTAAAGCTCCTTTAATCATATCCGGATAAGCCTGGTAATAAATGAAACAAGGTCTTCTGAAATGTAATCTGTATGGCGTTCGGCTTCCGTCTGTAACCAAATAGAATCCTACTTCTCCATTTCCTCCTTCAACCGGGTGGTAAATTTCTGCAACCGGTACAGGAACTTCTCCCATTACAATCTTAAAGTGATAAATTAAAGATTCCATCGAAGTGTAAACGTCTTCTTTTGGAGGAAGGTAGTAATCCGGAACTTCTGCATGGTATTCGTTTCCTGCCGGCATTTTAGCCAAAGCCTGACGAATAATGCTCAAACTTTCCCAAACTTCAGCATTACGAACACAGAAACGATCGTAAGTATCACCTGATTTTCCAACCGGGACAACAAAATCAAAATCTTCGTAAGAGGAGTAAGGTTGTGCTACACGAACGTCATAATCAACTCCCGCTGCACGTAAGTTTGGACCTGTAAATCCGTAAGCCATTGCCTGCTCTGCTGAGATAGCACCAACGTTTACGGTTCTGTCAAGGAAAATTCTGTTTCTTTCAAATAAGTTAACAAACTCTTGCCAGGCCACAGGGAATTCTTCTAAAAAAACGTCTAGTTTGCGGAAAGCTTCAGGCGACCAGTCTCTCTCGAAACCACCAATTCTTCCCATATTTGTTGTTAAACGAGCTCCACAAATTTCTTCGTAAATCTCATAAACTTTTTCTCTGAATTGAAAAACGTACAAGAAACCAGTATAAGCACCAGTATCTACACCCAGAATCGAGTTACAGATTAAGTGATCTGTAATACGGGCCAGCTCCATTACAATTACTCTAAGATACTGAGCTCTTTTTGGAACTTCAATTCCCAATAGTTTTTCTATAGTCATCCACCATCCCATATTGTTAATAGGAGAGGAGCAATAGTTCATTCGGTCTGTAAGAGGAGTAATCTGGTAAAAAGGGCGATTTTCAGCAATTTTTTCAAAAGCTCTATGGATGTAACCGATTGTTGGTTCAGCCTCAAGAATTCTTTCACCATCCATCAACAGGATATTTTGAAAAATACCGTGAGTCGCCGGGTGCGTAGGACCTAAATTCAGTACCGAAAGTTCACTTCCGTCTTCGTTTAGTTTGTCCTTAATTATTTTAGCATATCGATGCTCTGGTGATAATAATAGTTCTGACATTTTATAATGTTGAATTATTTATTTTTAGCAATTTGTTGTTGTTCTTCCAAAGAATCTGTCGTCTTTATCAGTTCTTCCGCTGTCTTCCATTGGGAATTCTTTTCGCATTGGGAAAGACACCATTTCGTCCATATTCAAAATACGTTTCAATTGTGGGTGTCCAATAAAATTGACTCCGAAGAAATCGTATGTTTCTCTTTCCATCCAGTTTGAACTCAGGAAAATATTTGAAATGGTTTTGATCTCCGGTTTTTCACCGTTTAGATATACTTTGATTCGAATACGTTTGTTTTCGTACCAGTTGTGCAAATGATAAACAATAGCATACTGACGATCCGTTTCGTTGTCCGGATAATGAACACCGCATAAATCAGTTAGAAAGTGGAAGCGTAAATCGGAATCGTTTTTTAAAAAAAGAATCAGGGCTGTGATTTTATCAGCGGTAGTTTCCAATGAAAAAATATCTCTTTCCTGTTGAAAGTTAAAAACACTTGTGTCAAATGTTTCTGTAAGTTTATCTTGGATCAGGGTATTTTCTAAAGCCATCTTAAGTAATATTATATGAAGCTAGTAATTCTTGGTATTCAGGAGAGCTTCTGCGTCTTACAGATTCGCTTTTTACTAATTCCTGAAGTTTCATTACTCCGTCAACAATTTGTTCCGGTCTTGGAGGACATCCCGGTACGTAAACGTCAACCGGAATTACTTTGTCAATTCCTTGTAAAACAGAATAAGTATCGAAGATTCCGCCTGATGAAGCACAGGCTCCAACAGCAATTACCCAGCGTGGTTCAGACATTTGTTCGTAAACCTGTCTTAAAATAGGCGCCATTTTTTTTGAAATAGTTCCCATTACTAAAAGCATATCTGCCTGACGAGGAGAGAAACTCACACGCTCAGAACCAAATCGTGCTAAATCGTAATGTGAAGCCATTGTTGCCATGAATTCGATACCACAGCATGAGGTTGCAAAAGGTAGTGGCCATAATGAATTGGCTCTTGCCAAACCTACAACATCATTCAGTTTTGTAGCGAAGAAACCTTCACCAGTAACTCCCTCCGGCGGCGCAACCATATTTACATTTGAATCGCTCATTTTTTATTTTAGATTTCTGATTTTAGATTTTAGATTGTTGAAACCTTAAAAAGTAAAATCAATTTTTTTAAATCAGTATTAAATTTAGTTTAAGATTAAATTTTAAATTTTAATTTCAGATGCTTAGATCTAAAATCAGAAATCTAAAATCTAAAATTTCTTTATTCCCAGTCTAAGGCTTTCTTTTTGATGATATAAAAGAAACCCACTAAAAGAAGCGACATGAAAACAATCATCTTAAGCATTCCTTCTACGCCTAATTCTTTAAAGTTTACTGCCCATGGGTAAAGGAAAATTACCTCTACGTCAAACAGTACAAATAAAATGGCTACAAGGAAATATTTTACAGAAAAAGGAATACGTGCGTTTCCAACAGATTCGATACCACATTCGAAGTTTTTATCTTTTACTTCAGAACTTCTTTTTGGACCTAATTTTCCGGAAATAACGATGGTTCCTGCGACAAAACCCACAGCCAAAATGAACTGCATTAAAATAGGAATGTAACTGTATTGATCAGATTGCATAAACTTAGCTTTTTTACTTAAAGAATAAGCCACAAAGATAACTTTCAACTCTGTAAATCACAAGCTAAAAAATGATTTAAGTGTACCCTGAAACCGCGTTAACCGCTAATTTTTATTGATTATAAATAAGATCCAAGGATTTTAGTATTTTTTTAAGATTTGAGCAAAAAAAAACGCCCCGATACTTCGGGACGTTTTGAAAACCATTCAGAGGCAAAAAAAATAAATTGCTATATTTTTCTTAGATTACTGCTACTTTAGCAGCAACTTTCCCTTTTCTTCCTTCTTCTTCTTCGTAGCTTACACGGTCTCCTTCGCGTAATTCTTCCGCGTTAATTCCTGAAGCGTGAACGAAGATGTCTTTTCCTGTTTCTTCGTCTGTAATGAATCCATAACCTTTAGACTCATTGAAAAATTTTACTGTACCTGTACGCATTGTAATTGTAATAATAATTTATAATAAAGCAAATGTAACATATAAATTCATACAAAAGACATATACCTGTTAAATTTTTGTAAAAATTATTGATTAACAGTCTTTTCGCTATTTATATTGCATCAAATTTGGTATGTGTATACTTTATTTGAGAATCATTAATTATTATAATTAAATGTTAAAAAAGTAGCTTATATTTTACAAAAATTTCGTATATTAAGCGGAGTTTGATTTTTTAAGACTTGTTTTTGTGGGAAAAAGCCTGTGTTTACTAGGGATTTCTTTCCTGTTTTAAGATTTTATTAACACGAAAAAAGGGTAAAATGACGACAAACTGCATAAAAAAACGACAACTGAAACTTTTAGCTGTCGTTTTTTGTTTTCTAGAAAAAGAATAAGAAATTATTTCAAATCCAATTTTATAGCAAGTTCTTTCAATTGAGCTTCATCGATTGCGGCAGGAGCATCGATCATCACATCGCGTCCCGAATTGTTTTTTGGGAATGCAATGAAGTCTCTGATGGTTTCCTGACCTCCTAAGATGGCTACTAAACGGTCTAATCCAAAAGCTAAACCTCCGTGTGGCGGTGCTCCAAATTGGAAGGCGTCCATTAAGAAACCAAACTGTGCTTTTGCTTCTTCTTCGGTAAAGCCTAAATATTTGAACATTAATTGCTGTGTTGCTTTATCGTGAATACGAATCGAACCTCCGCCAATTTCATTTCCGTTTAACACCATATCGTAAGCGTTTGCGCGAACTTTCCCTGGTTCAGTTTCCAGCAATTGCATGTCTTCCGGTTTTGGAGAGGTAAACGGGTGGTGCATTGCGTGATAACGCCCTGATTCTTCGTCTAATTCCAATAGTGGAAAATCAATTACCCATAATGGTGCAAATACTTCAGGATTACGCAAGCCTAAACGGGTTGCAAGTTCCATACGAAGTGCCGAAAGCTGTGCACGGGTTTTATTGGCAGGTCCCGAAAGAACAAAAATCATGTCTCCCGGTTTTGCTCCTGTGATTTTTGCCCATTGGCCTAAATCATCCTGATCGTAAAACTTATCTACAGAAGATTTGTAAGTTCCGTCGTCGTTGCATTTGGCATACACCATTCCTGATGCTCCAACCTGAGGGCGTTTTACCCAGTCAATTAAGGCATCGATTTCTTTACGGGTATAGTTTCCTGCTCCCGGAACGGCAATACCTACTACTAATTCTGCAGCGTTGAATACCGGAAATTCTTTGTGTTGCGCAAATTCGTTTAATTCACCAAATTCCATTCCGAAACGAATGTCAGGTTTGTCATTTCCATATGTTTTCATGGCATAGTCGTAGGTAATTCTTGGGAATTTATCTACTTCGATACCTTTGATTTCTTTTAATAAATGTCTGGTCAGACCTTCGAAAATATTTAAAATGTCTTCCTGTTCCACAAATGCCATTTCGCAGTCAATTTGTGTAAACTCAGGCTGACGGTCCGCACGTAAATCTTCGTCACGGAAACATTTTACGATCTGAAAATATTTATCCATTCCACCCACCATCAATAATTGTTTGAAGGTTTGCGGTGATTGCGGCAAGGCATAAAATTGTCCTTCGTTCATACGGCTTGGTACAACGAAATCTCTCGCTCCTTCCGGAGTCGATTTGATAAGGTATGGAGTTTCTACTTCGCAGAAATCTAAGTCTGATAAATATTTACGAACTTCCATAGCTACTTTATGACGGAACAATAAACTGTTTTTTACAGGATTTCTTCTGATGTCTAAGTAACGGTATTTCATTCGGATATCTTCACCACCATCCGTTTCATCTTCGATTGTGAAAGGAGGTGTTAAAGCAGCATTCAGAATGGTTAGTTCTGATACTAAAATTTCGATTTCACCGGTTGGAATATTTTTGTTCTTGGCTTCACGCTCAATTACGGTTCCTTTTACCTGAATTACAAATTCTCTTCCCAATGTTTTGGCAAGTTCAAAAACCGCTTTATCCGTACGGCTTTCGTCAAAAATAAGTTGTGTAATTCCATAACGGTCACGTAAATCAACCCAATTCATAAATCCTTTATCGCGTGATTTTTGAACCCAACCCGCTAGTGTAACTTCCGTGTTAATATTTGAGGCGTTTAATTCGCCACAATTATGACTTCTATACATGATCAAAATTTTAGACTGCAAAAGTAAACACAAAATTCAAATTAATATAGTAAAGTGATCACTTGATGCTTAGAAATTTGAAATATTTTGTTAATTCTTAAATTTCGAGAGGCTAATTTCGTTAGATTTGGATTACAAAATCTAAACTCTAATTGATATGAACAAATTTTTAATAACCGGTTTGTTGATTTGCAGCACCTTGGGTGTGATCGGTCAGGTCAAGAGCCCAATTAAATTTACCGCTAAGATTACGAATAGAAACAGTGATACTTTAGTGATAAAAGGAAAGGATAATTTCAAACAGGTGATTCCAATTAATAAAAAGGGAATTTTTGTGGCTTCTTTTGATGCTCCTAAAGGGTTTTATATGTTTTCAGATGGAACGGAAGGTTCTAACTTGTATTTAAAACCGAATTCGGATGTTAACCTGACAATGGATGCCAAGGAGTTTGATGAAACGATTGTGTACAAAGGTAAAGGGGTTGACGAAAGTAATTTTCTGGCTCAGCAGGCTTTAAATGATGAAAAGTTTCAGAAGGAAGCTTTTGTTAAGGAAGCTACAGAATTTGCATCACTATTGGAAGCAAAGCTGAAAACGGATCTGGGAAGTTTAGAGAAAGGTAATTTTGATGCTGAGTTTACGACGGCTTTGAAAAAGAAATTTGAAAGTTTTAACCGCTATGCTAAAGATGATTATGAGAGTGCTGCAAAAGCCAAAAAAATGACGGGAACCTTATCTCCTGATTTTAATTATGAAAATCATAAAGGAGGAAAGACAAAGCTTTCTGATTTAAAAGGGAAGTATGTTTATATTGATCTTTGGGCTACCTGGTGCGCACCATGCAGAGCTGAGATTCCGTATTTACAAAAATTGGAAGAGAAGTATCATGGAAAAAATATTGAGTTCGTGAGCGTATCTGTGGATAAAGCGAAGGATAATGAAAAATGGAAGAAGTTTGTGACGGATAAGAAGCTTGGAGGAATTCAATTATTTGCTGATAAAGACTGGGAATCTGAGTTTGTAACAAGCTATGGTGTTACCGGAATTCCAAGATTTATTATTGTGGATCCAAGCGGTAAAGTAGTAAGTAGTGATGCGGAAAGACCTTCATCTCCAGAACTTCAGACGCAATTAGATGCGTTATTAAAGTAACTTACGTTTCAAATTACAAGTTTATAAAAGGTTTATATTTTTTTAGGAAATAGCAGTAAAACCAAGGCTTAAGCTTTGGTTTTTTTGTTTTTGAAAAATTTCCAATGTTAAGCTTTCATCTAATGTTACCAAATTGTTAAGTAAAAGTTTTTTTAATGTAAACAATTGATTATATTTGATAAAGATTTGATAACATTAATACCTAAAGATATGAAAAAGTGTGTAATTTTAGTTGCAATATTGTTCTCTGGAATTTTAGTTGCACAAGAGATAAAACCGGAATTGGAAGCTGTTGGAAATAGAGTAAAAGCTACGTATTACTATGAAAATGGTAGTGTTCAACAAGAGGGTTTCTTCAAAGACGGTAAGTTAGATGGTGTTTGGGTATCTTATGATACAAAAGGAAATAAGATGGCTGTTGGAGAATACACTGAAGGAGTAAAAACAGGAAAATGGATTTTCTTCAATGATAAAAATCTTTGCGAAGTGGCGTATGAAAACAGCAAAGTAACATCTGTTAAGAATTTACAGAAAAATGCTTTAGCCAATAGAAATTAGAAGATTTCTGAGATATAAAAAAACCGTCTCGTTTTTTAACGAGACGGTTTTTTTATGCCTTTGTATTTCGGTATTTTAGTTTTTTCGGATCAGGTGCAAAAGTTGGGAGTATTGCTCTGAAAGAGCTTAAGCAATAGAATGGTGCGCAGCACTATGAGTAATGATAGCAAATATCGGTTACGCCCTGAAAGGGCAGAAGCTTACACGCAAAAAGTTGATTTTATTCTATTTTGAATTATATTTTATAAAAGAGCGGTTTGGTCTTTATTGAAAATTGTAAGGTATAATTTTGCTTTTGCCCTTTCAGGGTAATTCTACACCTTAGTCTAATTCATAGTGCTGCGCACGATGTTGTTGCTTTTCAGGCTTTCAGCCTTTTTCTTCCCGACTTTTGTTCTTGATCCTTTTTTTACGCAGATTGCTTCGCCAATTCGCTTTCGCTCGGGTTAGCTGATTGTGCTGGTTTTTTTGTTTGGTATTCTGCAAAACAATCTAAATCTGCTAAATCTGCGGGAGTTTAAAAAAAACTTGTGGATGAATAAGTCAATAAAATTGAGGAGAGTTTTTTTTATGCTCTGCTTTTTTTACTTTTTTTATTTCTTCCGTACCAGATGATAAAACCGGTTAAAGGAAGTGCGGCCGCAATTAAGCTTACGATAAAGGCAATAATTTTGCCGGGCAGGTTTAAGATTTGTCCAGTATGTATGCCATAATTCATTTCGACAACCTGTAGGCCTAGAGTTTTCTTTTGGAACGGTTCGCTTTGGAGCAGTTTTCCGGTGTTCGGATGAAAATAATAGTTGCTTTGATGGTCGTATCGTAAAGCATGCGGATAAGCCCCTGTGTCGATTATGCTACCTTTTTGCTGTGGAAAGGTAACAAAATACATTTCGGCATCGGGTTGAAGTTTTGCGGTTGTTGTAAAAGCGCGATCGACGGCAGTAACGGAGTTGTTATTGAATTTAGTGGTATCGATCACAGGTACTTTTATTTCCAGCGTTTTGTCTCCCCCGAAATTGAACGTACTATAGATTCCGTCACCTACCCATTCGTAGGTAAAAGTTAAACCGGTTATGGCTATAATTACGGCAATTATCGAAATGTAAAATCCGGAAGTATTGTGCCAGTCGTAATTGACACGTCTCCATTTAGCGGACCATTTTACAGTAAAGCTTCGTTTGAGATCGCTTTTTCGTTTGGGCCACCATTGGATGAGTCCTGAAATTACTAATAGAATGAAGATGATGGTTGCGCTTCCAATGATATGTTTTCCTATATAATCCGGTAAGAGTAAATACAAATGAATGCGTTCGACAATAATGAAAAAGTCGGTATCGGGATCTTCGATTTTCAGGTGTTTTCCTGTGTAGGGATTGAAGTAGAGGTATCGGTTTTCGCTATCAGCATAGGTGTAAACAATTGCGGAACGGTTTTTTCCGTAATATGAAACCATACTCGATTTGTAATTTGGAAGAATCTCTTTGGCTTTTTCCTTCAATACGGAGGGTAGAACAAAAGGTTTGTTCTGAGGTTCAACGATTCGCCATTCTTTACGGGTGATGTCTTTTATTTCATCATGGAAACAAAAAATACAACCGGTAATACTGATAATAAAAACAATAAGCCCGGAAATTAATCCGAGCCATTTGTGTAGAAATCGTATTTGTGTTTTGAATCCCATTTTATCGTAAAACGCAAAATTATACGCAAAATCAATGGGGAGCAAGTAATTTTATTTATTTTTTAGAAACGGCTTCGTTTTTAGGTTTTAATGAATAGGCAACATAAAGGGTTATGGAAGCCAGGAATATCCAAAAAACATCCACAAAAAAGACCTGAATTCTGTTCTGCATGAAAGAGGTCCAAAACCAATTTCCGGAGACAATTCCGTTTGTAATTGGGATTAAAAAACCTAGCATACTTCCTGAAATTAAGCAGTATTTGTTGGTAAAAGCATCATTCTTTTTAAGGATGAAAAATACGGTAAGAATAAGCCATCCTATAAAGTAAACCATATATAACTGATCCTGAGTAAGAGGGTGGAATATTTTGGCAGCAATAAAAGCAAAGGCCGTGATAGGGTACATGCTCAGGCATATGGCCAAATAAATACGAACGACTCCGGCATTAAAGCGTTTTTTCTTTTCGGGTAAGTTGTTTTTTTGCCTGGCGACTAACCAAATCATAACGCCCGAAATGATGACAAAACAGGTAATTATACCTAAAACGAAACTTACAATTTTGAGAGCGTAACCTCCGTAATCGCCAAAATGTATGCGGTATAGCACATTTTTTACGACATCTAAATAGCTTGTTTGAGTAATCGGATTTTTTCTGGCAATTTCTTTTCCGTCCGCAATTCGATACACGATCTTCCCAATTCCGGTGAATTTTTTGTGGCTTAACATTTCACCTTCAACCAAAACGTGCATGTTAGCATCTCCGTAATTCTGAATGAAAACTCGGGTAATTTCAAAATCTTTCCAGCTGCTTTTTGTTTTCGCAACAAGCTGATCAATATTAAATGGGGCTGCTAATTTCTTATTATCGAATTTGTACTCAGGATCGGTATATTCCAGTTCTTTGTATAATTTGTCCTGATCGCCTTTGTATAAAGCCATTACTGCCGGAGCCACAATTAAGAGTTTAATCATGAAAAAGGTTCCGGTTACAGCATATACAAATTGAAAAGGCAGACCAATCATTCCTAAGGCGGTATGCGCATCTGTCCATAAGGTTTTTAGTTTTTCTTTTGGACGGAAGATATAGAAGTTAGAGACGATTTTTTTCCAATGCAGTAAAAGCCCGGTTACGATGGCAAATAAAAAGAACAATGCTGTGAAACCCGATAGATAATACCCAACAGGATAGGGAATCTGTGCCAGGAAATGCAGACGGTATAAAAATTCTCCCAGCGAATAAGATTGTTCGTAGGTAAAGGTTTTGAAGGTTTTGGTATCGAGATAAAAAAAGGATCCTTCTTTTTGTTCTTTAGGCGCCAAAGTATCTTTTGTACCTTCCATATAAACGGCAACTCTTCGTTCGATATTTGGTTTAGAAAAGGTCAGATTTCTCCCGTGTAGTACGTATTCTTTGTCAAGTTTCTTTAGGGCCGACGTATAGTCCAGTTGAATTTCTCTACTTATAGCTGAGGATTCATTTCTTTCCCAATTGATGATTTCATCTCTGAAGAAAGAAAAGGAGCCCGCGAAGAAAATCACAAAAAGCACTACGCTGATCACAATTCCGCTAACGGTATGGGTATGAAAATAGATGTTGTAATTACGATTGTTCATGGATTATTTTGCTATTGGATTGTAGGTTTGACCCAGGTATATTAAAAGAGAGAAAACTAAAGTAATAAGGATGTAGATTCCCCATATTTTCCATCCGTTTTTAGCCAGAAAGGCAACGACCATCAGGGCTACCCAGAGGATGAATCCGCTAAAAGCCATGGTCATCAATATATCGGCACGGCTGAACCAGGCTGCTAAAGCCAAATGAAAGGTGACTGAAACAAAGTAGCCGCCTAATATGGCAGCTGTAATTTTGGCAAATCTTTGCCATTTGGATTGGGTTAAATATTTTGGATTGGCCGGCATATTTTAATTAGAAATGAATTAGTAGTAATAAAATTCCAGTAGAGCTGCAAGTATAAAAAAACCGAGAATAGTAAAGCGGCTTATTTTTTTTAGAGGAGCCAAAATGATGATCAAACTCCCAATGGTCATGAGCTGAATAAAGAACATTAGGGTGCCGCAGCACAAAGATTGTGTGAACAGCCAGAGCGCATAAGCCAGTAAAAGAAGCCCCAGGCCTAAAAACCTGGTTGATTTAGGATTGCTTTTCATCCATTTTTCAAAGCCTAAATCATACGATAATGTGGCTCTTTTCGAGGTGTAGTACAGCGTGTAAAAAGCTAAAAAAACAATAAGACTTGCAATTGTGATCATGATTGATGAAATTTAAAAAACACCTTTCCTGTAAAGAAAGGTGTTTTTTTGATTTTTATTAGAATTTATAAGCGAAACTTGCTGCTACACTTCTCATGTTTCTGGGATGAATCGTAGACCATCCATCATAAGTATCTGCATTTGCAATGTTATCCATTTTTAAGGTTAAAGTGAATTTCTCTGCAGCATAGAAAATAGAAGAGTTTAATACAGTATATTCAGGAATCGTAAATGCTCCGGTTGTTTTTCTGTTCATGATTTTGTTATCACCTACATAATTTCCTCCAAAACCTAATCCGAATCCTTGTAACGGTCCTTCCAAAAATTTGTAGCTGGCCCAAAGATTCGCTAAATTTCTTGCTCCTGCGCTTTCCGGTCTGAAGTTTACAAATTCAGAATCACCAGCTGTAAGTACTGCATCATTATAGCTGTATCCAAATACAATATTTAAACCGGGAACAGGGTTAGAAACGATTTCAGCTTCGAAACCTTTGTTTCTCTGACCTCCATTTTGGTAAGAAGTAGAGTTTGTAGCATCTGTTCTGATGCTGTAAACCTGATCGGTAACTTTGATGTCATAGTAACTGAAAGTGGCGTAAAGTTTGTCTTTGAAAAGGTTCAGTTTGGTACCAACTTCAAATTGATTGGCATGTTCCGGGTTGTAAATTCTTGGAGTTCTTATGCCGGCATTTAGGTCTTCACCCGGGGCGACGTTTGAGAATCCATCCATATAATTGGCGAAAACAGAAACTTTATCCAAAATTGGCTGATACACTAATCCGAATTTAGGAGAAAAAGCAGTTTGATTGTATCCTCCGTTGTCTGCGTTCATAAAACGGTCTATACGTACACTTGCCATTGCAGACAATGCAGGGGTAAAGTTGATTACGTCAGAAACATAAACACTGTACACTTCCTGTTTTGTTTTGTTGTTGTTTGTCTTTGCCTTTGCCAAAAGATCGTCAGTTCCGGCTTTTGATAAATTTCCGTTATCACCGGTTGTAATGTATTTTGTAGGGTCGGTAATTTTGAAAACATTTTCGTTTACGGTTTGTAAACTTGCGTTACCAATATAGATGCTTCCATTGGCAATATATCCTGTTCCGTTGTCTGTTGTAGCGTTGTTGAAGTAGTCGAAACCGGCAACAATTCTGTTTCTCAACTTACCAATTTTAAAATCACCAATAAAATTCTGTTGAATATCGGTGGTTAGTGTCGTAGAATTCTGGTAGTTTATAAAACGTCCTAATACAATACCTTCAGTGACTTTTGGATAACCTTTAGTTCCTTCGTATAAGTAAGAATAGTAGCCTTCTGATCTTGATGATCCTCTTGAAATAACAGTTTGAGAAGTCCATTCGTTAGTAAACTTGTAAACCATCTGTCCTTGCAGATTGTAAGAAGGCGTTTCTATAGCAAGCTGGTTGCTGGTATAAGAACGTTTGTTATCATAACCTAGTTCTTTCATATTGTGAACTCTTAAAGGTGTCCCTCTGTCTAAAAACAACATGGTTGGATTGGTCGCTTTATTGTTCATGAATTCAGTATTAACAAAGAACGAAAGTTTATCGTTTACTTCGTAAGACAGAGAAGGGGCAAAAAAGAATGATTTTTTAAATCCTGCATCCTGAAAACTATTTTCATTGTGATAAGCAGAATTAATGCGCAGGTTTACTTTGTGCTCGTCGTCTAATGGGGTGTTGACGTCGGCAGTAACTCTGTTTAATCCGTAACTAGCTGTAGTGTAGTTTATTTCTCCTCCGAAATGATCGTAAGGTCTTTTGGTTGTAATATTGATTAATCCTCCGTAGGAAATAAGGCTGCTTCCAAACAAGGTTCCTGATGGTCCTTTGATTACTTCTATTCTGTCGATATTGGCAGGATCAAGGCTTCCATTTGTTAATCCCGGTAATCCGTTAATCATAGTCGGCTGAACAGCAAAACCTCTTAGGGAAAAGTAGCCTGCACCATCATTTCCACGTCCTGTAGAAGCCCACAGTGTGGTTAATCCCGGTGCGTTTTTAAGAGCGTCGTCGATATTGGTTACGACTTGTTCTTTTAACAACTCGCCTGTAATAGTAGAATAAACTTGTGGGTTTTCAAGATTTTTAAGAGGTAATCTTGATACTTGTTGGTTTTCTTTGCGGGCTAATGGATTCTTTTTTCCGTGACCGTTGATTACAATTTCGTCCAGTTGTTCAGAATTGGAACTGATCGTGAAATCTTCAATTATTTCGTCTCCGCCATTAAGAGAAATACTTTTTTCTTTTGAAGAATGCCCAACCGCAGAAACTTTAATCACATAATTTCCCGGTTTGATGTTTTTAATTTCGTAAAAACCTCTGCTGTCCGTATTGGTTCCTATTTTGGTCCCTTTTAAGATAATGGTCACATTATCTGCGGCCTGATTGTTAGTGAGGCTAATTTGTCCTTTTATGCTTGCTCTTTGCTGTGCCCACATGGTTGGAGTTGCAAGCAGTACAAAGAGAAAAGCCAAAATTGTTGTTGTGTATTTGGTTTTCATTATTATTTAGAATTGATTTTAATAGCGCAAATTTAAGTGCAGAATACAAACCAAACAAACTATTCTTATTTATTCTAAATAAAACAATTTTTAAAGGGTAAAATTTTTTATTGTTTAATTTTTTAACATCTTAAGTCGATTTTAAGTTAATATTAAGAAAAAAAACCTGCTTCAGTTAAGAAGCAGGTTTTGTATGATTGTTGAAAAGTATTACAATTACAATTCTAAAGCGCGTTTAGCATCTCCATTCATCAATAACTCTAATGGATTCTCTAAAGCTTCTTTTACAGCTACTAAGAAACCAACTGACTCACGTCCGTCAATGATTCTGTGGTCGTAAGAAAGTGCAACGTACATCATTGGGTGAATTTCCACTTTACCGTTTACAGCAATTGGACGCTCGATGATGTTGTGCATTCCTAAGATTCCTGACTGAGGAGGGTTGATAATTGGAGTACTCAACATACTTCCGAAAACTCCACCATTAGTAATAGTGAAAGTTCCTCCTGTCATGTCGTCAACGGTAATTTGACCGTCACGTGCTCTAAGTGCTAATCTTTTGATTTCAGCCTCGATTCCGCGGAAAGTTAATAATTCAGCGTTACGAACTACTGGTACCATTAATCCTTTTGGTCCTGAAACTGCGATTGAGATGTCGGCAAAATCGTAAGCAATTTTGTAGTCACCATCCATCATAGAGTTAACATCAGGGTATAATTCTAAAGCTCTTGTAACTGCTTTTGTAAAGAATGACATGAATCCTAAACCTAAACCGCCATGTTTTGCTTTGAAAGCATCTTTGTATTCGTTACGAATTTGGTTGATTGGTGTCATGTTTACTTCGTTGAAAGTAGTAAGCATAGCTGTTTCGTTTTTAGCCGAAACTAATCTCTCTGCTACTTTACGACGCAACATAGATAATTTTGTACGCTCAGTTCCACGGCTTCCTCCTGTTGGAGTTCCCATTGAAGGTACTGCATTTACAGCGTCATCTTTAGTGATTCTTCCACCTTTACCAGTTCCTGAAACTGAAGCCGGAGCAATGTTTTTCTCGTCTAATATTTTTCTTGCTGCCGGAGATGGAGTTCCTGCTGCGTAACTTGTTGCTGCCGGAGCCTGAACCGGAGCAGCTTTTGGTGCTTCAGCTTTTACTTCCGCTTTTGGTGCTTCTGCCTTTGGAGCTTCAGCAGCCGGAGCAGATCCTGATGGTTTAGCTGCGTCAGTATCGATTAAACAAACTACAGCACCTACTGCTACTGTATCACCTTCTTCCGCTTTAAGCGTAATAACTCCGCTCATTTCAGCAGGAAGTTCAAGAGTAGCTTTGTCTGAATCAACTTCAGCAATAGCCTGATCTTTTTCTACATAATCGCCGTCTTTTACTAACCAAGTTGCGATTTCAACTTCTTTTATAGATTCCCCTGGTGAAGGGACTTTCATTTCTAAAATCATCTTATTTCTTTGTTTAAAGTTTATTTTGTTTAAAGTTTCAGGTTTTGTAGGGGCCCGAAACTTTAAACTTGAAACATTGTTTTTTATCTGAATAAATTTTTATCGAATACCATTCTGATAGCATCAGCATGACGACGTTTTGAACGTGTGTAACTTCCTGATGCCGGAGCAGAGTAAGCTTTTAATGAAGCTAATCTCCATTTCACAAGGTCAAAGTTCATCAACATAAAGCTGTAAGCTCCCATGTTTTTAGGTTCTTCCTGTGCCCAAACGTAATCGTCAGCATTTGGATATTGTGCGATGATTTCTTTGATTTGCTCTACAGGGAAAGGGAATAATTGCTCGATACGAACCACTGCAACATCATTTCTTCCGTTGTTTTCTCTTTCAGCTACAATGTCGTAGTAGAATTTACCGGTACAGAATACTAAAGATTTTACGTCTTTTTTGTTTACTGTAGTATCGTCGATTGTTTCCTGGAAGCTTCCGTTTGCTAATTCCTCAACAGTAGATACGCATCTTGGATCACGTAATAAACTTTTTGGAGAGAAAACTACCAATGGTTTACGGAATTTCGTTTTCATCTGTCTTCTGATCAAGTGGAAGAAGTTAGCCGGTGTTGTACAATCGGCAACATACATATTGTGTCTTGCACAAAGTTGTAAGTAACGTTCCATTCTTGCAGAAGAGTGTTCCGCTCCCTGACCTTCATATCCGTGAGGCAATAATAAAACAATACCGTTTTGGTTGTTCCATTTGTCTTCTCCACAAGAAATATACTGGTCAATCATGATTTGGGCTCCGTTAGAGAAATCTCCAAACTGTGCTTCCCAGATCGTTAAAGCATTTGGATTCGCTAATGCATATCCATAATCAAAACCAAGGACACCGTATTCAGATAAAAGCGAGTTGAAAACACCGAATTTTCCTTTTTTGTTCGCTATAGTGTCCAGTAAAATTACTTCTTCTTCAGAATCTTCCACTTTAACTACCGCATGACGGTGAGAGAATGTACCACGCTCTACGTCCTGACCGGAAATACGAACGTCAAATCCTTCTGTTAAAAGTGAACCGTAAGCCAATGCTTCTGCAGTTCCCCAATCAAGAGTGTTGTTGTCGTATCCTACTTTTCTGTCGGTAACAATTTTAGTGATCTTGTTGATGAATTTCTTGTCTGCCGGTAACGTTGAGATTGTATTGATGATAGAATCCAGTTCCTTCTTGTCAAAAGTAGTATCTGTTTTTCCTAACATTTGTGTATCTGTTACCTGAACAAATCCATTCCATTCATTTTGCATGAACGGAGTTATAATAGTCAAATCTTTTTTACGGGAAGCTTCTAAGTTTTCCTCTAAAGCAGATTTGTATTCTTTTTCTAAAGCATTTACATAAGACGCATCGATTATGCCTTCAGACAATAATTTCTCTGCATAAATATCTCTTGGATTTTTATGTTTAGCGATGATTTTATATAAAACAGGTTGTGTAAAACGAGGCTCATCACCTTCGTTATGACCGTACTTTCTGTATCCTAATAAATCGATAAATACGTCACGTCCAAATTTCATTCTGTAATCTAAGGCAAAAGATACAGCATGTACAACCGCTTCAGCATCGTCAGCATTTACGTGTAATACCGGTGAAAGCGTTACTTTGGCAACATCTGTACAGTACGTAGACGAACGTGCATCTAAATAGTTAGTGGTAAAACCAACCTGATTGTTGATTACGATATGAATAGTACCGCCTGTTTTGTATCCGTCAAGCAATGACATTTGAATGATTTCGTACAAGATTCCCTGACCTGCGATTGCAGCATCACCGTGAACGGCAATAGGTAATACTTTAGAAAAATCGTTCGGATAGTATTTGTCTTGTTTTGCTCTTGTGATTCCTTCAATTACAGCTCCAACCGTTTCTAAGTGTGAAGGGTTTGGTGCTAAATTGATGTTGATGTTTTTTCCTGTTCTTGTTTTTTTGTCAGCAGTAAGACCTAAGTGGTATTTTACGTCACCGTCAAAATATTCCTGATCGTAATCTTTACCGTCAAACTCACCAAAAATATCCTGAGTTGATTTTCCGAAGATGTTAGCCAAAACGTTCAAACGACCACGGTGAGCCATTCCCATTACGAATTGTTCTACTCCTTTTTCGGCAGCCTGCTCGATCAAAGCGTCCAAAGCCGGGATGATAGATTCTCCACCTTCTAATGAGAATCGTTTTTGTCCTACATATTTAGTATGCAGGAAGTTCTCGAAAGATACGGCCTGGTTTAATTTATTTAAGATTGTTTTCTTTTCGTCAGAAGAGAAGTTTGGCTGGTTTACGTTTACAGCCAGTTTGTCCTGGATCCATTTTACAACGCCGGGATTTCTGATGTACATGTATTCGATACCAATGTGCTGGCAGTAAATAGTCTGAAGACGTGTAACAATATCCTGTAGTGTAGAAGGAGCTACTCCGATTGCCTGAGCAGCATCAAAAACTGTTGAAAGATCAGCAGTTGTTAATCCGAAATTTTCAATGTCTAAAGTTGGAGACGATGTTCTGCGATCACGAACAGGGTTTGTTTTGGTAAACAAGTGCCCGCGAGTACGGTAAGCATCGATTAATTTTAGGACATTGAATTCTTTTTGTAATTTATCAGAAACTAAACTACAATCTACGTTGTCGTTTGTTACGTATTCAACGATTCGTTGAACCGGATTTTCGTCATTATAAGTCGTTTGTCCAAAATCGAAACCTTGAAAAAAACTTCTCCAGCTTGGCTCAACGCTATCTGGGTTTACTAAATACTGATCATATAATTGTGCGAAAAACTCTGTATGCGCTGCATTTAAAAATGAAAACCTATCCATAATATGAGTGAATATACTTTTTGTTAAATAGAATCGCAAAAGTACAACAATCACATTTATTTAAATCTTTTTTTTACGTACTTTTACGTAAAAATTTGTTAAAAATAGACCCAACTATGGATAAAAATCAAATTTCAATCGTTTTCAAAACTTTTTTTGTGATTTTGGCCGTCTCATTTTCGAGTTCTGCTTTTGCACAACAAAAATATGTCATAGACAACAGCAATCATTTTTGGGAGAAAGTTCAGTTTGGAGGAGGTCTTGGTTTAGGAATTGGTTCCGGATATACGGACATTTCGGTTTCACCAAGTGCCATTTATAACGTAAACGAAATTGTAGCGGTTGGTGTTGGATTGCAGTTTGGTTATTTGTCCTCTAAAAACTATTACAGCTCTTTTGTCTATGGCGGAAGTGTGGTTGGACTCGTGAATCCGATTCCTGAAATTCAGTTGTCAGCAGAATTGGAACAGGTTCGCATAAATACGGATTATAAATCAACGGCTTATCGACCAAGTTACTCTGATGATTATTGGAATACCGCCTTATATCTCGGTGCGGGTTACCGAACCGGAAGTGTTACTATTGGAGCACGTTATGATGTTTTGTATGATAAAAATACCAGTCTTTACGGATCCGGGTTTATGCCTTTTGTGAGAGTTTATTTTTAGAGGAGCTAAGGTTCTGAGATGCTAAGTTTCTAAGGTTTTTAAAATCCGAAAAAATTGAAGAGATATATTTTTATACTTATTGTCATTGTGTTTATGAGTTGTAATGACTCTAAAAAATCAAATCTTGAAATTCAAAAAGTTGTAAAAAAAGAATTACGACCTTTTTTTGATTCTGATAGAATTGATCATTACTTTGTGAATTACACTCTTGAAAGTATAATTGATTTTGAGGAAAAAAGTAAAAAATCAAAAAAACATCAGGAATTTGAAGATTTATTTATGGGATATTTTCCTGATAGTATTCCTAAAAGAGATTTTGAAGAAATTTTGATAAGTCATAATTATAAGAAATCGAATCTTACTATTAAACAGCAAAAGGAAATTGAAAATGTATTCAGTCAAAAAGATTCTCTACAAATGAGTGCTTATGCCTGTGTTCCTGAATACCGTGATATTTTTATCTTCAAAAAGAAAGAAAAGACAATTGGGATAGCAAAAATCTGTTTTAAATGTGGTCGTTTCCAAATTATCGGAAGTAAAATTGATACCCAGTATTTTGGACTTTTTGAGGAATTAGATAAATTACATAATATCGTTCGTCCCTATGAGAAAAAAACATAGAGCCTTAGCGCCTTACTTATAATAATTTCGAAACCAAACCTTCTGCCATTCTCTTTTTAAAATCAAAAAAGAAACCTGCTCGGCTAAGATTACTAAATCAGAACCGTCGAGTTTTTTGATTTCATTTTCAGGCACATCAATGATGTAAAGCAGATTGAGGTACTCCGCAAATTTGTACTGAATCATTCTGTAGATTTTCTCGTGAAGCTGAATCTTTAGTTCGTCGGGAGAAATACTCATTGGAAAATCTATTCCTTCGTTGGCCAAATTAAAATCTTTATTAATTTGCTCAATCAGACTTAAATATAGATTTTCGCTTTCGGCATCGGCCAATAAAATATCGGTATTTGCGGGGATTGGAAACATTGATGCTTTTTAAGAATTGACGCAAAGTTAAAACTAAAAAATCATTTAACAGTCGATTCTCTTTCAATGATTCTTGTAGGTAGTTCAATAATTTGATGCGTCACCGGACGATGTTCTTTCAGGTCGGCAATTTCATCTATTAAAAGCGAAACCGCCTGATGCCCCATTTCAAAGCCTGGCTGGTCAATAGTAGTCAATTTAGGTGAGATAACCGTACTCATAAACCAATTGCTAAAGCCAAAAACCGCTACCTGTTCCGGTGTTTTGATTCCCGCCTCATTAAAATATTTGATAATTCCGATGGCTACCAGATCGGTGATGGCAAAAATCGCGTCTATGTCCGGGTGTTCGGTCATTATTTTCTGGGCATTTTCGTAGCCATCCTCAAAATCGGTATTGTTATCGCACACGTAAACCAGTTTGGAATCGTATTCAATTCCGTGTGCTTCCAAAGCTCTTTTGTATCCTAAGAAACGATCGATGGAGTTTTGAGGAACGTACGAACCCCTGAAATGTGCGATCTTTTTGAATCCTTTATTAATGAGGTAAGAAACAGCGTCGAATGCCGCTTTGGCATCATTGATCACGACTTTGGAACAATCGACTCTTTTGGCAATTTTATCAAACAATACAACGGGCGTGTTTTTGCGGATCGCTTCATTAATATGAGTAAAATCATCCGTTTCGTTAGAGAGCGACATCAGAACCCCGTCAACACGTTTTTGAATTAATAAGGCCAGTTGTTTTTTCTCCAGTTCGTATTTTTCGTTGGATTGTAATATAATGACAAGATAGCCTCTTTTTTCGGCTTCTTCGAGAATGCCATTTAAGACACTGGAGAAGAAATGATGCACGGTAGCCGGAATGATTACGCCAATTGTTTTAGTTTCGTTGGTTCTCAGATTTACCGCAACCGAATTGGGCATGTAATTCATGGTTTCGGCCATTTCGATCACACGGGCACGTGTAGACTTACTAATGTCGGTATAGCCTTTTAATGCCTTTGAAACCGTGGTAACCGAAATTCCCAATGCCGATGCTATATCTATTAATTTGGTGTCATTCATGAAATAAAAGTACTAAAAAATAAAGTGTATTGATAAAAAATTAACTTCCGAAAACGTTTTAGGGGATTTCGAAAACGTTTTCGATTTAGAATTCTTAAATTAGAGTTAATTCCTTGAGTAAGTTTACATTTCATAAATGAAAGATTAACTAACTAAACCAAAAAATCATGAAACAGCAACATTCTTATTTAGGCATATTATTTTTGATATTGTGCTTAATCTCTGTTCCAAACCATCTGTTTGCCCAGGATAAAAATACCGTTTCCGGGAAGGTACTTGATGATAGCGGCCAAACTATTCCGGGAGCCAATGTTTCTCTTAAAGGAACAGATAAAAATACGATTACAGATGAAAATGGAAAGTTTGTATTTTCGAATGTTTCCGCCGGAGATTATACCATTGTAGCGACGAATGTTGGTTACAAAACCTTTGGAAAACAAATCACCGTAAAAGAAGGAGAATCTTTAGAGGTTAATTTACTTCTGGAAGGGGAATCACAAAGTTTGAAAGAAGTTGTGGTAACGGGATCTTCAAGTCCGAGGTCTAAATTAGAATCCAGTGTGGCCATTACCACCATGGGAGCTAAGGCTATCGAAGACAGAGCTCCGGCAAGTACGGCTGCTTTATTGCAAACGATTCCCGGATTTGTGGTAGAAGCCTCGGGAGGAGAAATTGGAAATAACCTTTTTGCGAGAGGAATTCCGTCTGCGGGAGCCTATGAGTATGTGCAGATTCAGGAAGACGGATTACCGGTTTTTGAAGATGGGGCTTTGCAGTTTGCAAATGCCGATACTTTTTACAGACTAGACGAAACCGTAAGTAAAATGGAAGCGGTTCGTGGAGGTTCGGCATCTATTTTTGCTAATAATGCACCGGGAGGAATCATCAACTTCATTTCGAAAACAGGACAGAATGATTTTCAGGGAAGGGCTAAATTCTCGACTTCAGATTATGGAATGTTCAGAACCGACCTTAATTTATCAGGGGCTTTAATTCAGGATAAATTGTTCTTTAATATTGGAGGTTTTTACAGAGCTGATAATGGAGTAAGAAATACCGGTTTTACTGCTAATAAAGGAGGGCAGATCAAAGGAAACATTACTTATAAATTTGATGATAACGATTATTTAAGAATTAACTTCAAACATCTGGATGACAGAAATGCGTTCTATTTACCGATTCCGCTAAAAAGTAACAATGGTAAAATCGAAGGAATTCCGGGTTTTAATCCAAATTACGGAACCTTGACGTCAGTAAATTTTAGCCGTTTAAATGTGCCTCAATACGGAGGCGGAACTTTTACAGCAGATTTAGAAGACGGTTCTCATCCGATAATCAATTCGATTGGTGCTGAATTCAAAAAGAAGATATCGGAGAAAGTGACGTTCAAGAATGCATTCAAACAAACCAATATCAATTTGAATTACAATGCTATTTTTCCAAATGGAGGTCCGTGGACACAAGATGCTTATGCAACAGGGGTTCAGAATACCACGGCCAGTAACCTGACCTATTCTTATGTAGATAACGGAGCAACACTTGATCCGAATGCCTTAATTATGAGAGCAGATCTTTGGCACATCGAGAAAAAGATGAATAATTTTGCGAATAATTTCTCTTTTGCGTTTGATTTAGATCCTGTAAAACTGACTGCGGGCTACTATTATTCCAACTGGAAATCGAATCAATACTGGAATTGGAATTCGTATTTAGTAGGAGTTTCAGACAATCCGAGATTGTTAAATGTAAAAGACAATACATCAGGTGTAAATCATACCTGGAATGGGGTGGAGAGAATTACTTGGTTAGAAAGAGACGCGCAAACTAAAGGAGTTTTGAATGATGTTTATGCCGATGCCGAAATTAAAGCGACAGACAAGCTGACTTTCAATGCGGGCTTACGATATAATAAAGACAAATATTCAGGGTACCGAGACAATGCGAGATTTTTTGCAGAGAATTTGGGAGTTTTAAACAATAATACGGCGGATGATAAGGTAACAACGGTAAAAGGAAATCCGTATACGTATTGGAGATATGATGTGAGTGAATGGTCGTATACCGCTGCCGGAAACTACAAATTCAATGACAACATGGCTTCGTATGTACGTTACAGCCACGGTTTCAGATCGCCTATCGAAGAGTCTTTTTATGATAATGCAGCCGATTTGAGTAAGCTGGAAAACACCGAAGTAAATCAGTTTGAGTTGGGGTATAAATATTCTAATTCTTTCTTCAATGTAAATGCCAACCTGTTTCATATGAATTTGAAAAATGTTGCTTTTACGGATATTTTATCGGATGGATCTTCTGAGAATAAATTCGCCGATGTAAACAATATTGGTCTTGAAGTAGAAACCAATGCCAGATACAAAATGGTAAAAATGAACTTTACCTTCACCGTTCAAAAACCGGAGTATGATAATTTTACGGGTTCCAATGCTGACGGATCTACTTTTAATTTTAACGGAAACACAGCCAGAAGAATCCCTAAGTTTTTCTGTAATTTAAGACCGGAAGTTGATATTACAAAAGATTTTACAGCGTATGTTCAGTTCTCTTATTATGATAAAAAATTCACGAATCAGGACAATAAACAAGTTTTGCCGGCTTATAAAGAAGTAGGGGCAGGATTAAATTATACCTATCATAATCTTCGTTTTGCGGTTGATGCTTCAAACTTGTTCAATGAAATTGGTTTAACCGAAGGTGACCCAAGACAGACTACCTCTGCAGCAAGCGATGTGTTTATGGCAAGACCAATTTTAGGACGTGCTTTTAGATTTTCGGTGGCGATTAACTTTTAAGAGATGTGGGAGGTGAAATATAAGATGTGAGGTGTAGAGTATGTTCGAAACTTGAAACCTGAAATCTGAAACATTTCGCCAACTAAAAGACAAACCAATAAGTACATGAAAAACATAGGAATCAAAATTTCACTCTATCTCAATTATTTTGTCTTCGCTATTCTACTGAATAGCGTAGGCATTGTGATTTTGAAATCGCAGAAAAATTATGGAGTAGATGAAGTTCAGGCGAGTATTTTAGAAGCGTTTAAGGACATGCCTATTGCGATTGTTTCCTTTTTTATAGCCTCTTTTTTGCCCAGAATCGGATATCGAAAATCCATGCTGATTGGTTTGGGGTTGGTTACTCTGGCTTGTATTTCTATGTATTTTGGGAATTCATTCGACAATGCTAAAATTCTCTTTGCAACCGTTGGAGTTTCGTTTGCCTTGATTAAAGTTTCGGTTTATTCCCTAATTGGTACCGTGACCGAAACCAAAAAAGAGCACAATGCTTTGATGAGCAGTATTGAAGGTTTTTTTATGGTTGGAATTGCACTGGCTTATTTTCTGTTTCCGGCTTTTAATAAGGAAGAAGATCCCAATTCGTGGCTAAATGTGTATTGGTTTCTGGCCGGATTGTCGTTGCTGTCGTTTCTGTTTTTGTTCTTTGTGAAATTTGAAGAAACCGAAGTCGCCGCGGGAGCAGATCTCAGAGATGATTTCATGCAAATGTTCCGTTTAATGGCAAAATTACTAACGGTTATTTTTGTGATTAGTGTCTTTTTGTTCGTAATGATTGAACAGGGAATCCTTTCGTGGCTGCCTACGTTCAATACCAAAGTGCTGCATTTACCGGAGAATATAAGCATTATGATGGCTAGTATTTTGGCCATTTCATTGGCAGCCGGAAGGATGATTGCCGGAATTGTAACTAAAAAAGTGGGCTGGATCTGGGTGTTGAGTTTCTGTATTCTTTCAGCCATGCTGATTGTGGTTTTCGTACTTCCAAAAACCGTCGGATTAGAAGTGAAAAGTATCAATACTTTGGCAGATATACCTTTAATTGGTTTCGCATTTCCTTTAATCGGATTGTTTATTGCGCCAATTTATCCGTTGTTAAACTCGATAGTATTGAGTGCGCTGCCTAAAAATCTGCAAAGTTCAATGACAGGATTAATTGTGATTTTCTCGGCTCTTGGCGGAACATTAGGCTCCAGAATAACAGGCTGGCTGTTCAAAAATGAAGGACCGGAAAAGGCATTTTATTTTACATTAATTCCAATGTCTTTATTATTAGTGTCTTTTTTTATTCTTAAAAAAATAACTGCAAAAGATGAAATTTAAACTACATATATCCCAAACTATCGAAAAACTATTGACTCAGGAAGATACTGACGGCGATAAAAAAATAACGATCGATGATCATGGTCCGAAGCGATTTTTACTGAACGGTGAAGAGGGAAATTCAATCCTTATTGAAGGAACCTATCAGCTTTCAAACTTATTGCAGGAACTGGCTTTGGCTAAAAAGGAAAATACGGAATTTGCCGAAATCAGTCTGGATCAAATCATTGAAGATCCTGTAAAAAGAATCTCCGGAAAAATAAAAAACCTGTATTGGAAAGGACTGACACGTACGATTGATGCCAATGGGGTGAAAAAAATACTAGAAGACAATAAAATAGAAAATGCGATTTCGTATTTGTACGTGCCTTTTGGAGATGAAATCGTTTTTGATTATTTCAAAAAACTGGAAGCTGTAACTCCAAAGTTAAAAGTGGTACAAATGCCGAAACATATTTCACCGGAATATGTATTGTCGCTCAATCAAAAACCGGGCATACTGGCTTTGGCACTTCAAATTAAAAACAATGAAATTTCGGGAGTTCCTTTTGTAGTTCCCGGCGGAAGGTTTAATGAAATGTACGGCTGGGACAGTTATTTTATTGCGAAAGGACTTTTGATAGATGATAAAATAGAGTTGGCTCTGGGAATTGCAGAGAATTTTAAATACCAGATTGATCATTACGGAAAAATACTAAATGCCAACCGGAGTTATTATTTAACCCGTACGCAGCCTCCGCTTTATACGTCCTTGATAAGAGATGTTTTAGAAAAATCGAATCCGGATATTTTCTGGATTGAAAGACATTTAAAAACGGCCATTAAAGAATATCTGACAGTTTGGATGGAGGAAGGCAAAAGACTAACCGCTAATGGGTTGAATCGGTACAAAGCTGAAGGAATCGGACTTCCGTTTGAAGTAGAAGAGGGGCATTTTGATGATATTCTGGAGCAATACGCACCAAAATACAATTTGTCTACCCGTGAATTCGAAAAAAAATATCTGGAAAGGGAAGTGGTCGATGTCGAATTGGATAAGTATTTTATTCACGACCGAAGCATGCGCGAAAGCGGTCATGACACGACCAACAGACTGGTTGGAATTTGTGCCAATTTAAATACCGTTGCGATCAATAGTCTGCTTTACAAATACGAAACGGATATTGCGTTTTTGATTAGGAAATATTTTAAAAACGAATTTCAATATTTTGAGGACCAGTCTTTTTCAACCGAATATTGGCTTGCGAAAGCAGCTTCGCGAAAAGAAAAAATCAATCAATTGTGTTGGAATTCAGAATATGGATGTTATCTGGATTATAATTTTGTAAATGAGGAGCAGCATTTTTTTGAGGCTGCAACTACTTTTTACCCGCTTTGGGCCAAAATAAGCACACCCGAACAAGCTGATATTCTGGTAAAGAAGACCCTTCCAAAATTTAAGATGAAAGGCGGAATTGCCGGAAGTACCAAAGAATCCATTGCAGCTATAGACGAAAACGCACCTGTACGTCAATGGGATTATCCGTTTGGATGGGCACCGCATCAAATGCTTTTATGGGAAGGTTTGCTGAATTATAATTTTAATGAAGAAGCACAGGAAATGGTGTACCGCTGGCTTTGGCTGATTACCAGAAATGCAGTGGATTATAACGGAACCATTCCGGAAAAGTTTGATTTATCGATCAGCTCGCATAAAATCTTTGCAGAATATGGAAACGTCGGAACCGAATTTGACTTTATCCCCGAAGAAGGTTTCGGATGGATGAATGCTTCGTACCAGTATGGTTTAACCATTTTGGAAGAAGATTTAAAACAAAAATTATCGGACTTGGTTGATCCGGATGTACTTTTTTAGTTAAAAGGGGGCTTCGACTTCGCTCAGCCGGACACAACGTTATCATTTAAATTATTGTGTCCGGCTGAGCGAAGTCTATTATCAAGCCGAGATTCGACTGTCATGCCGAACGAAGTCAAATGTCATGCTGAGCGAAGTCAAATGTCAGGCTGAGCGAAGTCGAAGCCTAGACCTTTCTCCCCATTAAGTTCTCCCCGAAAGTACGCAGTATGTTTTTCTTTTCAGCGTTAAGATCCATTTTATCCAGCGTTTCAAAAGCTTTAAAAGTATACATTTCAATGGCATCCTGAGTGGCTTTTGAAGCACCGGATTCATTAAAAATGTTTTTTGCAGTAGCTATTTTAGCTGTGTTGTCTTCTAATTGTAAACTGAATAATTGCTCTAATTCTGAAGCTTTTTCAGGAGAAGAAAATTCTCTTGCTTTGAGGTATAAATACGTTTTTTTGTTTTCAATAATGTCTCCGCCCACTTGTTTTCCGAAAGTTTCCGGATCTCCAAAAGCGTCCAGATAATCATCCTGAAGCTGGAAAGCAAGCCCTAAATTCAATCCGAAATCATAAATTAAATCACCTTCTTTTTCAGATGTTTTGGCTACGATGGCTCCCATTTTCATGGCAGCAGCAACCAGAACAGCCGTTTTATATTCGATCATTTTTAGGTATTCCGGAATCGTAACATCATTTCTTTGTTCAAAGTCAACATCCCATTGTTGCCCTTCACAAACTTCAAGAGCTGTTTTGCTGAATAGTTTTGCTAAGTTTCTGAAAACAATTGGTTCGTATTGCTCAAAATACTGATACGCCAGAATAAGCATGGCATCACCGGACAAAATTCCGGTGTTGAGGTCCCATTTTTCATGAACAGTTTCCTGTCCTCTTCTCAAAGGCGCATCATCCATAATATCGTCATGTACAAGCGAGAAATTATGAAAGACTTCCACTGCCATTGCAGCCGGAAGTGCTGTTGTATAAGGAGTATTAAAAACTTCTGCGGCCATCAAAGTAAGTACGGGACGAATTCTTTTTCCGCCGAGGCCCAGAATGTATTCAATAGGTGCGTAAAGATTTTTGGGTTCTTTTTGTATGCTTTGGTTTTTTAAATAATGAATAAAAAAATCCTGGTACTGACTAATATCGTGCATAAAATGAAATTCTGATTTGCGAGGTCCAAAGATACAATTCATTAATTAAATTATTCTTTTTTTTAAAATTGAAATGATTAATCAGCATTTAAAATAGGCTTTAGATTCCCTAATTTGTAAGATGTTAAAATTATTTTCAAAAAAACTTGGAAACTTTTTTGGTATTCAGAGTTTCCTGTCTATATTTGCACCGTCGAACAGGAAACTTGAAACACTCAAATAGTTTCCTTGTAGAATTGAGAAATGTATAACCTCAGTAAAAACAGTAATTTATGAAAACAACATGGACCTTAGATTCTAGCCAATCAGATGTTTTGATTAAAATGAGACATTCGATTATTGCTTACATGGGAGGAACTACAAATAAATTTGGTGGTTATGTGAATATTGAAGACAATGAAGTAGAAGATGCATCGGTTGAGTTTTCGCTTGACATTAACAACAAGATTGATAATTTTCAGCAAATTGATACTTATTTACAACTTCAGGATTTGTTTGATGTAAACGAGCATCCGATTATTAGTTTCAAATCGACTTCGTTTCAAAAAGTAAACAACAATATTAATTTTTTCAAGGGTGACTTAACGATTAAAGATGTTACGAAAGTAGTGGAACTTGATGCCGAGTTTATAGGGGTTAATACGTACAATGGTGAGAAGAAAGTTGCTTTTGAAATCAAAGGAGACATTAAGCGTCAGGATTTTGGTTTAGATTATAATTCGTTCAGTCATAATGGAGGATTGGCTTTAGGAAAAGACATTAAGCTTATTGCAAATTTAGAGTTTAGCATATAAATCTTACAGAATGAAGTAAATTAATGTAAAATTATTACAAATATTACGGAAACTATTTTCGTGAGTTTAGTTTCCTCAGTATATTTGTAATGCAATTTGAAAATTAAAATGAAAGAGAAAATCATAGCAAAAGCAAGCGAGCTGTTTTTAAAACTTGGATTTAAAAGTGTCACAATGGACGACATAGCAGGAGAAATGTGTATTTCGAAAAAAACGATCTACAAATATTTCTGTAATAAAGAAGTCCTGATTGAGGAAAGTACCTCATTGGTTCATAAGCAGGTACACGAAATAATTGACACTATTGTAGCGAAAAATTACAATTCTATTCATGAAAATTTTGAAATCAGAGAAATGTTCAGAGACATGTTTAAAAACAACATCGATACTTCGCCCATTTATCAGCTAAAAAAGCATTATCCGGATATTTATCAAAATATATTGTGCCAGGAGATTGATTTGTGCAGCCATTGGTTCAGAAAGAATATTGAAAAAGGAATTAGTGAGGGGCTTTATCGTGAAGACCTGAATGTAGACGTTTATGTGAAATTTTATTATACACTAATTTTTCACATCAACGAGACTACCGTTTCGGAAAGTGAAGCACAAAAAATAGAACTGGAGGCACTGGAATATCACACCAGAGCTATGGCTACAGAAAAAGGAATAGTAGAATTGGAAAAGCAACTTAAGAAAATCAGAGTATAATCATCAATCAATAATAGTATGATTTTTTTAAATCATCAACACAAACAAATATCTAACAGCATATGAAACGAATAGTTCTCATTTTTTTGTGTACAATAGGCCTGTCAGCCAGTGCACAAGTCACACGTTTAACCTTAAAAGACGCGCTTACTTATGCGCTTCAAAATAAAGCCGATGCTAAAAAGGCGAAACTTCAGGTTGAAAACAGTGAATACAAAATACAGGAAATACGCTCAAGAGCTTTGCCTCAAATTTCGGCAAATGGAAATTTAACACACAATCCGATCATTCAGACAACTGTAATTGATGGTGCAGGATTTGGTGCACCGGGAACTACGATTCAGGCAGCATTTGGTCAAAAATGGGTTTCGACTGCAGGAGTTTCTTTAACACAGGCCATTTTTGATCAGTCCGTTTTTACAGGATTAAGAGCGGCAAGATCTACCCGTGAGTTCTATCAGATCAACAATCAGTTGACAGAAGAGCAAGTAATTGAAAGAGTTGCCAATAACTACTATTCTGTTTATGTACAAAAAGAAAGACTGACTTTGTTAGACAGTAATTATGTTAACACGACTAAAGTTCGTGATATCGTAAAAGGACAGTTTGACAATGGTCTGGCTAAAAAGATTGATTTAGATCGTATCATCGTAAAAATGTCAAACATTGATACAGAACGCCAACAAATTAAGAATCAGATTACCCTGGAGGAAAATGCTTTGAAGTTTTACATGGGAATGCCAATAGAAACTCAAATTGATATGCCAAAAGAAGAATTTGAAGTGGTACCTGCTGCCTTAACGGAACAGCCAAATACGGCAAACAGAACAGAGTACCTGCTTTTGAAAAAACAACAAGAACTTTTAGTATTCAATAAAAAAGCAGTTGAAGCAGGATATTACCCAACGCTTTCTCTGACTGCTGGGTATAACTACATCGGACAGGGCCCTCAAATGCCTTGGTTTGCAAAACCTTCTCAGGGAGTTTATTGGTCTGATTTCTCTGCAATTGCCTTAAACCTTCATGTACCAATCTTTACCGGATTCGGAACTCGTGCAAAAGTAAGACAGGCCGATGTTGAGCTAAGATCACTTGAGGAAGATATCAAGGATACCAAACTTTCGCTTGATCTGGACTATAAAAATGCGATGGCACAAATCGATAACAACCTTGTGACGATCACCAATCAAAAAGAAAATATGCGCTTAGCGACAGAAATCTTAAGCAATACAAAAAACAATTACCTTCAGGGATTGGCCTCTTTAACAGACTTGTTAGATGCAGAAAATGCCTCTCTTGAAGCACAAAATAATTATACCAGAGCCATTTTAAATTATAAAATAGCTGAAGTAGCATTAATCAAATCAAAAGGCGAACTTAAAACTCTTATTAAATAACTAGAAGTACAATGAAGAAAACTATTATAACAATCGTAATCATAATCGCATCTCTGGGCGTGATTGGATATATCTTAAATAAAAATAAGAAAGAGAACAAGGAAAAGACAGATATCGTAGCAGAGAAAAATGCTGCAGTTTCCGTAAAAGTATCTCCGGTTAAAACAGAAGAAGTTTCACTTGATTTCGTAGCAAACGGAAACTTCCAACCAACCCAGCAATTGACATTTTCTGCTGAGAAATCAGGAAAAGTAATCAGTGTTCTGGCTAAAGAAGGAGACTATGTAAGAGTTGGTCAAACTTTATTAACAATGAGAGGAGACGTTATTAATGTTGATGCTCAGACTGCAGAAGCGGCTTATCAAAATGCAAAATCAGATTACATGAGATATGAGAATGCTTATAAAACCGGAGGAGTAACTAAGCAGCAAGTAGACCAGGCAAAATTAGCTTTAACCAATGCACAGTCTCATTTGACACAAGCAAAAATCAATGTTGGTGATACCAGAGTAAAAGCTCCGATTAGCGGTTTTATCAATAAAAAATACATCGAGCCGGGATCTATCTTAACCGGAATGCCTGCAACAGCTTTGTTTGATATTGTTAACGTTTCTAAATTAAAATTAGTAGTTACCGTAAACGAAAATCAGGTAGCGAGTTTAAAAACAGGAGATCATATTAACGTAACAGCAAGTGTTTATCCGGATAAAAACTTCTCTGGAAAAATTACTTTCATTGCTGCGAAAGCGGATGAATCTTTGAACTTCCCGGTTGAAATCGAAATTACAAATAACGTAAACAACGACCTGAAAGCAGGTATGTACGGAACGGCAAACTTTGCATCGAAACAACAAAAACAAAACCTTATGGTTGTACCTAGAAATGCATTCGTAGGAAGTGTGAGCAGTAACCAAATTTTCGTAGTAGAAAAAGGTATTGCAAAATTAAGAAAAGTAACTGCCGGAAGAATTTTGGGTGATAAAGTAGAAATTATCAACGGATTAACTGATGGAGAAACTGTAATTGTAACGGGTCAAATCAACCTGCAAGACGGTAACACAGTAGAAATTATTAAATAATTGTACCGCTTTAAGCCTTACGCCGTAAGCTTTAAGCCTTTAATAAGAGCCTAAAGCCTATAGCGTATAGCCTACAGCCTAAAATAACATATATGAAATTAGCCGAAATATCCATCACACGTCCGTCGTTGGTAATTGTACTCTTTACAATTCTAACATTAGGTGGACTGTTCAGCTACAGCCAGTTAGGTTATGAGCTGATCCCGAAATTTGAACAAAACGTTATTACCATTTCTACCATATATCCGGGAGCTTCTCCAAGTGAGGTAGAAAACACAGTAACCAAGAAAATTGAAGATGCGATCGCATCTTTAGAGAATGTTAAGAAAATTGATTCGAAATCGTATGAGAGTTTATCTATCGTTTCGATTACTCTAACATCTGAAGCAAAAGTCGATTTCTCTCTGAATGATGCACAGCGAAAAATAAACGCGATTATTAGTGATTTACCGGAAGATGTAAAAACACCGGCACTAACCAAATTCTCGCTAAGTGATTTACCAATCATGACGCTTGGTGCCAACGGAAAAATGGACGAGGCAGAATTTTATGACTTAATTGACAAAAAAATTGCTCCTATCTTATCCCGTGTGCAAGGTGTGGCTCAGGTAAATATTATTGGTGGTTCAGAGCGTGAAATTCAGGTAAACCTTGATGCCTTAAAAATGCAGGGGTACGGATTATCTGTTCCACAGGTACAACAAAACATTTTGACTTCGAATCTGGATTTCCCAACAGGGAACATCCAGACTCGTGATCAGAAAATATTAATTCGTTTAGCAGGTAAATATAAAAGTGTTGAAGAATTAAGAAACCTCGTAGTTTCTTCTCAAAACGGAATCCAGGTTCGTTTAAAAGATATTGCCGATGTACAGGATACTCAGAAGATCGCTGAAAAAATATCACGTGTAGATCAGAAAAGTGCGATCGTTTTGCAAATTGTAAAGCAATCAGATGCAAATGCGGTTGCGGTAAGTGAGCATTTATTAAAGACAATTGCGACTCTTGAAAAAGATTATAAAGCAAACCAGTTAAAGCTGGAAGTAGCAAAGGATAGTACCGTTTTTACTTTAGAGGCGGCAGACTCTGTAGTACACGATTTATTAATTGCGGTAGTTCTGGTAGCTTTCGTAATGTTGTTCTTCCTTCATAGTATCAGAAACTCACTGATTGTAATGGTGTCGATTCCGGCCTCTTTGATTGCTACTTTTATCGGTATTTATTTAATGGGATACACCCTGAATTTAATGAGTTTATTAGGATTATCTCTTGTAGTTGGTATTCTGGTGGATGATGCGATTGTGGTACTGGAGAACATCTACAGACACATGGAAATGGGTAAAAGCCGAATTCGTGCTTCGTATGACGGAACAGCAGAAATTGGTGGAACTGTAACTTCGATTACTTTGGTAATTGTGGTGGTATTCCTTCCAATTGCGATGAGCTCCGGGTTAGTTTCTAATATTATTACACAATTTTGTGTGACGGTAATTATTTCAACGATGTTGTCGCTTTTAGCTTCTTTTACCATCATTCCTTGGTTGTCTTCTCGTTATGGTAAATTAGAGCATATTGAAGGAAAGAATTTATTTGGAAGAATTATTCTTGGTTTCGAAAGTTATTTAACACGTTTTACGGACTGGGTTTCTCACTTATTAACCTGGTGTCTGGATCATTATATTAAAACATTTGCAGTAGTAATTGTATTGTTCTTTGCTTCAACAATTGGTTTAATGGCAGGAGGTTTCATCGGAGGAGAGTTCTTTGCTTCTTCTGATAGTGGGGAGTTTTTAGTTCAAATCGAAATGCCGAAAGACGCTTCGTTAGAGCAAACCAACTTCATGACTCAGAAAGCAGAAGCTTATTTGAAAGCACAGGAATATGTTCACAGTCAGATTACAACAGTAGGACAAACCAGTGAGGGTTTTGGAGCATCGCAGGCAACGGCTTACAAAGCGGAGATCGACGTAAAAATGATCGAACAAAAAGATCGTACGGATGATGCTAACGTTTACGCAGCAAAAATCAAACGAAAGTTAGAAAAAGTATTAGTTGGTGCTAAAGTAAAAACCGTTCCGGTAGGTATCTTAGGAACAGCCGAAGATGCTACATTAGGATTGATCGTAACAGGTCCGTCAACAGAAAGTGCTATGGCATTTGCTAAATTGGCAGAAGCAGAATTACGCACGATTCCGGGAACAACAGAGATTAAATTAACGGTTGAGGACGGAAACCCGGAGATCAACGTTAAGGTAGATCGTGATAAAATGGCCGCATTAGGGCTAACACTTCAAACCGTTGGTTTAACCATGCAGACTGCTTTTAGTGGAAATACAGACGGTAAATACAGAGCTGGTGAATACGAATACGATATCAACATCAGATACAATGCATTCGACAGAAAAAGTATTACTGACGTTAGCAATCTGATTTTTATTAATGCAGCAGGTCAACAAATTAAATTGTCTCAATTTGCAGACATTACAGAAGGTTCAGGACCTAGCCAGTTAGAGCGAAGAGATAAATCGGCTTCTGTAACGGTAAAAGGACAAAACGTTGGGGTACCATCTGGAACAATTGTTCAGCAATGGCAAGTGAAATTAGACAAACTGAAAAAACCAGCCGGTGTAAACTACATCTGGGGTGGTGACCAGGAGAACCAATCAGAAGGATTTGGTACTTTAGGAATCGCTTTATTGGCCGCTATTATCTTGGTTTACCTGGTAATGGTTGGACTTTATGACAGTTTTGTTCACCCGTTCGTAGTATTATTTGCTATCCCGCTTTCGTTTATCGGTGCGATGTTAGCCCTGGCTTTGACCAACAACTCATTGAACATATTTACGATTCTGGGGATCATCATGTTGATCGGTCTGGTGTGTAAGAATGCGATTATGTTGGTCGATTATACGAACCAGAGAAGAGCGGCAGGGGAATCTATTCGTACCGCATTAATCCAGGCCAACCACGCTCGTTTGCGTCCAATTTTGATGACAACCATTGCGATGGTATTCGGTATGTTCCCAATTGCATTAGCATCAGGAGCAGGAGCTGAGTGGAAAAACGGTTTGGCATGGGTAATTATCGGAGGATTAATTTCGTCTTTATTTCTTACCTTAATTGTGGTTCCGGTTATCTATAATATCATGGAGAAAATTATTCATAAATTCTCTAAAGGAGAAAAAATCAACTACGAAGCTGAAATGTTCGCGGATTATACGCCAACAGAATTAAGCGAAGATGGTTTTAATCCTAAACATACTCATTAAGATTTAAAATCTTAATAAAGAAATTCCAAATTCCAATCCCGACACTTCGGGAGGAACTGGTAAAAATAAAATCCCAAATTCCGAAAGGAGTTTGGGATTTTTTTATGGTTTAAATTTAGATAAGTTGTTGGGTGTGATTTATATAGAATTGGTTTCTATGGGTTAAAAATAAATACTTTTAATAGCTTAAAATTATACATTTTGTTAAATAAGAACTTTTTTGATGTGCTGGCTTTCTATAGCCGAGTGTATTTTTGTTGAGATCTCGTTATAATCAGGGTTGTAGTTGTCCCATATTTTCCAGACATCGTCCCTTTTTTTGATGAAATAAGTCTGTCTGTTCACCTTATTCAGGACAATCGTAGTAACGTCATTTTCGTTTTTCCACTCCAGATTCCAAAACTCCTTCACCGTAAGAATAGCGATATTTTCTTCGATACTTGAAATCTTAAAATCATAAAGCTCAAAATTAGACCGGTTATCTTCACAGTTTAAATGATATTTTAAAGTCGAATAATTTTCAAAAAGATCCTTAATCCTTTTTGCGAAAGGTCCTTCTTTGAATACAAAATCGCATAATCCATCCATACTAACGACAGGTAATTTTTGTAAAGAATTAAACTCTTCCTGACAATAATCGCTAATCAGTTTTTCAAAAAAGGCACCCGATTCCATTTTATTTTCAGACTCTAAAGTTTTTACAGCGTCTGTCGCTTCATCATTCAGAAAATGGTTTAAAGAAGGATAGCCAATAAAGATAGCCAGTTTGTCCAGACTCTTTAAAAACCGCAAATCAGAGTTTTTGGTTTTAGAAGAGTCATTGGTGAAAATCCTTTGCAAGGTCATGCTCGAGATCGAACATCCAAGCTCATTTCTTTTGGAGCCCTGCATAAATTCCGATTTCTCTAAAACATCAGAGATTATTTCCGAAAGGATAATGTAGTGCGCTCTTTTCCAGTCTGTAACACCGGAGAGTGTACTGTTTTGTATGATTGGATGTGATTGTATGCCCTTTATTAATTTTTCTATTATGATTTCCATAGGCGAATTTTTTAATAATTGACGTTCGTTTTGACGATAATTAAATACAATTCCTGTTAATTAAATCCTGATTATAGATTTGTGTGTAAGATAAGTTATTGTTGTGATCTTTTTAGTGTTAATGTTCTGCTAAAATTAATAATAAATTCGTTAAATAATTTAACAAATTAAAAATTAACAACAAAACCCAAAAGAATTATGAAAAAACTATTTACCAAATTTTCGATTAAAAAACTGGCACTTGTACTGCTGGCATTGCTTGCCTTGTACTCTTGTGAAAAAGGAAGTGACCAGGCTGATGCCGTTGCTCAGGGCAAATTAATGGACGGTAATGTCGATCTTTTAGACAAAGGAAGATACGGACTTGCTCAGATGCCGGATGCCTATTTAAAGAGTATTGAATTTTTAACTCCCGTTGATTATCGTGCGAGAATTGCTGAGTTACGACCAGATTTAGTGACAAGCACCCAAAAAATGTCTTTGACTGCTAAAGTTGCGGCCGCAAAAAACTTACCGACTCCACCGGTTGGAGATCAGGGAAGCGAAGGTTCCTGCGTAGGCTGGGGAGTGGGTTATGCGGCACACAGTATCGCCAGATATCTTAATAATTCAGTACATCAAAGCAATTGGAGTGGGGCTTCAAGAAGTGCAGCCTATATTTACAATCAGATAAAACTGGGGAATTGCGGAGCAGGTTCTTACCCGAATGATGCCATGAATTTGATCAAAAATCAGGGAGAATGTTCAGAGGTTCAAATGCCTTACATTGCCGGAGGATGTAATACTCAGCCTTCAGCTCAGCAAAAAACATGGGCTGCCGCCAGAAAAACGGGAGGATGGTTTAATGTGAATCCAAGAAGTACAGCTGATATCAAGTATTATCTGAATCAAAATTATGCCGTTGCAGTGTGTTTTGATGTCAATCAGAGTTTTTATGATATTCGTAATAACAACCATGTGTGGTCCAGTCTTTACGGAAGCAGACAAGGAGGTCACTGTGTTTGTATCGTAGGATATGATGATGCTACAGGACTTTTTAAAGTACAAAATTCATGGGGACCTGGATGGGGACGCAGTGGGTTCTTTTATGTAACGTACAACAATATTGCTAACGGAGCCTTCAATTGGGCAGGATGTATTATTCCAAATCCGGGAGCGAATTCTTAGTCATACAATTAACTCAATCAAAAAAAGGAGATGGTCTAATTTTAGACCGTCTCCTTTTGTTTTATAGAAAGTGATGAGCTTTTTGTGACTTTATTTCTTCACTATTTTAACAGTTTTGATTTGTCCTTCAGCTTTTACTTTAAGGAAATAGAACCCTGCCGCTACATTCGATAAATCAATTTCAGATTGTGTATGGTTTATTCTCTTCGTTAAAATAGTCTTTCCGGAAACCGAGATTAATTCAATCTCATCAATAGCCGAACTGTTCTGTATCGATAAGTTGTGTTGAACAGGGTTTGGATAAAATCTGAAATCCGGTAGCGCAAAATCCGGTGTTGAAAGCGATCCGTTTACTTTTGCCGTAACCGCAAGACGTTCTGTACTTTCGACTCCGTCTATGGTTTGAGAGGCATAATACGTAACTCCGTCAACTAAAACAGTGGTCAATGGCAAAGAAGTTTCAGAAGTTTTACTCGTTTTACCTGTTGAAAGGCCTTTAGTGCTGTACCATTTTATGTTCTGACCTTCGATAACAAGATCTCCTAAAGTTTGGCCAGGTTTAAAATCGACAGTTATTGTATTTTTGCCTTCTATTAAAGGCGCAGGAGGATCTATGGTAACATGGATTAATGCAATACATCCCATAACATCTCTTGCAGCTACCTGATATATCCCGTAGTTGAAAACTGTAAAAGTATTGCTTGACTGAAAAGTATTTAAATCTAATGAATATTGATAAGGAGTAGTGCCACCGGTTGCTGTAACCGTTATATTTTTATTGTAGACAGTTGCTGAAACCGCTATAGGAATTGGTGCTTGCAACATTAAAGTGGTTGTTACGGTACAATTATTAGTATCTCTTACAGTTATGGTGTAAACACCGGCATTTAAATTCACAAAATTATTACTGGTCTGGTAAGGACTTCCATTTATGGAATAAGTATAGGGAGCCTGTCCTCCTATAGCATTTGCCATGATTGCTCCGTTTGAAACGCAGGATACTGAGGAAGTAACTACAGTAGTAAGATGTAATGGATTTGGAGCTACAACTGTTGTTACAAAAGTATATAGGGCATTATTAGCATCACGCACTTTTATGCTATAGCTGCCCGGAGAAACTGTAAAAGTATTGGAATGGTTATAAGTTACACCATTATCCATTGAATATTGATAAGGGAAGATGCCTCCCGATGCCGTTACGGTTATTGTTCCCATTGGATTATTACAATCTGGCTGAATAACAGTAGCTACAGCTGAAAGCGGACTAGGAGCCAGAATAGTTAGTTGTGTTTGTGTTGAAGAACAGCCTTTAGCATCTTTAACAATCACACTATAGGTTCCGGGAGCCAGATTATTAAAGGTATTTGCGCTTTGCGCCGGAACTATGATTGTATTATTGCTGTTCAAAAGGGTGTAAGTATAAGGAGCTGTTCCTCTGATCGCATTTACGATTAGAGCTCCGTCATTACTGGTTGCGGTTGTTGCATTTGTAATAATTAATGTACTTTCAGGAGTAGTACGGGGGGCTATCGTAGCGTTTACTGTTGCGATACAGCCATTGCTGTCTTTGGCCTTTAAGGTATATGTTCCGGGAGCTAAAGTGAAGGTATTCGCTGCTGAAAATGTATTAGATTCATTAAAAGAATAGGTGTAAGGCGGTTGTCCTCCGATTGCTGTAATGGTTGCGATATCAAAATCGTTACAATTTTGAGCCTGATTAATGACTACAGTTGCCACGAAAGAAACTGGTGGTACTATAGTGAATACTGTACTGAAGCTGCATCCGTTTGCATCTCTGACTTCCAGAATATAATTTCCGGGATTTATACCCGTATAGAAAGAACTAGATTGAAAAGGAAGACCGTTTAAGGAATACTGATACGGAACTGTACCGCCAACGCCATTAATGATTACATCACTTACAGGAGAAGAGCAATTTGTAATTGGCGTATGAGTGACTGTCGCTGTTAAAAGAACAGGCTGTTCCAGCGTTATAGCATTTACAAGTGCAGTACAATTTAAAGCATCTTTTACCAGAACAGAGTAAGTCCCTGCAATTAAATTAGTAAAAACAGGATTGGAAGTATAGGTAACTCCATTGTCTATCGAATATTGATAAGATCCGTTACCTCCTGAAGCGACAACGTTTATAGTACCATTACTAATACAATCTATTGTTTTGGTAATAGTTGCTACGGCAGTTAAAGGGTTTGCAGGACTTATAACAGCAGTTATGGCAGCTGTAGCAGCTTGTGAATCTTTAACTTTCATTAGATAACTTCCTGCAATAAGATTATTAAAAACATTTGAGGAAGTATAATTATTTCCGTTGTCTATCGAATATTCATAAGGTGGCGTTCCTCCGGTTGCAGTAACAATAATTGTTCCGTTAGAATTATTACAGTCCATAGGAGTTATTACAGCTGAAGCGGAAAGAACAGGTGACTGAGAAATTTCTAAATAATCTGATTGAAAATAACATCCGTTTGCATCTATAGTTCGAACCGTATAAATTCCTGCAGGAAGATTATTAAAAGTATTAGAGTTCTGAAGATCTGCCACAACTACATGATTCCTTTCTAAAGAGTACCTGTAAGGCGGTGTTCCACCTGTTGCGAATGCAGTAATCGAGTTACCATTAACAGCAAGTGTTGCTTGTATTAAAGTAGGTTCTGATAATGTGACAGATACAGTAGCCTGACAGCCATTTTTATCTAAAACACGTAGGGTGTGAGTTCCCGGACTAACATTCCTAAAAGTATCATCAGTTTGTAATGGATCATTATCAAGAGCATAGGTATAGGGTGCCTGTCCCTGAGTTACATTTACTTTTACTACACCTTCACTGGAACCATTACAACTTATTGCTGAGATAATCTGTGCTGAAGCCAATACTGGTTTTGCGCTTGAAATTGTAATCGAAGCAGTAGTTCGAAAATTATTTGAATCCCGAACGGTTACCAGATAATTCCCGGCATTTAAATTAGAAAAGACATTTGAATTTACAAAATTCTCCGGATTCGACATAGAATATTGATAAGGAGCGGAGCCTCCGGTTGACGTTACCGTTATTGTACTTTTTAAATCCGTACAGGTGATTGGAGTTGAAGTAGCTACTGCAGTAAATGGAGCCGATTCAGAAATAATGATATTAGAGAACAGCACCTGACCGCCTTGTGCGTCTGATACTATTATGTCGTAAGAACCATTGATCAGGTTTGTAAATACATTGGACTGAGTTGTCGTTAATGGAGATCCGGTCGACTTTTGCAGCCTATAACTATAAGGTGTGATACCCCCACTGGTAGTAATCGTAACAGTACCTTTGTCGACTACATAAGACGAAACAAGTGGGGTAGGCTCTACTACTGTTATAGGAATACTTACCGTACATTTATTAGGGTCTTTTATAGAAATAGTGTGATTACCATAAGTTACCATTCCAAAAATTCTCGAATCCTGATAACTACCTCCATCAAGGGCGTATTGATATTTTCCATAACCACCACTTGCATTAACGGTTACAGTTCTGTAATAATAGGTAATTTCGGCAGTTATCGGAGTAGGATCTTCTAATACTACTGTTGTCGAAACAATACAGCCGTTTGAATCTTTTGCAGATAATACATAATTCCCTGCTGTTAAATTTTCAAAAAGGTTATTAGAAGAATAAGGCCCTCCGTTTATTGAAAAAAGAATAGGCGATTTTCCGTTATTGGTCCCCACTAATATGGAACCATTAGAATCTCCGTGACACAATATACTTTTATAAGTTGTGTTTATTACGGGTATTTTTATTGGATCTATAATTGCAGTTGCCGTAACTACAGCGTTTTGTGCATCAAGAACTTTTACATTGTAAGTTCCGGCACTTAAATTAGAAAATACATTAGAACTGCTATACGTATTTCCGTTGTCTATTGAGTATTGATAAGGAGCTGAACCTCCCGAAGCATTTACTGTTATAGTTCCGGTTGACATAGAACATGTAACAGGAGATATGTCTAAGACTGCTGATAAAGGCGTGGTTTTTTTAAGAATAGAAATATTGGTTTGCGATGCACTACAATTAGTGGCATCGTTCACCAGGACACCATAAGTTCCTGATTTCAAACCTTGGAAAACATTTGATGATTGGTAAGGTTTAAGAGGATTACCGGCATTATCGGTTAGGGTATACGTATAAGGTTTAAGGGCTCCATTGGCCGTTACGGTTATAGTACCGTCATTATCATCGTTAGTTGTAGGATCTGTTTTTGCTGTTGTTATGGAAAGAGGTACAAGTTCGGCTATCGTGACATTAGCATAACGCACCACATTTTGGACATCCTTTACTTCAAAAACATAATCTCCTGCAGCAAGGTTCGAAAAAACATTCATAGGTTGATAAGGACCTTTATTGACTGCGTAAACGTACGGAGCATTTCCTCCAGCTGCAAAAACACTAACTCTAGCCTTCTCAATACAGTCAATAGGTTTTAGTATCTGGGTTCCCAAAGTCAGTGGATAATAAACATTCACCGATTCTGATGCTACACAACCCTGAGCATCTTTTACGCTAAAAGTGTAGGATCCGACAGGCATATTTGAAAAAACATAACTCGTTTGATAATTGATTCCGTCCGAAGAATATTGATATGGAGATGTTCCTCCTGAGGCACTAACCACTACCGTTTGATTTTCAGTAAATAGTTTTACTGTCAAAGCAGAAGGTTCGGTTATCTGAAAAGTATAAAGCATCGATTGACAGCCTATGGCATCTTTTACAGCAATGGTATGTGTATCTGCTGACAAGTCCCTAAAAGTACCTATGGGATTACCATTATAAACGGTAAAAGGTCTTCCATCCAGACTATAAGCATAAGGTGTTTTGCCTCCTGACGGAGCTACAGTTAAAATACCGTTATTTTGTCCTTTACAACTTGCGGGTATTGTAAGAGGTGTAAAATTGATCTGATCGTATATTTTTAGATTAAAATAGTTTGTTGTAACCGTTCCTTTATTGTCTATTCTGGCAAAAATAGTCGTAGACGGTGCCGTACTATTGTAGGAGGCTGGCTGTGCAATTGCGTTTGTATTAGCCGCAGCATCCTGAGCGCTAAGATGATAACTAAGCGTAGTTTCTACCGGATTTAAGTTACCAAGTAAAGCAGATTGATTGAGCGTTAAGTTAAACTGGGTATCCCCGTAACAATGCTCAATATCACTGACCTGAGCATAAAAATAATTAGAAAACAGTAAAATAAAAAAAAGTAGAGTTTTTTTCATACGTATCGGTTTGTTAAAATAGGCAAACAAATATATACAAAAAACAGATTAAAAATCCCGGTATTGAGATTTGGAATTTAAAATTTGTAATCGATTATTTTAAATACAAATAATGGTTGTAATAATCGATAATTGCTTTGCCTTCAAGCAGAATATCTGCACCAATAATACCATGAACAGGTTTTGCTTTGTAAGACTCCAAAGCTTCATTTACATGAGAGAGATCAAAAATAACCAGACTAAAATCGTGGTTTTTCCAACTTCCGAGCTGTAGGCGATTGTGCTTTGAAATTTGGGTTAACATACCCGTTCCTCCGGCACCCGAAGCTTTGGTTTTAGACTTTTTTGCAGTCAGTTCAAAACGTTCAATACTTTCAAATCCTACACAGGAATTAGAGGCACCGGTATCTAAAATAAAATTTCCCGAAACATCGTTGATTTTTGCCTTAATCAATAAATGCTGCGTTTTGGTAACCTTGAATTTTATTTTTCTGTATTTCTCTTTTTTGAGAACCTCGTGAAGATTTTCCATTTTCGATTATGATTGAAAACCAAAAATAAACCAATTACCCCCAATAAACTAATGATATAAAAGATATAATTTGTCGATTGTTTCTCTGTTTGGATAGCACCATAGTATACAAAAGAACTCCAGTAATACGGAGATTTTTTAGCATTCGAAATGGACTTGTCCTGTAAAAAAGCACGTTTAGCATTCGTATTGGCCTCCGCATAGGATTGTCCTTTTTTGATGTTTTCATAAAAATCGGTCATAAAAACAGAGGTCGTATAATCGTTGACTTTCCATAACGAAAACAATAAATTCTGAGCTCCTGCAAATTGAAATCCTCTGGCCACACTCATGGCACCTTCGCCTTTGTACAATTTACCGATTCCGGTTTCGCAGGCGCTCAAAATTACTAAATCAGGATTGACATTCAGATTGTATAATTCAGAATATAAAATTTCCTGATCGTAAAATTTAATGCTGGCAGGAGTTTCAATATCACCCGAAGAAGCGTGAGTGCTCAAGTGTAAAATCGAATAATGGTTCGTATCATTCTTAAAATTAGAAAATGTTGCTTCTGAATTTTCCAGATATTTCCCCTTAAAATTACTTCTGATAGCCTCTAGTTCCTTTTTAGAATAACGCAATTCAAAAGAAGTATTTTCAAAAACCGGAAAAACACCCAAAATAGTATTTTCTGAATTTGAAACCGGGTTAGGGTTCAGATACAGGTTTGCTGAAGTAGCATAAGCAATCCTGAAATCATTCAGTAAATAATGCATCTTGGCAAAATTGGTGGTTTTTGAGTCCTTTGTAATCAAAGCCTCAAAAGGCAAGAAGTTTAAAATGCCATCGGGAACAATGATGAGGTTTTGGTAAATAGTATTTCGTGGCATTTGCAATAAATCGTATATTTTTTTGCCATAGTAGCTGTATCCCCAAATATCGTTTGTAATAGCGGCTGAGGTATTAAAATAGTTTATAAATGTTATAATACTCAGCATGGCTGTAGGTGCCGTATCGAGACGATGGAGACTGATTCGGTTGTTCTGTAAGGTGAAATAATACAAATTTTCAGCTCCCATAAAGTAGTACACCATCACCGCTTTGTCTTTTTCCAATTTCGAAAACAAGGTCTTTAGGTCACTGATTTTAGGAAGTAAATCCGGGTTTTTAGATCGAATTTGCTTTAGAGAGAGCATAACTTCGTTCTGTTTTTTGATTGCTTGGTTGATGTTCGCAATATTAGCCAGACTGCCCTTTTGCTGTTCTTTTACAATAACATTGTTTAAATTTTGAAGCTGCACTAAAAGTGATTTCTCTTCTGTAGTTGCCTTTTTGATATTCGATTGATAACTTTTTAAAACCCCTGATTTTGTTTTTTCGGCCAATTGAAAAGCGCTCTCCAGATATTCTGTTTTGTTTTCCTTTTGAAACAAACGATCATAAATCAAAAGACATTTTTCGGTACGATTTCGGGAACGAATCTGGCTGATTATCCTGGAGTTTTCGTAAAGAGTAATGTTCATCAATACTTCTTCGATATGAAGCGAAAGTTCGTAAGATTCCAATGCTTTTTTAAGCTGATTTTGACTCAGGAAAAGCTGAGCCTGTAAATCGAGTGCATCAATTAAAACCGTTTCGGCATACAATTGATTTTGATTTGGAAGAACATTCTGAGGCGGATAATTTGCGATTAAAAGTTTAAAAACGGCTTTAAGCTGTTCGGTGCTTTCAGCATATTTTCCTTCATCAAAAAGTAATGAGGCTTTTTCATAGTACAGCTTTGCTATTTTTCGGGCTTGTATATGAGGTGTTTCCAGCAGAAGCTTTTCCGCTTTCGTTAAATAAGAACTGGATGCTTCAAATTGATGTTTTTGCCGATTTAGCATCGCCAGATTCCGGTAAGAATTAGATAAAGTCTCAGATTGGTTTTTCTCGCTTTTCAGATAATTTACAGACGACTTAAAAGTGTTTTCAATTTTTTGATACGTCTCAGGATGCATTAAATTTCCAGTGGAACTCAGCAGGTAATTGTTGCCTAGATTATTTAGTGCGATTCCTTTCTGAGCATTAGACAGTTTCTCCGTTTTCAGGATTTGTTCCAATAAATCAATGGCCAGATTGAATTTACCTGAGCTCTGATAGACATTGGATAAATTCAGGATTGCAGCAAATTTTTGCTTTTGGGCATCCGGATAATTTGGAGCAGTGTTAACAATAAAGAAATACTGCTTTATGGTATTTTCCGCACTGTCATAGTCGCCTAAAACGGTATATAAATTGCCTAAGGGTTTCAGGCAGTATTCGATAATATCGTAATCTGAAAGTTTGTTTTTCTGATAAATTTGCCAGGCTTTTTCATAACTCGCAATGGCCTTTTCGGCTTTCCCAAATTGATTTTCATAATACGCTTTATTGCAGTTTAAAACTACAATCGCCAGTAATTCGTCTTTGGTTTTTGACTTCGGATTTTTCCAGAAAACAGATTCTGTATTAGTGAGATCTTGTAGCGCTTTGGGGGAAGGGTGAGCAATAAAAGAGTCAATTGCGGTATATATTTGATCTTCCTGATTCTGTCCAAAAACATTCAGATTGAAAAAAAGGAAGATTGAAACATATAAGCGATATAAGTTCATATAATAGATGTAATACTACGAGTGTCCGTCTGAGCGAAGTCGAAGACCTTTATTGTCAGGAAGCCTTCGACTTTGCTCAGGGTGACATTCAGTGACGAACAAAAAACATTTAAAACCTCCAAATCCCATAAAACTGAAAATAGTTGAAATTCTGCTCAAAATTAATCACATAACGCGCGCCAAAACTCGGTCCGATTCTGGCAAATCCGGCTGTTAAATCGAACAAAACTCCGGTTTTTAAATTTCCAAAACCGTTCTTTATCGAATTGGACTGCGTTCGGGCACTGATTAAAAACTGATCTGTTCCACCTTCAAAGTTTTCAATTTTTTGGATTTGATTTTGTTCTGATGAGATATCAAAATTGGCCTGAATTCCGGCTCCGACTCCTATATAATTGTTCAGGTTATAGCGAATCAGGACGGGGATTTCCCAGTTTATATTTTTGTTTTCGGTTGTTGTGGTGGTACGTTGCAATTGCTTCACGCCATTGGCACCTGCCACAGTCTGATCGATCACTGTTAGGCCGCTTTCGTATTTGTTCAGGGCATTAATCCATTCTGCCTGCCAGTAAAAACGATACGATTTAAAAGGCGAAATAGTGGCACCCACAAAATAACTCGTTGATTTTTCCAGATCAGGATACAAGTTATAACCGGCTTTTGCTCCAATTGAAATTCCGGGAAGGAATCGGGTTGTGGCGTAGTTGGTGATGATGGGTTCGTTTTTATCAAAAATAATAGCAGTTCGGCTTCGGGTTTTTACCTTATGAAAGTCCTCACCAAACTTCATCGAATACTTTACAAAACCTTTTGTACTGTCTTTTTCGTGCACGTTTTTTTGTTCGCTTCCTGGTAAGTAAATGTTTTTGAAGGTAAAAAAGATTTGATTCTTTTTGATAATGGTATCCAGACAGCTTGTCGTTGGAACTTCATCTTTTGGACAGATGGGACATTTGGGGTATAGGTCTTCGATCTGGAAGGTTTTTTTATCGAACATATCCGGAATATCAGTTTCAAGTCTAATCATTCGGGCTGGGCCTTCACCGTTGTTTTGAAAACGTGTTTTAAAATTTACTCTTTTAAAACGAACCAGTCTGTAATTCATAAAACGCCCATTGGATCCCATTTTGTTAGGATCGTGAGACGTTACGATTTCCATTTCCAGATTCTTGATTTTATGGTTTTTATAACTTCGGTTCGGAACAAAAATACCGCGCATGGTAACCGTTGCGCTAGTATCTTTGATCATTTCAGGAGTCGTTTTAAAAGTATAAAAAACATTTCGGGTTTCATTAGGATTGGCATCGTCAAACTCTAAAACCGAAACATTATGATAGGTTTTATGGGCGTCGAGTAAGGAAGCATCCAGATCTTCTTCGCTGGTTGTATTCCTGTATTTTTTGGCTTTAAAAGAGTTTTCGGCCGAAGCAACATAGTTTTTAGAATCGTCCAGATCGTCTACAGAAGCAACGGTTTTTTCCTTTACTTCACGCTCGCTGGCGTAGGTTCTGTAATCAACCAGTTCGAAATTATTATTCTTAAATTGCTTCTCGTTATAAAATAAATACAGTTTTCCGCTGGAAACATAATTCTCCATATTCTGATAACTCACTACGACTACCATTTCCTGTTCCGGAATCGGGTCACAGTTTTTTAAAATCGCAAATCCGTTTTGATCGGCTATAGAAGCAATGTCTTTATAATTGGTATCCGTAAGGTCATTTACGGCTACTTTTTTTGGGCGTGTTGCCGGAGGTTTTCCATTGTCGTAATTGTTGGTTACGGCAAGTCTGGTAGTGTAGGTTCCTTTGTTTTTGTAGACATGTTTTGGTTCGGCTTCCTTGCTGTAATGTCCGTCACCGAGTTCCCACAAATAAGAATAACTGGGTTTTGGAGCACCGGCAATGGGAATTAAAGGAGGCGTTTCGGGTTTATAAGTAACCGCATTTCCGTTCTGAATGAAAACAATATTGGCCCTTCGGGTTATGGTGTCTTTTACCTTCGTTTGTCCCATTGCAAGAATAGAAAATAGCATCAATAAAATAGACGATAGTGGTTTCATAACTAGAGGTTTTTAGCCCTGATGGGAGCGGCATCCTTTTGTCACGGGGTTCGGGACAAAAGATACAGCGGACAGCAGGATTAGCTTCTGAAAAGTATCAGAATTGATTTGAAAACTGGATTAAATGTAAAAAAAAGTGATGAGCAAATCATCACTTTTTCTTAAAAAGTATTTTGTAACTTACTGAATAGCATTGATTGCGGCTACTAATTGTGCTTCAGTTCCCACTGTTGTTTCCCCCAGTGTAAAGGTGTACACATCATTTGCAGCAACAGTTACCGCTTTAATTGCATATCGCCATTGGCCATTGTCTTCGGTTACAAAAATCACATGACATTTTAAGCCAATTGGAATTTGTCCGTAGTGCTCGCTAAACAATCCGGCAGGAGTATAAGTATCTAATTTTGCAAGCGCATTAGTGCCTTCACCATCATAAGACAAATAAACTGCGCTATTATTATTATCGTAACCGTCAGGAGCATCAACCAAAAGAGTAGTTTTCGGTCTTGGGTCACTGTAAAAACGGTCAACGTTTGTCCATCCAAAATTACCAAAAGTCACAAAGTAATTGGTTCCTTCGCCCTGAACGCCGCCTTTACCACCGGTTCCGTCAGCATTTGGTTTAGGCTGTTCCCATGCCAGTTCCCCTTTCTCATCAATCTTACCGACCCATAAAGTCATGGCATTGTCGACACCATCTGTTAAAGCCGCAGGTACAATTAAATTCATAGAACAGGAACTTTTAAGTTCAACGCCGCCCTGAGTAGCTCTGATAAAAAATTCTCCACCGGAAATCAATAAGTTTTTCTTTCCGTCAGGCATAACCCCCATAGTAGGTTTGTTGGTAACCAACATAGTTCCTTTGTCAAAAAGTTCGATGTACTCAATTGCAACTGCCCCCGTTACCGCAACTCCATTTTTGGTAAGACAATCCCCGTTGATACTTAATTTTACTCCTTTAGCCGAAGTTAAAGTTACCACACCGGTTCCGGCAGTGATGGTAAAGTTCTGTGTGTTTTTCTTCACCCCTTGTTCACTTATGCTTTTGAAAGCAGAAGCCGAGGGTGGCAAAATAAGAGCATCATCGCTGTCGCTATTGTCGCAGCTTACAAAACTCATTGCCAGTAAAAATAAAAGTCCGATTTTTTTAAAATGTGTGTTCATGATTTCTAGTTTTTTATAAATCTGTCCTGATGATCAGGTGGTTTTCAGATTTCGGTTGTTAATTATATTGCTATATCAATTTGGGTTTGATATTGTTACCCCTGTTTTTGTTTTTTCTGAGTTTATTCTGAAAGACACCTGTCTTCAAATAAATTGCCGTCTTCATCTACAGCAACAAGAATGCTTGTCTTTCGTGAAAGCGTTATTGAAAAATAGATCCATACTGTAATCCAGAGTCCGAATGTGATACAGGTCAGAAAGAGGTGCAACGGATGATTGATTGCTTTTGGTTTTTTGGATAAAACCACATACGGGAGCTTTTCATTATGCTCCACAACCACAAATCCATTTCGTGTTTTGGCAGAAATCATCTGATGAAATTGATCCAAACTCTTTTGGTTTACAAATTGATAGGTTTCCATTTTTCTGATTTTTTGATGGTTTTTAGATTCTTCTCTAAGACTATTTTAGGAGTTCTTTGTTATTACATCAACTTGATTTGTTAATTGTTACCTTATGACATGAAATTTATTTCCAATTGTTTTTTAAATTAGCTACAAAATGATTCTTTATGGTTAAGAATAAAATTCATCCCGATCAAATGTATATTGATGGTATTGCTGCAAATAACTCCGCAGTCATTCAAAGCATTTACAAAAAATTCGTTCCCAAGGTGGTCATGTTTGTCATGAACAATTCGGGAGATAAAGAACATGCTCAGGATGTGGTTCAGGAAGTCATGATTTTACTTTTTAATCAGGCCAAAGCGAAAACACTACAACTGACTTGTCCTTTTGACGCTTACTTTTTTTTATTGTGCAAAAGGAAATGGCTTAACGAACTTAAAAAAACATCCAATAAAGGGGTAACAATTAATGAGGATGCAGTATCTATGAATGAATCTGCACTGGAATTAATTGGTCAAACCGAAGAATTTGATGAAAGACAGCAGCTCTTTGATGCCATGTTTCAAAAATTAGGAGACAAATGTCAGGAGTTGTTAAAACTAAGTTTCACCACCAAAACGATGGAAGAAGTTGCAGCGAAACTCAACGTGACTTATGGGTATGTTCGTAAGAAAAAATCGTTGTGCGTAGGGCAATTGACACAATGGATTCAGGAAGCCGGGAATTTTAAATCGTTAAAAAATAATTAGTCATGAACGAAGAACGTTACATATTATTCGATCAATATCTTCAGGGAGAAATGACTGTTGAGGAAAAAAATAGTTTTGAGAAACAATTGTCTGAGGATCATGAACTGGCTTCAGCCTTTGAAACTTTCAAAGAAGTGCAGTTACAGCTCAAAAGTAAATTTGAACACGAAAGAGAGAGAGAAGCCTTTACGGCAAATCTGACGGAGATTTCAGAGAAACATTTTAATGCCAACAAGCCTAAAGTGGTCCAAATGCGACCTTGGTATTTCGCAGCAGCGGCATCGATTGTTATTTTATTCGGACTGTTCTTTTTTGATTACAATCAGAATCCTGATTTTGAAGATTTTAATCATCCCGAAACCGCTTCTTTTGTCGAACGTGGGGATGCGGATGAAACTTTAAAGCAAGCAGAAAAAGCATTCAACGAAAAGAATTATGAACTGGCAATTCCGTTTTTTGAGGAAATTTTAAAAGAGAATAAAACACCTGAAATACAATATTTTTACGGGGTTTCTTTACTGGAAGAAAGTGATTATAAAGAAGCAGAAGCAGTTTTTAATGAACTAAAATCAGGTACTTCAGCTTACAAAGAAAAAGCCAAATGGAGTCTGGCATTGTCCAAATTAAAACAGAAAGATTACAATGCCTGCAGAGAAATTCTGCAGACCATTTCTCAGGATTATGAAAACTATGACGATGTTCAGGAGTTGCTGGACGAGTTAGATTGATTGTTTATTTAAAAGGGTAAAATTATTATACTTTCAAACCCGACAGGTTTTTAAAACCTGTCGGGTTTGTTTATATAAAAAGGGTTTTTATGTAAAGCCGTAAACGAATCCGGATTTTTAGTCTTACATTCGGCTATTTTTTTTCAGAAAAATTTACCAAAAAACTATTTCAACCTAACCGGATTATTTACATGAACAAAATTACTTTAGTTTTTCTTATTGTATGCACTCAAACGATCTTTGGCTATGCCAAAATCACAGAAACCGAAAAGCTTGCTGCGACCTGCAAAGTTTGGGGATTCTTAAAATATTATCATCCTGCAGTGGCCAGTGGGAAAATAAACTGGGATGAAAAACTTTTTGAAGTTTTGCCTAAAATTGAAAAAGCACAGACCAAAGAAGAATTTTCTGCCACAATCGAAAAATGGATTGAAAGTCTGGGAGAAGTATCTGCGAATACACCGGCGGCTCCTGATTCAAAAACAGACTATTTTTATAAAAATTTAAATTTAGAATGGACGCAAAAAGGCAAACTGTTCACCAAAAGCCTTTCTCAAAAATTGAAATTTATTACAGAGAATAGATTTCAGGGTGTAAATCATTTTGTAAATCAAGAGGGTAAAAATGTTCGTTTGCAGTTTGTTAATGAACCAGTCTATACTGACTTTAAATGGACAGATAAAAATTTACGTCTTTTGGCACTATTTCGTTTTTGGAATTACACAGAATACTTTTTTCCATATAAATATGTAATGGATCAGAATTGGGATGAAGCGCTTACGGAAATTCTTCCTCATATTGAAGCTCCGGCTTCCGAAAAAGAATTTTTACTGGCAATGCGTGAAATATCGATAAAACTTAATGACACCCATGCCGGGACTATTAGTCCGGATATGGTTAAATATTTGGGTGGAGAGAAATATACTGCTTTTACTCCTAAATTTATAGATGATAAAGCTGTAATTGTCGCTGTAGCAAATGATTCTTTAGCCAAAATAGACGACTTAAGAATTGGCGATATTATAACGAAAGTTGATGGGAGGACAGTGGAACAACAATTAGCAGAGCTTTCAAAGTATACTCAGGGATCTAATAAAGCCGCAGCAACTCAAGTGGGAGGTTTTATTATGTTTACAGGAAATACAGATGATTTAGAAATTGAATTCATTAGAGATAATACAGCATCAGTAAAGAAAATACATCGCTACCCAAACGAAAAAATTAAAAGATCGCCTCCCAAAAAAACTGCAAAATGGGAAATTCTGGCAGATAATATTGGCTATGTAAGAATGAGTAAAGTGTCAAAAGAGGAAGTTGCAACGATGATGGAGGAATTAAAGAGGACACAAGCGATTATTTTTGAAGCCAGAAGCAGACCAGCCTATACCGATTTTTTAGTCAGCGAATATCTAAATCCGGAACGAAGACCCATTTTGACATTGCTTCAACAGGACTTAAGTTATCCTGGTCGTTATTATTTTAGGAATGATATGGAAGAATGTGGTAAAAGTAATCCGGATTATTATAAAGGTAAAGTAATTGTTTTGGTAGGTTCAGGAACTCATAGTTTTGGAGAGCAAACCGTAATGAGCCTGCAGACAGCACCAAATGTTACAATAGTAGGTACTCAGACATCGGGCTCCGATGGACCAAATTATGAATTTAATATTATCAACGGATTTGATTCTTCTTTTACTTCAATGGGGGTTTTTTATCCAAATAAAAAAGAAACACAGCGTATTGGGATTGTTCCGGATATTAAAGTGATCCCAACTATTTTGGGCGCTCAAAAAGGTAAAGACGAAGTTCTGGATCGCGCTTTACTGTTTGTTAAAACAGGGAAATAACTAACTATTTTATAATTATTCAAACCCGACAGGTTTTTAAAAACCTGTCGGGTTTACTTTTAGAAAAAATCCGTTTTTATCTGCGTTTTTACGAAGTGAATCCGTAAAAGTCCGCGTGCTATTTTTCCTCATTTCATTCAAATTGGGAAAGTTTTTAATATTATCGTAATTTTGGGCCATTAAAAATTATAACAATTGAATTTGAAGCCCATAATTACCGATACACATACACATTTATATTCTGAAGAATTTGATCAGGACCGCGACGAGATGATGCAAAGAGCGATAAATGCCGGAGTAACCCGTTTTTTTATTCCTGCAATTGATGCCGCTGCCACACAGTCGATGTACGATCTGGAGCAAAATTATCCGGATTATGTATACTTGATGATGGGGTTGCATCCTACCTATGTGAAAGACAATTACGAAGAAGAGTTAAAGCATGTAGAAACGGAGCTGGCCAAACGAAAGTTTTACGCTGTGGGGGAAATTGGAATCGATTTGTATTGGGATAAAACGCATTTAAAAGAGCAGCAAATTGCTTTTAAAAGACAAATTCAACTGGCAAAACAATACAAATTGCCTATTGTAATTCATTGTCGTGAGGCTTTTGACGAAATCTTTGAAGTACTGGAAGAGGAAAAATCAGCGGATTTATTTGGAATTTTCCATTGCTTTTCAGGAACATACGAGCAGGCACTTCAGGCGCTGTCTTACAATATGAAGCTGGGAATTGGTGGAGTAGTAACTTTCAAGAACGGAAAAATCGATCAGTTTCTAAATCAGATCGATTTGAAACATATCGTTCTGGAAACCGATTCTCCTTATTTAGCACCAATTCCGTATCGCGGAAAGCGAAATGAAAGCAGTTATCTGGTAAATGTTATTACCAAATTAACGGATATATACGACGTCTCAGAGGAAGAAATTGCAGAACGAACCACTCAGAATTCTAAAGACGTTTTTGGGATTTAACCCGTACCTTACAATAGTTTAATTTTTTTTTTGTTCTTTTGCCCACTTAATACCAATATAAATAATGCAGAGATTTGATGCCATTCGACCGTTTTATGATTCTGAAATAAATGAAGCACTTCATGATGTGGTCAATCATCCGATGATGAAAACCATGATGAACTTTACTTTTCCGGAAGTAGCAGATGAGGTTTGGAAAGAGCAGCTAAAAAAGACACATTCTATTCGTGATTTTCAATGCAATTTTATTTATAACACCATACAAAAAGTTTTAGAGAAAAGTTCTGAAGGTCTTACTACTTCAGGATTTGAAAAACTGGAAAAAAACACCTCTTATTTATTTATCTCTAATCACAGAGATATATTATTAGATACCACTTTATTGAACGTTTGTCTTTTTGAGCACGGATTAGTGATGACGGCATCTGCCATTGGAGACAATCTGGTAAAAAAAGCATTCCTGAGTACTTTGGCAAAATTAAATCGAAACTTTTTGGTTCTAAGAGGTTTATCGCCAAGAGAAATGCTGCAGAGTTCTAAATTATTATCAGAATATATAGGGCAATTATTGCTTCGTGAGAATCGTTCGGTTTGGATTGCACAGAGAGAAGGCCGTACCAAAGACGGAAACGATGAAACCAATCCGGGAGTTTTAAAAATGATCGGAATGGGATCTGATGAGCCTAATCTAATGGATTATTTTAAGAAATTAAAAATTGTTCCCGTGTCCATTTCATACGAATACGATCCAACAGATGTTCTGAAGATGCCACAGTTAATGGCAGAAGCCAATAATGAGGTTTATGTTAAAGACAAAAACGAAGATTTCATGAATATCCTGAGTGGTATCATGGGAACTAAAAAAAGAATACATATTTCGGTTGGAGATGTTTTAGATACAGAAATCGATCAGATTGTAGCTGAAAATGACAATGTCAACAAACAAGTACAGGCCTTGGCCCAGATTATTGACGATTCGGTTTTGAAAAATTATCAATTATGGCCAACTAATTTTATTGCTTACGATATTTTAAACGAGACCAATAAGTTTGCGCACTTGTACAAAGAAAGCGAAAAATCGTTGTTCGAGCGTCGTTTAGAAATGCGTATCGGAAGTGATAACCCAGTAACAAGACAAGGATTTTTGGCCATGTACGCTAATCCGGTTGTTAATAAATTAAAATATCAGGATGTCATCTAAACCAAAAATACTACTAATCTATACCGGTGGAACTATCGGTATGAGTAAAGATTTTGAGACAGGCGCGCTCAAAGCGTTCAACTTTGGTAAATTATTACAAAAGATACCTGAAATCAAGCAATTAGACTGCGATATTGAAACGGTTTCGTTTGAAGAGCCGATTGATTCCTCAAATATGAATCCTCAAGAGTGGACGAAAATTGCCGCTATTATTGAAGAAAATTATATTGCTTACGACGGGTTTGTGGTACTTCATGGTTCAGATACCATGTCATATTCTGCTTCGGCATTGAGTTTTATGTTGGAGAATTTGGCAAAACCGGTAGTATTTACAGGTTCCCAGCTTCCGATAGGAGACTTGCGTACCGATGCTAAAGAAAACCTGATTACAGCTATTCAGATTGCTTCACTTCAGGAAAACGGAAAACCGGTAATCACTGAGGTTTGTTTGTATTTTGAATATAAACTGTACCGCGGTAACCGAACTTCAAAAGTAAATGCAGAACATTTCAGAGCATTTACAGCACCAAACTATCCGGAATTAGTAGAGTCAGGAGTTCATTTAAAGTTGAACACGCATTTATTTCTTCCTGTAAAGACAGACGCAAAACTAATCGTTCATAAAGAAATGGACAATCATGTTGCAATCATCAAAATGTTCCCTGGAATGAGTGAAGTGGTTTTAGCTTCAATTCTGGCGATTAAAGATCTAAAGGGAATCGTTTTGGAAACCTACGGTTCGGGTAATGCACCAACAGAAGACTGGTTTTTGGATTTGATTGAGAAAGCAATTCAGTCCGGATTACACATTGTTAACGTGACCCAATGTTCAGGTGGAAGCGTCAATATGGGGCAATACGAAACCAGTACTGCTTTAAAATCGCTTGGAGTTATCTCCGGAAAGGACATTACTACGGAAGCAGCCATTACAAAATTAATGTACCTGCTGGGGCAAAATATTCCTCAAACTGAATTTAAGGCAATTTTCGAAACAGCTTTACGCGGGGAGATTTCGCTATAAAATAAAATTCCAAATTCCAATCGTTTGCTGATTATATCTTCATTTTGGAATTTGGAATTTCTAAATTTGGAGTTTATCAATTTTTGTAACGAACCTCACAAGTTCCAAACTCTTCTTCAGAACTCTGTTTTTTGTAATACACATAAACTATTACAGAAAGAATGCAAATAATACCCTGAATTGCCACAGTTTCTCGGGTTCCGATAATGTGCGAAACATATCCGATAATCAAACTTCCCACAGGAATCATTCCCTGATATGCCATCAGATAGTAACTAATGCTTCTCGAACGCAGGTGCACAGGGCTTTGTGTCTGAACGTAAATGTTTATAGACGAGGTTTGTGCCATCATTCCCAGACCGCTCAGAGCCATGCAAATAAGTGCCACAGTCAGACTATTGGAATAGGCCAGTACGATAATGCTAAAACCTAATAATAAGCTCGCAGCGATCATTATTTTGCCCATATTGTCTGCTTTTTTAAGATTAGCCAGATAAATAGCAGACAGTATCGAACCAATTCCTGCAGCACTTTCAAACCAACTGAAAGTCTGTGCATTTCCGCTAAAAATATCCTTGGCAAAAACAGGCATTAAAGTATTAAACGAAATCACAAACAGGCTGCTGCACATTAACATCAGAAGCATTTTGGCCATTTCACTTTCTTTTTTAATATAATCCAGACCTTCAAGAAAGTCATCAACCATTTTCATTTTTTCAGTGGCTTTAATATGCGGTGTGATTTTCATCATCAATAAAGAAATCAGAACCGGAATGTAGCTTAAGAAGTTTCCAATAAAACAAATGTCCTCACCATAATTGTGCAGAATAATTCCGGCTAAGGCAGGTCCGGCAATTCGGGCGAAATTATTCAGCGTAGAGTTTAAGGCCACTGCATTGGGTAAGTCTTCTTTATTGTCAACAATATCAATCATCATCGTTTGTCGGCAAGTCATGTCAAAAGAATTGATGATTCCCTGAATTAAACTTAAGGCCAGAATAAAGTTGATGTTGTATATTTTCAGATAAATTAACAGTGCCAAAGCTCCGGCCTGAAGCATCGCCAAAGATTGCAATAGAATCATAGTGCGGTGTCTGTCGTAACGGCCAATAATACTTCCGGCCAAGGGAGCCAGAAACAAGGACGGGATCATGCTTAAAAATGTCGCTAATCCCAGTAAGAAAACCGAACCCGTAACGCTGTAAATCATCCAGCTTACAGCTGTTTTTTGAAGCCAGGTTCCAATTACAGAAACAGATTGTCCGTAAAAGAACAACTTGAAATTTTTTGATTTTAACGCTTTAAACATGATGCCTGATATTTTTTTACAAAGTTCGGAATTATGATTTCATTAGAAAAATTAATAATTTTACTTATAATAAGTATTTAAACTTATCAATATGGAAATTTATCAATTGGAATATTTTATAAAAACCGCTGAGGTACTTCATTTTACCAAAGCGGCCGAGTTGTGTTTTGTAACACAATCGGGCTTATCACAGCAAATAAAAAAACTCGAAGAAGAACTCGAGATGCCTTTATTTAAACGGATCGGAAAAAAAGTACAGCTTACCGAAGCCGGTGCTGTTTTCCTGATTCACGCCAAAAAAGTTATCGAAAATGTAGAAAACGGAAAACAGGCTATTGAAGATTTAAACGAAATGATTGGCGGTGAACTGCGAATTGGCGTAACCTATATCTTCGGACTTTTAATTTTGCCGGTTATCAATACGTTCGCCAAACAGTATCCTAACCTGAAAATTGTCGTCGAATACGGCACGACAGAAGCTTTAGAACAAAAATTATTGACGAACGAATTGGATTTGGTTTTGGTGATTTCGTCACATGAAATCAATATTCCCGTTGAGAAAGTTCCTTTGTTTACTTCGCAAATGGTATTGGTGGTTTCAAAAACACATTCTTTGGCAGCTTTAGATAAAATCGCTTTCAAGAAAATAGAGGAAATTCCGCTTGTTTTGCCCGGAAAAGGTTCAAACTCCAGAGAATTTGTGGAAGATTTATTTGCCAAAAACAAAATGAGACCCAAGATTTCCATCGAACTGAACTCCATTCACGCCCTGCTGCAAATGGTGCAGGACAGTGACTGGGCCACCATAGTGGCAGAGAAAGCCCTAAAAGGCTGGGACGAGCTGAAAGCGATTCAGATTACGGGAGTTCCCACAAAAAGAGAATCGTTTATGCTGACTCTTGGAGGCTATCAAAAAAAGGCCGTAAAACTGTTTATGGAAGAATTTAGAAAAAGTATGTAAACTAATATCCGATTTTGTTTTTCTAAGTCATTTTTTTTTATGTTATTTGCAGACCAATTTAGAAAGGTGTCCGAGTGGTTGAAGGAGCTAGCCTGGAAAGCTAGTATATGGGTAACTGTATCGAGGGTTCGAATCCCTTCCTTTCTGCAAAATTAAGAAAGCCGCAATTTCATATAAAAATGAAGTTGCGGCTTTCTCCTTAGAAAGGATATATCGGAGTGTTTTTTAGATTATTTTATTAAAGAAATTATTATATATTTGGCCTTTTTTGTTCCCTAAAAAACTAGAATGGATTTACCTCCTTACTCACCAGGATTGCATAAACTGGTTACTTTATATGTCGATGAAACTCAGAAACTAACCAATAGTCAGGGCTTTGTTGATGCGACCCATATGATTTTAGAAAAGTATGTTCTGGAGAAGGTAGGTGTAATTGTGCATAATTTTGATAACAATAGTTTCACCATTTCATTCTGCTTAAAAGAATCTCATATCTGTATACACACTTGGCCAGAATACCATCAGTTAACGTTGGATGTTTATTTGTGTAATTATCTGCAGGATAATTCAAAGAAAGTTAGAGATGTTATGGCTGATTATATTAGCTATTTTGAAGGAAAAATTATTAAAGATTTTGAAATCAACCGATAGGATATGAAAATTGCTTGTTACGATTGTAATACAGAAACTGAATTAAGAGTTGGTTTTGAGGTTGTGAATTTTGTATGTCCCAATTGTCAGAGTTTGTATACTCGTGATAGTGAAGGGATGTTTCGCAGGAGATCTAAGTATAAAACCACACTCAATGATTTCCCATTGGCGATTGGTGATGTTGGATTTTTAAAAGGAAGTGAGTATAAAGTCACTGGGATCCTGGTAAAAAAAGTTCATCCTGATTACAGATGGACAGAATTTATATTGGAGAACCACGAAAACGAGTGTATTTACCTTTCGGTTTCTAACGGACATTGGATTTTACTAACAGAAATGGAAGAGGTTTTTGAGGTAAAAAAGCACCCTTTAATTCTGGAGCACAATAACAAAGACTATAATATTTTTGAATATTCAGATGCTGCAATTATAAACGCTCAGGGGTTTTTCGATTTCGAATTGCCTCAGAATAAGAATATTCATTTAGTGGAGTATATAAGACCACCTTACATGATTTCTGTGGAAAGAATGAATGGAGTTGAAACGGCTTTTTATGGAGAATACATTAAAAAGGAAGAAATAAAAAAGGCTTTTAAGAATGTTGTACTGGCTTATAAGTTTGGTGTAAACATGGTTCAGCCATCCCGGTTTAACCTTAATAATACAGCAATTATTTTTTGTTGTATTGCTGCATTGCTGATAGCAACCAATTGGTTTATCTATAAGGATCAATTTAAACAAAAGGTGTTTTCCAAATCCATAAAATTTGCTGAATTTGATAATAAAGAAATTACAAGTGATGCTTTTATTCTAAATGGCGGTTCGGCACCGCTGAGTATTACAGTTGCTACAGATGTTGATAATTCTTGGGCAAATCTTAATGTCGCTTTAGTAAATGAAATGACCAATGATGAAATTTATGCCAATAAAGACATAGAATTTTATCACGGTTATTCTGATGGAGAATCATGGACAGAAGGTGACAATATGGAGAAGTTCAATATTTGTGGTGTTAAAGCAGGAAGATATCATCTCTTGATAACCCCAATGAAAGCACCGGAAGATGTCAATAATAGTGAAATGCGTGTAAATGTAGTTTGGAACGAACCATCAAACAGAAATGTCTGGATGGTAGTTATTGCTATGATTGTCATTTACTTAATAATATGGTTTTTTACGTATAATTTTGAAAAAGAGAGATGGGCTGATAGTTCTTATTCTCGTTACGATGAATAAATAGTCATGAAAAAAATTTCGGATTTTATCTATAATAATGCCGCTTCATTAGCAATAGGATTTTTTTGCTTTGGAGTTTATCTTTATTTTGCAATTGCGGGAAACCGAATTTGCGATTGCGAAACCACAGAAAATTACAAGTCAACGGGAAGCCGGACTTCTTATAACCGTTTTTATCACAAATAATATTTTACTATGGATTTAATACATGTTCAACCAGTAGTTAATTCAGTTATTTTTTCTTTTTTAGGAATAATCATTTTATTGGCAGCTTATCTAATTATCGAAAAACTTACGCCGGAAAACACCTGGAAAGAGGTAGGGGAGAAAAATAATGTTGCCGTTGCGATTGTTTTGGCCGCATTCATCATCGGGATTTCGATGATCATTAGTGCAGCGATTCATGGGTAAAAAGTTTCTTAGGTTTGAATTTCTTTTGCTGTTTGCCGTATTTATTATTGCGACCTGCGGGCTTATCTATGAGCTAGTTGCAGGAACGTTAGCAAGTTATTTATTAGGCGATTCCGTAAAACAATTTTCATTTATTATTGGAGTTTACCTGTTTTCGATGGGTATTGGCTCCTTTTTTTCAAAGTTTTTTCACAAAAACTTGCTCAATACATTTGTCGAAATCGAGATTTTGGTGGGTTTGATTGGCGGCCTGAGTTCGGTAGTTTTATTTCTATTGTTCGAAAGTGTTGAATCCTTTCAATTCATATTGTACCTGTTCGTTTTTGTAACGGGTTTTTTGGTTGGGTTAGAGATTCCGCTTTTAATGAATATTTTAAAAGACAAAGTCGAATTTAAGGACTTGGTTTCTAATGTATTTACATTTGATTATATTGGGGCCCTGCTGGCTTCGATACTTTTTCCTTTGGTTTTAGTTCCAAAATTAGGGATAATGGGAACTTCTCTTTTCTTTGGAATGATCAATGTCAGCATAGCCATTGTGTTGTGCTTTTTGCTTACCAAAGAACTAAAAAAGCCTTATTTCTTAAAAGTAAAAGCTATTTTTTCATTTATCGTTTTACTTACGGTTTTTATTTTTTCGGATGTAATTTTATCTTATTCAGAAGGAAAACTATATGGTGAGAATATAATTTATACCAACACAACTCCGTATCAGCGTATTGTTTTAACGCACAATAAAAGTGATTACAGGTTATATTTAAACAACAATCTTCAGTTTAGTTCTGTAGATGAATACCGGTATCATGAAGCCTTAGTTCATCCGGCAATGTCAATGGCAAAAGCGGTAAAAAATGTTCTGGTTTTAGGAGGAGGTGATGGATTGGCAGTTCGGGAAATCCTGAAATACAAAGAGGTTCAAAAAGTAACTTTAGTCGATCTGGACGAAGGGATGACCAGACTTTTTAAAACTAATAAAGTATTGACGAAGTTCAATCAAAATTCACTAAACAATCCGAAAGTTACAGTTATAAATACGGATGCTTATATCTGGGCAAAAAGTTGTCAGGAGAAGTTTGACGTTGCAATTATAGATTTCCCCGATCCATCAAATTATAGCTTAGGAAAGTTATATTCTTTGAATTTTTATCAAACGATAAAAGGAATTTTAAAACCTAATGCGGCAGTTGTCATTCAGACGACCTCACCCTATTTTGCGCCTAAGTCATTCTGGTGTATCAATAAAACAGTAATGCAGGTTTTTCCTCAGGTTGATGCTTATCATGCCTATGTTCCTTCGTTTGGAGAATGGGGATATACAATTGCAATCAATGGTTTTGGATCCGGTTTTAACGAAGTGAATAGAAAAAGTCCCGGATTGAAATTCTACAATTACCAGTTTGACAGATTTAATTATTTTACCAACGATATGATTTCAAATGAAATAGAAATTAATCGTTTGGATAACCAGATTTTAGTACGCTATTTTGATGAAGAATGGGGAAAATTGCAATAAAGGAAGGCGAAATTTCGTAAAAGGAATCACAGCATCTTTGCTCTTAATTCCTTTTATACAATTTTGTTCTGATAAAATAGCAGTCCTGATGATTCGGTTATCAGGAACAAATCATCTTTTAGGACATCGCTTGTGGATAAAAGATTTTCCGAAACCGAAAGAACAAATAAAAATACCTTATTTAATTATTGGTGGTGGAATATCAGGTTTGAGTGCCGCACGACAGTTTCATAAAAAGGGAGTCTCTGATTTTTTATTGATTGAAATGGCAGATCATTTAGGAGGAAACTCTTCAAATGGTCAAAATAAATATTCTAAGTACCCTCTGGGAGCACATTATTTGCCTCTTCCAAATTTTGAAGATAAAGAGCTTCTTGGTTTTCTTGAAGAAGAAAAGATTATTTTGAGTTATGATAAAAAAGGGCTTCCGGTTTTTGATGAATTGCAACTGACTTTTGCACCGGATGAAAGGTTGTTTTATAAAAACAATTGGCAGGAAGGAGTTGTTCCAAAGGAAGGAAATTCAGAAGAAGAACATAAAGAGTTTCAACGATTTTTCAGAGAAATGGATGTTTTTAGAAGTGCAAAAGGAGAAGATCAAAAATACTTATTTGATATTCCAATACATCTTTCTTCTAAAGATCAAGAAACAAGAGCATTAGATAAAATTACTATGCAGCAATGGTTTGAGAAGAATAATTTTAAATCAAAACCCCTGTTTAATTATATTGATTATTGCTGTAAAGATGATTTTGGTTTAGGAATTACTTTTGTATCGGCTTGGGCAGGAATTCATTATTTTGCAGGACGAAAACAAGATGCAGCTGCAGAAAAATCCGATAGCGTTTTAACCTGGCCGGAAGGAAATGCCAGATTAGCACATCATCTTAAAAAATACACAGCACAAAAAACGCTCAAAAATCATTTGGTTTATGAGGTGAAAATCGAAAAAGACAAGGTTATTGTCCAAGCATTTGATGATGTTAATAAGTCTTCAATAGAAATAATAGCGGATAGCGTTATCATGGCAACGCCGCAATTTGTAAATCAATACCTCATTAAAGATCGTAAACAATTTACAAAACAGTTTCACTACACACCATGGCTTTTGGCGACTTTAGTTGTAAACAATTTGGCTGATAATTTAAGTTTCCCTCTTTCGTGGGATAATGTGATTTATGAAGCAAAAGGTCTCGGTTACGTTTATGCACAGCACCAAACACTAAATCAGATTCAGGACAAAAAAGTGATTACATATTATTACAGTTTCTCATCTGCAGATCTAAAGAAAACACGTAAAGAAATCTACAAAAAAGACAAAGAATATTGGAAACAGGTCGTTTTTAATGACTTGAAAATTGCCCATCCAGATATTGAAAATGATACTGAAGAAATGGAAATTTTCTTATTAGGGCATGGAATGATTTCGCCGGTGCCTGATTTTATTTTTGGAGAAGTAAAGAATAAAGCTTCACAAAGTATTGAAAATCAAATCTACTTTGCTCATTCTGATTTGTCGGGGATTTCAATTTTTGAAGAAGCTTTTCACCAAGGAATTAATGCCGTAAATAAACTTTTAGATGGAACAGCCCTGGATTCATAAAGCAAAAACAGATTCATTGTTAATCATTGGACCGTCATTTTTTGTGCTGGCCATTATTTTGGTTTTTCAGGATTATATCACTTCAATTGAAAATAATTATTCGTTTTATACCTGGCTTTTTCTAATTGTATTTATTGACGTGGCACATGTTTATGCAACTTTATTTAAAACCTATTTTGTAAAAGAAGAATTTCTGAAAGACAAGAAGAGATTGATTCTTTTACCTGTTATTTGCTTCGTTACAGGAATGGTTTTATTTTCTTTTGGGAGTTTAATTTTTTGGTCTTTTTTGGCCTATGTAGCTGTTTTTCATTTTATTCGACAGCAATATGGGTTTATGCGATTATATGCTCGTAATGAAGTCAAAACAAAGACCTCCGTCTGGATTGATAATCTGGCAATTTATGCTGCTACGATTTACCCAATGCTATTTTGGTTTTTTTCACCCGAAAGAAAATTCAATTGGTTTGTTGAAAATGAATTCTTTCGTTTTGAAAATAAAGCCATTTTAGAAACTTTGTTTTGGTTTTATATTGCCATTCTACTCGTCTATGTTATTCGTACTGTTATTGTTTCGGTAAAAAATAAGTTTTTTAATATTCCTAAAAACAGCATTATTTTTGGAACTGCACTTTCATGGTATTTTGGGATTGTTTACTTCAACGATGATCTTATTTTCACCTTGCTAAATGTAGTTTCACACGGAATTCCTTATATGGCTCTGGTTTACTTTAAAGAAATTGATGGAAAGGGGGGAAAAGAAATAGGTATTCTGACTTATTTAAAGAGATACAATGGCGTTTTAATTTACATAGGGATATTAGTAGTAATTGCTTTTTCAGAAGAGTTTCTTTGGGAGTTTTTTGTTTGGAATGAAAATATTGCAGTAAGCACCAGCTTCGATTTTTCGGGATGGCAATTCCTATTAGTGCCTCTTTTGAGTGTACCTCAATTTACACATTACATTTTAGATGGTTTTATCTGGAAGACTAAAAAATAAATTAAATCTGAATATCAAATAAATTAAAAAACGGCTTGTGAAATTTTATTCACATGCCGTTTTTTAATATAAGTCTATCTATATGGTGTGTTACAGCTTAATCTCAAACAAACTAAAAGAGCCTTCTTTATAATGTTCCGGTAATTCACTTGTCCATTCGATGGTGCTAATTCCTTTATAGTTAAAGCCACAACTGGTGTAATACTTATTTATCCTTTCGTTACCGCTATGCGTATCAAGTCTGATGTATGATTTGTTATTCTCGCGAGCATATATTTTTGCCCATTCGATGATTTTTTTAACATACGACTTTCCTCTGAATTTTGGGTTCGTAGCAATACGATGAAGGTAGATGGCAGGATCGGCGCTGGCTTCTTTCCAGATAATCAAATCGTTAAAAGTAAGCACAAAGGTACAGGCAATCTCGTCTCCTTCTTTGATGATGAAATGACGATTCTCGGCAATTTCTTTTTCTATCAGAGTCCTTTCAAAACCTCTCCAGCTTTTGTTGTTGACCGTTTTTTGATAAGAGGTAGCTTCATTATAAAGATCAAAAACGGCATCGATATCTTCGTTTGTAGTTTTAAAAAATTTCATTATTGGGCGGTATACTGTAGATTAATGAATCCCTCAAAGGTAAATCTTTAAGAAGCGTAAAGTCCCATGAAATATCAGTTTTAACTTTTTGTGTCAGTATTCAGCCATACCACATTTTGTTCGGATTGATGCTCCTGACCAATAATATCCCGATATAATTCTGGTCTTCTTGCTTTTATGTAACGGTTTCCGCCAGCCTGAAGGCATTTTTCAGGAGTTAATAGTGCAGTTACAAAAGAGTCTTCAAAAGAGCTGCATTCAGAAAGAATATCCCCAAAAGGATCAATAATCATTGAACAGCCATTTTTCAGTTGATCATCGTCCATTCCAATTGGATTCGAGAATACGGCATAAATAGCGTTGTCATAGGCTCTTGCAGGAAGCCATTTCATAAGCCAGTCTCTGCCCTTCATTCCTTCAAATTCCAGTCGGAGAGAAGTAGGATCAGACTCACGGTTTTCCCACAGCTGTGGAGCAACAAATCCGGCACCCGGTCGGGTAGAAGGAGTACACATCGTAACGTGAGGCATAAAAATAATCTGGGCACCTAAAAGAGTGGTAGCGCGAACATTCTCAATAATATTGTTGTCGTAACAAATTAGAATACCACATTTCCATCCTTTAATCTCAAAGATACAGTATTGGTCGCCCGGAGTAAGGTGTGGATTTATAAACGGATGCAATTTTCGGTATTTGGCAACCAAACCATTTTCGTCTACGCACACATAAGCTTTAAATAAGTTATCGTCTTCGTCTTTCTCAAAAAGCCCCGCCAGAATCACGATATTATGGTTTCGCGCAATTTCAGTTAATTTCAGAATACTTTCTCCACTTAGAATTAATTCTGCCAGGTTCAGCATTTGTTCTTTTGATAGATGTCGGGCAAAAGTATAGCCTGTTACAGAACACTCGTGAAAGGAGATAACATCGCAGCCCTGACTTGCTGCCTGTTGTGAAAGTTTTTCAATTACGGATAAGTTATAGCTTTTGTCGCCGCTTTTGTTCTCGAACTGAGCAGTGGCTATTTTTAAATTTTTCATAATGCTTACTATTGATTAGAGACAAAGGTAGCATCGGTACTATTCTGAAAATTGTACAAAACCGACATTTTAAAGAAGAATAGGCGGAACAGTTTTGATGAGATTATTGGTTAATTTTCCGGTATTGTTTAAGTATTCTTTTGGAGTGATTCCGGTGTGTTTTTTGAATTCCTTTATCAGATGAGACTGATCCGAAAAACCAGCATTGTAGCTAATGTTTGTGAGATTTATATCGACAGACTTCTCTTTTAGTAGTTTTAAGAAATAATGCAGTTTGATAATATTTCCAAATTTCTTCGGATTTAATCCGATGCACTCTTTGAACTTTCTTTCCAGATGACGTTCCGTATAACCTGTAAATTTAGCCAGTTGGTTTACATTAAAACTCCCTTTATGTGCGGTAATAAAACGAAGCGAACTTTCAATAATTAATTGGGAAGAAGCTGTTTTATCGGAAATATAAGTGCCGAAAAAATGATTGAGAAGTTCAACTTTCTCTGAGATCGTGTAGTTTTCGCACAGCTGCTCCTGAAGAATTAAACCCTCTCTGTTAAAAATAGTATCAATAGAAACAATAGAGTCGAGAAATTCATAAGCCGGAATGCCCAACAATTGATGAATCCCGTTAGGCTGAAAAACAACAATTATAAGAGTGATTTCCTGGTTGGAATAAATGTCTTTAAATCCCGTAAGTTGTCCATACAAAAAAGAATCCGGCAAGAAGCTTTGAACTTCTTGATGGTTTAGATCAGAGGTAAGATTGCCTTTTAAAGAAAACACAATACCGGTATTACCATCCGAAAACAGGCGAAGCTTTTGTTGGGATACTTCTTTGGTATCTAAAAAAAGATAATGTTTAATGTAAGGTGCTAATTCTACTGATGGTGAAATCTGCATTGTTTAAAAGATTATGGACTGCAGTCAATTGTTGCTGCTTCTTCAAAAGTCAATTGTATGAGATCATTTTTGATTTGTGAAGAATAACTTTTGATAAAATTAAGGATATTTTTCCAATTAAGATTTTAAATATTAGTTCTGTAAAGCTACTTTCACCAGCGGTAAAATACGTTCTGTAAATAAAGTATAAGCTTTGGCAGAAGGATGTAAGCCATCTGCGGCCACCAAATCAGGATTATCAAGACCTTTACGGGAAATATCGGTTATCGAAACAAAAACAATATTATTGAGTTTGCAGTAGCTTTCAGCAAAGGAATTGTATTGATTGATTTCGCTTGAAATTCTTTCGCCTTCTCCCTCCATTTGTATTTTGCCAAAAGGAGTATAAGCATAATCAGGAATAGAGATAACAATTACCCTTTTTTTATTCCCTTTTGCTAAAACAATTGCTTTTTCTACGAGTTCCGGAAATTCCTTTTCGTAGATCGAAAAGCTTTTTCCCTGATACTGATTGTTAACCCCGATAAGAAGTGTGACTAAATCATAGTTAGGATCCGGATTTTGGGTGTTTATTGCCGAAATTAAATTAGTGGTAGTCCATCCGGTGGTCGCAATAATCTTTAAAGAAAAGCTGGCTTGCGGATAAATTGCCGTTAAACTCGATTTTAACTGTTCAGGAAATCCGCACGTTTCGCATACGCTTTGTCCGATGGTGTAGCTGTCTCCTAAAGCCAAATATTTTATGGAGCCCAAAAGAGGTGTAATTGGAAAAGTAGATATTTCCGAAGAGGTTTCGTCAGAACTACAGCTTAGCAGGAATATAGAAAGGATAACAAGAACTATTTGTTTGAAATGCAGTTTCATAATTTTGACAAATTAATTTTCGGTTCATTTTAAACAAATAGTTACGTTAAATAACTTGTTTCGGTTTTTAGACCATTTCAGTCTTCATTAGAATTTCTTCTTCAATAGCATTCCAAAGTCCGATACGTTTTTCTAATGCCAAAATCGAAATTTCTTCCACTTCTTTCCATTTTTGAGCATCATCTTCACACAAATCAGTGATCATTTGCATCGCCATTGGTCCGTGTTCATCGGCATCCAATTCGATATGTCTTTCAAAATAGTATAAAAGTTTACTTAGATCCGTTTCAGGAAGATTCTTCTGGAAGTTTTTCAGGATTGCGGTAAACATACTCGGAATCAAATCTTCTCTTCCAAAAGTAAATGCTGCAGCAATTTGATGAGGCTTTCCTTCTTCAATTACTCTAAAAGTAAAGTCCAGGAAAGCTTTTGTATCAGGATGTAAGGAACTTTGTTTTATGGCAACAAAAATGTTATGCAAGGAGTTTACTTCGGCTAAAAAGTGGTTGATTCCGCTTGTATCGGCACCACAATCTTCCATAGCTTCAATATACATTTCATAGTGACTTTGTCTTTTTCCATCAATACTTAAATCGGTTTCTTCTGCCAAAACGATTTCATTGATTAAGTATCTTGTTTCAGGATTTTTTGTCGCGAACCAAGGAGTAGAAGTACAGGTAAGTTTAGATTGTAATGCTTTTAATAAGGACATAAAATCCCAAACAGCGAAAACATGAGTTTCTAAAAAACGATGTAAGTCATCGATATTTTGGATTTTATTGTATAAGGAGTGTTGTAGAAGTTGATCTTTTTGGGGTTGAATGCTATTGTTTATAGTTTCAATATTCATTTTCGAATTTTTTATGCAAATATAAAAAGCTTCCCGTTAAGAAGAAGCTTTTTGTATTGGTTTTGTATATATTTTAATAAATATTCATTATTTAAATGCTGGAATTCCAGTTACATCCATACCCGTTATTAGTAAATGAATGTCGTGAGTTCCTTCATAAGTAATAACACTTTCGAGATTCATCATGTGACGCATGATCGAATATTCGCCTGTAATACCCATTCCGCCCAGCATTTGTCTGGCTTCACGTGCGATATGTATGGCCATATCGACATTGTTGCGTTTTGCCATTGAGATTTGTGTGGTTGTAGCTCTTCCTTCGTTGCGTAAAACACCCAGGCGCCAGGTTAATAACTGTGCTTTTGTGATTTCGGTAATCATTTCAGCTAGTTTTTTCTGTTGCAATTGCGTTCCTCCGATAGGTTTCCCAAATTGAATTCTTTCTTTAGAATAACGTAAAGCAGTATCGTAGCAATCCATTGCAGCTCCAATAGCTCCCCAGGCAATTCCGTATCGTGCAGAATCTAAGCATCCAAGAGGTGCACCAAGACCGGATTTGTTAGGTAATAAGTTTTCTTTAGGAACTTTAACATTATCAAAGATTAGTTCTCCCGTTGAAGAGGCACGCAAAGACCATTTATTATGTGTCTCAGGAGTTGTAAAGCCTTCCATTCCGCGTTCAACGATCAAACCGTGAATTCTTCCTTCCTCATTTTTTGCCCAAACAATTGCGATATCGGCAAAAGGAGCGTTAGAAATCCACATTTTGGCACCATTTAAAAGATAATGATCTCCCATATCTTTAAAATTAGTGATCATGCTTCCGGGGTCAGAACCGTGATCAGGCTCAGTCAAACCAAAGCATCCCATGAATTCTCCTGTAGCCAGTTTTGGTAAATATTTCATTCGCTGTTCTTCGTTTCCATATTTCCAGATCGGATACATTACCAGGGAAGACTGAACGGATGAAGTCGATCGAACACCGGAATCTCCGCGTTCTATCTCCTGCATGATTAAACCGTAAGAAATCTGATCCAGACCCGCACCTCCGTATTCTACCGGAATATACGGTCCGAAACCACCGATTTCGCCGAGTCCTTTTATAATTTGTGTAGGGAATGCTGCTTTTTGAGCATATTCTTCTATAATTGGGGAAACTTCTCTCTTGACCCAGGCTCGCGCCGATTCTCGAACTAGTTTGTGTTCGTCTGTCAATAAGTCATCTAAGTTATAGTAATCTGGTGCTTGAAATAGGTCTGGTTTCATTTTTGATAGTTTTATAATACAAATCTACGCAATAAAAATATAACAAAATACGGTTAAATTGTTATATTTTTATAAATAGCAAAGAGGGAAAATAGTATAAACACGAATTAATTTTAGTTTATTGTGAATTTATAAGCTATTTTTGAGATTCAAAAAACGAATTGAATGAGGCTGATCATCTCTTTTATACTCTTTTTTGTTGTAAATGTCGCTGTTTCTCAGGAGAAAAAGGATTTTACGGAACAAGAGTACTTAATATTACAAGACAAAATTCGACTAACGGCAAATGCTAATGTTGACAGTTCGATCGTATATGCTAATCAGCTGGCAAGATCTAATAACAATAAACATCTGGCTTTTGCAAATGCTGCATTGTCTTATTTGATTCAGTTAAAAGGAAATGCAGTAAAATCTAAGGAAAAATACCAGTTAGCCTTAAATTACTTAGACAAAATGCCGGATGATAAAGAAAAAACTCAACTTCGGTCTTATTTGTATAATTATGCCGGATTATCAGAATGGAAAAGAGAGAATTACAGTGATGCGATCGAAAATTACCAACAAGGAATAAAACTCTCTATAAAGATTGGGGATATTATTCAAATTGTTAAGTTTAAGAGTAATATCGCGGCTATAAATGTTGCTGTAGGTAATTATCGATTAGCGATTAAGGATTTGCGGAGTCTCAATGATTTTGTGGATAAAAACCAGAGCGTTTATACCAAGCAGCAGTATCTTAATAATAAGAGTAACATCAATCTTAGTCTGGCAGGATCATATGAAAGCTTTTATATGAAAGATCCTAAAAAGAAGGTTTTGCTTGACTCTGCGGAGTATTTCTACCAAAAAACCATTAGCTATTCTCAAAATTTTCCGGACAATAAGATTGTAGCGAAATTAAGTTTAGGGAATATTTACGGTGAGCTGAAAGAATATAAAAATGCCGAAAAAACGTATTACGACATCATCTTTCTGGCCAATCAAAATAATATGCAGGAAATCTTATGTACTACTAATTATAATTTAGGAGACTTGTATTATAATACCAAAAAGTATGATAAGGCATTAGTGTTTTTTAAAAAATCAGATTCTATTGGCGAGCTAACTAAAACCAATCAGGTAGATCATCTGAAGTCAAATTATTATCAGGCAAAGATTTATAACATACTAAAAGAACCAGAACTGGCTTATAAACATTCAAAAATTTACCTTGATAATTACGAAAAGTCAGAATCAAAATTAAATGATGAGATTCTGGAAGTAAATTATAAACTTGGAGTAGGAGATTTGACCAGTGAGATGGTTACCATTCAGGAGAAGTATAAATACGACGTTTTTCTGAATAAAGCGCTGAAAGTATTTTATGTTGTTATATTTATAGGTATCGTATTCTTGCTGATAAAAAACATACGGGATAAAAATAAAGCACATAAAAAAATGAATGCTTTAATAGAAGAGTTTAAAGCTAATTTAGAGAAGAAAAACGACCCTGAACCAGAGATTGCTGTTCTGGAGTCTGAGGAGTTACAACTTAAGAAAGAGAATGTCAATTTAAGTATTGATGAGGCAAAAGAGAATAAAATAGTAGAAAAATTGCTGGCTTTAGAAAGTAAACAGGAATTTTTGCATGCCGATTTTACTTTGCCTTATGTGGCTAAGAAGATAAAAACAAATACAACCTATTTGTCTTATGTGGTAAACAAACGATTCGGTAAGTCTTTTGGTGAATATTCGAATGAGTTGAAAATTAATTATGTTATTAATGAAATGATCACGAACCATATGTATCGTAAATATTCAACTCAGGCGATAGCAGAAAGTGTAGGTTTCAAAAATGCAGTGTCTTTTGCTAAATCATTTCGCAAAAGAACTGGAGTGTCTCCAGCTCAGTTTGCGAATAATATTTAAAAAGTTTCTTAGATTTTTATTAAGGAATTTCGTCAGTGCTTCCTTTACCATTCCCTCTGGAAGGGTCACCGTCACCTCCGAAAATTGTTTGTTGCTCTTTTCTTGATAATTTTTCGTTTCCAAAATCTTCGAATTTTATTTTTTTAGTTTTCATTGTTATAGGTTTATTAGTTGTGTAGATCCGTTGCCATTTCCTCTATTACTATCGTTGTCACCTCCACGAACCGTTTTTTGTTCTTTTTTTGAAAGTGTATTGCTTGTAAAATCTTCGAAATTTAATTTTTTATTTTCCATTTTTAGTAGATCTTTAATGATTAATTAGATCCCTTTCCATTTCCTCTACTTGGATCACCGGTAATTGTATCGATGGGAGTATTAGAATCGTCACCTCCACGAACCGTTTTTTGTTCTTTTTTTGAAAGTGTATTGCTTTTGAAATTTTCGAAGTTTAATTTTTTATTTTTCATGATTTGATTTTTTTTAAATGATTAATTAGATCCTTTTCCATTTCCTCTACTTGGATCACCAGTAATTGTCTCGATAGGAGTAGTAGGATCGTCACCTCCACGAACCGTTTTTTGTTCTTTTTTTGAAAGTGTATTGCTTTTGAAATTTTCGAAGTTTAATTTTTTATTTTTCATAATTTGATTTTTTTAAATGATTAATTAGACCCTTTTCCATTCCCTCTACTTGGGTCACCTGGAATATTAGATTCGTCTCCTCCCTGAACCGTTTTTTGTTCTTTTTTTGACAGTTTTTCAGATTGAAAATCTTCGAATTTTTGTGCTCGATTTGTCATGTTTGTTTGTATTAGGATTATTGATATATCAAAACTATGCAAAAAGGAAAACGCTTAATCGAGAATGGGGTTTTTGGGGTTTTTGATAAATCATTTCAAGATCAAAATACTGATAATCAACAAGTTGCTGTTTTATTCAGACTGATATAATTTATAAATTGTATGTAGTATAATTAATAAAATGTGTACTACTAGCGTTTTTTTCTCAACAAAAACAACAATCTTTGCAGTGTAATTATGATTTTAAAGACTCGAAAAGATGTTAAAGCTTGTCCAAAAATTTCTACAAATAAACAAGTACTCGGAGATTAAAAATGAGTTTAAAGATTTGTTCCTTTCTCATCCAAATTATCCTAGTTTGTTTGCGATAACAGATTCTCTGGATTTACTGTCTGTAGAGAATGCTGCGATAAGAGTTCCGAAAGAGCAAATAGTAGATTTGCCTTCAAATTTTTTGGCTTATTTCAAAGAGGAGTTAATATTAGTGGAAAAGGCAAAGAATTTTGTTCGAATCAATACGATGAAAAAAGGAAGTCAGAAAATGGCTTATGAAAAGTTTTTATTAGACTGGAATGGAGTTATAGTTGCAATTGAACCAAACAATGTTATAGCAAGAGACAGAATAAAAGTTGAATTCAGCTGGTTGAAATATGGTTTGCCGCTTTTGTTGGTAGTTGGATTGTCATTTTTTTACAATACATACAATTTATTTAGCCTTGTTTTTTTAACAACATCAATTTTAGGATTCATTGTAAGTGTTTTCATTGTTCAGGAAAAACTGGGATTTAAGAATAGTATCATTTCAAAACTTTGCAATTTTAGTTCTAACTCTTCCTGTAGCTCTGTAATCAATAGTAAAGAGGGTAATGAAAGTAAGTGGATTAGCTTTCCGGACTTGCCACTAATGTTTTTTGGAGCCAGTTTGATTGCAATTTTGGTAAAACCATTGGAGTCTTCGATTTTCATAGGTTTTTTAAGCTTATTAGCGATACCGGTTATTGTGTCTTCTATTTGGATTCAAAAATTTGAAATTCAAAGATGGTGTGTAATGTGCTTAGTGGTGTCTTCTTTGATTTTTGTGCAAAGTGCTATATGGTTTGCATCAGATTTGTTTACGTTGAGTTTTAGTTTTGCCGAAATTTTTCCATTCTTGTTCTCATTGGCACTTCTTGTTCCTATTTGGGCAGTTTTGAAAACAATTATAAAAAACATCTTAGGTACCGAAAGTTCACTTAAAGAGATGAAAAAGTTTAAAAGAAATTACTCTTTATTGAACTTCTTGTCTAAAAAAGTGCCTCACATAAATGGACTTGATGATCTGAGAGGATTGCATTTTGGAAATAGAAATGCGGCCGTTAAGTTATCAGTAATCATCAGCCCTAGTTGTGGACATTGTCATAAAACATTTCAGGAGGCGTTTGATTTAGTGTTGAGATTTCCGGATAAGATACACTTGAATGTGTTGTTTAATGTAAATCCTGAGAATGCCGAAAATCCATATAAAGTGGTAGTTGAAAGACTTTTAACAATAAACAGATCTACACCGGGAAAAACAGTTGAGGCTATTTCAGACTGGCATATTAAAAATATGAGTCTTAAGAAATGGTTGAAAAAATGGACTGTTGATTCTGTAAGTATGATGATAACGCAGGAAATAAACAAGCAATATGAATGGTGTTCTAAAAACGATTTTAATTACACACCCGTTAAGATTGTAAATGATAAAATTTTTCCGGCAGAATATGAATTAGGAGAGTTAAAATACTTTTTAAACGATTATATCGAAGAGAAAGAAGAGGTTGTTTTAGAAAAAACAGCATAATATCTGAAAATAGTTACAACAGACAGAAGCTTCAACTGTCTTAAAATGATTGAAGTATGAGTCCAAAAAACAAAAGCCTTTAGTTATGTTAAAAATCATTTTAAACTTAGAAGGTGCTCAAGAGCTAAGTGCGTTCGAGCAAAAAAGCATGGTAGGAGGACAGCCAATTAATCCGCCTAAAAGATGTTGCGTTTGTCCGGGTAGAGGTTCGTCTACTCTTGTAACGTGTGATTCGATTTGTTCGAATGGTACAATACCGGCAGTGCTTGAGGATTGTTTGTAGTCTTACTCTAATGAGGAGCATTTAATGTAAGAAGGAGGCTAAAGAAATCTTCACATTTACAGAATGTTTCGAAATTGAAGTATATAAGACAAGGTAAAATGACTTTGGTCGTTTTTGATATTAATTTTTTAGCGTTTTAATAGAAGTACGAAATAGCCTTTTTTAGAATTTAGTCATGTTTTTTTTAATTTGTAGGCGCTCGATCGTGGAACATTGAGCAAATTTCCCCACATTGATGATTGGTGTAGGGATTCTTAGGAAATTGGTCACTGAGTTGATTTTAATTGGTTAGGGTTAACCAGTGCCATGTCCTAAAGAAATTGTATTTCTAATAGATATGTTTTTAAATACTCTAACAGAGAAGATTTATTTCTTCTCTGTTTTTTTTTGGATTAATCCGTCGCTTTGTAATGAACTTAATGAAATCATTTATATGGATTGATTGTTAGGGCGGTAAAGGATAGAGGTAGGATTTTTAAATGGTCTGGTAGCCTTAAACCCGACAAGAAAAATTCTTGTAAAATCCTTTTTTTAGGATCATTGTTGTTTTTTAACTATAAATCAGAAGGAAAAACAAATAATTGCGATTTTTTGGCGGATAAATATTATATTTTTGTAAGGCAGATAATGGTAAGATTGTTTGTGCATAAATGATTAACCCTAAATTAAATTGAAAAAATTCACCAATTATAAGCAGGCCGATTATAAAGATTGTGGGCCGACGTGTTTAAAAATAATAGCGAAACATTACGGCAAAACAATTAACATTCAGGAGTTGAGAGACATCAGTGAAACAACTCGTGAAGGAAGTAATTTGCTTTTTTTGAGTGATGCGGCCGAGAAAATTGGCTTTAGAACTTTAGGGGTAAAATTAAATCTCGAACGATTAGAAGAGGCTCCGCTTCCTTGTGTTTTACATTGGAACAAAAATCATTACGTAGTACTTTACAAAATTAAAAGAAATACCTACTATATTTCGGATCCTGCTTTTGGCTTGATCGAATATAATAAAGAAGATTTTATTAAATTCTGGATCGGAAACAATGCGGATGAATCTACTCAGGAAGGAATTGCATTATTGATTGAAGCGACTCCTAAATTCTTTCAATCTGATTTTGATAAAGAAGACAATCACGGACTCGGATTTGGATTGTTGGCACAATACGTGCTTCGGTACAGGTCGTTTCTAATACAATTAAGTATAGGATTATTGGCCAGTAGTTTATTGCAGCTTATTTTCCCGTTTTTAACCCAAAGTATTGTCGATGTCGGGATTCAAAATCAGAACATTCATTTTATTTACCTGATTCTTTTTGCTCAATTGTTCCTTTTTGCCGGAAGGACAGGTTTGGAACTTATCAGAAGCTGGATTTTGTTACATCTTTCTACCCGAATCAACATTTCTCTTATTTCGGATTTCTTTATTAAACTAATGAATCTGCCCATTTCGTTTTTCGATGTACGAATGACTGGTGACATCATGCAGCGTATTAATGACCATCGCAGAATTGAACAAATTTTGACAACATCATCTTTGAATGTCTTATTTTCTGTGATCAATATGTTTGTGATGGGAGGTGTCTTAGCTTACTTTAATCTGAAGATCTTTCTAGTGTTTTTTGCGGGCAGTTTGCTTTATTTTGGGTGGATTACTTTGTTCTTAAAACGAAGAGAAGTACTCGATTACAAGCGTTTTGCAGAGGTTTCCAGTGAGCAAAACAAAGTAATGGAGCTTATCAACGGAATGCAGGAAATAAAGCTTCATAATGCCGAAAAACAAAAACGATGGGGATGGGAATACATACAGGCAAGGCTTTTTAGAGTTTCAATAAAGGGGCTGGTTTTAGAGCAAACACAAACTATAGGTTCTTCTGTAATCAATGAATTAAAAAATATCTTTATTATATTCCTATCGGCAAAACTAGTAATTGATGGTTCTATTACACTGGGGATGATGCTGGCAATTAGTTCGATAGTAGGGAGTTTAAACGGGCCAATTACGCAGCTTATAGAATTCGTCAGGGAGCTTCAGGATGCGAAGATATCATTGGCCAGATTATCTGAAATTCATGAGAAAGAAGACGAAACGCAGCAAGAAGTCTATCAGACGAGTGATGTTCCTTTTGATTCAGATATTGATATTAATAACCTTTCCTATCGCTATTTAGGTTCTGATATTCCCGTTCTGGAAGATCTGACGCTGAAAATCCCGGCCAATAAAGTAACAGCAATAGTTGGAGTCAGCGGAAGCGGTAAAACAACTTTAATGAAGCTCTTATTGAAATTCTATGAACCTGAAAAAGGGGAGATAACCATCGGAAATGCGCAATTGAAAAATATTTCGCAAAAAGCATGGAGATCCAATATCGGAGCTGTTATGCAGGAAGGGTTTATTTTTAGTGATACCATTGCGAACAATATTGCAATTGGTGTCGATAAAGTAGATAAAGAACGTTTGGTCTATGCTGCTGATGTAGCCAACATAAAAGAATACATTTCAGGTTTACCGTTAGGATACAATACAAAAATTGGCGCCGAAGGACTTGGGATGAGTAGCGGACAAAAGCAACGTTTGTTAATAGCAAGAGCAGTATATAAAAACCCGGAAGTTTTGTTTTTTGATGAAGCTACATCGGCATTGGATGCGAATAATGAAAAAGAAATAATGCAAAAACTGGATATTTTCTTCAAAGATAAAACAGTTGTGGTTATTGCCCATCGCTTAAGTACTGTGATGAATGCGGATCAAATTGTGGTTTTAGATAAAGGAAAAATTATCGAAATTGGCAGTCATTCTGTTTTGGTAGAGCAAAAAGGAAATTATTTTGAACTGGTTAAGAATCAATTGCAATTAGGAAATTAAAACATGGCAGAAGATACTACATTTGAACTAAGAAGTGAAGAAGTTCAGGACATTCTCACTAAGGTACCACATTGGATGATTCGTTGGGGGACTGTTTTGATATTCGTTATTATTACGATGCTTTTTTTCGTGTCCTGGTTTATCAAATATCCTGACGTTGTTGCGACTCAAATTGTAATTACAACCAATATTCCCCCAGAGAAGATCGTTTCGAAATCATCGGGTCGTATTGAGGCAATTTTAGTAAAAGACAAATCGATTGTTTCAAAAAACAGCACACTTGCTGTTATTGAAAATACCGCTAATTATAAAGATGTTTTTTTGTTGAAAAAAATCGTTGACGAATATAATATCAATGATTCCAGGAAAGCCTTTCCTTTCGAACTGTTGAAAAATACTCAGTTAGGAGAGATTGAAAGTGCTTTTGCCGTTTTTCAAAAAGACTATCAGGCAGAACAACTGAATAAGAATTTGCAGCCTTTTGAAGTAGAAAACCGGGCACAGGTTTCTGAAAAAGTTCAGATTAAAGACCGATTGGAAATTTTACAGCAGCAAAAAGTGATTAATGAAAGTGAATTGCAGCTTCAGAAAAATGAAATGGCGAGATTTGAAACCTTATTCAATAAAGGAATCATTTCTGCACAGGAAATGGAAGCTAAAAAACTGGGGTATCTCCAGGCGCAAAAAAATTATAAAACCCTTTTGTCTTCCATTTCTCAGTTAAAGTCGGCTTTGATTACTAATTCTAAATTAAGTCAGAACTCACAAATCAGTGGGACTAAAGAAGAAGTTACTTTAGGAAGAAATATGGCGCAGTCTTTTTATCAGCTTAAAAAAGTAATAAAAGACTGGGAGCTGGCCTATGCTTTAAAATCATCGGTGAGTGGGGTGGTTACTTTTTTGCAGGTTTGGACAGAGAATCAAACGATCAATACTGGGGATAACGTCTTTTCGATTATTCCGGATACCAAAAATGGTTTTGTAGGTAAGGTAAAAGCACCGGCATTGAATTCAGGGAAAATAAAAGTAGGTCAGATAGTGAACATCAGATTAGCGAATTTTCCCGACAGAGAATTTGGAGTGTTAAGAGGAAAGATCCAAAATATTTCTTTAGTTCCGGATAAAGATGGAAATTTATTGTTGGATGTAGCGCTTCCCAACGGATTGGAAACGTCCTATAAAAAGCAAATCGTTTTTCAGCAGGAAATGAAAGGAAGTGCCGAGATTGTGACCGAAGATTTACGTCTAATCGAGAGAATTTTATATCAGTTTAAAAGCCTTTTTGAGCAGGTTTAAAATTTTAAATAAAAATCTTTAGTAAGATCAATATACTGAGGAGTATAAACGTGTCGGTCAATTTCTATTGTTAATTCATCAACTTCAGGTTGTGAGGTTTCGTTACGGCTAAAAGCCAAAAGACTACGCTTTACAACAGCTGTAGGAGTGCCTTTTACCCGTGTAATTTTGACAGGGTATAATTCGGATTCTTTGGCTAAGGCAATAAATTTTTCTTCTTCTTTAAAAGGAAGAATTATGGCAAGTATTCCATTTTCAGATAAAAGTAAATCAGCTGCTTCGACTAATTCTTCAAAAGGCATTGCGTCCTGAAAGCGTGCTAAATCCCGTTGCTCGTTTTCGCTTTTATAATCTTCAGCATAAAAGGGTGGATTCGAAACAATCAGATCATATTCGTCTTCCGGTTCTTCTATAAATTCATCCAAACCTGCATGGAAACAAAATAAACGGTCTCCCCAAGGCGAGTTTTCAAAATTCTCTACTGCTTCTTCATAAGCATCTTCGTCAATTTCAAGCGCGTCAATTTGCTCTGCATTTGTTCTTTGTGCCAGCATTAAAGCAATAATCCCAGTTCCGGCGCCAATGTCTAAAACACTAAATGGATTGTGATTTATAGGTGCCCAAGCACCCAGTAAAACACCATCAGTGCCAACTTTCATAGCGGTTTTGTCTTGTAGAACTGAAAATTGTTTGAATTGAAACATAAATAAATTTGAATGATTTGAACTCCAAAGAATAGAAGAAGAAATTCCAATAGTAGGAAATTCCAAATTCCAATTGCAAAATGGAATGAATTAATATTTTAGGGAGTAAAAATAAGATTAAAATATCAATTTGTTATTTTGAAGTTTTGGTAATTATTACAGATAAAATCTTTCTTAATTCTTCTATTTCGTATAATAGAGATTGAGATGAGATATTTTGATCTGGATTTAAATCATTCAGTAATTGTAACCAGAATTTAGATTCTTTCGCTTCTTTTCTGGTGATTTTAAGGCGAAATAAAAAATCTTTGTCTCCTAGCTTTTCATTTGCTTCAATATAATTAGCGCCAACTGATCCGGATGATCTTATAAGTTGCTTTCCATCTTCAATGTTGGAAAGAGTTTTCGGTAGATTTCTAATGTATATGCGGCATTCTTTTGCAAAGAGAAGTGTTCTTTCTTCTAGATTATATGGTTTTGACATGAGTTACTAGTTATTAGATAACAAAAAACAGAACTATAAAAATAGAATAAAAATTAAAATAAATAAGTTTTTTCTTTCAAAAAAATATCGATGTGCTAAAATTTTATATTTAGTACTTTAGTATTTTATATTGGAGTTTGGGATTTAAAAAATTGGAAATTCTCATTTTAGAGATACATCTCCACTAAACCTTCAGGAAGATTCATGATAACCTTTTTGTTTTCACGGTCTATTTTTACAAGGAATTGATCGATCATCGGAATTAACATTTCGACTTCGCCATTCAAAACTTCAAAAAGAGGTTGTGCTGTCGTATCATTTACGGCAGCTATTTTTCCAAAAATACCTAAACGCTGGTCTTCGATTTCAAAACCGATTACTTCGTGGAAATAAAATTTGTTGCCGGAAAGTTTTGGCAACATAGTTAAAGGAAGATAAATCGCATTACCAACAAGGGCATCAGCATCTTCTTCTGTGTTTACATCTTCAAAACGAATTCTAAGAAAGTCGTTTTTGTGCAAAGAACTTGTTTCAATAAAAAAAGGAACCAAGTGTTTGTTGCATTCAACAAACACTGATTCCAGATTTTCGTATAACTCAGGTTCGTCCGTGTCTAAATAAGCCAGAACTTCACCTTTGAAACTAAATTTTTTAGCGATTTTACCTAAATAAAAACATTCTTCTTTACGCATTCTCGCCAGCTAAAATTATGCTTCAGTTGTTTCGTTATTCTCTTCAGTAGCAGTTTCTTCAGTTGAAGCTTCAACTTCAGCAACTTCTTCTGTAGCCTCAGCAGCAGTAGCAGCAGCAATTGCGTCAGCTTCAGCTTGAGCAGCAGCAGCTAAACGTTTAGCATTAACTTCTTGTTCTGCTTTTAAAGCTTTAGCTTTAACATCAGCTTGCGCTTTTGATAAACCATCTTTTTTAGCATCAACTTTTCCAGCTTTAGCTTCTAACCAAGCAGCTAATTTAGCGTCAGCTTGCTCTTGAGTTAAAGCTCCTTTACGGATACCTCCATCAAGGTGGTGTTTCAATAAAGCACCTTTGTAAGAAAGAATTGCTCTAGCAGTATCAGTTGGTTGAGCACCATTGTGTAACCATTTAACTGCACTATCAAGGTTTAAGTCGATAGTTGCCGGGTTTGTGTTTGGATTGTAAGTACCGATTTTCTCTAAGTATTTACCATCTCTTTTTGAGCGTGCATCTGCAGCTACAACCCAGTAAAAAGGTTTTCCTTTTTTACCGTGTCTTTGTAATCTAATTTTTACTGACATAATCGTATGATTAAATTTTGAGGTACTCGACCCCTGTTAATTAAGGGCGCAAAGATATAATTTTTTTATGAATTATACGTTCGAAATCATATTAAATGCATTTCAGGTGTATTTCTGAGGCATTTATGTCCTTTTTAACTTCATTTTTTAAATAATTGTCTTAATTGAGGTTATTTTTGCCTCAAATTTACTGTGATATGAAAAAAATAATTTCTTTAGTATTACTACTTTTTATTGTTTCTGCTTGTTCTGAAGATATAAAATTTAATAATCCGGCCTTCCAAAGCTTAAAAGAAAACGTGTTTTGGCGTGCTACAACCTATAATGCCTATAATTCTGTGAGTGGCGGTATTGTTATTGAGGGTGATTTGGGATTTGAGAAAGTAGTTTTAAAAGTTCCGAATACAGGAGTGCAGACTTATGCTCTTGGACGTGACAATATCACGACTGCAAATTACTCTAATATGCAGCCGTCGCAATCCTACAGTTTCTCTACCGGTACGGATAGGGGGGATGGGTTAATCGTGATTACTGAGTTTAATGCCGAGAATAAAACAATTTCAGGAACCTTTAAGTTTAACGCTCTGAACGAGGATCAAAAAGATACTGAAAAGCCAAAAATTAGTTTTACCGAAGGGGTTTTTTATAAAATTCCAATTTCGGCGACCTCTGAGAATTAGAAATTTAATTTGCCATAGTTTGGTTTTATTGATATCTGTTTTTTTAAATCAAAATAAAAACATAAATAAACTAATATATAGTAGATTACAGAAAAATAAAGTTACATTTGCTACATTATTATAAATAAGTACATATGAACATTTTTGTTGGAAGCCTTCCATTCAGTATTGAGGAAGCAGATTTAAGAGAGTCTTTCGAGGCTTACGGAGCAGTAGATTCAGTTAAAATTATTACTGATAAATTTACTGGAAGAAGCAAAGGATTTGGTTTCGTTGAGATGCCAAACGACAGCGAGGCTCAAAAAGCAATTGATGAATTGAACGGAGCTACTGTTCAAGGTCGTACAATTGTTGTTAATAAATCTGAACCAAAACCTGAAGGTGAAAGAAGAAGCTTCAATAACAACCGTGGAGGTGATTCTCGCGGAGGTTACGGAAACAACCGTGGTGGAAATGACCGTGGTGGTAACAGAGGAGGATATTAATATTTTTTTCTAAATATATAAAAGGGATCAACGCAAGTTGATCCCTTTTTTTTGTTTCAGGTTTCAAGTTTCAGGTTGTTGGAACATGAAACAAAATAAACTTGAAACCTGAAACTAAAATAAGTTAGCTACAAGCCAGTCTCCAACTTCACTGGTTTTATAAGCTTTAGTGCCTTTTGGAGCCAGGTCTTCGGTAACAATTCCCTGTTCTAAGGATTGATTTACAACTGCTCTAATGGCTTCGGCTTCGTCTTTTAATCCAAAAGCATCTTCAAACATCATGGCAGCTGATAAAATAGTAGCCAGCGGATTTGCGATATTCAATCCTGTAGCTTGTGGGTAAGATCCATGAATTGGTTCGTAAAGAGAAGTGTGTTCTCCAACAGAAGCAGAAGGCATTAATCCCATAGAGCCCGAGATTACAGAAGCCTCATCAGTTAAAATATCTCCAAATAAATTTTCGGTAATTAGAACATCATAAGAATTAGGCCATTGAACCAATCGCATGGCAACGGCATCTACAAACTCGTAAGATACCGTAACTTCCGGATAGTCTTTTTCCATTGCCTGTACTGTTTCTCTCCATAAACGCGAAGTTTCCAGAACGTTCGCCTTGTCAACACAGCATAATTTTTTGCTGCGGGTCATGGCCAGTTCAAAGCCTTTTTTTGCCAGACGTTGTACTTCAGCTCTGGTATAAACACAATTGTCAAATGCTGTGTCACCATTATCTTTTCTTCCTTTTTCCCCAAAGTAAATCCCTCCTGTCAATTCTCTTAAGAAAACCAGATCAGTACCTTCGATTCTTTCTCTTTTTAAAGGAGAATTATCAATTAAGGATGGAAAAGTGAAGGTTGGGCGTACATTCGCAAACAATCCTAATTTTTTGCGCATGAGCAATAAACCCTGTTCCGGACGTACCGGTGCACTTGGATCATTATCGTATTTTGGATGACCGATTGCACCAAATAAAACAGCATCGGCTTTCATGCATATTTCGTGAGTTTCATCAGGATAAGGAACTCCAACGGCGTCAATTGCGCATGCTCCGGTTAAGGCCGGTGTCCATGTTATTTCGTGATTGAATTTTTTTGCAATAGCATCAGATACTTTTACCGCTTCGTTTATTACCTCAGGACCAATTCCGTCTCCTGCTAAAAGGGCTATGTTTAATTTCATTCTATGTGTGTTATTTAAGGTTCTAAGATTCTGAGTTGCTAAGGTTCTAAGATTTTTTCTAATTAGCGAATTTAGTAACTTGACGTTGTTGTTTTTGTTGTTGTTTGTTTTCAGGTTCTGAGTTGCTTGAATTCTGGTTTTTTTTCTCAGTACCCTAGAATCTTAGCAACTTAGCACCTTTTATCAAGTAACTATATTAAGCATTTTTTGAGTGGCTATAATCGCTGCAACGGTCTGGTCAGAATCTAATCCTCTCGTTTTAAATTCTTTTCCGTTGTTGACCCAGGTGATGATGGTTTCACACAAAGCATCAGAGCTGCTTCCGGGAGGGATTCGTACGGCATAGTCAATTAATTTGGGAAGTGTTAGTTTTTTGTTTTTATAAATTTTGGATAATGCATTCATAAAAGCGTCAAACTGACCGTCACCCTGAGCATTTTCTTCGATAATTTCATCGCCGAATTTTAAGCATAAAGTTGTTGACGGGCGCATTCCTTTTGAGTGAACTAATATATAGGATTCAATTTTTATTCTTTCTTCATAAGTATGGCTGTCCAGAACATCAGAAATAATGTACGGAAGATCTTCTTTGGTTACTGTCTCTTTTTTGTCTCCCAGTTCGATGATTCTTTGTGTGACCAATTTCAAATCTTCCTGATTCAATTTTAAGCCTAATTCCTGAAGATTCTTTTCGATATTGGCTTTTCCCGACGTTTTTCCTAAAGCATATTTTCGTTTTCTTCCAAAGCGTTCCGGAAGTAAATCATTAAAATACAGATTGTTTTTATTGTCTCCGTCGGCATGAATTCCGGCAGTTTGCGTGAAAACATTGTCTCCCACAATCGGTTTGTTGGCAGGGATTCTGTAGCCAGTAAAAGTTTCTACCAGTTTACTTACGGTATACAAAGAAGTTTCCTTAATGTTGATGCTTACTTCAGGCAGGTAATCGTTTATCACGGCCACTGTGCTTTCTAAGGGCGCATTTCCTGCACGTTCACCCATTCCGTTTACGGTTACATGAAGTCCGTTGATACCGGCTTTTATGGCTTCCATAACATTGGCAACGCTTAGGTCGTAGTCGTTATGAGCATGGAAATCAAAATGAATTTTAGGATATCGGGCTCTGATTTTTGAAATAAACTCAAAAGTCAGAGATGGAATTAGCACACCCAAAGTATCCGGAAGCAAAATTCGTTTAACAGGCTGTGTGGAGAGAAAATCCAGAAATTGAAAAACATAGTCAGGAGAATTTCGCATTCCGTTACTCCAGTCTTCCAGGTAAACATTGGTTTCAATATCATTCGCCCGAGCTAAACTGATGATGTGTGCGATTTCAGAAAAGTGCTGTTCAGGTGTTTTTTTTAATTGATGAGTAAGATGATTTAGGGAGCCTTTGGTCAATAAATTTTGAACTCTTGCACCAGCTTTTTTCATCCATTCTATCGAAACGCCGCCATCTACAAAGGCAAGAACTTCAATACGATTGATGTATTCTTTTTCGGTTGCCCAGGTAGTAATGCCTTTTACGGCCTGAAATTCTCCTTCGCTTACACGTGCAGAGGCAATTTCGATTCGGTCAATATTTAATTCCTCCAACAGTAATTGTGCAATGGTCAGTTTTTCTGCAGCAGAAAATGATACTCCCGAGGTTTGTTCACCATCACGAAGTGTCGTATCCATTATTTCAATTTTTCTTTTTTCCATATTGATTTTCCAAATTCCTTTATACAAATAGATTGTTGTTGTGTTGTCTGGTTTTGTTTAAGTTATAAGACCCGACAGATTTTAAAAAAAACCTGCCGGGTCTCATAGGACTGAACCTGATTTTTTAATAAGGAAGTTTGTCAGCAAAAGCAACAATGTCTTCTTTAATGTTTTGTAAATAATCAATGTCATCAAAGCCATTAATCATGTTGTTCTTTTTGTATCCGTTAATTGCAAATGATTCCTGCTGGCCTGTCGACAATAAGGTAATCGTTTGATTCGGTAAATTGATTTCCAGTTCTGTTTTAGGATCAGCCTCGATAGCTTTGAAAATGATTTCGGCAAATTCAGGGCTTACCTGAACCGGAAGAACTCCAATATTTAAGCAGTTTCCTTTGAAGATATCTGCAAAGAAGCTTGAAACGACAGCTCTGAAACCGTAATCGTAAACTGCCCAGGCAGCGTGCTCTCTTGAAGATCCTGAACCGAAGTTTTTTCCTCCAACCAGAATTTTTCCGCTATAAGTTGAATCGTTTAAAACGAAATCAGTTTTTGGAGTATCGTCTCCGTTGTATCTCCAGTCTCTAAACAAATTGTCTCCAAAACCTTCACGTTTTGTAGCTTTTAGAAAACGAGCCGGAATGATTTGATCGGTGTCTACGTTTTCAATTGGCAGTGGCACCGCACTGCTGGTAAGTATGTCGAATTTATCGTATGCCATTTTTTTCTGCTTTAGGCTGTTTTTCTGCTTTAGGCTATAAGCTGTATGCTTTAAGCTTTTTGCACAGCGTTTGTTTTTTTATTTGCTTCAGGCAGTAAGCCTTTTTTTATAATCTGATTAAAGCTTAAAGCCTATTGCTTAAAGCTTACAGCAAGAATTAAAATAATTCTCTTGGGTCTGTTAGTTTTCCTGTAATAGCAGCTGCAGCAGCCATAATCGGACTTGCTAATAATGTTCTTGAGCCTGGGCCCTGACGACCTTCAAAATTTCTGTTGGAGGTGCTTACTGCATATTTTCCGGCAGGAACTTTATCGTCGTTCATAGCCAGACATGCAGAACAACCAGGTTGACGTAATACAAAACCAGCATCCGTAAGAATGTCTAAAATACCTTCTTCTTTAATTTGAGCTTCAACAACGTGAGAACCGGGAACTAGCCAAGCCGTTACATTGTCAGCTTTTTTTCTTCCTTTAACAATCTCGGCAAAAGCTCTGAAGTCTTCAATACGCCCATTGGTACAGCTTCCTAGGAAAACATAGTCAATTGGCTTTCCAATCATTACATCGTCTTCTTTAAAGCCCATGTAAGCCAAAGATTTTTTGTAAGTTTCCTCACCACCTTCAACTTCTTTTGCATTTGGGATATGTTTTGATATACCAATTCCCATTCCCGGGTTAGTACCATAAGTAATCATTGGTTCGATATCGGAAGCATTGATGTTCAGTTCGGCATCAAAAACAGCATCAGGATCCGTTTTTAGGGTTTTCCAGTAGGCAACCGCTTTGTCCCATGCTTCTCCTTTTGGAGTGAATAATCTTCCTTCAAGGAAATCAAAAGTAGTCTGATCCGGAGCGATCATCCCGCCTCGGGCACCCATTTCAATACTTAGGTTACAAACCGTCATACGGCCTTCCATGGTCATATTTTCGAAAACATCTCCGGCATATTCAACAAAATAACCGGTTCCGCCTGAAGTCGTTAACTGAGCGATAATGTATAGCGCAACATCTTTTGGTCCAACTCCCTTGCTTAACTGACCGTTTACGTTGATACGCATTTTTTTTGGTTTTGGCTGCATAATACATTGCGTAGAAAGAACCATCTCAACCTCAGAAGTTCCGATACCAAAAGCAATCGCTCCAAAAGCGCCGTGAGTAGAGGTGTGTGAATCTCCGCAAACAATAGTAGCACCTGGCAAAGTAATTCCGTTTTCAGGACCTACTACGTGTACAATTCCATTTTTAATGTGTCCTAGTCCCCAGTGTGAAATACCGTATTCATTGGCGTTGTCTTCAAGTGCTTTCAGCTGATTGGCGGACAGAGCATCTTGTACTGGCAGGTGTTGGTTAATAGTTGGAGTATTGTGGTCTGCAGTTGCAAAAGTACGCTCCGGATATAAAACGGAAACGCCTCTGGCTTTTAATCCTAGAAAAGCAACGGGACTTGTAACTTCGTGAATAAAATGGCGGTCAATAAAAAACACATCTGGTCCATCTTCAATTTTACGCACTACATGTGAATCCCATACTTTGTCAAATAATGTCTTACTCATTGTTTTGTTTTTTTAATTGTAATTTCTATAACCACAGCAATTTCTGCTTATATATAATAGGAAAGCAAAATTAAAAAAAGCTAAAAAGTGGTCAATTTCAATATTTCATTATATACGATACCCAAACTAAAAATACGAATTGCGATTGGCTTTTGAAAAATCTGTTTTTGGCCGCAAAAAGAATGGCAGATCAGTATTGTTTTTCTTTCCGAAGTTAATTTCCAGAGTGTAGCTTTGAATTTTAGCAGTTGATGAATTTGCCTTGAAATCACCATAAAATATAGGTTTTAGGGTTGAAAAATGTAACAAAATCAACAAAAAAGGCGGTTTTTATTGATTTTGAATTTCTTTTTAAGTTTTTGGGATTTCAGATAAAAACACTTTTTAAGCGTACTTTGACGCTTTTAGAAGGAATATGTATCTGTGTTTTTTTACTGGAAATAATACGACATCCAAGAAGCGTATTTTTTTCTTTTTTAGAATGAAATTAAATGAAGAAGTAGAGGATTGCTTGTGGAGAAATTGACAGATAATGACGGGTATCTGACATTTGCTTTTAAAAGCTAGTGCTAATTTTGAACAATCTAATTTTAAAAATAATGTTATGAATTTAAATGAATTTGCGTACAAACTGGGAGTTTTGGGGACTGTAATTATTTTGCTTTGGGTAGGACTTTTTAAGTTTACAGCGGTGGAAGCCGGAGCGATAAAAGAATTGGTCGAAAATCATTTTGCTATGGGCTGGATGTACAAAGTAATGTCGGTTCAGCAGGTTTCAAATCTTATTGGGATTTTTGAAGTGTTAACGGGGATTGGTTTACTGGCTTCTTTGTTTTTAAGAAGAATTGGTTTTTATGCAGGCTTTGCATCAGCGGTTATATTTGTGACCACATTGAGTTTTCTGGCGACCACTCCGGGTGTTTTTAAAATGGTGGAAGGATTTCCTGTAACCGATTTTTTTATTTTAAAGGACATTCCGTATTTGGCAATTTCACTGATGGTTTTTGTGAATGGTAAAGAATAAAAAATATTGAGAGGTGTTGATAAAAACCTGCATTCTTTCTCTAAAAAAAAGACTAAATTTGAACTTCCTCAATTTTGTATCTCAACTTTTCTTATGGTTCATATAATCAGTTGTTTATGTGATGCGGAACGTAGAATTTGGAATTTTAAATTTGTCTTTTTATACCTATGTACTTAATATTCGATACCGAAACCACCGGATTACCAAAACGATGGGATGCTCCGATAACCGATTCTGATAACTGGCCTCGCTGTATTCAGATCGCATGGCAGCTCCATGACGAAATGGGGCAGCTCATAGAGCATCAGGATTATCTGGTTAAGCCTGACGGATTTAATATTCCGTACGATGCCGAGCGTATTCACGGAATTTCGACAGAATTGGCTGAAGCCGATGGAATCACGCTGGCCGAGGTCTTGGAGAAATTCAATATCGCTTTAAGTAAAACCAAATTTATTGTTGGTCAGAACTTAGGTTTCGACGTTAATATCATGGGAGCTGAATTCCATAGAATGGGAGTCGATTCTCCTATGGGCTCGATGCCGGTTCTGGATACTTGTACAGAAGTTACCGCTTCGTTGTTAAAACTTCCGGGTGGACGTGGAGGAAGATTCAAATTGCCAACGTTAACAGAATTACACGAATATCTTTTTAATAAACCTTTTGCAGAAGCCCACAACGCAACTGCCGACGTTGAGGCAACTACGCGTTGTTTTCTGGAGTTAATCAGAAGAGAGGTTTTTACCAAAGAAGAACTGGATGTTCCAAAGGATTATTTTAAGGAATTCCAAAGTAGAAATCCACAGGAGTTTCCGTTAATCGGATTAAAACACATCAATTTAAAGGCTGCTTCTGACAAGATTAGAGAGCAGTTAAAGGCTTTAGAGTCTGTTGGACAAGAACCTACCATTTCGCATTCAGACAGAGAAGATTTTAAAGCTGCAAAATATGCGCATTTGCACAATCATACACAGTTTTCGGTACTTCAATCTACTATCGGAATTGGAAATATTGTTTCGGCTGCAGCCAAAAACGGAATGCCGTCCGTGGCTATGACGGATACCGGAAACATGATGGGGGCTTTCCATTTTGTGAGCGCCGTTATGAACCATAATAAAGCAGCTTCAGGAAAAAATAAAGCTTTGGTTGAAGCTGGAGAAGAACCGACTGAAACCGAAGTAAAACCAATTGTAGGCTGTGAATTTAATATCTGTGAAAATCACTTAGACAAAAGCAAAAAAGATAATGGTTATCAAGTTGTTTTACTGGCTAAAAATAAAGCAGGTTATCACAATTTGGCCAAAATGGCTTCGATTGCCTATACGGATGGTTTTTATTATGTTCCGAGAATTGACCGTGCCATTGTAGAGCAATACAAAGGTGATATCATGGTTTTGTCCGGGAATTTATACGGAGAAATTCCGAGTAAAATTCTGAACATTGGAGAAAATCAAGCCGAAGAAGCTTTGATTTGGTGGAAAGAACAATTTGGTGAAGATTTCTATCTGGAAGTAATGCGCCACAATCAGGAAGATGAGAATCGTGTCAACAAAACGCTGATTGAGTTTTCTAAAAAACACGATGTAAAGTTAATTGCTACTAACAATACTTATTATTTAAATAAAGAAGACGCCAATGCACACGACATTCTATTGTGTGTAAAAGACGGTGAAAAGCAGGCAACACCAATTGGCCGTGGGCGAGGTTACCGCTACGGACTTCCAAATCAGGAATATTATTTCAAGTCGCAAGAGGAGATGAAAAAACTCTTTGCCGATTTGCCGGAAGCCATTATCAATATTCAGGAAATTATTGATAAGGTTGAAGGATATTCGCTTTATCGTGATGTATTGCTTCCTAAATTTGATATTCCAGAAGAATTTGTTGATCCGGAAGATGAAAAGGATAATGGTGTTCGTGGTGAAAATGCTTACTTGCGAGACCTTACAATGCGAGGAGCCGAAAGAAGATATGGCGTAATAACCGAATCGATTCAGGAACGTTTGGATTTTGAATTATTAACGATTTCAAATTCAGGATATCCGGGTTACTTTTTGATCGTACAGGATTTCATTGCCGAGGCCAGAAAAATGGACGTATCGGTAGGTCCCGGCCGTGGATCTGCAGCTGGTTCAGCCGTTGCGTATTGTCTCGGAATTACGAACATTGACCCCATTAAATACGATTTACTTTTTGAGCGTTTCCTAAATCCTGACCGTGTATCGATGCCCGATATTGATATCGACTTTGATGACGAGGGGCGTGGACGTGTAATGGATTATGTAATCAACAAATACGGTCAAAAACAGGTGGCACAGATTATCACGTATGGTAAAATGGCAACCAAATCGGCAATTCGTGATACGGCGCGTGTACTGGATTTGCCATTATTTGAAGCCGATAGAATTGCAAAACTGATTCCGGGAATGATGCCCTCAAAATGGAATTTGGCACGTTTTATTTCTGAGAGTGAAGACGAGGTCAAAAAAGCACTTCGTTCGGACGAATTTGATAATGTAAAAGAGTTAATCGCTATTGCCAATGAAGATGATTTGGCGGGAGAAACCATTCAGCAGGCAAAAATCCTTGAAGGATCGATGCGTAATACCGGTATTCACGCCTGTGGGGTAATCATTACACCTTCGGATATTACGAATTATGTTCCTGTTACCACCGCAAAAGATTCGGATTTATATGTAACTCAGTTTGATAACTCGGTTGCAGAAAGTGCCGGATTGCTGAAAATGGACTTCTTGGGTCTGAAGACCCTTACACTGATAAAAGATACCGTAAAACTGGTAAAATACAGAACGAACATTGATCTGGATCCTGATACTTTTCCGATTGATGACGAAGAAACGTATGCGCTTTTCCAAAGAGGTGAAACGGTTGGAATCTTCCAATACGAGTCGCCTGGGATGCAGAAATACATGAAAGATCTAAAGCCAACGGTTTTTGGGGATTTAATTGCCATGAACGCATTGTATCGTCCGGGACCTTTGGAGTATATTCCGTCTTTCGTTCGAAGAAAAAATGGTGACGAGGAAATCAAATACGATTTGGATGCCTGTGCCGAATATTTATCAGAAACCTACGGAATTACAGTTTATCAGGAGCAGGTAATGCTTTTGTCTCAGTCTTTGGCAGGATTTACAAAGGGTGAGGCCGACGTTTTGCGTAAAGCGATGGGTAAGAAACAAAAAGACGTACTGGATAAAATGAAGCCGAAGTTTGTGGAACAAGCAGCGCAAAAAGGCCATGATGCAAAAGTTTTGGAGAAAATCTGGAAAGACTGGGAAGCCTTTGCGAGTTACGCCTTCAACAAATCACACTCGACTTGTTATGCCTGGATTGCTTACCAAACGGCTTATTTGAAAGCACATTATCCGGCAGAGTATATGGCTGCGGTACTTTCGAATAATATGAACGATATCAAACAGGTTTCCTTCTTTATGGAAGAATGTAAACGTATGGGCTTACAGGTTTTGGGGCCGGACGTAAATGAATCGTACTATAAATTTACTGTTAATGATGATTATGCCGTTCGTTTTGGAATGGGAGCAATCAAAGGGGTAGGTTCCGGAGCCGTAGAGACAATTGTAGAAAATAGAAAAGACGGAAGATATAAATCGATTTTTGACTTGGCCAAGCGAATTGATTTGCGTGCCGCTAACAAAAAAGCGATTGAAAATTTAGCATTAGCAGGGGGGTTTGATTCTTTTGAAGGAACAACCAGGGCACAATATTTCCACGATGAGGGAGATGGAATTACATTCTACGAAAAAGCGATGCGTTACGGATCGAAGTTTCAGGAAAATGAAAACTCCTCACAGGTAAGTTTGTTCGGAGAAACCAGCGAAGTACAGATTGCTGAACCTGTCGTACCTCCTTGTGAAGACTGGAGTACCATGGAAAAACTGGCAAAGGAAAAAGAAGTAGTTGGAATCTATATTTCAGGACATCCTTTGGACGATTTCAGATTTGAGATGAAATATTTCTGTAATAACAAATTGGAATCCTTGAAAAGTATGAACGAGTTTGTGGGTAAAAATCTGAATTTTGCCGGAATCATAAACAATGTTCAGCACCGTGTGGCTAAAAACGGAAAGGGCTGGGCTGTATTTAACTTAGAGGGGTATGATGAAAGTTATGAGTTCAAGATTTTTGGGGAAGAGTATTTAAAATTCCGCCATTTCTTAATTCAGAATAATTTTGCTTTCATCAAAATATTGATAAAAGACGGTTGGGTAAATCATGACACCGGTAAGAAATCGGATCCAAGAATGCAATTTGTTGAAATCAGACAATTGCAGGACATTTTGGAAGCTTTTGCCAAAAAGCTGATTTTGCTGTTAAACATAAAAGACCTTCAGACAGATTTTATTCATAGGTTAAGCCATTTGTTTAGTGAGAATAAAGGAGACAATTCAGTGACTTTTGAGATCATGGAATTGGAAAAAGTAAAGAGATTGGTTGAGGTAGAAACGCCAAAAGATTTTGAAGAATCTACTTTTGAAGAAGAAAATGACAGGGAAGATGATGGAATAGAGGAAACAAAGATTCAGGAAGTAAATGAAGTTGAGGAAATTAAGGTTGTAAACAAATTAACGATGCCAAGCCGCAGGTTAAAAATAAAAATCTCAACAGAGCTATTGATAGAATTGGAAAAAATGCAGGTGAATTTTAAGTTAAATTAGATTTTAACAGTTAAAATTTAAAAGAATGTATTTTTTTTACGTTAAAATTATGCATGCATAATAGTTTTTTAGTAATATTGCTCAAAATTACAACGATTTCGTTCCAAGTCTAACAACGCAAACCAGAAGATTATGTTAAAATAATCTATGTTTGTAAAAATTAATTAAATCAAAATTATGAAAAAGAACCTATTTTTATTAGGGTTATTAGTTTGCTCTATGGCCACAATGGCGCAAACAGAAAAAGCAGATAAACCGGAAAGCTGGTATTTTAAATTGGGTGCATCTTACTTCAACCAAACTGCTTCTACAGAATTTCCTGTCGTTGGAGGTCAATTGCCAAACAGAGATGTTTATGCAGGTACTTTAGCAAATAATAAATTGGCATCTAGAGAAAGTGTTACTGGGTCTTTTGGACAAGGTTTCAGAAGTGGAATTACTGCAGGTTATAGATTCTCAGCACGTTTAGGAGTTGAGATGTCAGCTAACTACTATGTAAGTAATGAAAAAACCATGTCACAAACGACTAACAGACTTATTTCATATAATCCAGCTACTAGTCCGGCAGCTACTTATGTAAGTTTTACAGCGAATGGAGAAATTAAAGCTTTTGATTTAGCACCAGCAATCGTGATGTTTTTAGGAGAAGCTCATGGTTTTGAACCATACACTAAAGTAGGAGTTATTGTTCCTGTTCATGGTACATTGGATATTAAAACGGATAGACAGTATACGACGTTTGTAGGAGCTAATCAAGTTGCTTCAACAAATGCTTTCTCAAAAGATGTAGTTAAACCAAATCCAACAATCGGATTTATGGCATCTTTAGGTACCTCTTATAAATTAGGGAAACATATTTCTGCTTTCGCAGAATTGGAATACCGTAACTTTACAGTACACGGAAAGACTAAAGAAACTACAATATATACTGAAAATGGTGTAGATAAATTAAATGAAACAACTGCTTTCAGAGCTGCTTCATATTCTGCAACTCATACTAAATATGTAGATCGTTTAGACGGAAACTCTAATAATAAGGAGTATAATCCATCAGGCTACGATTCTACTAAACCAATGAACGAATTAAGTTCTTATGTTGGAATTTCAGGTTTAGGATTGACTTTAGGTCTTAAATACAGCTTATAATTTTATATAGTTTTAGTTTTTAGAAAAAGAGGATATTCATTTCGAATATCCTCTTTTTTTGTTCCCTGTCATTTCGACTGAAAGGA
>NZ_MUHH01000017.1:298990-641288 GCF_002217475.1 Flavobacterium tructae
TCCTTTCAGTCGAAATGACAAGGATAGCAGAAAAAATCTGCGTGCAACAAGATTGCCAGTCTCTTATTTTGAATTTCTAAACTCCTTCAATACTTCATCAATCACCCAGGTCGTGCTGGCAGCAGAGGTTCCTTTTGATGGTGAGAAACCGTCTTTGCCTAAAATTTCAGCAACAACAGTTTCAACAAGTGGTAATTGAATGTGAAGCGGATTTTCGATTGTAATGCTTTCTTTTTCACCATTTGGATATTGAATATGAATTGCGTCATTACCGAATGTAGAGAACGAAATTTTACCTTTATCGCCTACAATATCAGTATTGTCGTAACGCTCAAAACTGGCAAAATTCCATAAACCGGTTCCGTGGATTCCGTTTTCGAATAAAAATGACATCGAAACCGAATCTTCGGCCGGATAAGCTTTGAGCTGTGAACTCGCATGCCCGCGGACTGATTTAATCGGGCCAAATACAAAATCAAGAAAATCTAAGGTGTGGCAAGCCAAATCGACAAATATTCCGCCACCGGAAATGTGTGGTAAAACCGTCCATGGTAAATTGATTTCGTCGTCGTAACGCTTCTCAAACGGATGATATAAAACACAACTTACATGTCTGACAGTTCCTATTTTACCTTGTTCTATTAGTTCTTTTATCTTCAGGAATCTTGGAAGGCTTCTTCTGTAATAAGCTACAAATAAAGGCACATTGTGTTCTTTACAAACGCTGATCATTTCGTTGCATTCTTCAAAATTTAAAGCCATTGGTTTCTCTACGTAGACAGGTTTCCCGGCTTTGGCACATAAAATGGTATATTCTTTATGAGAAGATGGAGGCGTAGCGATATAAACGGCATCAACTTCAGGATCATTAATTAAATCGATGGCGTTGGAGTACCATTTCGGAACATTATGACGTTTAGCGTAATCTTCGGCAAGAGCAGCATCCCTGCGCATAACAGCAACTAAAGCTGAATTTGAAGCTTTCTGAAAAGCAGGACCGCTTTTAACTTCCGTTACATTGCCGCAGCCTATGATTCCCCATTTTACAATTTTCATTTTTCTAGTTTTTTAGTTTTTCAAATTTAGAAAGTTTGCCACGAATTCACGAATTATTTTTCATGCAGATTTATAAAAGTTAGCCACAGATTAATATGATTCTCACAGATTAAAAATCATATTAATCTTTTTAATCTGTGGCAAAAAAATAAAGCCACGAACTCACAAAATAATTCGTGAATTCGTGGCTAAATAAATTTGGTTTAAAGATTTACTTTTTTGGTAAAGCTTTAATTCCCATATTGTAAAGTGTAAACGCCTGAACATCTACATTTTCCTGAATGGTTGCGGCAACAGATTTTCCTGCACCGTGACCTGCTTTTACATCAATACGAATTAATACCGGATTTTCACCTGTTTGTTTCTCTTGTAGCTCAGCAGCAAATTTAAAACTGTGCGCAGGAACCACACGGTCATCATGATCACCGGTAGTTACCATCGTTGCAGGGTACTTAACGTCTTTTTTTACGTTTTGTACCGGTGAGTATCCTTTTAGGTATTCAAACATTTCTTTGTTGTCCTGTGCTGTTCCGTAATCATAAGCCCAACCTGCACCGGCAGTAAAAGTATGGTAACGTAACATGTCCATTACACCAACAGCTGGTAAAGCAACTTTCATTAAATCAGGACGCTGTGTCATAGTCGCACCCACTAATAAACCTCCGTTAGAACCTCCGCGAATAGCAAGGAAGTCTGAAGAAGTATATTTTTGTGCAATTAAATATTCGCCAGCCGCTATAAAATCGTCAAATACATTTTGTTTTTGCAATTTAGTTCCGGCATCGTGCCATTTTTTACCGTATTCACCACCACCTCTTAAATTGGCAACAGCATAAACGCCTCCGTTTTCTAACCAAACGGCATTTGCAATACTGAAACTAGGAGTTAAGCTAACGTTGAATCCACCGTATCCATAAAGAATAGTTGGGTTTTTACCGTCTAATTTTAATCCTTTTTTATATGTGATGATCATCGGAATTTTTGTTCCGTCTTTTGAAGTATAGAACACTTGCTTGGATTCGTAATCTTCACTTTTAAAATCAACTTTTGGTTTTTGATAGATTTCAGATTTACCTGATTTTGGCTCAAATGAATAGATCGTTCCGGGAGTCGTGTAATTGGTAAAGCTGTAGTATAATGTTTTATCCTCTTTTTTGGCTCCAAATCCACCGGCGCTACCTACTGCAGGAAGTTTGATTTCACGGATTAGTTTTCCATTGTAATCGTATTGTTGTATAAATGAAACTGCATCTTTGGTATAATTGGCAAAGAAGAATCCACCACCGGTTGTAGGGGATAGGATGTCCTTAGTTTCTTTGATAAAATCTTTCCAGTTTTCCGGTTTTGGATTGCTGATATCAACAGTAACTACACGTGAGTTTGGTGCATTTAAGTCTGTATCGATAAATAATTTAGTTCCTTCATTCTCGATAATCTGATTGCTGCTGTTGAAATTGTCTACAATCGTTACAATCGGACTATTAGGTTTCGTTAAATCTTTGATGAACAACTCATTTCCGTAAGTAGAATTGGCTGCAGAAATTACCAGATATTTGTCGTCTTCTGTAACATATCCGCCAATATATCTGCGTTTTTGATCAGCTCCGTAAATCACTTTGTCTTCTTTTTGAGAAGTTCCCAGTTTGTGGAAATACAATTTATGCTGATCGGTTTTTGCAGATAGTTCACTTCCTTTTGGCTTATCATAACTGGAGTAATAAAAACCGGTATTTCCATGCCATGAAACCCCGCTGAATTTTACATCAACGATGGTGTCTTCCAATACTTTTTTAGTGATAGCATCAATAATGATTACTTTTCTCCAGTCGCTTCCTCCTTCAGAAATAGCATAAGCTGCTTTTGATCCGTCTTTCGAGAAGTTTAATCCTCCAAGAGAAGTGGTACCGTCTTTAGAAAAAGTATTCGGATCTAAGAAAACCTCTTCTTTACCGTCTTTTCCTTTTCTATAAACTACAGATTGATTCTGAAGTCCGTTGTTTTTAGAATAGTAAGTGAATTTTCCTTCTACAAACGGAGCACTGATTTTTTCATAGTTCCATAGTTTTTCCATGCGCTTTTTAAGTTCATTGCGGAATGGAATTTTGTCTAAATAACCATAAGTTACCTCATTTTGAGCCTTTACCCAGGCTCCAGTTTCAGCCGACTTATCGTCTTCAAGCCAACGATACGGGTCGTTTACTTTAGTGTCAAAATACACATCAACCGTTTCGCCTTTTTTAGTTTGGGGATACTGAATTTTGCCTTGCCCGAACGAAATTCCTGCAGTTGTGATTGCCATTAGAAGAAATGTTTTTTTCATAATTTTTGTTTAACGATTGTAGCAAAAATAGCATTTTTGTTGTGAAATAATAATGATAAAAAGTTAAACCATATAAGGCGTACAAGCTTGCTTAGTCAGGTATTAACTAATCTTAGCTATATGTCGTATATGGTTTAAAAATGTTACAGATTGAAGTTAACTCCAAGGACAATATTTCGTCCTATGTTTGGTATACCGTCCGTTTTTAATCTTGACAGGTGAGCAATATATTTTTTATCCAATAAATTGTTTCCGTTTAGGTTAACATCAAAAGCATGTTTGCCTAGTTTTACTGTTCCACCAAAACCTAAATTCACTAAAGTATATCCTTTTGAAGCAGTTTCAAAACCGCTTACATTATTTTGGCTAAAAGTAGAAGAAACATTTAGAGAAGCATAACCTTCTTCAAACCAATTTTTGATTTTGAATTCAGTTCGTAAAGTATTATTCCAGTTATTAGCAGGAATTAAAGGCAGGTAATCATTGTTTTGTTTTTTACCGGTTACCGTTTCAAAACTGGTTTCAAAATGCAGCCAGTCCAGCGGATGAGGGTGAAAGTGTAAACCTGCTTCACCTCCGTATAATTTGGCGTCATTCTGAACATAAGCAAAAACATCGTTGTTATCACGTACTTCGCCTGTTGGTGAAGTGTAAATGTAGTTGTTCACATGATTGTAAAATCCGTTGATGAAAAACTCAAAGTGTGTGTTTTTATATTCTAAGTTTAAATCGGTTTGAACGTTTTGCTCGTTTTTTAAATTAGAATTTCCAACTTCATAACGGTTCGTTCCTTCGTGAACCCCGTTTGACGTAAGCTCGGCTAAGTTTGGTGCTCTGAAACCTGTTGCTACATTCAGTCTCAGTGTTAAAGGTTCTGCAAGTTTGGTTTTATATCCCAAAGAAGCATTAAAACTATCAAAGGAACGGTCTAAAGGCAGAAAATAGCCTTCTTCACCTTCGGTACCGTGAGCTTCAGAAGTTACTTTTCGATTGTCAAAACGTAATCCGGCTTGTAAAACATTATTATTCCATTCGTAATTTGCAGTTCCAAAAGCACCAAAGTCATTTGTAGTCGCATTCGGAATTAAATATTCTTCCCCGGAATTTTTATTAGTCTGATGCATTCCCTGAACACCAACAATCGTTTCAATTTTACCGAATTTTGGAAAATGATATTTGGCATTGTAATTAAAAGTATTCAGTTTCATATGAAGTGCAGCAACATTACTGTCTTCGAATTCACTTCTGTCATTCGCAATGTAGCCTAAATCAACATCCAGTTTAGAGTTTTGAAAAAAGATCACATTGTTCAAACTCAATAAATGGTTGAAGATTCCTTGTCTTGGGAACAATGTGTTTTTGCTTGATGACTGCTCTGCGATTCCTTCTTCGGGAATACCAATGTCGAGCTTGTTGTAATTGTAACGTAAAACACTTGAGAAACTAGAGTTGCTGTATCCAACTCCGGTTTTAAAATCGGTTTCATTATAGCGGGTATTGGTCACACGATCACCGTCGGCAATTTTATAATCAGAATGAGTGTTGAAGCTTCCTCTGGCTAAGAATTTCCAGTTGTCTGTTGAAGTTTTTAAGCCAATAGAAGAGTTACTTCCCTGTGTATTGGTGAAGTATTTTTGACTAAAATTAGCCTTGAAGGTATTTGCGTCGGCAAATTTTTCAGGATTAAAATACAAAACACCACCTAAAGCATCAGATCCGTATAATAAAGAAGCAGGCCCTTTGATTACTTCGACACTTTCTATTCCGGCATCATTAAGTCCCAGGCCATGTTCGTCTCCAAATTGTTGATTTTCGATACGAACTCCTTGCGAGTACACTAAAACACGATTTCCGCTTAAACCTCTAATAACCGGTTTTCCAATAGAAGTTCCCGTAGAAATTTGAGAAACTCCCGGAATAGTTGCCAGACCTTCGATTAAAGTTGAAGTTCCTTTTTGTTGTAATGTTTTAATGCTTTCATGTTCTACTTTCATTACGTTTTGCGATTGCAATTTGTTGAAAGGAGTTGAAACCACAACTTCATCCATTTCAAAAACAGATTCCGTAAGTGTAATGTCTAGAGTGTTTTCTTTTAATAGTTTAGAAATGGTCTTGCTTTGTGTAGTATAACCAATAAGTGTAAAAGAAAGTCGGAAACTACCGTTTGGAAGATTCTTAAAATCGTATTTTCCGTTTTCATCTGTTGTTGTTCCTTTGTGTAGTTCAGCTGCATAAACAGATACGCCGGCTAAGGGTTTGTTTTGAAGATCGATAACAGTTCCCGATACCGAATTTTGAGCAGAAAGAATGCCCGTAAACCCTAAAATAAGGGCCAATATTAGTTTTTTCATTTGAAAATGATGCTATAGTTAATTGAATTTGTCTTGCAATCTGAAACTAAAATCAACGGTACAACCTGCCGAACCTGAAAGTTTCAGGATGGGGAAATTCACCAATTTTTTAGAATTAGATTAAAAAGAGTTTAAATTTATTTCGTGTATTACGAAATTTAGGCAACTATAGCTTGCGGAGGCCCCCTTAGTAAATAGGCACTCTCTGAAAACGAAAATAATCTTTCTGAAAGAGTAAAGAAGTACGGAATTTCGTTATCGAAATGGTGAAACTGAAGCGCAATTTCTTCCGGAACAATATAACTGCCAAAAGCAAAATGACAAACATAACATAAGTCATAATTATGGTGCTGGTGCGTTATTTCGCCACTTGGATCATTGTAGTCGTGGTGGCATTGTTTTTCTGAAAGCTGCTTTACAATATGCTCATAACTGTGTATGGACTGAAAGAATATTGAGAACAATATCATCAGAACCAAAGAAACACTTAATATGAGTTGTTTTCTTTTCATTACACACAAAGGTATAAAAGATAGAAGAAAAATAGATTTATTTTTTAGATTCTGTTAGCGATTCATTGAAAAAAGTTTAGAAAAGACATTTTTTTTGGATCGAAAAGCGAATAATTACATTCAAATGGTATCCTGAACTGGCATTATATTATATTTGTAATTGAAATAAAACTACCCTAAAAAACGTTTACTTGAAAAACTCTTTAAAACCAAAATACGATATGCGACTACTATTTAGCTGTTTGTTTTTAGTATCGTTTTTTAATTCTTTTGCCCAGGAAGTAAAGCCGGAGGTCAAACCGGAAGTGAAGCCTGTTGTTAAAATAGATTCATTGTATCGGGAAGATCAGTTTTATTTTTCGGTTACCTATAATCTTCTGACCCAGGTTCCACAAGGACTTAAACAAAATAAATTCTCTGTCGGACTTTCTGCCGGTTTTCTGCGTGATATGCCAATCAATAAAAGCAGAACGGTTGCCATTGCAACGGGTTTGGGTTTGAGTTATCAAAATTATAACCAGAACCTGACGATTGCTAAAGATGCAGACGGTAAGTTGACTTATGAAGTAACCGATTACAATGACATCAAATCAAACCGATACAAACAGTATATGGTTGATCTTCCGATAGAATTTCGTTGGAGAAATTCGACCTACGAAAGTTATAGATTCTGGAGGATTTATGGAGGATTTAAACTAAGCTATGTTTTTTCTAATAAGTCTCTTTTAGACACCGGAGAAGAGTCTCATAAAATTTCGAACAATTCTGATATAAACAGACTTCAGTACAGTGTATACATGGCCGTTGGTTATAACACCTGGAATCTTTACCTTAATTATGGACTAAATCCTTTGTTTAAAAATGTAACAACGGTTTCAGGACAAAACATTAATGTAAGAACGCTGAATGCGGGATTGATTTTCTACATTTTATAGCCACAAATTCAGAAACAATAACTGCGGTAAAATTCCAATAAAAGTTCCGATTACTAACTCATTAGGTGAATGGGCTTCCATTTCTAAGCGTGATGAAGCGACAATTCCCGTCATTAAAATCAGGAAAGCACTCCAGTAAGGATTTTGCAATTGAAGATGTGTGTTCAGCCCAATCACAAAAATGGTGAATCCGCTAAGGGCCATCATGTGTAAGCTTGCTTTTATTTTGAACAGCGAGCAAATCAGAGCCAGAATGGTACTGAACAAAGCGCCCAGAAAAAAGAAATGCAATTCAGGATAACGGCTAATGACGATGCTTCGTTTTACCAGTAAAATATACAAAAAGCACTGTAAAATCAGAGGGATTTTGCGTTGTGAAGTTTCGTGAATCATAATAGAATTCACACGCCCCGTCGAACGTAGTAAAAGATAAAATAATATGGGTACTAAAATGGTGATGATGAGAATTTGAAGCAGCACATAATATTTTTCCTGAGTACTAAAGAGATCGTGTTTGAAGAAAAGATAAAATAAGGTGGCGTACATCGATATAAAAATCGGATGAAAGATATAGGAGAATATAGGCAGGATTCTTTTCAAAACGTTGTATTTAGTGGTGTTAAGCAAATATAAACAAATATTGTTTTTTTGCTACGAATCGTGTGAATTAGCAAGAGTTAAAATTCGTGCAATTCGCGGCAAACTTTTTAGTAATCTGTGGCAAAAAGTGCCACAAAGAATTAGTGAAAATTTGTGAAATTCATGGTAAACCTTTTTTTAAATTTGACAAAAAGAAAATCTTAATGAGCATAAATATAAAAAGCCTTATCCCGGTTCTCAATGCCGAATGGACAGGTTCAGATTCCGATGTTTTTGTTGACCATATTTCGATCGACAGCCGTTCTCTACAAAACGGTTCGAAAACTTTGTTTATTGCCCTTTCGGGGATTAATAATGATGCTCATTTGTATATTGCAGAATTGATAGAAAAAGGAGTCCAGAATTTTGTAGTACAGCATATTCCTGAAGATGTAAAAGGAAAAGCCAGTTTTTTGGTGGTCAAAAATACATTACAGGCTTTGCAGGAATTTGCAGGTTATTACAGAGATTTATTTCATTTTCCTATTATCGGATTGACCGGAAGTAATGGTAAAACGATAGTAAAGGAATGGCTTAATTTCTTGTTGAGTCCGGACTATAATATTATCCGAAGCCCTAAGAGTTATAACTCTCAGGTTGGCGTTCCGTTATCTGTAATTGCCATTAATGAAAAACATAATCTGGGAATTTTCGAAGCCGGAATATCTACGGTTAATGAGATGGTGAAACTCGAAAGAATCATTAAACCTAATATTGGAGTTTTAACCAGTATCGGTTCGGCACATGATGAAGGGTTTAAAAATCTGGAAGAGAAAATAGACGAAAAGTCATTGCTTTTTAAAAATTCAACAGTCATTATTTATCAGAACAACAAGCTTGTAGACGAATGTCTTGCAAAGTTAAGTCTGGACTATTTTTTACCGGAACGAGTACTTTTTTCTTGGAGTTTTACTGATGAGTCGGCAGATGTTTTTGTCGTGAAACGTATTAATGAGGATGAAACGACCAGTATTCAGGCCCGTTATAAAAATGAAATTTTTGATTTGGAAATCCCATTCAGTGATTCTGCTTCCATAGAAAATGCGATTTCCTGTCTCTTGGTTTTGCTTTACATGAAGTACGATGCCGAAACCATTCAGAATCGATTTCAAAATTTATACCCCGTGCAAATGCGTCTGGAGGTAAAAAACGGAATCAACAATTGCAGTATTATTGACGATAGTTACAGTTCAGACTTTCAGTCACTCAAGATAGCGTTGGATTTTTTAGAAAGCCAGCAGAAAAAGAATGCATCAAAAACAGTTATTCTGTCGGATATTTTTCAAAGCGGATTTTCAAATGAAGAATTGTACACCAAAGTAGCACAATTAATTTCCGATAATAAAATAAACCGTGTTATAGGAATAGGAGAAACGATTTCTTCCTTTGCCGCTAAATTCTCAAACTGTATTACTTTTCCAAATACAGCTGAATTTATTACGCAAATAGAGAGTCTGAATTTCGAAAATGAAGCCATTTTAATCAAAGGAGCGAGATCGTTTCAGTTTGAAGAAATTGTGTCATTACTCGAAGAAAAAACGCATGAAACGATTCTGGAGATCAATCTGAATTCGATTAGCCATAATCTGAATTACTATAAATCGAAATTAGCGGCTAACGTTAAGCTAATGGTGATGGTGAAAGCATTTGGTTATGGAAACGGTGGACTTGAAATCGCGAAACTGCTCGAACATCACAAAGTAGATTATTTGGGGGTGGCTTTTGCCGATGAAGGAATCTCTCTTAAAAATGGTGGAATAAAATTACCAATTATGGTGCTGAATCCAGAATCGACCAGCTTTCCTTCAATTATACAGTATCATTTAGAACCCGAAATTTATAGTATCAAAGGACTAAAAGCATTTTTGAAAATTGCAAGAGAAAAGAACCTCAAAGATTTTCCAATTCACATAAAGCTGGATACGGGAATGCATCGTTTGGGCTTTGAAGAAAATACACTGGAGGAACTGATTGAAACTCTCAGAGAAAATTCGACCGTAAAAGTAAAAAGTGTGCTGTCGCATTTGGCAACAAGTGATGAAGTGAAGCATTTTGATTTTGTGAGATCCCAGATTCGTCTGTTTGAAGATTTGTCCTTAAAATTGATTACGGCTCTGGATATTAATCCGATTCGTCATATACTGAATACTTCCGGAATAAGTAATTTTCCCGACGCGCAATACAATATGGTACGTTTAGGAATTGGTTTATATGGAGTTTCGAACGATCCTGCTGAGCAAAAATATCTGGAAAATGTAGGTACTCTGAAATCAATTATCTCTCAGGTACGAACAATTCCGGCGGGAGATAGTGTTGGTTACGGACGCCGTTTTATGGCAGATAAACAAACCAGAGTTGCCACCATACCTATTGGATATGCAGATGGAATTTCGCGTTTGTGGGGAAATAAAGTAGGGTATGTGGTGATTAAGGATCAAAAAGCATTTATTTTAGGAAGTGTTTGTATGGATATGCTCATGGTTGATGTCACCGATATCGATTGTAAAGAAGGTGACTCAGTAATTGTTTTTGGAGAAAGTCCAACGGTTATTGAAATGGCAACTGCTTTAAAAACAATACCGTATGAAATTATGACCAGCATATCACAGCGGGTGAAAAGAGTGTTTTTTAGATAATTTTAACAAATTGTCAATAAAATTACGTATTTTCGAAAATCAATTAAGTATAAACTAAAATAATCGATTATGGGATTTTTTGCAGATTTTAAAGCTTCTTTGCTGAAAGGTGATGTGTTGAGTTTAGCAACAGCAGTTGTTATTGGTGGCGCATTTGGAAAAATAGTGGGTTCTGCTGTAGACGATATTATTATGCCAGTTGTTGGTTTGCTTACGGGAGGAATTGATTTTACTCAAAAATTTGTTACGCTCGATGGTAATAGTTATCCAAATTTGGCCGCTGCTAAAGCTGCCGGAGCCGCAGTAATTACCTATGGAAATTTGGTTCAGGCAATCATTAACTTTGTAATTATATCATTTTTTGTATTTGTGGTACTAAGAGCTGCAGATAAAGCGAAGAAAAAAGAAACAGTAGTCGAGGCAGCACCTGCCGGACCAACTCAAGAAGAGCTACTTACGCAAATTAGAGATTTGCTTAAAAAATAATTCCGCTACACTAAGTCTAACTAAACCGTTCCTTAATTGGGGCGGTTTTTTTGTTGATTAGGAAGTGATTTAATTAAATAAGAAATGGTAGATATTCAAATTTTAAATTCTAAAATTCAGAGATTGCTAGAATGTAGTGTTTATTCTATTGAACTAATTGAGAAGATTGAAATAGAAATTAATGCCTTTAATACAAAAGAATCATTAGCAATAATAGATTTGATAAAGCAGAACTTAAAAAATGAAGATATAAAGGCATTAAATTCTATTCTCGAAATTTTATATAGTACCTATAATTTTGACGGAAAAGAAGAAGAAATAATAAGTACTGGATTGATTGAAACCCTTACTGAACTTACTAGATTATATTATGAATTTGGTAATCCAAGTATAGAAACTTCGTATTGTTTGATTTTTGACATTTTTTTTCATAACCCAGGATTGATACTGGAATTTGATTATAAAATGAAGAATCCTTTGATAGATGAAATTAAGAAGATTTCGGAGATCAAATATTCACTTGATCGACGCAGTGATGGTGATTTGTTGATAGCCCTTCAAAAAATTATTAGCCTCTCCTTTTATTTTGGAGAGGAAGAAGGAAAGGAGCTTCTGGAAACCAACTTTTTAAATCACTTTGATAAATTTGTAGTTGGATGTGCAAAAGATGAATTAAGAACAAATTTATTGGGTTAGTTATAATACAGAATATTTACTTTGTTTGTTTTGTAACATTTTGTTATTTTTTGTGAAGCACGTTGTTTTGACTTTTATTATGTATACTTTTGCATAATAAAATAAATTAATTCATACTAAACATATAAAAATGAGAATAGCAGTTGTAGGTGCCACTGGTATGGTTGGCGAAGTAATGCTTAAAGTTTTAGCAGAAAGAAATTTTCCTGTTACAGAGTTAATTCCGGTAGCTTCTGAGAAATCAGTAGGAAAAGAAATTGAATATAAAGGAACAAAATACAAAGTGGTAGGACTGCAGACAGCAGTGGATATGAAGGCTGATATTGCTGTTTTTTCGGCAGGAGGAGAAACTTCACTGGAATGGGCTCCAAAATTTGCTGCAGCAGGTACAACTGTTATTGACAATTCATCAGCATGGAGAATGGACCCGACTAAGAAATTAGTGGTTCCTGAAATCAACGCTTCGACTTTAACCAAAGAAGATAAAATTATTGCAAACCCAAACTGTTCCACTATCCAAATGGTGTTGACTTTGGCTCCATTGCACAGAAAATACAATATTAAGAGAATTATCGTTTCTACGTATCAATCGATCACCGGAACGGGTGTGAAAGCGGTAAGACAGTTAGAAAATGAGTACGCCGGAGTTCAGGGCGAATTGGCTTATAAGTATCCAATTCACAGAAATGCCATTCCACATTGCGACAGTTTTGAGGAAAACGGATACACTAAAGAAGAAATGAAATTAGTTCGTGAAACTCAAAAAATTCTGGGCGATAATACGATCAGAGTAACAGCTACTGCAGTTCGTGTACCGGTTGTTGGCGGACACAGTGAGGCGGTAAACGTTGAGTTTACGAATGATTTTGATGTAAATGAAGTACGTGAAATTTTACACCATACAGATGGAGTAGTAGTTCAGGATAACTTAGATACTTTTACTTACCCAATGCCATTGTTTGCAGAAGGTAAAAATGATGTTTTTGTAGGTAGAATTCGTCGTGACGAAAGCCAGCCAAATACTTTAAACCTATGGATTGTTGCTGATAACCTTAGAAAAGGAGCTGCAACCAACACGATTCAAATCGCTGAGTATTTAATCGCGGCAGGTTTGGTATAAACTAGAGATTAAATTAAATTGTTATAAAGAGAAAGCCGTAATTGCAGTAATGCAGTTGCGGTTTTTTTGATGCATAAATTTAAAAATCATAAATTAGCTGTTGTAAAAATCAATGATATGAATTTCGATAATTATAAAATAATAGCCAATTACAATACCCATAAAACAGATTTGTTTGTAGCGGATGAAGAAGATATTCTGGCTTGTGAGAAAACCTTAAACATTCTTTTCGACGAAGATTACAAAGCGTATGTTTCAGAATTCGGAAGTGGAATACTTGGAGGGACCTACGTGAGAATTTATCTTCCCGAAACCATAATGCTGACGCTCGACGAGTGGAGAAATCGTATAACGGAATATTGGTTCTGGGATGAAGGAAAAGATGTGCTTACGAAAGAAGAAGTTTTGAGTTCAGTAAGAATAGGGGATACGTACGACGGCGATGAGATTGTTCTTTTAAAAAACAAATACTTTGTATTGCCAAGACATAGTGAAATGATCTATAAGGCAGGAACTACACTTGAAGAAACGATAACCTGGCTGTGTTCGTCGGGAATCCTGACAGAAGCATTTTCTGAAAGGAATTTTGAGCCATTTAATCCAGGAGAAATTACAGAATAATTGTATAAGCAAACCTGACAGGTTTTTAAAACTTGTCGGGTCTGGTTAATTGACAACCATAAAAAAAGCGAGAAGTAAAATTCTCGCTTTTTTGTATTTAATATTCCGGGGCCAGTTCTAATTCCAGGCCTTCTAATTCTTCAGTAATAGGGATCTGACAACCTAAACGGCTATTAGATTTAACATAAAACGCTTCCGAAAGCATAGCTTCTTCTTCATCTCCCATTTCCGGTAATGCAACATCATTTAGAACGTAACACTGACAAGAGGCACACATCGCCATTCCTCCGCAAGTTCCTTCAACAGGAAGTTCGTATGCTTTGCATAACTCCATTATGTTCATTGCCATATCAGTCGGAGCCTGTAATTCGTGTATAACTCCTTCTCGATCTTTAATCTTTATTAATACATCCATTTTAATTAGTGGAATTTTACTGGTTCGGATTTTATAACGTGAAAAAATCCTTAAATTATATTAACTGTTTTTGATACTAAATGCGTATTCTTTTTTGCTGCCTTCTTTAAGGTGCATTTTTACTCCAAGAGTATTTCCGTTTTTCTCTAATATCGTTACTATAGCAATTACAGAATAATAATCTTTATCAGATTGAAAAACCAAAGTTCCTTCATAAGTTGAATTCATTACTCCCTGTTTGTCTGTGGTAACAGATACTTTTCTCGGGTGAGAGAATTGTGCAACACTATAAGTTGCTTTGTTGGCAAACTTTGCTTTTCCTCCACAAATGTCGAACAGAAAGTCATAGTTTCCAATTCTTAGGCTTCCTTCTTCTTCGTTGGCATTAGTCGAAAATACAATCTGACCTGTGTATTTAAAATCCGACCATTCTTCAGAATCATTTAGCCAGGCTTTGTCAACAACTAACGTTTGAGTGGTTTGTTGCGCATAATTTACAGAAACACAAAATAATAATAAAAACAGAGCGTAAAACTTCTTCATAAAATTTAAGATTTAAGGGTTATGTGACAAATTTAATTAAATAAGTGACAATTCCTTAACTAAAACTCTTAAATATTTGTATTATATTTTGCTAAAAATGCAACAACCCATTTATTTAGCACTGTTTTTTTGCGAAATTATAAATTAAACGATATAAAGCGCTAATATTCTTGTTAAATCGAAGAAATCGAATTGCTGAGAAAAATCGCGTTTTTATTACATTATATTAACCACCGTTTCTATTTGTGGGGCATATTTTTTTATAGTGGTCTCAACTCCCGCTTTTAGCGTCATTTGATTTACACTACAGCTGATACATGCTCCTTCAAGACGAACTTTAACATGTTTGTCATCTTCTATAGAAATAAGCGTAATGTCTCCTCCATCAGAATTTAAAAAAGGTCTGATTTCATCAAGAGCTAATAATACGTTGCTTGTTAATTCTTCTGTTGTCATAATTTTATCAATTAGAAAATTGGTCAATTAGATAATTAGACAATTTTGTGCATTATCTAATTATCTAATTTTCTCATTATCTCATTATATTAATTTTTTTTAACTGCTGAACATCCCGCCATAGTTGTAATTTTTATGGCTTCAGTCGCAGGTAAACTATCGTTTCTGTTTACAGTTTCCTGTACAACATTTCGTGTAATTCCTTCAAAAACGGTTTCGATTACCGAAGCAGTTTGTAAAGCAGCCGGACGACCATAATCACCAGCTTCACGAATAGATTGTACAATTGGAACTTCTCCTAAAAAAGGAACGTTTAAGTCTTCGGCAAGATTTTTTGCTCCTTCTTGTCCAAAGATATAATATTTATTGTCAGGTAATTCTTCGGGTGTAAAATAAGCCATATTTTCTATGATTCCCAAAACAGGTACATTAATGTTGTCCTGCATGAACATCGCTACTCCTTTTTTAGCATCGGCTAAAGCCACAGCCTGAGGAGTACTTACTACTACAGCTCCTGTAATAGGAAGCGATTGCATGATCGAAAGATGAATATCTCCCGTTCCCGGAGGTAAATCGATTAACATAAAATCTAATTCTCCCCAATCGGCATCAAAAATCATTTGATTCAGTGCTTTTGCAGCCATTGGACCTCTCCAGATCACAGCCTGACTTGGTGCTGTAAAGAAGCCGATAGAAAGTATTTTGATTTCATAGCTTTCAATAGGTTTCATTTTTGATTTTCCGTCAACAGTAATCGAAACCGGTTTTTCGTTTTCAACGTCAAACATAATTGGCATCGATGGTCCGTAGATATCAGCATCAAGAACACCAACTGAAAAGCCCATTTTGGCAAGTGTTACAGCAAGATTTGCGGTAACAGTCGATTTTCCAACTCCTCCCTTACCGGAAGCAACTGCAATAATATTTTTGATTCCAGGGATAGCACGACCTTTAATTTCGTTTTTCTCCGGAGTTTCTACTTTAATATTTACTTTAATTTTTGCTTCTGGAGATACCAATTCATGGATTGTTTTTTTGATATCATCTTCTGCTCTTTTTTTAATGTGCATTGCTGGCGTATGCAACACCAGGTCTACCACAACTTCATCACCAAAAGTAATGACATTGGCAACAGCGCCGCTTTCAACCATATTTTTTCCTTCTCCCGCTATAGTAATTGTTTCTAGAGCTTTAAGAATTTCTTTTCTGTCTAATTTCATTTTAATGGACTATTTTCGATTGATCGAAATCGATTTAAAGTATTGTGTTAATTTAAACTGATTTCAGACTGCAAAGATAACAGATTATGTTCGGATTCAAACCCTTTTTAAATTGTATTTATTGATATTGAGATTGCTCAAAATGATTCTTACACCTAGTTTTTGATTCCGTAATCTGAAAAACGAGAGATTGTGTTTTATTTAGAAATAAAAAAATGGGGAAAACATAACAGGTAAACAGGTAAAATTTAAGAATATGATCGTTAAAATATCAATAATCTTAGCTATATTTGAGTACCCTAAATTTGCGATTTCCAAATATTCTGAAAAATATACGAGAACTTGTCTTTGGGGGACAATTATAGGTTTCTGGTATTTTCTGAATAGAATTTAATCTTAAAATTTAAATCTGAAAAATATGCGAAATTTTACTTCTTCTTCTGTAATTATTACCGTTAGTTTTTTGCTGTTTTCTTTCGGATCTTCCGCTAAAGAGAGCGATGCAAACCACAAATTCAAAGAGTTTGATAATGTTTCTGCATCGAATAGGTACCTTTTTAAAACCGCTGTTGATGCGGCAGCAATCAGTCAGTTTTATAAAAAATATCCCAATCTGAAAAAATATCAGAATGACGTTTTAGACCTGTATAAGAAAAAGGAATACAAAATGATCTGGTACGATGATAAAAGTGTGAGCGAATTTGGAGCACTGTTGTATCATAAGGTACGCTTGTTAAATGAGCAGGGAATTAAAGCTACGATGCCTTATATGAATCTGGTAGATGATGTTTTTAACGAAAACGTAACGAATGATCTTCCGCAAATTGATACAGAATTGTTGTTGTCTAATATGTATGTGTTTTACGCAAGCAACGTCTACTCAGGAGTTGATCCGGCAACATTAAAGAAAATAGGATGGTTTCTGCCTGCAAAAAGTATTTCTTACTCTAAAATATTAGATTCTCTTATGGTTGACCCCGGTCGATTGAATAAAGACGAGGACCTTTTGTTTGGACAGTACTACAAACTTAAATCGGTATTGAAAAGATACAGAAACATTGAGAAAAATAATCAATGGACAAAAATTGATATTGACAGCATAAATTATAAAGACCTGAAACCTTTTGATAGTGGTGTTGCCATCAAACAAATCAGACAGCGATTGTTTGTGGTGGGAGATCTGGCACAAGATTCTAAAAGAGATGTGTATGACGAGGAGATGATGGCCGGAGTTTTGAAGTATAAAAAAAGGTACGGACTTAAACTGAATTATACCTTAACCCGTGATCATATCAATCAGATGAATGAACCCATTGGTAATCGTATCAAAACGATCATGCTGAATATGGAGCGCTGCCGATGGATACCCGCCTCATTAGCAAAGGCCAGCGAGTACATAATGGTTAATATTCCGTCCTTCAGGCTGATTTATGTGAAAAACGGTAAATATGAACTCGTTTCGGATGTCTTTGTGGGAACCCGAATGACCGAGACCGTAATTTTTAGCGGTAATATGGATCGAATTGTATTTAGTCCGTATTGGTATGTTCCGCAGAGCATCATCAAAAATGAGCTGAAACTGAAAATGGCAGAGGATAAAAACTATCTGGCCGATCATAATATGGAATGGAACGGTGGAAATGTAAGACAAAAACCGGGACCTAAAAACTCTTTAGGATTAGTTAAATTCATGTTTCCAAATCCAAATGACATCTACCTGCACGATACTCCTGCAAAAAGTTTGTTTGATTTCGAAAAACGTATTTTCAGCCATGGCTGTATCAATGTTAAAGAGGCAAAACCATTGGCTTTGGCTATTTTGAAAGACAATCCCGACTGGCCGGTAGATAAAATCGATAAAGCGATGAGCGGTGAAAAAGAAACCACTTGTATGCTGAAAACCAAAATTCCAATTTATATTGGATATTTTACGGCCTGGGTAACGGATGACGGAGAAATTGGTTTTTATCCGGATGTTTATGACAGAGATAAACAACTGGATAAGTTATTGTATTCCGATTCAGTTGTTTCGAAATAAAAAAAGAAACCCGCCAGATCAATATGATTTGGCGGGTTTTAAAAAAAATGGTCTACAAGTTTATATCAAATTTACTTACATTTTAGTTCAATGTTTTCTGATATAATGCCGATGTAATATGAAAATAGTACAATGCAATTGGACTATATTGAATATACAATCGGTATTATTCGTATTTTAAATATTTTAAGATATCAATCTTAGTTACCTGATAGGCTTTTGCTAAAACGATGACAAGCGTTAAAGCCAATAGGGAAGCCAGGGCGATACTGAATGGAATTACCGAGACTCCAATTCGGAAGGCAAAGTTTTCCAGCCATTTTTGTAGCAAAAGGTATGCCGGAATAATACCAATCACAAATCCAAGTAAACAGAAACCAACATACTGCTTGGATAATTCTTTTAATAAAGCGTCAGTTTCAGCGCCCAATGTTTTTCTAATGGCAATTTCTTTTAGTCTTCGCTCCATTGAAAAAGAGGCCAAAGCAAACAATCCAAAAATAGCGATGATGATGACCACAAGATTTAGAATGAAAAACAAATTCTTCTGTTTTACCTGTTCCTGATACGTTCTGGCAAAACCTTTATTGACAAATTCATATTCAAAAGGATAATCCTGATTGATGCTTTTCGTCCAGTATTTGTCTAGTTTTGCTAAGGTTCCGGCCAGATTATCTGGAGAAACTTTTACATAGATATTGTCAAAATTATTCCACTTTAGAGTTCTAAGATTGATAAAAACCATTGGAGGTACTTTGTCCTGTAAACCTGTGATATGAAAGTCTTTTACAACCCCCACAATTTTAAATTTCATGTTGCCTTTTTCATTTCCCCAGCCTGATGTTACTACAGTATTAAGGGGTTTTTTAAGGCCTAATGTTTTAACAAGAGTTTCGTTGACCAGCCAATTGTCAATGGTATCCGAAGCAAATTTCGGAGATAAATCGCGTCCCTGAACAATTTTGATTTTCATCATATCCAGAAAGCCAAAATCCATTTCGACATTTCGGGATTGTACAAAAATACTATTGTGTGTAAATCCTGAACTGGAGTTGGTGCTGTTTCCAAAAGTACCGGCAAAGGTGGATACATCTGTAACTCCAGGCATTTTTAAAAGTTCTTGTTTTGTGGTTTGATATTTAAGGAATTTCTTGTCATATTCCTGATAATTAAAAGGAATTTTGATAACCTGATCTCCGCTAAAACCAAGATCTTTGTTCATCATATAGCTTACCTGTGAATTCACGATTAAAGCACCAATAATAAAAAAAGCAGCAATACCAAACTGGAAAATAAGCATCGAATTTCGAATCCAGATGCCGCTTTTACTTCTGGAGAAGTTTCCTTTTAAAACCTTAAGCGTTTCAAAATTTGAGATGTAAACGGCAGGAAAAACACCTGCAAGAACGATTACTAATCCAAATATAAAAAGGAGCTGCAGGTAAAATTCACTACCATTCATAGTCAGAGATTTTTTCAAAAAAGTATTGTAGTACGGCAGAGAAAGTTCTACAATTGCCAGAGCAAAAATAATGGCTAAAACTACTATTATCGCGGTTTCGAAAATAAACTGAAGGACGATCTGCTTTTTAGTGGCTCCCACAATTTTACGAACGCCCACTTCTTTAGCGCGTTTTATTGCTGAAGCGGTCGCTAAATTGATATAGTTGACCAAAGAAAGCGCCAGAATCAAAATAGAGAGACCGACCATAATGTAAAGCAATTGCAGATTTCCTTTTCCTTCCGGAAGATTTGCCCCTTGCGATGATTTTGTACCGTGCAAACGGGTATCGCTTAATTTATCTAATATTACAGTTGTCTGTCCATTTTCTTTTACATATTGTTCCGGAGTCTGTCCGTTGGCTTTGGCATCTTTCAAAGTTCGGTTAACGTAATCTACATTTTGTATTTTCTTTAAAACAGTTGCAATATCAGTTCCTTTTTTAACTTTAATCATTAAGCCATAATTAAAGTTACCCCAACTTTGCTCGTCGCCATCACGAGCAACTCCGCTAAAAACGTAATTGGGTTCAAAAGCTGAAGGCGCTATAATTTTATAAACCGATTTTACCGTGTAATCTTTGTAATTATAGGTAATTGATTTGCCAATTGGGTCTTCGTTCTTAAAAAGTAATTTTGCAGTTTCTTCTGATAATGCCACACTGTTTTTTTCTTTCAGGATATTGGTTTTGGCTCCTTTTACGATAGGCAGCGGAAACATATCAAAAAAACCATTGTCGGAAACTGCAATCTTTTTATGAAAGAATTTTTGCCCCTGATATTTAATCATATCATTGCTGTACCAGGAATTAAAAAAACAGATCGATTCTATTTCGGGAATTGTTGCTTTACAAGTTCTTCCGAAAGGAATACTGCTGGAGGCCCAGGTATCTCCTGTTGCTCCAATTTTATTCAAAACCTGATAAACGTTATCTTTTTCAGGATTCCATTGATCATAGGCATTTTCGTTATTCCAGTATAAAATGGCGAAAATTACTCCAGAGATTCCAATACTTAATCCCAGGATATTTAAAAACGAAAACAGTTTGTTTTGTTTCAAATGATATATAAATATCTTAAACCAGTTAAAAATCATGTTTTATTTTTTTATAGTTGTTACAGTTGGTTTTGAAATAGTTTTACAGGTTTTATAATCTGTAAGGCATTATAGGCCGGATAGTATTTTGCAAACAAACCCCATCAGGATTATGATTGCACTTACGATGAATTTGATCATTTTACTTTTATTTAGCGTCCATAAAAACATCAACATTTCGTTGATTGAATTTTTCAGAGAATACCACACCATCTTTCATATGGATCGTTCTTTGCGAAAACGAAGCATCATAATCAGAGTGGGTAACCATTAAAATGGTAGCTCCTTTAGCGTGTAAATCGGTTAAGAGTTCCATTACCTCATTACCGTTTTTACTATCTAAATTTCCGGTTGGCTCATCGGCCAGAATAATTTTAGGATCGTTTACCAAAGCTCTTGCAACGGCAACTCTTTGCTGTTGTCCCCCTGAAAGTTGCTGTGGGAAATGTTTAAGGCGGTGAGAGATATTCAGTTTCTCGGCAATAGCTTCGATTTTTTGTTTTCTCTCAGTTGCTTTTACATTGTTGTAGATCAAAGGCAATTCGATATTGTCGTAAACCGAAAGTTCGTCGATCAGGTTAAAATTTTGGAAAATAAAGCCAATGTTTTCTTTTCGGACATTTGCTCTTCCTTTCTCTTTTAAACCAATCATTTCCTGATCTAATAACTTGTAACTCCCGCCTGAAGCGCTGTCCAGAAGACCTATGATATTAAGTAAAGTTGATTTTCCACAGCCTGAAGGTCCCATAATGGTTAAAAAATCACCTTTTTTAATCTCTAAAGAAATCCCGCTTAAAGCTGCTGTTTCTACTTCTTCCGTTCTGAAAACTTTGGTTAGGTTTTGAATTGTTATCATAAGTTTTGAAATTTTAGTGGTTGTTAATTCTATTTTTTGATTGATGATTGATGATTGATGATTGAAACTTTGTGAATTGTGAATTGTAAGATGTAAAATGTAAACTGCGACTGTATACTGTGACCGTTTACTGTGACTGAAAACCGCGACTGGAAACTACTACTGAGAACTAATCGATAATTCTTCAATGTCTTTATAATCGGTATACGATGAAGTAATAACCGATTCTCCTTCTTTTAAGCCTTCGAGAACTTCATAATACGATGGGTTTTCTCTGCCTAGTTTTATATTTCTTCTTTCTGCTTTATTTCCTTTTACTACAAAAATCCATTTTCCTGCAGACTCCTGATTGAAACTTCCTTTTGAAACCACAAGTGTTTTGTTTTTTTCGGACAGAATCAGTTTTACACCAAAACTAAGACCGTCTTGTAAAGTGATATTTTCTTTGGATATAAAAGCCAGTTCCACTCTAAAGTGTCCGCTTTTTACCTCCGGAATTACTTTTGTAACTATAACTTCCAGGTTTTTCCCTTGAAATTCTACCTGACCTTTCAATCCTTCGCGTACTTTTTCCAAATAAAATTCATCTACATCGGCTGCTAATTTGTAACCTTGCTTAGAATCTATTTTTCCGATACTTTCACCTGCCTGAAACGTTTTTCCCAAAACAGGTTGAAAAGAAGTTAATCTCCCCGATTCCGGTGCTGTAATTAAGAAGTTCTTTTTATTGTTTCTTAAAATATCCAGACTTTTCTCCATAGTCTGAATTGAACGGTTGATTTGAGAAATTTGAACCTGATTGGTTTGTTTTTCTTTTTGAATACTTTGTTGGATCGTTCTTTTACGCTCGTCCTGAAAACGAAGGCTTTCTTTAAAATTATTCCAGTCATTTCTCGAAATCACATCTTTTTCAAATAATTTCGCGTTCACGTCATACAACCTTTTGGCGTCATTGTAATCGTGTTCGATTAAAACCAGATCCTTGGTTAAGTTCAGCTCCTGATTTCTGATGTTCAGTTTTCCGGTGTTTAAATTATTGATTTGCTCGATAATAGCGGTTTCCTGAGTCAGGTAATTCAGTTCTGTGTTCGGATTGAACAAACGTGCTAAGGGCTGATCTTTGGTAACCATTGCGCCGTTTTCAACAAAAATCTCTTTAACAGATCCGCCTTCGGTAACATTTACGAGCATTACGTTAAGAGGTTCTACTTTGGCCTGAAAAACAACAAAATCTTCAAAGAAAGCTTTTTCTACTTTTTGAACGCTAAGTTCATCGGCTTTTACATTTAAACTTCTTTTGGTGTTAAACGAGAAAAATACAATTGTTGCCAAAACTAAAAAAACTCCAATTGCTATTGTGAGATATCTAAATTTTCTATTTTTACGAGGAATTATCTTGTCCATTTCTTTAATAATTTACTGATTACCAATAGGTAAATACTGTGCCATAAAAAGTATAATCTGTAAAGTATTGATTTTAAAGAAGCTTTAAAAACCACCTAAAAAAGAAGTGTTCGGAAATGAACAGTTGACCGTTCAGAATCGGACAAAAAAAGACAGCATGCGAAAGAAACAAGCCCATATTTTAATCGTCGACGATCAGGAAGAAATTCTTTTTTCGGCAAAAATGATTCTCAAAAAACATTTTGAAACCATTTTTACGACCAACAGTCCCAAAAAAATCATCTCCATTTTAAACGAGAATGAAATAAATGTGGTTTTGTTGGACATGAATTATCGAATTGGTTTTGAAGATGGGCGCGAAGGAATCCATTGGCTGAAGGAAATTAAAACACTTTCGCCAAAGACTGTTGTGATTTTAATGACTGCTTTTGGTAAAATTGACACTGCGGTTGAAGGAATTAAAATTGGGGCTTTTGATTATGTTTTGAAACCCTGGAACAATGAAAAGCTGCTGGAAATCATTGATAAGGCTGTAGTAGAGAGCCGAAAGAATAGTAAAAAAGAAGTAGTAGAAAAATCAACCAAAAGTTATTTTACAGGAACTTCTCCTAAAATTAAGCAGGCATACGGTATTGCCGAGAGAGTTGCCAAAACAGCTGCTAATGTTTTAATCTTAGGTGAAAATGGAACAGGAAAGTATGTTTTTGCCGAGTTCATCCATTTGAATTCAGAACGAAAAGAGCAGCCTTTTGTACATGTCGATCTGGGGTCACTGAGTGATAACTTGTTTGAAAGTGAACTTTTTGGATATGCCAAGGGGGCTTTTACAGATGCTAAAACAGATACTGCGGGAAGATTTGAAGCCGCTTCGGGCGGTACAATTTTTCTCGATGAGATAGGGAATATTCCGTTACATCTGCAATCCAAACTGTTACATGTTTTGCAAACCAAAACCGTAACCCGTTTGGGCGAAAGCAAAGCAAGACCGCTGAATGTAAGGATCATTGCGGCTACCAATGCTGATATAAAAGCAGAAGTAAAAAATAAAACTTTTAGGGAAGATTTACTGTACCGAATCAACACCATGGAGATTCATTTACCTTCTTTGCGTGAGCGAAAAGACGATATTATCCCGATGGCTAATTTTATTTTGGATAAAATTGCTGAAAAATACAATCAGGAAAATTGGTGTTTTGATGATAATGTCGGACCCTATTTAGAAAAGTATCCGTGGAAAGGAAATATTAGGGAATTAGAGAATAAGATTGAGCGTGCCTTAATTTTGGCCGATAATCATACTATTTCGGTAACCAATCTGGATATTTTGGATTTCGAAGAACTTCAGGAAAATGACGAAAATCCACTGTCTGAAATGGAAAAAAGCGCCATCGAGAAAACATTGTTTAAGAATAATGGAAATATCAGCAAAACAGCCGAAGAACTTGGGCTTTCAAGAGCGGCTTTGTACAGAAGAATTGAAAAATACGATCTGAGAAACATCTAAACTTAAAAAATAGTTTCGAACGACTTTGAAAGATTCTTGTTGAATATTAAACTTTTGAATCTGTCGGAATAAAAAATAAAACAATGAAGAATTGGAAATTTTATAATGCTTTGTTTGCAAGGATTCTGTTGGTGATGATTCCCTTTTTCTTTTGTGTCTTTTTGATTTACAAAGAACTGTATTACAATGCGATTCTGGTTGGTTTTGTCGTTTTTCTATTGTTGTCTGAAATGTATTTTTTTGTTAAAGGGCAAATTTTGTTTTACGATAAAATGCTTTTGTCGATCCTGCAGGATGATTTTTCGAATAATTTTCCGGAAGAAAGCAAAAAGGAGAATTTCAGAAACTTGTTTTTGCTTTATGATAAATTAAAGGTTCAACGACAGGAACAGACGTCAAAAGAGCGTATCTATCAGTCCATTTTAAATAATATCGACACCGCTACTTTAATTCTGGAGAAAGAAGGTGAGGACTGGAATCTCTTTTTAATGAACGATTGCTTTTCAAACTTATTCAAAGTACCAAAAGTAAGCCAGTGGAAGTATCTTAAAAACTATTTGCCGTCTCTTTGTGAGGAAATCGAAAAGACCAATTTTACAGAATTGAAAACGGCTATTTCGATCAAGATCGAAGATCAGGACTTACAGACTTTTGTGCTTCAGACTTCGCATACGAAAATGTATGACAAAGAATATTTTATTATTCTGCTGGACAGCATTCAGCGTGTTATCGAGAAAAAAGAAAAGGAAGCCTGGATCAATCTGATGAAAATTATTTCGCACGAGTTAATGAATTCGCTAACGCCAATCCGTGCACTTTCGCAAAATTTACTGCAAATAGTTGATCAGGACGAATTAGAAGAGGATGATTTTGAAGATATTAAAAGTAGTATTTCGACCATTATCAATCGAAGCGATCATTTGCAGGTTTTTGTAGAAAATTATCGAAAACTAGCCATGCTGCCGACTCCGACTAAAAAAATGACTCCTATAAAAGTTCTTTTTGAAGACTGTCTTCGGGTAATGAGTCCAATTTTAAAGACGGAAAATATCGAACTGGTAAACGAAATTAATAGTTCAAGATCGATTTTAATTGATAAAAGTCAGATAGAACAGGTAATTATCAATCTGATTACCAATAGTATTTATGCTTTGAAAGAAAAGAGCGAAAAGAAGATGTTCTTGTCATCCTATACTGAAAACAATCGCTTTTTTATTATCATTTCGGATAACGGAAAAGGAATTGATACCGAGATCAGAGATAAAGTTTTTCTGCCGTTTTTCACCACCAGAAAAGATGGTGCCGGAATTGGACTAACACTTTCTAAAAATATCATTGAAGCGCACGGAGGGTATTTGAGTTACCAAACCGATGAGGACAAAACCAGTTTTGTAATTTGCCTGATTTGATTAAAGCGTCAAAAAGTAAAATAACAATCGAAATAAAACTACTGTCGAACTTTAAAAGACAGGATAAAGAGAAAAGTGTAAGGTTATTTTAAATTATGCGACCCTTGCGCCTTCCTCGCGTACCTTGCGGTTAAATAAAAAACTTTAAAGTTTGATTTCAGGTTGCCAAAAATGTTTTTCAAAATCTATAATTTGATTGTCTACAATATTAATGCCTTCGCTTTCGAGTAACTGTTGCATTAAATTGGTTCCGTCAAAATGGTGTTTTCCGGTGAGAAGCCCTTTTCTGTTTACCACACGATGCGCGGGGACATCATCCATGTTGTGACAGGCGTTCATGGCCCAGCCTACCATTCGGGCAGAGCGGGCTGTTCCTAAAGCTTTGGCAATTGCGCCATAAGAAGTTACTTTTCCGTACGGAATTTGTCTTGCGATTGTATAAACTCTTTCAAAAAAATTATCTTCTGCCATAGATTAGTTTTTGCCACAGATGAAAATGATTAAAGGGATTTTTTTGTTCACTTTACTCGTAAATCTGCCTGAAAATTATAGTATTTTCATCATGATAAAAGTAATCATTTTAATCCGGGTAATCTGTGGCTGTTATTGTATTAGCTGAAATAGTAAGTCAAAATATTAAAAAGCGTGAGTACGGCAATTAATCCTGTGATGCTTCCAATAATGGTATTCATGTTTTTCATCAGATAGTCTGTTTTCTTCTCAATTCTTCCGAAGAAACCAATGTAGCTGTATAAAGCGGCAAATGAGCCTAAAACAGATCCGAATACAAAAGTAAAAATAATGTTGTTTTCAAATGCAAAAAGGTGGTAAGAGGCCAAAGTAACACTTACAACCACATAATACGGAATAGGGAAGAAGTTAAGTCCGGAAAGCAGCATTCCCAGAAAGAAACGACTTTTTTTACTGGTTTTTTTTATTTTCGATTTTTTGGCTTTCGGTTCTTTGGCTATAAACAAAAAATAAACGGTTAAAACAGAGAAAATAACAAATCCTACTTCGCGTAACAATGTCACTACATCCGGACGATTGTCGATGACCCGTGCAAAAAAAACGGCTAAGGAAACCTGAAAAAAGATCACTAAGACAGCTCCGGCAACAAACCATAAAGCATTTTTTTTCCCCTCTTTCAAATTTACTTTGGCTGCCGTCATGTTGATTAAACCTGGTGGAATAATCCCAATGAAAGCGGCAAGAAAACCTGAAAGTAATGGGGTAAGTAATGCCATTCAGTTGATTGATGGGTTATGAAAAAGTTTTTAAAATTAAATTAGTCTTTAATTTTAAAACGAATATACGTAATTGCCTTGTTAATCTCTAAATATTGTTTTTCATAAAAAGTCTGGAATGCCGTAACTTCTTCAGGGCTTCCTTCATTTTTATATACATTATGATTGGCGTATAAAACCTCGTGACCTTCACCGTGAAGTAATCCCAGCGTGTAACCGTGCATGAATTCACTGTCGGTTTTTAAGTTTACGACACCGTCTTTTTTAAGGATTCTTTTGTATAATTTCAAGAACTCCGAATTGGTCATACGGTGTTTGGTTCTCTTGTATTTGATTTGCGGATCCGGAAAAGTAATCCAGATTTCATCCACTTCATTGTCGGCAAAAATATGATTGATCAGTTCGATTTGAGTTCGAACAAATGCAACGTTGTGTAATCCGTTTTCAACAGCGGTTTTGGCACCTCTCCAGAAACGGGCTCCTTTAATATCAATTCCGATAAAATTTTTGTTCGGATATCTTTCTGCTAATCCCACAGAATATTCTCCTTTTCCACATCCCAATTCTAAAACTAATGGATTATCATTTTTAAAGAAATCAGAATTCCATTTTCCTTTCAAAGGCATTAAATCGCCTACAACTTCTTCTCTGGTTGGTTGAAAAACGTTTTGAAATGTTTCGTTTTCTCTGAATCTTTTTAGTTTATTTTTACTTCCCACTTTTACAAAAATTTTCAGCAAAATTAAGGAATATAAACGAATGAAAATAGCACAATTAGCTTTAAAAGTTTTCCGCTACGAATTTTCATCAAGGATATTTTTTTTCGCCACGAATTCACGAATTAATTTAAGCGGTTTGGTCGGAAAAAATTAGTGTAAATTAGTGGAATTCGTGGCAACCTTTTTTTAGCCGCAGATTTTATGGATTAGCACAGATTGAAAAATCATTTTAATCCATAAAATCTGTGGCAAAAGAATTAACCGTAATGGACTTCAGTAATAGCTTTTAATTTAGGGTCAAGTGTTTCATCGTGTTGGGATAAATCCAATCCGATATGTTCGTTCTCCTCAGAAACACGCAACGGAATAATGAAATTGGTTACCTTAAATAAAAAGTACGCTCCGAAAAAAGTAAAAATAGAAACCAATATCAATGCCATCATGTGATGTGCAAATACATTCCAGCCTCCGTGTAACAAACTAGCATCTTCACCATGAGCAAAAATAGCAGTTAGAATCATTCCCATAATTCCGCCTACCCCGTGACAGGCAAAAACGTCAAGAGTATCATCGAATTTTTTTGATAAGCGACAATTTACAACCGAATTAGAAACCAAAGCGGTTATAAATCCAAAAAACATACTTTCAGGAACTGAAACATAGCCTGCAGCCGGTGTAATGGCAACCAGGCCTACCACAGCTCCAATACAAGCGCCAAGAGCCGAAACTTTTCGGCCGTTCATTCGGTCAAAGAATACCCAGGTTAACATAGCTGCCGCGGATGAGGTTGTAGTTGTCGCAAAAGCCATTGCGGCAGTTCCATTGGCTGCAAGAGCCGAACCGGCATTGAAGCCAAACCATCCAAACCATAGCATTCCGGTTCCTAATAGTACAAACGGAATATTGGTTGGAATGTGCTGATTGTTTTTTCTTTTTCCCAAAACCAGTACTCCCGCCAAAGCCGCAAATCCTGAACTCATGTGTACAACGGTTCCTCCGGCGAAATCTTTAACACCAAAATAACTGCCTAAAATGCCTGTTGGATACCAAACAGAATGGCACAATGGTGCATAAATAAAAAGAGTAAACAAACTGATAAAAAGTAAATACGATATAAAACGAACACGCTCTGCAAAAGAACCAGTGATAATAGCCGGAGCAATAATCGCAAATTTCATTTGAAACAATGCAAAAAGCATAAACGGAATCGTGCTGGCCAATTGTTTATGAGGCAGAACTCCCACATAATCCATAAAAGCAAAAGTGGTTGGATCACCAAAGAAACTATAAAAGTGACCTCCTAAATTTAGCCCTACAGGATCGCCAAAAGCCAGACTAAAGGCCACTACAACCCATAAAAGCGTGACAACTCCCAAACAGATAAAGCTCTGCAACATGGTCGAAATTACATTTTTCTTGCCAACCATTCCGCCGTAAAAAAAAGACAGTCCCGGAGTCATAATTAAAACCAGACAGCAGGACGTTAACATCCAGGCGACATCGGCAGGAACGATATGATCGGTTGTGCCAAATTCAGATAATACGTAACTATTTTCGGTTATAGTTGGCCAAAAAGCACCAGTAACGCAAACAATACTGATGATAATAAAGGAAATGATCCAGCGTTTTTCTATTTTCATTTTTCAAATACTTTATGTGTCCCTATTTTTTTAGGGTTAAAGTTATGAAAAAATGAATATTATGGTTTTTAGGGGTGTAAAAACAGAGGTGTTGTTTTTATTTTAGTGGATTTTATAAAATACACCCTGTTTTTTTGAGGGTATTTTATTTTGCACTTCTAAAAAAGAGACAAAATTGCCAATTGTATTATAATAAAATTGGCAAAGTGTACTGTAAAGGGCGTAAAAAGTTAGGATTGTAAAAAGAAAGTCCAAAAATGTTTATTTTTTTTGAAGCTTTGCAATCAAAACGTCTTCGATAGGAGCCTTAATTTTGATCGCTGCATTTACTTCCTCATTAGGAACCGTCATAGATAACACATAATGTTGAATTTTCCATTCTTTCCCTACTTTAACCAAAACCCCCGATCCGCGGCAAATCTTCATCTGAGTATTTAACAGTTCGTCAAACCAGGCAATTTTTCCGGTTTTGTCGAAAAAGATATGACGTTCTAAAGCTGTGAAATTCCAGGCCGTTCCTTTGTCAAAATAGGGTTTGGCCCAAACTTTAAAATCTTTTTTGATCCAGTTTTCGGTGGCATCAGTTCCGATGAAAATAGCATCTTCGGCCATTAAATCAAAATAAGCATCAAATTTTACTTCACCGGCTGCTTTGTGCCAGGCATCAATAGTTTGGTTGACTTTGTCTTTTTCAGAAGTCTGTGCGTTTGCAAAAAAGGTAACAAATAATAAAAGTAAGATTGGTTTTTTCATAAGTGGTTTGTTTTGGATTTAAAGTTAGCAAAAAATATAGTGTAATCTCCCAAAGACGCAGAGTCGCAAAGTTTTTTATTTAAAGAGAAAACTTAAAAAAGGATTAATCGGATTTTTGTTTCACGCAGATTCGGCAGATTTAAGCAGATTGGATTTGCGTATATCTGCTTAAATCTTTTTTAAATCTGCGTGAAATGATAACTCTTTGTGATTGCGAGCCTAAATAGCCAAGTAAAACTTAAATTATCTTACATCACTTATATGGTATAATAGGATTTAGTATATTTGATAGCTTTAAAATCGATACATCATGAATCCAAAAATACTCATTACCTCATTAGTACTTTCCTCTATCTTTTTAACTTCCTGCAAAAAGGAATTAGAACCTCAGGAAAACACACCAAATTCTGAATTGGTAAAACTGGGATTGGCAAAAGATACGACAAAAGCAGCCCCTGTTGTTCAGGCTCCTACTGCCGCAAATCCAAATACAGTTTTGAGTGCGAATGGCGGAATGAATCCTGCACACGGACAACCCGGACATCGTTGCGATATTGCTGTTGGGGCGCCTTTAAATTCGGCTCCTACACAAGGACAAACCACAACGACACAGCCTGCACAAACCGTTCAGGTAAAACCAGGTCAGCAAAATGTAGTGACTACAACAACTGTTACGCCAACAAAAGTGGCTAAAGGCATGAACCCTGCCCACGGACAACCCGGACACCGCTGCGATATTCCGGTGGGAGCTCCTTTAAATTCTCCGGCTGCTGCCAAACAGCCTGTTGCTGCCAATACAGCACAAAGCGGAACTACTTCGCAAACCTTTACTGTAACACCTCCGGCGACAGACAATGCTGTTCCGGCTTTGTTAAGTACAGAAACAGCAACTGTAGCCGATGGAAAAAATCCCGCACATGGAAAACCGGGGCATCGCTGCGATATTGCAGTGGGTGCACCATTACCGAAATCATAAGGAAGCTAAGAATTGTATAAATAATAATTTGGGCGTGCCACCAATATAAAAAGGGGCTGACTATTGCAATCGCTTAGTCGCCCCTTTTTATATTGCTGTCGGGCTTTCGCTGCTACTTCGGTAGCTTAGCTCTATCCCTCACGCGAGACGGTTTTCAGTTTCAGTCTCAGTTTTTACTCTAATTTTGTCGTCCTGAGTGTAGTCGAAGGGTGACAATGTATAAAAGATTGTTTTATTCAATTTCAAAAATCGCCTGAATTTCTACAGCCGAATTTATTGGTAACGAAGCCGCTCCAATAGTTGCTCTGGCATGTTTTCCTTTTTCTCCAAAAACCAAAGCCGTTAAATTTGAAGCCGAATTCATAAGTGCTGCATGTTGTGTATATTCCGGTGTTGTATTAAAATATCCGGTCAACTGTACACATTGTTTTACTTTGTTCAAATCGCCACCGCAAGCCTCTTTCAAAACCGCAATTACATTTAGCATCGTTTGGTAGGTAGCTTCTTTTGCCTGATCTTCGGTAACTGTCGCTCCAACTTTACCCGGGTTCAGAATCTTACCATCTTTTAAAGCCACCTGATTAATGTACACTTTATGATCTGAAATCGTAAACGGAACATAATTTCCAACCGGTTTAGGAGCTTCAGGAAGAACAATATTATTGTCTTTTAAGGTTTTGTTGATATCGCTTTTAGCTTCAATGGCAGTTGTTTTTACGGCTTTAATCGTTTCAGTATTTTTCAATCCCGATGCCACTCTTGCCAACGCTTTTCCTTGTTCTTTAGCCAAATTCAATTCGCTTTGTGACGGACGTGTTCCAACAGATCCTGCCAATGAAGTAGCTCCAAACGGAGTATTTCCTTGTGGAACTGTTTTGTCTAAAGTGGCCGTTCCCATAATCCCGGTAGGCACGATCACCATTCCGTGAGACGCAAGGATATTCCAGAACGATAAAATCGCAGCTTCTTTTCCTGCTCCAGATCCTGCCGACATAAATACAGTGGCTGGTTTTCCTTCTAAAGCTCTTGAAGTCCAAAGCGGAATACTCTGGCTGAAGAAGGAACTCATATCGGCACTAATATTGGCAAAATGAACAGGACTTCCAAATGCGATTCCGTCATAATTGGCCAATTCTTCGATAGTTGCAATGGGTAATTTTTCTACATCAGCATTCAATTTTTCTTTTGAATTGATCGAAGGAACACGTTTTATAATTGCTTTTGCATTGGGATATTCCCGAATTCCTTCAGCAATAGACTTGGCCATTTTATAAGTTCCGCCGTTTTGAGAATAGATCAAAACCAGCACATTTGTTTCAGCTGATTTTACTTGTGCATTTGAACCAAGACCTATAAAAACGGCTATTAATAATACAAGTAGTTGCTTTTTCATGAGGGTAATTTTTAATAATTTATAGTAAATAATCCCAGTTATGCGTTTGTTTCAAAGCTTCATTTTTGGGATTGCAAAATTACTTCTTACAATTCCAAAAAGCGTTATTATTATGTTAATCGTATTTTTATTTAAACACATTGAAACATAGATTAGAAGTTGTAGTGTTGTTTTTTGCCACAGATTTCAAAGATTAAAAAGATTCAGGAATAATCTGCTTGCTCAAACGATAATGAGCAGGTGAAGCAATCTGCTCAATCTACGGGAGAATAGAGTTGTTTTTCGCCACGAATTCACGAATTATTGGGTTATAATAATTCGTGAATTCGTGGCGATTTTTTTTCACTTTTTCTAAAGAAATAAATTCGATGTCTCTATGTGTTCAAAAAAAAGGCACAGAAAAAATCTGCCTAATCTGCGAGAAACAAAAAAAGTAATCATTCTAATCTGTGAAATCTGTGGCAAAAAAAGTAACTTCGAGGAAACAAATCGCCTTACTTATGAAAAAAGCAATTGTGTACGGAGCAAGCGGACTAGTAGGTTCCTTTATTCTCGAAAATTTGTTGAACAACGCTACTTATGAGCAAGTAATAATTGTAGTAAGGAGAGGTTTAAACATCCAGCATCCCAAACTAAAAATGCTGATAGGTGATTTTAACTCCTTATCCAAAGTAATAAAAGGCATTCAGGTTGATGAAGTCTTTATAGCTCTTGGTACCACACAGAAGAAAACACCGGACAAAAAGTTATATTATCAAATCGATCACGATTACCCAATTCTGGCAGCAAAAGTGGCGAAAGAAAACGGAGCAAAAGCAGTTTTTCTGGTTTCGGCTCTTGGTGCAAATGCGAAATCGTCGATATTTTATACCAAATTAAAAGGAGAAACCGAGCAGGGTATTATCAGTCTGAATTTAGAGCATACTTATATCTTTCGTCCTTCGATGATTTTGGGAGACCGAAAAGAAAGCCGACCTATGGAAAAAGTATTCATTGGAATATTCAAATTGATCAATCCGTTGTTTGTGGGAGGGCTAAATAAATATAGAGGAATAGAGGCCGAAGATATCGCCAAAGCAATGGTAAAAAGTGCAGAGCAATTAGATCAGAAAGTAAAAATACTGCATTGGGAAGAAATGACGACTTTGTTAAAATAAAAAAGGACCTTATCCGGATTAGAGATAAGGTCCTTTTTATGGATGGGATATAAATTAATACGCTTTCATTTTTTCGAAAGTAGTCGTTAAAGATTTTTTTGCCTTCGCCAATGCACCAATAAAAGCTTTTTCAAGCGTATCGGCATGGTCTGTAACGGTTACTGGTTGTAATTTTGCAGTACGAACTTCAATCACACATTTTTTGTCGTGCAGGCTAAATTTCTCCCCGTTTTCGTCTCCAAAATGAACTTCAACGCGGGTAATTTTATCTTCAAAACGCTTCAGGCCTTTTTCTAATTCACCAGAGAAATAAGCTTCTAATCTTTCGTGTCCTTCGATGTTCTTGTCGGTATTGATCTGAATTTTCATAATTGGTTTGTATTTAATGATTGTCTCTCAAAGCTATCTTTTTTTAGACAAAAACACAAGTAGGTTAATAAAACATTAAGAAATAAATTATGCTTTTTTTACGCTCAGTTTGTCATTCCGAGGCACGAGGAATCACACCAGAAACTCCGCCTAGTTTGTAATACCGAATATCAAGTTGAGCGTCAAGCTGAGCAGCATGCAGAGTGTCACACCAAGCGTCAGGCTGAGCGAAGTCGAAGCCCTCACTCTCAATTTAGAAAAAATGCCACAGATTATAAGATTAAAATGATTACAAAAATCTGTGCAATCTGTGGCTATTAAATTTAGAAATGTCAGGCTGAGCGACATGTAGAGTGTCACACCCAGTGTCAGGCTGAGCGAAGTCGAAGCCCCAGCCATTAAGTTAAAAACTAAGAAAACCCTCCATAACTTTTTTGCTTTTTATATCTTCGCAGTCCTAAACACAAAGATCATGAACTCAGAAAAACTTTTGCCCGCGTGGTACGGTGGCGGTATTGGAAACAACTGCAACGCTCTTTGTGGCGTAGGACACCTAACCCATTCGGGTTTTATATTTCCTAAACACAAAGATTATGAGTACAAACACCCTTTCCAAAGAAACCGAATTAAGGTTAACTGATTTTTTCAGCAATTCGATTGATCCTTCAACGATGGCAAAAACCATTCGTCAGGTAAACTATGCGCTTGCCTTAAGCGTAATGCAGGAACACGAATCCCTACAATCCGAGAAAACAAACCTCCAAAATGGTTTTTACTGGCTCAATCAATTAGCCGAAATCTTAAATCCGTATCTGGATGTTGAATAATTTAAAAGAGAAAAGCCACTGTGAAAGTGGCTTTTTTTATTTCCGTTCCTTTTGTTCCGCTTAATTTGTTGTTTCGAAGAATGAGAAATCACACAATGTTGTTAGACTGAGCGAAGTCGAAGTCCCGTATCAATTATCAAACCGGTCTTTCTGCAATTGCCTTTTGAATTTCAAAAATGCAAGCGTCTAAATTCTTTTTGATATCATTACTCCAGAAACGTAAAACCTTCCAGTTTTGAGATTTTAAGTGCGTATTAACTTCAATATCTCGTTGCATATTTCGTTCGATTTTTTTGATCCAGAATTCAGGATTGGTTTGTGGTTTTTTTCGCGTTTCCCAATCTTTTCCATGAAAGAACTCTGAATCTACAAAAATGGCAATTTTTAGTTTTTTAAAAGTAAAATCGGGTTTGCCGAAAACTGTTTTGTTGTTTTTTCGATATCTGTAACCCAGATGCCATAATGTTTTTGCTAAACGAACTTCTTCTTTGGTATTAGTACTGCGAACGGCCTGCATGTTCCTGGAACGTTGTTGTGGTGTTATACGATCCATGTTTAGTAACTATGTATTTTTTATGAATAAGAATTATTTAATAAATCGTATTTGTAAATTTAGTTTTATTTTTTGCTGGCCTCCTTCCTCATATATCTGTCCAAAATTATTTCGTGATGAAGCAGTATCGAGTTTTGTATTGTTGTATAAATAGTCTTCAAAATTTTTGGCGAAATAAAAATGGTAACAGATTAGTTCTCCGTCATCTTTTACGATTAAATAACCGCCAGTTGCTTGATAATTTCTTTTCCAAACTTCCGCGGCTCTCATTCCTAAGGCATAATCAGTTAAGAATTTTTTCATTATCATCTCATACATGCTTGGATTTATGGTTAAGTCATACCCAATCGAATTAGTAAAAGTAACTTTTTCGATAAATTTAGCTACTGTATTTTCTTTAGCAATACTATTAGTATAAAAATGTAATAGAACCTCAGATAAAATTTTATCAAAATGATAATCTATTGTTTGCAGATTTGAAGCAAATATACGGTTGTCAACTTTTTCAAAAGAAAGCGTAGCTCCATAATTTGTAAGAAGTTTCATCTTTTCTGAAAATTCTTTTTTATTATTTATTTCTACTATCTCCTTGTCTGAAAGAATTTTATTTTCTACCAAATATGTAAAGTTAGTTGCTCCGCTCCCGTTTACAAGAGTTGAAGGCCCCCCTAATTGAGATTTTACACTAAAGCCTAAGGTCGGTGTGATTAAAGATTTTGAATCTTGTATTTGTATGGTAATATCATTCTTCAATTTAGATTTTGCCTTAAGGCTAGTTATTGAGAATGATGATAAAAAGTTTTCTATCTGAGGTATTTCGAATGAACCTTTTCCTTTTTTAGAGGATTTTATTTTATCAAAACAGAGCTTTGTATTATTAATAAAATCAATAATGGGAATGTTGAATAATAAAAGACCATCAGAAATAACTATAATATTTCCATCAATGTTAAAATTTACATTTCGATTTTTTTCATGACGTATAACCTGTATAATTGGGTAAAATACACCTTTTATTTTGTTGAAATTTTCATCTCCTAAGTATAGTTCTCCATCCACTAATAATTTTAGTAAGACGTATGGTTCACTCCATTCTCCACGATTTCCTTTAATCATAATTTATCCTTTATCAAATCAATAATTTTTTCTGCTGTAGCTTGAATGGCAGGGACGGCAACAGAATTTCCAAATTGTTTGTAAGCTGAAGCATCCGCAACAGGAATTATGAAATTATCAGGAAAGCCTTGTAATCTAGCCCATTCGCGAGGCGTCATTTTTCTAATTCCTTCACGATTTACTTCTCCTTTTATATGTGTCGTTGGAGTAAAATCTTTTATTCTGTTGTCAACCACTAGATTTCTTTCACGACCCATTCCTCCAACTAAGATTGAATTTGAAATTTCATCATCTTTAATAATTGAATATCCAAATCCGTTTCCTTTATTGGCGTGTCTTTCTTTATGGTCTTTTAGAGTTTGTAAATATTGAGTTGATAAATAATATTTTGTAGGAACAACTTTTTTCTCTTTTACACTTTTGAATGTTACTTTTTCTTCAAAAGGTTCAGGGTACTGAAATGAATCAATATTTAAGTTTTTTCTAAATCCAACAATGTAAATACGCTCTCTGTTTTGAGGAACTCCAAATTCTTTTGCGTTCATAATTTCGGGTTCAGGAACATAATATCCTAAATCATTTCTAAGAACATTTAGAATTGTTTCTAAAGTTTTTCCTTTATCGTGACTTTTTAGGCCCTTTACATTCTCTAAGAAAATTGCTTTTGGTTTTTTGTCTTTGATGATTTTAGCAACATCAAAAAATAATGTTCCTCTTGTATCTTCAAAACCACCTCTTTTTCCAGCGATTGAGAATGCTTGACAAGGAAAACCTGCGCATAGAATATCGAAATTTTCAGGGATATAATTTTTAGTTTTTTCTTTTGTTATGTCCCCAAATGGAATTTCTCCAAAATTTGCTCTGTAAGTCTTTTTTGCATTGAGATCCCATTCTGATGTAAAGACGCATTTTCCGCCTAAATTTTGTAGAGCTAATCTAAATCCTCCGATTCCTGCAAAAAGATCGATAAATTGAAAAGTATAATTTTCCGGAGTCGGAAAAGGGACATTCTCAACTTCAAACAGTAATTGTTGTAATGCAGAATCAGAAACCATATTTAGATTTTCTTCTTCATTTTTATATTCAACAATTTCGTTTAGATATTTTACGGCTTCTTTTTCGTAATGTTTTTTTACTCCATTATGATAATTATGCAGATAATGTGTTACAACGGCTTTTTTATTATCGTTCTCTTCTACAGTTCTAATTTTGAATTTTTTCCCATCAAATTCTTCAATTGAAATTTGCTCTTTCATTTTCATTTCTTAAAATTATTATCATTAAAAAAAGCTCCAAAATCAGTATCGAGAGCAGTAATTATTTTTTCTATTATTTCTATGGAAACATTGCGTTGACCTTTTTCGATGTCTGAAATATAGTTGCGGTCAACGTTGGAAATATTGGCTAAATACTCGATTGAGTGGCCTTTTTGTTCTCGGAGTTCTTTGACTTTAAGTCCGAATTTTTCTTTGATATTCATAGTGTATAAAAATAGTTTTGTGCATACAATTGACCCGAGGACAATTGGCCTCGTAGCGTTTAAAGTTTTCAACTTGATATTAACTAAATTCTATCCATAAAAAAACGCCAATCGTTTCCTGATTGACGTTTTATAATTGTATAAAGGTTTACAGATTACTTCTCCCTCTTCCCCCATTTAATTTTCATTTTTCCGTTATCGTCAACGGCAAGTAGATGAAGGACGATCCCACGTTCGCGGACGGCGTCGCGTTCGGCTTGGGTGGCGAGTTTGGCGTCGTTTTTGGAGTTTCGGAGGGGGATGGTGAGGGCGAGATTGGTGCCTTGGCCAAAAGAGTAGATTCCGTTGACATCGATGTTTAACACGTTAGAACTTATAGTGAGATTGTTAATGTCGATCTGCTCTCCGCGCATATTGAGCTGACCGGACAAATCGCTAAAGGTGATGTTCTCGACATCGCGAAACGGAAAGGCAAACTTGCCGATTTTCACAATAGGCTCAAAGTTAACCAAAGCGCCCTGATTGACTTTAAACCCCAGTTTTCCGCGCATCGAGTTGCTAATCAATTCGCCACGGCTATTGATAAAACCGTTTACGCTGGCTTTACTCGTTAGTTTTCCTTTGATGTTGTTGGGACTAAATGACTGAATCCCGAAGTTGTTAAACGATTTCAGAAAGCTTGCAATTTCGACCTTGTTTACTTGAGCATTCGAACTGAAAGCATAGTTTTTTCCGTTGGGCACCACTTCACTGTCAAAAGTAATAGTGCCTCCGGACGTTTGCAGCGAACCGTTTTTGATGACCAGTTTCGAGTCCAGCATCTGAATTCGGGCGGTGGTATTGGTGGCAACGAGTTTGTTGTAATTGATTTTGTCGGCTTTGATATCGATCACCACCGAGCATTTGTCGATTACACTTCTCAGATGATTCGAAATCGTGGGGCTTTTGGCAGTCTTGGCCGGGCCTTTTACTTTTTGTGAACTGGCCAGAACGCCCAGAAATTGTTTGAGATCGATATTCGGGCAATAGATTTTCCAGTTGACAATCATTTTTTCGGGAGCATTATAATAGAGGTTCAGGAAATTGTCAATTTCCCCTTCGATGAAAATCGTATTCTTATTGTGTTTGTAAGCAATTTGTTTGATCAGTAGAGCTTTCTCGGTAAAGTCAAGATGAATGTTGGTTTTTACGGCACGAACATTCTTCGGAATATAATGAAACGAGGCGTTGTCAACATCTACTTTACCAATAAAACGCGGTTTGGTAATGTACAGGTCAACAATGTCAAACTGAAACGCCAGGTTGGCTTTGGCATGACCGCTTGTAAACTGAATCCACTTGTCGTTGCTTATTTGGTTGAGTCTTTCAATGTCGAAATCAGAACTTAGATTTCCGGTGGCCAGCGGTTTCTCGAGATTATTGATCGACAATTGCGGAATGGTAAGCGGAATGTTTTCGTATTCCCCCGTAAATTTCGTTAAAATAATAGCCGAATTGGCATCGTTATAACCGGCCGCTGGTTTAAAATTATTGGTAAAAATGCCTTTAAAATGGCAGTCTTTAATCAATCCGTCTGGTATAGAAAGTTCGTTGTTTTTGGCAATCGCCTGAACAACAATTCTGGGATCACCTTCGGCATTAAAGTCGCCTTTGATGTCGCAATTTACCTCAATTTCTTTTTTCAGATTAAATCGGTTAAGCTTAGAACTGATGTTTGCCGATAATAAATTCGACGCATTTTGCCACAAAATAGCTGTGCTGATATTGATTCCGAAAAGTGCATTTCCTTTAGCCAGATTAAAAAAAGCGATGATATCAAAAGCGTCTGTTCCAATTTTTAGGTCCTTAGTTACCACGTCAATTCTTTCTTTTGGAGCGGAGTAAGCTACTGCAAAAGTACCTTTGAGTTCTTTTTGTTTTGCAAAACTTCCGTGTACCGTATTAAAGGCAAGACTTTTAATTTGGGTGTTTAGATAAACATCGGTTTGCCAGTTGTCGCCGTCATGCTCTACTTTCGATTGTAAGCGATCGACATCAAAATCAAACAATTTATGCCCAAGCAAATTGTTTAAAGTAAAGTGAACTCCGTTTAGTTCAATCTGGTCAATTGTAGTTTCGGTATCTGATTGGTCTTCCGGTGCTTTTTTCTTTTTCGGCTTAAAAATATTGGCATTCGAATAACCGTTAGGTGCTTTATACACATAGATAGCCGCTTCGTTGATGAGGATTTTGTGAATATTGATTTCGTTTTGAATTAAACTCCAAACGTTCAGGCGTACTTCTATTTCCTGTGCTTTCAGTAAAGTGTGTTGGTGCGTGGCCCATTGATTGTCTTTGACTTCAACTTCTTTTAAAGCCAGGGTAAAGTTGGGAAAACCAGTCAGAAACTTATAATGAAAATCTTCAATATGAAATTTCCCGTTGATGTTTTCATTGATTTTAGTGTTGATCTTGGTAATGATTTCGGCTTTATTCCGATTAAAATAAATAGACAATCCGCCACAAGCAAGAAGGAGTAAAGCAATGATTCCTAATATGAAAAAGCAAAAACGTCTGGCATATTTTTTTAAATGAAGCGATTGAAAAAAGTTTTTGATGTGGAGTAAAGCGGCTTTCATCGGGAAGAATTTTCTGAATCCTTAAAGATAAGGTAAAATATGGAGGTTTTTTTAAAAGATACAATTCAGACTTGAGTAGGTTAAAACTTATAATTTTTGTTTTTTGAATGAATATAATTAATGACAATACATTTATAATGAAAACTAATTTGGTTATGGTGTTTCATTTGTATTTAATTTTTAAATTTGTGGTCTAGTTTGAAACGAAACAATTCAGACAATAATTTTAAAAGACAAAAAATTATGGCATTAGCAATTACAGATGCTACTTTTGATGAAGTAGTTTTGAAGTCAGATAAACCGGTAATGGTAGATTTTTGGGCAGCATGGTGCGGTCCTTGTAGAATGGTTGGTCCAATCATTGACCAATTAAGCGACGAATACGCAGGTAAAGTTGTAGTAGGTAAAGTAGATGTAGATGCTAACCAGGAATTTGCTGCAAAATACGGTGTTCGTAATATACCAACTGTTTTGGTTTTTCATAACGGTGAAGTAGTAGGAAAACAAGTAGGAGTTGCTCCTAAACAAACCTACGCAGATAGTTTAGACGCTTTGTTGTAATCGAAAGATTATAATTTATATAAAGAAGGTTCGGCGAAAGTCGGACCTTTTTTATTTGTTTTTTTGTCACGACCTGAGCGATAGCAAACTGGCGAAGTGATTTCACGAATTAGTACGAATTATTTATTTTAATAGTGTTTATAAAAGGTTGCCACAGATTAGAATGATTCTCACAGATTGGAAAATCATTTTAATCTGTGTAATCTGTGGCAAAAGAATTTTAATTCATGCTAATTCGTGAGATTAGTGGCAAACTTTTTTTATTTTTAACGAATCTTATATTCCTTTAAAAATGAAAATTTCCTATAGCTTACTCTGCTTTTTTGTGTTTACTACAATTGGTTTTTCCCAGTCGAAACAAAAAGAAAAATTAATTTTAGAGGACGGTGTTTCAGAGCAGTTAGCACATTTTCGAAAAAAGCAGATTTCTAAACTCACTTATGGCTTGTCTTTTGAAATTCCGGAGAAAAAAGCGCAATCCATTAATGCCGAATTGGTGCTGGATCTTGTTCTTGCTGACGGTAGCGAGCCTTTGTATCTCGATTTTAAAGAGAAGACTCAAAATATTAAATCAGTTACAGCAAACGGGAAAAATATCCCAATTGTGCATCAAAAAGGGCATATTATAATTCCTGCAGAGGGTTTGGTAAAAGGAAAAAATACGATTGCAATTTCTTTTATTGCAGGTGACTTGTCTTTAAACCGAAACGATGATTTCTTGTATACTTTACTGGTTCCCGATCGTGCCAGCACTTTATTTCCGTGTTTGGATCAGCCGGATATTAAAGCAACTTATAAATTGAAGCTAACGGTTCCAAAAGACTGGTCGGTTCTGGCAGGGGCATATGTAGAGGAGAAGTTTGAAAAAGATGATTTTACAAGTTACACCTTTGGAGAATCCGATAAAATGAGTACTTATTTGTTCTCTTTTGTAGCAGGAAAGTTTAAAAGCATCACGGAGAAACCAGGTTTAGAAATGACCATGTTGTACCGCGAAAACAATGCAGAAAAACTAAAAAGCAGCACTGATACTATCTTTAAACTGAATCAGCAATCCTTAGATTTTTTAGAAAAATATACGCATTATAAATTTCCGTTTCAGAAGTTAGATTTTGCTTCGATTCCCGTTTTTCAGTATGGCGGAATGGAGCATGTTGGAGCGATACAATATAAAGAATCAACTTTGTTTCTGGATAATAGTGCTACAGACAGTGAGAAACTCGATCGTGCCAAATTAATTGCGCATGAAACTTCACACATGTGGTTTGGAGATTTGGTTACCATGAAATGGTTTGACGATGTCTGGATGAAAGAGGTTTTTGCCAATTTCATGGCCGACAAAATCATGAATCCGATTTTTCCTAAAGTCAACCATAATTTACAGTTTTTAACGGCACACTATCCTAATGCGTATGGCGAGGATCGTTCGTTGGGTACGCATCCAATCAAACAAAATCTTGCCAATCTTAAAAATGCAGGATCACTTTACGGAGCCATTATTTACAATAAAGCACCTATTATGATGCGTCAGTTAGAAGCTTCGATGGGCAAAACAGCTTTTCAGAAAGGGATCGAAAAGTATATTAAAAAGTACGCTAACGACAATGCTGACTGGAACAATCTGGTAGAAATTCTGGATGCCGAAACACCTTTGGATATGAAAAAATGGAGCGAAGTCTGGGTAAATAAATCAGGGAGAGCCATTTTTACGGATAAGATTGCCTACGATGCTCAAAACCGAATTTCGAGCTTTGAAATTACACAGCAGGCAGAAGATCGTTCGGCTAACGTATGGCCTCAGATTTTTGATATTGGTTTGATTTATCCTAACAGCGTAAAAGTGATCAGTGCTACTATAAAAGACAAAAGTCTGTCACTGAAAGAAGCAATTGGACTCGAAAAACCAATAGCTGTTATTTACAATTATAATGGTTTTGGGTATGGTGTTTTTCCGCTTGACGGGAGTAATTTAGATTCTGTTTTAAGTCTAAAGGATGAGGTGGCAAGAGCTTCGACTTACATTAATATTTATGAAAATACCTTAACGGGAAATGTGGCTCCGGCAAAAGCTTTCGATTGTTTTGTGAAAGGAATTCAGCAGGAGCAAAACGAATTGGTGCTGAAAATAATTACGAATCAAACCAGTGCTGTTTTTTGGAAATATCTCACGCAAAAACAGCAAAATAGAGCACAAAAACAGCTTGAAGAAGTAGTTTTCGATCGTTTGAAGACCAATTTGCCTAGCAATATCAAGAAAACATTGTTTAATTTGTTCAGTTCGATTGCTTATTCAGATTCAGGAAAGGTAAAACTATATGCGATTTGGAGTAAAGAAACGGTAATTTCAGGTTTGAAATTAAACGAAGACGATTATACGAACATGGCCATGAATCTGGCAATTTTTAAGCATGAAAAAGCAGATGAGATTCTGAATAAGACCAAAACTTCGATTAGTAATCCCGACAAGCAAAAACGATTTGAATTTCTGCTTCCTTCATTATCCAAAGACGAAGGGGTACGTGATGCTTTTGTACAATCTTTAAAAGACGATGCCAACAGAGAAAAAGAAGCATGGGTTTCTGTTGGTTTAGCGAATATAAATCATCCATTACGTCAGGAAAGTGCTCAGAGGTATATTAGATTTTCACTAGATTTGGTTGATGAAATTCAGAGAACGGGAGATATCTTTTTCCCAAAAGACTGGCTGAACAATACCATTGGGAAATATTCGTCGAAATATGCTTTTGATGAGGTACAGCGATTTTTAAAAGAGAATCCTAATTTTAGTCCCATTCTGAAAAGAAAATTAATGCAGGCAACCGACGGTTTGTACCGCGCACAAAATATTAAAAAAGAAACCGAATGAAAATTGAATCGGAAATAGAAAAAGTCTCTAGTTTTCAACATCTCGAAATGCTGGCGAATCAGGTGGTAGAAGGGTTCATTTCGGGGATGCATAAAAGTCCGTTTCATGGGTTTTCGGCCGAATTTGCGGAGCATAAAGTGTATAATGCCGGAGAAAGTACCAAACACATCGACTGGAAGCTGTTTGCCAAAACAGATCGTTTGTATACCAAACGTTTTGAGGAGGAGACCAATTTGAGGTGTCATATTATTGTCGATAATTCATCGTCTATGCATTATCCTGAACTAAAATCAAATCAGCCCTTTTACGAAAAGAAAATTGGGTTTTCTGTTCTGGCGTCTGCTGTATTGATGAATATCCTTAAAAAACAACGTGATGCTGTTGGTTTGAGCGTGTTCTCGGACAGTTATGAATATTATGCTCCCGAGAAAGGAAGTGATCGCCATCACAGAATGCTGCTCAATAAATTAGAACAGTTACTGGAACAGCCAAAAAGCAAAAAAAGTACAGATACAATTACGTATTTGCATCAGATTGCAGAGAAAATGCATCGTCGTTCGATGATTATTCTTTTTACAGATATGTTTCAGGCCGAAGAGGATGAGAAGCTTTTTAACGCCTTACAGCATCTGAAACACAACAAACATAAAGTAGTACTGTTTCACGTAGTTGACGATCAAACCGAATTGAAATTTGACTTTGATAACACGCCGCGCAAATTTATTGACCTGGAATCAGGTGAAGAAGTATCGATTTTTGCGGATAATGTAAAAGCGGAATATGAAAAAAGGGTAGAAGGCTATTTTAAAAATCTGGCTTTAACTTGTGCAAAGAACCATATTAAGTACGTTCCGGTAAATGTAGGCGACAATTTTGAAAAAATATTGACGACATATTTAGTTGAAAAACAAAACTTTGGCTAAATAATTTAAAATTTATTTAATTTTTTTTACAAAAACACTTGCAGAAACGAAATTCTGTACTATCTTTGCAACCGCAATAACGCAGAGGTTTGGTAGTTCAGTTGGTTAGAATACATGCCTGTCACGCATGGGGTCGCGGGTTCGAGTCCCGTCCAGACCGCAATATTGGGAAAAGCCTTTCTTAACGGAAAGGCTTTTTTGCCCAAATACGGTATCTAAGATTAGTTGTGTTGTTTTGCTACGACTTTGTAACTCGTAGCTGGTTTAGTAGTTAGACCAATGAAAAGCTTTCCACTTTTGTGGATGGCTTTTTTGATTTAAGGCTATTCTGATTTTAACCGCAAGGTTCGCTAAGGTTTACGCAAAGTCCGCAAAGTTTTTTATAAGCTTTGTGGACTTTTTTGTTTTTACTTGTTTGGTTTAACCGTAAGATACGCTAAGATTTACGCTGAGTCCACAAAGTTTTTTATGAGCTTTGTGGATTTTTTTGGTTTTTATTTGTTTGGTTTAACCGTAAGATGCGCTAAGATTTACGGAAAGTTCATAAAGTTTTTTATAGGTTTTGTAGACTTTGTGCTTTGAGGTCCGTAGTCTTTGAGGTTGAAAAGAAAGTAAATTCTTCTTTTTTGGTTTTATGGTCAAATTTTAAAATATTGGAATTTAATTGATTAAAAATTAATTGAAATTTATTCGTAAAAAATGCTTGCAGAAACGAAATTCTGTTGTATTTTTGCACTCGCAATAACGCACGGTTTGGTAGTTCAGTTGGTTAGAATACATGCCTGTCACGCATGGGGTCGCGGGTTCGAGTCCCGTCCAGACCGCAATATTGGAAGAAGCCTTTCTTAACGGAAAGGCTTTTTTGTTTTTTGTATTTAATCGCAAAGAGTGCTAAGATTTACGCAAGGTTCGCAAAGTTTTAATTTAGCTTTGCGAACTTTGCGTTTTTTTCTTTGAGGACTTTGCGGTTAAGTCTTAATGGTTCAGCTTTGGAATTTGATATTTCAAACAATTGGAATTTAATTTTCTTATATTTAAAGTTACGAAAACATTGCGTTAAACTCCAATGGAATATTCAGGTCAGAAATTAGATAAGTATTACATCAAAAAAGTAGATGCCGATAAAAAAAGCATTTACTGTCACCACGATTTGATGGGGGAGTTGTTTGTGCCTACACATAAACACGACAAAGCACAGTTGTTGTATGCCGAAGGAGATGTTGTTTTTGTAACGACCGAAACCAAAACCTATTTTTTGCCGGCACGTCATTTTATCTGGATTCCGAGCGGGGTGGAGCACAGCATTGAACCAAAGTCGGAAAATGTTACGATGCGAAACCTGTATTTTCCGGTTGAAAAAGACGAAAATGAGTTTTACAAGAACGAGGGAATTTATCCAGTCAATAATTTGCTGCTTCAAATGATGCTTTTTACGAATCGATGGAATGGCGATCTTGAGAAAGGAACTCCAAACTTTACCATCGCCAAAGCTATAAAAGCGATTCTGCCTCAAATATGTACTACGAATTTGCCTTTGGGATTACCGCAGCCAAAAGACAAACGACTTGGAAAGATTTTACGTCATATCGAGAATAATCTGGGAGAAACGATTTTATTTGCTGATGTAGCGCATGAATTCGGATATAGCGAACGCTCTTTGTATCGCTTGTTTCAAAAAGATCTTGGAATGTCCTTCATTCAATATTATACTATTCGAAGAATTTTAAAGGCAATCGAATTATTATTAGAAAGAAAGCTTTCGGTGAAAGAGGTCGCCGAAGAAGTTGGATATAATAGTGTCCCAACTTTCAGTAATACTTTTTTTAAGATTTTAGGACAAAGACCTTCCGATTACTTAAACGGTGAGGAGATTTTGGAGCAAAAGTAAAAATTTTGTTTCACGCTGATTTGACAGATTTAGGCTGATTTGGCAGATTTCGTTATTTCACGCTAAAAATTTTTCTCTCGCAGATTCCGCAGATTTTTTTTAACTCTTTAATAATCTGCTCAATCTGCGGAATCTGCAAGAGGGAAAAATAAAAATCAGCTTCATCAGCTTAAATCCTTTAAAATCTGCGTGAAAAATCACAATCCAAATCTGTTTTGTAATAAATTGTTTTTCAGTATTTTAATATAACGTTTTCGAAAAATCCGATTTTAACATTTGTCCGAAATGAATATGTTTTTGACTTTTTAGAATTATCAGTCAATGAGAAAAATGAAGGAACTTTGCAGCTTAAATTATTTATGTATTCATGTTCCTTAAAACAACAAATTCTACGAACGATTGTTTTCCTAAAATCCTGCTCTTATTTTTACTTGTATTAGCATTTAACGGCATAAAAGCGCAGGAAGTTCATTCGGTTTCACTGAAAGAAGCTTTGAAGCTGGCCAAAGAAAACAACAAAAAAATCCTCAGATCTCAACTTGAGGTTACGCTCTCAGAGCAAAATATCAAAGAAAGAAAAGAACTCCGATTGCCTGATGTGCAACTAAGTGGAATGTATTCCAGAATTACCAATATTACCGAATTCAAAGGAAACGGGTTTTTAAACGGAAAAGAAGTTACAAAGGCGATTCCGGAACTCTATGAGGTGAATTCGAGTTTTAAAATGCCAATCTACGCCGGAAATAAAATAAATAACGCCATCAAAATTGCCAATCAGGAGAGTGAAATTGCCAAGATAAAAACAGAAAAGGTCGAAAATGATGTCGAACTCGAAGTGGTGGCAAACTATCTGGCGATTTACAAGATGATGGAGCTGCAAAAGATTTTTGAAGAAAACATCAAAGAAGAGAAAAGCCGATTGAGAGAAGTACAATCACTTCGAAAACATGGGGCAGTGACTAAAAATGAAGTTATCAGGGCCGAATTACAGCTTTCGGATCGTGAATTAAATGCGCTTACAAATTCCAAAAACATAAAAATTGCGCTTCACGATCTGAAAACTCTAATTCAACTTCCGGAAAACGAAGAAATAGCCATCGATACGGCGGCCAGTTTGGATGAAATGAACGGTTTAGATCCGTATGATTTTTATCTGAATAAGGCTTTGAATAATGAGGAGATGCGAATTGCCAGTCAGGAGCTGAATATTAGCAAAACAGAGTTGAAGCTGGTTAAAGGGAATTATCTGCCAACGGTTCATTTTTTTGGGAATTATGGTTTTTATTATCCGAACTACAAATTCTTTCCGCCCAATCCATATTTGTACACACTGGGGCAAGTAGGGGTTGAAGCCGCTTTCGATCTTTCGTCTCTGTATAAAAACAAGACCAAAATGGATCAGGCAAATACCAAAATCAAATGGCAGGAAATGCAATCTGAGATTCTGAAAGACGAAATTCAGGACAAACTTTTTAAAGAGCATACACAGTATCAGGAGATTCTTGAAAAGTTTGTTGTAGTGGATAAAGCTTTGGATTTGGCCGATGAAAATTACCGTATTGTAAAGTTGAAATATATGAACCAACTGGTTTTAATAACCGAAATGGTCGATGCTGATAATGCTTTGCTTCAGGCAAAATACAATAAAGTTGCCACACGACTGGATGCGATTTTAAAACATTACGAACTCTTGCGTACGGCGGGAATGCTTCCGTAGGGTTAGATGTTAAATGTTAGATGTTGGAAAATAGAAAATAGAATATAGAGAATAGACAAAAATATGGTTAAGATTAAAAATGAGACTAGAAGAAACAGAACGTTTCATGTGTTAATAACAATTATCGCAAGTGTATTGGTGGTAAGCGGTATTATTTTGGGAATTTGGTTTTATGTTTTCAACAGGAATCACGAGGAAACTAATGACGCTCAGGTCGAGCAATATGTAACGCCAATTATGTCGAGAATTACGGGTTATGTGCAGGAAGTTCGTTTTAATGAAAATCAGTTTGTGCACAAGGGAGATACTTTGGTTGTTATTGATAACAGAGAATATCAATCGAAATTGAATGTGGCTCTTGCCGATGTTCAGAACGCAAAGCAAAACAGCCTGGTTGCCGAGAAAAATGCGGTTAACACGGCAAGTGCGACAGCTATTAATGAAGCGCAATTAGAGGTTGCAAAATCGAATCTTTGGAAAACCAAATTAGAGTACGAAAGGTACAAAGCTTTGGTAAGTGAAGAAGCGGCAACTTCTCAGCAATTAGAAAAAGTGAAGGCAGATTACGAGTCGGCACAAGCGCATTTTCAGGAGATGAAAAACAGAATCCATACTTCGGCTTTAAGTACTTCGGTGGCTGAGGCAAATGTGCCAACCACACAAACCAATATCGCTTCAAGACAAGCCACGGCAGATAATGCGGCTTTATTTCTTTCGTATACCATAATTACAGCACCTTACGATGGCTGGATCGGGAAACGAACTTTGCAGCCAGGACAATTGGTAAAAGAAGGCCAGTCCCTGCTTTCGATTGTAAGTAAGGAAAAATGGATTACGGCCAATTTTAAAGAAACGCAATTGCAGTATTTAACCGTTGGGCAGAATGTCGAAATCAAAGCCGATGCGGTAAGTGATAAAACATTTATAGGAACAATTGCGTCATTATCGCCTGCGAGTGGAGCAAGATTTTCATTGCTTCCTCCGGATAATGCAACCGGAAACTTCGTGAAAATCGAACAAAGAATTCCGGTTCGAATTCAGTTAAAGGATAACGACAAACAAATCGATTTTTTAAGAGCGGGAATGAATATTACTGTGATTGCAGCACACTAAAATGGAAGATAAAAGTATTTTTAAATCCTGGGTTCCAAAGTGGGCAATCATTATTATTTTGTTTGTCTGTCTTCTGCATTCTATGATTTTATTGGGGGTTTATACGTCAAATGTGACCTATGCGGCAAGTTTTCTCGATATTGAACCCGAAGACCTGCAGTTCGCCATGTGTGTTACTTACGGGACGCTGCTCGCGACCATTTTAATCGAAGCGAGGTTTTCGAGCTTTTTCCCTGCTAAAAATTACCTCATGGCGGTGTATTCCTTGATTGGAATTACGATTGTTTCTTCGGCCTATATTACCAATTTTTCGCTTTTTTTAATTATGAGAATTGCCGAAGGAATCCTGATGGCGCTTCCCGTTATTACCATCAGGCAATTGTTGATTGAACAGTTCAATTCTAAAAGTGCCATCATCATAGGTTTTTCGTTTTATTATGGAGCGTTGTTGTTGTCGACACCTTTTATAATGAATATTGCCGTTTGGTTTCTGGATCATTACGACTGGAAATACATGCTGTATGTCTCGGGCGGATTGCAGGTTTTGAATGTTTTTTTAATCTTAGTTACTTTTCGTGGGCACCGAATCACAAAGAAAATCCCGTTGTATCAAATCGACTGGATGAGTTATTTTTTGGTTTTAACTGCAATTCTTTGCGGTGCTTACTTTTTTGTCTATGCCGAGAAAAAATATTGGTTCGATTCTTCTCAAATGGTGCTAACGCTTATCATGGCACTGATTTCTGGAGGGTTGTTTGTCTTTAAGGAGCTTTTGGTAAAAAGACCCACTTTTAATTTTGAAGTCTTTAAATATGCCAATCTGCGCATCGGATTTTTGCTGTTTTTTCTTTTTTACATCAGCAGGGCAACGCTGAGTCTGTGCCATTCGGCGATGTATTCAATTTGGAATTGGGATCCGTCGCGTGTGGCGGGCGTGCAATACATTAACGGATTAGGAAATGTAATCGGACTTGTTTTAGCGGCTTTTTTTCTGATGAGGTCCGTTTCGACTAAAATCATTTTTATAATTGGCTTTTCGCTTATTGCGTTGTTTCATTTTTGGTTTACGTTTCTTTTTGTGCCCGATGTGGCGTTGTCGGATATTATCATTCCGTATGTTTTACAAGGCATTGGAGTGGGATTTTTATTTGTTCCGTTAATATTGTTTACGACTTCTTCGGTTCCTTCAAAAATGGCGGCTTCATCTGGAATTGTGGGGGTTTCGGGACGTTTTTGGGGAAGTACCATTGGCTTTTGCGTGATGCAGAATGCGACCGTATTTTTAAACAAAAAACACTTTTTAAAACTCAGTCAGTTTGTAACAGGTGATAACCCTCAAGCGCAGCAAACGATTGCCGCAACAACACAAAGTTTTATCGCCAAAGGATATTCGGCAGACAATGCCAATGTTTTAGCCATGAAAAAGATCTTCGGAACCGTTACCAAACAAGCTACTTTACTGGCTGATATGGAGATTTATACCATTATGGGTTATAGTCTTTTGGTTTTGATCTTCCTCATTGCCTGCAATCAGCATTTGAGACAAACCATGACTTTGGTGAAAAGTAAAATCTGGATAGGCTAAGGGTTTTGAGTTCTGAGTTGTGAGATGTAAATTCTGAGATGTAAGAAGTGAGTTTTTTTGCGCAAAGTTTCTACGCAATCTTGTCATTCCGACGAAGGAGGAATCGCACAAGAAACTCCGTTCCAAATGTCGTCAATCTTTGTCGAATTGTAAGTGTGTGAAAAGAAGATTTGGATTGGTTGAGAATGTCTTTAAAATAACCTCATAGTCAGGGAGTGATGATCCTGACTTTTTTTCGATTGATGATGATGAAAGCCCGTACTGATTACACGGGCTTTTGTGTGTGTTATTGTTTTATTCCCAAAACATTTTTTCATTATGATTTGTTAGGTATAAACAAGGATTGCCTTTTTCGTCTAGCCCTTTTTTTATATCAAAAATATAAGAGCCTTCAGATTTTTTATTATGGTTGGTGCCGCACCAACTCCAATAAAGTTGATTTATGTTTTTATTATTTATTCTTCCGCTGATTTGTTCATACGGTATGTTACCATCAAAGGCAAATTCTTTAAAATCAATATGTTTTGTAGAATTGTTGTTTTTAAGATTTCCGATTAAATTTTTACCTATAACCAATGAATCAATGTTTTCTCCGGTTTTATTATAGAACTTGATGTGTATGTTTTTAAAGTTTAGATAAAAAGAGGAGCCAATTAATATCAAAAAAATAAAAATTAGGATTTCTGTTTTTCTTTGTTTTGATAATGGCATTTTTATAAATGATTTTTGTATTTACTTAATAGGAAAATCAAGTAATTCTTTAGGTTCAATATCTAAAGCATTGGCGATTTTTATAAGGGTTTTTATGCCGGTATTTACTTTAGCTATTTCTAATCTTGCTATTTGAGATTTGTTAATATTACAGTCGTCAGCTAAACCTTGTTGGGATAAGCCTTTCTTTTCACGTAATTGTCTGACGTGAATACCAAGATTAACGAGAAAAGTTTCTTCTGAAATATTCATATTCCAAAAGTGAAAAGATTTATTTTGTTCACGTAGGCTAATTCGCCTACAAATTATTATATTTGCCTCAAATAAAAAATAAGATTATGGCTACAGAAAGTATTTCGAATGATGTTGAAACTAGATTAAGAGATTTTTTTAAGGATTTTATCGAACCTAAAGATATGGCGAGAATGTTACGACAGGTAAATTACGCGCTGTCGGTCTCTTCAATGCGAGGGTGCGAAACCATAGAATCTGAATTACCTTATATTGATGATAATTTTTATTGGCTGAATAAATTGGCAGAGATTTTAGATCCTTATTTGGATGCGGAGTGAAAAGAAAGTGATGCTTTAGGTGTCTTCATTTTTTATGAAGAGATAAACTAAAAAAAAATGCGAAAATCTCATAATGTAGAGACTTTCGCATTTTTGAGAGTATTTAAGAATTCTTTCCTGCTCCAAGATTCTTTGTCATTGAGATTAATTTGGGGCGTAAATTTAGAATGACATAGAGAGTATTATGATTTGATTTATTTAACAAAGTAATTGTTTTTTAAATACTTTATTAAGGCGTATGCTATAATTATTGAAAAGCATAGTACGCTTAAAATCAATAGGCAGTTAGTGAATTTGTTGTCAATTTCAAGTGCTTTTGAAACAAAAAAGATCATTATTGATAATGTGCCGATTATTCTCAGGAATAATCTTATTCGGTTTGGATTTTTATTCATAAAAAAAGGCTTAAAGTCAAGGTTAATAAACACATGTAAAAGTAAGTTTTTTTCTAATTAAAAAATGTTAAAACAAAGATAATGATGTGTTTGCGTGTTTTACATCGGTTTGTGTATTAAAATAGGAAGCTTGATATTTATTTTGATAAAGTAAAGTCGTAAAGTTTTCGGATAGAAATTACTTTGTTATTGATAGGTATTTTTGCACCTGATCGCTTTTAGAAGGAAGATATTTACTAAAACAAAAAAGCTTCTGATTTCTCAGAAGCTTTTTTTCGGTGCGGATAATAGGACTCGAACCTACACGCCTTGCGGCACCAGATCCTAAGTCTGGCATGTCTACCAATTTCACCATATCCGCGGCTATTGTGGGTGCAAAGATAGACATACTTTCGAATATTCAAAGAAAAAAAATGAAAAATTTCGAAAAAAATATTAATTCTCTTTTTTGTACTTTTGGATTTCTATAAAAATAATTTAAATGGAAAATATTAAGTCCTACGTTCAACAACATAAAGATCGGTTTATCAATGAATTGATCGAATTATTAAAGATTCCGTCGGTAAGTGCCGACACTGCATACTCCCAAGATGTTATTGATACTGCCGAAGCAGTAAAAGAAAGTTTATCGAAAGCAGGCTGCGATTTTGTCGAAACTTGCGACACTCCGGGGTACCCAATTATCTATGGAGAGAAAATAATCGATCCAAATTTACCAACGGTCCTGGTTTACGGACATTATGATGTTCAACCGCCAGATCCATTAGAATTATGGACTTCACCACCTTTTGAGCCTGTGATCAAAACGACAGAGATTCATCCTGAGGGTGCGATCTTCGCTCGTGGTGCGTGTGACGACAAAGGTCAGATGTACATGCACGTAAAAGCGTTGGAATACATGGTTCAGAACAATGTATTGCCTTGTAACGTAAAATTCATGATCGAAGGGGAAGAAGAAGTAGGTTCAGCAAGTTTAGCGTGGTTTGTAGAACGCAATCAGGAAAAACTGAAAAACGACGTGATCTTAATTTCAGATACGGGAATGATTTCGAATCAACAGCCATCGATCACGACAGGTTTAAGAGGTTTGAGTTATGTTGAGGTTGAAGTTACAGGACCAAACCGTGATTTGCATTCCGGTTTATATGGTGGAGCTGTAGCGAACCCAATTAATATTCTGGCCAAAATGATTGCTGCGCTTCACGACGAAGACAATCATATTACGATTCCTGGGTTCTATGATAAAGTACAGGAATTATCTCTTGAAGAAAGAGCCGAAATGGCAAAAGCGCCTTTCAGCTTAGAAAAATATAAAAAAGCCTTAAATCTAAACGATGTTTACGGTGAAAAAGGATATGTAACGAACGAGCGCAATTCTATTCGTCCAACTTTAGATGTAAACGGAATCTGGGGCGGATATACCGGTGAAGGTGCTAAAACGGTTATCGCGAGTAAGGCTTTTGCTAAAATCTCGATGCGTTTGGTTCCGGGTCAGGACTGGGAAGAAATCACAGAACTTTTCACTAAGCATTTTACAAACATCGCTCCGGCCGGAGTTACGGTAAAAGTAACGCCGCACCACGGAGGTCAGGGTTATGTAACGCCAATTGACAGTATTGGATACCAGGCGGCCAACAAAGCCTATACAGAAACTTTTGGAGTGCCTGCAATTCCGGTTCGTTCAGGAGGTAGTATTCCGATTGTAGCTTTGTTTGAAAAAGAACTAAAAAGTAAAACCATTTTAATGGGCTTCGGATTAGACAGTGATGCCATTCACTCGCCAAACGAGCATTTCGGAATCTTTAATTACTTAAAAGGAATCGAAACTATTCCGTTGTTTTACAAATATTTTGTAGAGCTTTCGAAGTAGTTGTCTAAAAAGGTGCAAAGGGACAGAGGTTCAGAGGCACAAAGTTTTTATATAAATCCGTTCAGAAATGAGCGGATTTTTTTTTGTTTTAAAGCTCAGATCGTCATAAATATAGATGTAATAATTAGCCTACAGCTTCAGCTGTAGTTTAGGTTTAGTGGGATGAGATAATTGGCTTTAGCCAAATAAATTTCAGATTTGTATTTTAAAATCGTTGTGTAAAATTAGGCTAAAGCCAATAAATGCCTGTATTTCTCCAATCTCCAGCTGAAGCTGGAGGCAATTCAGATTTTGTCTCTCTGCACCTCTGAACCTTTGCCGCTTTGAACCTCAAAAGATAAACCCTCAGAACCTTAGTGCCTTAGAATCTCATCACCTTTCAAAAAAAAATCTTGCATATTAAAAAAATAACTCTACATTTGTAGAATAACATCTATAATTGTAGAATAAAAATAGTCAGATGAAGCAACTGGTATTCTTGTTATTTTGTGGAGTAATGCTTTTTGGATGCAAAAGCAAACCGATCAATCAGATTGTGGATAAGAAAAGGGAAGGTGCCTGGATTGACAATTACAAAGAGGACAGTACGGATTATAAATCGTTTGAGTATTACAAACACGGAGAACCCACAAAAAAGTGGAAATCATATATCAACGGAAAAATTTATAAAACAGAGAAATATAAAAACGGAATCTGCCTTGTAAAATATTATTACGAAAACGGAAAAGTACAATCCAAAGGAAAAACAAAAATCGAAGTCAATTCGGTAGAAACGCACTGGTTTTATTTCGGTGATTGGAAGTTTTATTCGGATAAAGGGAAATTAGTCGAAGTTAAGAAATACGATAGCGGTCAGTTGATTTCGGAACGGATGGTGGAGTAGGCAGAAGAACAAAGAACAAAGAACAAAGAACAAAGAGAATAGAGTAAAGAGAATAGAATAAAGATTATAGAATATAGAATTAGTGTGGCATACAGGGGAATCATTGAAATCATTTCAATCTGTGGCAAAAAAAAAACTCAGCAACTTAGAATCTTAGTAACTCAGAACCTTAAAAAGAAAAAAATGCAATTATCAAACTCAGAAGAACAATTAATGGAGCATCTCTGGAAGCTTGAAAAGGCTTTTATGAAAGATTTGCTCGAAGCGTATCCGGAGCCAAAACCGGCAACAACAACTGTTGCGACGCTTTTGAAACGAATGATCGACAAAAAATTCGTAGCCTATAATGAATTCGGAAATTCAAGAGAATACTATCCGTTAGTGAAAAAAACAGCTTATTTTTCTAAACATGTCAACGGGTTAATTAGTAATTTTTTTAATAATTCGGCTTCTCAATTTGCTTCGTTTTTTACAACGGAAACCGATTTGTCAACATCGGAATTAGAAGAACTCAGAAAAATAATTGATTCACAGATTCAAAAAAAGAAAAAATGATAAGCTATCTTTTAAAATCGGGAATGCTGCTTTTGATTTTTTATGCAGTATATAAAATGGTATTAGAAAACGAAAAAATGTTTCGTTTTAATCGCGCTTATTTGCTGGTGAGTTTGGTTTTTAGCTTTGTAATTCCGCTGCAAATTATCTCGATTGGATCTTTTGTTACAGATGGAATTGGGTTGGTTCAATTGAATGAAATTGTACTCAAGCGAAGTACTGAACGGCTTAACACAATCTCAGCCAATGACTTCCTGTTGGTTTTGATTGTAGTGCTTTATGGTGCTGTGTTTTGTATGTTGATGGCTCGCTTTATATGGAATCTTATTTCATTTTTTAAGAAAACACAGAGCAATGAGGTACAGTTTGTAAATGGACAAAAGATAGTGCTGGTTCAGGAACCGGGCTTGCCATACTCTTTCTGGAAATCAATTTTTGTCAATAAAACAGAACTCGAAAATGGTAAGATTCCGTCAGAATTAATAGCACACGAGAATGCGCATTTAAGACAAAGGCATACTTTGGATGTTCTTTTTATTGAGCTGCTGCAGATTGTTTTTTGGTTCAATCCGTTGCTTTTTCTGTATAAAAAAGCGATTAAACTGAATCATGAATTTCTGGCTGATGAAGCTGTAAATGTGCAGTTTGAGTCGGTTAAAAGCTATCAATATTTATTGCTTGATTTTGCTTCCAATAAAAATACGGTTGCTTTGGCGAGCAACATCAACTATTTAATAACTAAAAAACGTTTACTTATGATGACCAAAAAAGAATCTCCGATTAAAATTGTGTTTAAAGTATTTACTGTAGGTGCAATTTATGCCTTGTTATTATTTGTTTTTAGTACTAAAACAATGGCTCAAAAACCGCCAATCAAAGGCGATATCAAAGAGAAAGACCTTTATGTTCTGGAAGATGTCGAGAAATTGCCTGAATATCCAGGGGGTATGACAGCATTTTATAAGTTTATAGGAAAGAATTTCAAAATGCCGGCGGCAGTTGGGAAAAATAAAATTGAAGGAAAAACGTATATGGAATTCACTATTGAAAAAGATGGTAGTCTTTCGGATATTAAAACAATTAAAGATGTTGGCTATGGAATAGGGAATGAGGTGACCAGAGTCTTGAAGCTTTCACCAAAATGGACAGCAGCAACTCAACAAGGTAAAGCAGTTAGGGTGCAATATCGTCTGCCAATCACGATACAGTCCGAAAAATAGGTTTTTTAAAGGTTTTGAGGTTCTGAGGTGCAAAGGGGTAGAGTTATTGGGTTACAAGGCTATTTGTTCCAAAAAAACTTTGACTTTTTGCGCCTTTACTTCTTTGAACCTAAGTAGAAAAAAAAATCCGCTTCTGGATTCCAGAAGCGGATAAAATAAAAAACTAAAAAAAAAATTCTAAAAAACAAACAATCCAGATCTTAGAACAAATCCGGATTATATCCAAAATAGGGCATTTTTTGCTCGTTAAAAATAACCCCATATTCTTCTAACTCGTTTAAAATTGGCAGATAAACTTCTTTTTTTATCGGAAGCTGTACGCCCGGAGTTGTGATTTTTCCATTTAAAATTAACAGCGTTGCCATTGCAACTGGTAATCCTACAGTTTTTGCCATGGCGGTATAAGTTTGGTCGTCGCCAATACAAACCATTTTGGAGTCAATTTGTTTTTTCTCCCCATTAAGCTCGTAACCAAATTTATGGTACATAACAATCATATCTTTATCATCTGGTTCTAAAGACCAGCTGTCGGATAATATTTTCTCTAATATCTGTGCCGGAGTGGCATTAGGCAGGTTTACTTTTTTGTTTGGATTAAAAAGATCAAGCTCTAAAAGTTTGTCCCACATAATATCGTCCTGATCAATTTTTAAGATCAGTCGCGTTTTAATTTCTGCCGAATCGGTTGGGTGATACGGTAAAAAGGAATTCACGAATTGACGGTAACTCATGTTCTCAGAATCTTCCATGATATAACTGTCGTCAGTCATGCCCAATTGTACAAACATATTCCATGCTTTCGAAAAACCAACTCTTCTAATGGTTCCGCGGTACAAAGTCAGGACATTGTCTAAGCCGTAAACCGATTTATATTTAAGAGAATCGCGATTGGAATAAGCTTCAAATTTCCCGTAGCCTTCGACTTCTAAAAATTCGGTACGACGAAATAAAGCGCTGTAGGGAATGTATTTATAAGTGCCTTCCTGAATGAATTTTGCGGCACCGCCCTGTCCGGCCAGAACTACATTTCGTGGAGCCCAGGTAAATTTATAATTCCATAAATTATTGTCAGATTCGGGAGCAACTAAGCCACCGCAAAACGATTCAAAAAGAAGCATTTTTCCACCTTTGGCTCTGATTTCATCAATGACTTTCATGGCGCTCATGTGATCGATCCCGGGATCGAGACCAATTTCATTCATGAAAACCAGATTGTTTTTCTTTGCCTCCTCGTCAAGTGCCTGCATGGCGTCACTAATATAAGAAGCGGTAACCAGATGTTTTTTAAATTCAAGACAATCTTTTGCGATTTCGATATGTAAATGAGCTGGCAGCATCGAGATTACTATAGAGGCTTTTTCGATGGCTGCTTTTCTTTCTTCAGTATCAAAAATATTTAAAGCAATTGGAGTGGCATTAGGGTGTTTCTGTGTTTTCTTTTCGGCTAAGGCCAAAGAAAGATCTGCTACAACGAGATGTAGGTTTTCGCTTTCTGATTTTGCCAATAAATAACGAATTAAGGACGATGCAGATCTGCCGGCTCCAATGATTAAAATGCTTCTCATATTTTATATTTATAACACAAATATATTAAAATGTTAAATATATAACAATTTTAATTTCGGAAAAATATTGAATATTTTTTTTTAATGCCAAAAAAATGGAAATTATTTTTAATGATAAATATTTTTCAAAACTAAAATGCTTTTTAAGGACTATTGAAGTATTTTTGTATGAAAATCGAAAGTTATAGAAAATATGAAAAGAAGAATTGTTTTGGCAGGTGCTTTTATGGGAATGTTAGCTATCATTTTAGGTGCCTTTGGTGCGCATTTACTGAAGAAATACTTGTCTATAGAAGAATTAAACACTTTTGAAGTTGGTGTTCGTTACCAAATGTATCATGCCTTATTTTTACTTTTTCTTTCGACCCGAAAAGATATCGCCGAGAAAATGGTGAAAACAATCTACAATTTGGTTGTTGCCGGGGTATTGCTTTTTAGCGGATCTATCTATATGTTAGCCACTAAAAGTCTCACGGTTTTTGATTTTAAAATTATCGTATTCGCAACTCCAATAGGTGGTTTTTTATTAATTATTGCCTGGGCGCTCTTATTTGTTACGATTTTGAGGAGAAAATCATAAAATACCGAATAAAAAATTCTATCTAAAAATTAATCTTTAATTTTGTCTCATAAATAACATATAATCTCGTTTATGTGAGTTTCTATTGTTTTTTGCTTTAATGCATAAATAATATAACAAATTCATTTAGAGGGTTATAGAAAAATGAATTAGAGGCATTTATTTTTTGTTTTATTCATTTTAGGAGTTTAAATTTTAACTAATTAGCATAAATAAAAGTGAAATTTAAATTTTTTTAAAGGTTTAATAATAAATTATATAATTTTGCATTCTCTTAAACATCACACACAACTAAAAATTTATGGACAGTCACACAGTTTTCACGCAATCGATTTCGCTGAAAGAATTAGGAATTGAAAATGCAAAGGTTCGATATCAACTATCTGCAGATGAATTACATGCGATCACTTTGCAATCAGGTCAAGGTGTTGAGAACTCCACGGGAGCATTGGCAATTAATACAGGCGAATTTACAGGACGTTCTCCTCAGGATCGTTATATTGTAAAAGATAGTATTACCGGAGATCAGGTTTGGTGGGGAAATGTTAACATTTCTTTTGAACCGGATGCTTTTGAAAGATTATACAATAAGGTAACACAGTATTTATCAAATAAAGAAGTTTTTGTTCGCGATTCTTATGTTTGTTCTGATGCTAATTACAGATTAAATGTTCGTGTTGTTACTGAAACGGCATGGTCTAATTTGTTTTGTTACAATATGTTTTTAAGACCGGAAGAGTCAGAATTGACTAATTTTACTCCGGAATGGACTGTAGTTTGTGCTCCGGGTTTTATGGCAGATCCTGCTGTAGACGGAACGCGTCAGTCTAATTTTGCTATTTTAGATTTTACTAAAAAGATCGCACTTATTGGAGGAACAGGGTATACAGGAGAAATGAAAAAAGGGATTTTCTCTGCATTAAACTTCATCTTACCGGTTTTCAAAAATACTTTACCAATGCACTGTAGTGCGAATGTTGGTGAAAAAGGAGATACTGCAATTTTCTTCGGATTATCAGGAACAGGAAAAACTACTTTATCAGCAGATCCGCAACGTAAGTTAATCGGAGACGATGAACACGGCTGGACTGCAGAAAATACAGTTTTCAACTTTGAAGGGGGATGTTATGCAAAAGTAATTAACCTTACAGAAGAAAATGAACCGGACATTTTTAGAGCGATCAAAAAAGGAGCGCTTTTAGAAAATGTGGTTTTCAAACCGGGAACAAACGAGGTAGATTATGATGATGTTTCCATTACTCAAAATACACGTGTAAGTTACCCAATTACTCATATCGACAATATTCAGCCAGGTTCTATTGGACATAATCCTAAGAATATATTTTTCTTAACGGCAGATTCTTTCGGAATTTTGCCTCCAATCTCAAAACTGACTCCTGGACAGGCTGCTTACTATTTTATCTCAGGATATACAGCTAAAGTTGCCGGAACAGAAGCAGGGGTTACAGAGCCTCAACCTAATTTCTCAGCTTGTTTTGGAGCACCATTTATGCCGTTACATCCAACACGTTACGCAGAAATGCTAACTAAAAAAATGGAAGAAGCTAACGTAACCGTTTGGTTGATCAATACAGGTTGGACAGGTGGTCCTTACGGAACTGGAAGCCGTATGAAGTTGAAATATACTCGTGCCATGATTACCGCTGCCTTAAACGGAGAATTGGATAACGTAAACTTTAAAAATCATAAAGTATTTGGAATTGCACAGCCTGAAACTTGTCCAAATGTTCCAAATGAAATTTTAGATCCTAGAAATACTTGGGAAGATCCTGAGTTGTACGACAAAAAAGCAGTCGAATTGGCTCAGAAATTCAAAGCTAATTTCGCGAAATTTGAAGAATTTGCTAATGCCGAAATTTTGGCTGGCGCACCGATCATAGAATAAGGAAGATTACTAATTCAAACTAAAAAAAGCTGTTCGTTGTGAACAGCTTTTTTGTTTTTTTAAGTTTGTGAAATGTAACAAGACTTATAAAATTCCGGGTTTTATGGTTTAGCAAAAACATGAAACATGAAACATGAAACTTGAAACAAAAAAAACTATTTCCTTCCTTCATCAATACGTTTCTGGATCAAATCCCAGGTATAGTAATGAAAAGTCATTCCGTTGCTCATCGCTACGAAAAGGCCATTTTTAAAGCTTCCGCCTAGATTGATGCTGGTAACATCGGCACCATCACATTCAATAGTCGATGTTGGAATTTCTGCCAAAAGCGGGTAGCTATTCGGATTGCCATTTGCTCCTTCTCTCGGGTACACCATAAAAGTGTTTGCTTGCTGGTTGGAGACCAGAATGTATCCGGTAGAATCTGTTTTCTTGTAAATTGCGATTCCTTCGTTATCTCCTTTAAAACCAGTTTTTCCAAAAATGGCGAGTTCTTTGTTGTCGTTTAAGGCAGGATCGGCTTTGTATTTTCTGATTCCGAATTGTTCATCGCAATACAGGATAGTTTCTAGTTCATTATCTACTGCAATAGCCTCGATTTCTTTCTTACCGCTGTAGGCGCCAAACTTTCGAACAACTTTTGCTGTTGCCAATTTTCCATTTCCTGAAAGTTCGTATTGCCACAAATAACTTCCTGATGGTCCTGATTTTCTGCCTACAATAGCAAAGATTTTGCCATCAGTTTTTCGCGTATACAAAGCGATTCCCATTGGGTCGCGTAATTCTTCACCCTCGAAAACAGCGATTCCACCATTGTCAATTGCTTTTAAATCAGGTAAAGTAAAGATTCTTATTTTGTTTGATTCACGTTCTGTAGTAACAGCAACATCAACTTTTTTTCCATCTACGATTAAGCCGTAAGCAATATCAACATTATTGGGGCGTTTTAAAACTTCAGATTTTGCAATGATTTTTCCCTTTAAATCAAAAGCGTACAAAGCACCGTCTGTATCTTTATCCGTTCCAATAATAATGCTTTTCGAAGAATCTGTTGGGTGAATCCAGATCGCAGGATCATCTGTATCGTGAGGTAAGGCTTCGGTAACAACAGTTGGTTTTACAGCATTTGCAGCTACGGGTGCCAGTTTGTCTTCTTTACAAGCGATGAATAAAGTGCTTAAAAGTATAAAGGCGAGTATCGTTTTATTTTTCATTATGGATTCGATTTTTAATACCATTAGACAGAAACCGTTAGGCTCTGTCTAATGTAAGGATTTTAGGTGTAAATTATTATAAGTCAAGTTTCAAACCGAAATTGTATCGGGCCTGATAGTACTCTGCTTGTTTGGTATGTGTTTTAACTCCCTGATAGTAACGCAAAGGCTGATTGGTCAAGTTGTTGGCTTCAGCAAAAAGACGAAGCTTTGATGTAATTTTGAAAGAAGCGTTTGCGTCTAAGAAAAACTGTTTGTCGTAATAACTGTCTTTATAAGATTCTGAACCCAATTCGTCTAAATAATCTGAAGTGAAATTGGTTGAAACTCTGGCAGAGAAACGTTTGTTTTCCCATGATAAAGAACCGTTAAACATATGCGGTGTGGTTCCCGGAAGGCTGATGTTGTTTCTTTCGTTTCCATCTTCATCAGCGATTCCTTTTGCTTTAGATTTGGTATAAGTGTAATTCAGATAAATACCAAATCCTTTAAGGAATTTCCCCGGAAGGAAATCCAACTGACGCTGAAAAGCAACTTCAAAGCCATAAACATCAACCGTGTCTCCGTTTCTGGATTGTAAAAACGACCAGTTTTCACCTGCCGGAATTGGATTTGCCTGATTTGGGAAATCAGCAGCAAATTTTGCAGCAGTGTACTGGTTGTCGCTATAATTGTAAATGAAATTTTCCAGTTTTTTATAGAAAACACCTCCAGAAATTAATCCGACAGACTTGAAATAGTTTTCGGCCATGAAATCATAATTGTACGAGTAGGTGGCGTCAAGATCCGGATTTCCGGCTGTAATTTCTTTTTCGGCAGCAATATTGTTTACATATGGGGCCAGAGCATAATAGTCCGGTCTGGCCAAAGCGGTTGTAGCGGCAGCTCTTAAAACTAAATCTTTGGTCGCGTTGTATTGGAATGAAATACTTGGCAATAAATTAGTGTAAGAATTGGTCGTGTTAATTTGACTTTCTAATTTTTCTTCATCCAGAACACGGTTTCCGGTATAATCAATATGAGTGTTTTCTACTCGAAAACCTAAAACCATAGACAGTTTATCGTTAAAATCCTGATCCCATCTTACATAAGCGGCATAAATGTTTTCTTTAGCATTAAAATTTACTGCTAAGAATTCTGATGGATCTGCTTTTTTGTTGAATAACGCAGCGTTGTTTAAATCTAAACTTCCTAAAAAGTTAGCCGAAGCAAAACTACCCGGAACATATTTACTTCCCGGATTAAAGTTTTGACCGTCATAGAAACTGTTTGGAATCTGCGACAGCAAAGCCATATCAGTATTGATTGGTGTGTAGGCGAAGAAATTGTTGTTTCTTTCTTTTTCTTTCAATCGAAGTCGGAGTCCGGTTCTTAATCTACCTTTTTGAGATGGTATAATAGTAAAAGGGAAACGGATATTAATTTTTGCTCCAAATTCACTTTCGCTGGTTTCATTTGTATTTTCGGTAGCCGTTTGGAATTTGAATTTGTCCAGAGACTCTCCGGTGGTTGCGATTAACGGAAATTCGATATCAGATAGATTCTGAGTTAAGTCCAAACCTTTTTGACGGTATTCGATGTAACGTTCTTCTGGACGGTATTCTCTGGCTTTTGCATAGTTGGCAGACCAGTCTAAATCCAGTTTGGAGTGGATTAAATGTTCTCCACGAATCGAATAATTCTGAACACGTTGGTCTTCTAAACGGCTGTTTTTATTACGATTATTGTCAGATCCGCCTTTGGTTTGACGTTTTACACGGCCTTTAAAAGCTGTAATTTGTCCACCATTATAAATGGGCTGAATATCATCGTAAGTAGTTCTGAAACGATTTTCTCTATCGTCTCTCCAGTTGTAAATGGCATTGGCAAAAATGGTGTTATTTTCATCAAATTTGTAATCTAATGCCACAGATCCGCTGCGACGAATACGCTGTACATCGTATTTTCTAATCTCAGATGCCTGCAAGTATTCATTTCCGAATTTATCTTTTACCCATTCGTTCTCAATATTATCAGATCCGTAATTCACATTGTTATAAGATCCGCTGAAAACGGCTCCCAGTTTATTGTCGAGAAAACGATTTCCATAAACCAGTCCGGCTGTATAAGAGGCGTGTTCGCGGATTGGCAGATAACCTCCGGCCAGTGTTGCAGAAATTCTCTCTCCGTTTGGTGTAGCTCTTGTGATCAGGTTTACAGAACCTCCAATAGCATCTGCATCCATATCGGAAGTTAAGGTTTTGTTGACTTCAATTGTCGAAATCATATCAGATGGGATCAAATCCATTTGTACATTTCTGTTGTCTCCTTCTGCCGATGGAATGCGATCTCCATTTAAGGTAACAGAGTTCAATGAAGGAGCAAGTCCACGGATAATGATGTTACGGGCTTCACCCTGATCGTTTTGCATGGTGATTCCCGGAACACGTTTTAAGGCATCCCCAACGTTGGCATCCGGAAAACGCCCCATTTGGTCAGAAGAGATTACGTTTCCAATGTTTTTGTTGTTTTTTTGTTGGTTCAGGGCTTTTGCCTGACCTTTTAAGATGTCTCCCACCACAACTTCGTTCAATTCAGTTCCCGAAGTTTTAAGTGCAAAATCAATTACGTTGTTTTTACCCTGTTCCACTGTAATTTCTTTTGTGAGAGCGGTGTATCCAATATATTTTACCTGTAACTGGTAGGTTCCTGCATTTATGCTAAGCAATTCAAAATGACCATTGTAATCTGTAACAGTGTATTTGTTCTCACCTACAATTTGAATCATTGCTCCCGGTAAAGGAAGTTTGTCATCTGTATCCAGCACTTTTCCGGAGATTATAGCCTTTTGAGCATAACCTGACAAGGCAAAAAACAGAAGTGTAATTACTAAATAAATTTTTTTCATTTGTGTTTTAGTTTGATTTGCTGCGAAACTAGAACCTGAATGTTATTAAAGGACTTGAAAAAAATTAACATAGTGTTATGATTCTTCGTTTACATTAAAAATAGATTAATGTTGAAATAACATTTAAATGGGAAATGTTTTTTAAGAAGCCAACTTAAAAGAAATGAACTATTTAACTTAGAATTTAATTTTTTGGCGCTAAATTTGCCCTGTCAATTGAGCCCAAAGGGCGAACTGACGAAATAATCATCAATCAAAAATCATCAATCATGTTAAAACAATTTTTTATCCTTTGCTCCGGAGCCGATCGGGATCTGCTCGAAGGCTGTTCAAATGGCGAACAAACCAAATATGTTGGTATTGGCGCCACCGTTTTTTTTACTGCCGTTATGGCTTTTCTGGCCAGTGCTTATGCGCTTTTTACCGTTTTTGACTCTCTTTATCCGGCTTTAGCTTTTGGATTTGTCTGGGGCTTGCTCATCTTTAATCTGGACCGATTTATCGTTTCGACGATTAAAAAAAGAGATCGTTTTATGGATGAATTTATTCAGGCGACTCCCAGAATTATATTGGCCATTATTATAGCAATTGTAATTTCGAAACCCCTGGAAATTAAAATTTTCGAAAAAGAAATCAATACCGTTTTATTGAAGGAAAAAAATGAGATGGAATTGGCAAACAAAAAACAGGTAGGCAATTATTTCAAATCAGATTTAGATAAAAACAAGGCTGAGATTGCCTCTTTGAAAAATGATATTCTGACAAAAGAAAAAGAAGTAAATGCTTTGTACTCTACTTATATCACAGAAGCTGAAGGGACTTCGGGAACAAAGAAACTGGGGAAAGGACCGGTTTATAAGGAAAAACGTGATAAACACGATGCAGCTTTAAAAGAGCTTGCTGCTTTAAAGACTATTAACGAAGCAAAAATTGCCGAGAAAGAAAAAACAGGAAAACAATTACAGGCTGACTTAGATAAAAAAGTCACACAGACACAACCGATCATTGAAGGTTTTGACGGATTAATGGCGCGCATTAATGCCTTGAATAAGTTGCCTTGGCTTCCTTCATTTTTTATCATGCTGTTGTTTCTGGCAATTGAAACTTCTCCAATTATAGCAAAATTATTAGCACCCAAAGGCGAATTTGATTTCAAACAGGAAGAAGCCGAAACAGCTATGAAAGCGACTTTGGAACAGAATAAATACCAGCGTGAACTATTAGTGAAAACCAGTGCCCAAATGCACGATAAAGTATATGCTGATATTGCGGGAGACAGAGGTCTTTTTGATTTACAGCGTAAAAATGCAAAAGAGTTACTGGAACTGCAATCGAATAGTTTTGTGGAGAAGCAGAAAGCTACTTTGTAAGTCGTAAAGGCGAAGGTCTATAGTCATAAAGTAAAAAAGCCGGAATAGAATTTCTATTCCGGCTTTTTTGCTTTATACACACAAAAGCATTAAGACTTTATGACTTTAAACTTTAAGACTAAATTACATATAGCTTAAAATCTCTTTTTTATAGGTGTCATATTCCCCTTGCATGATTAAACCATTGTCAAGTAGTTTTTTATAATTCTGCAGTTTATCAAAAAGTTCTTCTTTGGATAAGTCGCTTAATTTACGTTCTCCTGTAGAAGTTGGAGCGGGTTGAATAGGTTCAAAAGTTTCGTAAGGAGTAGCGGCAGCAGGCAAAATCTCGGCGAAACTGGTCACCTCTTCTGTTTCAACTTCTTCTACGTCGTCTTCAAAATCATCTTCAACGATTGGTGTTGCCTCAGTTATTGGAGTCTCAGAAGCAGCAGGATTTTTTAACAAATCCAATTGCTCTTTAGCATAAGTATAAATTTTTCTGGCCTGAGTTTTCGGAATATAATCGATTGAGATCGTCAGATCAGTTTTGGTGCCAAATGAAAATTCAGAACCTAAAATATTTTCTTTTACAAAAGTGCTTGTTATATCATCCCAGGTATAATCTGTAAAATCCATTGATAAACCTAAGTTTTTAGGTTTGCAGATAATAATACGTTTGTTGGTTAAGATTATGCTATCCGGAAAAACAGTTATTGCAGGTTTTTTTTGAACCGCAATATACCCGATTTCTTCGTTTTTCATCAATAAATCATTGAGCTTCGAAGTGATTTTTTCAATCGCTTTAGGGTCTTGTTCTTCGTTCAGAAATTTTTTAAATTGTTCTTTCATGATTGATAAGTTGCTAAGTTACATGGTAACTGAGTTGCTAGTTTTTTGGTCTTATGCTGCAAATGTAATGCCTAATTTTCTAATTCGATAATTTCATTCTGAATTTTCTTTGTCAAACTTTTGAAAACCAATTCATACGAATGATCGATCAATTCTTTAACGAAAGCGGTTGGTAAACTTCCGTTGAGAGCGATAGTATTCCAGTGCACTTTGCTCATATGAAATCCGGGTTTGATTTCTTCATATTCGGCTCTTAGTTCCTGAGCACGTTCGGGATCACATTTTAAGTTAACCGAGGGTTCGTTTTTTTCCCATTGTGATAAGGAGGATAATGCGAACATTTTTCCGCCAACTTTAAAAACCAAAGTGTCCTCGTCAAAAGGGAAGTGCTCGCTAACTCCTTTTTTTGAAAGACAATATTCGTAGTACGTTTCCAGATTCATATTATTTTTTATTTACCAATTTCACCTAAATGTGTATAGTTAAAACCTTTTTGATATTTCATACCATAACCGAAAAAACGATCCATTGCAGCATGGGAGAACAGAATGATTCCGATAAGTTGAATGTATTCTATTTTTAAATAACAACCTAATATATAAATTATTATTGCAATTCCTTTATGGTGGAACAGGTTGTAGGATAAAGCACCAATTTTGGAATTAAATGCATAACCAATCATAGAAAAATCAGGAGCCAGAATGAAGACTAAAAACCACCACCATTGATAGTTTAAAAGGCTAAACAAATAGATTCCGAGAGTAAACATTCCCAGTTCTTCAAGTTTGAGTATAGTTTTCATGATATTTTCTTTTCCATCATTTTTTCGGGATGCTGTAAGGCAGTAAAGCCAAATTTCTCGTATAAAAAGTGAGCGTCAGTGGTGGCTAATCTCCAAATCTGAATGTTTTTGAGCTGCGGATCGTTCATCATGTGTTCTATCAAAACAGACGAATATCCTTTGCCACGTTGTTCTTCAGTAATAAAAACATCCATTACATAGCCAAAAACAACATAATCTGTAATGACTCTTGCAAAACCAATTTGTTTGTCATTAAGATAAATACCAAAACAAACTGAAGCATCTATTGTTGTTTGCACCTCTTCGATAGTTCTTCCGGCGGCCCAGTAAATGTCTTTCAGGAAATTTTGTATAAACGAAACATCAAGTTTGCTCTTATCTGTTGAAACTGTTATCATTTTAGAGGGTCGATTTTATATTTAAGATTTTACCTTGTAAGATTTGAAATCTGAAATAATATTGGTTTGCTTGGACTTGCATCATTTTCAAACGAAGCAATCTGGAGATTTAGTATATAGGCTCCATCTTCGATTTCATTCGAAACAAAAATCATTTCGGTAATAGTTGCGTTTAATCGTGCGTCGGAATTTAGATTGTGGGTGTCTTTTACATTCCAAAACGCCTTGTGTGCCAGTAATTTTCCCTCATCATGTTCTCTGTCAACACTTGGTAAGTCAATCAATAAATGCTGAATTTCGCTTTCACGGATGAAAATTGCCGCTTCTTCTGATAAATAGGGCGGATTGGTATTGGAATATTTCGTTGATTTTTTATCCTTTTGATTTGGAAGCGTTCTAATAATTAAAGCCTCAATTGTTTTGGTGGGCGAAACCAAATCATTTGTCCCATTGAGCGAAGTCGAAATATTTGTCACATTGAGCAAAGTCGAAATGTGTTCTTTTGTAATTACTAAATCATCACCCATTTTTTCAGGCTCAACTGTAATTAGTTGGGCAGTAAAGAAAAATTGCTTTAAGCACTGATTGATACTGAAAAAGTCATTCGTAATATGTCCCAAACATTCCGTATGCGTTCCATGTCCGTGAGGGTTGAAGAAAATATTATTGAAATTAGTAGATGATTTCCCTTCAGATACCTTCCCAATCCAATCACCAAAAACGACCGGTTCAATGACTGGTTTTTCGATGTACCAGGCAATCGGGTTTTCATCAGTATTGGTTAACGGAATTGAAATATCAATGGGTTTTGATAAGTCGATTTGATATTTGCCTTCAATAAGTGCTAGCATAATGGAACACGGATTTTACAGATATTCTAACGCGGATTTTTGCGGATTTTTATCAGCGTTGCTTGCATCCGTTTTATCAGCGTTCAATTTTTATTCTTCCAAATTTAAGTAAAAGAGATCACTTGCAATTCCATCCGTTAAAAATTTTCCTTTTAAAGTTGGCCTAAGAATATTGTTTTCAATTGAAAGCAAATCATCGGTTAAGAATTTTTGAGATTGTTTTAGTAAATAATTCAAATATTCCGATCCGAATTCGTTTTCAATTCTTTCCAGAGAAACGCCCCAAATGGTTCGTAGCCCTGTCATAATATATTCATTATAACGATCTGAAAGAGTCAGAATTTCCGTTTCAATAGGAAGTTCATTATGTTGAATTGCTTTTAGATACAAAGCATTATTTGCAATATTCCAACCTCTTTTGTGGCCGTCAAAACTATGAGCCGAAGGTCCAATTCCAATGTATTTTTTGCCCAGCCAATATGCCGAATTGTTTTTGGAGAAGTAACCTTCCTTTCCAAAATTGGATAATTCGTAGTGAATAAAACCATTTTTCTGAAGTATATCAACCAGAATCATAAAATGATTGGAAGCTGCTTCGTCTTGTGGTTCTGCAATTTTACCAGTGTCAATTAGTTTTTTTAAAGCTGTTTTGGGCTCTACTGTCAAAGCATAACTTGAAATATGAGGAATCCCGAAGCTTAAAGCGGTTTCGATATTTTGTTTCCACATTTCGTCAGTCAGACCAGGGATTCCGTAAATCAGATCGAGCGAAATATTATCGAAATATTTTGTTGCTTCTTCTAAACATTTTTTGGCTTCCACCGAATTATGAGCGCGGTTCATCATCTTTAAATCGTCTTCATAAAAAGACTGAATTCCAATGCTTAAACGGTTTATAGGGCTTTTAGATAATTCCAGAATACGCTCAGGAGATAAATCATCGGGATTTGCTTCGAGCGTGATCTCCGGATTCTCTGCAACATTGTAATTCTTGTAAACGGTCTCTATTAAAAAGTTTATCTCATCATTACTTAAAACGGATGGGGTGCCGCCACCAAAATATATAGTCTCTATTTGATTGTCACTTCGAGCGGAGTCGGTAAGGTTCAATTCATTTTTTCGCAGGATAATTTCTTTGGCTAAAGCCAAAACCATCTCGTCTTTCTTTTTCATTGAAGTCGAAAAATGAAAGTCGCAATAGTGACAAGCCTGCTTGCAAAAAGGGATATGGATGTAGATGCCGCTCATTTATAGTATTCAGTGTTCAGATTTTCAGTGTTCAGGTTTTTAACTTTAAAAGATGAGTATTAAGCAGATGAATACTGCTTACTCTTTTTTAACTCCAAATTTTTCAGGATTTAGAAGCATATAGTTAATTAGTTTTCCTATTTCAGTACTCTCAGAGAGGAGTTCTTTGTATAGATCGCTAGAAATATATTTACAGGCAAAAGCAAATTCCAACCAAACTTGTGTTTCTGAATTTTCTCCATCAGAGTCAGTTAACTTGCTGTAAAAGTGCTTAGGATAAATCCTCTTTCGATATGCCTCAGCAATAGTTACAGGAACACTTCGTGAAGAGCGTCTAATTTGATCGGTCAATGAGTATATCTCTTCTTTTGGAAATGATTTTGAAATTTCAAATATTTTCATTGCTAAAGAAAAAGATTTTTTATAAGCTAATAAATCTTGAAATGTCATCCGGTATTATTTATTGTTTAAAAAACTGAACACTAAAAAGTTGATCACTGATCACTTATTTTTTAACTCGTTCTTCATTTTGTTTCACAAAAGCATCCCAACCCGAATAACTTTTACCGGCAATAACTTTACCGGAATTAAAATGATGACAAACGGCAGCCGCAAGACCATCTGTTGAGTCGAGGTTTTTGGGTAATTCTTTTAGTCCAAGAAGCTGCTGGAGCATTTTTGCGACCTGTTCTTTACTGGCGTTTCCGTTTCCGGTAATCGCCATTTTGATCTTTTTCGGTTCGTACTCTGTGATGGGAATCCCTCTCGAGAGTCCCGCTGCCATTGCAACACCCTGTGCACGCCCTAATTTCAGCATAGATTGAACGTTTTTGCCAAAGAAAGGAGCTTCAATCGCAATTTCGTCCGGATGGTGCGTTTCTATTAGTTCGATAGTACGCTCAAATATGATTTTTAATTTTTGGTAATGATTGTCGTATTTGGATAATTGCAGTTCGTTAAGCTGCAGAAATTCCATTTTTTTATTGGTGACTTTAATTAATCCGAAACCCATAATTGTCGTTCCGGGGTCAATACCTAATATGATGCGTTCTTTTGTCAATTTTTTTGTTTCAGGTTTGATGTTTCACGTTTAAAGTTTATCAGCTTAGATATCCCTTTGTTAATATTACATTTTGTTCTTTATTCAGTATTTCTATTGATTGACAGATACTGTTGTATAAATTCCAAAACTTATCTTCGAAATCATCTTCTTGTTTTAATATATCTTCGGTTTCAGAATTGTCTTCGTTATTTAAAATTGTACCATGACTTTCATAATAGGATGTCAAAAGAGTTCCGTTATCTGCTAAAACCCATCTGCAAGTGGCAATCCAAGGATCAACGAAAAAATAATAAACTTTTGTATTAAGCTCTTTCGAAAGAAATAATGTCATTTGCTTTGTTTCTTCAAAATCCCAAACATTCCATATTAGATAACTCCATTCATTAATTTGGTCAAATAACATAAATGGTTTTGTGGTTTTGCTTGAACTTTCATCAGATAAAAATGACCAATCGAATTTTTCATCAAATTCTACAATCTTGGTACTGGATGCTTTTAAAACCTCTAATATTGAACTTTTTGTTACGTTTTCTATGCAAAAATGATGATTTACCAGCGAGCTAATTAAATTTCGCTTTTTATTTCCTGATTCTAACATTTCATTTTCCAATTTTCAAATTGCCACATTTTCAAATTGATTACTTTTGCGACATGATTTCAATTCCTCACAAAGCTAAGCAATTCCTTGTTCTTCTAATCAAACTTTTGATTGTAGGAGGTGCATTTTACTTTATTTATAATCAGTTGGCGCATAATGATCAATTGGACTGGCAAAAATTCATTGTGCTGTTTCGTAAAAATCAGTCCGTATTAGGAATTGGGTTTATATTACTTTTGAGCGTTTTGAATCGTTATTTCGAGATCCTGAAATGGCAAAATCTGGCTAAAGTAATTCATGAGATTTCTTTAGGAGAAGCCACAAAACAAGTGCTGGCAGCTTTAACAGCCGGAATTTTTACGCCAAACGGAGTAGGAGAGTACGCCGGAAAAGCCTTGTATTATCCGAAATCAGAGGCAAAGAAAGTAATTTTCTTAAACCTGATCTGCAACGGAATCCAGATGATCTTAACGGTGATTTTCGGGATTTTTGGGTTATTGTATTTCAATGCCAAATATGAGATTATTACAACGCAAACGGTTGCCGTTTTATTTGGGGGTTTTGTGTTGCTTTTTGTTGTTCTGTTTTCCCTAAAGAAAATAAAAATTAAGGGATATTCAATCGAGAAATTGATACATAAGATTAATGAAATCCCAAAATCAGTTCATCGTAAGAATATTGTTTTAGGAATTTTACGGTATTTAGTCTTTTCACATCAGTATTACTTTTTGTTCTTGGCTTTTGATGTTGATTTGCCTTATTTTACACTAATTGCTACTATTGCTGTAGTTTACTTTTTGGCTTCGTCACTGCCTACTTTTCAGTTTCTGGATTTTGCGGTAAAAGGAAGTGTTGCGATTTATTTCTTTGGAATTTTAGGGGTAAACGAGTGGATTGTAGTTTTTATCAGCACGTTGATGTGGTTTCTTAATGTGGTTTTACCGGTTGTTATAGGAGCTTATTATGTACTAAATTTTAAGACCAAAACAGCAGAATGATTTGGGGTTTGTCTGTCATATTAGGTATTTATTTGATTACCATTGGTTTGCTTATTTATGGTTTTTTTAAAGTAAAAAAGTACCAAAATATAGATTTGAAACCTCAAACAAGCTTTACGATTATAGTTCCGTTTCGGGATGAAGAAGAGAATTTGCCTAACCTTTTAGAAAGTTTTTCAAAACTGAATTACCCTAATGATTTGTTTGAAGTTATTTTGGTAGATGATAATTCTAAGGAGAAATTTCAAATCTCACATTTCACATTTCAAATTTCGCAAATTGACAATCTTCGGATTTCGAATTCTCCCAAAAAAGATGCTATCTCTACTGCTATGCAATTGGTGAAAACAGATTGGGTTGTTACTACAGATGCCGATTGTCTGGTGCCTGAGAATTGGTTGTTGACATTCGATAATTACATTCAGCAAAATAAGGTTTCGATGCTGGCAGGAGCGGTAACGTACGAATGTGAGAACTCTTTTTTGCATCATTTTCAGCAATTGGATTTAACGAGTCTGCAAGGTGCTACTATTGGAAGTTTTGGACTTCAAAGCGCTTTTATGTGCAACGGAGCCAATTTTGCGTACACTAAATCGCTGTTTGAAGATTTAAATGGATTTGAAGGGAATAGCAAAATTGCCAGTGGAGATGATGTGTTTTTACTGCAAAAAGCGGTTGGTTTATTTCCTGATGAAGTTCACTATTTAAAAGCGGCAGACGCAATTGTAAGCACAAAACCAACGGAGGACTGGAAGACCTTATTTTATCAAAGGGTTCGTTGGGCAGCCAAAACAAGTTCCTATCAAAGCAGTTTTGGAAAGCTATTAGGTCTTATTGTTTTCTTAGGAAATCTGAGTTTTGTAGTAGGGGTTTGTAGTGTTGTTTTTTCGATTTTGCCTTATTATTTCTTTGTTTTGTTGGCTTTTTCAAAATTCGCAATCGATTATATTTTACTCTATGCTACGAACCGTTTTTTAGTGAAAGACAAAATAAAAAGTTTGTTCTTAAGTAGTTTGTTGTATCCTTTTTTTAGTTCGGCTGTAGCTTTATACAGCTTGTTTGGCTCTTATGAATGGAAGGGAAGAAAGTTCACGAAATAGAATCTCTCTTATATAAACGAGAAAACAACTATTTTTTTTCTTTTGCCTTGAGAATAACAGGTAAGATAAATTGTGTTTTTACCGGAATTCCACGTTTAAGTGCCGGATTTACTTTAGGGAAATTAACCAAGCGGGCATGTAGAATACTATCGATTTTAATAGTGTCGTAGGCAACAGAATCTTTAGGAAATTGAGGTTCAAATTTCATTGTTGAGTTTGGAAAAACGGTCACTTTTACTTCGATGGTGTCAAGTTCGGGATAGAGTATGGAAAGGGTGTCAATATCCAGTTTTTCCTGAATAAGTTGTGCCATTACCTCAAAAAAGCATTGTTGACGTTGCTTTTTATCGGTAATTTTTTCGCAATTGGCAACAGATGGAAATTCATCAACTTCTTTCCAGTTAATCGATTTTAGTTCTTTTTGAAGTAATTCTTTTTCAGACGGAACCTTCTTCTCAAAATATTGACAAGAATGGAAAAATAGAATTACGAATAAAAGGAAAAACTTCTTCAAGACTTTGATGTTGGATTGAATAAATAAATTAGAATATAAAAATACAATTATTTTTTTTGAGAAGCTTTGAATTGCAAATAATCTTCATAATTTTCCGACAGCCATTTTTCTTTGTTTTTTGCGGCAACTTCTTTTTCTTCAGGATATAAAGAAGCTAGTCGGTCAGAGAAAGCAGCAATACGAACGGTGTAATTGTAGTACTCTGTTTTGCTTAATACAATATTTGGATCATTTTTTCGATTAAAATATTCGAAGAATAAAGTGTTAAAATCTTTCATCGAAAAGTTGAGCACTTTTTTCTTATTACTTTTATAAATGCTGTCTTGCAGAAGTCTGTCGTCTATTGAGAGTTTTTTAGTTTGGGCATACAAATTACTATTGATGACAAGGATCAGAAAACTACAGGAGATAAATTGCAAAAATTGACGCATTAATTTGTTCCTTTAGAAAGTTTGTAGATCAAATTTACAAAAAAATAGACATGGATTTACTATTGTTGTTGCTTGGATTTATATGTATGATTGTTGGGATTTTTGGCAGTTTTCTGCCTGTATTACCCGGATTGTCATCTTGCTGGGTGGGGTTGTTACTGCTGTACCTGACCAAAGCGGTTGAAAACAATTATTGGGTTTTAGGTATTACACTTTTGCTAACGATTGTAATTACGATTCTTGATTATATCATTCCGGCAAAAGGGACTAAAAAATTTGGAGGGAGTTCGTATGGCGTGTGGGGAACTAACATTGGTTTAATTGTTGGTATTATTGCTCCTATTCCTTTTGGGGTTATTATTGGGCCTTTTGTGGGGGCTTTCGTTGGAGAGTTGATTTACGATTCGACTAATCATCAAAGAGCACTGAAAGCGGCAACAGGATCCGTTTTAGGTTTTTTGGCTTCGAGTTTTGTAAATTTTTTATGCTGCATTATTTTCCTGGGTATTTTTATTAGCATTGTCTGGCAAAATCGCGTATTACTGTTTTAAATCGCGTATTTATCCTTAAGCTTTTTCTTATTTTTTAATTTTTTATCAAAAAAATGTGATTTTTTTTTGAGAGGATTTTTGTTTGTTTTGATAACGAATGGGTTATGTTTACTGGAGGTTCGGAATTTTTATGTTTAACAACTGTTTAAGCTACAATTCACCATTTAACTTATTTTTTGGAAATGTTAGAATATTTTATATTTTTATCCTGATAAACGATAAAAAGCCTCACTTCGTCGATTATTTTTAACGGATTTAAATAATTTCAAACAAGTTAAATATGACTCCTAACCTACAAATTGAACTTAGACGTTTTATTTCTTCTAATGTTGTTTCAAAGTTGAACAAGTTTTATTTTGAAAATGATGCACTTTTAATTAAAGGAATTGATGTTTCGATAGGTACGGTTTTAATGGGGTTGTATAACAGGGCGGAGGAGTCGGATTTTTACAAGGGAATTACTTCAATGATGCAGGACGATTCCACTTTTTATCAGGAAGTCGATTTTACATCAGGACGTATTTTATCAGTTGATGATTGTTATCGATTAGAAGGGAATAGTTTGCTGAAAGAAATATTTACCAATAAAAAAGGCAGGATTTCTGAAATGATTTCTAATGAAGTTGGAATCAAAAGTGAAACAGCCCGAGAGATTCTAAACTTTTCTGCTTTATTAGTCGTCTCTTATCTTAAGAATAATATCCAAATATTAGAGAGTTTAAAATTGCTTTTAGAAGATCAAAAAAGAGATATTTTAAACAGTATTCCTCCCGGAATCAAAATTATCCTCGGTTTTTCCTGTTACGAAACAGTAGAAGAAAAAAACCAATCTATAGGAAGATCTATTTTTACGTTATTCGGTCATAACTTTTTCAGCTTCTAAATAAAAAAATCCCGTCTTACAGCGTAAAACAGGATTTATATTTAAATCAATTTGAGTAGTTTCTTATACGTTTTTCAAGTTGATAACTTCTTGGTCGGTTAAAAAACGCCAGTTACCTCTCGGTAAATTCTTTTTAGTTAAACCTGCAAACGATACACGGTCAATACGTAATACATCATAGTCAAAGTTTTCGAAAATAGCACGTACTACTTTTACATTCGAAGAACGTAATTTAAGACCTACTTCACTTTTTGCTTCTTTTTCAATATAACTGATTTCTTCCACGAAAACACGGTGTCCATCAAGAACTAAGCCTTTACTTATTTTTTCTAAATCTTCAAATTTCAAGTTTTTATCTAAAGAAACCTGGTAGATTTTAGATGATTTTTGATTTGGTAAAGTAAATTTACGAATCATGTCCGTGTCGTTAGTAAACAACAATAAACCGGTTGTGTTTTTGTCCATTCTTCCAATCGGAGCAATTTTTGCCGTTGTAGAACCGCGAACTAACTCTAAAACATTACGATATTCCTGACCTTCGTCAAGAGCAGTGGTAAAGTTTTTAGGTTTGTTTAATAAGATGTATTCTTTCTTTTCAGGAGTCAAAGTAACACCGTCGAAATTTACAACATCATTTAATTTTACTAAATAACCCATTTCAGTTACCGGAACTCCATTTACTTTAACATTTCCGGACTGAATGTATATATCGGCATCACGACGAGAACAAACACCTGAATTTGAGATGTATTTGTTTAAACGAATTTCGTCTGAAGCTTTTTGTCTTTTTGGAGCCTGATTCTGTTTTTTAATTTTCTGCGCCTTTTCTTCTTCGGCAGCCTTCACAGCAGGTTTCACCTTTTTCGGCCCTTGAGCACGTTTTGCCATAGGAGGTTTTGGCTTGTTAGAGTTTGGTCTTGAGCTATTTGGTCTCGAACCGCCTCTTTTATTATTGCCTTCCTTATTGTTCATAAATTCTGTAATTTGTGCAAAGATAGTTTATTCTTGCTAAATAATCCTAAGTTCATTGTTCTTAGATTGATAGCTGTTGTTTTTTAGAGTTATAAGAGTGTTACAATTGTCTTTTTTAAGCATTTTGAAAGTTACACTATGAAGATTTTACACGGTGAAAGCAAAACAAAGGGCAAAAATGAGCTATTAAACCGTTAAGATTTTAGTAATAAATTTTTCCCGTGCCATAGAACACTTGGGTTAATCAATACGATGCAAAATACTCCCGATACAATCAGGAATTTTAAGACATTGTGTAATAGTAAAAATTGTTCCTTAGAGTTTGATTTCCACAAATAAATCAGGAAAAATAGCAATACACCAAAACAGACATAAAAGTAAATATCCATATAACCCACATCGTAAATGTTGATTAAAATATAAACCGGAATCACTGTAAGGATCGTTAAAACTGTAATGATTTGTTTGGAAACCGTTTCGTTGTAAAGTATTGGAATTGTCCTGTAATTGTTAGCTAAATCACCTTTAAGATTCTCCAGATCTTTTATCATTTCTCGAATGAGCAACAATAAAAACAAGAAAACCGCATGAGATGAAATAACCATGAAATGACTCATGTGATTCTCGATTTCTTCAAATGAAATTTTATTGTAGAAATATAACAGAATAGCAAAGAATGGAACTACTGCCAGGAATGCCGCACAAAGATTGCCAACAATAGGGTATTTTTTTATTTTATGAGAGTAGAACCAAATGAGGAAAATGTATACCGAAAAGAATAGAAAAGCACGCCAGGAAACAATTAGCGCCATTAAGGCTGCAATGAAGTTGAGTGTAAAATAAACGGATAATTTTGTTTTTTGACTGACTAATCTGTCTAACATTGATTTGTTAGGTCTGTTGATTAAATCTTTTTGGCTGTCGTAGAAATTATTGATAATATAACCTGAAGCAATAGTGATTGCGGAAGCAAAAACGATTAAAAATAAATTGAAATCCAGTAAAATATCCAGTGCTCTTTTTTCCGGTGCAAGTATAAAAATAGAGGATAAGTATTGAGCCAAAACGATAATCGGGATGTTATAGCCTCTCACCACGGAGAACAAACTAACAATTTTCATTACTAAAAGTTTGTGCTGTCTGCTTAACATTTTTTGAGTTTGGTTTCAGGTTTTAATTCTAGACTTGTTTTTAGGTTCTCCTTCTGCAAAACAAAGATAGACTCCCAGTGAATTTGAAGCATCAGGAGTCGAAAAGGAAAAGTTGTGATCCGGTTGCAGAGCAGATAAAGACAATGACAGCAACCTCTTCAATAACCAATGCTAAAAACTTTACTTTCGTGTAGTGAACAGTGATTTTTTGAACAATACTAAATCTTTTTTCTAAAAGTACCGCTAATAAAATTAAAGGTGCTAAAAATAGAATTCCTCCTGAAAAAATCGCTTTGATAATCTTTAAAACACTATTCATAAGTTTAAACTTTTATGGTTTATTTAAAGAAAGCGAGTTTTAAAAGACAGGATTTAGAATTGATAAACGACTTCTAATTTATAATCTTTTAAAGATGCTTTGGCACGTTCCAAATCCTCGGTAAAGCCCAGAATATAACCGCCACCTCCTGAACCGCAAAGTTTCAGATAGTAGTCATTCGTGTCAATTCCGTTTTGCCAGATCCCATGAAATTGTTCCGGAATCATTGGTTTGAAGTTGTTTAAAACGACTTTTGACAGCTTTTTAGTATTAGTAAACAACGATTTCATGTCACCATGTAAAAAGTTTTCTACACAAGCATCGGTATATTTTACAAACTGATTTTTAAGCATAGTACGGAAGCCTTTGTCTTTCAGGCTTTCCATGAAAATGTTAACCATCGGAGCAGTTTCGCCTACAATTCCTGAATCTAACAAAAATACAGCCCCTTTTCCATCAAAACTCTGAGTTGGGATTCCGGTTGCTTCAATGTTATCTTTCGAATTGATTAAAATAGGAATGCTTAAATAACTGTTTAAAGGATCTAAACCAGAGCTCTTTCCATGGAAGAAACTTTCCATTTGAGCGAAAATATTCTTTAATTGTAATAGTTTTTCGCGAGTCAGATTTTCTAAAACGGTGATCTTATGAGTAGCATATTTATCATAAATTGCGGCAACAAGTGCACCACTGCTTCCCACTCCGTATCCTTGTGGAATACTGGAATCGAAATACATTCCGGTTTCTACATCATTCTTTAAAGCCGTCAAATCAAAAGCAACCAAATCCGGCTGTTCTGTTTGTAAAGTTTCAAGATAAGCTGCAAAACGTTTTAAGCTTGCGTTGGATGCCATTGCTTCTGCCGAAGGATCTTCGGTTTTTTTCAAAGCACCGTTATAAAAATTATAAGGAATAGAAAGTCCTTTAGAGTCGCGGATGATTCCGTATTCTCCAAAGAGTAATATTTTTGAGTAAAATAAGGGTCCTTTCATGTTTATTGTATGTCTTTTTTTATTTTATTTGGGTCTTGTCTGGTGTCGAAAATAGTGTGAACCCTAATCTCATTAGCGCTATAACTATATAATAAACTCGATTGTTTGGTTATAACACATTTTCGATATTTTTTATTTACGGATGATTTTGGGAAAATCTCAGGATTCATACTTACTATCGAAATTGCTTTTTCAAATTTAATAATAAACAACTTTTTCGATTTTTCCGACCACCTGGCTTCGATGAATTTTAAAATATCATCTAAATTTCGTTCAGCAGTTTTTGAAAAATTTACTTTAAGATTCACTATCTGTATTTTTTCATAACATCTTCAAAACTACTGAATTCACCTCGTTCAAACTCTAATTCACTTTGAGCTACGTTTGCTTTTTGTTCTTCTGTCAAATCATCCCACCAGTCTTTCTGCTCCTTCTTAAAGATTTTTCGAATTGATTTCAAGATAGATGGATCTTCTGTCTCTGCTAATAGTTTTATTAACTCAAGTTTTTCTAATTGAATGTCCATAATCAAAATTTTAATTAAAGATACGCAAAATTACAATGCAATTGCACCATCTCCAATTTCGTCGCAAATGTACTGACCATTCTGACAAAATACAACTAATTCGTCCTGAATAAATTGTAGCACTTTATCGCTAACGTTTTCGGGATAGAGAACATGAACATTTGCTCCGGCATCAAGTGTAAAGCAAACCGGAATCTGAGTCTCATTTCGGAACTTCCAGATGGCGTTAATGATTTGCAAGGTGTTCGGTTTCATTAAAATATAGTAGGGCATAGAAGTCATCATCATGGCATGTAATGTCAATGCTTCACTTTCAACTACTTTTATAAATTCGTTCAGATTACCGCTTTCAAAAATGGTAATTAACTGATCCAGATTTTCATGTGCCTGAGCAAAACGCTTTTCAGCGTAGGGATGATTGTGCATTAAATCATGTCCAACAGTACTGGAAACTTGTTTTTCACCTTTATCAACCAGTAAAATGGTATCCTGATAGTTGTTGAAATTTTCGTGAACGGTATAAGGGAATTCAACGCCATACAAATCCGAACTTCCTTTAATATTTGCCTGATTTCCCCAAGCTACCAGATTTCCTTTTACACTTCTGCAGGCACTTCCGGATCCCAAGCGGGCTAAAAAAGAAGCTTTCTGGTAAAAATAGTCTTCTGTCATTTCAGGATTTAATACTTTCTCTAAACTCATAAAGTTCATTGCTAAAGCTGCCATTCCGGAAGCCGACGAAGCAATCCCGGAACTGTGTGGAAAAGTATTTTGAGTATCGATAGTAAAATGATACTCTTTCAGAAAAGGTAAATAGATTTCAATTCGTTCCAGAAACTTTTGAATTTTTGGTTTGAAGTCTTCTTTTGGTTTCCCTTCAAAAAGTAAATCAAAGGAGAAATTACTTGCGGGAGAAGTTTCTCTTTTCGTATAAGCAAGTTTAGTAATCGTTTTACAATTTTTAAGGGTAAAACTTACTGAAGGATTTGCCGGAATCTGATTGTCTTTTTTCCCCCAGTATTTTACTAACGCGATGTTGCTGGGTGCGCTCCATTCAAAATTTCCGTTTTCGATGGATGAAGTATAGGTATTAGGAATAAAATCAGCTGCTGTAAACATGAACTATAAAATTTTGGCAAAGATAGTTTTTAAAATATTGCGTCATATAAGTTCTGTTGGAAAATGTAAGTCAAGTGCCAACTAATAACAAACTAAAGGGTAGTTATAGGATTTACGCCTTCTTTTTGATTATTTTTGGAAAAAAATCATAGTAAAATGAACAAGGCAGTCAAAATTGCAATTGCATTAGTTATTTGTTTAATGGTAGGATATTCTGCAAGTATAGTGACAAGACCAAGTGTTGAAACATGGTATCCTACTCTTATAAAACCTCCTTTTAATCCGCCTAATTGGATTTTTATGCCAGTTTGGACACTGCTTTATATTTTGATGGCGGTAGCAGCGGGATTGGTTTGGGATAAAATAAAAGAGCAGAAAGAGACGGTGAAAATGGCTTTAGGTTTCTTTATAATTCAGCTGACGTTAAACGCGATCTGGTCTTACTTGTTCTTCGAATTAAAGAACCCAATGCTAGCCCTAATTGAAATTGTACTTTTATGGCTGATGATTTATGAAACGTATTTGAAATTCGTTAAAATCAATAAAATTTCCGGATATTTATTGATTCCGTATATGATTTGGGTAGCATTTGCCGCAGTTTTAAATGCTAGTATCTGGTGGTTGAATTGATAGTTTATAGTTTCAGGTTACAAGCTTTTTTTGTTTCAAGTTAATTCTATGATAAATCTGCTTTATGAATAAATTTAAGCTCTCTTTAGTAATTTTGATTTTAATCTCATTTAAGTGTTTTGCCTGCTTGAATGGTGAAACGAAAACATTAAAAAATGGATATTTAATTTACATTGATTACAGAGGAATTGTTCCTCATGGTCATAATTTTGACGCAGGAGTTTCTTCCCAGTTGCTTTTTGAACTGGATAGTATTTATAAAAAGACAAAGGATATAGATTATTTGTCTGATAAAGGGTATGTTTTAATTGTTTTAAAAAAGTATGAAGAAGCATTAAAATTATATCTAAGTATTGAAAAGATTAAGCCAAATCGATATTCTACAGCATCGAATCTTGGAACGCTTTACGAATTAATGGGAGAAAATGAGAAAGCTTATGATTGGATTAAGAAGTCAATTCAGATTAATTCTGAATCTCATGAAGGATCAGAATGGATACATTTAAAAATTTTAGAGACTAAAATTAAGAATTTAAACAATGTTTCGGGGGAATTTTTAATAGGTACAAGTTTTGGTACAGATGAAATCCCTAAAAGTAATTTGTCAAAATCTGAATTAGAGAGATTAAGTAAATCTATTTATTATCAGTTGAATGAACGAATAACCTTTTTAAAACCAAAGGACAGAATAATTTCGATCTTGCTTTTCGAATTGGCTAATATTGTCAAAATAATTGAGAAGAATAAAACAGCGATTGAAATATATGAACAAGCAAAAGAATATGGATTAGATGATGAATTGATTAATAAAAGGCTGCAATATTGCTACAAATTCGAGATTGATTATTGTGAGGATCGAAATTTAAGACTTTATGATGCAAATCATGATTTAAGAGATAAAATGAATGGGATCGATAGAGATTATGTAAATCAAATCGAAATACTGTTAATTATTCTATCTATTGTTTTGGCAATTTTAATAATTGCTTTGGCCGTTTTTTATACTAAATGGAAGAGTTTAAGAGATTACATTTTTCTGAATGATTCAAAAACGGATGCTTAGTTCTGACTCTCCGTTTTCAGCTTTTTGAACATCTCATTTTTGGCATACATAAAATCCATTGTAATTAGAATGTTGCTGTTTTCTAAAAGACTTTTAGATCTGGGATCAGCATCACAAAATTCAATAAACAGCTCTTTCTCTTCTGGTTTTAAGTTTAAATTTTTGATGAAAAAATCATGTGGAATTGATGCTGCTACGAGTTTTTTGAAATCAGTTTTCGAGATTTTATTTTTGGCAGGCTCATCCTCTTTGTTACTGAACAAATTAGATAAACCTTTTCCAATGCGTACAAAATCGATACCATTGGTAATAGTTCCGTTGTAAACACCGGTATATTTTTCTAAAGATCCTGCATCTTTTGCTAATTTTATATCGTCTATATTTTGCTGAGAGGTTTTTACCCGATCAAATTTGATATTGGTAATTACTACTTCGTTTAATTCTTCCGGTTTTATAACCATATTAACGGTGATGTTGTTCTGATCGATGTTTTCCTGCGTTATTTTTAGTCTGGTGAAAAAATAATCTTTTGAAAAAAACAATAAGCTGTCCTTACTTTTAACGAGAATAGAAAACTCTCCTAAATTATTAGTTGTTGTGCTTGTTTTGGCTGTTTTGTTTATGACTTCGACTTTGTTAAGTGGGGTATAATTGCAGATAACTTTTCCGTGAAGTAATTTTTCTGATTGTGAAATAGAAAGCTGATAAGTGAAAAAAGAAATGGTGGTAAGTAATTTTACTTTCATCTAATGGTATTTAGCTGAACGTAAAATTATTAGAATAGTCTTAATGAAATCTTAGTGAAGATGTAAAGTCTTGTTAATTGATAAATCGCAGTTTTCAGTCTCGGATTAACTGTGACTGAAAACCGAGACTGTACCCTAATTAAATTGAGCTCGCCAAAATAAATCCGCTTGTCCAGGCATTTTGAAAATTAAATCCGCCTGTAATGGCATCAATATTGACAATTTCGCCAGCAAAATAGAGATTTTCATGTAGTTTGCTTTCCATGGTTTTAAAGTTGATTTCTTTTAAATCAATCCCTCCGGCAGTTACAAATTCTTCTTTAAAAGTGCTTTTTCCGTTGACCTGAAATGTTGCTTTTGTAAGTTGTGAAGCGAGCTGTTGCAATTGATTTTTAGACAAATCGGCCCATTTGGTTTCGGTGTCAATGCCCGAAGCCAGAACTAAACTTTCCCACAAACGATTCGGAAAATCGAAAGGAGATTTTTTCGAGACGGCTTTTTTGGCGTGTTCCTGTTTTAAGTCTTTTAAGATTTTTTCAGCATCTTCGCTATCAACATCATTCAGCCAATTGACAAAAATCGTAAACTGATAGTTTTTGTCGTGCAGGATTCTGGCACCCCAGGCAGACAGTTTCAGAACTGCGGGACCGCTCATTCCCCAATGTGTGATTAACAAAGGTCCCGTCGACTCGAGTTTGGTATCTTTTACGGTTACAGTGACTTGTGCTGCAACTCCGGGTAATTCTTTTATTCGGGGATCTTTGATGTTGAAAGTAAATAAGGAGGGAACCGGACTTACGATTGCATGTCCTTGTGTTTGCAGCATTTCCCAGATTTTAGGATTGCTTCCCGTGGCCATTACTAATTTTTCGGCAGCGAAATTTTCATTTTGAGTATCAATTTTCCAACAATCTTCTTTTTTAAAAATCGATTGTACGCTTTGCCCCGTGAGTACCTTTATGCCTAGTTTTTCGGTGGCTTTTAAGAAACAATCGATAATGGTTTGGGAGGAATTGGAAACGGGAAACATTCTGCCATCTTCTTCGATTTTTAACTCAACCCCATGTTTTTCGAACCATTCGATGGTATCTCCCGAACAAAACTGATGAAAAGGACCGCGAAGTTCTTTTTCGCCACGCGGGTAAAATTTAACCAATTCATTGGGTTCAAAGCAGGCATGCGTTACGTTACATCTTCCTCCACCTGAAACACGAACTTTAGAAAGTACTTCTTTTCCTCGTTCTAAAATGGCAATTTTTAGTTTAGGATTTTTCTCTGCAATATTAATCGCTGTGAAAAAACCTGCCGCACCTCCGCCGACGATAATTATGTCGAAATTTTGAGTCATATTTTTTTATTTGCCACAGATTATAAGAATTAAAAGAATTTTAAAATCTGTATAAATCCTCTAATCTGTGGCTAAAATTTTAAATTTATATTTTGTCCGGACAATCAGAGATTATTCCATCTACAGCATAACTTTTTATTTTTTGAATGTCATCCTCCTCGTTTACCGTCCAGGGTAAAACTAAGAATCCTTTTTTCTGAATCTCTTTTACATTATTTGTATTTAATAATTGAAAATCAGGATGAATTGCTTTTGCTTTTATAGTTTTGGCGAAAGCCAGAGCAGTATCAATGTTTTCTTCTGTTAAAACACCAATTGGAATTTTTGGATTTAAATCAGATGTTTCTTTTAGCATATTCCAATCGAAACCTGAAACTATAAAATGATTGTAATTCCAGTTTTTTTCTGAGATATAGTGTTCAATTAACGCGACAACTTTAGCAGGAGTTGCTAAACCTTTTAATTCGATATTGATCAGACATTTTTTGTCAACCAAATCAAAAACCTCGTTTAAAGTAGGGATTTGATATTTCTCCTCAATAAGAAACAATTTTAAAGCAGCTATAGAAAAAGTATTTACGAAACCTTTTCCGTTAGTTGTTCTGTCTATCGTTTCATCGTGAATTACGATTAAGTGCCCGTCAGCGCTCAAGTGAACGTCGAGTTCAATTCCGTCTGAATTTAGGTCTAAGGCTTTCTGAAAAGCTTGTAACGTATTTTCAGGTTCGTATGCTTTTGCACCTCTATGAGCTATTTTTAGCATTTTGTTCATTTCGTGAAGGTTCAGAGGTGCAAAGGTACAAAGGTGCAAAGGAAAAATAATAGCCACAGATTAAAGGATTAGAATGATTTTAAAAAATCTGTGATAATCCTTTAATCTGTGGCTAAAAAACTTTGTGAATCTTTGCGGTAAATGCAGTGTTTTTTCTAACCGCAAAGGGCGCAAAGTTTTAGGCAAGGTGGACAAGGAATTTATTAAAAATTAAATAGCCACGAATTCACGAATTTTGTTTCTCAAAGATTGTCAAAAAATAATTTGTGAATTCGTGACTAATAAAATTCTATTCCAATTCTAAAACCAAAGCGGATTTTGGCTCCAAAGTAATTTCAGATGTTAAATCGAATGTTTTTCCGGTGATCACATCTTTACCTGTTTTAAAATTTTTGATGTTTTCTTTAAAACGATTTGTTTTTACAACTTGCTCTTTTGTATTGTTATTGAAAACAACCATTACAGTTTTAGCATCTGTATATCTGAAATAAACATAAGTGTTGTTTTCCGGAATGTAATGTGTCATCTTTCCGAAATGAACAGCTTCGTTTGATTTTCTCCAGTTGAATAGTTTAGAGGTGAAATCAAAGTAAGCAGCCTGCTCAGCTGTTCTGCCTTCTTTGGTGAAAGCATTGTTTTTATCACCGGCCCATCCGCCAGGGAAATCCTGACGAATGTCGGCATCTCCTTTGCTTTTGTCACCGCCCATTCCAATTTCTGAACCGTAATATACTTGCGGAATTCCACGTATTGTAGCCAATAAAGTCATTGTTAGTTTATATTTTGCTAAATCATATTTAAAATTATGATTGATACGGTCAGTGTCATGATTCTCGGCAAAAACTAAAATATTATTGGTGTTGGGATACAAATAATCCATTGCAAAATTGTTGTAGAATTTAATCAGTCCATTATCCCAACTTGGTTCATTTTCGTTGAAAGCTGAACTAATTTGGCTTTGAAGTGTAAAATCCATCACACTAGGCAGATTGGAATTGTAATTTTCGATCGCACCAATTTTACTGTCTTTTTGCCAATAGGCTAAATTCGCCTGATTGTGCATCCATATTTCTCCAACGATATTGAAATTAGGATATTCGTTCGTAACTGCTTTTGCCCAATTGGCCATTGCAGTTTGATCAGAGTAATTGTAAGTGTCAACTCTAAATCCGTCAAGATTGGCATATTCAATCCACCAGATCGCATTTTGAGTCAGGTATTTGGCAACCAAAGGATTTCTAAGGTTTAAGTCGGGCATTGAAGGCACAAACCAGCCGTCAACACAAACTTCCTGATCTATTTTTGAAGCGTGAATATCGGTAATTACTTCACGACGGTGGTGCGTTTGCGTAAAAGTTTCAAATTGATTGAACCATGTTTTGGTCGGAATATCTTTCATCATCCAATGGGTAATTCCCCAGTGATTGGTCACATAATCCATAACCAGTTTCATGTTTTTTTTATGCATTTCTGCAGACAGGCGAACATAATCTTCATTCGTTCCGTAACGCGGATCTATTTTGTACACGTCTGATTGTGCATAAGTATGGTACGAGTGCTGTTTGTCGTTGTCTTCACAAAGGGGCGTATTCCAAATAGTGGTTGCACCAAGAGATGAAATATAATCCAGATTTTTAATGATTCCTTCGATGTCTCCACCGTGACGGCCACTTGGATCCTGACGGTTCCCTTTTTCGGTTAAAGCGGTATTACTGTCGTTCTTCGGATTTCCGTTGGCAAAACGATCCGGCATGATGAGGTACATTACATCCGATGCGTCATAGCTTTTTCGATCTGCCGAGTTGGCTCTTCTTCCTTTAAGTGTGTATTTTTGAGTAAAAGCAACTTTGTTTTTGATTTTGAAGGAGAAAACCAAGTCAGAAGCTTTTACATCTTTAGTATCAATGGTTACAAAAAGATAATTTGGGTTTTCGGTTTTCTCTACATTTTTGATCGTCACATTATTAGATACGGAAGCTTCGTATTGTGAAATGTTTTTTCCGTAGAACATAATCTGCAATTCCGGGTTTTTCATCCCTGCGTACCAAAAAGGAGGTTCTGTTTTTTGGATTTGCGCTTTCGCGGAAGCGGAAAACAGCAAAATTATTAGAACTAATTTATAGATAAGTGATGTTTTTTTGTTTTTCATAGTAATAGGTAGTTATTCTCAGTGTTAGTCGAACAATTTTCAATGTCAGTTCGAGTGATTTTCGGTGTCAGTTCAAGTGATTTTCAGTGTCCGTTCGAGCGGAGTCGAGATGAGACAATTCGTTCGATGTAACAAAAAGATGTTGATTAAAAAAAAGACAAGCAATCTTGGGGAAATTACTTGTCTTTGAAAAAATTACTTCGTTTCGATTATACTGATTGCATAACCGCCGCCGGGAGCAGACAACTGAGATAATTTTGATTTATTGGTCACCGCTACTTTTTTGATGGTGTAAGCTTGCGGATTGGTTTTGTAATGCGCATCTTTTGCATCAGCGTAGATGGTAGCCGTGTATTTTTTGCCTTTTTCAAGGAAACTGAAATCAATGTTTGAGGTACGGGCAGTTTCTCCGTTTACGTTTCCAACGAACCAGTTGTTGGTTCCTTTTGCTTTACGGGCAACCGTGATAAAATCGCCTGGCTCAGCCTCGATGTATTTACTTTCAGACCAGTCTACAGCAACATCTTTAATGAATTGAAAAGCATCCGGAAAACGGTTGTAGTTTTCAGGAGTATCAGCCGCCATTTGCAACGGGCTGTACATCGTAACGTATAATGCCAGTTGGTTTGCCAATGTACTGTTTACATGAGATTTGTTATCCGGATTCATTTTGCTGATATCCATTTCGAAGATTCCCGGAGTGTAATCCATCGGGCCTCCAATCAAACGGGTGAAAGGTAAAACGGTTACGTGGTTTGGTTTAGAACCTCCAAAAGCCTGGTATTCGGTTCCTCTCGCTGCTTCGTTTCCAATTAAGTTCGGATACGTTCTGCAAATTCCGGTTGGACGAACGGCTTCGTGAGCATTCACCATAATTTTATAATCGGCTGCTTTTTCGATAGCGTATTGATAGTGGTTTACAATCCATTGATCGTAATGATTTTCACCACGAGGTAAAATGTCTCCAACATAACCGCTTTTTACAGCATCATATCCGTTGTCTTTCATGAATTGGTAGGCTTTGTCGATATGGCGCTCATAGTTACGAACTGAACCTGACGTTTCATGGTGCATGATAATTTTTACGCCTTTAGATTTTGCATAGGCATGTAAACCTTTCACGTCAAAATCCGGGTAAGGCGTTACGAAATCAAATACATAATCTTTAGAGTGTCCAAACCAGTCTTCCCAGCCTTCGTTCCATCCTTCAACCAAAACAGCATCGAAGCCATTTGCGGCAGCAAAATCAATGTATTTTTTTACATTGGCATTATTCGCTCCGTGTGTTCCGTTTGGTTTTGCTTTGGAGAAATCAGAAACACCTAATTGTACAGTTGGAAAGTCGTTGGTGTACGACCAGGAACTTTTTCCTGTAATCATTTCCCACCAAACCCCAATATATTTTACAGGTTTAATCCACGAAGTATCATCAATTTTTGACGGATCGTTTAAGTTTAAAGTCATTTTTGAAGCCAAGATCTCTCTCGCATCATCACTTACCATAATGGTTCTCCAAGGAGAATGACTTGGTGCCTGCATGTATCCTTTATCGCCTTTTGCATCTGGAGTTAACCAAGACTCAAAAATCATGTTTTTATCGTCTAAATTCAGGTGCATACAAGAATAGTTGATCAAAGCTGCTTCGTGTAAGTTGATGTAAATTCCATCAGCGGTTTTCAGCATCAAAGAAGTTTGAACTCCTGTTGGAGAAAAAGATTTCTGAGATACGTTGGCAGTATATGCTTTTTGAGATAAACCTCTGATTTCAGATAATTTCGATTTGGTATAATCGTATTCCTGAGTGTCATAATCTCCCGGGATCCAGAATGCAGTGTGGTCACCCGCCATTGCAAATTGTGTTCTCTCTTCTTTGATTACAAAATAGGTAAGATTTTTTTGTGTTGGGAATTCATATCGGAATCCTAATCCGTCATCAAATAAACGGAAACGAATTACAATTTGACGATCCGTTCCTTTTTGGTTTAAAGTTACAGCCAGTTCATTGTAATGGTTTCTGATCTGATCTACTTCTCCCCAAACCGGTTTCCAGTTTTCGTCAAAAGTGCTTGTTTTGCTGTCAACAACTGTAAAGTCATTCAGTAAAGATTTTTTATCATCTTTAAGTTCAAGACCTAATTTACTGGTTTTTACAACGTCTTTATTTTTGTATTTCAGATTGTAAACCGGAGTTCCGTCGTTTTGAAGCGAAAACTCCATTACGAACTTTCCTTCGGGTGATTTTAATTGTTGTGCTTTTGCTATGGAGCTGAAAGCAAACAGGATTAAACTTGCGAAAAATAAGTTTTTCATGTTGTTAAGTTTTTAAGTGTGTTGTATTAATTGGTTTGAAACAATTTTTCTGCGGTTACCGGATTTCCATTCACTACAAGGGTTAAATCCTGATCACTGTCTACCGTAAAAGTTGTTTCGTTATGATTTACAGCTACCTTTAAAATTTGATTTCTGAAATTAATTTTAAAAGAATAACCGTTCCATTCTTTTGGGATTTTTGGAGAAAAATGAAGCTGATCGTTTTTCACACGCATTCCTCCAAAACCTTCTACGATACTCATCCAAGTTCCGGCCATTGAGGTAATATGACAGCCTTCTTCAACTTCTTTGTTGTAATCATCGAGATCCAAACGAGAGGTTCTTAAATAGAAGGTATAAGCCATGTCCATTTTGTCTAAAACAGCCGCCTGAATAGAGTGTACGCATGGCGACAACGAACTTTCATGAACCGTAAAAGATTCGTAAAACTCAAAATTACGTTTTAATTCTTCTTTAGAAAAGTGATCTTCAAAGAAATAGAAACATTGTAAAACGTCGGCTTGTTTGATGTAAGGGGAACGCAATACACGATCCCAGGACCACTTTTGATTGATAGGACGCTGAGAACGGTCTAAGTCTTTTACAGGAATTAATTCTTTGTCTAAGAACCCGTCTTGCTGCAGGTAGATGCCTAATTCTTCTGAAGTTGGGAAATACATATTATCAGCAACTTTTTTCCATTCCAGAATTTCAGCAGGAGAAAGAGCTACTTTTTCCATAATTCGCTGATGATCTGCAGGATATTCGGCAGCCACTTTGTTAATTTGTTCTTCGGCATAATCAATACACCATTTTGCAGTATAATTGGTATAGAAATTATTGTTGATATTGTTTTCGTATTCATTTGGACCTGTAACGCCCAGAATCACATATTGATTTTTGGCTTTAGAGAAAGAAGCTCTTTGGTGCCAGAAGCGTGCAATCCCGATAAGTACTTCTAAACCTTTTTCGGGAATATAAGAGTAGTCTCCGGTAAAACGGTGGTAGTTGTAAATCGCAAAAGCGATAGCTCCGTTTCTGTGGATTTCCTCGTGTGTGATTTCCCATTCGTTGTGGCATTCTTCACCGTTCATGGTTACCATTGGATACAAAGCGGCACCGTTTTTAAAACCTAAATTGTCTTTGGCGTTTTCAATTGCCTTGTCCAATTGGTTGAAACGGTAGGTCAGTAAATTGCGGGCAACCTGCTGATCTTTAGTGGCCATGTAAAACGGAATGCAATAAGCCTCAGTATCCCAATAGGTAGATCCGCCATATTTTTCTCCGGTGAAACCTTTAGGTCCAATATTCAAACGGCTGTCTTTCCCTAAGTAAGTCTGATTTAACTGAAAAATATTAAAACGGATTCCCTGTTGTGCTTTTACGTCTCCGTCAATGGTAATGTCTGACATTTCCCAGATTTTACTCCAGGCATTGATTTGATTCTGAAGTAAAGTTTCATAACCAAGAGCAACGGCTGTTTTAATGCATTTTTCGGCTGCAGTTAAAGTATTCTCATGATTTAAAGAAACCGTATATCCACCAATTTTTTGGATCGATGAGGTTTGCCCTTTTGCGATAATGGTACCGTAAGTAAACTGAATTTTATCTGCAGTTGAATCGATTGTTGAAGGCGAAATGTTTACATTTTCTCCGTTTGCAAAAATCGTATTGTGCATAAAAGTGGTTACTTTAAAATGCGTTTTAAAAGTCTGCGCCGTTACAAAAGCTTCATTTGCTGCTTTTTTAACTTCAAGAGGTTCCCAGAATTTTTCGTCCCAGTTGGCATCTTCATTGGTAACTCCTGCATCAATATAAGGTTTGTAAACAATTTTGGCATCCTTGTTCAAAGGAGTGATTTCGTACTTAATGATTCCGGTTTCATCCAGATCTAAAGAAAGAAAACGACGAATGTTTACGGCAATTTCGGTTCCGTTTTTTAAAGTAGCTTCAAAAGAACGATTGTACCAGCCTTCTTTCATATTTAATTCTCTGCGAAAATTTTTCACAGCAGTACAATGGTGCAAATCCAGGTTTTCTTCGTTGATTTGAATGTCAATTCCAATCCAGTTTGGAGCGTTTAATACTTTGGCGAAGTATTTAGGGTATCCGTTTTTCCACCAGCCTACTTTTGTTTTGTCCGGATAATAGATTCCCGCGATGTAGCTTCCCTGAAAAGTCTCACCCGAATAGGTTTCTTCAAAATTGGCACGCTGACCCATAGCACCGTTTCCGATGCTAAAAAGACTTTCTGATGATTTTACTCTTTCAGCGTCAAAGCCTTCTTCGATGATGGACCAATTGTCTGGTTTAATGTAATCTTGATTCATTTTTGCGATTGATTGATTTATTTTGCGATTAATGATTTGATGAATTGAATATCCATTGAGGTAAAATCCTCAAAGACATAGTGTGCTTCGTGTAGAATTGTTTTGGAACCGATTCCGATACTGGTCATTTTTCCAATATTGGCGGCCTGAACTCCGGCAACTGAATCTTCAAAAACAAAGGAATTTTCAGGGCTAATCTGTAACAATTGAGCTGCTTTTAGGAAAACTTCAGGGTCCGGTTTGGCATTGGTAACGTCGTTTCCGTCAACAATAACATCGAAGTACGAAAGTATTCCGGTTTTCTCCAGAATCGGGCGTGCATTTTTACTGGCAGAACCCAATGCAATTCCCTGATTTTGTTCTTTTAAAAATTGAAGAATTTTAAAAACTCCGGGAAGAATTTCGCTTTCATTCATGTCAACCAAATAAGACAAGTAGTCTTCGTTTTTTTGAATGAGCCATTTGTCTTTGTCTTCCTGAGAAGCGGGAACGTTTCCTAATTCTAGGATTATGTCTAACGAACGCACGCGGCTTACTCCTTTAAGTAATTCGTTGTGTTCGTGTGTAAAATTTATATTTAAGGCCTTTGCAATTTTTTGCCAGGCTAAAAAGTGGTATTTAGCGGTATCAACGATCACTCCATCAAGATCGAAGATGAATGCTTTTTTATTATTCATGAATTTCAATTTTAGTTCTGCTATTTACTCTAAGGGTAAGTAATCCGGCAAATATCATAGATACACCTCCAATAATTAAGGCGTAGATAGGTTCGTTGTGAAAGAATTGTTTAATGACAAATCCTAAGATTGTGGCAGCTACAATTTGTGGTATGACTACAAAGAAGTTGAAAACTCCCATATAATAACCCATTTTTGCTGCCGGTAAAGCTCCGGATAGCATGGCATAAGGCATTGAAAGTATACTTGCCCACGCGATACCCACTCCCAACATTGGTAGGATCAGCATTTGTTTGTCGCCAATAAAATAAATGGAGATTAAACCAACACCTCCGGTACATAAGGCCAATAAATGTGTTGCTCTAACGCCTACTTTTTTTGCAATAACCGGCAATAAAAAAGCAACTGCTGCAGCCACTCCGTTGTAAACTGTGAACAAAACTGAAACCCAGTCGGCGGCATCATTGTAAATTTTAGAAGTAGTGTCTGTAGTACCAAAAATATGTTGTGTAACCGCTTGTGTCGTATAAATCCACATTGAGAATAAGGCAAACCAAGAGAAGAACTGCACCCAGGCCAGTTTTTTCATCGTGACAGGCATGTTCAATAGATCGGTCATGATGATCGTAAAACCATTTTGAACTTTAGAAGTTCTTAATTGTGAAGCAATCATGAATAGAACACCCATGAAAACCAATCCGATAAACAGTATGTATAGTTCTTTAGCCAGACTGTTCTCGAAAATTAAAAAGGAAACCAGAGCTCCGACTACCGCCAATAGTAATCCTAAAAAGAATTGTCTTTTGATGTTACCTTGAGATTCTGTTTCCGGATTGAGAATAAGATCTTCCTTGTCTTTTTTGCTTTGAACTTCAAAAGCATGGAGTTCTTCGGGTGTATATTCTGTTGTTTTAAAAACAGTCCATAAAACAGAAAGCAGGAAAACAATTCCGCCAATATAAAAGGACCATTTAACAGAGTCCGGTATAATTCCTTCCGGAGCCGTATTGCTTACATCGAAAACATTGGTAAAAAGATAGGGTAAAACCGAACCTACAACCGCACCGGTTCCAATAAAGAAACTTTGCATGGCAAAACCTAAAGTACGCTGCTTTTCAGGTAAGTTATCTCCAACAAAAGCGCGAAAAGGTTCCATTGAAACATTTATCGACGCGTCCATAATCCATAACGTACCGGCAGCTATCCATAAAGTTGGAGAGTTGGGCATGATGAATAAGGCAACAGACGACAAGATGGCTCCAATTAGAAAATAGGGGCGTCGTCGGCCCAAACGAGTCCAGGTTCTATCGCTAAAATAACCAATTACGGGTTGGATAATTAATCCTGAAACCGGAGCCGCAATCCATAAAATTGGAATTTCGTCAATTTTGGCACCCAGAGTTTCAAAAATTCTTGAAGTATTTGCATTTTGCAGTGCAAAACCAAACTGTATTCCCAAGAAACCGAAACTCATGTTCCAAATTTCCCAGAAACTTAATTTACGCTTTTCCATTATCGTAATTAAAGAATTAATTAGACGATAAGCGCTTTGCTTATCAAAACTTACTTATTATTTTCGAAGTAAAAGTAAAAGCTTTGAGCAGGCGTAAAAGTATTAATTATTTTTTTAAATACGCTAACAAAAAAGTCATAAATGTTATTTGTGACTTTAGAAAATCTTGATTTTTAGGTTTTTAGTCAGTAGATTCTCTTTTTATCAGATGGGTTTCAATAACTTCTGTGGTGTAATTTTCGTTCTCTTCTTCATCGTCCTCATGTTCCGCTTCGAGTCTTTCGATCAGCATTTTAGCGGCTTTATTCCCCATTTTTTCACCACTCTGGCTTACGGTGGTGATGCTTGGAGTAGAGTATTTAGAAATAATCCCGTCAGTAAAGGCAATTACAGCGATATCTTCGGGAACTTTGAGGCCCATTTTGCTTGCGGTTTTGATAATGGTTACCGCAAAAAGCTCATTTACGGCAAAAACAGCATCAAACGCACGGTCATGCAATAACTGACTGATGGTGATTTCGCAAGTGTCTACATCTTCGATTTTTATGATTAAATCTTCATTAAAAGGCAATCCATTATCGAGAAGTGCTTTTTCGTAACCGTCGGTTCTGAGTTTTCCCACACTTACATAATCTACGGTAGTGACCAGCGCGATTTTTTTGCGGCCGTTGTCAATCAGACTCTGAACGGCTTCATAAGCAGCTGCTTTGTCATCAATAATGACTTTGTCGCATAAAATATCATTGGTGACACGGTCGAACATAACTACCGGCATTCCCTGATTGATAACCTCGGTAATGTGGTGAAAATCACCTTTGTATTGTGTTTCTTTAGAGAGTGACATGATAAAGCCATCGATACTTCCGTTGGCTAACATTTCCATATTTAAAACTTCTTTATCGAAAGAATCGTCAGACAAACAGATCACAACGCTGTAGCCATTTTCATTGGCAACCTGTTCAATTCCGTTGATCACGGTAGAGAAAAAATGATGTACAATTTCCGGAATGATAATACCAATACTTTTGGTTTTTCGATTTTTTAAACTAAGGGCAATATTGTTGGGCTTGTAGTTGTAAAACTTTGCAAATGCCTGCACTTTTGCGCGCGTTTCTTCTCCTATTTCCTGACTGTCTCTTAGTGATTTTGAGACCGTTGAAATAGAGACGTCAAGTTCCTTTGCGATCTGCTTTAGGGTTATTTTACGTTTCATAGTTGTTATTTGAAAAAAATCTAATTGTTAATAAAGGTATCTTTTATTTCTAAAATCGACAATTTTTGACTTAAAAGATTACAAAAAAAAGAAAGTTTTCAACACTACCACGTTTTCGTAAACCAATAAAAAAGCCAACCGGTTGGTCATGTTAATTAATTCCTAATTTTGAAATTCGAAGTAAAATTAAAAACTTAACTAACAATCAAAAACTCAAACTAAATTTAAACAAAAAGTATGAAAACAATTTACAAAAAGTTGTTATTTTTATTCCTCTTGTTGCCGTTTACTGTGTTAGCTCAAAGCACTTTAACCGGAACAGTTGTCGATTTGGCAACGGGACAGCCAATCCCGGGAGTAAATGTAAATGTACAGGGTGCTCCCGGTGGAGCATCAACAGATTTTGACGGTAAATTTCAGTTATCTAATGTAAAAAATGGGGACAAAATTTTGGTTTCATTTATTGGATATAAAACGTCAACTGTAGCTTATAATGGTCAAAAAACACTAAACGTTTCTTTGGAAGAAGATACCAATCAGCTTAAAGAAGTTGTCGTGCAAGTAGGTTACGGTACGGTTAAGAAAAAGGATGCAACAGGTTCTGTATCTCAAATCGCTGCAAAAGACTTCAACAAAGGAATTAACGTGACTCCGGAGAGTTTAATTAGCGGTCGTATCTCAGGTGTGAATGTAACGGGAGGTGGTGCTCCGGGAGCTAAAGCAGATATCAGAATTCGTGGAGGATCTTCTTTAAATGCTTCAAACGAGCCATTAATTGTTTTAGACGGACTTCCGTTAAGCAATGCAGTACCAAGCGGTTCTACCAGTATTTTATCTACCATTGACCCTAATGATATTGAATCTTTTACAGTACTTAAAGATGCATCTGCTGCTGCAATCTACGGATCAAGAGCTGCAAATGGTGTAATCGTAATTACAACTAAAAAAGGATCAAAAGGTGGGGTTAAAGTGAACTTCAGTTCTCAGGTTGGTATCAATACAGTAGCCAATACAGTGGATGTAATGAGTGCTGATCAATACAGAGAATTAGTAAAAACCAAAGGTACTCCTGCACAACAGGCTTTACTAGGGAATGCAAATACAAACTGGCAGGATGAAATTTTTCATACAGCCTTGACAACCAACAATAATATTTCTGTAAGCGGTTCTTTATTTGATAAATTGCCAGTACGTTTATCTGTTGGTAATATTGATAATCCTGGAATCTTAAGAAACACTTCTTTTGAAAGAACTACGACATCGATATCGTTAAATCCGGTATTGTTTGACAATCATTTAAAAATCGATATTAGCGGAAATTTAGCTTTCGGTAAAAATCAATTTCAGGATGAGGGTGGAGTTATCGGAAGCGCTATCGGATTTGATCCTACGCAACCGGTTTATAAGACAGGTTCTCGTTATGGAGGATATTTTGAATGGTTGGAGCCAAACGGAAATTTACCGTTATTACCAGCAAGAAATCCTGTAGCAAGATTAAATCAGGATAACAGAAGAGCAACTTCAACCAGAAAATGGGGGAATGTTAGAGTAGATTATAAACTTCACTTTTTTGAAGATTTAAGAGTTGTTGCTGAAGCAGGTATCGACAGATTTGACAGCAGCGGATTTACTGAAGTAAGTACACAAAGTATTTTAGGATTTCAGCCAAAAGCATTCAGCGATCCGGGTTATGTAAATCTTGGAAACTATTCGAGATATACGGATGCACTTCAAAATAAAAACTTAAATGCTTATTTTAATTATACTAAAGATTTAGGAAAAATTAAAATTGATGCAACGGCAGGTTATAACTACCAATTATTTCAAAAAGAAAAATATTCATCTGGAGAAACAAGACAGCCAAATCCTAATGAGGACGTAGCTACAGATCCGGATGTGAACTTACAATCGTTCTTCGGACGTTTGAATTTAGGGTATGACAGCAGATATTTACTGACTTTAAATTACAGAAGAGACGGAACTTCTCGTTTTTCTAAAGACAACAGATGGGGAAATTTTGCAGGAGGTGCTTTTGCATGGAATGTTGCTGAAGAAGCTTTCTTAAAAGGGAATTCAACGGTTTCAAGTTTGAAATTAAGAGTGGGTTACGGAACGACAGGACAACAGGATATCTCTGCTCAGTACGATTATTTACAAAGGGTAACTTTAGGAACAATTAACTCACAATACATTTTTGGTAATACCATTTATCCAACTGCAAGACCAGAAGGATATAACGAAAATATCAAATGGGAAGAATTGGCAGAATCTAACATTGGTATCGATTACGGATTCTTCAATGACAGAATTACAGGATCTATCAACTATTTTGATAAAAAATCATCTGATTTGTTAGCGGATATCGCAGTTCCTGATGGTGCTAATATTAGAAATCAAGGTTTCTTTAATATTGGAAGTGTAAGAACAAAAGGGGTTGAATTTAGTATTGCTTCTGATATTATTAAAAGTGATAATCTGACTTGGAATGTAGCTTTTAACACGACTTATATCGATCAGAATATTTCGGAATTAGGAATTACAGTTCCTGGTTTTCAGGGGTACTTAACGGGAGATAATATCGCCGGAGGAAACGGAAATAAAATCCTGATTAACTCAGTAGGTTATGCACCAAATTCATTTTTTGTATACGAGCAATTATACGATGCAAACAAAAGACCAATTGCCGGGGCTTATGTAGACAGAAACGGAGACGGAAAAATTGATACGGCTGACCGTTACAGAGCTGGAAAAGCTGCACCTGATTATACTTTTGGATTGTTTTCTACCTTAAACTACAAAAAGTTTGACTTTACAATGAACTGGAGAGCAAGTGTAGGTAATAAGATTTTTGATAACGTAAGTTCTAATTTAGGGTATTCTGATGCGGGATTAAGAAGACAAACAGATTTGTCTAACGTAAGTTCAGACTACTACAATACTGGTTTCACTTTTGAAGACAATGGTACATCACGTTACTTGTCTGACTATTTTGTGAAAGATGCTTCTTTTATCAAATTAGACAACGTTACACTTGGATATACTTTTGATAAAACGATCATTAAAGGTGCTTCTTTAAGATTTACAGCTGGAGTTCAGAATGTTTTCATTCTAACAAAATACAATGGTTTAGATCCTGAGAAATTCAACGGAATTGATAATAACGTTTATCCGAGAGCAAGAACATTCTTGTTTGGTGTAAATGCGAATTTCTAATAGTAGACTGAAAATCAAAAATTTAAAAACAAACAAAATGAAAATATCATTTAAATATATATCTTATTTTTTCCTATTCGTTTTAGGATTAAGTATGACGCTTACTTCGTGTACGGACGACTTAAACGTGACGCCAAAGGATGATGATGAATTTTTATCAGAAACCTTTTTTAAAGATCCGGCCTCGTACAAACAGGTTTTAGCTAAATTATATGCAGGTTTGTATGTTGGAGGTAATGATGGTGATGGTGATGCGGCTATACCTGGAAAAAACCCTGATATCGCTGGACTTGGTGGTGACTTTAGCAGTTACTTAAGATTACTTTTTGTGACACAGGAATTTACCACAGATGAAGCGATTATTGCCTGGGCTGATGGTACTTTACCAACTTTGAATGCGCAAACATGGTCTCCTGCAAATGAGTTTTTGGAAGGGACTTTCTCCAGAGCGTTTTACCACATTAGTGTTGCGAATGAGTTTTTAAGACAAACAACAGAAGAGAAATTAGCGTCAAGAAATGTTGATGCCAAGCTGAAAGCTGATATCGCTAACTTTAGAGCTGAGGCTCGTTTCTTAAGAGCTTTCTCTTATTACAACTTAATGGATTTGTTCGGAAATGTGCCAATTACAACAGAAAAAGACCCTGTTGGATTCTTTTATCCGGAGCAAAAAACAAGAGCGGAAGTTTTTGCTTTTGTTGAATCTGAATTGAAGGACTTAGACAATAGCTTAGTAGCTTCAAAAGCAAATGAATATGGAAGAGTGGATAAAACCGCTGCCAAATTTTTATTGGCGCAAGTTTATTTGAACGCTAAAGTATACATTGGTGTAGACAAGAACAATGAAGCTGCAACATTGTGTAATGAAATTATTACGAGTTCAGGTTATACTTTCGCAAATGTTCCGTACAGATACTTATTCTCTGCAGATAATAACAGAAATGGCGCTCAGTCTGAAGTTATTTTCCCAATTGTTAGTGATGGTAATGCCATTAGAGCAACTGGTGGAGGAATGAGTTTTATCATGCACGCTTCTATTGGAGGTAGCATGGATGCAGCATCCAGAGGAATGGATGGTGGATGGCAAGGGATTAGAACTCGTAAAGAGTTTGTAGCTCTTTTTCCTGATGCAACTGCAACAGGGGATAAAAGAGGAACATTCTATACGAATGGACAATCATTAGACATTAATAATGTATCGACCTTTACGGATGGTTATGCAGTAACAAAATACATCAATAAAAATGCGGATGGTTCTGCAGCACAAAGAAATGATATTCCGGATATTGATTTTCCAATGTTCAGATTAACAGATGCTTATTTAATGTATGCTGAGGCTACTCTTAGAGGAGCTACCAGCGGTAATCTTAATACAGCTTTAGGATACGTAAACCAAATTAGAGGCAGAGCGGGTGCACCGGCAATTACACTTCCACAGTTAACACTTGATTTTATCTTAGATGAAAGAGGAAGAGAATTGTTTTGGGAATGTCACAGAAGAACTGATTTAATTCGTTTTGGTAAGTTTAGTGGAGGATCTAAAATCTGGCAATGGAAAGGTGGAATTATGGCGGGAGCAGCAACTGCATCTTTCAGAGATTTAATGCCAATTCCTGCAAGAAATATCCAAGCCAATCCAACATTGAAGCAAAATCCTGGGTATTAACTTTATAAAACATTAAAATGAAAAATATATATAAAATTTTAATCGCATTTATTGGTGTTTTAGCTGTTTCATGTAATGCCGATGATGTAGAGAACAGACAAATTGTTGATGCTGTTGCGACACCTGAAATTACGGCACCTGCAACAGGAAAAGCATTTGTTTTAGATGTGGATAAACCTTCACAGGAAGTGGCCAAATTTACATGGTCTAAAGCAACCTATTCTGCTCCTGTAGTAGTAAGTTATACGTTGTTGATTGATAAAAAAGGAGGTGATTTTTCGAAAGCAGTTACGCTGGAAAGAACCACAAATATAGCCGAGGTTGCAGTGCTTGCAAAAGATTTGAACCAGGCAGCGATTGATCTTGGAGCTCAAACAGAAGTGGCTTCTTTATTTGATGTCAAAATAGCGTCAAGCGTTTCAGGCGGAGTTCCACAGGTTTCTAAAACACTAATCACAATTAGTGTAACGCCTTATACCGGAAAAGTAGATTACAAATTTACAGAATGGTATTTAGTTGGTGATGCAACGGTTTCAGGATGGGACAATAATAAAGGAAACCAAATTTTATTCAGAAATCCAAAAAATCCTAACGAATATACATTTACAGGATTCTTTAAAGCGGGTGCTTTTAAAGCCATTAGTACTTTAGGCAGCTGGGCTCCAATGTATGGTGGTGCAGGTGATGTTTTAGTGTACAGAGGAAAAGAATCTGACGCTGATCCGGCTAGTTTTGTAATTGCAACTCAAGGGTATTACACCTTTAAAATCGATGTGCAAAAACTAACGTACAAACTAACTCCGTATGATGCGTCTGCTGCTAAAACATATGGTACAGTTGGTATCATTGGCGATAGTACACCAGGAGGCTGGAATACATCGACAGCGATGAAAAAATCTACGTTCAACGATCATATCTGGACTCTGGGAGTAACGGCGTTGAAAGATGGAGGGCTTAAATTCAGAGCAGATGATAAATGGGACGTTTCATGGGGAGGAACTACTCCATTCTCAGGAGGAGGTTCCGGTGAAAATATACCAGTAGCAAAATCTAAATATGTTATTTATTTTAATGATTTAGACGGAAGCTATTTAATGATTCCAAATCAGGAATAATTTTTTACTGAAATTGAAAGGGCTATCTGTTAGAAGATAGCCCTTTTTTTAGTCAGACTAACTAACCAACCAATCAACCACATTATGAAAAAAACTTTACTATGGATCACATTTTTGTGGTCTGTGGCTACTTTTGCCCAAACGCAAACGGTAAGCTACTCCGTAAGTCCGTCAACTTTTGAAGAGACTACACCCATTACCATCACCATTAACGGTACCAGTGTTGATGAGAATAGCTGGGGAATTACCGATCATTCCTTGTATATGTGGGCCTGGGCTTTTGATACCAACGATACTACTCAGAAGGGAAGTCCGGATAATGGTTCCTGGGATGCCTCAAGCGAGGCGAGCAAGTTTACCTATAATTCGGGTACAGACACGTATACCAAAACCATTACGCCAACAGTTTATTACAATACCACAGGGATTGGAAGAATTGGTTTTTTGGTAAAAGCCAAAAACGGAAATGGTGATAAAAAATCGCAGGATATTTTAGTAGAAGTAGGCAGCTTTCAGGTAAGCCTCACTAGTCCTGCAGAAAATAGTACAACAATTATTGTTTCAGGAGCAAATTTTAATATAGTAGCCACCAATACAAATGGTGCGGCAAGCTACCTCTTGAAGTCAAATGGAGCGACCATTAATACCAATACAAGTACGGCAAGTTATTCTTATTCTCACTCAAATATTACAAGCAATCAAATTTATGAACTGAGTGTGACTCAGGGAGCAACTACTATTGTAAAGAAGTTTTCGGTTGTGGTAAATCCAAATACGGTTTTAGAAACAATGCCGGCGGACTTGACAGACGGAATAAACTACAATCTGGCCGATGCCACAAAAGCGACTTTGGTTTTGGATGCGCCTTTAAAAGACTTTGTATACGTTGCCGGAAGTTTTAATAATTGGCAGCCTTCATCGGCTTATGCTATGAAAAAAGACCCTGTTTCGGGCAAATTTTGGCTGGAATTAACAGGTTTGGTTTCAGGCGCAAATAATACGTATCAATATTGGGTGGTAGATACAACACCATTGGCTAATTCACCTTCGATGGTAAAAACGGCCGATCCGTATTCCACTTTGGTGTTATCACCTTATGATGATCCTTCTATTCCTTCAGCTTCTTATGCCAACATGCCTGTTTATCCGGCAGGACAGAATTTTGAAGTTACCGTTCTAAAAACCGGACAAACACCATACAATTGGCAGGTGACCAACTTCATAAAACCTGAAAAAGAAAAGTTAGTAGTTTATGAAGTTTTGGTTCGTGATTTTGATGCAGCCAGAAACTATCAAAGTTTAATAGACCGTATCGATTATTTCAAAAACCTTAAAATAAATGCCATCGAATTAATGCCGGTAATGGAGTTTGAAGGCAATGAAAGTTGGGGTTACAATACCTCTTTTCATATGGCTTTGGATAAATTTTACGGGACTTCAGATAAGTTAAAAGAATTCATCGACTTATGCCATCAAAATGGAATTGCAGTAATTCTGGACGTTGCTTTAAATCATGCTTTCGGAAGAAATCCTATGGTGAGAATGTGGATGAATGATCCGGATGGAGATGGTTTTGGTTCGCCAACTGCCGAAAACCCTTATTTTAATACAGTGGCTAAACATGCCTACAATGTGGGGGAAGATTTCAATCACCAGTCACTAAAAACGCAGAACTATGTCGATCGTGTTGTCAAGCAATGGATCGAAGAATATAAAATTGACGGTTTTCGTTGGGATTTAACCAAAGGTTTTACACAAAATTGTACAGCTTCTGATGGAGCCTGTACAGATGCCTATCAACAAGACAGGGTAGATGTACTAAAGAAATATGCTGATTATTCATGGAGTTTGGATCCTACGCATTATACAATTTTCGAACACCTGGGATCTGATACTGAGGAAAAAGAGTGGGCGAATTACAGAATTGCTGAGACACCTTCTAAAGGAGTAATGATGTGGGGGAAAATGACAGGACCCTACAACCAATTGTCAATGGGGTACGCAAGTGAGAGTAATATTTCAAGAATGTCTAGCGGAAGTCATGGTTTTACCGCAAACCGATTAATGGGATATGCTGAAAGTCATGATGAAGAACGTTTGATGTATAAAAACATACAATATGGAAATTCAGGAACGGGCTATAATGTAAAAACGTTAGATACGGCCTTGTCCAGAATGTCGGCAATTGGTGCCGTTTCGTTATTAGTTCCGGGGCCAAAAATGATCTGGCATTTTGGAGAATTAGGATGGGAGAATTCTATTTTTACCTGTAATGATAATTCGGTTAACAATGATTTTGATGGCGTTGCAGGCGATTGTAAACTAGATACAAAGCCACAGCCTCAATGGGTCAATAATTGGCTGGGTAATTCAGCGCGTAGTAAAATTTACACTGACTGGGCAAAGATGATTACCTTGAAAATAAAGGAGCCTGTGTTTTTAGGAACTCCTGTAATTGCAAATACAAATTCTTTATCAGTTAATATTAAAATTACAAATCCGGCCTTGTCTTCAACTCAGTTAAAGGATGTTTTAATAGTGGCAAATTTTGATGTTACTGCACAAAATGTTCCAACAGGTTTTCAATATACAGGTACCTGGTATAATTTGATGGACAATACTACTATTAATGTTACTGACGTAAATGCTCCCTTAAATCTTCCTGCGGGAGAGTATAGAATTTATGGTAATAAAGTAGCAAATTTAGCCATTACGGATTTTGAAAAAGGAAGTGCAGTTCATCTGTATCCCAACCCGGTTACAGACTATTTTACTTTAAATGTACCAGTGTCAAAAGTTCAGGTATATGCAGTTTCGGGGCAATTAGTGAAAAGCTTTAATGCGAAAGAAAATAAGGATTCTCAGTTTGCTGTAAACGATTTGAAAACAGGCTTATATCTTGTGAAAGCAGTTGATGAGAACGGACATACTCAGGTAATGAAATTTGTTAAAAAATAATTTATCGAAATAAATAGAAAAATAGAACCTACAGGTAAAAGATTTTTGGTTTTGTTAGTGGTGAGAAAGGACTGTCTGTTTTTAGACAGTCCTTTCGTTTTTAATTATCTTTTTATTTTAGTATTGTATTCTCCTGCTACAGCAAAATAGCCAAAAGTACCTAGCCCCAAAACAATTAATGGAGTAAGAATGAAAAGAATAATGATTCCGAATACAAGATCGTCTTGTTTGTCTGAAAGCAGTTTAGGTAAGCCAAATTCGAAAATGCAGAAATAAGTCGCTGCAATTGCCAGTATAATCCACAGAACACCTAAAGCTTGTTTAATTGAATTCATAAATAGTATATTAAAGGTGATTTGTTTTATTTTTATTATCGATGTAAACCATTCCAATTACAAAACATACTGAGGCTATAATAATTGGGTACCAAAGTCCGTCAAGATAAAAATCATCTTTTCCGGCAGCTTTAGCATGAGTTACAAAATAAGTTGAAATTGCCGGGAGTAGTCCGCCAAAAATTCCGTTCCCTACATGATAGGGAAGTGACATCGAAGTATATCTGATTTTAGTTGGAAACAGTTCAACTAAAAACGCTGCAATTGGGCCGTAAACCATGGTAACAAATAAAACCTGAATGAAAACTAAGAAAATTAAAGTCCATTCATCATTAGAATTGATATTTATAATAACACTGCTTTGAGATTCTTTTTGATCGGCAAAGTTTGTTTTCTTTTCTGTATACGTAGTTCCGTCTGTATAGGTTTTTGAAATAGTGGTAATGGTTTGATTTTCTTTAAAAACAGCTGTATTTGTAGTTGTTTTCTCGGCTATTTCAGTCTTGTGCTTTAGATCGGTTGTGTTGTACATCTTTTTGTAAATAGGTCTGTAAAACAAAATAGCAAGCAACATTCCTCCCATCATAATATGTTTTCGTCCGATTTTATCACTCAGCCATCCAAAAAAAATAAAGAATGGTGTTCCGAACAACAATGCGATTCCCAGTAATTCATCTACTTGTGACGAATTAATATTCATCACTGTTTTCATAAAACTCATGGCATAAAATTGCCCCGTGTACCAAACCACACCTTGCCCCATAGTAGCGCCGAACAATGCGAGTAAAACAAATTTAAGGTTATAGCGATTCCCGAAACTTTCTTTTAAAGGATTGGTACTTGTTGTTCCTTCTTTTTTAGCTTTGGCAAATACAGGAGATTCATCCATGTTTTTACGAATCAAATACGAAATTCCAATCATCACAATAGAAACCCAAAACGGAACACGCCATCCCCAGGAATCGAAATCTTCGGGCGAAAGAATATTTTTTGTAGCTAATATGACCATCAAAGAAATAAACAAACCAACTGTTGCGGTAGTTTGAATCCACGAAGTCCAATAACCCTTTTGTCCCGCAGGAGCGTGTTCTGCAACATAAGTAGCAGCTCCGCCATATTCGCCCCCAAGAGCGAGACCCTGAAGTAAACGAAGAATTAAAACCAATAAAGGAGCTAAAAAGCCAATTGTTTCGTAACTCGGAATACAGCCAATTAAAAAAGTAGAGCCTCCCATTAATAAGAGGGTAGCCATAAAAGTATATTTGCGGCCAATGATATCACCAAGTCTTCCGAAAAACAATGCCCCAAAAGGCCGCACTACAAATCCGGCAGCAAAAGTGGCTAAAGTCGATAAGAATGCAGCAGTAGGATTATCACTGGGAAAGAATTTGGTTGAAATGACGACTGCTAAACTTCCGAAAATATAAAAATCATACCATTCAATCATGGTTCCCATCGACGATGCCGAAATTACTTTCCAGATGCCCTTTGTAGAGGTATTGCTCATAAGCTTACTTTGTGTACTTGATGATGAATAAAAGTATAAAGTGTTATTTCGCGAATATATAAGATATTTTTTTATTTATTTAATGATTTTTTAACAAAAAGATAATAAAAGATATATGCTGTTTTTTAGGCAGAATAGTTATCGTAAAATATTTAGGCTATAATTTATGCCCCTGAAGAAAGTATTCGGGAACAGTTGCTCAGAGAGAGCCATAGCTATTGAATAGTGTAAAGCACTAAGGGAGATGAACATGATTGTTTAAGTCCCGAAAAGGCAGAAGCGGATCATGAGAGATGTTATTATTCTCTGGAAAATAATACATAGAATCTGTATCATCCGTGTGCTGTTTCTAACCGGAATGTGCATGAAGGATTATACAAGGAACGCAAAGTCTAATCGGAAAGAAAAAAGTTTGTGTTAGAATGTTTGATTGCGAAGGAAAGATAGTAAAAACAAAAAACCCACTCGGTTGAGTGGGTTTTGGTGGTACCTCCAGGGATCGAACCAGGGACACATGGATTTTCAGTCCATTGCTCTACCATCTGAGCTAAGGTACCGTGCTGTGCGCATTGCGGGTGCAAAGATAGAATCATTTTTCGTTTATCCAAAACATTTTTTTAAAAAAATCAATTCGTATCTTCGCCTAGCAAAAAAAACAAACATGATTTTAACGGTTGATGTTGGAAATACCCGAATTAAAGCTGCTGTATTTGAGGGTGGTACTGTTCTTGAAATTTTTACTTTTGAGAAAAATGAGCTCGAAAAAAAAATTAAAAAAATTTTAGAAAAATTTCAGAAATGCTCCGATTTGGTAGTTGCATCGGTTGGAAATATCGAAAAACAATCTTTCCTGACTTTCGAAAAGGATCTAAAAGTTCATTTTTTAACCCATGAGGATATTTTTCCCTTCACCAATAAATATGCAACTCCAAAAACATTAGGAATAGACCGAATGGTTTTGGCGGCCGGAGCAACTTTGAAATTTCCCAAACAAAACAGACTGGTAATTGATGCCGGAACTTGTATAACCTACGATTTCATCGACGAAAATGATAATTATTTAGGTGGAGCTATATCTCCGGGACTAAGGTTGCGTTACGAATCTTTGCACAATTTTACAGCCAGACTGCCGTTACTCACTTTAGAGTCTCCGGATTCCTATATTGGAGATTCCACCAAACAGGCAATTCATTCCGGAGTGGTCAATGGATTCGTCTATGAGATTGATGGTTTTATCGATGAATATCGGGCAAACTTTTCAAATTTTATAATAATTTTAACGGGAGGTGATGCAGATTTTTTGGCTAAACGATTAAAAAATACCATATTTGCCAATTCAAATTTCCTTTTGGAGAGTTTGAACCAAACATTTCAATATAAAATCGACAATGATTAAAAAAATTATAGTAAGCGCTTGTTTGCTTATCTCGTTCGTTTCATTCGCTCAGCAGGGTACCGCATCGCCTTATTCTTTCTTCGGAATTGGAGATACAAGATTTAAAGGGACCCTTGAAAACAGATCGATGTCAGGAGTTGCGGTGGAGCAGGATAGTATTCACCTGAATATTGAAAATCCTGCAAGTTATGCGAGTTTAAAGTTTACAACTTTTACAGTTGGGGGATCTTTTGGTACAACTAATCTGAAAACAGGCGAAAAATCGGAAAAAGCGCAAAGAGCTACTTTTGATTATTTGGCATTAGGAATTCCAATGGGAAAATTTGGTGCAGCGTTTGGTTTGGTTCCGTTAAGTTCTGTTGGATATAAAATTCAAAATGACCTTACAGATACAGAAGGGGCTACAAGTACTCAGCTTCAGGGAAAAGGCGGAGTTAATAAAGTGTTTTTTGGTTTAGGATATAAGATTAAAAAGAACTGGAATATTGGAGTTGATGCACAATATAATTTCGGAAAAATTACAACTAGTAGTTTAGCGCTTAGAACAAATGTTGAAAACGCAACCAGAGAAACAAATACTTCTGAGTTATCAGGTGTTAATTTTAATATTGGTACAATGTATCAAACAAAAATTGATAAAAAACTAAGTTTGTTTACCAGTTTGAATTATACGTTTGCCAGTAACTTAAATTCAAACAGCACGAGAGTTATTCAGGTAGATGGTGATTCGGATCCAATTAATACTCCTGAACAAACAAATAAACTAAAGTTGCCAAATAAAATAACCTTTGGTGCTGGTATCGGAGAAGCCAGAAAATGGTTGGTAGGTACTACCATTTCTTTTCAGGGCGAGGGACAGCTTGCAAATTTTTACAATACAAGAGATAATGTACGTTACGAAAAATATCAAAAGTATGCGATAGGCGGTTACTATATTCCTAATTATGGATCGTTCACAAGCTATTTTAGCCGAATGACGTATAGAGCCGGATTAAAATACGAGAAAATTGGTTTGGTCGTAAATAATCAAGAGATCAATGACCTAGGAATGACATTGGGTATGGGGATTCCACTTAATAACGGATCTTTTTCAAATGTTAATATTGGACTTGAGTTCGGAAAAAGAGGAACGACGTCAGCAGGTTTAGTTCAGGAAAACTATTTCAATTTTAGTATGAGCTTCTCATTTAATGATAAATGGTTCGTGAAAAGTAAATTCAATTAAACATAAACTTTTATGTTTTTTTAAGCTCATTACAATTTACTACATTTGGCAAATGAATTTATCAAAAAGATATACAATAGCGGCTGTCACAGTTTTTACTGTGACACTGTTTTTTGGGTGCGAAAGTAATTTTAAAGAAGTTCAGAAAATTAACTTCTCAGAGTTTGTTCCCGGAAGTGATGCAGATACCGTTGATATTAAATATACAGATTCCGGGCGTATAACCGGGGTTTTGAAAAGTCCTAAAATGCTGGATTATTCTAATTTGGATTTTCCATTTACCGAATTCCCAAAAGGAATTGATGTTACTTTATACGATAAAAATCAAAAGCGTACCTTTATCAGATCAAATTATGCAGTGTCTTATAAGCCAACCGGCATAATTGACTTGCAGGGAAAAGTTAGAATCACTTCTGAAGAAGGGCAAATGCTGGAAACAGAACAGCTGTACTTCGATCAGAATAACGAATGGTTTTATACCGAAAGGAAATTTAAGCTTACAGATGCAAAAGGAACCTCAAATGGGCAAGGGATAGATTTTAGTAAGGATTTTAAAGTGATTAATTCGCAGCGTGTGAGCGGCGAGATCGAATCAGACGAATAAAAAAAAGAGATTATGGGTTACATAAAATATACACAATACGTTTACATCATATTTGCCATTTACTTTATTTATGATGGTTTTACAAAGATAAACGATGGAAATGATACCGCCGCTTTAAGTTTTTTAATTGCAGGTATGGCAGTATTTATGTTCTTCTTCAGGAGGAAATTTGTCAAGAAATTTGATGACCGTAATAAAAAGCAGTAAACAATGGAAATAGGGATTATAATATTATGTCTAATATTGTCAGCCTTTTTTTCAGGAATGGAAATTGCTTTTATTTCATCTAATAAAATTTATCTTGAAATTGAAAAAAAACAAGATAATTTTGCCTCACAAATTCTAACAAAACTTACCGGAAATCCTTCAAAGTTTATTGCTGCAATGCTTATTGGCAATAACCTGGCTTTGGTTGTCTATGCCTTTTACATGGGAGATTTGATTCTGAAATGGATCATCAGTTCAGGAGGGCATTTTTCAAATTTAGCAAGTTTGCTGATTCAGACCGCTATTTCGACTTTTGTGGTTTTGGTAACTGCTGAGTTTTTTCCAAAAGTTTTTTTTCAGATTTATGCCAATTCGTTAATCAAGATTTTTGCGATTCCGGCCTATTTGTTTTATCGTTTGTTCTATTATTTCTCTACTTTTTTCATTTGGATTTCAGATTTTATTCTGCGTAAATTTTTTAAAACAGAAGGAGATCAGGTACAGTTGTATTTTAGCAAAGTTGAATTGGGGAATTATATCGCAGAACAAATGAATGCTGTTGAAGATGATGAAGAAGTAGATTCTGAAATTCAGATTTTTCAGAATGCACTGGAATTTTCAGGTGTAAAGGCTCGTGATATTATGACCCCGCGTACCGAAATTGTCGATATTGATTTGTTTGACAGTGTTACGGATCTTAAAGAGTTATTTGTAGAAACCGGATATTCAAAAATTATAGTGAGTCAAAACTCACTCGATGATATTGTGGGGTATGTGCATTCGTTTGATTTGTTTAAAAAACCAAAAACAATAAAATCGGTTTTGATGACGGTTGAATTTGTTCCTGAAACCATTTTAATAAAAGATGTATTAAATCTGTTGATCAAAAAACGAAAAAATGTGGCCGTAGTTTTGGATGAATACGGAGGGACTTCCGGAATTATTACAATAGAAGACATTGTTGAAGAGCTTTTTGGTGAGATCGAAGACGAGCATGATTTAGATGAGGAATTGATGGAGCAGGAATTGGGAGAAGGTAAGTATTTGTTCTCGACCCGATTAGATGTAGAATATCTAAATGAAACCTATAAATTAGCGATTCCTGAGGAGGATTCTTACGGGACTTTAGGTGGTTTTATTGTCAATTCGACCAAAGAAATTCCTCAAAAAGGAGAAGAAATACGAATTGGAAACTATCATTTTGTGATTGAAGAAGCCACAAATAAGAAAATAGAATTGGTTAAATTGACAATAAAAGAGTGATTTTTTAAATTAATAAAAAAAATTGTGTAAAATAAAACGCTAGTTGTATTGTTATTAACTAGATAATTGTATTTTCGCAAACTGAATATAAAATTAACGATAATAAAAATGGCAGTTTTAGCAAAAATTAGACAGCGTTCCGCTTTATTGATAGGAGTTATTGCACTTGCATTATTTGCATTTATAATACAAGATCTATTCACAAGAGGAACCTTTGGTCAAAGTTCAAAAGATGTGGGAAGCATCGATGGAAAAGATATTTCATTTGAAGACTTTAGAGTTAAAGTTAGTAATGTTGAAAAAAGTGGTCAAGGAATTACTTCCACTGAAGCTGCAAACAGAGTTTGGGACCAAGAGGTTTCAATCGCATTATTATCAACACAGTTTGATAAATTAGGATTGAGAGTTGGTGAAAAACACCTGCTTGAAGTTTTAAAGGCAGATCCGAATATTGGTAAAAACCCAATGTTCTTAAATGCTGCCGGTATTTTTGATGTAGCTAAATTTAAAGAATACTTTAAAACCAATCCTGAAGCAGCACAATTTATCTCTCAAAAAGAAAAAGATGCTGAGCTAAACGCTAAATTTCAAATCTACAATACATTAGTAAAATCAGGACTTTACACTACTGTAAGCGAAGGAAAACTAAAATATGAAATGGAAGCTAACAAAGTAAACTTTGCTTATGCTGCTGCTTTGTATTCTTCAATTAAAGATAGTGAAGTGAAAATTTCTGATTCAGAGATTGTAGAATATATGAAGAAAAACGAGAAGAAATTCAAAGCGGATGCAACTCGTGAAATTCAATATGTTTTAGTAGAAGATAAAGCTTCAAAACAAGACGAAGCTGAAATTAAAGCTAAAATTACGGCATTATTAAACGGAAGAGTAGAGTACAATGCTAAAACAGGTAAGAACGATACTTTGCCAGGATTTAAAAATGCTACTAACATTGCTGAATTTGTAAACTCAAATTCTGATGTTCCTTACGATTCAACATATGTACCAAAAAATGCTTTGCCGGCTGTTGATGCTGATAAATTATTCAGTTTGCCTGCAGGAGCAATTTACGGACCGTATGTTTACGGAAGATACTATGCAATTTCTAAATCTTTAGGATTTAAAGCAGGAGTTAATGCAAAAGCAAGTCATATTTTAATTGGATACGAAGGTTCTCAAACTCCAAATACAAAAGAGAAAAGAACTAAAGAAGAAGCTAAAGCTAAAGCAGAAGAAATTCTTGCTCAGGTTCAGGCAAATCCTGATAGTTTCATGATGTTGGCTTTCACAAGTTCAGATGATTCTTCTGCGCAACAAGGAGGAGATTTAGGATATTTTGGTCCAAACCAAATGGTGAAACCATTCAATGATTTTGTATTCAGTAACGGAATTGGAAAAGTTGGTTTAGTTGAAACTCCTTTTGGATTTCACGTGATCAAAATTACCGACAAACAAGACGGAATTCGTTTAGCTACTATCGCTCAAAAAATTGAGCCTTCTGAAGCTACTTCTGATAAAGTATTTACATTGGCAACTAAATTTGAAATGGACGCTGCCGATAAAGATTTTAATGCTACGGCAAAAGAATTAGGTTTAAAAGTGGCTGCTCCAATAACTGCAAAAGCTATGGACGAAGCATTTGGTCCATTAGGAAATCAACGTAACATCATCAGATGGGCATTTGATAAAGAAACGAACACTGGAGATGTAAAACGTTTTGAATTGGCTAATATCGGTCACGTAATTGCACAATACAAAAGTGAAAACAAATCAGGTTTAGTATCAGTAACTTTGGCAAGACCTTATGTAGAGTCAATTTTGAAAAACAAGAAAAAAGCGGAGATCTTAAAAGCAAAAATGAAAGGTTCATCACTTGAAGCTATTGCTAAAAGTGCTGGTGTAGAAGTTCAACAAGCTGCTAATGTTACTATGGATAGCCCGGTATTGCCTGGAGGTGTAGGACAAGAGCCAAAAGTGGTAGGTAATGCATTTGCATTAGCTGCAAACAAAATCTCTGCTCCAATTGAAGGTAATACAGGTGTATATGTAGTGAAAAACATCAGTACAGTAAAAGCTCCTGCAGCTGCTAATCACGCAGAATACGTTGCTAAAGTAAAAGCACAAAGCGCATCTGATGCAAGTAGAATTTTACCGGCATTGAAAGCTAACGCTAAAATTGAAGATAACAGATTGCAATTTAACTACTAGTTTAGTTAGTTAAAACTTTATAAAAAACCTGCTCGTTAGTTCGAGCAGGTTTTTTTTATGAAATAAAATTTGCTCCTTTAATTTTGCATAGTATTTTTCTTATATTTATAAAAATATATTTGTATGAAAAATACTAGAAAATTAGCAATCCTCTTAATGGTTTTAGGAGTTGCAGTGTTAACAAATCGTTGTGCTTTAGAAGAAGCGGGAGGTAAACAAAAAATAGAGCAATCTATTCATGTTGATCAAGCGAAGGTTTGGTTTGAACAGTATCAATCAAAGGTAAAAACTGATTCGTCGTTTAAAAATCAGGTTTATGATTGGAATAAAGCAGGTACAGAAAAGTTTGAAAATGGGTCTGAGGCAATTGTGGTTCCTGTTAGAGATAAAAATCTCAGTGACGCCTATAAAGGACAAAAACTATTGTATTTGTATCCATCAGAGGATAAAAAAGAATTTTCGGTTACATTATATGAAATAATACCGTCATCGGAATCTTTAGAAAAAATAAAAAGTTCAGCGGATTTAGCTAACTTTAATGGATATATCATTGCCTGGGATTTAGAAAGCGGATTTGTAAACGGAGCAAAATTTGAAAACTCCACTACGACAGCAGGGCTAACAGGACTTAGAGTAATCTCTCCGGAGGAGGCAGAGCGACTCAATAAATCGACGGCTAAATCAGATCCTTTTGAGTTAGATGAAGTGATCATTCGCAGGGAAAAATCCGAAAATAAACAGGATTATGGTGGTGGAGGAAGCGGTGGAGGCTCTTATGGAGGCAGTTTAAACTCAGGATCGAAGGGAAATAGTCCGAAAGGGTATGTGAAATCTCCGGGAGGTGGAGGAAGTGGAAGTTCAGGTTCTACGACTTCTCCAAATGCACAGAAGATAGAAGAGCAGATTAGTGCAGACAAATTGGACGCCTGTACCAAAGCAGTTTTGGAAAAAATGAAAAATTTAAAACAAGCCGATATTGCAAAAATGCTGACTCGTTTTAGTACGGCGGGATCTGTTTTTAATATAAACATGTCAACGGGACAAGTACAAAATAATAAACCAAATGTATGGGCGCAAACCACTAAGACCAACGGGAGTAATAACGATGTTAATATGGTTTTCAATCAGGATTATATTTACGGAACTGGTAATACAAATCCTCCTACCGATTTGTCTGTCGCCACTACAATGGCTCATGAGGTTGTGCATGCTTATCTGATTAGTTTAATTGAGGAAAACAAAAGTTGTGGATCGTCCGGAATATGTGATTTTCCTACCGTTTATGAGGCTTATGTACAACATGAAATCACAAGAAATCCTAATTTACTCCCAGACGCGCAACACGAATTAATTGCGAATAAATATGTGAATGCGATCGCTTCAACGATACAGGAGTTTCACACAGGAAAGCTAGTTGTTTCTTCATCTTCTATTAAGCAGTTATACCTCGATATGGCATGGGGAGGGCTAACGGGGACTTCCATTTTCATTGAAAAATTTCCAGATGACCCTAGTAATAAAAATTATAAAGAACGTGAAAGGATTTTCGCGAGGATAACTGCAGAAAGGAAAGGGGAGCAATATGGAGTTACTTCTCCTGTGGGAAAACCATGTATAAAATGAAAATTATGAGACAATTAAAAACTGTAGCTGTAATATTAGCATTTCTTATGATGTCTTGTGCCGGCAGCTCCTATATTAAAAATTATGAGCCTGTAAATGCATTTTTAGAAACTAAGAAAATAGATAGAACGAGAAAGTATATTTTGCAGGCTGACAAAGAACCTAATTTATTAGGATTGCGAATTTTTAATGGAGGTGAGGGACTAGAGCATATTGTCGAGGATATTGATTATACAGATGGTCTGTTTGCGAAGAAGCATTGGGAAAAAATGTATAAAAGATACGCATATGATACAATAAAAAGATATTGGAAGGAAGAAGATTTTCCTGGCTATAATCTTATTTTAGAGAAAGGCCGAGGTTTAATTATGAAAGGGGCTTTTCTGGATAAGTATGTTAATAACCTAAATTATAAAATTCTAATAATTTCTGAGCCCATGTATTATAGGAATAGAAAGTACATTATTTTTTATTTTAATATAGTTGATTTTGGAAATAGTGATCAGCCACAAGTTGTAATCATGAAAAAAGAAAAAGGGAAATGGATTGTGGTTAAGGAGATTGGAGATTATGTTTATTACTAGTGTATAGTTTAAATATTGAATTTAAAACTAGTCTTTTCTTCAGCTTTTATTAAACAGGTCTATCTCGACATAGCTTGGGTGGCTTCAAAGAATGAGAAAGCATTTTCACGAGAATAACTGCAGAAAGAAAAAGGGAACAGTATGATAGTACTTCTCCTGTAGGAAAACCATCTAAAAAATGAAAATAATGAAACAGTCTAAAAAAATATTTACTACAATTTATTTTTTCTTTTTCTTATGTGCTAGTGCGCAATATCTTAAAAGTTCTGAGCCTATTAATGCATTTTTAGCAACTCAAAAGATAGAAAAAGGAAAGAAATATATTTTACAAGCGGATAGGGTTTCAAATAAACAAGCTTTAAGAATTTTTAATGGTGATGAAGGACCTGATCATGTTGGGGAGCCAAATGTTCCTATAGATTATAAAGACGGTTTGTTTGTAGAAAAACATTGGAAAAAAATGTATGAAAAATACGCGTCTGATACGGTAAAAAGATATTGGAGAAAGGAAGATTTTCCTGAGTATGATTTTGTATTAGAAGGTAAAGATGGTTTATTTGGATCGGCATTTCACGATAAATATATGAATAGTAAGATAGAAGATGTTGTAATGGTTTCCGAACCTATGTATTATATGGATAGAAAATATGTAATGTTTTATTACAATGTGGCATCTTTTTTTGGCAGTAATCAGCCAGAAGTTATCATTATGAAAAAAGAAAAAGAAAAGTGGATTGTAGTTAAAGTGATTGGAGATTATGTTTATTACTAGTTGTGATTGAGATTCTGTATAAGCACTATTTTTTGTTTAAGCAAGATATATGATAACAGAAGTTTTAAAAAAAAATGCCTATTTGTATTATCCTAACAATATATGTCTCTGGACTTCAATAGAAATATAAAAACCGAAACATGTGAACAGAATGTTTCGGTTTTTTTTATTGTTATGTATTGAGTGCGATTAAAGGAGTTTTGTTGTTTGTGTTTTTAGATTTTTTGTGAGGAATTTTGGTTAAAAGTTTGTGGTATTAAGAATATTACAGTTAATTTGTTGAAATTATATTCTAAAATTCAAACAAAACCCACTTAAGACTGATGAATAAATATTGTAGTAATCCAGCATTCCATTTTTATGTTTAAGCTGTTGAAAAGAAAGCCCAGAGTTTATTCTAAGATTGAAAATCATATTTTCGGAATAATAACAGAGCTTTTAAAATTGAGCAGCACCGAAATCAATGGGGATGAATTAGGAGGGAAGTATTATTTAAGTAACGAAGAGCAGCATTTTAAAGTGACGGTCTTAGGTAATGATTATGTAATCCGACTAACCAATACAAGGGATTCAGTTGCTGAGAAGTATGATAAAGCTTTTGTGGATGACGTTTTGAAGGCAATAAAAGAAGAGAAGCATCGCAGAATGGAAGAGGTTTATGATTCTATAACCAATAACATAGAAAAAATGGCTGAGCGACTGCACAACACACTTAGAGAATCTAATGAGCAGGAAAATCAAAAAGTCAGAAAACTGGAAACCAAAGATCGCGAAAGTAAAAAAGTAAATTAAAATCTCCTTTATTCTGGTTTTAGATCGGTTAAAATCTGATGACTTTATTTTTGCAGAATCATTTCTTCGTAACTCAGGATGGTTTCGTATCCTTTTGAAGCAAAATAAGATCTGGGATCTTCTTTGGAGATCACCATCACAAAATCTCCACCCCAGGCACCAAGGCTTTTTACGACTCCATTGAAATCTGGAAAAGCAATCTCTTTGATGGTTTCCATTTCCAGAATATCGCTTAAATGAACCTCGTGTTTTTCAGCAGCAAGAGCAAATTCCTTTGCTGTTTTAGCATTGATAAGGCTAGAAGTAATTTTGTTGTTTTCGGCTATATTTTGCGCTAAATTTTGATTTTTATTGTTGTAATAGGCTTTTATGGCTGCTTTACTATTCTGTTTTTTGTTGAGATACACAAAATGAATTTTATCTGTAAAATCCGGGTTAAAAGAGATCGGTTTTACAGCATTATTTTCAATTTGATAGACAATTGGCGTGTCATTTTGTGCACAGGCTATGTCATAACCGCTGCCTCCAAAACTGTTTTTTAGCAAAGTAAAAGCATTGACTTTCGTCCATTGCGCAACATTGTTCAATAAAGTTGACGAAGTGCCTAGTCCCCAGTTTTTAGGAAATGTAAGATGGGTGCTGATTCTGTAACCATCAGTAGCTTTTAGGAACTCCGGGTTCAGAAGATAAGCTTCATGAAGAATTTGAATCAAAGTCGTTTTTACAGTCTCGATTTCTGATTTTGGATTGTCGATGATCTCTGAAAAAGGAATTGAATCCTCAAACCATAGCTGTCCGTCAAAATCATAGCTTTTCCAGCTGATTTCCTGGTTTGTGCCATTTTCAACCACCAGATTTTGACCAAATTTGGTAGGTAAGGCAAAAGCGTCAGCTCCGTCTAAAACAAGGTATTCCCCGGAAATAAGCAATTTTCCGTTACTGTAAAAAATTGTTTTCATTCTTCAATTATAAATTAAATTCCAATCCCCAAACGTCGTTATAAATTCCAAATTCCAATTAACCTTGGAACTTGGAATTTGAAGTTTGGAATTTAAAATTTTTACTTTTTTCTTAGATTTTCGATAAACTCCACCACAGCGCTATGTGAAACGGCACTTTTCTTGAAATGAGTTTTAATTAAATGACGTTCTTCTTCAGTTGCTTCAAATTGATTGATAATATTGTTCAGGTGCATCTTCATGTGTCCCTCCTGGATTCCGGTAGTAGTTAAGGAACGTAAGGCAGCAAAGTTTTGTGCGAGACCGGCAACTGCAACAATTTCCATTAATTCTTTTGCAGAAGGTTTTTCAAGAATATCAAAACATAGTTTTACCAGTGGATGTAAAGAAGTCAATCCGCCTACAGTTCCCAGTGCTAAAGGAATTTCAAGCCAGAACGTAAAAATGCCGTCTTCTATTTTAGCATGAGATAAACTTGAATATTGACCATTTTTAGAAGCATAAGCGTGAACTCCTGCTTCGACTGCTCTAAAATCATTTCCGGTGGCCAGAATTACAGCGTCAATACCGTTCATAATTCCTTTATTGTGAGTTACAGCTCTGAAAGGTTCTACTTCGGCAATTTGAACCGCCTGTACAAAACGTTCGGCAAACTCTTGCGGATTCGGAATGTGTTTTTCTGTTAAATCTTCGATAGGGCAGGAAACTTCTGCTCTAACAATACAATTTGGTACATAATTAGACAAAATACTCATAATTACTTTTAGAGTCTCATCTTCCGAAAACAAATCAGAATGGTGAAATTCATCTTTTAATGTAGTCGCAAATTGCTCCAAACAAGAATTGATAAAATTCGCTCCCATGCTGTCTTTGGTTTCAAAAGTAGCGTGAAGCTGAAAATAATTTTCCAGAAGACTTCTTTTGTCTTTTAGTTTTATGTCTAAAATTCCGCCGCCGCGTTGTTGCATGTTTTTAGTAATGCTTTGCGTGTCGGTGAAGAATTTAGGTTTAATTTTATCGAAAAAAGATTGCAGTTTGTCCGCGTCTCCGTTGAAGGTAAAATGAACCTGACCTATTTTTTCGGTAGCCATAACCGTTGCTTTAAAACCACCTCTGGTCGACCAGTATTTTGCTGCTTTTGATGCTGCGGCTACTACCGAACTTTCCTCAATTGCCATCGGAATTGTGGTATGTTTTCCGTTGATTAGGAAATTTGGCGCTACTCCTAACGGGATGTAAAGGTTTGTAATGGTGTTTTCGATGAATTCATCGTGCAATTGCTGTAGCTTTTCGTCTGTATTCCAGTAATTTCTTATAATAGAAAGGGCTTCTTCAGGGCTTGAAAAATAGGTATTGGCAATCCAGTTTATTTTTTCTTTTTTGGATAATTTCGAAAATCCGGCAACGGCGTTGTTCATTCTCAGTATTTTAAATAATAAAGTTGCGGCAAAGATACTATTTTAAGACTTTTGTTTGCAATGTATTTGAAAATTGAAAACTACGCAATCGTTATTTTTTTTAACATTTAACAATTAAAATGGGTATTATGTTCATTTTTTTTATTAAAATTGGGCTCTTTTTTTATATTTAAAATAATTCTAATGAATACAGGTAAAATTACTGTTATATTTTTATTTTTAGTGACCACTATTTTTGGTCAGCAAAAAATTACTGTCGAGAATATTTATAGCGGAGCATTTCGGGCAAAAGGAATGGATGAACTGCAATCGTTAAAAAATACAGACCAATATACGGTACTAAATGTAGATCAGGCCAGCCGAAGCATGCAGATTGATTTGTACGATTTTGCAACACTAAAAAAAGTAGCCAATTTAATCGATACAAAGAATCATAAGGATCTTGCTGAAGGAATTGACAGTTATACTTTTGATGCCTCAGAGAAAAAGATTTTAATTGCCTGTAACAGCAAACAAATTTTCCGTCACTCGTTTACAGCAAATTACTTCTTATACGACATCACCACAAAAACGTTGACTAAATTATTTGATTTTCAGATTCAGGAGCCAACTTTTTCTCCGGACGGAACTAAAATCGCATACGCAAAAGAGAATAACTTGTATGTGTATGATCTGGCTTCGAAAAAATCAACAGCTGTTACTACCGATGGCAAGAAAAATGCTGTCATTAATGGTATCACGGATTGGGTTTATGAAGAAGAGTTCTCCTTTGTTCGTGCCTTTGACTGGAGTAAAGACAGTAAAAAATTAGCTTACATCCGTTTTGATGAAAGTGCTGTTCCGGAATTTTCGATGTCAATCTTTCAAAAAGATTTATATCCAACAATTGAAACGTTTAAATATCCTAAGGCAGGAGAAAAAAACTCAGTAGTATCTTTACACATTTATGATGCAGTGAGTAATGCGGGTAAAAAAGTTGATTTAGGAAACTACAATGACTTTTATATTGCAAGATTACAATGGACAAATGATAACAATGTATTATCTGCTCAGGTTTTAAATCGTCATCAGGACAATCTGGATTTGTTGTTTGTAGATGGAACTACCGCCGCAGCAAAAGTGGTTTTGAATGAAAAAGACAAAGCTTATGTGGATGTTACCGATAATTTGACCTTCTTAAAAGACAATAGCTTTATCTGGACAAGCGAAAAAGACGGGTTTAATCATATTTACTTATATGATAAAAACGGAAAACTTAAAAATCAGGTTACAAAAGGAAACTGGGAAGTAGTGTCTTACTACGGTTTCGATGAAAAAAATAAAACAATTTTCTATCAGTCTACAGAAAATGGTTCAATCAACAGAGATATTTATCGTATTGCTTTAGACGGAAAGAATAAAATTCGTTTGTCTAAAAATACAGGAACAAGTGCGGCAACTTTTAGTCCAAACTTTCAGTTTTTTATCAATACTTTCTCAAACAGTACACAACCTACTACTTATACTTTAAACGAGGCGAAAACAGGAAAAGAAATTCAGGTTATCGAAAACAATCAGGCACTTTCTGCTAAATTAACAGCTTACAATTTACCAACAAAAGAATTTTTTGTTTTAAAAACAGCTAAAGGCAATGAACTTAATGCGTGGATTTTAAAACCTAAAGACTTTGATCCTTCAAAAAAATATCCGGTTTTCATGTACCAGTATTCCGGGCCTGGTTCTCAGCAGGTAAACAACGATTGGAACAATTCAGACGACTATTGGTTTGCATCCCTAACACAACAAGGTTATATTGTGGTTTGTGTTGACGGTAGAGGAACAGGTTTTAAAGGGGCAGATTTCAAAAAAGTTACTCAAAAAGAATTAGGAAAATACGAAGTAGAAGATCAGATTGACGCTGCAAAAGTAATTGGAGCATATCCGTATGTGGATGCTTCAAGAATTGGAATCTTTGGTTGGAGTTTTGGAGGATTTATGGCTTCAAATTGTATCTTCCAAGGGAATGATGTTTTCAAAATGGCTATTGCCGTTGCTCCGGTAACCAACTGGCGTTTTTATGACAGCGTTTACACGGAAAGATACATGCAGACTCCTCAGGAAAATGCAAGCGGATACGATCAGAACTCTCCAATAAATCACGTTGACAAACTAAAAGGTAAGTTTTTATTGATTCACGGATCAGCAGATGATAATGTACACGTGCAAAACTCCATGCAAATGATGGAAGCGTTGATTCAGGCTAATAAACAATTTGATTCTCAAATCTATCCGGACAAAAATCATGGTATTTATGGAGGAAAGACCAGAATTCAGTTATACAACAAAATGACTAACTTCATCAAAGAAAATTTATAATTATAAAACAAAACTAAAAACCTTAAATAAATAATAAAGAATATGGGAGAAACTCAGGTAAAAACAGCGCATCCAAAAGGACTTTGGGTATTATTCGGAACGGAGATGTGGGAGCGGTTCAACTTTTATGGAATGCGAGCTTTATTAACTTTATTTCTTGTAAATTCATTGTTGATGAAGGAAGAAGAGGCTTCTTTGATTTACGGAGGTTTCCTTGGGCTTTGTTATTTAACGCCAATGTTGGGAGGTTTTGTTGCCGATCGTTTCTTAGGAAACAGAAATTGTATCATCTTAGGAGGGTTGCTTATGGCAATCGGACAATTGTTGCTGTTTACCAGTGGTAGTGTGTTTGAAGGTAACAGAGCGTTTGCTACGATTATTATGTACACTGCATTAGGAGTTATCGTATTCGGTAACGGATTCTTCAAACCAAATATTTCAAGTATGGTAGGAAGTTTGTATCCTAAACAGGAAAAGACAAAATTAGATAGTGCTTTTACTATTTTTTATATGGGTATCAATATTGGTGCTTTTTTAGGTCAGTCTATTTGTCCTTTGTTAGGAGATGTTAAAGATGCCGGTGGAGTTAGAGATATCCACGCTTTTAGATGGGGATTCCTTGCTGCTTCTGCCGCAATGTTTATCGGAACAATTCTTTTTTACTTCCTGAAAAATAAATATGTGGTTTCTCCTGAAGGAAAACCATTAGGAGGTTTACCTTCTAAAAATGACGCTTCTGATTTTGAAGAAGGAGAAGCTCAGAAAGCTAATTTCTCAAGTAAAGCTTTAACAATTGCAGGAATCGCTTTTGTTGCTTTAGGATTCTTCTTCCATTATGTGGTAGGTCAGAACTTGATTTATACTTTGATTTATTCTAGTGGTTTGTCATTGGCCGGATTAATTATTTCGGATACTTCTTTGACTAAAGTAGAGAGAGACAGAATTATTGTAATTTACATCGTTTCTTTCTTTATTATTTTCTTCTGGGCAGCTTTTGAGCAGGCAGGTTCGTCATTGACTTTTATTGCAGACAACCAAACGGATAGAAATTTCTTCGGATGGCAAATGCCTCCGTCAATGGTTCAGATTTTTAACGGACTATTCGTAGTGCTATTAGCAGTGCCGTTTAGCGTACTTTGGGATACTTTAAGAGCTAAAGGTAAAGAGCCAATTTCACCGGTAAAATTAGCCGTTGGTTTAGTGGTAATTTCGGTTAGTTTCTTTATGATCGCTACTCAGGTTTCTTATATCGGAACATCAGGGTTGTTATTGGTAAAATGGCTTATTTTATTATATTTCTTAAATACATGTGCGGAACTATGTTTGTCTCCAATTGGTTTGTCATTGGTAGGTAAACTTTCTCCAAAACGTTTTGCTTCGTTATTGTACGGAGTATTCTTCTTGTCAAATGCTTCAGGTTATGCTTTAGGAGGAACTTTAGGTTCAATCTTACCGGCAACCGGAGACAAATTTGCAAAAGCAAAAGAATTAGGAATTGACCTTCAGGCAGTCTTAGATAACAAAGTTACACCAACAGCTGAACAATTGGCTTTATTAGAGCATCACCAAATTAGTGCTCATAATCACTTCTTTGCCGGATTCGAAATTCATAACTTATACGAATTCTTTATGGTATTTGTTGTTTTAACGGGTATTGCTGCAATTATTTTATTTGCTTTGACTCCATTTCTGAAAAGAATGATGCATGGTGTTAGATAACATAAATCGTAATCATATATAAAAAATTACCTACAGGTTTAGGCTTGTAGGTAATTTTAATTTTAAAGACTTTATAGTTATGTGGAAAAAACACCCAAAAGCATTGCCATTCCTGTTTCTGTCTGAAATGTGGGAACGTTTTGGTTATTATTTAATGATCGGAATTTTTACTTTATATCTGAAAGATGTAAAGAGCGGTTTTGCCATGACCGAGAAAGAGGCTTCTGATTTATACGGGACTTTTATTGCTTTGGTTTTTCTGACTCCGTTTATTGGTGGACTAATTGCCGATCGGTATTTAGGATATAGAAAATCAATCATCCTTGGCGGAATTTTAATGGGGGTTGGTTACTTCTTAATTGGAGTGCATGATTTGACCATGCTTTATATTGCCATGACTTTGATAATTGTTGGAAATGGTTTTTTTAAACCCAATATTTCTACATTACTGGGTAGTTTTTACTCTAAAGAAGAGTATAAAGATAAAAAAGATGAAGGTTACAATATTTTCTATATGGGAATTAATGTTGGAGGCTTTATTTGTAATTTCTTTGGAGCTGCTTTGCAAATCCTTTTGGGGTGGCATTGGGCTTTTATGGCTGCCGGTGTCGGAATGTTTATAGGAGTTATTGTGTTTTTGTTGGGTACGAAGCATTATGTGGGACACGACCAGAAAAAAGGAGTGCAGGAAGGAGATATGCCTTTTTATAAAATTATACTGTTTATTTTATTACCCTCTTTTGTTTTTGGAGCAATTGGCTGGTTGATAAAAGGAGTAGCTTCAGATGCTAATGTGAATAGTTCTATATTTGGTTCAGACAGTACAGACGCTTTCATTTTTGCATGTATTCCAATAGTTCTCTTTTACGGTTCGCTTTATTTTAAAGCAAAAACAGAAGATAAGCGATCAATAGGAGCTTTATTGGCTATTTTTGGAGTAGTGATTTTATTTTGGGCAGTCTTTAAGCTTAATGGCTCGGCGCTTACTACCTGGGCAGATCGATATACTGACAGAGAAGTAACTGGAACATCAGGTATGGTGATTGCTAAGCTAAAACTGGCAAAAGAAGTTGAATATAAAAAGGACTCTACGGAATTATACGATGATCAATTTCGTTTGCAAAAGGTAAATGGAGTGGTTAAGAAAGAAGTCAATTATCCTTTATATTTTAGAAATGTTGCTCCGGATAAATTACCGGCAGAAGGTGCTAAGGTTCATCTTTGGGCAACAAATTTAAGTCAGTCTATCAACCCGGGCTGGGTCGTTATATTAACTCCTTTGGTCGTTGCATTCTTCTCTTTTTTACGAATGCGTAAAAAAGAACCTTCAACACCTACAAAGATTGCTTTCGGTTTGCTGATTTCGGCGTTGTCTGTTTTGGTTATGATAGCTGCTGTAAAAATTGGGGATAACGGTACAGAGAAAGTTAGTGCATGGTGGTTAGTAGCGAATTACGGTATTATAACAATTGGTGAATTGTTTTTGAGTCCCATGGGATTATCAGTAGTTTCCAAATTAAGTCCTGTTAATATCACTTCTTTAATGATGGGAGGCTGGTTTCTGTCAACTTCTATAGGGAATAAACTAAGTGGTGTTTTAGCCAGTATGTGGGATAGCTACGACAATAAAGTCAACTTTTTTTGGGTAAATTTTGCGCTGTTAATGTTTGCGACAATATTGATGTTTGCTTTAGTAAAGCAACTTAACAAAGTGATGAAAGAGAGAGGAATTAATTAATTATTTATAAATAAATGGAGCAAAAAATCACTTTAGAAGAAATTCAAAATTTTAAAGGCAATTATCCGAAACAATTATGGTATTTGTTTTTTGTCGAAATGTGGGAGCGTTTTTGCTTTTACGGAATGCGTGGGGTTTTGGTTATTTTTATGGTCGATCAGCTTTTCTTGAAAGAAGATCATGCCAGCGAGCAATATGGTGCTATTCAGGCTTTTGTATATGCCTTTACATTTATTGGAGGTATTTTTGCCGATAAAGTATTAGGGTTTAAAAAATCGTTGTTTTTTGGAGGAATCGTCATGATTCTGGGGAACCTTTTGATTGCTATTGCGCCTCATGATTTCTTTTATTACGGAATTGCTTTTTCTATTATTGGGACAGGTTTTTTTAAACCCAATGTTTCCTCGATGGTCGGAGAATTGTATCGTGAAGATGATGGCCGAAGAGATGCAGGTTATGGGATGTTTTATGCCGGTATAAATGTTGGCGGACTTTTTGGTGGTGCTTTGTGTGTGTATTTAGGGAAGTTTTATTCTTGGCAATTGTGCTTTTTATCCGCTGCAATTGTAATGTTTTTAGGGTTGATCACCTTCTTGTTTACTAAAAAATATTTAGGACCAATTGGTGATTCTCCGTTATTGAATTTAACACCGCAAAAGAGACGAATTCGTGAGATAACCGTATATGCTGTGTCTATTTTGAGTTTGCCTTTTATTTTTATAATGGTTAAGAATACGAAGTATACGGATTATTTTATGTATACTATTGGTACAGTTGCTGTTTTGTATTTTGCTTATGAATTGTTTAAACTGGGAGATTCGAAATTGCAAAAGAAGCTTTTTGCTGCTTTTCTGTTTGTATTTTTCTATTTCCTGTTCAATTCTATTTACGAACAAAGTGGTGGATCGTTATCGCTTTTTGCAAAAGATAATTTGAATAATAAATTGTTGTTTTTTACAATTGATCCCAACGTTGTGAACAACAGTTCGAATACTTTTTTTGTAGTAGTTTTAAGTCCGCTTATTGGTTTGTTGTGGATATGGTTAGGGAAACGGAAAATTGAACCGAATACTTTAATTAAATTCGGAATTGGGTTTTTATTCCTGGCAGCTTCCTTTTACATCTTCTATCTGACTAAATTCTTTGCTGATGCTAACGGAATTGCTTCATTGAATGTCTTTACGTTTGCTTATCTGATAACCACTATTGGGGAACTTTGTCTGGGGCCAATTGGAATGTCAATTATTACCAAATTATCTCCAAAAAGATTATTCGGAATGATGATGGGGTTGTGGTTCCTGGCAAGTGCTTTTGGACAGTTGGCTGCGGGTAAACTGGGAGCCGAGATTTCCAGATCAAATACCGGCGACACCTTGATTTCTAAATTACAATCGTATACAGAAGGTTACTATCAACTGGCTATTTATTCGCTAGTTGCGGGCTTGATATTATTAGCAATTTCGCCAATTATTAGAAAATTAATGCAAGAAGTAAAATAGACGACATTTTACGATTCTTTTTTTGTTTAAATTTGTGTGTAAAATAAAAGGATATGAAAAAAATATTTTTAATAACGCTTTTTTTAGCGGGAGCATTTGTAACGCAGGCACAAGAGTTAAAATGGTATACGGATGTTAAAGAAGCGATCACTGTTAGTAATAAAGAGAAAAAACCTCTGTTAATGTTTTTTACCGGAAGTGACTGGTGTGGGTGGTGTATTCGTTTGCAGAATGAGGTTTTAAAAACCGCTGAATTCAAAAAATGGGCGAGCGAGAATGTAGTGTTGGTTGAGCTTGATTATCCAAGAAGAACGCCTCAGACACCAGAGCTTAAAAATCAGAATAATGAATTACAGCAAGCATTTGGAATTCAGGGATTTCCGACTATTTATTTCACAAGCGCAGAGTCAAAAGACGGGAAAGTGAATTTTAAAGGATTGGGTCAGACAGGATATGTTGCGGGTGGCCCGACTGCCTGGTTAACAGTTGCTGAAGGAATTGTACATCCTAAAAAATCGTAGCATAAACATTAAATTACAATTATAGTTAGAAAAACTCCTTGCCTTTTGGCAAGGAGTTTTTTTGTTTCGTAAGAAAAAGCAATAACTAAATTTTACACTTATTGTGTATTTTGTAATTTATTTTGGTTAAAAAAATACATAACGCATTTTTTGTATTAATAAAAATTGGAAAATTAAAATATTATGTTAATTTCGTCTTAATATTCTAACCAAAAACCAATTTAATATGACCAAAAAAATACTTATCCTACTGTTTTTTTTAGGTTCAATTTTTATGCAGGCGCAGAATTTAGTTTGGAAAACAAATATGACGGATGCTATTGCGCTTAGTAATGAACAGAAAAAACCAATGCTAATTTTATTCACTGCCTCAGGTGTGCCGGAAAATCTTCAGAATGAAATTTTTAAAACTCCAGACTTTGCGGTTTGGTCCCGTGACAACGTTATTCTTGTAAAACTTGATTTGTCTGACAGTACAGCGGATGAAAGTGATAGAGAACAAAAGCTCAAATTGAAAAATGCTTTTGGAGTGGAGGACTTGCCTGAAGTTTGTTTTGCAAGTGCTTCGATTAGAAAAAATAAAACCACATTTAGCGCTTTAGGTAAAATTGCGTATAAACCGGGTGGTGCAAAAGCCTGGATCGCGGAGTCAAATGCAATTTTGCATTCAGGTGAGTAGTAAGATTTAAATTAAGTTTCTTAGTTTAATTTGTAGATTCCCTTTTTGCTCTTGAGTGAGAAGGGATTTTTTTTTGAACGGTTTATCCGGATAATCAATGGTTTTGTTATTTAAAAGGGTATATTTTTTTATTTTCTTAAAAATCCAAGACTTTATTAATGAATTTGAATTTATGTTGCTTTTTTAACTCATTTTATTTGATTTTCACTTGTTTGGTGAAGATATTATGTTAATTTAGTCGCATTAACCTACTTAAAAAACCAATTTAGTATGAACCGAAAATTACTTATTTTATTACTTTTTTTAGGTTCGTTTGGCCTGCATTCGCAAAATTTGATTTGGAAAACAGATATGAATGATGCTATAATGGCGAGTGATTCACAAAAACGGCCCTTATTAATTTTTTTCACTGCTGCCGGAGTTTCGCAGAGAATCCAGAGTGAAATTTTTGTTACACCTGACTTTGCAGTATGGTCGCGTGATAATGTCATTTTGGTAAAATTGGATATGTCAGATACAGAAGCATCTGATATGGTAAAGGAGCAAAATGTCAAGTTAAAAAACGCTTTAGGCATTCAGGAACTTCCGCAAGTATGTCTTTTAATGGCTTCCGTCAGAAAAGGCAAAACTACTTTTAATAACTTAGGTTTGGTTCCGTACAAGCAAGGTGGTGCAAAAGCGTGGATTGCAGATGCAAATTTAATTCTGAATCCGTGAATCTTGTAGAATTAGACGGACTATTTTGTCTTTTCGGACTAAGTTTGATTTATTAGTTTAAAGAATAAAATCCCTTTTCGGCTGTGGCATGAAAAGGGATGTTTTTTTTACGACAACTTCTTTTCCAGATTTTTTGAATAGAGTAGGAATTCGATGCGTCTGAAATTATAATTTTAGGATGCAGCTCTTGCAAAACCCGGTCTAAATTGATTTTCGGGGATTGAATCAACAATACTATGTCAGGTTGGGAGCTGATTTTATAAACTCTGGAACTGTCAATCACTAAGATCTTTTTTCCATTAAAATATAGCAGGTTTTTGATGCTGACAGTAGCGCTTAATTGGCTAAAATCACTTGACAGATAAGAACTTAGAAGAGTAGCTTTCGGGGATTGAAGTAAAAGAGTATCATTTGAAAACACTTTGATACGACCTCCATTTTTCTGAGAAATTATAGAGTTGTTTTTGGTGTGATAAACTATCATTTCACGTTTGGTCGCGGTTTCTCTCTTGGTATAAATCATAGAAATCTGAAATGCTATAATTGAAATCAATACAGCGAAAGTTGTATTGTAATTTTTTTTCTTACCCCAGATTATAGCAGAAATAATTAGAAAGTAAGAGGAGATAAGAAGACAAAAGTTGAAGCTAATGTTGCGAATAACAAACCACTCGAGTGATGCAATATAATGGATGGTATAGTTTAAGAGGAAAATACTTTTTTCAAATATCGCAGTGAGGACCATTGGAGGAGGACAAAAAATAGCAATAAGCAATACTAGGATTCCGGCAATCATGATAAAAGATAATATAGGGATCATAACAATATTGGTAACAAAAAATAATCCCGGAAACTGGTGAAAGTAATACAAGCATAATGGTAATGTGCCTATTTGGGCAGCGAAAGAAACAGTTAGTGCGTTCCAGAAGAATTTCGAGATTTTGAGCTTAGGAGACCAGATGCTGTTTAAGAGAGGCTGTAGCCAAAGAATGAAAAACAAAGCAAGATAACTTAACTGGAAACCGACATCAAACAAAAAGTAAGGCTCGAAGAGTAGAATTAAAAACAAAGAGACAAGTAAAGTATGATACGTACTTCCTGTTCTTCTAAGATGGCTGCCAACAGCAAGAAAAGAAAACATGACAACAGAACGCAGTACCGATGGAGATAATCCTGAGATTACGGCAAAAAGTGTGAGAGATAACAGTATTGAAATTAATTTTAATAAAGAGCCCTTTTGCGTGTTGGGAACAGGTTTTAAAATAAAACTAATGAACAGCATGATAAAACCAACATGAAGACCGGAAACTGACAGAATGTGCGTAGCACCAGAGAACTGATAATCCTGAATCAAATCATTTGAAATTTCTTGTCGCTGTCCCAATATAAGAGCAAGTGCAACGTTCATTTCCGTTTGACGAAAACCTGTTTTTTTTAGATTATTATAAATTCTGGAATGTAAACGTCCGGAGTAATACCAGATGTCTTTTTGAAGTTTTTTATTAACCGCGATTTCTGTTTTATTGAGGTACAACTGACCGTAAATCTGTTTGTCTGAAAGGTATTTTTGGTAGTCAAACTGATTTGGGTTTTTATTCGCGCTAGTACGTTGTAAAATGGTTTTGACTTTTATTATGTTTCCAATAATAATTGGATTTTCGGCACTGTCCTTTTCTACATTTACAAGAATTTTTCCGGAGTAATTCCTGTTGTTGATTTTCTTTATCTGCACATAGTAGCGGTCGCTGTATGCGTTGCTTTTTAGTTTTTCGCGTACCACAAAAGTTATCGTTTGTGGAGAGCTAAAAACTTCTTTACAATGAGTATAATTGGATTCTTGTAATGATTCCGTATGAAGTAAAAGCGTTGCAATGCCAATAAGGAAAGAAATGAAAGAGATACTTATTCCAAAATAGATACTTCGCTTGTTATTCTTTTGAAGGGAAGTGTAAACAAGTAAAAAAGCAGTAAAACCAAGAATAAAAACGGAAGTTACTACTGAGAATTTTGACGGGTAATAATAAGCAGCCAAAATGCCACAGCCAAACCAAATGGTAATTTTACTTAAAGGAAAATCTAATACTTTCATGAGTCAAAAGTATTAAATTTTGTAAGAAAAAGAATATAATTTATACGATTATTCTAGTACCCTGTTGATTTGAGCAAATGAATTTTGATAATAGGATTCTTTAGTGGATGAAATAATAACTCCTTTTGAGGTAGAGGAATGCACAAATTTGATTTCATCTGATTTTACTTCAACAATAAGTCCGACATGATTGATCTGTTTGCTTCTGTTTGTTTTGAAGAAAATTAAATCCCCTTTTTGGGCGTCATTAAATTTAATGATTCTTCCCACCTTAGCCTGCTCAAAAGAGTTTCGGGGTAGTTTTATATTTTCCGACTCAAAAGTGGTAAACACTAATCCGGAGCAGTCATAGCCACTTTTTGTAGTGCCACCGGCTTTGTATTGCACCCCAATATTGTCTGTTGCGTGTTCGATTAAATGCGTAACCGTATACCTGTTTTCCCGCTTTGATTCTTTGTTGCCCACCGCAGTTGAGGCCGATTTACAGGAAGCAAAAAGGACAGTGATGAGTATTAAATAATATATTCTTTTCAAAGCAAGAAAGTTTTAAACGTGTTTTAAATCAGCTACAATAAGCTTTGCGGTTTTTTTACTGGCTCCGACACCTCCCAGTTTTTGCTCTAAGATGTCGTACTTCTTTAATAATTTTTCGCGATAGTCAGAAGTCAGTAATTTTTGTAATTCTTCTTTAATTCGTTTCGTGTTGCATTCACTCTGGATTAATTCTGTAACCACTTCTTCATCCATGATTAAATTGACAAGTGAAATATATTTTAGCGTGATAATACGCTTGGCAATTTGATAGGAAATAGCACTTCCTTTGTAGCAGACTACCTCTGGGACTTTAAAAAGAGCCGTTTCTAATGTCGCGGTTCCGGATGTTACCAGAGCTGCGGTTGAAGAGCGTAACAAATCATACGTTTTGTTCGATACAAATTTGATGTTTTTATTGCTGATGAATTGCTGATAAAACTCAAAATCCTGACTTGGAGCACCGGCAATTACAAATTCATAATCCTGAAAATCATCCACCACACTTAGCATCACACTCAGCATTTTTGTGATTTCCTGTTGACGGCTTCCGGGTAGCACCGCAATAATAGGTTTCTCTCCCAGTTGGTTTTCTTTTCTGAAGGTTGTTTCATTAAAAGAAGGCTGATTCTGAATAGCATCAATCAGAGGATGCCCAACAAAATCGACCGGAAAATGATGTTTGTCCTCGTAGAAGCTTTTTTCGAAAGGTAAAATCACAAACATTTTGTCAATATCATTTTTGATTGCCTTGATACGATTCTCTTTCCAGGCCCAGATTTGCGGCGAAATATAATAATGCGTTTTATAATGTAAAGCTTTGGCCCATTTCGCTATACGCATATTAAAACCGGGATAGTCTATAAAAATCAAAACATCAGGTTGAAATGCTGTGATATCTTTCTTGCAAATTTTAATATTGTTTAATATGGTTTTTAAATTGAAAAGAACTTCAACAAACCCCATGAAAGCCAGTTCGCGGTAATGTTTTACCAGAGTTCCGCCGGCTTTTTGCATTAAATCACCGCCCCAAAATCTAATTTCCGCCTGAGGATCTTCCTCATATAGTGCTTTCATTAAATTAGAACCATGTAAATCTCCTGACGCTTCACCAGCTATTATGTAGTACTTCATATTGATTTTTTTGAAAGTGTGTTTCCAACTTTAAAACGCAAAATAATTTTTGCAGCACAAAGATAAGATTTAAATAAACAAAGTTGAAATCGCAAGAACAATGACTGCCAAAACAACACCTCTGGCCATCAGTTCCCGGTTCGTTTTTAGAAAAATACCAAAAACGGCCAGATCTAAAACGGTCCCGATTGTGATTACTTTTCCGAGATATCCTTGTTGCCTGATGGTTTGAATTCCCGTAAAGAAATCAAATTTGGTGAAGAACGAAACAAACAAAAAACTTCCAAGCAAAGCTGTGAAAATTCCAATAACAAAGCCTATGATAATGTCTTTTTTATTCATTTAATTTCCAGGTATTAAGCTGCTGCATGGTATGATGTGCGGTCAGATCAAACTGTACCGGAACAATTGAAATGTATCCGTTTTCTAAGGCCCACTCATCAGTATCTTCACCTTGATCTTCGTTTGTAAATTTTCCGGTAAGCCAGTAATAATCCTTACCGAAAGGAGTCTGTCTTTTGTCAAACTTTTGAGAGTAGTAAGCCTTAGCCTGACGGCAGATTTTTACCCCCTTGATTTCTTCTTCTTTTAGTTTTGGGAAATTTACATTTAAAACCACACCCTGAGGAAGTTTGTTTTTCAAAGTTTCTAAGGTAATTTTTTTAACGAACGATTTGATCGGTTCAAAATCGGCATTCCAGTCAAAATCTAATAAAGAAAACCCAATTGCCTGAATTCCTTCTATACCGGCCTCTACAGCAGCACTCATCGTACCGGAATAAATCACATTAATAGAAGAATTTGACCCGTGATTAATCCCTGAAACGCACAAGTCCGGTTTTCTTTTTAAAATTTCATTGACGGCCAGTTTAACACAATCTACAGGAGTTCCTGAGCAGCTATATTCCGTTACCGCATCTTCTTCTTTAGAAATTTTGTCAAGAAACAAAGTGTTGTTTATGGTAATGGCATGGCCCATGGCGCTCTGAGGCTTATCCGGAGCTACCACTACGACTTCACCAATAGTTTCCATCACACTGATTAAAGCTCTTATTCCGGGAGCTAAAATGCCATCATCATTCGTAACTAATATTAGGGGTTTCTCATTTTTCATGCTAAAATCGTAAGGTTATATAAGGGGTTTAAGCAAATGTAGTGACAGATTTCGGTAGAAAACGAACAAAAAGAGCAAAATTTGTCAACTAATTTGAAGAAGATTTTTGCGCGTCAAACATTTTTATACCTTTAACAAAAAATTATAGCGGGCTTGGCTTTGTTGGCACAGTTTTTACCGTAACTTAGATTAAAAAATTTGATGAATGCTATTATTAAGTTTATGAAAAGAAATTATAAAATACTTATAGCCGTATTATGCTTGTCATTGACGTTGTTTGCTTTTAAAATAAATGCAGACAAATCAGTAGATCCGGACCCGAATAGAGATAAAACACTTTTAGAATTATTAGCATTTGTCATTGAAAAAGGACACTATAGTCCTGCAGAAATAAATGATGAATTCTCTAAGGGAATTTTTAAAGATTATATCGAAGCATTAGATCCGTCTAAGAGATTCTTCCTGCAATCGGATATTGACGAATTCAAACAATATGAATTGCAATTGGACGATCAGTTTTTGAATAAAGACTTAACGTTCTTCAACCTTACTTACACAAGATTGATGAAACGAATGGAGGAAAGCAAAAAACGTTATAAGACAATTTTAGCACAGCCTTTCAACTACGATATTGATGAGACTTTTAATGCGGATTATGACAAATTGCCGTATGCCAAAAATACAGCTGAGATCAACGAAAGATGGAGAAAACAAATTAAGTTATCTACACTTTCTTCGCTTGTTACCAAACAAAAATTAGAAGAGGATAAAAAGAAAACAGATCCGAATTATAAGGAGAAAACTTTTGAAACTCTGGAAAAAGAAACACGTGAAAGCTCACTAAAATCTTTAGATGACAATTTTAGCCTGATTAAAGATTTGAATAAAGAAGATTGGTTTTCAGTATATGTAAATTCAATCATGACTCGTTTTGATCCTCATACCAGCTATTTTGCGCCTGAAGATAAAGATCGTTTCGATGTTAATATTAGTGGAAAACTGGAAGGTATTGGTGCAAGATTGACTAAGAAAAATGATTTTACTCAAATTGATGAGTTAATTTCAGGAGGACCGGCATGGAAAGGAAAACAACTTGAAGCAGGAGATTTAATTCTGAAAGTGGCACAAGGAAACGAAGAGCCTGTAGATGTTGTGGGAATGCGTTTGGACGATGTTGTGAAAAAAATAAAAGGACACAAAGGAACAGAAGTTAAACTTACAGTTAAAAAAGTAGACGGTACAATTAAAATCATTTCAATTATCAGAGATGTAGTTGAAATTGAAGAAACATACGCAAAATCAAGTATTGTAGAAAGAAACGGATTAAAATACGGAGTAATTTACCTGCCTAAATTTTATATCGATTTTGAGAACAAAGACGGTCGTGATGCCGGAAAAGATATTGCTCTTGAAGTAGAAAGACTTAAAAAAGAAGATATAAACGGTATCGTACTTGATGTGCGTGACGATGGAGGAGGATCTTTATCGACTGTTGTTGATATTGCAGGTTTATTTATCGAAGAAGGGCCAATCGTTCAGGTGAAATCTGCAGGAAAAAAGAAAGAAGTACTGTACGATAAAGATAAAAAAGTGGAGTGGGACGGACCATTAGTAATTATGGTAAACAGTTTCTCAGCTTCGGCTTCAGAGATTTTGGCGGCAGCAATTCAGGATTACAAACGTGGGGTTATCATTGGTAGTAAACAAACCTACGGAAAAGGAACAGTTCAGAATGTTCTGGATTTGAATCAATTTGTTCGTAATGCAAATTATGGAGATTTAGGTGCTTTGAAGATTACAGGACAAAAGTTCTATAGAATTAACGGAGGTTCTACTCAGTTAGAAGGAGTTCATAGTGATGTGGTAATGCCGGATCGTTATGCTTACTTAAAAATGGGGGAACGCGATATCGACAATGCTATGCCTTGGGATAAAATAGATCCGGCGGATTATAGCACATGGCATTCGAATACAAATTTTACTAAAGCAATTGAAAGCAGTAAAAACAGAATTGCTCAAAATGCACAGTTTAAATTGATCGAAGACAATGCAAAATGGATTGATGTTAAGAACAAGGAGAATACTTACAGTTTAAACATCAAAAACTTCAAAGCAACTCAGGAACAGGTAGAAACTGAAGGTAAAAAATACAAACCAATTTCAGATTACAAAAATAATTTGGTTTTTAAATCATTGCCTTACGAAGAGCTTGAAATGAAAAGTGATGCTACATTAAAAGAAAAAAGAGAGGCTTGGCATCAGGCATTATCTAAAGATGTTTATGTAGAAGAAGCATTGAATGTTTTAGATGATTTACAAGTAAAAGGTGTAGTAAGAAACAGCGCTACAACTAAAATTAAAAGAGATAAATTAGTAAAATCTTAATACTGTAAAAGGATTAATTTGTTAGGAAAACGCTCCAAAATGTATTTTTTGGAGCGTTTTTTTTGTAGATTTAACGGTATTCTACAGATGTTGGAAACCAGATAAAAATATCCGAAAGAAAGATGAAAAATTATATCCTTTTGAGTTTGTTGGGATTTGTGCTGTTATCCTGTAAAAAAGAAATTAATGAAAGTGAAAAACTGTCCGAACAGGAGAAGGAGATTCCATTTGTTTCGAATCAAGGCAGTTCAGATTCCGTATTTACAGCAGCATATTTGCCGACTTCTACGACCCGACAAATTGTAAAACATAACTATTACACATTGTCCTACAATGAAAAATTTGAACAGGCAGAATGGGTTGCTTATGAATTAAAGAAAGAATATCTAAAAAATGCCGATTATAAGCGCCCTTATTTTATTGAAGATCCAAAAGTACCAACCGGTTCTGCAGATTGGAGGAATTATAAAAAGTCGGGTTATGATAAGGGGCATCTTTGTCCTGCGGGAGATATGGAGTTTAATGAGAGTGCTTACAACGATACCTTTTACACTTCAAATATTTCACCACAAGATCACGATTTCAACAGCGGAATCTGGAACAGACTGGAACAGAAAACACGTTATTGGGCTGAAAAGTATCATGACATTTATGTAGTGACAGGAGGAATTTTGAAAGATTCGGATAAAAAAATAGGAACAGAAAAAGTATCTGTTCCTAGGTATTTTTATAAAATTATCCTGGTCAAAACCGGAAAGGAACATAAGGCGATTGCTTTTTTAGTTCCGAACAAGGATAGTGACAAATCACTTTATGATTTTGTAGTTCCAATTGAGACTCTTGAGAAAATGACCGGAATTGATTTCTTTCCCAATTTAAAGAATCTAAAAAGTAGTCAAAGTTTTTAATTCAGCAATAGTCTGAGTTGGGTTTTCGGCTTTAAATACAAAGCTTCCGGCAACCAGAACATCAGCACCGGCTTCTACTAATTGTTTGGCATTTTTACTGGTCACACCACCATCAATTTCAATAATGGTCGAAGCATTTTTACGAGTAATTAAGGCTTTTAGCTTCTCTACTTTAGCATAAGTATTTTCGATGAACGACTGACCTCCAAAACCTGGATTTACGCTCATGATACAGACTAAATCAATATCGTTGATTACATCTTCTAATAAATCAATATTAGTGTGAGGGTTAATTGCAACTCCTGCTTTCATTCCTTCAGCTTTGATGGCTTGTAGCGTTCTGTGTAAGTGTGTGCAGGCTTCGTAATGTACGCTCAGGATATTGGCGCCTAAATCGGCAAAAGTTTTAATGTAACGATCCGGATCAACAATCATCAGGTGTACGTCTATTGTTTTTTTAGCATGTCTTGAAATAGCTTCTAAAACTGGCATTCCGAAAGAAATATTCGGAACAAAAACTCCGTCCATAATATCAATATGAAACCAGTCGGCCTGACTGTTGTTGATCATTTCGATATCACGTTGCAAATTAGCAAAATCAGCTGCCAGAACAGAAGGAGCAATAAGTGTATTCTTCATTGTGTAGTTGTGTGTTGTGTTGTTTTTTTTGCAAAGTTAATTTTTTTAATTGCAAAGCTCGCAAAGATTTATGCAAAGTTTTTATGTTTTGACTGGAGTAATAAATTCAAGAAGCATTGTGTTTTTTAAAAAGTCTGATTTGTAAAAGTGTTGCAGTAAAAAAGTAAAATAAAAAACTCCGGTAATCAGCCGGAGTTTCAATCATCAATCAAAAAACGAACAGTCAATCAAACTGTTGTTTGCTTTGTCGTCCAATATAGGTAGTTTTGAAATAAATTCCAAATTCCAACAAAATAATTGGAATTTGGAATTGCTATAATTGGAACTTTGGAATTTATCCAAGATAAGTTTTAAGAATTTTACTTCTTGAAGTATGTTTTAATCTACGGATTGCTTTTTCTTTAATCTGACGAACACGCTCACGAGTTAAATCGAAAGTTTCTCCAATTTCTTCTAAAGTCATTGGGTGCTGATCGCCAAGACCAAAATACAAACGAACAACATCGGCCTCTCTTGGAGTTAATGTCTCTAGTGAACGCTCAATTTCAGTACGTAATGATTCGTGAATTAATTCTCTGTCCGGGTTTGGAGATTCTCCTGAACGTAAAACGTCATAAAGGTTAGAATCTTCACCTTCAACAAGAGGTGCATCCATTGATAGGTGACGACCAGAGTTTTTCATAGACTCTTTCACGTCATTTACAGTCATGTCAAGTTCTTTTGCAATTTCTTCAGCAGAAGGCGGACGCTCGTTAGATTGCTCTAATAAAGCATACATTTTGTTGATTTTATTGATAGAACCGATTTTGTTTAATGGTAAACGAACAATACGAGATTGTTCTGCCAAAGCCTGCAGGATCGATTGACGAATCCACCATACAGCATAAGAGATGAATTTGAAACCACGAGTCTCATCAAAACGCTGAGCGGCTTTAATTAAACCTAAGTTTCCTTCATTAATTAAGTCAGGAAGAGTTAATCCTTGATTTTGATATTGTTTAGCAACCGATACAACGAAACGTAGGTTAGCTTTTGTTAATTTTTCTAATGCTCTTTGATCACCGGCTTTTATTCTTTGTGCTAATTCTACCTCTTCATCGGCGGTAATTAGGTCAACTTTTCCAATTTCTTGTAGGTATTTGTCTAATGATGCAGTTTCACGATTGGTTACCTGCTTGGTGATTTTAAGTTGTCTCATGTTTTTTGTCTCCTCAATTTTTAAGTGTACAAATGGTTATACGTAATGAGTTCAAAAAAAGTTACAATTAATTTAAATTATTTTTACAAATTAATTGTTTGGCTGCTTTTTTATCTCTTCCCATCTAATTTGAAAGCGCCTCTTTAACTTCGATAGTCTCCTTTATAAAAACAGGTTTTCCTGAAGCAGAAAATCCTTCAAGTGTGATTTCAAATTTGCCGGATACGTCTGACGTGTAAAATTGTATTTTTGAATTTGCATCACTTAAATCCACTTTAGGAATCCAAAGAAGCTGATGTCTGTAATCAGGAATTCTTTCATTTTTAGTGCCGGTATAGTCAGGTTTAAAGTATTCTTTTTTAGACTGTGGTCTTAGAAGTTCGGGTCTGATAATAAAACTGCCTTTAAGTTTGGTTTCGTAATCGCCATTTTTAGTTGTAAACGAAACTAAACCGTTAAAAGATTTTGCTCCATAATTGTAAATTCCTTTTACAACATTGATTTTATGGATGTTTTTTGGGTTATAACGAAATAACTCGTTTAGGTCTTCTATAATCAGTCCGTCTACGATTATTAAAGTTGGTAAAGGAGATTCGTAATTAGGATCGTAATCGTAAACATGAATAGCATAGTTGTTTTTATCTTTTGAAAAGTAGACGCCTTTTACAACTTCAGTTATCGTTTCTTCCATAGTTGCGAATCGTGTAAAAGCGTCCAGTTTAAACTCTTTTGATAAATTGTTGTAAAAAGGAATAGTATCATTTGAGGCTAATATGCTGTCTTTTTTAAGATTGTAATAAGCGTTTTCTATTTGAGTGGAAATCAGTCTTTCTGAAATATTCTGTTTGAAGTCTGAATTGAACTGAAATTCCGGAAAGCTTAAATTTGAAAAATTGATATTTTTCGGTTTGTCCATTTCAATGGTATAATCCTGTTTGTTGTCTTCCAGGATTTGAACGATTACATTGGAGTTTGAGTTTGGCTTTTCCAGATTAAAAATAAAATTTCCTTCATTATCAGTTTTGGCAAGCTTCAATGTGTAATTTTTGCCCACTATAGAAAGAGCTACTTTTTTATTTTTTATGTCAGCATTGCTGGATCTTATTTTTCCTGAAATTAGTTCACCGCGTAATTCCGGCAATAGAAAATTAGGTTTTTTTATTTCTGATAGAGAACTTTTATAAGTATTACCTGCACTAAGTTCTTCAAAATTGATTTTCTTTTGAGCGATAAAACCATCTGCTTTTCTTACTGAAAGCACATAATTTCCTTTTGAAAACTCATCAGAATTTGTGTTGATTTGCAATTCTGCCTGATCTCTGTTTTTGTAAATTTTGCTTTTTAAATTAAAAGAGATGTCTCTGTTTGTTATCGTCTCTGCTAAAGTTACTTCTTTTTGAGAAATGGTATTTAGAGGTTTATCTTTGTACGGGTTTAAGATGTAAATGTCAATATTGCAGTATTCTGAGACTTCTTTGTTCAGCATCCAGTTGGTATATCCTATAATTTTATAGTTTCCGGTTTCCAGAGTTGTTGGAATGAAAAAGTCGCTGCCGGCGGTTCCGTTTTCCAGAAACAATTTATGGGTAAGAACTGTTGTTTTGTTTTTGTCGACCAGTTGCAAGTAAGCAACTTTGCTATATTTTGATATTTCGTTTGTTGATTTATTGATACAGAAAATCTTGTAGAATAAAGATTCTCCGGTTATATAGGAATTAGCATTTGTACTGATGTAAATGGACTCATTGAGGTTTTGATCTATTGCATTCAGTTCAGTTACGGCATTGTTTTTTTGAGCAAATAATATCTGCTGAAAACACATTGCTAAAGTGATGATCGTTATCTGTTTTAGTCTATCCAAAATGATGGTTTTATGTTTGATGAAAATGAAGTGCAATCTCCGCATTCAACGGGATATAGTAGGTAAGAAGTAGGTGACTCATTAGGGAAAAAAGTTTTTATTCCGCTTTTAAGTAAATCTAAAATGTCATTTCCTCGGCAAATCTCGTTGTTGGGATTGAAGCAGTATTCGAAATAAAAATCATTTATTTCATTTTCAGGAACGGGAGAGGGGCAATAATATTGGTATTTAGGGATTGGTTCTTTAGGAAAAAGATCGGTAAAATTAAAAAAGATCCTTTTTTCGGAATAGGAGGACACATTAAAAAAACCAATCACTTTCTCACCCGGATTGTCAACAGGGTTTATGTTTCCGTAGAAAAAACCAGGCTGGGTTTGCGATAGTATACTTCCTATATCAGCAATTTCTTTAAGGGTCTCATAAAAAGTATGGGCAGCGAGATTCTGTACATATTGTTTGACTAAAATGCTGTATCTGGTTCTTATGATGGGGTCTTTACTGCTAATAAATTTAATTGGAAAATCAGTAACTCTGTCTTCGCTTAGCTGGTTCGTATTGGTTAGAATTAGTTCATTCGATTTTTTATCTGAGTAACAAACTCTGACTTCTGTTGTTCTGTCTTCAAATACCACTTGTCCTTTTGGGTTGGAGCCCGGGGCAAAAAAAACAGCAACGGCTTTTTTAGGATAAGCTTTTGGAGCAACAATTTTATAAGTTTCGTCGTATTCGTATCGGTAGTATCGGGATTTATTTGTTGGATCATTGCTATTTACGGTAATTTCGACTCCCAGTTCTCCTTTTTTTGTCAAAGTTTTTGCTTCTACTTTTTCGATTTGAGTCTGTTGTGGCAGTTTTTCTTCATTAGAGACATATGTTCTTCCATTCTTCGTAAGGATATGCAATTGATAAGCTCTGCCGGGACTGGCCTGAAACTGGTTTACGGAAATATAGGATTCATTTTTTTCCTGAAAATCATATTTATTACCCAGATCATCGGTAACATATACCACCGCTTTACTTTCAAAGGTTGGTTTCTTTCCGTCAAGTTTATACGTTCTGGACAATTTAATTTGATGGTTTTTATATTGATCGGTCATGGTGGCTTCTATTACCAGAGCATCTTCGAAGCCATTAGTTTGGTACGAATAGGGTGTAGTGCATCCCAATACAATTGAAAGAAGTATCGTTATAAGAAATCCGTAGTGTAAGATCTTTTTCATAACTTTTAAAATTTAAAATTATAGGTAATTGTTGGTATCGGAACAGAGAAAATAGAGGTTTGATAGGCTTTTACCTGGCCTTCTTTTGTTACGAAAAAGATAGAATAAGGGTTATTGCGCCCCAGCACATTGTAAATGGAGATGTTCCAGAAACTGTGTGCTAATTTTTTTATCTTATGATTGCCTTCAATATTTAATCCTATGTCTAGTCTGTAATAATCCGGTATTCTGTATTTGTTACGATCGCTATACAGTGTGTATTCGGTACCATTGTAATTGTATTTTCCGATAGGATAGGTTATTGGTCTTCCGGTTTGATATACAAAATTGGAAGAAAAACTATAGCGGTGTGTAAATTTGTAATTCATTACGATGCTTACATCATGCGGTTTATCGAAATTAGTTGGAAAGTAGGCACCATTGTTTACCTTTTCATCGTTAAACTTGCTGTCCAGTTTTATAAAGGTTCTTGAATAAGTATACCCAAGCCAGCCATTAAGTCTTCCGGTTGATTTTTTTAGCAAAAACTCTACACCGTAAGCCTTTCCATTACCTTGCAGTAATTCCGTTTCAAGATCCTTGTTTAAAAGTAAGTTGGCTCCAACTTTGTAATCGAGTATATTTTTAGAAGTTTTGTAGTATCCTTCCAGACTTAACTCAATATCTTTATAATCCAGTTTTTTGAAAATCCCAAGAGAATACTGTAGTCCGCTTTGCGGTTTTACATTCAAATCAGATAACTTCCAGGTATCTGTAGGGGATTGGGTTGTGTTATTGGTTAACAAATGGATGTATTGGTAGTTTTTATCGAAACCGGCTTTTACAAATAGACTCTCATCAAATATATAGCGCAAAGCAAGCCTTGGTTCAAAACCTCCGTAAGTCGTAATTACTTTATTATTACCATACGTTTTTTCTTCTATAACTGTTGAAGGAGTCTTAGGTACATCTTCTTTGTAAATTTTCTGTGTAGATGCTCCTAAAGCCGCATATAAGGAGTATCGCGCTCCAACATCTAACAATAGTTTTTCGGTAATTTTAAACTTATCAGAGAAAAACAGTGCTGATTCTAATCCCTTTTCGTTATCTACTTTTATAGGAGTCACTATCGAAGTTTCTCCATTAGGATTGAGCTCGCCGGGACTAACGTTGTATAATTTGCTTGATATTCCATAAGTAAATTTATGCTTACTGTTCAGTTCACTATTGAATTTAAGACTTGCCTGAGTTTCGTTTATTTTGTATTTGAAAATAAAAGATTCAGGATTAACAGATTCGTAATCGATACTGAATTTGTATTCGCTATTGGAGACATTAAGTTCACTGTTGTTTTTTTCATTAAAAGCATGTTTCCATTTCAAAGAAATCAAACGGTTGCTGTATTGATATAACGAGTCAGGAGTGATGCTGTATTTATCTTTACTGTAATAGGCGGTGCCCTCAACAGTATTGTTTTTGTTTATTTTGTGACTGTATTTTGCAAATAAATCATAAAAAGAAGCCTGACTGTTTTTGAGATTTTCATCGTCTAAGGTTTTTAGAATCCAGTCCGAGTAAGTGGCTCTGCCTCCCAATAATAAACTTGCTTTTCCTTTTACAACAGGGATCGAAGCGGTAAGGTTACTGGTAACCGGACCAATTCCTCCTTCACCCGAAAATTTCTCTGTGTTTCCGTTTTTAGAAGTAATGTCAAAAACCGATGACAATCTGCCGCCGAATTCAGATGGTATGCCTCCTTTGTAAATATCAACTTTATTGATGGTGTAAGGGTTTAGAGAAGAGAAAAAACCAAAAAGATGAGCAGGGTTGTATATTGTTCCGTTGTCCAACAACATTAGGTTTTGATCTTCTTTTCCTCCTCTTACATTAAATCCTGAAGAGCCTTCTCCTGCAGTTTTTATTCCGGGAATGGTGAGGGCAATTTTTAGAACATCTCTTTCTCCCAGAACGAGAGGAACCGTTTTTACGCCTTCGGCTTCAATTGTTGTAACTCCTGTTATTGCAGTTCTTATATTTTGACTGTTTTTTCCTTTTACCAAAACTTCTTTTAATTGATTTATTTTTTCAATTATCGGAAAATCCAAAGTACCGTCACTGTAAATCATTATTTTACGGGCGGTGTTATTGTACAGTAATGATTCGATTTCGATTGTTGCTAAGCCAACAGGTAGTTTTAGACTGTAAAATCCCTGAGCATTTGTAACGGTTGTTGCGGTGGTATTTTTTGCTTTTACCGTTATGTCAGCAAGGGGTTTACCGTCTTTTAGGTCCGTTATATAGCCTGAAATGGTATAAAAGTCAGTCTCAGAATCGATGGATTCCTTTCCAATTAATGCAATAGGGGCAGCCTGATCTGTTTTGTTCTTTTTTACAGAATCATACTGTTGAAAAAAGATAGGAATATTGCCGGCCTTAACTTTATCATTTTGAAATTTGTCATAAATGATACTGTTCTTGGTCAGAATGACTTTGTTTTTGGTGATAAAGAAATTCAGATCAGTGTCTTCAAAGATTTTGCTTAGTACATCCTGTATGGCTTTATTAGAGTAATCTCCGGATATTAATACGTTGTTGTCTATCCATTCCTTTTGAAAGTAGAATTTATAATTTGTAGAAGCCTCTATTTTTTTTAGAACTTCAATCCGATTGATGTTGTTGTAATTTATACTAATCTTTTGATCTTGTGAATAAATACATTGATTAAAACCGAAAAATAATAAAAGAAGGGTAAATATTCTCATTTGGATAATTGCTACAGATTTTAGTTATTTATGTACTTGAGGAGGTTTTTCATAAATAATGCAGCATCTTCTTTTCTTAGATTTCTATACATCAGATAAAAATCATTTATTTTTCTTTTATTCTCCTGAAATAAAGTTATGATCTCTTTTTTATCATTTATAGGATAAAAATTGTTTTGCTTTAAAAGGATGAATTCTTTTCTGTCTGTATATCCTATTAAATCAACTTCGGCTTTATTACTTTTTTTCTTCTCTTTAGAGTGTTTTATGTAAAGAATAACATTGTTTCCCACCGGAACTTCTTCATAGTATCCTTTCCTGAAAGTGGTTGAATTCGGAACGTCTAAATGAACAAACTTATCATTACCTATTTTAAAGTAACTGATGTTTTGGGTAAAGAGATTAATTTTAGTGGTGTTAAGCTCACCATACGGTTTTATAACCAATTCGTCGGTATAAGTATCGTAGTTGAGTAACAGATCAGAATAATTTTGATTATTATACTGCATACTTCCTTTTCTGAAATCTTCGGAAATGTAATATCGGTTTTCGTTGTTGACTGTTTTGTCGAAGTTTAAATGGGCGGGTCCATTTTCAAATTCTAACGATTCTACACCCAGATTTTTGTCAAACCAGTTGTATACTAAGATTTCGTTGTTTGTTTGCCCGTAAATTATGTATGCATTTAAGAATAAGACCAATAAAAATATATATTGACCTTTTATTTGGTTTTTCTTCAAAGGATTGGTGGTTTTGATTTTTTGGTTTATAGCTCTTCAAAAATATCAAAAAAATGTTAACAACAATGGTCTTTTTGTTAAATTTTAATAAGGTTGTTATTTTTTGACTTAAAAAACGAGTGATTTATGCGGTATTATTGAGTTTGGAAATCTGTCCTGTCTTAAAATAAAAAAAACACTCAGGCTTAAAAAGATTAAGCCAAAGTGTCTCGATAAAATTGGGGCAAAATTTATTTTTTAATCTGAAAAATCATCTGAGGTATCTAAAATGTCATCAAATATTTTTTTAAGCGATTTGATGTAGATCGGAAATGCGACGGCTAACAAAAGATATTCGATTCTGAAAACGGTGATGTCGTCCAGAATTTTATATAAACAAGGAATGATAAAGAGAAGAGAGACAGTTACGCCAACCCAGGGGTTGTTTTTTATTTTTTTTAATATTGATAAAAGCTTCATGTCCGATGGTCTGTTTAATTCAATTCTCATTTAGATTTTATAATTTGGATTTCTTGGTGTAAAAGTAATTTCGATTTGCGGGAAGGAAATTAAAAATGTCATGAAAGCAGAATTTTTTGTCATGAAATTTTTTACTAACCCTGTGGGAGGGTATTCTTCTTTTAAAACAAAAAAATCCTCCCGGATAGAGAGGATTTGCTGAGTTTTTATTTTTTCGACTTACTGTTGTTATGACAAAATATTCATCTTTTTTATGAAATCTTTGTAGGTATCACTTAGATTTATTTTGTGGTCACCTTTTAAAATAATGAGATTATCGGCCAGAATAATTTCTTCAATTTTATTTGTGTTTACAATTGTATTTCGATGTGTTTTTATGAATCTGTTTTTATCCAGCAGATTGCTGATTTTTGTTAAAGAGATAAGAATTACGAATTTTTCTTTCTCGGTTATGATATTGCAATAACGTTCTTCAACGTCAATATAAAGGATATCATTTAATGCTACTTTTTTTAAAGAGTTCTTCTTTTTTATAAATAAGTAGTCGTTGCTAATCACAGTATCTTGTTCTTCAGTCTGAAAAACTTCGGTTTGAGCATAAAACTTTTCTACAGCCATTTCTATGGCATAAAGAATTTCCAATTCATTAAAAGGTTTTAGTAAAAAGCTGAACGGTTTTGTAAGTTTGGCTTTTTCAAAAATTTGACGGTCTTGCGAGCTGGTTAAAAACACAAACGGTTTTGCTGCATTTGGAATAATATTAATCGATTCCGCAAATGTGATTCCTTCCGGTTTCCCGTCTAAGAAAATATCAATAATAATAATGTCGATGGTATTTTCGTAAAAGAGTTTTAACGCATCAGCAAAATTAGTTGCTATGCCTACAACCTTATAATTGTTCTGAAGCAGTACTTTACGCAGAGCATCGCTTTGTTCAGGAGTGTCTTCTATAATTAATACATGAATATTATCCATTGTTTTTTGTTTTTGGGAAAGTCAAAATCATTTTAGTTCCTGCATGGAGTTCACTTTCTATGGCTAGTGTTCCGCCATTTTTTTTGATCATTTGTTTACACAGCTGCAAACCTAAACCAGTACCTATAATTTCAGTGTTATTTTTTTTGGCAAGTAAAGCATTGTCAGCGAGTAATTCCTGAATGGTGCTTTCGCTCATTCCTATACCATTGTCCTGAATAACAAGTTCACAAAAATCAGGGTTAGTTTCCTGGGTGTAAAAGCTGATTTTGCTATTTTCATTCGAGAATTTAATAGCATTGTCTAATAAATTTCGAAGCACAATTTTTAACGAATCGAGGTCTACAAAGATAAAACTATTTTTTGAGACCGAATTTTCAAAAGTAATGGCTTTGTCAAGAAGCAAAGGTTTGTAGTTGTGTTCAATTTGTTGAACGATAGAGTACAAGTGAATGGATTCTTTCTGAAAGTACAACTGTTTGGTTTGTAACATGGCCCAATGCAGCAAATTATCCAACAAAGTGTAAGCGCCATTTGCGATAGTACTGTTTTGAATTATTAGGTGATTTAATTCATCATAGTTTTTGGTTTCCAGTGTAGAAGATAATTTAGTGTTGCTGGTTTTTAAAGCATTAACGGACGAACGCAAATCGTGACTGACAATCGAGAATAGCTGATCTTTGGTCGCATTTAATTCGTCAAGTTTGTTTTTTTGACGTAAAATAGTCTTACCGTTTTTGACTTTTTGAGCGTAGAGGTAAACTCCTGCTGTTAAAATCAATAATAGCCCAACAGCAGCAAAAAACAAACCGTTACGCTGTGTGTTTTTCAGTTTATTTTCGACTTCAAGAACTTTAATCTGCTTTTGCTTTTGAGCCACGGCAAATTTCTTCTCAAAATCGGCAACTGCCCAGATTTTGTTTTGATTGTTTAGAGAATCTTTCCATTGTTCTGATTCTTTTCTGTATTCTAGGGCTTTTTTAAAATTTCCTCTATTTTCTTCGACAACAGCCATGTTTTTAGAGGCTTGTCTTTTTTTCTCAAAATCATTTATCTTTTTAGATAAAGAATAAGCTTTTTCAAAATAAGGAATTGCTTGTTGATCCTTGTATTGAAGATAATATAGATTGGCGATGTTTATGTATAGTCCAATAAGAGAGGCTGTGTCTTTTTCTTTTTCTTGAAGTATAAGACTTTTAAAAAAGTATTTTTCAGTATTTTTAAAATTATTTAGATGTAAATAACAAATGCCTAAGTTTTGGTAAATAATACTTATTTTATATCCTCGGCTATTTGAAGTGGGGAGTTTTTCGACTTCTTCAAAATAATAAATTGCTTTTTCGAATTCTTTTAATTCCAGCGAAATCTGACCTAAATTTTTATTTACTAATGGGTAAAGTTCAAATTTATTGGATACTAAAAGCATTTCTGATTTAGCTTCTTTAAATAATTTTTTTTCTCGAAAACTATAACCTCTAAAAAAATGACAATAGTCTCTAAGTTCTTTATTACTGCTGGAAGTTAGTTGCTTCATTGAATGCACTAAAGTAGAATCCCAATTATTTTTAATAAAGAAAAATTGTGCTTTATTAAAACTAGTTTCGTTTCTAAATTGTATGGCTTTTTTGTTTAATAGTTGGCTTAGACCTGTTGCATTAGGTTGTGTCTGACAAATAGACTGAAGGGATAAAAAAAATAAAATCGAGATAAAGTGTAATTTAACTTTAAACATTTCGTAGATTCATTAGTTTTTATTTTTATTTCAAAATAACATCGCTTAATTTCTCATATGTATAATTAAGAAATTAAACGATGTATTATGTCTTTTTTTAAGTAATTAGTTTCCAACAGATGTTTCTGTACCTCTAGAGGTTTCAGGATCCAAATTTCTTAAGTAAGATGTAACAGACGTAATTTGGCTAATTCTGTCAGAAATATAATCGATTTCAACATACCAAACATCATAGGTGTCTGGTGTGCTTTCATCCCATGTATAGTCAAAATAAACTTCGATATTAGTATCGTTTTCTATTAGTGTACGAACTGATGGGGCAGCTGAATCTTTAGAGTTGATGTAAACCGTAGCACATATTTTTAAGGTAAGGACTCCCTGATTTCTGTAAAGCTGTGCTGAAGCTAAAGGTGGAATTGGGAAAGTAAGATTGCTTTTGTCTGAAAAGACAAAATCTTGCTGATTAATTCTTGTGATTTGGGTAACGTTGAAGTTCATAGTGGTGTTTTAAGGATTATTAATCTGTTTTTTTGGTGTGTTAAAGATATTTTATTTTCACATATAAATGTAAGGTTTGTCGTGTTTTTTTGTGATTTTTCTAGTAATCAAGGGAAATTTTAGTTAGAAAATGTCATAAAAACGAAAAACCCCAATTCAAATGCATGAATTGGGGTTTTCTATGAATAAACCTTTAGTAAACTAAGATCTGATTACTCTTTTTTCTCCTCACGTGGAGGTCTTTGTAAAAGCGCTTTTCTTGACACTTTTTCTTTTTTAGTTTTTGGATCAACACCTAAGTATTTCACTTGAAATACGTCACCCATGTTTACAACATCAGTTACGTTTTCAGTGCGTTCCCATGCTAATTCAGAAACGTGTAATAAAACTTCATTTCCTGGTGCAGCAGTATATTCTACCACAGCTCCAAAATCTAACATTTTAATTACTTTTACTTCGTAAGCTTCTCCCATTTGTGGTTTGAAAGTAATTGACTTAATTTTTGCCAATACCGCTTCAATTCCGGCAGGATCTGTACCCAAGATTTCAATTACACCTTGTTCGTCAACTTCGTTGATTACAATAGTAGTTCCCGTAGCTTTTTGTAATTCCTGAATTACTTTTCCACCAGGTCCGATTAATGCTCCAATAAAGTTTCCAGGAATAGTTCTGGTAATGATTTTTGGGGCATGTGCTTTAACGTCAGCTCTTGGTGTAGCAATAGTTTCAGTTAATTTACCTAAGATATGTAAACGTCCATCACGAGCCTGACTTAAAGCCTGCTCCATAATGTCGTAACGTAAACCGTCAATTTTGATATCCATTTGACAAGCAGTAATACCATCAGCAGTTCCGGTTACTTTAAAGTCCATGTCTCCTAAGTGATCTTCATCTCCTAAAATATCTGACAATACAGCAAATTTCTCACCATCAGTAATTAATCCCATAGCAATTCCGGAAACCGGTTTTACCATTTGAACTCCTGCATCCATTAAAGCCATTGTTCCCGCACAAACGGTTGCCATAGAAGAAGAACCGTTAGATTCTAATACTTCAGAAACAACACGAATAGTGTAAGGACAATCTGCCGGAATCATGTTTTTCAAAGCTCTCTGAGCTAAGTTACCGTGACCAACTTCTCTTCTTGAAGTTCCTCTTAGAGGTTTTGCTTCACCAGTTGAGAAAGGAGGGAAGTTGTAGTGTAAATAGAATTTCTCCTCACCTTGTTCAGATGGAGAATCAATTTGGTTTGCTTCTCTTGAAGTTCCTAGAGTTACTGTAGCCAACGCCTGAGTTTCTCCACGTGTAAACAATGAAGATCCGTGAACTCTTGGTAAGTAATCAGTTTCACACCAGATTGGTCTGATATCTGTTGTTTTTCTTCCGTCTAAACGAACGCCTAGTTCTAAAACTACATTACGAACAGCTTCTTTGTTTGTTTTGTAAAAGTATTTAGAAACTAAATCACCATCAGCAGCCAATTCTTCTTCAGTAAACAAAGCTTTTACTTCTTCTTTTACTTCAGCAAATGCAGCTCCTCTTTCGTGTTTAGCAGAACCAACTTTTGCAATAGCATAAATTTTATCGTATGCAGCAGCTTTTACTTTTTTGTAAATTTCTTCGTTTTCTTTCTCACCTTCGTAAGTACGAATTTCTTTTTTACCAAAAGCTTCCTGTAAACGGTATTGTGCCTGAATTTGAACTTTAATAGCTTCGTGAGCGAATTTAATGGCTTCGATCATTTCGGCTTCTGAAATTTCTTTCATCTCACCTTCAACCATTGCCACAGAATCCATAGAAGCTCCAATCATCATGTCGATATCAGATTTTTCTAATTCTTCTCTGCTTGGGTTGATGACCAATTTTCCGTCGATACGTGCAACACGTACTTCAGAAATTAAGTTATAAAAAGGGATATCTGAAACAGCTAACGCTGCAGATGCCGCTAAACCAGCTAAAGCGTCCGGCATAACCTCTTCGTCATGAGACATTAATTGAATCATAACCTGAGTTTCAGCATGGTAATCGTCTGGGAAAAGCGGACGTAAAACACGGTCAACTAATCTCATTGTCAATACTTCGCTATCACTTGGACGAGCTTCTCTTTTAAAGAAACCACCTGGAAAACGACCTGCTGCTGCAAATTTTTCGCGATAATCTACCGTTAAAGGTAAAAAATCAACGCCCGGGTTTGAAGTGCGAGCTGAAACTGCTGTTGCAAGAATCATCGTGTCGCCCATTCTTACTACTACAGAACCGTCTGCTTGTTTTGCTAAACGTCCTGTCTCGATTGTGATGCTTCTGCCATCACCTAAATCGATTTTTTCTACAAATAATTGTGGAATCATAATTTTTCCTTTTTGATTATACAATGGGTTTTAGTTGTGTTGTAGTTGTTGTTGTGTGTAGTTATTGTTCTAAAACCCAATGAAAAACCAAACTTTTTTTCTTATAAAATGCTTGTAATGTAAAAACAAAAAGAGGCACTCTCGCACCTCTTTTCTATATTGATTATTTTCTGATATTCAATACTTTGATAATCTCACGATATCTGTTGATCTCTTTCTTTTTCAAGTAGTCCAACAAAGCTCTTCTCTTACCTACTAATAGTACAAGTGAACGCTCAGTGTTGTAATCGTGACGATTTTTTTTCAAGTGTTCAGTTAAGTGTGAAATTCTGTAAGTGAACAATGCAATCTGACCTTCTGCGCTTCCAGTGTTTGTTGCACCACCGTGTTGTGCGAAAATCTCTTCTTTCTTTTCTTTAGTTAAATACATTCCAATATTGTTTAATGATTTTTATGTATGTCATACAACTTTTGTAAGACGGGTGCAAAATTAGAACTTTTTTCCGAGAAAATAAATTTTAATACTGAAAAAATTAAACATTTGGTATATATGTGCAATGTTTAACTTTTTGGAATATGATTTGGATTAAAATAATTTAGCAACTTCCTGATTTACGAATTCTAAAAATCGTTCGTCAGCTTCTGTAAACGGATCTATAACATGACTGTCGATATCAATCTGACCAATATTTACTCCATCAACAAATAACGGAACAACAATTTCAGATTTAACCGTAAAGCTGCAGGCAATATAATTGTCCTGCGCCGCAACATCCGGCACTACAAAATTGGCATTACTTTCGGCTACCTGACCGCAGATTCCTTTCCCGAAAGGAATAACCGTGTGATCTGTTTCAGCTCCGACATACGGGCCTAAGTGTAAGGTTTTGTTCTCGTGATTAGCAAAATAAAAACCAACCCAATTATAGTATTCGATATTCTCGTTTAATAACTGGCAGATTGCTAATAATTTTTCGTCTCTAACTAGTACGGTGTCAGAAACAATAGTGCTTATTTTTGGTTGTAATTCTTGAAATGTCATGATGTTAAGATTTTATACAAAAGTATTTAAAGCTAAACTCAAAAAATACATAAATTTGAAAAAAAATTTCGTTGAAAAAATATCTCATACAGTTTAAACCCTTCCTTATTTTTATAGGCACTTTTTTTGCTGCTTATATTGGACTCACCTTGTTATATAAGTTTTATCTAAACGGTTTTGGACCAAATGAAATCGATGGAATAACCAACACTGTAGGGCGAAATGTCGAACAATTGATGCAGGGGTTTAATTGTGATATCAAGATTCATAAAAGCCTTACTGATTCCTGGATGGAGGTTTGGTACAATAAGCACTATTCCGTTCGGATTGTTGAAGGCTGTAATGCGGTAAGCGTTATGATTTTGTTTGTTGCTTTTGTACTTGCTTTTTCCGGAAAGTTCAGAGCCACTTTGTTGTTTATAGTGTTTGGAATCTTCTCTATTTATGTTTTAAATGTAGCGAGAATTGCAATATTGGTTGTTTTATTGTTTCGTTTTCCGGAACAGGATCATTTCTTGCACGGAACTTTGTTTCCTTTGATTATTTATGGTTTCGTTTTTCTTTTGTGGATTATATGGGTAAACAAATTTTCGAAGTATGCTAAGTAGAATCCTGGAACATAAGTCCAAATTAATAATAGCGGTTGCGATTGTATTGTGTTTTGCAGTTATCAGAGCTTTTGAAAATCAGCTGTTCTATGATCCGTTTTTGGATTATTTTGACGGTGATTTTAAAAATTTGCCTTTTCCCGAGGTGAAAACTTTTACTCTTTTTCTGAATTTGTTACTCCGTTATGTACTGAACACTATTTTGTCTTTGGCATTGATCTATGTTTTGTTTCAGGATCGGGATATGCTTCAGTTTAGTTTGTTGCTGTATGTGTTTTTTGCTGTGATACTTTTGGGGATGTTTTTTGTCGTTCTTGAATGTTTTGCAGAAGGAAACTGGCTTCTTTTTTATGTGCGAAGGTTCATTATTCAGCCCATATTTGTGTTGTTATTTATTCCTGCATTTTATTATCAGCAGCAAAATTTAAAAAAATAATACTTTATTCAGTCTTTTCTGGAGTCTTTTAAATAATTTTGCAGTATGAAACTAAAAAAGTGTACCGGATTATTTTTGGCCTTCCTATTATTGGTCTCCAATATTGGGTTTGCTTTTGATGTGCACTATTGTGGCGGAGAGATTGCTTCGGTTTCATTGAATACAACAGCAGCAGCTCCGGAAAAGAATTGTTGCGGAACCTCTGAAAAAAAATCATCTTGCTGTAAAGACAAAGTAGTTCATTTTGAAAAGAAATCAGATGATGCTACCTTAAAGTTTTTCTTCTTTCAGTTTGCCTTTCCTATGGCAGTTCAGGAATATCAGCCGATTGCTTTCCTTGGAATTGTAAATTTCAAAAGCAATCAGGTTATTTCTTATTATTCGGATGCCAATGCACCTCCTTTATTTAAGTTGTATCACCAGTATATTTTTTATTCCTGATTTTAATGTTTAGATCCAGGCCTTTTTGGCTTGCGCTATGCTGTTTGTTTATTTCTCCTTTTGAAGAAATTCTATAGAAATAGCTTTCTATTTAACATTAAATCATTTTTTTATGCAAAAAAGTATACTGCTTTTTGTGGTATTTTTGCTATCCGTGTCTGCGTTTTCGCAAGAAGATCTGCAGGAAGTAAAAATCACAAAAAAGCAAAAAGGAATAAAAAAATCCTATACGCTTACATCCAATACTACTGTTATTACCAGCAAGGAGTTATTAAAAGCAGCCTGCTGTAACCTGGCCGAGAGTTTCGAAACAAATCCTTCGATTGATGTGAATTTTTCGGATGCTTTAACCGGAACCAAACAAATTAAAATGCTTGGCTTAACAAGCCCTTATTTATTAATCACCGAAGAGAATCTTCCTTCTGTACGCGGAGCTTCACAAGCTTACGGATTATCGTTTACCCCGGGAACATGGATCGAAAGTGTTCAGATTACAAAAGGAGCAGGGAGTGTTATCAATGGCTATGAGAGCATTTCCGGACAGATTAATACGGAACTTTTAAAACCATTAAACGACATTCCGTTTTTCTTAAATGCTTATGGCTCTACAGATGCCCGTTTTGAGTTGAATGCCCATTTTAATAGAAAACTGTCGGATAAATGGGCGACAAGTTTGTTTGTTCATGGTAATGCGCGTGTAGCAAAGAACGATATGAACGACGACGGTTTTTTGGATAATCCGTTGGGAAAACAGATTAATGTCATGAATCGTTACCAATATTACAATCCTGATAGCGGTTTAGTAAGTTTTATCAATTTCAGGTATATGAATGATAAAAAACAGACCGGAGAACTTGATTTTGATAAGGATACAGATCGCGGAACAAAAAATCACTGGGGTTCAGAAATCAACACAGAACGTTTTGATGTTTCTACAAAAATTGGATATGTCTTTAAAGATATGCCGTATCAAAGTATCGGTTTTCAGAATGCTTTTAATACCCATAATCAAAACTCTTACTTTGGACTGAGTCTTTATGATATCAGACAAAATAGTTATTATTCAAATTTAATTTTCAATTCGATTATTAACAATACAAAGCATAAGTTTTCTACGGGTTTAAATTTTGCCTACGATCAGTATCAGGAGTTTGTAAATGCAAATGATTACAGCCGAATTGATAATTCTGTTGGTGCATTTTTTGAGTATACTTATGACAATACCGATAATTTTAGTTTGATTTTAGGAGGCAGGGTAGACAATCACAATCGATTGGGGTTGTTTGTTACGCCACGTTTACACATGCGATACAATCCCTGGAAGTTTGGAGTGCTTCGTGTTTCTGCCGGAAGAGGGAAACGTTCGGCTAATATCTTTGCCGAAAATCAACAGCTTTTTGCGAGTTCCAGAACGTTTTCAATTTTAGATCAAGGTGGAAAAATTTATGGATTGAATCCGGAAATCGCATGGAATTATGGAGTGAGTTTTTCTCAGAAATTCCGTGTTTTTAATAAAAATGCTGAAGTTGGATTTGATTTCTATCGTACCGATTTTCAAAATCAGGCCGTTGTGGATTTGATGCAGAGTCCGCAGAATGTTTTGTTTTATAATCTGAAAGGAAGTTCGTTTGCCAATAGCTTTCAGCTGGAATTTAATTTCGAATTTATCCATAACCTGAATTTAAGAACAGCTTATAAGTATTACGACATTCAAACGGATTATCTGCGAGGAACTTTTCAGCGACCGTTACAGGCGAAGCATCGTTTTCTGGGGAATTTGGAATACGAAACTCAAGTAAATGATGGTAAGCAATGGAAATTTGATTATACATTTAACTGGTCCGGAAAACAACAATTGCCTTATACAGCATCAAATCCTATTGCGGATCAATTTCCAAATTTTTCACCTTCGTATGCGGTGATGAATGCTCAGGTAACGCGAATTTTTTCTTCTGTTTTTGAAGTATATGTAGGAGGGGAGAATATCGGAAATTACAAACAGCAAAAAGCCATTTTGGGAGCTTCAGATCCATTTGGTCCTAATTTTGATGCGTCTGTTGCGTATGCTCCTATTTTTGGGCAGATGTATTACGCGGGATTGCGTTTTAAGATAAAATAGAGGTAAAAATCTGAGATGTGAAATGTGAATTGTAAAATGTGAATTGTGGAAACACAAAAATTTTATGAAATCATCTTACATCTCACATAAAACATTTCACACATAACATAAAAAAATAACATTAAATAATAAACAAGATGAACAGAATAATTTTAATTGCACTGATAACCTTTTTAGGATTCTCAGCTCAGGCTCAAACTAAAAAGAATAAAAATTTAAAGTATACAACTGAGGTAAACGGTACTTGTGAGCAATGCAAAAAACGTATTGAAAAAGCTGCTTTTAGTGTTCCGGGTGTAAAATCGGCGGTTTGGGATATTAACACGCATCAGCTTGCGGTGATTTTGAACGAAGAAAAATCATCTACGGCAGATTTAAATGCCGTTATAGCTAAGGTAGGACATGATACTAAAGAGGTTAAAGCTACGGATGCTGATTATGATAATCTACATTCCTGCTGCAAATATGTAAGAGAATAAAAAACAAAAGAGCCCGGGTTTGTATCCGGGCTTTTAATAGTTAATTTATCTTTAAAATATGGCTTTTAATTGTGGTTGAAGCAAATTATTGTTAATTTCACCACCTTATAAATATAACCAAGCGCATTTATGAATAATTTTGATTGGACTCAATTAATCAACCCTGAATTTTATATAACATTAAGCATTGGAGGGGTTCAAATTGGTTTATTTATTGTTCTCTTTATAGTTTTTGCTGAAACAGGACTTTTTGCAGGATTTTTTCTCCCGGGAGACAGTTTACTTTTCTTAGCAGGTATCTACAGTCGTGACTTAATGCAGAATGTTGTTGATATACCAACAGATTTTCTTAATGTATTTATACTTTCGACTCTGGTTGCTATAATGGGAGTTTTAGGAAATATGACCGGATATTGGTTTGGTGCCAAAAGCGGTTATTATTTGTTTAAAAAAGAAGACTCTTTTTGGTTCAAGAAAAAATATTTATTGCAATCAAAAGACTTCTTTGAGAAATACGGTGGAAAAGCAATTATCTACGCACGTTTTCTTCCAATTTTCAGAACATTCGCGCCTATTGTGGCAGGAATAGTTTCGATGGATAAAAAGAAATTTATGTTCTTTAATGTTTTGAGTTCTTTCTTATGGTCGTTTATATTGATCTTCGCCGGACATTACCTGTATGGAGTGTTTTTGAAAGAAGGAATAGATTTAAAACATCACATCGAATACATCATTATTATAATTGTAATCATATCTACATTCCCTGTATTGATAAAACTCTTTAAAAAGAGACCAAGCGAAAAGATATAATTCAAATAAAATCTATAAAAAAGTCCGAAGCAATTAAGTTTCGGACTTTTTTTATGTAATATGTTTTTCTTTTGTGAAATGTAAAATGCGAGTCGTAAGATGTGAGAAATGAAATGCTACTTAAATATCAACTCCAGAAATCATTGAGCCTATGAACTAAAAAAACTTAGCATCTTAGCACCTCAGAAGCTTAGCACCTTTAAGAAAACTACCATTCATTTACCTTATTGGCATCCATTTTTAAGAAGATAAACAGTAAAATTGTGAATCCCCAGAGTCCGGAACCTCCATAAGAAAAGAAAGGCAAAGGAACCCCAATTGTTGGGAAAATTCCAATAACCATGGCAATGTTAACAAAGAAGTGTATAAACAAAATTCCGGCAACACAATACCCGTATACCCTGCTGAATTTTGTTTTTTGTCTTTCAGCAAGATAAATAACTCTCAGAAATAAACCGGCAAAAAGCAAGATTACCACTAGAGATCCTGCAAAACCCCATTCTTCACCAACAGTTGTGAAGATGTAATCGGTGTGTTGTTCAGGAACGAATCCTCCTTTGGTTTGAGTTCCTTCAAGGAAACCTTTTCCAATCCATCCCCCGGATCCAATAGCAATTTCAGATTGATTGGTGTTGTATCCAATACCTTTCATGTCAACACTTTTTCCTAATAAGATATTAAAACGGTCACGGTGGTGCTGTTTAAAAACATTATCGAAAACATAATCTACAGAGAAAACAAAAGCGGACATAACAGCTAAAAGAATACCGCTTAAGATAATATTTCTATCAACCACCCTGCCTTTGAAATGTATGATCGTTAAAACTCCTAAGGCAATTAAAATAACCACATAAGGTTCCAGAACGAGTGTTAATACAAATAATAGAATGGTAATGAATCCAGTCCATACGTACCAGGATGGTAGTCCTTCTCTATACAGAACAATGATGAAAATACTATAAATTAAAGCACTTCCCGGATCGGGTTGAGGTAAAATTAATAATACAGGTGAAAATACAATAGCCAAAGCCTGAAGCTGCCTGTTAGTGTCTTTTAGGTTGATTTGTGTGTCACTTAAATATTTGGCCAATGCCAATGAAGTGGCTGCTTTGGCAAACTCAGATGGCTGCAAAGTGAAGCTGCCAATAGCGTACCAACATCTTTGCCCGGCAATAGTTTTTCCGAATAAGAACAAACCGGCTAAGGACAAAAGTGAAACGCCAAAAATAATAGTCGCATATTTCTCGTAGAACTTTCCATCTACAAAAAGCACCACAAAAATCAGAGGAATGGTACATCCGATAAAGATTAATTGCTTTTGGTAAGTTCCTTCGGTTGATAATAAAGAGGAAGAATAGATGTTCAGCCACCCTAATATCACCAACGAAATGTAGATAAAAACGCTTATCCAGTCAATGTTATTTTTTACACTTTGATTTTTCATTTGAAATAATCTTTGTTAGTTCTTTTTAGTGGTGTCTGATACTGTTTTTTTAACTTCTGCTTTAGGTGTCACCGGTTTAACGGGAACAATTTTAGCTTTTAAAAGAGAATCTTTTGGTGTAGATTCAATGGCACTGGCTTCGTTCATACCGCCCAGTTTTGCATACTCGCTGGCTAAGCTTTTGTTTAAAACCCTTGTTTCTAAATCGGTCCTGGTAATTTTATGTCTCAGATATTTTTCGATCATTAAACTGGCAATCGGACCCGCAACAGTTGCTCCAAATCCTCCATTTTCAATCATAATTGCAATTGCAATTTTTGGATTATCCTTTGGTGCAAAAGCCACAAATATAGAGTGATCTTTAAGCTGTGTTCTTTTACCGTTAATTTTTGCAAAATTTTCTGCCGTACCAGTTTTTCCGCAAATATCAATGCCTTCTACCCTAAGGGCGTAAGCTGTTCCTTTGTTATACACATCAAACAAACCGCTTATGACTGGCGGGAAATATTTTTGGTCAATTGTGGTAACATGTTTAGTGGTGAATTTTGCATCAATTTTCTTTCCTTCGATCTTTTTAATGATGTGAGGGGTGTAATAGTATCCCTGATTGGCGACAGTTGCCATCATATTGGCTAGTTGGATTGGAGTCATTAAAACTTCTCCCTGGCCAATAGCATTTGATACGATGGTTGTACTTCTCCAGCCTCCGTTAGGATAAATTCTTTTATATGTTTTTGATGTTGGGATATTTCCTCTTTTACCTGTTGGAAGGTCATAGCCCATAAATTGTCCCAAGCCGAAACTTTTAATATGATCGCTCCACACATCTACCGCCTTAGCAGGATTGTTATACTTGTTAATGGTTAGCATGTAAGATTGTGCAAAATAGGTGTTACAGGAATTGTAAATCCCATTGTGTAATTGATGAGGACCAAAACCGTGGCATTTCATAAAACGGCCTCTACCATAGCTAAATCCATGGTGGCACATAAAAGTGGTCTGCTCGTTGATAACACCTTCCTGTAAAGCAACCAGACCGGTAAGAATTTTAAACGGAGAACCGGGAGGGTACTCTGCTAAAAGTCCTCTGTCGTATAATGGTTTTGCAATCGAATCGTGATATAAAAGGGTGTAATTTTTAGATCGTTGTCTTCCAACTAAAATTCCGGGATCATAAGAAGGAGCTGTTACTAATGCTAAAATCTCCCCACTTTTAGGTTCGATAGCGACAATTCCTCCTCTTTTATTGATCATTAACTCTTCTCCGTATTTTTGAAGCTCGGCATCAATTGTTAAGTTGATGTCTTCTCCCGCTACGGCGATAGTATCGTATCTACCCTCTTTGTAAGAGCCAATTTCTCTATTGTATTTGTCTTTCTGAATGTATTTTACACCTTTAATACCTCTAAGGATGTCTTCGTAGCTTTCTTCAACACCTTGTTTTCCAATTAAATCTCCACTATTGTAGTAAGGGTTTTTGGCAATTTGTCGTTCGTTTACCTGTGTGATAAAGCCAAAGATGTTGGCACCGTAATCTACTTCATAGTCACGAAGAGAACGCTTTTGAAAATAAAAGCCTTCATATTTTCGAATTTTTTCCTGAAAAGCGGCGAATTCATTTTTGTTCAGCTGTGCTAAAAATACCGAAGGCAGTCTTGGGCTGTATACCTTAGCCTTGGCAATTCTTTTATCGTACTCTTCTCTGGTAATGTTTAATAAAGTACAGAATTCAGGAATATTAAGGTCTTCTTTGATTTCTCTCGGAATCACCATGATGTCATAAGAAGCCTGATTGGCAACCAATAATTTTCCATGTCGATCATAAATATAACCTCTTTCCGGATAGTCATACTTTTTCTTTATGGCATTATTTTCGGATTTTAACTTAAACGAATCATCGATAATCTGCAAATAAAAGATCCTGATCACTAGCAAGGATGCTGCAATAATAATTAAAGAGGGCAGCAAAACTTTTCTCATCGTTTATTAGGCTTAATAAGGTAAATTATGATAATTGAGGTGATTATGGTAAAGATCGAACTAAATAAAGTTCGAAGCAAAACGTCCAGAATAAATTTAAACTGAAAAGCTTCGAGAATAAATAACACGATGTGGTGTAATACAACAGAAACTAAAATAAATGAAAACCGTTCGGGAGTTAAGGAATCATTCAGTTTAATAGTTTGATATTCATAACTAAGTCCAAACGAGAATTTAAAAATATAAGGTCTGTAATAAGCCAGTACAAGACAGGCTGCTGCATGAATTCCTCCCGAATTACAAAACATGTCCATAATAATTCCAAGTAAGAAGCTGGATACAATCAAACCTGTTCGGTTGCTGTTTACCGGATACAAAATAATGTACAAGATATATGGGAAGGGACTTATGTACCCTAAAAAATTCATATTATTGAAAATAACAACCTGAATTGCTAGTAACATAATAAATCGAAAAATATTGAGTAACAAAGCGCTATTCATTTTTCTCCTTGTTTTCTAAATTAATAAGTTCTTCTCTGTCCTTGCTCTTGATGATGTATACGTGTCCCAAGTTGGTCATATCGTTAAACAGTTTAACATTTATAACGTAGTAACTTGTGTTTTTCTCAATATAGATCTTGTCAACCGTTCCAATGTTGATTCCTTCAGGGAAAATTACCGATTGTCCTCCGGTTACGATGGTGTCACCTTTTCTGATGGAAGCTAATCTCGGAACATCTTTTAGCTGTGCAAATCCGGTGCTTTTACCGTCCCAGGTCAATGATCCAAAATGATTTGATTTTTTAATCTTGGCATTGATTTGAGATTTTGTATTCAAAATACTTACGACAGTCGCATATCTTGGTGATGTGTCATCAATAATACCAATAATTCCTAAGCTATTGATTACCCCCATATCCGGTTTAACGCCATCGTTTGCCCCTGAGTTAAGCGTGATGAAGTTTTCATGTGTGTTATAGGAGTTGTGAATTACTTTTGAAACAATAATATCCGCAGGTTTAACTCCTTTTACACTGTCTGCCAAAGGTAGTTTTGTGGTGTCTTGTTTGTTGAATAATAGACTTTTTAATCTTGCGTTTTCAAGTACAAGTTCGTCATTTTCAGTTCTTAAATTTAAATATTCATTTACGCGATTGATTCTTTCATAAACACCTCCGCTTAGAAAATTGGCCGAACTGATTATTTTGCTTCTGTGGTAAGAATGAGACTGAACTGTGAGTGCCAACGAAATACCTAAAAGCAGCAAAAACAGCAATCGATTACTGTTTCTTATAATGAAATTAAAAATTTGCTGCATTTCTTGTGTGGTTATTTTGTTTCAGGATATGCTTTTGGTTTCAAATTTAATCAGAGCCAAATGTTTAAATTTGGCTCCGAGAAAATATATTGATTGTTATTATGGATCTTATTTGATTAAGATACTTTTGAACTTTGTAATGTTTTTAAGTGCCATTCCGGTTCCACGAACAACAGCTCTTAACGGGTCTTCAGCAATATAAACAGGTAAATCTGTTTTTTGCGAAATACGTTTGTCAAGACCTCTTAACATCGACCCACCACCAGCTAAATAAATACCTGTGTTGTAGATATCGGCTGCTAATTCCGGCGGAGTCTGAGATAATGTTTCCATTACCGCATCTTCAATACGCTGAATCGATTTGTCAAGTGCTTTTGCAATTTCACGGTAAGAAACATCTACTTGTTTTGGTTTCCCTGTAAGTAAGTCTCTACCCTGAACTGACATGTCTTCCGGTGGTCCGTCTAAATCTTCGATTGCGGCACCAATTTGAATTTTTATTTTCTCTGCAGTACTTTCTCCAACAAAAAGGTTGTGTTGCGTACGCATGTAATAAACAATATCATTTGTGAAAACGTCACCTGCAATTTTTACAGATTTGTCACACACAATTCCACCTAATGCGATAACGGCAATTTCTGTAGTACCACCTCCAATATCAACAATCATGTTTCCTTTTGGCTGCATGATATCGATACCAATACCAATCGCTGCTGCCATTGGCTCGTGAATTAAGTAAACTTCTTTTCCGTTTACTCTCTCACAAGATTCTTTTACCGCTCTCATCTCCACTTCGGTAATACCGGATGGAATACAAACCACCATTCTTAAAGCCGGAGTAAACATGCGTTTTTTTAATGCCGGAATACTTTTGATGAACATGTTGATCATCTTTTCCGAAGCGTCAAAATCAGCAATTACACCGTCTTTCAAAGGCCTTATGGTCTTGATGTTTTCATGCGTTTTACCTTGCATCATATTGGCTTCCTTACCAACAGCAATGATTTTGCCTGATATTCTATCACGTGCAACGATCGATGGACTATCAATAACAACTTTATCATTATGTATGATTAAAGTGTTTGCGGTACCAAGGTCTATCGCAATATCCTCGGTCATGAAATCAAAAAATCCCATAAGTTTTTTAGGGGTTTAAAATGTTATAAATTATTTTGAACAAAGTTAAACAAATTAATGTTTAAAATGACGTGTTCCCGTAAATACCATTGCAAGATTGTTTTCATTGCAATAATTTATGCTTAATTCGTCTTTTATTGAGCCTCCTGGCTGAATAACAGCAGTTATTCCTGCTTTTTTGGCTAATTCTACACAATCCGGAAATGGAAAAAATGCATCACTTGCCATCGAAGCACCGGTTAAATCAAATCCAAAAGCTTTTGCTTTGTCAACTGCCTGAACTAAAGCATCAACTCTTGAAGTCTGACCTGTTCCTGACGAAATTAATGTTCCGTTTTTAGCAAATACGATTGTATTTGATTTGGTGTTTTTACAAATTTTTGAAGCAAATATCAAATCTTCTATTTCTTCAGCTGTAGGCTCAGTAATAGTAACGGTTTTTAAATGCTCTTTAGTATCTGTAATATTATTTCTGTCCTGAATTAACAATCCGTTAAGACATGTTCTTACTTGTCTTGTTGGTAATTCAACTTCATTTTGAATTAAAATGATTCTGTTTTTCTTTTCTTGTAGTATTGTAATTGCCTCTTCGTCATAACTTGGAGCGATTACTACTTCACAGAATAATTTGTTGATTTCTTCTGCTGTTGCTACATCAATTTTAGTATTTGCAATCAAAACCCCGCCAAAAGCAGATGTTGGATCACAAGCAAGCGCTGCTAAATAAGCCTCACTAATTGTTTTTCTTGAAGCTAAACCACAAGCGTTATTGTGTTTTAAAATGGCAAATGTTGGGCCGTCAGTTTTGAACTCATTAATTAAGTTTACTGCAGCATCAACATCTAATAAGTTGTTGTATGATAATTCTTTTCCGTGAACTTTTTTGAACATAGCATCAAAATCGCCAAAGAAGAATCCTTTTTGATGAGGGTTTTCACCGTATCTTAAAACCTGACCATCTGCAATACTTTCTTTGTAAATGGTTTCGTCAGTGTTGAAATAGTTAAAAATAGCTCCGTCGTAGTGAGAGGAAACGTGGAATGCTTTGGTAGCCAATAATCTTCTGTTTTCAAGAGTAGTTGCTCCATTTTGTTCTGTAATCAAATCTAAAAGCAGGCTGTATTCGTTTACCGAAGCAACAATTACAGTGTCTTTGAAGTTTTTTGCACCGGCACGGATCAAAGAAATTCCGCCAATGTCAATTTTTTCAATAATATCCTGCTCACTTGCACCTGAGGCAACTGTTTTTTCGAACGGATACAAATCAACGATTACTAAATCAATCTGAGGAATATCGAATTCTTTCATCTGCTGAACGTCACTTTCGTTATCCTGACGGTTCAAAATTCCACCAAAGATTTTCGGGTGAAGTGTTTTTACTCTTCCTCCAAGTATTTCAGGGAAAGAAGTAATGTCTTCAACAGGAACAACAGGAATACCAAGGTTTTTTATGAAATCTTCGGTTCCTCCGGTCGAGTAAAGTGTTACGTTTTGTTCGTGTAATTTTCTAACGATTGGCTCTAAACCGTCTTTTGAAAAAACAGAGATTAATGCCGATTGTATTGTTTTAGTTGTGCTCATCGTGTAGTTATGATTTTTGAGACTGCAAAAGTAGTTTTTTTATATATTATTTTAAAGAAAATTAATGTAACATTATGCTAAAAAAATCTACTGATGAGTAAGTTAACTTTTATTAGGTTTTTGATTTTAAATTATTGAATTTTACTTTATTGAAAAATACGACTATATGCTTGTTTATCTAAGATTATTAAAAGAAAGTTTGGGTTTTGCCGTAAATGCGCTGCGAAATAATAAACTGCGAACGTTGTTGTCGTTATTAGGGGTTACGATCGGAATTTTTTCGATTATTGCTGTTTTGGCGGCGGTCGATTCTTTAGATCGTAAAATTTCTAAAGATTTGAGTAGCTTAGATAAAAATACAATTTATTTAATGAAGTTTAGTTTTGGACCTTCTGAAATTCCACAATGGAAAAGAGATCAGTTTCCAAATGTGAAATATGATGAGTATGTAGGGCTGAAAAATTCATTGACCAATACGGATCAGGTAGCATATCAGCTTTTTGTGAAACACGAAAGTTTAAAATACGATTCAAAAACCGTAAGTGATGTAAATATTATCCCGTCGTCGAATGAAATTGTAAATATTGAAGGATTAAGTTTTGATAAAGGGAGATTTTATACCGAATCTGAGTCGAATTCCGGTGCGGCTGTTATTGTTTTGGGTTACGAAATTGCTGAAGGGCTTTTCGGTACAAGTGATCCCATTGGGAAGAGTATCCGTTTGTACGGACAACGTTTTAATGTAATTGGTGTAATTGCAAAACAAGGAGCAGGTTTTTTTGGAGACAGTAATGATACATCGGTTTATTTGCCAGCCAATTTTTTACGCCGAATGTATGGTGATAGTGATGCCATGACACCCGTAATTGTTGTAAAGCCTGTAAAAGGGATAGATATGGATGCTTATAAGGCACAGGTGGCACAAAAAATAAGAGCTATTCGTGGTATGAAAGCAGGAGAAATAGATAATTTCTTTATTAATGTACTTTCCGGATTTACCGATTTTATAGATGGAATTTTAGGACAGATGAATGTCGTGGGATGGATTATCAGTGGATTTTCTCTTTTGGTAGGTGGTTTTGGAATTGCCAATATTATGTTTGTATCTGTAAAAGAAAGAACCAATTTAATCGGAATTCAGAAATCACTGGGCGCTAAAAACCGATTTATTTTATTTCAGTTTTTGTTTGAAGCCGTAATTCTTTCTGTTATTGGTGGGATAATAGGTTTGGTGATGGTTTGGGGAATTGCACTGGTCTTAACAAAAATGCTTGATTTTGAATTTGTTCTTAGTTTCGGAAATATAATTTTAGGAACCACTCTCGCCGCATTTATCGGTTTAATTTCGGGAATATTGCCAGCAATCTCCGCTGCAAATCTGGATCCGGTTGAAGCCATTCGAACCGGGATGTAGGCATTCTGCTAAAAAATCAATTTTTAACCGTTATTATTTTAGCTCTGCTGTTGAATTTTATCGTAATTTTAATACCCTAACTTAAAAAGCGATACGATGATACCAGTTAAAGCTTATGCAGCCTATGATGCTGTTAATCCGTTAAAACCCTACACGTTTGAAAGAAAAGAAGTGGGTGCCCATCAGGTTCAGATAGAAATTTTGTACAGTGGTGTATGCCATTCAGATATTCATACCGCAAAAGGGGATTGGGGGCCCGTAAATTACCCTTTAGTTCCCGGTCACGAAATTGTAGGCCGAATTGTTGCTGTTGGAAGCGAAGTTTCTAAGTTTAAAATTGGAGAGCTGGCAGGAGTGGGATGCTTTGTAGATTCCTGCAGAGTGTGTCCAAGCTGTCAGTCCGGTGAAGAGCAATTTTGTGATGAAGGAATGACCGGAACTTACAATGGCGTAGAGAGAGGAACGGATATTCCGACCAAGGGAGGATATTCAACCAGTATTATTGTAGATGAAAGTTATACGCTTCACGTTTCTGAAAAACTTGATATCAAAGGAGTTGCTCCGTTATTATGCGCCGGAATTACAACTTATTCGCCTTTGCGTTATTTAAAAGTAGGTAAAGGACATAAAGTTGGAGTTTTAGGGCTTGGGGGATTAGGTCATATGGCTGTGAAATTTGCAGTTTCTTTTGGTGCCGAAGTTACGATGTTAAGCCACTCTCCTTCAAAAGAAGCCGATGCTAAAAAGTTAGGCGCGCATCATTTTGCTTTAACCTCAAATCCCGAAACAATGGAGTCGCTTGCCAATAGTTTCGATTTTATTCTGAATACTGTTTCTGCTAAACACGATCATAATGCCTATTTGAATTTGTTGACGACAAATGGAACCATGATCGTAGTAGGTGCTCCGCCGGCACCTGCCGAAATTCCTGTTTTTACTTTAATTATGAAAAGAAGAAGTATCATAGGAAGTTTAATTGGAGGAATCAGAGAAACTCAGGAAATGCTGGACTACTGCGCAGAACATAATATTACTTCAGATGTTGAGATTATCGATATGGGGTATATTAATGAGGCTTACGACCGAATGAATAAAAGCGATGTGAAGTATCGTTTTGTAATTGATATGGCTTCTTTGAAGTAGCTAAGGTTCTTAGTGGCTAAGATTCGAGTTTTTAGCAGCTGTTTTTCTTGATGTATAGGTTCTGGTAGCTTTGTTTTGACATGTCGCTCCGTTGGAGCTTTTGCTTGGATTGAATATTTTTGGCTATAGATATATGCTCCTTCGGAACTTAATTGTATAAAACAAAAGTCTGTAAAGCTTGTTTTAGAGCTTTACAGACTTTTGTTTTTATTGAATCTTATATGTGGTTTAGGTAAGGATTTTTTATCGTGTTAGTTGTCTACCTTTTTGTATTCTAAAGTGCCAAGTTGATCTTGGGTGATAACACGTTTCTGACTGTCGAAGTAGTCAATTTGAAATTTTACAGGAATAAGATCAACGGTAACAGTTAAGGTGTTGTTGTCTTTCGAAAGTTTCCATTTGCCTTTGGTGCTTTTGTCTCCTACGATTCCTGTAAATTTTCCATCCTCGTTGAAGATCTGAAACACTTGATCACTCTTGAATTTTTCTTTTATATCTTTCTCCGTTCCATTTTTACTAAGCTTTACCAGTTGCCATTTTCCAATAAGTTCTTTTGACGTTTGTGCCTGAATGGAAAGTGAAGCTAACATAATTAGCGCTAGAAAAACAATCTTTTTCATAAGGTTACGATTTTAAAGTTAGATTTTGAGGAACAAATATATTTTTGAAAGGGCTTATTTTTCTTTCAGTAATTTTTCTAAATATTCAACTTTTTCTTTTTCTGCCTGAAGCATACGTTCGTAGAGTTCAATGACTTTATCTAATGGATTGAAATTGCAATAATTTGCATGAAACATTCCATTTGCTCCATTACAGCTGTTGTCGTAAAAATTATTGAAATAACTAATCATGTTTTCTTCGTTAAAGTTTTTTATAGCCTCAACACTTACGCCAAGAGCTTTGGCTACTTCTGCAAGTTTTGCATCATCTATGGTTTCGCTATTCTCTATTGTGGATACGGTTTGCTGGGAGGTTCCTAAAGCCTGAGCCAAAGCTTCCTGCTTCATGTCTTTAAGTTCACGAATACGACTAATTTTTCGTCCTATGTGATTTGGTTTTGTTGCTGTACTCATAATTCAAAGATATTTATAAAGCTTTAATAAAAATGGCATTTGGTAAAAAACACATCAATTATTGTGAGATACATTTTTAATAGTTCGTTTGGGTTAAAGCTATTATAATAGATTGATGTATGTAGAGCAAAAATACAATTTTTCAGACAAGTATTAATTAGTTGCTATTAAAATTGTTAGTTAAGAAAATTCCGTAAAAATGAAATATTGATAAGAATATGATTTATCATGTTGAAGTTACACACTGATAAAAATTCCATAGGAATGAAATGTCGGTAGTTTATCGCGTCGAAGTTAGGATTGTTTTTTGCACGCCGATAAAAATTCCGTAGGAATGAAATATCGGTAGCAACGGAATTCATTCCGTTGGTTATAAAAATAAAAAAATCCCAAGAAAATTTCTTGGGATTTGGTATAATTTAGAAGTTTAAAAACTATCTAATTTCGTTATTCTGAATCAAATCGATGTACAAGTTGATTTTGTCTTTCAATTCTTTTCTTGGCGTGATAAAGTCAAGGAAACCGTGCTCTAATAAGAACTCAGCAGTTTGGAAACCTTCCGGTAAATCTTTTCCGGTGGTGTCACGAACTACACGCGGACCAGCGAAACCAATCAATGCGCCTGGCTCAGAAATGTTGATATCTCCTAACATAGCGTATGATGCAGTTGTTCCTCCGGTTGTTGGATCTGTACAAAGAGAGATGTAAGGTAATTTAGCTTCTGCTAATTGCGCTAATTTCACAGATGTTTTTGCTAATTGCATTAAAGAATAAGCAGCTTCCATCATACGAGCTCCACCAGATTTAGAAATCATTACAAAAGGCAGTTTGTTTTTGATAGCGTGATCAATACCTCTGGCAATTTTTTCTCCAACAACAGCTCCCATAGATCCTCCAATAAAGGCGAAATCCATACAGCAAATTACAAGTTCTTTTCCTTTAGATTTTCCCACTCCGGTACGCACAGCGTCTTTTAAGTGGGTTTTTTCCATAACGTCTTTCAGTCGTTCTGCATATTTTTTTGTATCCACAAAATGCAGAGGATCTTTAGAAGTCATGTTTTTATCTAATTCAACAAACTCATTATTGTCAAATAAAATTTCAAAATAGGTTGCGCTTCCAATTCGAACATGAAAATCATCTTCAGGGCTTACAAATAAGTTTCGGGCTAATTCGTCAGCATCAATAATTTTTCCTGTTGGAGATTTGTACCACAATCCTTTCGGAACGTCCATCTTATCTTCTGTAGCGGTCGTAATCCCTTTTTCCTGTCTTTTAAACCAAGCCATATTGAGTATTTTTTTTGTTTCAGGTTTCAGGTTTCAAGTTGCGAAACCTGAAACTTGAAACCTGAAACTTTCAACTTTTTTATTATAATGTATTTACGTTATTCAAGTCTGCAAAAGCTTGCTCAAGTCTTGTGTTGAACGTTACTTCGCTTTCACGTACCCATTTTCTTGGGTCATAATATTTTTTGTTCGGAACATCAGCACCTTCCGGGTTACCAATTTGAGTTTTTAAATAGTCAATGTTTTTAACCATATAATCACGAATTCCTTCTGTGTATGCAAATTGTAAATCGGTATCGATATTCATTTTGATTACTCCGTATCCAATTGCTTCTCTGATTTCTTCAAGTGTAGAACCTGAACCTCCGTGGAAAACAAAATCTACCGGATTATGACCCGTGTTGAATTTGTTTTGAACGAAATCCTGAGAGTTTTTTAAGATTTTTGGAGTCAATTTTACGTTTCCTGGTTTGTAAACACCGTGAACGTTTCCAAAAGCAGCAGCAATTGTAAATTTAGGGCTTATTTTAGATAATTCTTCATAAGCATAAGCAACTTCTTCTGGCTGAGTGTATAATTTTGAACTGTCAACGTCAGAGTTGTCAACACCATCTTCTTCACCACCTGTAATACCAAGTTCGATTTCTAATGTCATTCCCATTTTACTCATTCTTGCCAAATATTCTTTGCAGATTTCGATGTTTTCTTCGATTGGCTCCTCAGATAAGTCAATCATGTGAGAACTGTATAATGGTTTTCCTGTTTCTGCAAAATGTTTTTCAGAAGCATCTAATAAACCATCAATCCAAGGTAATAATTTTTTTGCACAGTGGTCAGTATGAAGAATTACAGTTGCTCCGTAAGCTTCTGCCAAAGTATGAATATGTTTTGCTCCGGCGATTCCACCAGCGATTGCTGCTTTTTCACCTGCATTAGATAATCCTTTTCCAGCGTTAAACTGTGCTCCTCCGTTTGAAAATTGAATGATAACCGGTGCATTTAATTTTGCTGCAGTTTCAAGAACTCCATTAATTGTGCTTGAACCAGTAACATTTACTGCAGGTAATGCAAATCCTTTTTCTTTCGCATAATTAAAGATCTCCTGAACCTGATCTCCCGTAGCTACTCCCGGTTTAATATTGTGTGCCATTGTAATTTTTTTTAGTTGTTTTTAGTTTTTAGGTTGCAAAAATAAGAATTAATTAGCATTAGAATGGATAATTTATTCCAAAATTTAAAACCGAGTGCCCAAAATTATATTCTTTAAACCAGCGATCTCCCTTCTCATGTGCTGGGTTATAGGTCTTAAAGCCCATATCTAAACGGATAACAAAAAAGCTTAAATCGTAGCGTAAACCAAATCCTGTACCCAATGCAATTTCAGCTAAATCGTTTACGCCAGAGAATTTTGCTTTCTCATCAATCACATTATCGAGCACATTCCAGATATTTCCGGCATCTGCAAAGATGGCTCCTTTAACAGCGCCAAAAATTTTAAAGCGAAGCTCGGCACTCATTGCAATTTTCATATTGGCCTCGTTGAAATCATTTACAGCATTTGTGCTTCCGGGCCCCAAAGAATAGGGCTGCCATGCGCGGTTGTCGTTTGAACCTCCTGCATAATAACTTCGTGAAAACGGGATATAATTTGAATTTCCAAATGGAACCGCAATTCCGAAAAAGGTTCTTACGGCCAGTACTTTTTCTTTTCCAAAATCCCAGTGTTTGATATAATCAAATTCAGTTTTGATATATTCTGAATATTCCAGATTAAAAATTTCGTAATTGCCTTTGTCATTTTTTTGAAAATTCCCAATGTTTGAAATAGCTGACAGCAAAGTACCGGCTGATTCTATTTTGGTTTTAAACTGATAGAACGTATTATCGGCAAGATCCTTTTTTGTGGTTTTGGTAAAAGTATAGCTTGTGGCCAGAATAAAGTCATTCTCAGTTAGACGAACTCTTCTTTCTTCAATACTTTTTACATCTTTATAGGCCTGATCTGGAAGGACTAAAGTAGAGTTGGGGGACAATACATCATTGGTAAACCCTGTAGTTCCTTTGGGAATGCTTAGGTTTCGATCGTCCGGACTGTTATAATAATCCTCATTTTTATTGTATATCGTACCAATATTGTTTAATTCTCTATAAGATGTTCTATAAACGTTAAAGTAGTTATCCGGATTTAAATTTCGTACGAATTGTGCATTAAGGAGTTCAAATTTTGCCGTATTGCCTCGTTTAGGAGACCAGTTGTAAGCGATTCCTCCTGTGAAATTTTCTTTGTCCAGTCCAATATTTCTTTGTTTAGAGAAACCTGCAGCAACGCTGGTGGAAGGAATCATTCTTTTTGGAATAATTTTTTCTGTTCCAAAAGGTAGTAAGATCCTTGGGAAATTTAGTTTCAAATCGAGACCATATTCAGAAACGTTGAAGAAATTGTTGTTGGGGTTCGCCATATCTCTGGATGACCCTAAATTTAATCGCGTAGAAATTTCCAAAGTTTCGGCTCTGTTAAAAACGTTACGAATAGTTTCGGAAATACTTGCTCCAATACCAAAATCCTGAATATTAGAATGTGTAACGTCAAAAGTAGCTCCAAAGCTGTATTTTTTTCTTGGAGTAAGATAGACATTAGCAATTAAGGACTGCGCAGTTGAGTCGCGTTTGTCGACTGTATACTGAATAGACGGATAATTGAAAATTTTCAGATTGTTCAGATATCTTGAGGAAAGAGTAGTTCTAGTGTCTGAAAAAGTACTTCCTTTAGTGATAAAAACCGCATCGGTAATGGCTCGTGGTCTGTATTTTAGTTTTTTATAACTGTATAGGTTAAAGTTGTTGTAGGTGGTGCTGTCTGTGATTTTATTTTTTGCATTTGTTGCAGAATAATCAGTGTAGATATTGACATCACTAATTTTGTACAATTTAAAAGGCTCTGTTCTGCTTGAATCTCTTCCCTGGATGTTATTGTTGTTTACAATTAAAGTTACATTGGCTTTGTCTTTTTTGCCAATAGTATCAATATCAAAAGTCACATAAGTAGGCTGGAAATAATAGGCTCCGTGGTTTCTAAAGTAGGTCGTAAGACGATTTTTTTCTTCTTCAAAATCTACGGTTTTATATTGTTTTCCTGATTTTAAAACCGAAGGGTCAGGATTAACTTTGTATAACGAGTCTAATGCAGGAGTCATTATTTTCGTTTTGATAGTGTCTAAAGTATAAGCAGGTCCGGTTGTAATATTGTAGTTTATCTTGGCTTTTTTTCTTCCAACACTGTCAATACTATAATCTGTTGCAACTTTAAAATAACCACTGTTGAAATAATAATATTTCAGACGAAGGAGTGTTTTCTTTGTTTTCGCAGTATCAATAATTACCGGAGCTTCACCGGTGCTTTTCAGAAATTCATGAATACCTTTGTACATAAAGGATTGTCCCAGACGATCAACTTGTTTTGCAGATAAAAGTTTTGACTGGCGTTCGTACAAACCCGGATTGTTTTTGAATTTAGCTTTATAGGTTGAATCCGGATTTAAATTTGCAAGGTTATATAAATTCAAACGAAGACGATATCCTAATAGGGTACCATTCGGTTTTTGGTACATTTGATTGAAGGCAGTTTCGTCGTTAGTGGACTTGCCATTTACAAGAATAGTATTTTTAACAAGAAGGTTTTTTCCATCAGGAACTCTTTTTACAGCATTACAAGCGCAAATAAATATTGCTATTAGGATAAATGCTATTATTTTTGTGGAATTCTTTTTCAAGTGTTCTTAAATATTTAATTCAAAAGTACATTATTTTATGGTTAGTAAAAACCAAATAAAGCTTATCTCAGGGTTACATCAAAAAAAGCAACGTTTTGCAAATCAATTGTTTTTCGCCGAGGGAGTAAAAGTAATTCAAGAATTGTTGCAATCCAATTTTGAACTAGAGCATTTATACACGACTCTAAATGATTTTGAAGAGGTTCATTCTTCAAAGCGAACTTTAATTTATGAGCAGGAACTTAAAAAAATAAGTGCTTTATCTACTCCTAATTCCTGTTTGGCTGTTTTTAAAATTCCTGCCGAAAATAAAATAATCGATTCAGGTCTGATTTTGGCCTTGGACGATATTCGTGATCCCGGAAACTTAGGGACCATTTTGCGCCTTTGTGACTGGTTTGGGATCAAGCAAATTGTTTGCTCAAAAGAAACCGTCGATATTTACAATCCAAAGGTGGTGCAGGCAACCATGGGGTCTATTACCAGAGTAAATGTTAATTATGTTGATCTCGAAACGTTTATAGCTCAAACAAAATTAGCTGTGTTTGGAACTTTTATGGATGGCGAAAACATCTATAAAACCGATCTTTCTCAGGATGGAATCATTATCATGGGTAATGAAGCCAACGGGATTTCATCGGAAATTGAAAAAATGGTTACAAGCCGACTTACCATTCCAAGATTTGGAGAGCTGCAAAAAACAGAAAGTTTAAATGTAGCTACCGCAACAGCAATTATTCTTAGTGAGTTTAAACGAAATAGTTAAGTATTTGTTTTAATGAAAAGTAAAATTTATTAAAATAGCTCTTGATTTCATAGAATCAATATTGTCAGTCCAAGGGCTAGGTCCGTTTGCCGGATTATCTCGAATTAACTCGTCTGAAATTCCAAACATTCCTCGAATAGAAGGAGAGAAGATAAAATATTCAGAGAAAATGTCTATTCCAAAACCTAGCTCATAAGCGGCAGTCCATTGTTTTACTCTGAATTTTCCTTCGAAGTTATCGTCTTTTGATTTAGCATTGCTGGATAGGTTAAGTGTCGAAGACATTCCGCCAACTAAATAAGGACGAATATTTCCGGTACGCAATGCCGAGAATTTTAAGAGTAAAGGAAAGTGGATATATGTACTGTTTACTTCCCTAAGATAGTCTTTTTGCAAAGGCAAATTTGGGTAATACAAGTCACGTTTGGTATAGTACAATCCCGGTTCAAAACGAAGATTAATGTATTCCTGTAATCTTAAATCAGCTACAACACCAACATTAAAACCGGTAGTCTTTTTTGTCTGAACATCAGGACCAGGAGATTTGTAGTCAAACTTAAAGTCAAAACTGTTAAACCCAAGGTAGTAACCGAAATACAGGCGTTGTTTTTGCCAGTTTTCAAGATTAATGATAGGATCTTTACTGAACATGCTTTTAGCAAATTGCGAATATCCTTGCGTCGATAAGACTAATAGAAGTAAGACTACAATTTTTTTCATACTATTTTTTAGAGGCAGAATAAATGGTTGCAACACCAAAAGTTTGAGGCATTGCTACAACATCTATAAACCCAATTTTTCTTAAAATATTGTTTAGAGCTTCTCCGTAAGGAAAAACGGCAGCAGATTCAGATAAATAACCATAGGCTGAATTGTCTTTAGAAAAGAGTTTTCCAATAATGGGAAGGATGTTTTTGCTGTAAAATTTATAGCCTTGTTTGTATGGTGTTTTATCCGGAACAGAGGTTTCCAGAATTACAAAAACTCCATTTGGTTTTAAAACCCTTAGAATTTCCGCAAATCCTTTTTCCAGGTTTTCGAAATTTCGAACGCCAAATCCAACCGTTATAGCATCAAAATAATTGTCCTCAAAAGGAATTTTCTCAGAATCTCCCAAAACTAAATCTATAGTATTGGATAATCCTTTTGCCTGAACTTTTTTCTTTCCCACTTCAAGCATACCGGCCGAAATATCTAAGCCGATAATTTTTTCAGCATTGGTCTGCGACATTAATATGGCAAGATCACCGGTTCCGGTTGCAATATCAAGAATGATTTTTGGTTTTGTATCCGAAACAATTTTGAGTACTTTTTTTCGCCACTTGGTGTCAATTCCAAATGAGATCACACGATTTAAATTATCATAGTTACCGGAGATGTTGTCAAACATTTGGGCAACTTGCTCTTTTTTACCTAAAGAAGAGTCTTTATATGGAGTTATTTTTTCAGACATTATTTTAATTTACGCAAATATAATACAATCTGTCTTAACTGTATTGGGTTTTTTATTTTGTGCTTTAAATGTTTTAAAAGTAAGGGTTTAATTGATGTTGAATGTCAAATTTTTGAGCATCACCAAAAATGGTTACTTTAAAAAAATCACTAAAAGTGGGTATTGTGGAGTGCAGGATTTATGTGCACTTTTGTCATAGTAATAATGATGAAGTTTAAAAGATTGGTCGTTATAAATGGCTTAAAGTAACGGAGTATTGTTTTTGCACTTGTGCTTAAGTTTGTCAGGAAAGAAGTTAAAGAAGTATTGTGTTGGGGACAATACTCTATTTTTGAAAAGTGTGAAATACGTTCTTAGGATTAAATTTGTTTTTGGAAATTTGCCTTTAATATCTTAGTGGTATTTGTTGTTAAAGGCGTCCCTTGAGATTATATCTCAACAAACAGTGTTATTTAATTATTTCAAATGTTATTCTTAATATTTGTTATTTTATCAGAACTATTTCCTGAGTGAGTCCATTTAGAAGATCAGTCATTTTTGAAAAACATCCTCCAAAAGAGGATGTTTTTTTATTTTCTGATATAAGTTTCATAAGTATAATCGTAAAGATGTTTTTCGTCTTTAAAGTTTTCTTCTGATTCTACAAGCTGCCATTCCGTTTCATTGATTACAGGAAAGAAAGTATCTGCTTCAAAAGTATGATGTACTTTGGTAACTTCAATAATATCGGTATAGGGCAAACCAAGATTGTAGATTTCGCCACCTCCAATAATATAGGAGTCTTCGTTTTCAGGACATACTGCTATCGCTTTTTCGATAGAATCAACAACAATACAGCCTTCCGGTTGATAATCATTCTGACGTGTTATTACAACGTGTACTCTGTTAGGTAAAGGTTTAGGGAAGCTCTCAAAGGTTTTTCTTCCCATAATAATATGATGGTTGGTAGTAAGTGATTTAAATCTTTTAAAATCATTTGGTAAATGCCAAACTAAATCATTGTTCTTTCCCAGTGCGTTATTTTCGGCAACAGCCGCTATCATTATAATCATGGCATTCTAAACTAAATTTTATTTTCAGAATCTTCACTTACTTTCGATTCTAACTGACTAATTCTCTTTTGTTGCAAAGCAACAAGCCGATCAATTTGTTCTCTTTCCCATTTTTTGTTCATGAACCGATCTGTGATGTATACTTTTATAAAATGCAGAATAAAGATAAAAAGCCAGATTGTTATGGCCCAAATACACCAATCTTGTCCGCTGGTGGCTCCGAGACCAAAGAATCGATTGGCGATAAATAAAAATAAACTTCCTAGAATAAAAAGTACAAAATGAAAATAAAGGACCTTCTTTTGTCTGATTCTTCTTCTGGCATACTCGTATTGTTCGTGTACTTCCTTTTCCATAAGATATAAATGAGGTCATAAAGTTAGAATTTATTTTGTAATGACCCATTTAGATCGGGGAATATTTCTCTTAAAGTGATTTAATGCTTTGAAATTCAAAATTTTACATGGTTTTATTTATGGAAAGTAAAAAAAATACTAAGTGTTTTTGATATAATCACAAAACGATTGTAGGGGTACAGGGAGTTCAGATGAATTTATGTAATTTAGTCTATGAATCTAAAAATTAAATAGTTATGTCTTTGAAGAAACAGTTTGTAAAAACAAGGCCGGTGTGTAAAGTTACCTTTACGATAGATGCAAAAGATGCAAATTCGGCGGCAGTTGTTGGGGATTTTAACAATTGGAATCCCGAGGAAGGAATTTTAAGTAAATTGAAAAATGGAACTTTTAAAGCTACTTATGATTTGGTGAAAGACGCGATTTACGAATTTAAATACGTAGTCGACGGAGTGTATGAAAACGATCCTGAGGCGGATTCGTATAAGTGGAATGATTATGCCGGAAGCGAAAACAGCGTGCTGGTAGTATAAAAAAATCCGCTTAAAATTTTAAGCGGATTTTTTATGTTTTATACAGCAACACTTCCTTTTATACCGGCATGCGGTTCATAATCTAAAAGCGTGAAGTCATTGTAATCAAAGTCGAAAATGTTTTTAATCTCCGGATTTAAAACCATCTTAGGTAATGGTTTTGGTTCACGTGTAAGTTGTAGTTCTAATTGCTCAAAATGATTGTTGTAAATGTGTGCGTCTCCAAATGTGTGAATGAATTCTCCCGGTTCCAAGTCGCAAACCTGTGCAATCATCAGGGTTAATAAAGCGTAAGAAGCGATGTTAAAAGGAACTCCCAAAAATATATCGGCACTTCGCTGGTACAGTTGGCAGGATAGTTTTCCTTTTGTTTCTCCTTTTTCGGTGTCAGGACTTGTGACATAAAATTGAAAGAAAGCATGGCAAGGAGGTAAAGCTGCTTTGTTGTTGGCTACATTCTCTTCAAATGATTTTTTAGTATCCGGCAAGACCGAAGGATTCCATGCTGAAACCAGCATTCTTCGACTGTTTGGATTTGTTTTTAGCTCGGTAATTAATTCAGAGATTTGATCAATTTCTTCGCTGTTCCAATTACGCCATTGATGTCCGTAAACAGGGCCTAAATCGCCATTAGAGTCTGCCCAGGCATCCCAAATTTTCACACCGTTTTCCTGAAGGTATTTTACGTTGGTGTCTCCTTTTAAGAACCAAAGCAATTCATATATAATTGATTTTAGGTGTAGTTTTTTGGTGGTAACCATTGGGAAACCTTCACTTAAATCAAATCGCATTTGGTAGCCAAAAACACTTTTGGTTCCCGTTCCTGTTCTGTCTCCTTTTTGGCAGCCGTTGTCTAAAACGTGTCGTACCAAATCTAAGTATTGCTTCATGGTGCTTTAAGCTTTAGGCTTTAAGCTTTAGGCTTTATCCTAAATACTTATAGCTTGTTTTTTATGTTTTGCGCTTTAAGCTTATAGCCTAAAGCTTACGGCTTATAGCCTTAAAATCATCTTCTCGAAATTTCGTCTCGAATTTTAGCTGCTTTTTCGTAATCTTCCTGAGAAACAGCCTGGTCTAAAAGTTCGTTTAGTTCCTGTAAGCTATGTTTGGAATAAATATCTCCGGATTGATTGCTTTCCTCTTCGCGTCCAAAAGTTTCCGGATTCGAAAGTACGTCATCGATTTCCTGAGATCCCTGATCGGTTTCTGCGGTATTCGATTTTAAATAAATTCCCGCTTTGTCGAGAATGTTTTTGTAAGTAAAAATCGGAGCATTAAATCGCAAAGCCAATGCAATGGCATCAGAAGTTCTGGCGTCTATAATTTCTTCAATTTTGTCTCTTTCGCAGATTAAACTGGAATAAAAAACACCATCCACAAGTTTGTGAATAATTACTTGTTTTACGACTATATCAAATCTTTCAGCAAAGTTTCTGAACAAATCGTGCGTTAACGGACGCGGAGGTTTAATTTCTTTTTCCAGAGCAATAGCAATCGATTGTGCTTCAAAAGCACCAATAACGATAGGCAATTTTCTTTCGCCATCAACTTCATTCAAAATTAAGGCATAAGCGCCATTTTGAGTTTGACTGTATGAAATTCCTTTTATGGATAATTTTACTAGACTCATATATATGGATAAAAAAGGGCAATTATTGCCTCATTTTGATACTTTTTTTGATTGAAAAATAAAGGTGCAATTTTAATCAAAAAATATGGAACAAAAAAGCTACCTAAAACAAAGATACGATTATCTTGTTTTTAGGTAGCTATATTTTTAAAGAGAATTTTTAAATTAAGAATGCTGTGCTTTAAAAGCTTTTAATTTCTCGATTAATTGCGGAACAATTTCAAAAGCATCTCCAACTACTCCGTAATCAGCTACTTTAAAGAAAGGAGCCTCAGGGTCGTTGTTGATTACAACTTTTACTTTTGATGAGTTGATACCTGCAATGTGCTGGATAGCACCTGAAATTCCTATTGCAATGTATAAATTAGTGGCAACCGGTTTTCCGGTTTGTCCAACGTGCTCGCTGTGAGGTCTCCATCCTAAGTCTGAAACTGGTTTAGAACAAGCTGTTGCTGCGCCTAATACAGCAGCAAGATCTTCAACTAATCCCCAGTTTTCCGGGCCTTTTAATCCGCGTCCTCCAGAAACTACGATATCAGCATCAGCGATAGAAACTTTTCCGGTTACTTTTTCTACAGATTCTACTTTTACTCCAAAATCGTTGTCTCCAATTGTTGGGTTGAAATCTTCTTCAGTTGCAGATCCAGCACTTTCGAAAATTCCGTAAGAGTTTTTAGCAAGACCAAGAACTTTTACATCTGTAGTGATTTCAGTAATATTGAAAGCTTTGTTAGAGAAAGCATTTCTTTTTACCTGAAAAGGAGAAGTGCTAACCGGTAATCCAACTACATTTGAAGCGAAACCAGCGTTTAAAGCTACAGCTACTAATGAAGAAAGGTAGATACTGTCTGTTGTAGAAGAAAGTAAAACTACTTTTGTAGCTTCTTTTTCGGCAGCCTGTTTGATCACATCGGCGTAAGCCTTAGCAGTAAAACCGGCTAATTTATCGTTGTTTACTTTTAATACTTTATCAACTCCGTATTTTGATAATTCGCTAACATCACTGATGTTTACGGTTAAAGCGGTAACAGTTGTTCCTAAAGTTTCGGCTACTTTTTTAGCGTAAGAAGCTAGTTCGAAAGCAACTTTTTTAAATTTTCCTTCTGCAGATTCTGCATATATTAATATTGACATAATTTTTTGTTTAGAAGTTTAAAGTTTCAGGTTTCAAGTTGATGTAAACTGAAAACTGCAACTGAATACTGATTACTAGATTACTTTAGCCTCGTTGTGTAATAAATTGATTAATTCATCTAAATTATCAGGAGAAACTAGTTTTACTGCTGATTTAGGAGCTGGTTTTTCAAATTTTACCGCTTTTGTGTTTACCGGAGCATCAACTGGTTCCAGAATAGTTAAAGCTTTTGTTCTTGCTGTCATGATTCCTCTCATGTTTGGAATACGTAAGTCTTTTTCTTCAACAAGACCTTTTTGACCACCAATGATTAAAGGTAAAGTAGTGCTTACAGTTTCTTTTCCACCATCGATTTCACGAACTGCTTTTACATTACTGCCTTCAACAGTGATCGAAGTACAAGAATTTAAAAAGTTAGAACCTAAAATTCCTGCAATCATTCCAGGAACCATTCCACCATTATAATCTAAAGATTCTTTTCCGGCAATTACCAAATCATAACCACCATTTTTAATTACTTCAGCCAATTGTTTTGCAACAAAAAAACCATCAGTTGGGTTAGCATTTACACGAATTGCTTCGTTTGCACCAATTGCCAAAGCTTTACGTAAAGTAGGCTCAGTATCAGGTCCTCCAACATTTACAACAGTTACTGTTGCACCTTGTTGCTCCTGAAACCAGATTGCACGTGTAAGACCAAACTCGTCATTAGGATTAATTACATATTGAACACCATTGGTATCGAATTCTGAGTCACCATTGGAGAAGTTAATTTTTGAAGTAGTATCAGGCACATGGCTGATGCAAACTAATATTTTCATAAGTATATATTTTGATAAATTATAAAACGCTTCCACAAATTTAGAAATTAAAATTGAAATAATATACTATGCACGCATAATATTTTTTAAAAACTATTACGTTTTCGCAGATTACGGAATAAGGAAAGCCGTTCATCGTTATTGAATATTGATAATGCATTGATGTTTCCTGATCCTTAAGGATTTTGCAAAACAGGGGTTGCTCGAACTGTTAAATTTGTTGTCGATTTATACTATAATTTCGATTGTCACGTTAGTTAGTAAGAATTTTACTGAAGTGAAGCCTGATTTTAAAGCAGGAAGTTGGGCTGAAAAAAAGTTTTTAAGTGATAAAGCGTTAATTATATCGATTTCGTAATTATCACAACAAATTTTAAAAAGTTAAAAGCGCAGGAGAGTCGGAAGTTCGTGTGATTTTAAATTCAATTTATGCTTTTAAGTGATTTAAAATATTTATTTTTGCTCTTCAGAAAATTCAACATACAATATAAATATGAGAACAATACAATTTAGAGAGGCCATTTGTGAAGCGATGAGCGAAGAAATGCGTCACGATGAATCCATATATTTAATGGGCGAAGAAGTTGCAGAATACAACGGAGCTTACAAAGCTTCAAAAGGAATGCTTGCTGAGTTTGGTGAAAAAAGAGTAATCGATACTCCAATTGCTGAGCTTGGTTTTACAGGAATTGCAGTAGGGTCAGCAATGAATGGTTGTCGTCCTATTGTTGAGTATATGACTTTCAACTTTTGTTTAGTAGGTATTGATCAAATTATAAATAATGCTGCTAAAATGCGTCAAATGACAGGTGGACAATTTAATGTGCCTATCGTTTTTCGTGGACCAACTGCTTCTGCAGGTCAATTAGGAGCAACTCACTCTCAGGCTTTAGAAAACTGGTTTGCTAATACTCCGGGACTTAAAGTGGTTGTACCTTCAACTCCTTACGATGCAAAAGGACTTTTGAAATCTGCTATTCGTGATAATGATCCGGTGATTTTTATGGAATCTGAGCAAATGTATGGTGACAAAGGTGAGGTGCCGGACGGAGAATATACAATTCCATTAGGAGTTGCCGATGTTAAACGTGAAGGAAAAGATGTTACAATTGTTTCTTTTGGTAAAATTATCAAAGAAGCTTTTATCGCTGCTGATGAATTGGCTAAAGAAGGAATCTCTTGTGAGATTATCGATTTAAGAACAGTTCGTCCAATGGATAAAGAAACTATTCTTGCTTCTGTAAGAAAAACAAACCGTTTAGTAGTTTTAGAAGAAGCTTGGCCATTTGCAAGTATTTCATCTGAGATTACTTATATCGTTCAGGAACAAGCATTCGATTTTCTTGATGCGCCAATTCAGCGTATTACGACTGCCGATGCACCTGCACCATATTCTCCTGTTTTACTAAAAGATTGGTTGCCAAACGCTGGTGATGTAGTAAAAGCAGTAAAGAAAGTAATGTACAAATAGTAAATTAAACGATACTTATAAAACTTCATCAGTCATGTTAATTGATGAAGTTTTTTTTTGCAGGATTATGAAAAGAATAATTTTACTCAGCTTATTTTTTGTACTCGCACTAGTGGGTGGCGTTGCTGCACAAACTAAAGTGAGTGGAATTGTTTTAGACAAATCGAATCAGCCGATTCCGTTTGCAAATGTTGTTTTTAAAGGGTCGAATACGGGAATTGTTTCGAATGAAGACGGACGTTTTTATCTCGAATCGCCTAATACGTATACCACTTTAGTAGTGAGCTCAGCGGGATTTTCTGATCGGGAAGTTACGTTGGAAAAAGCGGTAAACTATGATTTTAAAATAGTTTTAAGTGAAGCTGAAGCACTGAATGAAGTGGTTATCTTTACCGGAAAAACCTCTAAGAAAAACAATCCTGCACTGGATATTCTGAGAAAAATCTGGGAACGTAAACGTAAGAACGGACTGTACCAATTCAGTCAGTATCAAATGCAGAAGTATGAAAAAGTCGAGTTTGACATGAACACGATTGATAGTGCTTTTATGAAGAATAAACTCTTCAAAGGAATGGAGTTTGTGTTCCAGCATGTTGATACATCCGAAGTTACCGGAAAAACATATCTGCCAATTTTTATTAGTGAATCGCTTTATGATGTATACGGAGATAATAAATTAAAGAAAACAAAGGAGAATCTGACCGGAAATAAAACGTCAGGGTTCAATGGTAATCAGCAGATTTTGTCTTTTGTAAAAGACCTGTACTCTGATTATAATATTTACGACAATCACCTTAAATTTTTCGATAAGAGCTTTACAAGTCCGCTTTCCAGAACCGGAATTGATGTCTACAATTATGTTTTAAAAGACAGTGCTTATGTTGACAAAAAATGGTGTTATAATATTGTTTTTTATCCAAGACGTAAAAATGAACTGACTTTTAAAGGGGATTTTTGGGTAAACGATACCACTTTTGCGATTAAAAAAATTAATATGGCCGTTACCAAAAGTGCCAATATTAACTGGGTAAAAGACATTTATATCGAACAGGAATTTGAGGTTGAGAATGATTCTGTATTTCTTCTGACCCGTGATTATATGATGTCTGATTTTGCTTTGAACAAAAAGGAAAAATCAAAAGGGGTTTACGGAAAGCGAACCACATTGTATAAAGATCATAAATTCAATCTTCAGAAACCGGAAAGTTTTTATAAGCAGGAAGTTAATTTTATTGACAATTCCGTCTATACGAAATCGGATGAGTTTTGGAATGAAAACCGTTTTGAAAAACTCAATAAGGATGAAGCGGGTATTTATAAAATGCTCGACACGCTGCAAACTGTCAAAAGATTCAAGCAACTCTATAGTTTAGTTTCTATTCTGGGAAGTGGTTATGTCGAGTTTAAGAATTTCGATTTTGGACCTATCTTTTCCACATTCGGTTATAATGAAGTTGAAGGATTGCGATTGCGTGCAGGAGGAAGGACTTATTTTGGCCCGAACGACCCTTGGCGTATACAAGCTTATACAGCATATGGTTTTGACGATAATAAATTCAAATACGGAGTTTCCGGAAAATGGATGGTGGACAAGAAAAACCGTGTCATTATCTCTGGAGGAAACAGGCGCGATATCGAACAAATTGGTGCGAGCTTAACGACTACGAACGATATTTTAGGGCGAAGTTTTGCTTCTTCGGCCTTATTTACCACAGGAAGTAATGGAAAATTGACGAACATAAATCTGAGCAATGTTTCCCTTGAAATGGAGCCTCTTAAGAATTTTGTTGTTCAGGCCGGAGTTTCCTATAGAACTTTAGAATCGGCTTCCCCTACTTTTAGTTTAGACTATTATACTACTTTACCAAGTGCTGCGAATCCGGCTGGTGTAATAGCCAATAAAGTAACACAATCCGAAGCGAACATTCAGTTTGAGTTTATGCCGAATCGTAAGACTATTGGTTTTGGAGTAGAGCGAAATATTGTTGACAGTCCGTTCAGTCATTTCTTTGTAAACTTTAGCTATGGTTTAAAAGGGGTTTTAAACAGTGATTTTGCTTATCAAAAAGTCCAATTGTTTTATAAACAACCTATTATTATCGGCCCGTTAGGAAGATCTAATATTATCATTGAAACCGGAAAAACCTTTGGTACAATTCCACTGGGATTAATGAGTGTAATACCAGGAAACCAGACTTATTTTACTATCGAGAATACCTTCAGTAATTTAAATTTCTATGAGTTTGTGACCGATCAGTATACCACTTTACAATGGAATCATGACTTTGGAGGAAGGCTGTTTGCAAGAATTCCTTTCATGAGAAAATTAAACTGGAGAGAATTTGTAGGAATCAGAGCAGTACACGGAACCATTTCGGATGCTAATCGTGCCATTAATGCTTCGGGCTTACCTTATAATGCACCCGAAAATGTGTATTGGGAATACAATGCCGGAATTGGAAATATTTTCAAAGTATTCCGTCTTGACTTCTCATGGAGAGGGAATTATCTCAATATGCCGGATGCAAGCAAATTTGCGATAAAAGGTTCATTTGGTTTTTATTTTTAGATAAATTGTCAGATTTTTTCTTAATTTAGTTTCTATGAGTATAACTATAGAAAGTAAGAATCTAAATTGGACAAATAATCTCAGAGTTTTAGCCACCATCAGTGTGATCGTAGTGCATGTAGCCTGTGATATTCTGTATCAGTACGGTCATATATCCAATTTTACCTGGTGGACAGGTAATGTTTATGACGGTCTTGTCCGTTTTTGTGTGCCAGTTTTTTTGATGCTTACCGGAGCATTAATGCTGAACAAAAAATACGAACTGAATGATTTTTTGAGAAAAAAGTTCTCGAGAATTATTTTACCTTTCTTATTCTGGAGTCTTTTTTATGTTCTGCTAACCGTTAGAAGCGAATTTTTGTTAGAATCTGAAAAAGCATTTGTCGATATTTTTAAGCGTGCCTTTACACTTATTATCGGAGGGAGTTCCTTTCATTTATGGTACATTTATATGGTAATTGGGATTTATCTTTTTATCCCGATTCTCAGCAAGTGGATTCAGAATGCCAATGAAAAGGAGATATTGTATTTTCTGGCCATTTGGATTTTTGCTCTAATGATCAATCAGCCCATTTTTTCTAAGTTCAGAATCAATGTTGATCTGACTTATTTTACAGGCTTTTTAGGATATCTGGTTTTGGGTTATTATTTGTCGGTCAAGTCATTTCAATATGATGCCCGAAGATTGAAACGAATTTCTGTACTCTTGCTTTCTTTTGGAGCTATTATTACCATTTTCGGAACTTATTTTTTATCGATATCAGAAGATCGTTTTAATGAATATTTTTATGGTTACCTGACTTTTAATGTGATGCTGGTCTCTATTGGATTGTTTATTTTCTTCAAAAATTCAAAAATTTCAAATCCAACCCTCATTCGGGTTATTAATTTCATCAATAAATACAGCTACGGTATTTATCTGGTTCATATTCTGGTTTTACGGTTTCTGGTGTCTTCAGGAATCGATTATGATTTTATAAATCCGGTTTTGGCTATTCCGATTACAACGCTATTGTGTTTGTTCCTTTCTTCTTTTATTATTTATGCGGTGAATAAACTTCCTTATGGGCAATACATTTCAGGATAATTATTGCAGTAATTTTGTTTAATTTTGAGTATTCTTAAAACAAAGTTATGCAGGATGCCATTGATTTCCTATCTGCCAGAAACCCTGTTTTTCTGGATATTATAGATAAATACGGATTGCCGCCGATTCCAAAACGCCCGCAAGGTTTTGCGACTTTGGTATTGCTTATTTTAGAGCAACAAGTTTCGATAGATTCGGCGAAAGCAACGTTTTTAAAGATAAAAGCCTATACGACCTGCAGTCCTGAAAATATGGTGGAGTTATCGGATGAAGAGTTTCGAAATTTAGGAGTGAGCCGTCAAAAGACGAAATACATTAAGATATTGGCAGAAGCTGTTTTGAGTAAAGAACTGGACATCGAAAGTCTGGCTACAAAATCGGCAAAAGAAGTTCGGGAAGAGCTCATTAAGCTGAAAGGAATTGGAAACTGGACGATTGATATCTATCTCATGTTCTGTCTTCAGGAACCTGATTTGATTCCGTTGGGAGATATTGCAGTTGTCAACACCATTAAAGAATTATTGGATATTCACGACAAAAAGGAAATGGAAATTCATGCAGAACAATGGAGTCCGTATAGGTCTTATGCCACCTATTTACTTTGGCATTATTATCTAAACAAAAGAAATAGAAAGATTACGTATTAACTCCCTGTTTTTTAAAAGAAAAGTACATAGATAAATGCAGTTTTTTATTGTAAAAAGGGATTCTTTAGTTACTTTTGCAGTCGAAATTATAGAAACAATAAAAAACAAAAATGACCGCAGACAAACTAACAACTTTCGATGTGTTGATCGAAATACCAAGAGGAAGCAGAAATAAATACGAGTACGATTTTGAAATTAAAAGAATGCGTTTCGACAGAATGTTATTCTCTTCAATGATGTACCCGGCTGATTACGGATTTATTCCGGAAACTTTAGCTCTTGATGGTGACCCTCTTGATGTATTGGTTTTAGTAAACGAACCAACTTTCCCTGGATGTGTTATGGAAGTAAAACCAATTGGTGTTTTCCACATGGCAGATGATAAAGGACCAGACGAAAAAATTATTTGTGTACCAGTTTCTGACCCAATCTGGAATTCATTAAATGATCTTTCTGATATCAACGGACACTTAGTAAAAGAAATCGAGCACTTCTTCCAGGTATACAAAGATCTTGAAAACAAAAAAGTAGACGTAGAAGGATGGGGAGACGTAAACGAAGCTTATGCTATTATTGCAGAGTGTACAAAACGTTTTGATGATATTGAAAACAAACCGGAAGGATTATTTAGCATTAAATAATTTATAAGCCGCCCAATTATAAAAAAAGCAATACTACCGTCAGGAGTATTGCTTTTTTGTTTAAATTCGTTTGAGTTAGTTTATTGACTTTTAACTATTAACCAAAAAACCATTACTAGATTATGAATGCATTTATGATTTATTTGCCAATCGTTATGGCAATTTTAGGATTACTTTTCATGGGAATAAAAAGGGCTTGGGTTTTAAAACAAGATGCGGGCGACGGAAAGATGAAAGAGATTTCAGAACACATTTACGAGGGAGCCCTCGCCTTTTTAAAAGCAGAATATAAATTATTGACCATTTTTGTAATTATTGCCAGTATTGCATTGGCCGGAATTACTTTTATTCCGGGAGTTAAAACGCATTTATTAATAGTAGTTGCCTTTATATTTGGAGCCTTATTTTCAGCTTATGCCGGTAATATCGGGATGAAAATAGCGACAAAAACGAATGTTAGAACCACACAGGCTGCCCGTACGAGTTTACCGCAGGCTTTGAAAGTTTCGTTTGGCGGAGGAACCGTAATGGGACTTGGCGTTGCAGGTTTAGCAGTGTTAGGACTTACAGGGTTCTTTATTATCTTCTTTAATATTTTATCAGGAGGCGTATGGAAAGATACCGAAACGATGACGGTTGTTCTGGAAACACTGGCAGGTTTTTCACTTGGTGCCGAATCTATTGCTTTATTTGCCAGAGTAGGTGGTGGAATTTACACAAAAGCTGCCGATGTTGGTGCTGATTTAGTAGGTAAAGTAGAAGCCGGAATTCCGGAAGATGACCCTCGTAATCCGGCTACAATTGCCGATAACGTTGGGGATAACGTTGGGGACGTTGCCGGTATGGGAGCCGATTTATTTGGTTCGTATGTAGCGACAGTTCTAGCCGCAATGGTTTTAGGAAACTATGTGATTAAAGATATGGGAGGCAATATCGTGGATGCTTTTGGCGGAATCGGACCAATTTTGCTTCCAATGGCAATTGCCGGTTTTGGGATTTTATTCTCGATTATCGGAACTACACTGGTAAAAATAACAGATGATAATGCCAAAGAAGCACAGGTGCAAAAAGCATTAAATATAGGAAACTGGGTTTCTATTGTTCTTACAGCAATTGCCTGTTTCTTTTTAGTACAGCACATGTTACCGGAAGTAATGACAATGGAATTCTTCGGAGAAGGATCGCAGCAGATTTCTTCTATGCGAGTTTTCTATGCCACTTTGGTAGGTTTAGTAGTGGGTGGAGCAATTTCATCCGTTACGGAATATTACACAGGATTAGGTACAAAACCGGTTTTAGCCATTGTACAAAAATCATCAACAGGCGCCGGAACAAATGTAATTGCAGGTTTGGCAACCGGAATGATTTCGACTTTTCCAACCGTTTTATTGTTTGCAGTAGCCATTTGGATTTCTTATGCTTTGGCAGGATTTTACGGAGTTGCTTTAGCGGCTTCTGCAATGATGGCTACAACAGCGATGCAATTGGCGATTGATGCTTTTGGTCCAATCTCTGACAACGCAGGAGGAATAGCCGAAATGAGTGAATTACCTAAAGAAGTACGAACCAGAACCGATATTTTAGATTCAGTAGGAAATACTACCGCTGCAACCGGAAAAGGTTTTGCTATTGCCTCAGCAGCTTTAACGTCTTTGGCATTATTTGCAGCTTATGTGACTTTTACCGGAATTGACGGAATCAATATTTTCAAAGCACCGGTTTTAGCCATGTTGTTTGTGGGGGGAATGATTCCCGTTGTTTTCTCAGCTTTAGCGATGAATTCTGTTGGAAAAGCGGCTATGGATATGGTTTATGAAGTACGTCGACAGTTTAAAGAGATTCCGGGAATTATGGAAGGAACCGGAAAACCTGAATATGGTAAATGTGTTGAAATTTCAACGAAAGCTGCTTTGCGCGAAATGATGCTTCCTGGGATTTTAACGATTGGTTTCCCAATTGCAATTGTATTATTAGGGAAACTGGTTTATGCAGACAACAATCAGTTAATTGCTGAGATGTTAGGAGGATATATGGCGGGAGTAACGGTTTCCGGCGTACTTTGGGCAGTTTTTCAAAATAATGCCGGTGGTGCCTGGGATAATGCGAAAAAATCATTTGAAGCCGGAGTTTTAATCAATGGCGAAATGACGTACAAAGGATCGGATGCGCACAAAGCAGCAGTAACCGGAGATACCGTTGGAGATCCGTTTAAAGATACTTCAGGCCCTTCTATGAATATCCTGATTAAACTGACTTGTTTGATCGGTTTGGTAATTGCACCTATTTTAGGAGAAGGACATTCGTCTTCAGGAATGATGGAAAAAGGTTCTTGCTGTAAAAAAATGGAAATCCACCTTGGAGGAGATTCTAAATGTGGAGATTTTTCGAAAATGACTAAAGAAGAATGTGTCAAAATGTGCAAAGAAAAAGGATGTTCTGCCGAAGAAACAGCAAAATGTCTGGCGCATTATGATGCTAACGGAAAATACGTTCATCAAAAAACAGATTGTTTTGATACTACAAAATACAGTAAAAAAAGAGTAGAAGTAAACCTGTCTACAGTTAATGGGGTCACAGTGGGAACTGTAACCAAAACCGAAAATGGTAAAACCACTACAGAAGTTTTTGAAGGAACAGAAGCCGAAGTAAAAGCCAAAATTGAAGCTGTGAAATAGTTTAGTAATTTGTCGGCAGGTTTTCAAAACCTGTTAGGAAAATAACGAAAAATGCCTCTAAATATTTAGAGGCATTTTTTATGGATTTAAAGCATATTCTTTAATTAAGGTTGAAGCTGGAATATGAAGCGCTTCTGTCAAAATCCTGATTTGGTTTAAGGTTAAGGCTCTTTTTCGTTTAAAAATTTCGGATACTCTTGAGCGACTGTTTAAAATAACTCCTAAATCGGCGTCAGTAATTCCATTTTGTTCCATCATAAATTTAATGGCTTCAATTGGGTCAGGTTCCGGAATAGGATAATTTATTTGTTCGTATTTTTCTATGAGTGTAACCAAGATATCTAATTCATCACCTTCATCCGTATTGGGTTTCGCATCAAAAATAGCATTTACACGTTCTAAAGCAAGATCATAATCGTGTTCCGTTTTAATAGGTCGTATTTCCATATTACTTATAAGTTTTTAATATCGTCAAGTTTGTCATAATCAGTGTGGGTACCTACAAATAGAATGTAGACAATTTGAGTCTCATAATTAATTTTTACAATTAAGCGATAATGATTTCCACAAATATTAAAAACGACTTTATTATGGCCAACAAAATCTGCAGAACCGAAGATTGATTTTATAGCATTCGAATTATCAAAATTATTTTTATCAAAGATTTGATACCATGATAACAACTGTTGTTTTGCATTTGGGAAACATTCCCAAAAATTTTGCAAGGTTCTTTTGGCTATTATTCTCATAATTGATCAGGCAAAGATAAGTGTTTTTTCCCAATTCGGGAAATGTTTTCAATAAATGAAACAAAAGTAGGTTATTATTTACAAATCAGAAAGTGTTAAAACTTTAAATAACAAAAAATGCCTCTAAATATTTAGAGGCATTTTCATTGGTGTAAATTTGTGAAATTCGTATTTCTAAAACAGTCCGTTTAGCTCAGCATCAATTCTGTTAATGATGTTTCCCAGATCTTCCGGATTATCTACGAAATTAATATTGTCAACATCAATAATCAATAATTTCCCTTTAGTATAGGTTTGAATCCATGCTTCGTATCTTTCGTTCAGACGGCTTAAATAGTCAATTGAAATAGAATTTTCGTAATCACGTCCGCGTTTGTGAATCTGTCCTACCAGATTTGGGATAGAGCTTCTCAGGTAAATTAACAAATCAGGAGCTTTTACTAATGACTCCATTAATTCAAAAAGAGAAGTGTAATTTTCGAAGTCACGACTTGTCATCAATCCCATAGAATACAGGTTGGGAGCAAATATATGGGCATCTTCATAAATGGTTCTGTCCTGAATAATTTTCTTTCCGCTTTCGCGAATTTGTAATATCTGACGGAAACGACTGTTTAGAAAGTAAATCTGAAGATTGAACGACCAACGCTCCATTTGATGGTAAAAATCATCTAAATACGGATTGTCAACTACATCTTCGTAATGAGGCTCCCATTTAAAATGTTTCGCCAACAATTTAGTTAAAGTAGTTTTTCCGGCTCCTATATTTCCTGCTATCGCTATGTGCATTACGGTGTTACGATTTTATAATTTGTGATTTCTTTAGCTGTAAAAATAGATAAAATTTGGTCTTTGTAATAGAATTTGTCGAAGGATTTTTCTAAAATCTCAATTTCAGAAAATGCATTGGAGTCCGGACTTGTAATGTCTTTAAAATACAACAAATTAGCCTTGCTGAAAAGATATTGATGATGGTTCATAATTTCGACAGCGTCATAATCGGGGATTTTGCCCAAAGCCGTTATTTTTCCGAAAATGGTACACGAGAACCAATTGTTTTTTTTGTCAATCCAATAAAAAGTATTGAAATCGGTCAGGTAATATTTTATAGGTTCTGTTAATGGTGTAGAAACCGTTTTATATTCATTATTCAGATAATCAAAAAGACCAATTTGTTGATTTAAAGAATTGTAAATCCACAATTGATTTTGCGCTGACATTCCAATTGCCGAAACGATAATTGGAGTGTTGTTAAACGAAAAATTAATTTCAGTAATTTTATTCAGCTGATTGTCGAGTAAAACCACCGTATTGAAGTCTTCGTAAAACAAAACTATTTTAAGCGGATTCTGTAAATCGACTTTCGTGATCGTTCCGAGAGAAACATTTTTATATTCGAAAATCTCTTTTTCTTTGATTTTGGAGAAGACATTATTTTTAATTTGATAGTAATATCCAAACGAATCATAGCCTAAAAATTGGTCGACTTTATTAGCAAACTGAGAGACTTGGACCGCTTTTATTTTTAGGTTTTGCGAAAACACAGTCGGGAAAGAACAGATCACAAAAAGCAAGGATAAAAGAAAAGGATGTGTCGCTCTGTTCATAATGTTTACGTTTCTAAGAGCCAAATTACAAAAAACTACAGTAGAAATGGCGCAAAACGCTGATATTTAGATTTTACCACTTTTGAAATTGTAATGGTCTGATAAATAATTGATTTTGTCTATATCTTAAGGGAGTTGATCTATTTAATTTTCTGTATTTTAAAATAAACAATACATTTGAGTATAAGTTTATTAGACCAAATTCACTTTAAAAGCTAACACAATGAAAAAAGCACTCTATTATATGTCGTTGATGCTTGTAATCACACAGATGCAGGCTCAGAAAGATTTTCAGGGAATGGCCGTTTACGAATCGAAAACACAGGCTCCAAAAATGGGAGAAATACGTGCGAATCGTGAAATTACACCCGAGATGCAAAAGAACATGGAAGAGCGAATGAAGAAAATGCTCGAGAAAACATTTGTTCTGAATTTTGACAAATCGGCTTCTATTTATAAGGAAGAAGAAAAATTGGAAACTCCAGGGCAACAAGGAGGGGGGATGCGTGTGATGGTAAATTCGTTTATGGGCGGTGGCGGAACTTTTTACAAAGATGTCAAAGCCAAAACCTACACGGTAGATAAGGAATTTATGGGTAAAGAATTTCTGGTAATAGATTCCCTGCCGAAGCTAAACTGGAAAATGGAATCTGAAACGAAACAAATTGGAGGATACACCTGCTACAAAGCCACGGCAGTAAAAGAAGCCAGCAAAACAGATTTTAGGAATCTCAGACCTAAAAACAAAGAGGAGAAAAAAGATGATAGCGGGAAGGCTTCCGGAGAAACGAAGACCAATTTTGCAGATAATTTCGAAATGCCCAAAGAGATTATTATAACTGCCTGGTATTCGCCGGAGATTCCGGTAAATCAGGGACCTGAGAATTATTGGGGATTACCGGGTTTAATACTTGAAGTAAATGATGGAAGAACCACTATTCTATGTTCTAAAATAGTATTGAATGCAAAAGATAAAATTGAAATCAAACCTTCAAAAAAAGGGAAAGTGATTTCGCAGAAGGACTATGACGAAACGGTCATTAAGAAAATGGAAGAATTGAGAGAAATGAACCGTGGTCGCGAAGGCGGTCCTGGCGGCGGCCCTGTATTGATAAGACGTTAATCTTTAGCACATCACCTTTAGTTTTTTTCCAATGAAAAATATACTTGTCTTCGTTATTTTATTAATGACGTCTCTTTGTGTTGCCCAAACCGTACGTTTTGATGGTTTTATTCAGGACGAAAAAAAGAATCCATTGGAAATGGCCAATGTGATGGCGGTTAACACAGCTACAAAAGCTATGGATTCGTACGGAATTACCAATGACAAAGGGAAGTTTCAGCTGACATTGAAGCCTAACACTTCCTATTCCATCAAAATAAGTTACCTCGGGATGAAATCAAAAGAAATTACGATTTCAACTCAAACGACTAACATCGCACAGAATATTGTTATGGACGATGCCGGAATTGAATTAGAAGGTGTTGAGATTGTTCGTGAAATGCCGGTGTCGATTAAAGGAGATACTATCGTTTACAATGCGGATTCTTTTAAATCCGGAACCGAAAAAAAGCTGGAAGATGTATTGAAAAAACTGCCGGGTGTTGAGGTAAATGCCGATGGAGAGATTGAAGTTGAAGGCAAAAAAGTCAGTAAATTAATGGTCGAAGGAAAAGACTTTTTTGATGGGGACACGAAACTTGGGGTTAAAAATATTCCGGCGGATGCCATTGATAAAATTCAGGTTCTGAGAAATTACAATGAAGTCAAAGCACTAAAAGGTTTGGAAAACGATCAGGACAATGTGGCGATGAATATCAAACTTAAGGAAGGTAAAAAGAACTTTTGGTTTGGCGATGTGACCGCCGGAATTGGCGTTGCAGAACTTGACAGCCGTTATATCATCAACCCGAAATTGTTTTACTACAGTCCGGAATACAGTATTAATCTGATTACCAATTTTAATAATATTGGGGAGTTGCCACTTACGGCACAGGATTATTTTAAGTTCACAGGAGGATTTAAAAACATGATGAAAAAAGGAGGAAGCAACTTTAATGTTTCGTCTAATGATTTGGGAATTTCGATTTTGAGAAACAATCGCGCTAAAGAAATTGAAACGAAATTTGGGGCAACAAACTTTGCTTATACCATTACAAAAAAGTGGAACATAAGCGGTTTTGGGATATTATCTACTTCGAAAACTGATCTCGAAACCAAATCGAAAACAACTATTTTAGATTCCGGAAACGAACAAAAAAGGGACGAATTAACGCATCAAAAAAATAATTTGGGACTTTTTAAGCTCAGTTCGAGTTATAAACCCAACGAAAAATTTCAGTTTGATTACGATATCTTAACCAAATTATCCAAACAAAATGAAGATGGTAATTTGTTGCGCGAATCGGTTGTGAGTAACATTTCGGCTTTGGAAACCATTTTAACCAATAAAAGACAGGATCCAACTTCGGTAAATCAGGATTTGAGTTTGTATTACACCCAGAGCGACAAAAACATCTTTGCTTTCGAAATGCAGCATTTGTATCAGGATGAAAATCCGTTTTACAATGCCAATTTACGCACACAGCCCTTTGATCTGGCCGGTTATACTTCCGGACAAAACAGAAATGACCTGAACCAGGAGCGGTTCGTAAAAACCAATAAAGTCGATGCTAAATTGGATTACTATTATATGGTGACGCCAAAAAGCAACATCAATATTACGCTGGGAAATACATTTTCGTATCAGGATTTTAATTCTCATATTTTTCAGATTTTGGACAATGGAACTAAAAATGATCTGAATGATCCCACGAATAACAATCAGGTACAGTACAATTTTAATGATGCATTTCTGGGATTTCACTATAAAATACTGGCAGGTAAATTTACATTGACCCCTGGCGTCAGTGTGCATACTTACAACATGAAAAATACACAATCAGGAACCGACTATTCGCAAAACTTTATGAAAGTACTGCCTGATTTTTTTGCCTTGTATCAAATCAAAAAATCAGAAACGCTTACCTATAATTTCTCTTTATCTAACGATTTCACCGATATCAATCAGTTGGCTTCGGGCTACGTTTTGTCCGATTACAGCAGTTTGTTCAGAGGAAACCGTTATTTGGAGAATGCAACATCGCAGGTACACTCTTTGCGTTATTTCAAATACAATATGTTCAATTTTGAGAATATTTTTGCCAATGCAACCTACACTAAAAAAGTAGATGCCATTAAAACGAAAGCAAATTTTGAAGGGATAAACCAGTCTTCATCACCTTATAACTCGAACCTGGCCGATGAAACTTTTACCGGAATGGGGAATTACGGACGTTCTTTCCTGAAAAATTATAAAGCTTCTGCCAATGCAACTTTCAATTGGTCAAAATTCAATAATATTCAGAACAATATTCTGGCAACAACGGAGAGTTTTAGTCAAAGTTATACTGTTAGAGCTTCAACAAATTATAAAAACTTTCCCAATATAGAATTTGGATACAATGCATTAATTAATAAATACAGCGGTTCAACGTTTTATACCGATAAGCCTTTTGCCCGATTGGATTATTACTTTCTGAAAAGTTTCTCGTTTGTTTCGGAATATGAATTTTATCATTATTACAACGCTGACAAAACAGTGGACAACGAATATGATTTTTTAAGTGCCAGTTTAATTTATCAAAAAAAGGACAGCAAATGGGAGTATAAAATCGCAGCGACGAACCTCTTAAATACAAAGTACCTCAATGATGACAGCTTCTCACAGTTTTCCACAAGGGTTTCACAATACACGGTACAGCCTCGTTACATTATCTTTTCAATGAAATATAATTTATAGTATTTTAAGTACAAATGTTATATTTTTAGTACTCGATTTTAAATACAATACGGTATCTTTGCGCGTGATATTAACAACCAAAATTTTAGACATGCGCAATTTTACATGTAGTTTCTTAATGTTTTTTTGTTTCGTTTTTTCTTCTTTTTCTCAAACAAAAACTGTTGAAAAAGGAACTTATTTTTCGACGAACCGAGGGCAAAAAGTCAAATTAAATTTATTAGAGAATGGTAAGTACGAATTTATATTGTATTTCGGTGATTACAATGTAAAGGGGGATTCATTACTATTTTCTCAAAATAAGAGTGTTGAAGAAGGTTTTGATCTTTCCTTTATAACGGATAAAAAGGCAAAAAAAATTAAAATAAAGTTTGTAGATCCTTCTTTTTATCCCTTTTATGTAGGAACACAAAAAGGAAGTGAAGCAATTCAGTATAAAAAGCTTTCCGATATCAAGATTGAAACAGATCCGGAGTGGAAAGATCTTGATACAGCATTTGATATTGATAAATGTGATTTTTTATATTTAGCTTTAGAAGGTTATGATACCGAAACCAAACTTTATAAGTATGCATTGCCAAAGGATGTTGCTGAAGTAACTATTAAATACAATTCGCTTACTGAGGGTGATTTAAAAATTTCCGGTCTCTGGGACAAAAAGACCAATCAACTCCGAATTTCAGATAAGGGAGGGAAGAACCCGCTGACTTTTGTAAATGAAAAAGAACAGAAGCCGGAAGCCAAAGAAGTAAAAGTTACCCCTATGGAGAGTCTGAACATTCCTAACTGGACTTATCCGGGGAAAGATCCTGTGGTGGACGCAGATTTTGAAATGACAGTTGATTCTGCCGCTACTGCAGTTGTTGATTCTGCATATGTTCCTGAAATTTACGATTTTAAATTCAAAATTCAGGACAATCTTAAAAGTGCACTTGCAGCAACTGCAGCCGATAAAACTAAATTCCTGGTTGTGGCAGTTGACACTAAAAACCCTTCTGCAAAAAAGGATTTTGATACTTTTATTCAAAAACAGGAATCCCTTTTGGGCGTTCATATGGCTACTGCTTATGACGCAGAAAATGATTCTTTTAATTTTTATCTGGCCAATGCCAATGATAAAAAATGGCTGAAGTCAATTAAAATTACAGATGATAAAAGTTTGATTGTCTTAAATGAGAATGGGGACGTTTTAGCAAGTGCAAAATCTACATTGTCGGAAAAAGAAGCACTTTTTGATGTTTATTCGGATTTTGCGAGAGAATTAAGAAGCGTGGATACTTTCTCTTCACTTGGTAAAGCGTTAAAAAATAAAAAAGTAACAGACGGAGAATTAATTTCCGCATTCCGAAAATCAGTAGTGTCTTATGATTTTGGGAGTTATGATGTAACGTATGCTCAAACCAATGAGCCTAATGAGGGAGATTTTAAGTATGCCAGTACCAAGCTGGACATAAAAGAGGCAACACAAGCGTGGAAAAAATTAATGGAACTGCATCAAAAAGATACAAAACCTAATCTGTATTTGGTAGAGACAATTTTGAAAGAAATCAAAAATCAGGGATTCTCGAGACAAATTTCAAAAGTAGATAAAGTTTTAAACGATACTGATTTTCTTTCGATCGATTATTTAATCAAACATTATGATGCTATTGATGCGGAGCGTTTAGTATACAATGATAAAGAAGGAGAGAAACACAGTATAGGAAGTCTAAACCAGGAAATTTCGAGCGCTTTACAGCAAAACAAGAATATCGTGGCAAATGAAACTTCCGCTGCAGGTAACCAAGACAAAACAATCTCGATCTACAAAAAACTAATTGCGGCCGGAAAAGGAAACTTTGAGACCTATCAGAATTATTTAGCTTATTTAGCAGAAACAGCTGAAAACGATGGCTCTAATGGAGCTTATTTGAAGGAATTCAATGCTTATTTTAATACAAATCTGGGAGATAAAGGAAATGTAATCGAAAGATTGGATCAGATGTTTGGTTCATTGGGGACTGATTCTGAATATGGTTTCAATGGTTGGAACTGGTTTAAAGAATACCATTCTAACCTGTGTAATTCAGCAGCATGGACAGTAGTATCAAAACCTGGAAATACCGATTTTTTAAAATCAGCAATTGGATGGTCTGAGTATAGCCTTGCCGTTACAAAGAACAATCCTTATTATTTGGATACCCTGGCGCAGTTGTATTATAAAGACGGACAAAAAAACAAAGCAATCGAGACGCAAATTTTGGCAGCTAAATATCTGAGCAGTGAGGTTGAAGAGCAGACAGCAGCTGAAATCAGAGAGACATTAACAAAAATGCAAAACGGAACATATTAAAATAGAAGTGTTTCGTAAAGTAATACCCCCGACAGTTTTCAGGAACTGTCGGGGGTATTTTTTTATTTTTTAATTTGTACAAGTACGTTTATCATATAACGATTTACGGTTTTTTTATTGTCTTTAATTTTGCCATTGGCGCTGAGGTACGTAATCAGAATTTTATATTTTGAAGTTTGCACCTCCTGAGTTACTTTTTTATCATAATCGTGATCTCGTCTGAAATCAGGACTTGCATTAATAAAATCAGTAATTTTTAATGGAATGCTTTCCTTGTTAATCTCTAAATTTAATCCGTAATCTTCTACCGTAGAGGTAAGAGAATAGCTTTTATTCTCAATTTTTACACAATCATGACATTCATAAGGATTGTCACTGGAAAGGTCAACCGAAAAGTCATATCCGTGAATGTTCAGTACCTCGTTTTGTTGGTAATAAAAGTAAAACGAATCATTGACTTTTTCTTCCCGGGCGTATGCTGACTGGTATTCATAGCCTAAAGCTTCCATGATTTCATAATCGCTTGGATCTTTCTCTTTTTTAAGCAGTGCTTCCAGCTTGGTTTTGGCATACGGAACCATAATTTCAACCCCATAATTGCGCTCTAAAAATGAAACAATACTGCTTAAATCCTGTTGTTGTTCGAAACTCAGTTTTTTAGCGGTTTTATTTTGCACATAACTTTCAAAACGGGCCAGCTGACTGTATTTTGAAATCGAATTAGCACTTTGCGGTCCTGCTATAGAAAACAAGCCTGCGAGACATAAACTTATCGGAATGAACTTTATTTTAGGGTGCTTTTGAATGAGAAAATACCCCACAACAAGGGATAACCATACCGACATTAACAGTACATAATAGCGTTCATGTGTAAAACCATACAGATTGATTCGGTACAAAATGGCCCAAAAAAGCAATACTAATAACGGAATTAATAAAAAATAAAACCATCGATTAAAAGTTCGCATCCAAAGATTTCCCGTTTCGGAAGCAATAGGGTGAACCAATAAAAAAGACAGGATTCCGAAAATAGCGAACACTAAAACGAGATAGGAAACCCAGCCAACGGGCAGTGAAAGTGTCAGCAGAATTTTTGCTTCATAACAGATTAAAATCACCAGATAAAGACTGATTAAGGGCAGTAACACAAATTGAGTGAAGTTTTTAAGTCCTTTCGGGTAATTCAGAACCAGAGGCGTCTGACTATTGTTAGTATCCGGAACGCCGCTTAAAAAGAAAGTGGTATTAAAAATCCCGGCAATCACAAAAAAGACATGCATGTAAATGCGATCGTAAAAGTCAATATTAAAAAGCTTGTCAATCGCTAAAATAGCCAATGCCAGACCGGAATAAAGCACAATACTGTACAAACCTGACGTTAAAATTCTCAGGAAAAGCTGTTTGTTGAATTCCCAAAACTCATCCTGATTGTAAGCTCTTGGCAGGAAACCGGCAAATGAAACCAATAAATGAAATACAATATTCAGAACTATAAATTGCTGTATTTCGACATCTGTAGTGTACTTGTGAAAAGTATTGACAAAGAGAAAAACAAGACTTCCTAAGCCAATACTAATGGCAAAACGCAGGAGATTACTTTTTTTCGAAGCCAAAAAAAACAAACTGACAGAGAGAAATAAAACGAGACTCAAAGAGCAACTCATTAAAGCTTTTTCATAGAATTCTTTGTTGGGACTGTTGTAATTTCCTTCGCTAAGAATTATAGCAAAGACAGTTCCTAGAATGGCGGTTAGTATTTCTAAAGGAAACCGAATAACGGTTTTCAGTGTTGCGTTCAGGACATTCTGTAACGATGGGAGTTTACTCATTTTTTATCAGTTATTTTGTACTAAGGAAGGTAAAATGTAAGAGATAAACAAATAAAAATAGTAATGCTAAAAAAAGAATACTGCCATTTTGCTGATTTTGCATTTCGGTAATGTTTAAGAGCCTGAGCCGCTTTTTATTCTCTTTAAATCACTAAGTTTGGAATACTAAATTTAAACGTATGAAAAATAAAATGATGCTCGTTTTGATTGCTTACGGAGGAGTAGTTTTTTCGCAGGCAGTTAAGAAACCTTTAGTTTCAGCAATTACAGATAAAGATTTAAAAACCGATATGTACCAGATGGCCGGAGATCATTTTAACGGTCGTGAAGCTGGAACTTTAGATGAATTAAAAGTATCAATGTGGCTCGCCAATAAAGCCAAAGAAGCCGGAATGACTCCGGCAGGTGATGATGGAACTTATTTTCAGTTTTTTGATTTGTACAGGCATCAGGTAACACCCAATACAAAATTTAAAATTGGTCAAAAAGAATATAAACTGTGGAAAGATGTTCTGGTAGCAGAAACGACCAACATTAAAGTAGATGCACCATTGCTTTATTTAGGTGCAGCCACAAAAGAAGCAATTGAAAAAGCGGATGTCAAAGGAAAGGCAGTTGTATTATTAGCTTCCAAAGAAGGAATAGCAGATGATATTTCGTTATTCGACAGACGTTACCCGGGTTTGGTTCGAAACAAATATTATGATCTTGTGGTAAAAAAGGGAGCAACAGCTCTGATTATGGTTGCTGATGAGTTAGCAGAACAAAGCTGGTCTCAGGTGGAACCACAAATGACAAGAGGAATTTATGGAATTGAAGGTTTTCGGGATAAAATTGGTGCTACAATGCCAGTTTTTTGGGTTCACAACGATCAGTTAGAATACCTAAAAAACACTAAAGATCTTTTATCAACTGAAGTGATTTCAGAAACTTATAAATATCCTTCGGTTAATGTTGTAGGTAAAATTGAAGGAACAGATCCTAAACTGAAAAACGAATTTGTTCTTTTTAGCGGACATCAGGATCACGACGGGGTAAGACAAAAATACGGACAGGACTCTATTTACAACGGAGCCGATGATAATGCCAGTACCTGTGTAGCTATGTTGGCCATTGCGAGAGCTTATAAAAAGCAGCCTGGTAAAAGAACTTCCTTATTTGTGTTTCATGGTTCAGAAGAAAGAGGATTATTAGGTTCAAGATGGTATGCTTCGCACACTACAGTTCCTGAAAAAGATATTGTTGCCGTATTAAACGGAGATATGATCGGAAGAAACAACGTCAATCAGGCAGCGCTATTGGGGTCTAGTTCTCCTCATGAAAACTCATCTGATCTGGTTGCAATTGCCAAAAAAGCAAACGACGAGGGTCCTAAATTTGATCTGGATAAACTTTGGGACAGACCGGAACATCCGGAGTATTTTTATTTCCGTTCCGACCATTTGCCTTATGCAAGAAGAGGAATTCCGTCTGTTTTTTATACCAGTGTTTTGCACAGTCAATATCATACACCAATGGATGAGTCTGAAAACATTGATTTTGTAAAATTGCACAAAATGACCGAATGGATGTATCGCACAGGCTGGATTTTATCGAATGATGCAGGTCGTCCGAAAACATTACCCAACGTACAATTAGAACGATAGGAAATAGTGGTTTGCGTTGAATTTTAGACGCGGATGACGCGGATTCGCTATTGCGAAAACGCGGATAAAAACGGATTTTTTCTTGATTTTTAACTAGAAAAGAACTTAAAAAAGGCTTTCTAAAATTTCAGAAAGCCTTTTTTATTGTCAACTAATTCGATAGTTTTCAAATATTAAATCCGCGTCATCCGCGTTGAAATAAAATGTGGATTTCGCCGAATAACGAAGGCCGTCAGCTATTAACATAAAAAAACCGGTTTTTTTATGTTTAAGAATAAATAGTTATTATCTAACAATCTAAAAATCCAAGCTAGTCTAATAATCTAAGATCTATAATCCGAAAGCAGCTTTTACCTGGTCAACAAAATCAAGTTTTTCCCAAGTAAACAATTCAACAGTAACTGTTTTTTCGTTTCCACCCGGAGCAGAGAAAGTTTTAGTTACAGTTTCCGGTTTACGTCCCATGTGTCCGTAAGCAGCAGTTTCACTGTAAATAGGGTTTCTCAATTTCAAACGCTGCTCGATAAAGTAAGGACGCATATCAAAGATAGCTTCTACTTTTTTAGCGATTTCACCATTTGTTAAGTTTACTTTAGAAGTTCCGTAAGTATCAATAAAAATACCCATTGGCTCAGCAACTCCGATTGCGTAAGAAACCTGTACTAAAATCTCATCAGCAATACCTGCTGCTACTAAGTTTTTAGCGATATGACGTGTTGCATAAGCCGCACTTCTGTCTACTTTACTTGGATCTTTTCCTGAGAATGCACCACCACCGTGAGCGCCTTTTCCACCGTAAGTATCCACAATAATTTTTCTTCCTGTTAAACCAGTATCTCCGTGAGGTCCTCCAATAACGAATTTCCCAGTTGGATTAATGTGGTAGTTGATTTTATCATTGAATAAATGCGCGTGAGCTGGATTTTTAGCAATGATTCTTGGAATCAAAATTTCGATAATATCTTTTTTGATTTTAGCAAGCATTGCCGCTTCTTCATCAAAATCATCGTGTTGAGTTGAGATTACAATTGCATCAATACGAGTTGGTTTATTATCGTCACTGTACTCTAAAGTTACCTGTGATTTTGCATCAGGACGTAAATAAGTGATCTCCTTATTTTCACGTCTTAAGATAGCTAACTCCTGTAATAATTTATGAGACAAATCAAGTGCCAATGGCATGAAGTTTTCAGTTTCGTTAGTTGCATAACCAAACATCATTCCCTGGTCTCCAGCACCTTGCTCTTCCGGCTTAGCTCTGTCAACTCCTTGATTAATATCTGCTGATTGCTCATGAATTGCCGAAAGAATTCCACAAGAATTAGCCTCAAACATATATTCGCTTTTAGTATATCCAATTTTACGGATTACTTCGCGAGCAATTTGCTGCACATCAAGATAAGTATTCGATTTTACTTCACCAGCTAAAATTACCTGACCAGTAGTAACCAGAGTTTCACAAGCTACTTTTGAGTCAGCATCAAATGCCAAAAAGTTATCAATTAATGCATCCGAAATTTGATCTGCAACTTTGTCTGGATGCCCTTCACTAACAGATTCTGACGTAAATAAATAAGCCATAATAATGTATTAAATTTAAAATTAAGCGAGAAAAAATAATTGCTAAAAAGGGCTAAAGGAGAATTTCTGCTTTAGCATTTTTTACTACCGAAATCTATGTTTCAGTACCCATAACGAACCGTTTCATTATGAAGAGGTTGCAATCAGTTCAAATTTTTCCTCTTGTATTCGCGTGCAAAGGTATAAAACCATTTTGATTTGCAAATTAAACTTTTCATTTTTTTGATTTTAGAAGCAGAAATTTAACATATCATACTATTTTGATAGGGTAATAGAAATTATTTTGGTTTTTGTTTGGCTGATTAAAAAATAGTTCGCAAATTTGCCCCATCAAAATAAAACAAAAAATGAAATTAACGATTTGCAATATGTCATGTATGATGCCGGAGCCTTCCGCAGAGACACTGTTGTAGTTTTTTTTAAGAAATATACATATAGAACCTCTGCCGCTCGCAGGGGTTTTTTTGTTCCAAAAAGAAACCGGATTGTAAATCACTTTTTAAGTCAGAAAACAATATAAAACCAGAAAAAAGTAATGAAAAAGAATGTAGTAGTAGCTTTAAGTCTTTTGACCTTTTCGGGCATTTATGCGCAGGAGAATAAAAAAGAACAGGACAGTTTAAAAAATAATGAATTGACCGAAGTGACCATTGTAGGGTCGCGCAGCAAAAACAGAGTAAAAACAGATGTACCGGTTCCGGTTGATGTTTTTAATATTTCGGAAATAACAAAAGGAGCACCCCAAACCAGCGTAACCCAAATTTTAAATTATGTGGCACCTTCTTTTACGAGTAACGCAACTTCTACAGCAGATGCGACAGACCACGTTGATCCGGCACAGTTAAGAGGTTTAGGGCCGGATCAGGTTTTGATTTTGGTAAATGGAAAACGAAGACATACAAGTTCATTAGTCAACATTAATGGATCGCCGGGAAGAGGATCTGTAGGAACAGATTTAAATGCCATACCTTCATTTGCCATTGAAAGAATCGAGGTTTTACGTGACGGTGCAGCGGCTCAGTACGGTTCGGATGCGATTGCGGGAGTTATTAATATCGTATTGAAAAAAAATGCCAACTATCTTTCAGGAGGCATACAGTATGGTACCAACTTATCTTCGGGATCGAATAATTTTAAAGGAGGAGCCGATGGTCAAAATCTGCAAGTTGATTTAAATTACGGAACTTCTTTGGGTAAAGCAGGGAGTTTCCTTAATGTTACCGGTAGCGCTGTGACCAGACAGGCAACAAGCCGTGCGGGAATTAGAAGCAACGCAATTTTTAATGCCTACAATGCTGTCGAGAACAGAGCAGCTCAGAACGGTGTGAACATTAATTCATTTTTCAGTAATATTAATAATACCCCAAATTCAGCGCAAATTTTGAATTCGCTGAAACAGTATGCACCACAGGTGGGTTATTTTACACCGGCACAGCAAAATGCTATTGCTTCGGCAGGTACTATTGCACAAATGCAGACTGCTTTGAATTTTGATGTAACCAATAATGAATTGGCGTACAGAGGTCAGGAAAGAAGCGACTATAATATGAGTGTAGGTCAGTCGGAATTAGCATCTGGACAATTATATTACAATACAAAGTATCCGTTAACAGAAACAACATCTCTATATTCATTTGGAGGTTTGTCTTATAGAAATGGTAGATCGTATGCTTTTAACAGGCTTCCAAACGGTTCAGGAACTTTTACACAGGTATATCAAAATGGATTTTTACCGGAAATAGAATCTTCAATCTTAGATGCTTCTGCAGCAGTTGGAGCTACAACAGAATTATTCGGTTTTGACACCGATATCAGTACAAACCTCGGAACAAACTCTTTTAAATATGATGTGAACAATACTATTAATGCTACTTTGGGAACCAATTCGGCTTCGAGTTTTTATGCCGGTAAAGTTTCGTTTTTGCAAAGTACAACCAACTTGGATTTAAGTAAAAAGTACGATGTTTTAAACGGCCTGAATGTTGCCTTTGGTGGAGAATTCAGATATGAAAATTATCAGATTCAACAGGGAGAAGAAGCTTCTTACGGATTGTATGATACCAACGGAAATTTGGTTCCTGGAATTTTGCCAAGCAATTCGCCTTTAATCGTAACCGACTTTTTCGGGAATAAGCGTGGAGCCGGAGCACAAGGATTCTCGGGGTTTCAGCCTTCAGATGCTAAAGTTAAGGACAGAAAAAGTGGTGCGGCTTATGTAGATTTAGAATTAAATGCAACAGAAAACTGGCTTCTAAACGGAGCAGCGCGTTACGAGAACTATTCTGATTTTGGAAGTACCGTTACCTTTAAACTGGCGTCTCTTTTGAAATTAACAGACAATATCAACTGGAGGATTTCAGGACAAACAGGTTTTAGAGCTCCTTCCTTACAGCAAAAATATTTTGAAAGCAGTTCCACTCAGTTCATAAACGGTTCTCCTTATCAGGTGGGTTACTTTACAAACGATTCACAAGCAGCCAAAAGTATTGGGGTTGAAAACTTAAAAGCGGAGAAATCAAAAAGTATCAGTACCGGATTTACATTCAAGATTCCTGAAGCAAACATTACCATTGCAACAGATGCTTATTTTACCAGAATCGACGACAGAGTAGTATTAACCGGGCAGTATGCAAGACCAACAGATGCACAGATAAATGGAGCAACATCGCCGGAACAAAAAGATGCCTTAACTTTATTTCAACAGGCCTTTGATTTAAAAGGTGTGGAAAGAGCTTCGTTCTGGACCAACGGAATCAACTCTGAAACGAAAGGTATTGATGTTGTAATTTCACATAAATACAATGTTATTCCGGATTTCACGATCAGAAATGATTTTGCGTTGAGCTACAATACCACCAAAAGGGTAGGAGAATTAAATGTTCCTCAATCGATCATCAATGCGGGTGGAGAGCCTTTTAAATATTCATTCTTTCCGGAGTCAAGCCGAATTTATTTAGAAGAAGCCATTCCAAAATTGAAAGCAAATTTGACGACTACGTTTAGTATCAAAAAACTGGACATTTATTTAAGAAACAGTTATTTCGGAGCAGTGACAGATCCGGGAGCAACAGATGTAAATTTAGACGGATCATCTTCTGTTTACGAACATCCTGAATACAGCGCTAAATTGGTTACCGATTTGTCTTTTGGATATCAGATTAACGAGAAATTCAGATTCACAGTTGGTTTCAATAATATAGGAGATGTTTATCCGGACCGAAATAATCCAGCAACACCTGCTTTTACCAATACAACGCCAACCTTGTCGCCTGCACCAAGTACAGATTTAAGCAACGCCAATCAGTTTGCTTATTCCAGAGCAGTATCACAATTTGGATTAAACGGAAGATTTGGTTTCGCCAGATTGAGTTTTAAGTTCTAAGACCATAATATTAGCCACAGATTATAAGGATTAAACGGATTTACGTTGATCTGATAATCATATTAATCCCTTAATCTGTGGCTGTTTTTTATTTTTTTCATAACTATAATGCCTGCATTTACAGGGAGTAATAAAAATTTTACATTAAATATTGATATTTAATTTGGTAGTTAGGAAAATACTTATTACATTTACTCTATAGAATTAGTAGAATTAAAAAAGACATTAATTTTAAATAAAATAAAAATGAAAACAATAGCAAATAGTATGATGATGTGTTGTGAGATGATGCAAATGTGCATCCCAAATTGCTGTTACCAAAAGTGAAAGAGTAAATCTTTGTTATAGTTAGAACTATAAGCCCTTTTGGTCGCCATCCGAAAGGGCTTTTTTAATTCCGAAACTAAAACAAGTATCATGAAAACACTACATATTATAGTAAGAGAGATTTTATACAGATTGAAAACCGATTATAAACGATTTGCAGCTGCAGTTAAAAATAGAAAAGTGAATACAGCTAAAATAAAAGGAGAGCTTTATTCGAGTGAATCAAATTCTCTGCTTTTCCAAATGTACCTGCATGAAGAAGAAGATCTTTTTATTTGAGATATAAAAACGACTGTAATAATTAAAGAATAAACCAAAAGCTATAAACAATACCTAAAACTAAGAAATCATGAGCACACAAAAATTTGCCACAAACGCACTACACGCAGGACACGATGTTACTAAAAATGCAGGAACCAGAGCAGTTCCAATTTACCAGACATCATCGTATGTTTTTAACAATTCAGATCATGCAGCCAATTTATTTGGTCTTGCTGAAGCCGGATTCATTTACACCCGATTAAATAACCCTACAAATGATGTTTTGGAACAACGTCTTGCGGCGCTTGAAGGTGGAATTGGGGCAGTAGTTACAGCCTCAGGAGCCTCTGCAATTTCCACATCTTTATTGACTTTGCTAAAAGCAGGAGATCATATTGTGGCTTCAAATAGTTTGTACGGAGGAACGTATAATTTATTGAGTGTAACTTTACCGCGGTTAGGGATCACAACTACCTTTGTAGATCCTTCAAAACCCGAAAATTTCACTAAAGCTGCCAAAGAAAACACACGGGCATTTTTTGTTGAATCTTTAGGAAACCCAAAATTAGATGTGCTCGATCTGAAAGCGATTTCAGCAGAAGCTAAAAAATTTAAGGTTCCTTTTATTGTAGACAATACAGTAGCTACTCCGTATTTATTAAATCCGATTGCTTACGGAGCAGACATTGTCATTCACTCCCTTACCAAATATATTTCAGGAAACGGAACCTCATTAGGAGGAGCCATTATCGACGCCGGAACTTTTGACTGGGCCAATGGTAAATTTCCTGAGTTCACAGAACCTTCACCGGGATATCATGGCTTAGTGTATCACGAAGCTTTAGGAAATGCCGCTTTCATTGCTAAAGCCAGAATCGAAGGATTACGTGATTTTGGAGCAGCTTTGAGTCCGTTTAATGCTTTCCAGATCATTCAGGGATTAGAGACTTTACCAATCCGAATTCAAAAACACAGCGAAAATGCTTTGGCTTTGGCTTCCTGGCTAGAAAAACAGGAAGAAGTAGCCTGGGTGAATTATCCGGGCTTAAAAAACAATAAATATTATGACCTGTCACAGCAGTACTTGCCAAAAGGGCAAAGTGGTGTCGTTACCTTTGGATTAAAAGGAGGTTTTGAAGCAGCCAAAAAAGTGGTAGATGAAACCAAACTTTTCTCGCTTCTGGCCAACATTGGCGATACCAAGTCATTAATCATTCATCCTGCAAGTACAACGCATCAGCAATTGTCTGATGCCGAACAATTAGAAACGGGAGTTTCAAAAGATCTGGTTCGACTTTCCGTTGGACTGGAAGATATAGAAGATTTAATTGCTGACTTGCAAACTGTTTTTGCAAGCGTGACCGAGTCACAATACAGCATTAATAAAAACTAGGTTTTTTTGTTTTTTGTTTGAAAAATTGCCTTTAGCAGCGTGAGTTCTGCTAGAGGTGATTTTTTATAAAAAGCAAATCAGTATAAAAGTTTTAAACCTTATAGGTGTTGAGGTTTAATGTAGAGTGCTACAGTGTACTTAAAATAGTTATAAGGTTTAAAAATTAAAAAGTAAAATTATGTCAAAGCTTAAAATAAATATCATCCTTTTTGGAATTGGAAATATAGGGAGTACTTTGATCAATCAAATTATTGAAAGTCAGGAGTTTTTTCTCAAAAGTAAGAATATCGATTTTCACTTTCCAATTATCACCAATTCAACTGTAGCTTTTTTCGAGAAAGAAGGCGTAGGATATGCTTGGGAAACCAATTTTCTGGAATTGGCCGTTCCTTTTAAGGTTCAGGATATTATTGAATTTGCCAAAGAAAATGAATTTGAAAATTTAATCGCTGTAGATGCCACTGCGAGCGATGAATTAATACATCACTACAACACATTGATCGAAAATGGGTTTAATATTGTAGCGGTAAATAAAAAAGCCAATACATTGCCGATTGATTTGTACAAAGAGATCAGGTCAAACCTTAAAAAGTACGACAAAGAGTTTTTGTATGAAACCTCAGTAGATACCGGATTCCCGGTTTTACAAACTTTGAGAGACTTGTATTATTCAGGCGAAAAAATCACAAAGATTCGTGGTGTTTTTTCAGATAATCTGAGTTATGTTTTTAATCGCTTTGCTGCCGAAGATACAACCTTCTCTTCTTTATTAAAAGATGCAAGTTTACTCGGTTTAATGCGTTCTACCTTTAAAGAGGATTTATCCGGAAATGATACAGCCCGAAAATTACTGATTCTCACGAGAGAAATTGGAAAAGATTTTGAGCTGTCAGATATAAAAATTAACTCCCTTATTAATGAAGAGCATCTGGAGCAAAACGGCATTCTGAATAAAGAAGCAATCGATCGATCGTTTAAGATTGCTAAAATTAGTCAGGCAGATGATCATGTACTGCGATACGTGGGAGAATTTGATGTTGTAAAAAATACATTAGAAGTCAAACTGGTTTCAGAACCTATTACTTCAGCAATAGGTCAGTTGAAAGGCTCAGATACCATTTTCGAAATTTATACACAATCGTATGCAGCTGTTCCAATTGTGATTCAAAGTGCTTCGGCCTGTAAGCAAGCCATTTCAAGGGGTGTAATTACAGATATTTTAAAAGTAGCCGAAAAGATCAAAAATAAAGAAGCAGTCTGGTTGTAAGTGGTTTCGAAATACTAGTAAGTTGTTCTTTGATATAATGAAACAGGAAAGTTTTTAAGTTATTTTTCGTAGGATTTATCTTTTAAATATTGATATGTTAATTTTGTAAGATGTTTTTTAACCTAAAAAGGTCGCTTTTTAACGTTTTTTGGGATTAATTTATTGAGTCTCACTTGCGTAATTGATAAAATATTCGCAAATTTGTAAGACTTCAAAGCTAAAGAAGAAATAATTTAGTATTCTGAATGAAAGTTACATCGATTGAGGCAAAAGTTTTGTACTCTGTTGATTTAAAAAAGAGTAAATTAGAAATATTTCTAAAGTTTAAAGAAGTTTATTAAAATAGAAAAAATGCAAGAATTTTTTAAAATAGCAATTAAGTCCCAGATGAATAAGTCCCTACAGATGAACAAGATGTTTAACGTCGCACGTATTTGTGTATGCGTCTGTTGATACTAAAAGTATATATAAGTTGTAAAAAACTTGAACCCTTTTGGTATTAAAAATCCAAAAGGGTTTTTTTATTCCATTTGGTTACGATAACAAAGAAATAAACATAAAATAAAGATAATAACACGCAAACTAACATAAACTTAAATGTCATGAGCACAATAAACTACCTAACAAAGACTTTTTCAACATTGAAAAACATTAGAGCTAAAAGAAACAATGCACCGCCAACAAATGAATTGACCGATTCAAGATTCGGGGTGACTGAAACAAATAAAAAAGCGGAGAAAAAAAATCCGGATTCATTATTGTTTTTGATGTATTCAAAAGAAAATGAAACGCTTTTTATTTAAATCTAAAAGCATCATAAAATAGAGGGAAACCTGCTTAATTTTACTGGGCAAATTGTTCGGTAATTTTTTGCGTACACTAGTTTTTGTTTGAATTATGTTTAAGAAATTGAGGAATCAGTTTCGATAAAATTTGTTTGTTTGAGAAATTAGTAGTTAATTTGCACCTTTAAGTTCAAAAACGTATTGAAATGTTATAAAGAAAGGACGAGGGATTAGACCCGATGAATCCTTAGCAACCCTTCGTTAAATCGAAGAAGGTGCTGCATTCTACCACGCCCAAACGTGGAAAGATAACAACAAGAAATTTTCTGGTTTCACTCTAGACTTTCTTTCTAATATTTCCACATACAAATCAAAATTAAAAAGATTTGAAATTGGAAAATATACCAAATCCCATTATAATTCAGGAATTCATCACCGAAAGTGGTGTGTCCTACTCATCATTACCCTTAAGTTTTACACTTTCCGGTTTACCATTGTATAGTGCGCCTATTGTTCTCGTTAATCATGCTTTGACAGGGAATGCAGAGGTCACCGGAGCAAACGGCTGGTGGAATGACCTTATTGGGGAAGAAAAAACAATCGATACCCATAAATTTACCGTACTGGCTTTTAATGTGCCGGGAAACGGAAATGATTCCTTTATCATCGAAAATTACCAGGATTTCACTACCAGAGATATTGCCCGTATTTTTATTAAAGGTCTGGAGCTTTTAAATATTCACCAACTACATACCATTATCGGAGGTTCTGTTGGTGGTGGCATCGCCTGGGAAATTCTTGCATTAGAACCCCATATTACTCAAAATCTAATTCCCATTGCAACAGATTGGAAGTCGACCGACTGGATGATCGCCAATTGTTATTTACAAGAGCAAATTTTGAACAATTCTTCAAAACCTATAGAAGATGCCAGAATTCATGCTATGTTGTGTTACAGGTCTCCGGAATCCTTCAAAGAGAAATTTCAACGTACCATCAATACCAACCGTCCTGTTTTTAATATCGAAAGCTGGTTGGCACATCATGGTGAAAAACTACAGAAAAGATACCAATTGGCTTCTTACAAACTCATGAACCAATTGCTAAAAACCATAGACATCACCAGAAACAGAGAGAATTTCGAGACTTTGTTATCTAAAACAGACGCTGCGATTCATATTATCGGAATCAATTCGGACTTGTTTTTTATACCCAAAGAAAATCGGGAGACTTTTCAGGAATTAAAAAAGTTCAAAGACAATGTTTCTTACAGTGAAATAGATTCGGTTCACGGACATGATGCTTTTTTAATCGAGTACAAACAATTAGATCATTTACTTGCCGATATTTTTAAGGCAGAAACAATAGAAAAATAAAATGAAAATATTAAAATTTGGCGGTAAATCGTTATCAAACGGAGAAGGACTTAATAAAGTAGTTTCAATTATTACGGATAAAGTACAGCAGAATGAAAAAATAGCTGTTGTGGTTTCGGCCCGCGGAAATGCAACAGACGAGTTAGAATACATTTTAAAAATTGCTGCGAAAAACGGTAATTATAAACCGTTATTTGAGAATTTTAAAGCGTATCAGATCTCAGATTATCCTCAGGTCGATTTATCTGAAGAATTTAATGTGCTCGAGAAACTTTTTGAAGGAGTAAGCCTGATTGGTGATTACAGCAATAAAATTAAAGATCAGATTTTATCAAAAGGAGAATTACTTTCGGCTAAATTGCTGACAGCTATTCTAATCGGAAAAGGAGTTCCGGCAAATTTTGTCGATTCAAGAGAATTGTTGAAAACCGATTCTAAATTTGGTGATGCACAGCCTTTGGAACAGCTTTCTAAGAAAAATGTAATCAATTATTTTAAAGAACACAACGGTTCAACGGTTAACATCGTAACTGGTTTTATTGGATCTAACAATAACAACGATACAACCACTTTAGGAAGAAACGGAAGTAACTATACCGCGTCGCTAATTGCAAACTACCTGAATGCAGAAGAATTGCAGAATTTTACACATGTTGACGGAATTTACACCGCAAATCCTGATTTGGTTGCCGATGCTAAAAAGATAGAATTCCTGTCGTTTAATGAGGCGAATGAATTAGCCAATTTTGGCGCTACAATTTTACATGCGAAAACAATCATTCCGTTACTGGAAAAAAATATCCCGCTTCGTATTTTAAATACCTTTAATCATGAAAATCGCGGGACTTTAATTACCTCTGATTCAGCTAAAGAAGGAATTAAAACACTTTCTGTTTTAGAAAATGTGTCTCTGGTGAATCTGGAGGGCCGTGGATTACTTGGGAAAGCAGGTGTAGATGCCCGAATTTTTAAAGTAATGGGCGATCACAACATCAGTGTGAGTATTATTTCGCAAGGTTCTTCAGAGCGAGGCATTGGTCTCGTGGTGGCAACCGACAAGGCTACATTGGCAATGGTTGAACTGGAAAAAGAATTCGAAAATGACTTCTATTCTAAAGATGTAAATCAAATTACGGTAACCGATAATGTTTCGGTAATTTCGATTATCGGTCAGGATTTGAGTACTTTTCATAAACCCTATACGGCATTAATTAAAAATAAAATTGTTCCGATTTTGTTCAATAACACCGTTACGGGTAAAAATGTGAGTTTGGTTGTTAAAAAATCTGAACTACATAAAGCCTTAAACGTAATTCACGGAGAGATTTTTGGAGTTTCCAAAAAAATCAATATTGCCATTATTGGTCATGGATTAGTGGGAGGAACTTTAATCAATCAGATTTTAGAATCGACTGACGCTATCGAGAAAAGAAAAGATGTGAGACTGAATGTTTTTGCAATTGCCAATTCCAAAAAAGTACTTTTAGATAAAAACGGAGTAAGTTCGAACTGGAAAACAGATATTGAAAAGGAAGGACTTGCCTATACTATTCAGGATATTATTGCTTATGCGAATCAACATCATTTAGAAAACCTGATTGCGATTGATAATACAGCCAGTGCAAAATTTGTTGAGAATTATATTCCGCTGGTGGAGAGCAGTTTCGATTTGATCTCTTCTAACAAAGTAGCCAATACACTAAGTTATGGTTTTTATAAAGAATTGAGAAAATCTTTAGCCGAAAATCAGAAGAATTATTTGTACGAAACCAATGTTGGTGCCGGATTGCCATTAATTGATACTATTAAATTATTACACCTTTCAGGAGAAAACATCACCAAAATAAAAGGAGTATTCTCCGGAACACTAAGTTATTTATTCAATAATTTTTCGGCAAAAGACGTTCCGTTTAGTGAGATTTTGCAGGAAGCGATTGATAACGGATACACAGAACCGGACCCTCGTGAGGATTTATGCGGAAATGATGTGGGAAGAAAATTATTGATTCTGGCAAGAGAATTAGACTTGCAGAATGAATTTGAAGAAATCTCGATTCAGAATTTAATTCCGGAGCATTTGCGTGAAGGAAACGTTGGTGATTTCTTAACGAAATTGAAAGAATTCGATCCGATTTATGAAAAAATAAAAGCCGATCAAAAGCCAAATCATGTATTGAGATACATTGGTGAATTGTCGGGAGATTTGCAAAGCGACAAAGGAATTTTGGAAGTAAAATTAGTTTCAGTGCCTTCTGATACTGCCTTAGGCGGATTAAAAGGATCTGATTCTTTCTTTGAAATTTATACAGAGTCTTACGGAGACCGTCCAATCGTAATCCAGGGAGCAGGTGCAGGCTCTGCTGTAACAGCGAGAGGAGTATTTGGTGATATTTTGAGATTGTCAGATAAAGGGTAAGGAGGTTTTAGATTTAAGAGTTTAGATTACAGATTTTAGATTTCTGATTTGTCATTTCGATGTAAGGAGAAATCACACAAGGAATTCCGCAACGAAGAATTCTAATCTTTGTCGACAATCTAATGTGATTTCTCTTTACATCGAAATGACAAGATTGCAAAGAATAAAAAATAAAAAAAAATAACAACACAATGAAAGTAACTTTGAACAGAGTAAATGACGCGTTTCATTTTAAACTTAAAAACGAACGTGGTCATGTAGTGGATGTTGACAGCAGAGCCGAATTTGGCGGAAGTGATTTAGGTCCAAGTCCAATGGAATTAGTATTGATGGGGGTTGCGGGATGCAGTGCCATTGATATGATTTCGATCTTAAAAAAACAACGTCAGGAAATCACTTCCTTTAACGCTGAGGTAGAAGGAGAGCGTGTGCAGGTAGGTGAAGCAAAACCTTTTAAGGAAATCAATGTGGTTTTTTATTTAGAAGGAGATATTAACCCTGAAAAAGCACAACGTGCAGCCCAGCTTTCTTTTGAGAAATATTGCTCCGTTTCCAAAACAATTGAGCCTACAGCTACCATAAAATATAAAGTGGTTCTGAACAACGAAGAATTAAAGTAATTGGATAATTAATCAGTTTGATAATTAGATAATTTTTGGACCATTTTTATACAATGAAAATTCACATTAAACTTCTGGCGAAAAGCTGTGTTTGGCTTTGTGAATCTTTGTGAAATTTTATAAAAAAAGCGAATTAGTGCTAATTAGTGCAATTCGTGTTTTAGCCAATTTGAGAATTAGATAATTTTCAAAATGAAGATTAATTAATAACGTTATACCGTTTAAATTTTAAGTTTTTGTTTTAAACAATGCTGAAAACTTGAAACTTGAAACAAGAAAAACAAAAAAAATGAACACAGAAGAATTTGGTTTTGAAACACAAGCCATTAGGACACAATTAGAAAGAAGTCAGTATCTAGAGCATTCAGTGCCATTATACTTATCATCAAGTTTTGTATTTGAAGATGCCGAAGACATGAGAGCTTCTTTTACAGAAGAAAAAGAAAGAAACATTTACAGCCGTTTCAGCAATCCGAATACCACAGAGTTTGTGGACAAAATTTGTAAAATGGAAGGGGCAGAGGCAGGCTATGCTTTTGCCACCGGAATGGCAGCGGTATATTCTACTTTTGCGGCCTTATTAAATTCAGGAGATCATATCGTGTCTGCGAGCAGTGTTTTTGGCTCGACACATGCTTTGTTTATGACGTATTTTCCAAAATGGAATATCGAAACTTCTTATTTTGATATTAGCAAGCCGGAAACCATTGAAGGATTCATTAAACCGAATACAAAAATTTTATACGCAGAGTCGCCTACAAATCCGGGTGTTGATGTGATCGATTTACAATTGTTAGGTGATCTTGCTAAAAAACACAACCTGATTTTAATTATCGATAACTGTTTTGCCACGCCTTACCTTCAACAACCTATAAAGTTTGGAGCACATTTGGTAGTACATTCAGCGACCAAATTAATTGACGGTCAGGGAAGGGTTTTAGGCGGAGTTACGGTTGGAAGCGAAGATTTAATCAGACAGATTTACTTGTTCTCCAGAAATACAGGACCGGCTTTGTCTCCGTTTAATGCATGGGTTTTGTCAAAAAGTTTAGAGACATTGGCCGTTCGCGTTGAAAAACACTGCGAAAATGCTTTAAAAGTAGCAGAGTTTTTAGAGGCACATCCAAATGTGAATAGTGTAAAATATCCGTTTTTGAAGTCACATCCACAATATGAAATTGCCAAAAAGCAAATGAAATTGGGTGGAAATATTATCGCTTTTGAAATTAAAGGCGGAATTGAAGCAGGAAGGAAATTTTTAGATAAAATAAAACTTTGCTCGTTATCTGCAAATATTGGCGATACGAGATCGATTGTGACGCATCCTGCTTCAACAACACACAGTAAGCTGTCTGAAGAAGATCAATTGGCAGTCGGAATTACACAAGGTCTTGTACGTGTTTCTGTTGGTTTAGAAACCGTAGAAGATGTAATTGCTGATTTGAAACAGGCGCTTTCTTAAAATAATTTTAGATTTCTGATTTTAGATTTAACTCAGAAGTTGATTTAAAATAAATAACGATTTTTGACTCATAATGAATGCAGTTGAAAATCGTTTTTTATTAGGTTTTATTTAAACTATATCAATTTGGTAGAATTTAAAATTTTGTTCTATTACTATTCTCGTTTAAAAAGTTTATTTTTGTGGCAGAAAAACAAGACGATTGTTGTTTTGGGTTAAAAGTCTAAAATGAGCAATCAGTAATTAAAATATATACAACGTGCTTTCAAAGAAAACTAAATACGGAATCAAAGCTTTAACTTATCTGGCCAGACGTGAAAACAATGAGCCGGTACAAATTGCTGAAATTGCGAAAAGTGAACATATTTCGATTAAATTTTTAGAAAGTATTTTGCTGCTGCTTAGGAATTCAGGATTTCTGGGAGCTAAAAAAGGAAAGGGCGGAGGTTATTATCTGATAAAGGATCCTAAAGATATCAGTATGGCTAAAGTCTATCGAATTTTGGAAGGGCCAATCGCATTGCTACCTTGTGCCAGTCATAATTTTTACGAAAGATGTGATGATTGTGATGATGAATCTACCTGTGCTGCACGCCGATTAATGACTGAAGTGAGAGATAATACACTTAAAATACTGGAGAGTAACTCGTTAGCAGATATTGCATTTTAATCAGATCTCCATTCCGGGATTTCCTATAAAAAAGACCATTTCAATATTTTAATGAAATGGTCTTTTCTTTTTAGATTCAGATTATATTTTAAAGAGCAGGAATATGTTAGAAAATCAATTTATATCCTGCCATAAAAAGCATTACAGCAATCGCATTTCTAAGGAATTGATCCGGAACTTTTCCGCTCAGCATACTTCCCATATAAATTCCCGGAAGCGAGCCCATCAATAATTGTCCTAATAAGACAAGATCTAAATTTCCCATTGAAGCGTGTCCGATTCCGGCAACTAATGTCAAGGGAACGGCATGTGCAATTTCAGTCCCGACTAAACGAGGGGTTGGCAGTAGCGGGTAAAGAAAAAATAAAGTGACAGTCCCTAAAGCTCCCGCACCAATTGAAGTTAGAGTTACAGTAGCGCCTAATAGAATACCTATAGCAATAGTTAGTGTGTTTTGAGTGGTGCTTTCGCTGTGAAATTTATCTCCGGCATGTTTTTGAGAGAATTCTAAAAGTTTCTTTTTAAAGATAATAGCAACTGAAGTAAATAACAATGCCCAGCCTAAACTGTATTTGATAACATGATTTATAGTTTCAATGTCGGTTTTGATACTGCTCAGAATCCATAAAGTAATCAAAGCGGCAGGAACACTTCCGAGAGTCAGCCAGCCCGTAATTTTCCAATTGATATTGCCTTTTTTGTTGTGAACGAACACCCCTCCGGCTTTAGTAAAAGCAGCATAAAGTAAATCTGTTCCAACCGCTGTTGTTGGTGGTATACCAAACCACAACAAAATGGGAGTCATCAAAGAACCGCCTCCAACACCTGTTAACCCCACTATAAAACCTACTGCTAAACCTGCAATTATAAGACCTATTTGGAAATCCATGGATAAATATTTGCCGTAAAAATAACAACATTTTTATAATTATCCTATGGATGTGGTAGACTTTAAAAGTGCTATTTAAAAAAGAATGAAATTTTCACTGTTATAGTCCTGTAGCACAGTTTAATATGTTTTTCTGAGCCGTTTAACGATTGATGGAAATTGTTATGGATTCCTTTTTGTTACTATTAAAATAAAGAGGATGTAAAAAAATCAAATATTGTTTTGATATTTAGAAATAAGTAGTAATTTTGCCATTCAATCTACTAACCCGATAGGGTAATAGATTTTAAAGCTAAAACAAATCACAGGAATGGAAAAGGAGCTTAAAATAAATACCGCAGCAATTAAGGCTGATGTCACAATTAAAGAAAGATTGTGGGTTTTGGTACCGGCAGTTTTACTGATAGGTTTGTTGGCGACTTTGATTTACAATCATCATGCGGAATTTTCATGGAATGCATTTGTTGACGGTTTTAATCAGGAATTTTTAGTATTTTTTGCTATTGGAGTTTTTGCACAATTGGTAGACGGAACTTTAGGAATGGGATATGGAGCAACTTCTACATCATTTTTATTAGCATACGGAGTTCCGCCGGTTATTAGCAGTACAGCGGTTCACGTTTCTGAAATGTTCACCACGGGAGCATCGGCACTTTCTCACCACCGATTTGGAAATATCAATAAAAAATTGGTCAAACATTTATTAATTCCAGGGGTTTTAGGTTCAATAATGGGAGCTTATTTACTATCGGATGTGATTAATGGAGATATTATAAAGCCTTTTATTGCAGTTTATATGATTGTTCTGGCGATTATAATTATTCGAAAAGCTTTAGTTAAAAAGATCATCAAAAAGAAAACTAAAAAATTAGGATTTCTGGCCATCTTTGGAGGTTTTATGGATTCTGTTGGAGGTGGAGGCTGGGGGCCGATTGTGACTTCAACCTTATTAGGAAGAGGAAGAAACCCGAGATACACTATAGGTTCTGTAAATGCAGCTGAGTTTGCAATTTCATTTGCAAGCGGTTTAACCTTCATGCTTTTTGGTGGAATCCACGGCTGGCAGGTTATTATAGGTTTGATTTTAGGAGGTGTAATTGCAGCACCATTAGGAGCTTATCTTTTAAATAAAATCAGAAGAAAGCCAATGATGATTGCAGTTGGAATTTTAATAATACTATTGAGTTTTAAAACATTATCTAAATTATTGTAATATTTTTTAGAAGGAAAGAAAGAGAATATGAGTGCGACTATTATACAATCATTATTAGATAAAACGAAAGATTTTTCACTGGATGAAACCTTAGCTTTCTTAGCAAATGAATACCCGGGGAAAGTAATTTTTTCGACATCTTTTGGACAGGAAGATCAGGTTATCACTGATTTCATAGCAAAAAGCAATCAGGATATAGCCATTTTTACACTAGATACCGGAAGGTTATTTCAGGAAACGTATGATGTTTTTCATAAAACATTAAAAAAATACAAAAAGCCAATTGAGGTTTATTTCCCGGAAGCAGCAGCCATAGAAAATTTACTTCAGTTAAAAGGGCCGAATAGTTTTTATGATTCGGTTGAGAACAGAAAAGAATGCTGTTTTATTCGAAAAGTAGTTCCATTGCGAAAAGCATTGGCAGGAAATTCGGTCTGGATTACGGGTTTAAGAGCAGAACAATCCGAGAATAGAAACGACTTACAATTGTTTGAATACGACGGAGGTTTCGAAATTATAAAGTTCAATCCCTTACTGAAATGGACATTAGAAGAGGTTGAAACTTATTTGTCTGAAAACAATGTTCCTCAAAATGCTTTGCACAAACAAGGTTTTGTAAGCATCGGATGCGCACCCTGTACGAGAGCAATTTTTCCGGGCGAAGACATCAGAGCCGGAAGATGGTGGTGGGAATCCAGTCATAAAGAATGTGGATTGCATAGTGCTAAGAAAGAGTAGGTAGAAGCTAGAGGCAAGAGAATAGATTAAAGAATAAAGAATAAAGATTTTTGAGTTCCGAAGGAACGACCCATATTGTAGCGTCGGATTTTAATCCGATGGAGAGTAAAGAAAGTAAAGAATAATAGTAGAAAGTTTTAGGAAACTCACAATAAACAACAACCTGAAACTTTAAACTTGAAACAAAAAAACAAAATGAGTTCAGTATTAAAAACAAACGCTTTAGAGAGCGAAGCAATATATATTTTCAGAGAAGTAATTTCACAGTTTGATAAACCGGTTTTACTTTTTTCTGGAGGAAAAGATTCGATAACATTAGTGCGTTTGGCACAAAAAGCATTCTTCCCTGCCAAAATCCCGTTTCCTCTTTTGCATGTTGATACCGGACATAATTTTCCGGAAACTATTGCTTTCAGAGACAAATTGGTAGAAGAGTTAGGGTTAGAATTAATCGTACGTAATGTTCAGGATGCTATCGACGAAGGAAAAGTGGTAGAAGAAACCGGTAAATATTCCAGTAGAAACAGTTTACAAACGACCACACTTTTAGATGCAATTGAAGAATTTAAGTTTGATGCCTGTATCGGAGGAGCACGTCGTGATGAGGAGAAGGCAAGAGCGAAAGAGCGTATTTTTTCAGTTCGTGACGATTTTGGTCAATGGGATGAAAAAAACCAACGTCCGGAATTATTTGACATTTTGAACGGAAAAATAGAGAATGGTCAAAACGTTCGTGTTTTCCCAATTTCAAACTGGACAGAATTAGATGTATGGAGTTATATCGAGAAAGAACATATCGAAATTCCATCTATTTACTTCTCACATAAAAGAAAAGTTTTTTTGAGAGACGGTTTGATCTGGTCACATTCTCCTTTTGTGTACCAGGAAGAAGACGAACAAATCGAAGAAAGAATTGTTCGTTTTAGAACCGTTGGAGATATGAGCTGTACAGCAGCTGTTGAATCTTATGCCGCAACCATCGAAGAAGTAGTCGGAGAAATCAGAAGCTCTACGATTTCTGAAAGAGGAGCCAGAATTGACGATAAACGTTCTGAAGCCGCAATGGAAAAGAGGAAACAACAAGGGTATTTTTAATTGATAATTGACAATTGATAATTAAAAAGTAGAATCAAGAAAACAAAAAAACATACAGCTTGAAACTTTAGTTCAAAGGAAATCAACTTGAAACCTGAAACTAAATTTTTAAACCTGAAACAAAATAAAATAGAATGGACGTTTTAAAAATAGCAACAGCAGGAAGTGTAGATGACGGGAAAAGTACTTTGATCGGAAGATTACTGTACGATACAAAATCATTGACGACAGATAAGATTGAAGCAATCGAGAAAAGCAGCAAGCAAAAAGGATACGATTATCTTGATTTTTCACTGGCAACTGACGGATTAGTGGCGGAAAGAGAACAAGGAATCACAATTGATGTGGCTCATATTTATTTCTCGACTGCAAAGAAAAGTTACATTATTGCCGATACTCCGGGTCACGTTGAATATACCAGAAACATGGTAACGGGAGCTTCGACTTCACAAGTATCGATCATCTTAATTGATGCGAGAAAAGGCGTAATCGAACAAACGTACCGTCACTTTTTTATCAATAATTTATTGAGAGTAAAAGAGGTGATTGTGGCGATCAATAAAATGGATTTAGTTGATTATTCAGAAGAAGTTTTCAATAAAATCAAAGCCGATTTCCAAGCTTTAAATGCCAAAAGTACTTTCAAAGAACAAAACGTAAGTTACATTCCGTTAAGTGCCATCAACGGAGGAAATGTTGTGGATAAATCAGAGAACATGAAGTGGTACGATGGACAAACGGTGTTGGAGCACTTAGAAGGATTGCATTCTTCAGATGTTTTTGAAGCAGGAAAAGCACGTTTTCCGGTTCAGACCGTAATTCGTCCAAAAACAGAAGAATACCATGATTTTAGAGGTTATGCCGGGAAATTATACGGAAACTCAATAAAAGTGGGAGATGCTGTAACAGTACTTCCTTCATTGACAGAATCAAAAGTTTCAAAAATTCACTTTTTCGACAAACAATTTGATGAAGCCGTTGCAGGTTCTTCGATCACCATCGAATTAGAAAATGATATCAATGTGACAAGAGGTGATATGATTGTAAAATCGTCAGAACTTCCAAAAATTGAAAAAGAAATACACACAACAGTATGCTGGATGGACAGTAAAAAACTGGTTCCGGGTACAAAATATATCGTTCAGCACAACACCAATTCGGTTTTGGCAAAAGTAGAAAGTATTAAAAATACAATTGCAACAGATTATTCAGGAACAATACCGGCATCACAGTTAGCAATTAACGAGATAGGAGAAGTAAGCATTAAATTAAGCAAGCCGTTATATTTTGATGCCTATAATGACAATAAATCAAACGGTGCATTCATCTTAATTGATACTGCAACGAATACAACAGCAGGAGTAGGATTCATCAGGTAAACCTGCTATAAGCAATAAGCAATAAGCTTTAGGCTGTAAGCTTTAAGCGAAAATGTATAACAAGGTATTTTAAAAAGCTTATGGCATATAGCCTAAAGCCTAAAGCTTAAAGCTAAAAAAAAGCCTAAAGCATAAAAAAAATCAGGTATTTAGGGAAGCTTAAAGCTTATTGCCTAAAGCCTAAAGCAAGAAAGTCAAAAAGCTTATAGCCTAAAGCTTAAAGCCTAAAGCGTAAATAAGAATGGAAAGTTTTAGAACAGAAATAGAAAATCCGGTAGTTCAGAAAGAGATTATCGAGTTAGAAAAAAAGATTCATTTGTTCCGTGGAGGAAAAATTGATGATGAGCGTTTTCGTAGTCTTCGTTTAGCACGTGGAATCTATGGACAACGCCAGGAAGGTGTTCAAATGATTCGTATTAAACTGCCTTATGGTAAAGTAACCAGCGAACAATTGATCCGTATTACAAAAGTTTCTGATGAATATTCTACGGGGCGTTTGCACATTACAACACGTCAGGACATTCAGATTCACTATGTAAGTCTGGACAGAACTCCAGAACTTTGGGCAAATTTGGCCAAAGACGATGTTACTTTGCGTGAAGCATGTGGTAACACTGTTCGAAACATTACAGGAAGCGAATTGGCAGGTGTGGATGTAAACGAACCATTTGACGTTTCGCCTTATGCACATGCCCTATTTCAATATCTTTTAAGAAATCCTATCTGTCAGGAAATGGGACGTAAATTCAAAATTTCGTTCTCGTCCTCTGATGAAGATACCGCTTTGAGTTATTTGCATGACTTAGGATTTATTCCAAAAATTGTAAATGGTGAGCGTGGTTTCAAAATTATGTTTGGGGGAGGTTTAGGTTCTCAACCTGCTCATGCCGAATTACTTTCCGAATTCGTTCCGGCAAATCAGATCATTCCAACAGCAGAAGGAATCGTTCGTATTTTTGATAGATACGGTGAACGTGCTAAGAGAATGAAAGCTCGTATGAAATTCCTGATCAAAGAAATGGGAAGAGATGTTTTCCTTGATTTGGTTGAAAAAGAGAAAAAAGCAATCGCTTTTGAAACGTACGAAATTGATACCACAGCTTTTGACGGACCAATTCCGGAACCGTTATTAGAAGTGCCACAAGTAACAATTGAAGATCAGGCAGCATACGAAGCCTGGAAAAAATCAAATGTAATTGCTCAAAAGCAGGAAGGTTATTATGCTATTGGAATCAAAGTTTTATTGGGAGATTTTTACACCGATAAAGCCCGATTATTAGCCGATTTAATTAAAAATTACGCCGCAAATGAACTTCGTTTTTCATTGCGTCAGAATATTGTAATACGTCATGTGAAAGAAGCGAATTTACCTTTCTTCTATCAGGAATTGGCTAAACTGAACTTTGTTCACTTAGGATATAATTCAACGGCAGATATTACAGCTTGTCCGGGTACAGATACTTGCAATTTGGGGATTGCAAGTAGTACCGGAATTGCAGAAGAATTAGAGAAAGTATTAAGTGCCGAATATCCTCAATATTTGAACAACCGCGAAATTGAAATCAAAATCAGTGGTTGTATGAATGCTTGCGGACAGCACAATATGTCGGCAATTGGATTTCAGGGAATGTCAATCAATTCCGGAAAATTGGTAGCTCCGGCTTTACAGGTTCTGTTAGGCGGAGGAAGATTAGGAAACGGAGCAGGTCGTTTTGCCGATAAAGTAATTAAAGTACCTAGCCGTAGAGGACCGGATGCGTTGCGTACGATCTTAAATGATTTTGATGCCAATGGAAGCGGACAAAAGTTTCTGGATTATTATGATTCAAAAGGAGAGAAGTATTTCTATGAAATCTTAAAGCCTTACGCTGATGTAACCAATTTAACCGAAGCTGATTTTGTAGACTGGGGTAATGCAGACAATTACGTAAAAGCAGTAGGAGTTGGAGAATGTGCCGGAGTGGTAATTGATTTGGTGGCGACGTTATTGTTAGAAGCCAAAGACAAATTAACATTCGCACAGGAATCTTTCGACGAAAATAAATGGTCGGATGCTATTTACCATGCTTACGCCGGATTTGTAAATGGTGCAAAAGCTTTATTGCTTTCTGAAAATGAAAAAACAAACAATCATGCAGGAATCGTTGATTTGTTTGATACCGTTTTCATTGCAACCGGTAAAATTGAACTGGCAACATCATTCAGAGAATTAGTGTATCAAATCAATGCAATACAACCTTCAGAAGCATTTGCAAAACAATACATTCAGGAAGGAATTGCATTTTTTGATACGATCGAAAAATATAGAGCTCAACAATTAGAAAATGCTTAATATCAAACCAAAAGTAACTTTAGTTGGTGCGGGTCCCGGTGATCCGGATTTGCTTACGCTGAAAGCTGTAAAAGCACTTGCTGGAGCGAATGTGGTTTTGTACGATGCATTGGCCAATGAAGAGATATTAGCACACGCTCCTAAAAATGCGATTCGGATTTTTGTTGGAAAAAAAATAGGCAATCATGCTTATACGCAGGATCAGATCAATCAATTGATTGTGGATAATGCTTTGACCTACGGAAATGTAGTCCGTTTAAAAGGTGGTGATCCCTTTATTTTTGGACGTGGAAGTGAAGAAATTGAATTCATCGAAAGTTTTGGAATCGAGACGTTCGTGGTTCCCGGAATATCTTCGGTAGTGGCAGTTCCGGCAAGCCAAGGCATATCAATTACCAAAAGAGGTGTCTCCGAAAGTTTTTGGGCCATTACAGGTACAACTTCTGATAGGAAATTATCTTCAGACGTTGCTTTGGCTGCACAGTCATCTGCAACAGTTGTAATTTTGATGGGGATGCACAAGCTGCCGCAGATTATTGATTTGTTTCAAAAAGAAAACAAAGGAAATTTGCCCGTTGCGATCATTCAAAATGGAACAATGCCCGATGAAAAAGTAGGTGTAGGAACCGTAAATTCGATTCTGGAAATTGTAAAAGAAAAGAAACTGAGTTCGCCGGCAATTATTGTGCTTGGAGAAGTTGTTCGCGAAAGCAATAAACTAAAAGGATTTTACGAAGAATTTCTGTCCAAAGAAATGGTGAGATAAAGTGCAGTAAAAATGATTCTTTAGATAATCTTGATTTTCAGTCCGTAAAATGTCTTGGGTATAAAATTGGGTTTTTAACCTGATGAAAGCAAAAAATCATCTAATTTTGATTGGATGAAATTGAATTAAAATGGAACAAAACGAATTATATCCAGTATTCCTGAAGCTTCACAATCTAAAAGTTCTTATTGTTGGCGGAGGAAATGTAGGATTGGAAAAGCTCTCTTTTTTATTAAAGTCGAGCCCTAATGCAAATGTTGAGGTGGTAGCGCCAAATTTTCATTTAGAAATAAAGGTTTTGGCCGAGAAACATCCTTCGATTACATTGACAAAATCGAAGTTCAAAAAGAAAATGCTCAAAAAACGCCACATAGTAATTGCCTGTACCGATGATTTAAAAGTCAATAAAAAGGTATACGAATTATCCCGAAAGCGCTACTTGATTTGCAATATTGCAGACACACCGGATTTATGTGATTATTATTTAGGTGGAATTGTAACCAAAGGCAATGTGAAAATTGCCATTTCTACCAACGGAAAATCACCAACAACAGCCAAAAGACTTCGTGAGTTTTTTGAAGAGGTAATTCCGGAGGATATAAATAAAATGGTAGAAAACCTTAATGAATATCGAAAGACATTGAAAGGTAATTTTGAAGAGAAAGTGAAAAGAATGAACGAAATCACAGCTTCATTGAAAAATAAGGAATAGTAATAGTTCCGTAAGAACGGTTCCTATTGTAGCGTCGGGTTTTAACCCGATGGATGAACGAAATAACCGCTTCATTGAAAAATAAAGAGTAAAAAATTCCGCAAGGAAATCAATGACAAAAATCATTGAAATTAGAATAAATTATTCGTTCCTTTGCATTATTAAGAATGATTATAAACAACAACATAATGATTAAAACAGATATACTTATAATTGGAGCAGGCCCAACAGGATTATTTGCCGTTTTCGAGGCAGGATTATTAAAATTAAAATGTCATATTTTAGATGCTTTACCACAAGCGGGAGGACAACTTTCGGAATTGTATCCAAAAAAACCTATTTATGATATTCCTGGATTCCCTGAAGTATTGGCAGGAGATTTAATCGACGGCCTGATGGAGCAAATCAAACAATTTGAGCCTGGTTTTACGTTAGGAGAGCGTGCAGAAACAATCGAGAAACAAGAAGACGGAAGTTTTATTGTAACTTCAAATAAGGGGACTAAATTTCACGCACCGGTTATCGCTATTGCAGGAGGTTTAGGAAGTTTTGAGCCGCGTAAACCACTTATTGAAGATATCGAGTTTTATGAGGATAAAGGAGTTAAATATTTCATTAAAAATCCGGAGAAATTCAGAAACAAAAAGGTTGTAATCGCCGGAGGAGGAGATTCAGCCTTAGACTGGAGTATCTTTTTAGCGAATGTAGCTTCAGAAGTTACTTTAATTCACCGTAGAAATGAATTTAGAGGAGCTTTAGATTCTGTAGAAAAAGTACAGGAATTGAAGACAGCCGGAAAAATTAAATTAATCACACCGGCAGAAGTGATCGGAATCAATGGTGCTGAGCACGTTGAATCATTAGATATCGAAGAAAACGGAGCACACCGTAAAATCGAAACAGACTATTTTATTCCGCTTTTCGGATTAACACCTAAATTAGGACCAATCGGAGACTGGGGATTAGAAATCGAGAAAAATGCCATTAAAGTAAATAATGCATTAGATTACCAAACTAATATTCCGGGAATCTTCGCTATTGGAGACGTAAACACTTACCCAGGAAAATTAAAATTGATTCTTTGTGGATTCCACGAAGCTACTTTAATGTGCCAGGCAGCTTATCAAATCATCAATCCGGGTAAAAAATACGTTTTAAAATATACTACTGTTTCAGGTGTAGATGGTTTCGACGGAACTCGTAAAGAAGCTCCAAAAGCAGTTGTTAAGGCGATAGTTTAATTCTAAGGGGCTGAGGTACTGAGGTGCTAAGGTTCTAAGATTTTTATATAGAGAAAGCTCAAACTTTTAGTTTGGGCTTTTTTTGTTAAATCCCGTAGAGATGCCATATATTTTGAGGTGCTGAGGTTCTAAGGTTCTAAGGCGCTAAGATTTTTATATAGAGAAAGCTCAAACTTTCAGTTTGGGCTTTTTTTGTTAAATCCCGTAGAGATGCCATATGTTTTGAGGTGCTGAGGTACTGAGGTTCTAAGGCGCTAAGATTTTTATATAGAAAGTCCAAACTTTTAGCTTGAGCTTTTTAAATCCCGAAGGGATGGTATATTTATAGATAATAGATTTATCGAATTGATGGTGTTTGAAAAAAAAGCCCAGAGAGGCGATACATAGATAGAGGAAAGAAAGATAATGCCGCTCCGTTGGAGCTTTCATGTGTATGGTGATTGTTTTGTTATAAATATTATGCTCCTCTGGAGCTAAACTATTTTAAACTTTTTGTTAAATCCCGTAGGGATGACATATTTATAGAATTGATGGTGTTTGTAAAAAAAGCCCCAGCGGGGCGGCATATAATTAAAAACCAGAATGGCAATGTTGTTCCGTTGGAGCTTAAAGACATTTGGTAAAATAGTAGAAAAGCACAAAGTAATTTCAAACTTAGCATCTCAGCTTCTTAGCCTCTTAAAAAAGAAACTTAGAACCTCAGAACCTTAGCATCTCAGAAACTTTAAAAAACACTTGCAATTGTTGAGACTATGTCTTTACTTTGCACTGTTCTTAAAATTATTGAAAGTTATCACGAAAGGCGGAGGGAAAGACCCAATGAAACCTTAGCAACCCTTTATCATAAAGAAGGTGCTACATTCTACTTAATACAACATCTTTGTATTCAAGATAGATAACACAAATACATTACACGTATTTCTCAAACTTTTCCTGACAACCTTACAATATTATTTTACTGAATTCAGTATCATGAGCGAATCATTAACGCATTTTTTTGTGCTTAATCTTTCTCGCTTTTTGTTACAAACTTTTTAGATCTGACAGCTTTTTTTAAACTGTTGGATTTAAAGTGAAAATAGAATTAATAAAAAACTTAGCACCATAGAACCTCAGTGTCTTAGTGGCTAAAAGAATAAAGATATGTCAATAACAATTCAGGAAGCAATAAAAAAAAATATCCTAATCCTTGATGGAGCAATGGGAACGATGTTGCAGCGCTATAATTTCTCGGAAGAAGACTTTAGAGGAGAGCGTTTCAAAGATTTTCCGCATCCGTTAAAAGGAAACAACGATTTACTATCCATAACACAACCACAAGCAATCCGCGATGTTCACGCTGCTTATTTTGAAGCTGGTGCAGACATCGTAGAAACCAATACTTTTTCAGGAACTACGATCGGGATGGCCGACTATTTCCTGGAAGATTTGGTTTATGAACTGAACTATGAATCGGCGAAAATTGCCCGTGAAGTAGCAGATGAATTCACCGCTAAAAATCCGGATAAACCACGTTTCGTAGCGGGTTCTATCGGACCAACAAACCGTACGGCAAGTATGTCACCGGACGTAAACGACCCGGGGTACAGAGCTGTAACGTTTGATGATTTGCGAATTGCCTACAAACAACAAGCTGAAGCCTTAATGGATGGTGGATGTGATTTATTATTAGTAGAAACGATTTTCGACACCTTAAATGCAAAAGCAGCACTTTTTGCCATCGAAGAAGTAAAAGAAGAGCGCAATCTGGATATCCCAATCATGGTTTCAGGAACTATTACAGACGCTTCAGGAAGAACACTTTCAGGACAGACGGTTGAAGCATTCCTGATTTCAGTATCACATATTCCGTTATTGAGTGTAGGATTCAATTGTGCTTTAGGAGCCGATTTGCTAAAACCATACCTGAAAACATTATCACAACATACGCAGTTTAATGTTTCGGCACATCCAAATGCAGGTTTGCCAAACGCTTTCGGACAATACGATGAAACTCCGGAACAGACTCAAGCCTTAATTAAAGAATACTTAGACGATAACTTAATCAATATTATTGGAGGCTGTTGCGGAACTACTCCGGATCATATTCGATTAATTGCTGAGGTGGCTAAGGATTATAAACCGAGAGTGGCACCGGTTTTTGTGTAGAAAGTTGTCTTAAAAAAAACAAAGATATTACGTTGGTGAACACAACTGATCAGTGGAAAAATATTTTATTTCTTGCAATTATTGGTTTACTAATGTACTTAGTGTATCAAAACGAACAGCAGGATGATTATGGAAAATCTTTTAAAGGAGAAACAATAGGGTTATTAACCAGGTTAAAAAGTAATGATGAACACGGATATACTTTGCAATATTACTTTTATACCGACAAAAAAAACCGAGCGGTAGTTTTTGTTAAATCGTATGACAGAAAAGATTTTAATAAATTCTTTAAAGTGAAATATGATATTGATAAGCCTGAGGAAAACTATATAGATTTAAAAGAAGAATTACTGCCTGATTCGATTACACTAGTCAAAGCGGGTTTTACCAAAATAAAATATTACATATATGATGCAGGTGTAACCTGCAAATACATAGAAAAATCAAAATGGAAGTAAATATTCCGTTAGGAACAACATATCGGTAACGAATATACCTACAAGTTTTTAAAAACCTTGCAGAAAAGAAAATAGAATAAAAAACTTAGAATCTAAGCATCTTAGACTCTCAGTAACTTAAAGAAAATGACAGAAAATAGAAGAGACCTTGTATTATCAGGATTAGAACCGTTAATTATTACACCTACCAGTGTTTTTGTTAACGTTGGAGAACGTACAAACGTTACCGGTTCAAGAAAATTCCTGCGTTTAATCAAGGAAGAGAAATATGACGAGGCACTTGATATTGCAAGACAACAGGTAGAAGGAGGGGCGCAAATCATCGATATTAATATGGATGAAGGAATGCTTGATGGCGTTCAGGCAATGACTAAATTTTTGAATTTAATTGCATCAGAACCGGACATTTCGAGAGTGCCTATTATGATCGACAGCTCGAAATGGGAAATCATTGAAGCGGGTCTTAAAGTAGTACAGGGAAAAAGCGTTGTAAACTCGATCTCGTTAAAAGAAGGAGAAGAAGCCTTTATTCATCATGCCAAATTAATCAAGCGTTACGGAGCGGCAGCCATTATTATGGCTTTTGACGAAGTAGGTCAGGCTGATAATTATGACCGAAGAGTGGAAATTTGTCAGCGTTCGTATGATATATTAGTCAACAAAGTTGATTTTCCGCCTCAGGATATCATTTTTGATTTGAATATTTTTCCGGTTGCGACCGGAATGGAAGAACATCGCCTCAATGCGATTGACTTTTTTAGAGGAACAAAATGGGTTCGTGATAACTTACCACATGCACATATTAGTGGGGGAGTAAGTAACGTTTCGTTTTCTTTCAGAGGAAATGACACCGTTCGTGAAGCGATGCACTCGGTATTTTTGTACCATGCGATCAAGAACGGAATGACGATGGGAATCGTGAATCCGGAAATGCTTTCGATTTATGATGACATTCCAAAAGATTTACTGGAGCACGTTGAGGACGTAATTCTGGACAGACGTGACGATGCAACGGAACGACTTTTAGATTTTGCCGAGAACGTAAAAGGAGAAGTAAAATCTGATGAAAAAGCGGTTCAGGAATGGCGTTTGGGAACCGTTCAGGAACGTATTACGCACTCACTGGTTAAAGGTGTGGATGCTTTTATTGAAGAAGATGTAGAAGAAGCACGTTTGGCTGCTACAAAACCAATTGAAGTTATCGAAATCAATTTGATGACTGGAATGAATGTCGTGGGAGATTTGTTCGGAAGTGGAAAGATGTTCCTGCCACAGGTAGTAAAATCGGCACGTGTAATGAAAAAAGCCGTAGCCTATTTATTGCCTTATATTGAAGCCAGTAAACAGGCCGGAGACAAGCAAGGGAATGGAAAAATCCTGATGGCTACTGTAAAAGGAGACGTTCACGACATTGGTAAAAACATTGTTTCGGTGGTTTTGGCCTGTAACAATTACGAGATTGTAGATCTTGGTGTTATGGTGCCTCCGGAGAAAATTATTGCTGCTGCGATAGAACACAATGTAGATATCATTGGTCTAAGCGGATTGATTACGCCTTCGCTTGACGAAATGGTGTATTTGGCTAAAGAATTAGACAAACAAGGAATTAAAATTCCGATTATGATTGGTGGAGCAACCACTTCAAGGGCGCATACCGCCGTGAAAATTGCACCGCAATACAGAGAGACGGTTATTCACGTAAACGATGCTTCGAGAGCTGTTACCGTTGCCGGAAATCTGTTAGATCATAACCGTAAAATATATGCAAGCGATATTCGTGCAGAGTACGATTCTTTTAGAGAAACATTTTTGAATCGTTCGAGAGATAAGAATTTCTTAAGTATTGAAGACGCGCGTAAAAACAAATTACAATTGGATTGGGAAAATTTCAATCCGGTGAAGCCAAATATCATTGGTGAACAAATTGTTGAAGTGGAGCTGGATGTTTTGGTTCCGTATATTGACTGGACACCGTTTTTCAGAACCTGGGAATTGTTTGGTAAATATCCGGCAATTTTAACAGATGAGGTTGTGGGGAAAGAGGCGACTTCTGTTTTTGCAGATGCGCAGGCGATGCTGAAAGTAATTTTAGCAGAGAAAAAACTATCTGCAAAAGGGATCTACGGAATATTTCCGGCCAATCAGATCAATGATGATGATATCGAATTGACAGATGAAAACGGAAAACCGTTACAGACATTTTTGACTTTACGCCAGCAATCGCAAAAAACAAAAGGTGCACCCAATATTGCATTAGCCGATTTTATCGCTCCGAAAGAAAGCGGGAAAGTGGATTATATGGGAGCATTTTGTGTAACAACCGGTTTTGGTGTTGATGAATGGGCAGCTGAATTTGAAAAAGATCTGGACGATTACAATTCGATTATGGTGAAAGCATTAGCGGATCGTTTTGCCGAGGCTTTCGCTGAATATCTTCATGAAAAAATACGTAAAGAAATCTGGGGATATTCATCAGAGGAGAACTTAACTAACGAAGAAATGATTTCTGAAGAGTACAAAGGAATCCGTCCTGCTCCGGGTTATCCGGCATGTCCTGACCATTTGGAGAAACCAACAATCTGGAAACTTTTAAATGTAGAAAAAGAAATAGGCGTAACATTAACTGAAAGCATGGCGATGTGGCCGGCTTCATCCGTTTCAGGATACTATTTTGGAAATCCGGAAAGTAAATATTTCGGACTTGGGAAAATAAAAGAGGATCAGGTAGTCGACTATGCCAAACGACGCAATGTTTCAACCGACTATGCCATGAAATGGTTGAACCCTAATATAGCAGATTAACTAAAAGTTTCAGGTTTCAGGTTTCAGGTTTTCTACAGTAACCTGAAACCTGAAACTTGAAACAACCAATATTTGATTTATGTTTTTTGATTCAGATTTTTTACACCATTTTTTCAAAACTCATAATTCATAACTCATAATTAAAAAATGAAAGTAACAGAACATATAGAAAACGCGAAAGGAAATACATTATTCTCGTTTGAACTTATTCCGCCTCAAAAAGGGAAGAGCATTCAGGAGTTGTATGATAATATTGATCCGTTGATGGAATTTAAACCGCCATTTATTGATGTAACCACTTCGCGTGAAGAATATATCTATATTGATAAAGGAAACGGACTGTTAGATAAAAAGCTAACGCGTATGCGTCCGGGAACGCTTGGAATTTGTGCTTCTATAAAACATAAATACAATGTTGATACGGTGCCACATTTGCTTTGCGGAGGATTTACGCAGGAAGAAACCGAATACATGCTGGTAGATTGTCAGTATTTAGGAATCAATAATGTAATGGCACTTCGCGGTGACGCTATGAAAGACGAACAATCTTTTGTGCCAAAAGCCGGTGGGAATAGTTACGCTATTGATTTGGTACGCCAGATCAACGACTTAAACAGCGGAAAATACCTTCATGAATTAATGGATGCTGATAATAAAGCCGATTTTTGTATAGGTGTTGCGGGTTATCCGGAAAAACATTTGGAATCTCCTTCTTTACAATCTGACTTAAAAAGACTAAAAGAAAAAGTAGATGCGGGAGCCGATTATGTGGTGACCCAAATGTTTTTTGATAATGCTAAATATTTTGCCTTTGTAGAAAAAGCAAGAGAAATTGGTATCACAATTCCGATTATTCCGGGAATCAAGCCAATTGCGGTTCAACGACATTTACAGATTTTACCACAGATTTTCAGAATCGATTTGCCGGAGGATTTAATTGATGCTGTAGATAAATGTAAAAATAATGCCGAAATCAAGCAAGTCGGAATCGAGTGGGCCATTCAGCAATCATTAGAATTAAAAGCTGCCGGAGTCCCTGTTTTGCATTATTATTCAATGGGGAAATCAGAGAATATCCGCCAGATTGCAAGACAGATTTTTTAAGAGTTTAAGCATATAGTTTGTCATTTCGACTGAAGGGAGAGTCGAAATGACAAAATTTTACCGATAATTACTTTTTAGGACTAATTTTGAATTTATTTTAAAGATGATGAAAAAAGAAGAATTACAGGCAATAGCCTCTCAGCTAAAGCATCCTACAGGAGAAAAAGGAATTGAAATGGCGAATATGATGCATGAAACCAACATCAATATGACGCGCCATTCCGTTCAAAATCTCCACGTAATATCGGGAAATACAATTTTAGAATTAGGTCACGGAAATGCCGGACATTTAGAGTATGTACTGGAGCAAGCGGAGGATCTGACTTACTATGGACTTGAAATGTCGGAGTTAATGTGTCAGGAAGCACAGCAAATTAATGCCGCTTTTGTAGCTAAAAAACAAGCCCACTTTTCTCTTTATAACGGAACTGATATTCCATTTGAAGAAGCCTCTTTTGATAAAATATTCACGGTAAACACCATTTACTTTTGGCAGGAACCGGAGAAGTTACTCTCGGAAATTTACAGAGTTTTAAAACCGGAGGGGACTTTTTGCATCACCTTTTCCGAAGAAAGTTTTATGAAACAGCTTCCTTTTACTCAGTTCGAATTCAATCTTTACAGTACTGAAAAAGCGGAAAGTTTGATTGAAAAAACAGCTTTTCAAGTTGTGTGTAAAGAAACGCTGACTGAAAAAGTAAAAAGTAAAATGGGTGAATTGGTAGACAGAGCTTTTACTACTTTGGTTTTAGGAAAACGTTGATCACTTGATCATCTTCACAGTATTTTTTTGAATATTTTTATAGATTCCGGAGTAATTTGACTCTTTGGAATTAAAAAATTGTACAGTTAATTTTAGTACTTATTTTTTGAGTAATTTAATTGACTTTATTTTATGTTGCTATTTCTGAATGTAATCCTTTAAAATTATGGAGATTAAAAAGATCGATTTTCTAAAAAGTTACAGCAGTATTCTATTGCTTTTAGGTGGAATCCTGCTTGGAAGTATTTTAGGATTAGTTTTCAAAGAAAAAGTTGAGGTCATAAAACCATTGGGAGATATTTTCCTCAACCTGCTCTTTACGGCTATTATCCCTTTGATTTTCTTTACCATTGCGTCTTCAATTGCCAGTCTGGAAAGAACAGAGAAATTAGGAAAACTGTTTGTAATCATGGTTTTGGTTTTTTTAAGCACCATTTTAATTTCGGCAATTGTAATGATTGTGGCAGTATATCTTTTTCCAATCCATCAGAATATTATAGTGTCTAAAGTCCCGATAGAAAACATCCAATCAGGAAGTATTGGCGAGCAAATAGCACAGTTGGTTACCGTAAATGATTTCTTTGAATTACTGTCCCGAAAAAGTATGCTGGCGCTTATTATCTTTTCTTTTTTAATTGGTTTTGCGAGTCTGCAATCCGGAGAAAAAGGAAGCGCTTTCAGAAGTTTTCTGGATTCAGGTAACGAAGTCATGAAGCAGCTTTTGAACCTCATTATGAAATTGGCTCCAATTGGTTTGGGGGCTTATTTTGCCTATCAGGTTGGAGTTTTTGGTCCGCAATTGTTTGGCGTTTATGCCAAGCCTTTAGGGGTTTATTATGCGGCCTGTATATTCTATTTCTTTGTGTTTTTCAGTTTGTACGCCTTAGTGGCCGGAGGGAAAAGAGCTTTTGTGGTATTTTGGAGCAATAACATTACGCCGGCTTTAACTGCGGTTGGAACCTGCAGCAGTATTGCCACCATCCCTGCGAATCTGGAAGCCGCTGAGAAGATGAACATTCCTAAGCACGTTCGCAATTTGGTCATTCCGCTTGGAGCGCCCTTGCATAAAGACGGTTCGAGTATGTCTTCTATCCTTAAAATAACCGTTCTTTTTGCCATGTTTGGAAAAGATTTCACGGCACCTTCGACCATACTTTTAGCGCTCGGAATTACTGTAATCGTTTCAATTGTAGAAGGAGGAATTCCAAATGGAGGTTATATCGGAGAAGTTCTGGCCATTACAGTTTACGGCCTGCCAATGGAACAAGCCCTGCCGGTCGCTATGATTTTAGGAACTCTGGTCGACCCGATAGCGACTTTGCTAAATGTCAATGGCGATCTCATTTGTTCGATGGTGGTCTCGAGGTTTTCCGAAAAAACGAAGTGGTAGCTTTAGTCTTCCAAAGCAAATAAATCTAATATTAAAATCAGCGTTAATCTGCTTAACCTGTAAAATCCGTGTGCTAATTTTTTAGCAGCAAGGAAATCTTATAGCGAGGCATAAAAAAGTAGTTTACAATGAATTCAATACTTCAAAATGATCTGAACGATCTTGAAAACATTCTGGAAAAAGCAAAACAGCACGGAATAGCGTTTTTGGACAATCTTGAAAACGTTCCAACTTCCAGTAAAAACACAATTGATCCAACCCGAAAACTAGACGAGACAGGCTTAGGATCATTGGGGGCTTTGGAAGAATTTAAGGAGAGACTGGCACCATTGATGGTAGCTTCTCCGGGGCCAAGATATTTAGGTTTTGTAACCGGAGGATCAACGCCAGCTTCTATTGTGGGCGACTGGTTGTCTACCGTATACGATCAGAATACTCAGGCGGTAAAAGCGCAGGGAGGAACTTCGGCCCTAATCGAGTTTGAGACTATTCATTTATTGCGACAGTTATTGGGGCTTCCCGAATCTTTTTTAGGGGGATTTGTGACTGGAGCAACCATGTCAAATTTTACCTGTTTAGGGGTGGCAAGACAATGGATTGGTGCTCAGTCAGGAAAAGATTTTGCTAAAAACGGAGTTTCCGGGGCCATACCTATCTTAACTGCAACACCTCATTCGTCATCCATAAAAACATTATCGATGCTGGGGATTGGAAGTAACAATTATACGGTGCTTAAAACCGCAGAAGGCAATAGAGAAGCTATTGATATCGACGATCTTCAGAAGAATATAGAAAGTTTAAACGGAGAGCCATTTATCCTGATTTCGAGTGCAGGAACTGTTAATACAGCCGATTTTGATGATTTTGCGGCTATTGCAAAACTTAGAGAAAAATACAATTTCTGGTGGCATATTGATGCCGCTTTTGGTGGTTTTGCTGCGGTTTCTGAAAAATTCAAACACCTTACAGAAGGCTGGGAAGGTGCAGACAGTATTACAATTGATTGTCACAAATGGTTAAACGTGCCTTATGAAAGTGCTTTTTATTTAATTAAAAAAGAGCATGTTGGACTGCAAATCGAGACGTTCCAAAATTCTAATGCGCCTTATTTAGGGAATCCTCTGGAGAATTTTAACTACCTGAACGTATTGCCTGAAAATTCACGCCGATTAAGAGCCTTACCGGTTTGGTTTTCTTTATTGGCTTACGGAAAAGAAGGATTTAAAGACATCATAGAGAAAAGTACGGCACTGGCACTGCATTTTGCAAACGCCCTTATCGAAGACGAGAACTTCGAACTGTTGGCTCCAATCCGACTAAATAACGTTTGTTTCACATTAAAAGGAGACCATAATCAGGAGAATGTAAGTACGTTTTTGACGCATTTAAATGACACAGGAAAGGTGTTTATGACGCCAACGGTTTATCAAAACCGAAAAGGAATTAGAGCATCTTTTGTCAATTGGCGCACTACTGAAAATGATATCAAAATAATTATCGAAGAGATAAAAAAGACCATTTCTGAATTGGATTTTTAATTCGATAGTCTAAATTTTTTATGTCCGATTAGATGCTAATCGGGCTTTTTTTTGCCTTTTTTTGAAAATTTGAGGAGCGGTCAGTCTGGATTTTTTAATTTTTATCTCATGATTTCTTAAGGAAAGCTTAAGTAAAATTTAATTATTCTTTAAGGATTGATCTGTTTATTATGTTTTCTTTTATTTAAAAGTTAATTACTATTCTTATTTAGAATAATTAAAAATAACTTGGAAAAAACCTTTTGAGAGCCTAATTTTGTTGCTAATTTAATTTTCAAACCAAAATTTATTAGATGCAAATAAGTAGATTAATGCTCTTGATCGCCATTTTTTTTATTTCACTTCAAGGGTATTCACAAAAGGACAAAGTAAATTTAACAGGAGTTATTGTTAATCATCTTGGGAAAACTGCCGAAGGAGTTTCGGTAGCTTTAAAAGGAACAGAATACAGTACACTGACGAATAATAAAGGGGAGTATAAAATTAGTGCCAAGCCGGGAAATTATGTTTTGCTTGTTACCCATGTGGGTTATAAAACCACAGAAACTGCAATTTTTCTGAAGCTGGGAGGAAAGCCTACTCAGAATATTATGATGGAAGAAGATATGGCAGCTTTAAAAGAAGTTGCAGTAACGGGAAAGTCCAAAGTTCAAAGAGTACGAGAACAGGCGTATAATATTACAGCCATAGATTTAAAGAAAACCTACAATACGTCTGCCGATTTAAATCAGGTGTTGAATAAAACCACTGGAGTCCGCATTCGGGAATATGGAGGATTGGGATCGGCTTTTAATTTTTCACTGAATGGATTCTCCGGGAATCAGGTTAAATTCTTTTTGGACGGTGTACCTATGGACAGTTATGGTTCAGCTCTTACGCTGAATAATATTCCGGTAAACATGGCTGAACGTATTGATGTGTACAAAGGTGTTGTTCCTATTGAGTTAGGAGCGGATGCACTTGGGGGAGCTGTTAATATCGTAACCAATAAAAATGTAAACCGTTACATCGATGCTTCTTATAGTTATGGATCGTTTAACACGCACCGGGCAGCAATAAATACGAGATTCTCCGGTCGGGATGGTTTTATTGCCAACATTAACGCTTTTGCAAATTATGCCGACAATGATTATAAGGTAGACGTAAGTGTTGTGGATAAAAATACCTCGAAGTTTTTACCGGAACAAAAATACAAGCATTTCCATGATGCCTATAAATCAGGAACCATAATGGCAGAAGCAGGATTTAAAAACAAGAGTTTTGCTGATTATCTGCTTGTTGGTTTTGCCGTTGCAGGCAATAAAAAAGAAATTCAACAGGGAAGAACAATGCAAAAAGTAGTAGGGCAGGCTTTTACAGATAGTGAAAGTTTTATTACCTCTTTGAAATTCAAAAAAAGTGATCTTTTTACTAAAGGATTGTCTTTAAGCATTAACTCCACTTATGCTTTAGTAAACAACCGTTCGATAGATACTTCTTCGCGAGTGTACGACTGGACAGGGAATTATATATACAGACAATTTGCAGGAGCAAATGATAAAGGCGAATTAGGAAACAAAACCATATACGTTTACGATGAGGCTAATGCACAGGTGACAACAAACTTAAAATACCAGTTCAATGAGCAGCATTCACTAGCGGTAAATTACTCTTATTTGGGCTACAAACGTAAAGAAACAAACGAGTATTTAAAAGTTGTACAACTGGGAGAACCTACTATTGACAAAAATATTCTGGGTTTAAGTTATAATTTTAGCGGTCTCGATAATCGACTGGCTGTTTCAGGTTTTGGTAAAATGTTTGATTTAGCAACTCAAATGATCGCCAATAACATAACGCAATCTTCTTCATCAACAAATTATGGTTATGGCGCTACTTCAGCATACCATTTGACCGATAAATTTCAAATTAAAGGTTCTTATGAACATGCATATCGTTTACCTTCTGCTACAGAAATGCTGGGTGACGGACTTACGATAAACAGCAATATCGGATTAAGACCTGAGAGTAGTGATAACGCAAATCTGGGAATGGCTTTTAATACTCAGAACAGCAAAAATCATTTTAATGTTGAGACGAGTATCATTTACAGAGAAGCAAAAGATTTTATCAGAGAAAAGCAGGAGGGAGACAAAACGGTTTTTGAAAATCTTCAAAACGTGCAAATAACAGGTATTGACGGTGTTTTTAGATACGGGTACAAAGACTTAATAAATTTTGAAGTAAACGGAACGTATCAAAAGAGCCTTAACAAAAACAAATATAAAGCAGGAACAACCAGCCCTGATGCCTTGTATGACGCACAATTGCCTAATGTTCCAATCTTCTACGGAAACGCTGATCTGACTTTTAACTTTAAAAACATCAGACATCAGGACGATAGACTTTCTTTAAATGTAAGTGCCAATTATATAGATGCTTTTTATCTGACCTGGCCGGTACTGGGAAGTCTGGAAACCAAAAAAGCTATTCCGGAACAATTTACACAGAATGCTATGGTTGCCTATTCTTTTTTAAACGGCAAATACAATTTGGCTTTCGAGTGTAGAAATATTACCGACATAAAAGTGTACGATTATTTTAAGGTTCAAAAACCGGGACGTGCTTTTTCAGTGAAGTTCAGATACTTTCTACAGTAATTTAAATAATAATCCTAAATAATAATAATCATGTTTGTAAACAAATTCGCAAAATGCTTTGCATTGGCTTTTCTGTCATGCTCTATCTTTTCATGCAGCAGTGATGATTCCTCTAAAGATGAAACACCAACTGTAAACGGAACTAAATATGTAGCATCTTATTGGCTGGCCGATTATACGCAGTATATATTAGACTTTAATTCTACTGATCAGTTAATGACCGGAGAAATTAGTGCAAAAGGAGTTGGAATTGAGCAGGGAGGAAGTTGTTTTCCTGTGAACAATACATTTTTTGCCTTAAGTACAGAAGACGAAGGATCGGTATCGTTTCGTCTAAACAATTCCGGAAAGCTGGGGGCGGGAGATAAGATTTCTTTCGAGTCATCTTATGCTGTAGGTTATACAGATGATAAAAAACTGATCAATATTGGTGCTACCTGGGACGGTAGTTCATCTGATTACGAATTGATGATTTACAACCCTGCTACCGTTTCCATCGATGCCCGTAAGTTCAATGATTTTAGTGTGAATCCAGCCAATAAAAAAATATTATACTGGCCAACAGGAGCGGCAGTTTCAGGAGATAAACTTTTTGTTCCGGTGTATACCAAAGATGTAAGCGACGGGACCAATAAAGTATTGTCATCTGATGCTACTATGAGAGTCTACAAATACCCTTCTTTAGAATATGTAAGCACCATAAAAGATGCCAGAACAACTGCAATTGGTCTTTATTATACCAATACCGGAATTGTTCAGACAGAATCAGGGGATATTTATACGTTCTCGTCTAATGCACGTGCAGGAGGTTATCCGGTTACGGGTGTTTCATCAGGAGTTTTACGTGTTAGAAAAGGTGATGCTAAGTTTGATCCGGGGTACTTTTTCGATCTTCAGTCAAGTACGTTAAAAGGTAAAGTTCTCGCCGCTTATCCTTTAGGAGGAGAGAAAGTTTTCATCTCCTATATCCCTACCGAAGTTGATGCTGTCAATTCTGTGTACAGCTTCCTTAACACAAAAACAATTTTCAAATCGGCAATATTGGATTTATCTGCCAAAACAATCTTAGCAGTTACAGGATTACCGGATCATGGCGGAGATGAATTCTTCGGATTGGGAAGTATGTTTGTAGAGAACGGAAAAGCATACAAAAGTTTTGTAACAGGCGATCAGGCTCGTGTGTACCAAATTGATATTGCAACCGGTACTGCAAAAGCGGGTGCACTTATTAAAGAAGGTCTTTATTTGCCTTCAATTGGTAAACTTACCTATTAAATTACCACAGTTTTAAGCGGTTTGAGGATTACTAAAAATCCTCAAACCGTTTTATTTATAAATTTTGTCTTAGTTTCAAATTACTATTTTAATGAATATTATTAAAAACCGCACAGGTAAACCGCCCAATAAAGGAAAATCACGCTTTAGTAAAATCAATGCCTGGCTGCACTTATGGCTGGGGCTCGCTTCCGGAATAATTGTATTTATCATGGCAATTACCGGTTGTATTTTGGTTTTTGAACACGAAATCAAAGAGTTTACCTCTCCCTGGCTCAATGTCGAGGCTCAAAGTCCTGAGCACTTATTGCCCCCTTCTCAAATTTATGCAGCAGTTCAAAAAGTACTGCCCAACAAAGAAATTCATGGTTTCTGGTATAATGGTTTAGACAAATCAGTTAAAGTCGATATCGAATCGGATTCGTTGATTTATGTAAACCCCTATAACGGTAAAATTACCGGGATGGTTGATCATGAAGATTTCTTTCACATAATCGATGAAGGACATCGGAATCTTTGGCTGGAGCGGGATATTGGAGCACAGATAACCGCCTGGGCAACCTTTATTTTCTTCTTTTTATTGATTAGCGGACTACTATTGTGGTTTCCGAAAAAGTGGAACAAAACAACCATTAACAGCAGTTTTAAAATAAAGTGGGAGGCTAAGTTCAAACGCCTCAATTATGATTTGCACAATGTAATGGGGTTTTATGTACTCATTTTGGCAGTATTGATTTCTTTTACCGGATTGTTAATGAGTTTTCATTGGCTAAGGGAAAGTACTTACTGGATTAGTGGAGGATGGGCAGAGGTAAAAGAGCAGACAGTTTCGGTTAAAAAAGTGCCCTTGTCCAAAGAGCAATTAGACAAACTGACTGCTGTTGATTTTATTTGGAAAAAGGTTCGAACGGAAATTGCTAAAGAAAACAAAGAAGCAGTTATCATTCATTTTCCCGATGATCCGAAAGAAGATTTTTACGCCTGTACGGACATGTACAAAGGCATTTGGAGAGATCTGTATTTTGACTCCAAAACGCTTGAATTACTTCCAAAATCAGAAAAATATATTGGTAATGAACGTTTTTCAGATTGGTTGATGCGATCCAATTACAGCCTTCATATTGGGGCAATAGGAGGATTGTCGACCAAAATAATTTATTTCATCGGCAGTTTAATCTGCGCCAGTTTGCCAATTACCGGATTTTACATCTGGTGGGGCAGAAAGAAAAAGCAAAAATCAAAAGCTTAGTGTTGATTTGATTTTAGCAGTTTTGTATTAGTTAGTTTCCTTAAAGTCTTTTGTGCGAAGTAAAATTCCTCAAAAGACTTTTTTCTTGCTTTGTGGGACTTCGACTTCGCTCAGTCTGACACGTCAGGCAAAGCGAAGTCGATTTTTTGTATGCAGGACCACTTTTTTTTGGGGGGGACTTCGGCTTCGCTCAGTCTGACGAAGTTTTAAATATCGTTTTCAAGGTCTTTTTACTTGTGGCAGTATGCTGCAGGATAAATAATCTCAACAAGATGTTAAGTGCCAGAAAATTAAACTTTGCATCTCTGCGTCTTTGCGAGCAAAAATACTATACTTGCTTTGCGGTTAACTTCGCAACCTCAAGATTTTTTTAGTTGTGGCAGTGTGGTACAGGATAAATAATCTCAACAAGATGATAAGTGCCAGAAAATTAAACTTTGCGTCTCTGCGTCTTTGCGAGCAAAAATACTATACTTGCTTGCGGTTAACCCCACAAACAAAAAGAGCCTGCTAACTACAAACAGGCTCTTTCATTCAAAAAAAAAACAAAAACAAGGAAACTAAAGATCCAAATATTAAATTCTGTACGTAAACGCTATAGTAGCAATACGGTTGTCCAGATCATATCTTTTATTGATGCTCGTTTGAGCTATGACTGAATTGATGTGAAAATTATTGGTATTAAAAATGTCTGTAATATTAAATTTGATACTTCCTTTCTTAGCCAGTACCTGTTTCGAGATTCCAATACTAAAATCAAAAAAAGCATCTCTTTCATAAATACCAAGATTCGATTTGGATTGATATTGTGCGTTAACTTCAGCTTTTAGGCTCTCGCTGATCGTAAAGGAGTTCTGTACACTTAGATTTAAAGTAACAATAGGATCAATTTTATCCATATTAACTACATTTCCCATGAACTTATTTTCGAAAATGTTGAATAGCGTATTCACCGACCACCATTTGTAAATTTCGGCTGTGTTGGTAATATTTGCACCATAATTAAAGGATTTGCTCACGTTAATTTGGGAAGTTATAGTCGTGTTATTGGCGGGATTGTAATCGTAAACCTCTGTAAAAACATCTTTGGTTTTACTGAAATACAACGAAGCCATAAAAGCACTTTTCCAGGCGTATCCAATTTCTGTCGAATGTGTAATCTCCGGAACCAAATTCGGATTCCCTTGTGAGTAATTAAAAGAATCATCGTAAAAACGAAACGGATTCAAATCAAACTGACTCGGTCTGTTGATTCTTTTACTGTAGGAGGCGTGCAAAGAATGGTCGTTGCTTAGCTCATATTTCAAAGAAACACTTGGAAACCATTTTAAATAATCGTCTTTATGGGTTTCATTTAAGGTTTTTTGTAGTATCTCAATCGCAGTATATTCCGTTCTTAACCCTCCCTGAATATTTAAATTTTCCAGTTGGTATTTGTAATTAGCATAGGCAGCATAAATTTGTTCTTTGTACTCAAAATGATTGGTTGAGTTAGGATCAACGATCCACTGATTATTGTCGTAATACTCGTAAACCGATGGATTGTCATTGTTTTTAACGCTGGCTTTAGCGCCCCATTCGATAGACTGCTTTTCCTTTAACGGATTGACGAAATCAATTTTTCCTGTAAAAACACTCAATTGCGACGGAATAAAACCCCTGCGGTCATTAATGTTAGCAGCAATAGCAGGATCTGTATTTTTTGCACTCTGGAACTGATTCGATCTGAATTTTGACGTTTCATACTCCAAATCAAAAGACATGTTTTTGCCCTCGGTATTAAATTTATGAACTCCAGAAAAGCCATACGTATAATCATTCCACTTTTCTTTACTGTCGTTGAAGGTCAAAGCATCAAATTGTACCTGATTTGAAGTATTTAGCAATGTGTTTCTACCATTAGCGATGTTCTCGTAACGCCCCAGTTTGGCATCAACATAAACTTCTAAATTCGTTTTAGGAGAAACTTCATAGGTAGTTCCAATTTTAAAATTATTAGAAGTCAGCGGTTCGTCTGTAACCGAGGTCTGATGGTTTTTTGTTGAAATAGTTTGACGTGTGTTGTCAGTATATTGAATCTGATCGAATTCTTTACGTTCTTCCTCACCTCTAAAGGTGTAACTGTAGTTTCCGTAAACGCCAAATTTATCTTTGTTGTAACTTAAGTTAACACCTGAATTGGTTCTGTTCTTACGGGCTCTTCCGTAATTGGTGAACACCGTTCCTTTAAGTCCGCCTGCATTAGGTTTCTTTAAAATAATATTAATAATTCCGGCTTTGCCGGTCGCATCATATTTAGAAGAAGGATTCGTAATCACTTCAATTTGTTTGATATTGGATGAGGTAGTTGACTTTAAATAATTGGCTAGTTCTTTTTGCGAAAGCTGTGTTAACTTGCCATTAATCATCACTCCGACACCTTGTTGTCCGCGGATCGATAATTCGCCGTCCTGAGAAACGACAACGCCCGGAGCACGTGATAAAACATCTAAAGCAGTGCCGCCTTCAGAAACAATGCTGTTTTCTACATTAAAAACCAGTCGATCTGATTTCTGCGTATATAAAACCTTCTTTTTTGTGATTACAATTTCATCTAAAGCATTAATCGAAGTTTCGACAATGCTGTCTCTTCCTTTTTCTGTCTGCGTATATCCGTAGACTGAAAAGGCAAGTACAATAGATGTTATAATATTCTTCATGGTATTTTGGAATGATGGGGGTAAAGTAATTTTTGATTTTGGGTACGGAAGCTGTATGCTACTGTAGAACGAGTTGTTCGAGTTTATCAGAAAGTGTATTTTGAAGAAGTGTCAATCGGTTTGAGAGCTTATATATCGAGGCTTTTATAGGAAGGAGTATTGAAAACATGAGTGATTATTTGAAGTTTCAGTTGTCAAATATAACACTATTTATAATAAGTCTAAATAAATATAGTTAAAATTTACGACAAATAATGTAAGGCCTTGATATTGAAGGGTTCCTGTTTTGAATGAAAAGTATAAAATCTGGTAAAATATTAAAAATTTGAGAAAAATGCCTGTGAAAACAAGACTTCACAGAGTTTGAGAAAATGGAAAAACAGGCGAGGAATAAAAGCAGAAAAACCAACTTATTCTATAACAGAACAAATTGGTTTTATTTTAAAATGAAGTAAGGCTGGAACTCCTACTTTGTAATTTCTCTGAAAACTGCTTCGAGATTTTTATTTTTCTGGTTCAGTTGTAATGTTTTTAAACCATTTTCATTGGCAAAATCAAAAATAGCCGGACGCATGTCTTTTTCAGAAACAAAAGTTAGTTCCCAGGTCATATCGTGTGTGTTCTTGTAGGCCGTAATATTTTCAAGTTTAGCCAGAAGCTGTTCTTCTACCTGATAATCAAATTCTACTTCGATCACTTGCTCCGCATTTTCAGATACCAGATGGTCTAATTTTTTGTCGGCAACAATTTGTCCTTTGTCAATAATAATGACACGATCGCAGATGGCTTCGACTTCCTGCATGATATGAGTAGACAGAAAAACGGTTTTATCTTTCCCTACATTTTTGATCACATTTCGAATTTCCATTAACTGATTAGGGTCCAGTCCGGTAGTGGGTTCGTCCAGAATTAAAACCTCCGGATTGTGCAATAAAGCATTGGCAAGTCCCACACGCTGACGGTATCCTTTAGAGAGCTGTCCTATTTTTTTATGACTTTCACCTGACAGCCCTGTCAGTTGTATGACTTCTTCAATTCTTGATTTCGGAACCTGATAAACATCGGCATTAAAAGCCAAATATTCACGAACATACAAATCCAGATACAACGGATTATGTTCCGGTAAATAGCCAATAGAACGTTGAACTCCCTTTGCGTCCGTCATGACATCATGACCGTTTACAAGGGCTGAGCCGTTATCTGCCAGTAAATAGGTCGTCAAAATTTTCATTAATGTAGATTTTCCTGCTCCGTTTGGACCCAAAAATCCGACGATTTCTCCTTTTTCAATAGAGAATGAAATTTCATTTAGCGCTTTTTGGGTTCCGTAACTTTTTGATATGTTGTTTACTGCTATCGACATGACTTTTTATTTGCTACAAAAGTAAACAGAAATACGCTCGATTACTACATTTTTATCTTTTAAAGAAATCATAAAAAAAATATAAAAGCCAGTCGTTACGGCATCGTTCTTGTTAAAGGGATATCAAATTTAAAATAATTTATAATGAAAAAAATGTTGGTGGTTCTTGCATTAGCTATGGTTAGCTTTGCAAACGCACAAAAAGGAACAATCTTAGTTGGTGGTGGTATTGGTTACACTTCTCAAACCAGAACTTTAGGAAACAATGAGGTTAAAACGAATGAATTTGATTTTTCTCCAAAAGTAGGTTACCAATTTCACGACAACTGGACTGTAGGGGGTGAGGCTTCTTTTGGTTCTAGCAAAACTGAGCAAGGAGTAAATGAAGTGAAAAACAACACTACTAAATTAGGTGCATTTTTACGTTACACTATGCCATTAAACCAAACTTTCGCTTTCTTCGCTGAATTAGGAACAGGTTTTCAAAGTGCAAAAGACAAAACGTACACAGGACCAATGACTTCAACTGCTAAAGCTGACGGTATGTACATTGGTATTACACCAGCTCTTTTCATCGACATGAAAAAAGGTTTTGGTTTAAACTTTAACATTGGTGGTTTAGGGTACAACACTTTAAACTATGATAACAATGGACCAGAAGTTAAAAACTTCAATTTTAATTTTGGTAGAACATTTAACATTGGAGTTTCTAAAAACTTCTAATCTTAAATAGTATTCAATTTCAGAAAAGCATCCGCCACGGCGGGTGCTTTTTTTGTTTTAATGAAAAGCAGATTCTAAAGTGTGTGTTTTTTAGCGATTTAAAAGATTGAACGTTAGTTGTTTATATTTCTATTTTAGAATGATTAAAAATAACGGCATTGTTGTTGTGAAATAGGATTAAATTTTAAATAATAACAACTATGAAAAAAATGTTACTTATTCTTGCACTAACGATGTTTAGTTTTGCAAATGCTCAAAAAGGTTCTGTTTTGGTTATGGGAAGTGTCTATTACAATTCAGAAACTGTATCAGAATTGGGGTCTGATAACAAAAACCATTATTTTGGTTTTGCGCCAAAAGTAGGGTATCAATTTCATGAAAACTGGACAGCAGGTATTGAGGTTGGAATTTCAGCAACTAAACAAGGGAATAATAATTCTGAATACAAAGATCAAACCCTGTCTACAGGAGGTTTTTTGAGATATTCTAAACCATTAAGTGAAATTTTTTCTGTTTATGCAGATTTAGGAGCAGGTTTTCAAAAGCGAAAAGAAACGTATGAAAATAATTTTACGAATACAGTTACAGTTAATAAAGGAGATGGGTTTTATATTGGTGTAACACCAGCACTGCTAATAAATATTGGTAAAGGATTTGGTCTGAATTTCAATATAGGAGGTTTAAAGTATGACACTTTAAATTATGATGAAAATAACGGCGCTGGTGATAGTAGAAAAAGATTCAATTTTACTTTTGGAAATGCATTTTCTATGGGAATTTCTAAAAACTTCTAGTTTTAGATCTTGATCTAAATAGGAAAGCGCTCCAATTGGAGCGCTTTTTTTTGTACTAGTGGCTTATGAAAAGTAAAATTTATCGTTTAGCCCCGATAGAAGTGATATCCTTTTGTGGCGGGGTTCGCCATAAAAGATATAACGGATAGCGGGACTGAAGGTCTTTTGAAAAAAAATCTTCTGCTGCTAAAAAAAAATGCCAACCATAGCGAAGTCGAAAAAAATCAAAACTACAAGAGTTTCGGCTTCGCCAGTTGGCAGTAAAAAAACAAAATATATTCAAATAAAATTAAAAAGTAGCGGTGTTTTCAACAGCTGCTCTCATTTCCTGGGCTGCGTTAACCATCTCGATCAAAGCCTTTTTGGTTTCGTCCCAATGACGGGTTTTTAAGCCGCAATCAGGATTCACCCACAATTGATCCGCAGGAATAACCGCAGCTGCTTTTTCTAACAAATGAACCATTTCGGTACTTGAAGGGACACGTGGAGAGTGAATGTCATAAACTCCCGGTCCAATTTCGTTTGGATATTTAAAGTTGGCAAAAGCATCTAAAAGTTCCATTTGCGAGCGCGAGCATTCAATCGTGATCACGTCGGCATCCATATCGGCAATATTTTGAATAATATCGTTGAATTCGCTGTAGCACATGTGGGTGTGAATTTGCGTATCGTCGTTAACACCACTTGCAGAAATACGGAATGCTTTTACAGCCCAGTCCAGGTAATTGGCCCATTCCTCTTTTCGTAAAGGAAGACCTTCGCGAATGGCAGGCTCGTCAATCTGAATGATTTTGATTCCGGCTTTTTCCAGATCAACAACTTCATCACGAATGGCTAAAGCAATCTGCGTACAGGTCACGGAACGAGGCTGATCGTTACGTACAAAAGACCATTGCAAAATAGTAACCGGTCCGGTAAGCATTCCTTTTACCCATTTTGGAGTCAGAGATTGTGCGTATTGCGACCATTTTACCGTCATAGGGTTTGGTCTTGAAACATCGCCGTAAATAACGGGAGGTTTCACGCAACGGCTTCCGTAACTCTGTACCCAGCCATTTTTTGTAAAAGTAAAACCGGACAATTGTTCTCCAAAGTATTCCACCATGTCATTACGCTCGAATTCTCCGTGAACCAGAACGTCAATTCCTGTTTCTTCCTGAAAACGAATCGTAGCTTCCGTTTCTTTTTCGATTAAATCGTTGTATTGTTCTGTTGTTAATTCTCCTTTTTTAAATTTCGCTCTCCAGCTTCTCACTTCAGCAGTTTGAGGAAAAGATCCAATGGTGGTGGTCGGGAATAAAGGCAGGTTTAAAGCTTCAATCTGACTTTTTCTTCGAACAGCAAAAGTGCTTTTACGTTGGTCATCCGAAGCTGTAATTCCGGCAACACGCGTTTTCACTTCGTCATTATGAATTAATGCTGATGTTTTACGGTTGTTGTTGGCAATCACATTTTGTTCATAATCAACAGAGTTTTTAACGTCAATTTCATTAGAAGCGAATTGTTTCAATAAAACGACTTCATTGATTTTTTGTTTGGCAAAAGCAAGCCATTGCTTGATTTCAGGAGTCAGTGTTGTATCATTGGTTTCTAAATCTAAATCACACGGACTGTGAATTAATGAGCAGGATGGGGCAACCAGAATTCTGTTTTCTCCCAAAGCAGCAGTAGCTTTTTTGATTAGTTCCAGAGAATTTCTGAAATCATTTTTCCAGATGTTTCTTCCGTCAATCACACCTAAGGAAAGATTCGCGGTAGGAGCTAATTGACCTGATTCTAAAATATCATCTAATTGAGAAGGGCAGCGCACTAAATCCAAATGAAAAGTATCCACCGGAAGAGCTAATGCTGTGGCCAGATTTTCTCCAAAACAATCAAAATAGTTCGCCAAAACGATTTTAATTTTAGGGAAATTTTGGTGGATTTCGTGGTATACTTTTGTGAAGGTGCTTCTTTCCTTATCTGTTAAGTTTAACGCCAGGAAAGGTTCGTCGAGCTGAATATACTCAGCACCCTCTTCTTGTAGTTTTTCGAAAATCTCAAAATACACAGGAAGCAGTTTGTCGATAAGATCAATGCGGTGAAAACCTTCTTCTTTTTCTTTTCCTAAAAGCAAATAGGAAACAGGTCCTATTAACACAGGTTTTGTAGCAATTTGCAAGGCATTTGCTTCCTTAAATTCATTGATAATCTTCTCCGAAAACAATTCAAATTTTTGATTCTTTGTGAACTCAGGAACAATATAATGGTAGTTGGTATCGAACCATTTGGTCATTTCCATAGCTACAACATCCTGACCGTCTTTTTGTGCACCTCTTGCCATAGCAAAGTACAAATCGATTGAAGTGTTTGTTTTTGCCAGTTCGTGGTAACGTTCCGGAATTGCACCAACCGTAAGCGTTAGATCCAAAACCTGATCATAAAACGAAAAATCATTAGACGGAATCAAATCTACTCCGGCTTCAGCTTGTAACTGCCAGTTTTTTCGACGAATGTCTTTTCCGGTTTCGATTAATTCATCTGCAGAAATTTTCCCTGCCCAGTACAACTCACTGGCTTTTTTTAGTTCTCTGTTGCTACCAATTCTTGGGTATCCTAAGTTGTTTGTTTTCATTTTTGATTCAGTATTTTTTACGGTACAAATGTATTGTATTGGTTTTTATAACTTATATTTGAAGATTATTTCAGTAAAATGTGTTTTAAAAAAGACATTTTGAAGATTATATTACTGATTATTTATTGTAAGAATAACTTTAGCCGTAAAAAAAACTATGGAAGACTTAGATAAAACCGATTTATTGATACTGAAATACCTTCAGGAAAACTCTAACATCAATACAAAGGACCTCGCCAGTAAATTATTTTTAACCGTAACTCCCGTTTATGAGCGTATAAAAAGACTGGAACGTGACGGATATATCACTAAATATGTAGCGTTGCTGGACAAGAAAAAGATGAATCGCGGAATGACGGTTTTTTGTAATGTGCGTTTAAAAGAGCATGCCAGAAATGTAGGGAGCAATTTTGTAAAAGATATTGTAGCTCTTCCCGAAATTATAGAATGTTATAATATCGCCGGGGATTATGATTTTATGCTCAAGATTCTGGTTCAGGATATGGCCAGTTACCAGGATTTTGTGATGAACAAATTGTCAACGATTGAAAACATCGGTAATACCAACAGTATTTTTGTAATGGGAGAAATCAAACACAGTACTGCGCTGGAGTTTTGATGCTGGAGTTTTGGTTTTGCCACAGATTACACAGATTATAATGATTTTTTATAATCGATTTTTAGACTTTTTGCCACAAATTTTACGAATTATCGCAAATCATTGCGGTTAGTTTTTTTGCCACAGATTCCATTAATTATTTCGTTTAGATTAATTCGTGAATTCGTGGCGAATAAAGAATTTAATCTTTTAAATCAAATTAATCTGTGGCCTCTTTTATTCTATTAAATCCTAAAATAAAACGTATTTTTGACGTTTAGATCGGAAAATCTAAAATCTAAAATCAGAAATCTAAATTTGAAAATGAACTGGGAACAACTTTTATCACTCAAACGCCAAGGCGATACCAGCAAAAGATTACGTGTAGAACAGGACGATACCCGCTTGGGTTTTGAAGTTGATTATGACAGAATAATCTTTTCGGCGGCATTTCGCTCTTTACAGGATAAAACACAAGTTATTCCGCTTTCGAAAACCGATTTTGTGCATACCAGATTGACACACAGTTTAGAAGTTTCGGTAGTCGGACGTTCACTAGGGCGTTTGGTTGGAAAAAAAATCATCGAAAAATATCCTCATCTAAAAGAAGTTCACGGGTATCATATGAACGATTTTGGCGCTATAGTAGCTGCGGCTTCTCTGGCGCATGATATAGGAAACCCTCCCTTTGGACATTCAGGAGAAAAAGCAATTGGAGAGTATTTTTCGATAGGAAACGGTTTAAAGTACAAAGATCAGTTAACCCCAAAACAGTGGCAGGATCTGATTGATTTCGAGGGAAATGCCAATGGATTTTCGGTGCTTACGGCAAGTCGTCCGGGAATTGAGGGAGGACTTCGAATTTCCTATGCTACCCTTGGCGCTTTTATGAAATATCCTAAAGAAAGTTTGCCTAAAAAGCCTACCCAAAATATCGCTGACAAAAAATACGGTTTCTTTCAGACCGACAAATCTTTTTTTGAAGAAGTTGCTAATGATATGGGCATGATTGTCAATAAAACAGGAGACGATATTGGTTTCGAAAGACATCCCTTGGCCTATTTGGTGGAGGCAGCCGATGATATCTGCTATACCATTATTGACTTTGAAGACGGTATAAATCTGGGATTGGTTTCAGAAGATTATGCCTTAGAATACTTAATCAAACTGGTGAAAGATAACATCGGAGTAGCTAAATACAAGACTTTAACAACAAAAGAAGACCGAATTAGTTATTTACGTGCTTTGGCTATCGGAACATTGATAAATGATGCTGTAAATGTTTTTGTTGAAAATGAAGAAGCTATTTTGGCCGGGAAATTTCCTTTTGCTTTAACAGATAAGAGTAAATACAAAGCGCAGATGGATGATATTATCAAACTAAGTGTCGATAAAATCTACCAAAGCCGCGAGGTCGTTGAAAAAGAAATTGTAGGCTATCAGATTATTCAGACCCTGTTGGATAAATTTATAACTGCTTTCAACAATAAATACGAAGGAACTGCTTCAAACTACGATAAATTGCTTTTGAAAATGCTGCCTGAAAAACATCACTTAGAGAAAACCAATTTATACGAACGTTTGCTGCATATCTGTCATTACGTTTCTTTGCTAACAGACGGGAATGCACTAGAGTTGTTTGAAACTATAAATGGCAGAAAAAACAAATAACACGCTAAGTCGTAAAGTGTAATTGACAAGAAAATGTAACACATAGATACATGGATTCTATGTGTTAAAATGAATTACTCCAATGTTTAATATTTTATTGAAAAGCATATACGAGACCCACGCCTAAGACTTGTCTTAGCTGGGCTCTTGGTCCGTTGTTAACTTGTGAAGTTGTTCCGGTAGCAGGATCAAAAAAGTCTTTTTTGGTTTTGATATCATCATCATACACCAGATGTACACCAATATTTGCTTTTACATAAGCATTTACCACAAGATCCAGACGGGTATCATAATCGATATCGACATTTCCGAATTTGTTTAGATAATCGGTATACAAACTCAATCGGTTTTCGTAGAAGATGTTTTTGTAAATTTCGCTTTTCATGTATCCGGTAAGCAGAATACCAAATTCGGCTTTTACCTTCTGCCCATTTTCAATCAAAATTTTAGAATTCGGGTCCATTGGATCTACTATGTAAGTCGCTTTTCGCACACCAAAAGCTCCCTGATTGGCTAAAGCCTGATCAAGAACCAAGGTAGTTTTTAAGGTTATTGGAGAGAAATATAAGGTTCGGTTTTTCTTTTTATCTGAATTTTCAGCTCCGGCTCCCAGAAAGACATAAGCTGGTGCAAAAGGTCTGGAGATCGCAACATCTTTGTTAGGATAATTGTATCCGTCAGTAAATTGAGTATTGAAATTGAATTTGGCCGAGTAGTACCAATTTGAGATTGTATCTTTTCTAAAGCCGTAAGTCGAATTGAATAGAAAAGCATCATCAGTTTTTCGGAGTTCAGTACCGTCTTGCTGGTTTAAACCGTATTTTATAATAAGCTCATTGGCCCATTTGTGATTTCCTCTAATATAAGTTCGGTTAAATTCACCTTTAAAAAGTCCGGAGATCGAACTTGTTCCCCCCGCACTCCAGTTCACAAAAGCAATTTCGGAAATGTCAAAGCCCAGTTGATTTTTTTTGGTCCAGTTTGATGGAGGTGCAGGTAATTCGCCAGGATCCAAAGTCGTTTGTATAATTTGAGCAAAGTTATTTGAAGTACACAAAAGCAGCAAAAGCAAAAGGGTAGAACGCAATAATTTCATTGTGATTTTATTTTTTGACAGCGCAAAATAATTATTTTGTATCGTTTGAAAAAAGATTTATTAAACTTTTAACGTCAATTTTACACAATTGTTGTAACTGATTAACCGTTCCATGCTCTATAAACGTGTCCGGAATACCCAAAACTTCGATGGTATTTTTGAAATTATGTGAGGCTGCAAACTCTAAAATGGCGCTTCCAAAACCACCGTTTACAGTACCGTCTTCGACTGTAATTATTCTCTCAAAACTTGTGAAAATATTGATTAAGGTATTGGTGTCTAGCGGTTTAATGAAAGGAAAATCGTAGTGGGCAATGGTTACGGAATTGTAAGATTCATTTATTGCTTCGATCACATTATTTCCAATTGTTCCGGTAGACAAAACGGCTGTTTTTGTTCCTTTTTTTAAGCAGGTTGCAGGGCCAATTTCAATTTTTTTATAATGTCCGAAATTTTCTACTTCCCAATTTGATATAACGCCGCGGCCTCTTGGATATCGAATGGCGATGGGATGATTTAATCCCAATTGTGCTGTATATAAAATATTCTGCAGGGCAATTTCATTGAGGGGAGCGTAAATAATCAGGTTCGGAATCGCACGTAAATAAGCAATATCAAAAAGGCCATGATGTGTCGCACCGTCTTCGCCTACCAAGCCTGCACGATCCAGACAAAAGATAACGGGTAAGTTTTGCAGTGCAACATCGTGAATGACCTGATCGTAAGCACGCTGTAAAAAAGTCGAATAAATATTGCAGTAGACCGTCATTCCCTGCGTAACCATTCCTGCAGCAAGTGTTACCGCATGCTGTTCGGCTATTCCCACGTCAAAAGCGCGTTCGGGAATCTCATCCATCATAAATTTAAGAGAACTTCCGGATGGCATTGCCGGAGTGATTCCGATGATTTTTTCGTTCTTTTTGGCTAAATCTAAGATCGTCAGACCAAAAACATCCTGATATTTAGGAGGTAAATTTTCTTCTGATTTAGAATAAAGTTCTCCGGTTGAAGCATCAAATTTTCCCGGAGCATGATATTTTACCTGATTTTCTTCTGCCTGCTGTAAACCTTTTCCTTTTGTGGTTACAATATGTAGAAATTTAGGCCCTTTTATCTTCTTTAAACGATTGAGTTCTTTGATTAAGGCAGGAAGATCATGACCGTCAATTGGTCCCGAATAATCGAAGTTTAACGACTTGATGATGTTATTCTGTTTCGGATTTTTCCCGTTTTTAACAGCTGTTAAATATTTTTTTAAAGCCCCTACGCTTGGGTCAATCCCGATAGCATTATCGTTTAGAATCACCAAAAGATTAGCATCTGTAACCCCGGCATGATTTAAACCTTCAAAAGCCATTCCTGAAGCAATCGACGCATCACCAATTACGGCTATATGCTGTTTGTCGTAATCGCCCTTAAGTTTTGAAGCAATGGCCATTCCAAGCGCCGCCGAAATAGAAGTCGACGAGTGTCCCACGCCAAAGGTATCATAAACACTTTCGCTTCTTTTTGGAAAACCGGAAATACCTTCAAGCTGTCTGTTGGTATGAAAAATTTCCCTTCTTTCGGTTAAGATTTTATGTCCGTAAGCCTGATGTCCAACATCCCAAACCAATAAATCGTCAGGAGTATTAAACACATAATGAAGTGCAATGGTCAATTCGATTACACCCAGACTGGAACCTAAATGCCCTTCTTTAACCGAAACAACATCAATAATAAAATCGCGTAATTCCTGTGCAACCTGAGAAAGCTGCGCTTCAGTTAATAAGCGTAAATCAGCGGGATTGTATATGTTGGAGAGTAAGTTACTTTTCATTGTAAGGTAAAAAGCAAATTTACGGTTTTAAATTTAATTATTGTTTTTTGAATGTTTAGCACGAACTTTTAATAGGGGAGTTTCATAGAAACGAGGCAATTAATAACGTTAATTGCCTCAAAAAACTGCTATTTATGAGGCGATTAATTTTATTGAACTAACTTCTACAGAAAAAGCTAAGTTTTGATTAGCGATTTCCTGACATTAACTCAGGGGAAATTATTTCAAAAAAAACTATTTTTGCACTTATGATAAATCCTTTCACCGACGAGTATTTTATGAAAAAAGCTTTGCAGGAAGCTGAAATGGCTTTTGAAAAAGGCGAAATTCCTGTTGGAGCAATCATTGTAGTTGCCGATAAAATTATTGCAAGAAGCCATAATCTAACCGAATTATTAAATGACGTTACGGCTCATGCCGAAATGCAGGCGATAACAGCTGCTGCCAATTTCTTAGGTGGAAAATACCTCAAAGACTGTACGTTATATGTTACCCTTGAACCTTGCCAAATGTGTGCAGGGGCTTTGTATTGGAGTCAGATTTCAAAAATTGTTTTTGGTGCTCGCGATGAACATCGGGGTTTCATAACCATGGGGACCCAATTACACCCCAAAACAACTGTGGTTTCCGGAGTGATGGCCAATGAAGCTGCGGATTTAATGAAACGCTTTTTTGTAGAGAGAAGGAAATAATTAGAATAAATATCCTCCCAGATAGACACATATAAATATCATAAAGCAATTAAAGCAGATGATATTATAAAATGTATTTTCTGAGAAGCCTTTTTTTGAAAGTAGTATTTTTGTACTTATCCCTATTGAAATAAGGAGAATAAGACAAGTGTAGAATTGAATCCCATTAATACTTAAGCCGCTTGAAAGAAGATTGGTGTAATTTCTTGTTTTGGATTTTATTTTTGTTATAAATTTAAATATTAAGGAAGTTTCAATTTCAATATTATTTTCTTCAATATATTCTTTTGTAGTAGAAAAAGTAAATCCCTTTTGTGTAAAATAATGATAAGAAACTTTTTGTCTGGATTTTCCTGAAGTTCGAACAAAGTATTGAGTTATTTTATCATTAGTTTTTGAAGAGGGAAAAACATAATAGTCTGCAAAAGTAATTAAAATCAAAAATGAAATTATCCCCAACAGATATACAATGATATTTTTGTTTTTAATGATAAATTCATTTTCCGTAGAATAATTGTTAGAGTTACGAGACATTTTTTATGTATTAAGATATACGAAATATAGTGTTTTTGTAATAACCTTTTTTGAATTTTCAACAAAAGTTAAATAATTCAATCTACTGAATTTTCCTCTTAAAAGATTTAGAAAAATACATTATATTTATGCAATATAATTGACAAACCACTAGTTTATTTATATAGCGTAAAAGCTAAAGTACACTGTCAATTTCCAAATTCGTAAACCTGTAATTCTAAATAAAAGTGAAAGTAAAAGGACTATTTCTCGTGTTTTGTACGTTTTTTATTTTTCAATCCTGTGGCCGCAAATCAGCTGCCGATTTCAATTCCGATTTTTCATTATTCAAAGAGTACATTGTTAGTTTTACGGGAGGTATCGTCTCTTCGGAATCTGATATTAGAGTTGTTTTGGCTTTTGATAAAAAAGAATGGAAAGTGAATCAGGAATTAGACGACGATTTATTTGATATCTCGCCAAATGTACACGGAAAAGTAGTAGCACTCTCCACCAATACGATTGCTTTTATCCCGGAGAAAAAACTGGAAGCAGGAACAGAATATCAGGTGACTTTAAACTTAGATAAGCTGATCACCATTCCAAAGGAAAAAGAGAAGGAACTTTCAAAGTTCAACTTTACCGTTAAAACCATCAAACAGGATTTTACTATTAATACTGAGGATATTCAATCGTATAGTAAAGATTACCAGTATCTGAACTGCGTTTTAAAAACGGCTGATAATATGGATGTTGAAACAGCTAAAAAGTTAGTTACGGCTCATCAGAACGGGAAAGAGGTTAAAATTAAATTTGAGAAACAAACAGGAACAGCTAAAGAATTCCGTTTCAAAATTGATAGTATTCAACGGTTTTTAGAAGCTTCGAATCTGGAAATCGCATACGACGGAAGTGATTTTGATATTGAGCAGAAAGGGCAACTGGATTATCCAATTACAGGTGTGAATGAATTTAAAATTGTAAAAGTCGATATTCCGGAAGGGAACAATCAGTCCCTTTTAATTAATTTCTCGGAACCTTTGGAAAAAGGGCAGGATTTTAAAGGATTGGTCTCTATTCAGAATACAAACAATTTAAAATTTTCGACTCAGGGGAATGTCCTGAAAGTATATTTTAGCAATACAGCTCCGGAGAAAAAAGAAGTTCCGGCAGTGGCAGAAGAAAGTGCAGAGTTGGCAGTTGATTCGTCAGCAGTTGTAGTTGATTCTGCGGCAGTTGTTACGGATAGTAGTGCTGTGGTAGTGGTTCAGAACGAGGAAGAGACTCAGGAACCGGAACCAGTTTTATCGGGAGAATTGTTACTCGAAGTTTTTCAGGGAATTGAAAGTCAGTACGGCAAAAAGATGGACGCCAATTATACCGAGAAAATCAATTTTGACCAAATAAAACCTAACGTTCGATTCGTTAAAAACGGAACGATTCTGCCAAGTTCAAACAACCTGAAATTGAATTTTGAAGCAGTTAATCTAAGTGCAGTTGATGTAAAGGTGTATAAGATTTACAAGAACAATATTCTTCAGTTTTTGCAGTATAATGAACTGAACGGAAGTCAGAATCTCAAGAAAGTGGCACAACCCATAGCCAAAACCACACTGAATTTAGTCGAAAGCAAACTGATAAATCCGGCTAAGTGGAACACCTTTGCTCTCGATTTATCTAAAATCATTACGCCGGAACCAGGGGCAATTTACCGTGTAGAATTTGTTTACAAAAAGAAATATTCGCTTTATAAATGTGAAACCTCCGAAGAGAGTTCGGAGGAAGAGGAGGAGGAAGTAGATGAAAATGATGTTAACTACAGTGGCAATTCGTATGATGATTACTATTATGACGATTACGACTGGAGAGAAAGTCAGGATCCTTGTACAGGATCTTACTACTACAATGCCAGAATTGCGACAAATATCTTAGCAACTGACTTAGGGGTTATTGCCAAAAGAGGCGAAAATAAATCATATCTCTTTGCGGTCAATAATATTGTAACCACAGAGCCGGTTTCAAATGCGAGAGTGGATCTGTACACCTTTCAACAGCAAAAAATTGCAACTGCTGCAACAAGCAGTGAAGGAATTGCTACGTTTCAGCTCAATAAGTTTGCTTACTTTGCTATTGTTACTTTAGGAGATCAGTCTACTTATGTGAAGTTGGATGACGGTTATTCGTTATCGGTAAGTAATTTTGATGTTGCAGGTGAAACTTTGCAAAAAGGCTTAAAAGGATTTATCTACGGTGAGCGCGGTGTTTGGCGTCCGGGAGATAACGTGTATTTGTCCTTTATCTTAAACGATGCGTCGAATAAACTTCCAAAATCACACCCGATTAAATTTAGATTAAACGATCCGAATGGTAAAACAACTTATCAGACGATTCAGAAAACAAACGACCTGAATCATTACAGTTTTATCGTTCCAACAAGTGCCGACGCGCCAACAGGAAATTGGGAAGCAATGATAAGTGTGGGTGGTGCTAAGTTTTACAAAAGCATTAAAATCGAAACGATTAAACCGAATCGTTTAAAAATTAAAAATAATTTCTCCAGAAAAACACTATCATCCTCTTATCCAAACACCAGTACACTTGAAGTGACCTGGCTTCATGGTGCCATTGCAAAAAATCTGAATGTAGAAATGCAGGCAAAATTTTCACAGCAGACGACTACATTTAAAGGATATGAGAAGTTTAATTTTGACGATTTGGTGCGTCAGTTTAGTTCAGAAGAAATTAATATTTTCTCCGGAAAATTAAATGAGAACGGAAAAGCATCGGTGGATATCCACCCAAAACTACAAGGGCAGGCTCCCGGTATGTTGCGTGCCGCCTTCATTACAAAAGTATATGAAGAAGGAGGTGATTTTAGTACGGATGTTATTTCGACGACTTATTCACCCTACAAAACTTATGTTGGGATAAAAGCACCGGAACCTAATAAATATGGAATGCTGGAAACCAGAACAAACAACCGTTTTGATATTGTTACTGTCGATGAAAATGGAAGACCAAAATCTGTGAAAAATCTCGAGGTAAAAGTGTATAAAGTAGATTGGCGCTGGTGGTGGGACGCTTCCAGTGATAATCTTTCAAATTACAACTCATCGGATGCGACCACTTCTTATAAATCTTTTGTGATCAATACAGATTCCAACGGAAAAGGAAGTATTCAGTTTTCTTTAACCGATGAAGAATGGGGACGCTATTTGATACGTGTTGCCGATCACACAGACGGACACGCCACTGCTTTAACCGTAAATATTGACTGGCCAATCTGGTCTGGAAAAACCCGCAACAGAGATGCATCTACAGCCAATATGCTGGTATTCTCTACCGATAAGAAAAATTATGCTGTAGGCGAAAAAGCACAGATATCTTTTCCTTCCAGTGAAGGAGGCCGCGCTTTGATTTCGATCGAAAACGGTTCAAAAGTGGTGCAGACCATCTGGGCCAAAACAAAACAGGGAGAAACTAAAGTCGAAATTCCGATTACGGCAGCAATGGCACCAAACGTGTATTTTAACATCACACTCTTGCAGCCGCATGCTTCAACTAAAAACGATTCACCTATTCGTATGTATGGAATCGTTCCGATAGAAGTGGTGGATAAAAATACCATTCTGGCGCCAACACTCTCCATGCCGGATGTTTTAAAACCGGAGCAGACTTTTACCGTAAAAGTGGGAGAGAAAACCGGAAAAGAAATGACGTACACTATTGCAGTTGTAGATGAAGGACTTTTAGACTTAACCCGTTTTAAAACACCAAATGCCTGGGACAGTTTTTATGTTCGTGAAGCCTTAGGAGTTAAAACCTGGGATATTTATGATGATGTAATTGGGGCATACGGAGGAAAAATAAATCAAATTTTCAGTATTGGTGGAGATCAGGACTTAGGTGGCGGTAAAGCTAAAAAAGCCAACCGATTTAAACCAGTAGTGTTGTACTACGGACCATTCAAATTAGAAAAAGGTCAAACGCAAGCACATCAGCTGAAATTGCCTAAATACATAGGTTCCGTTCGTACGATGGTCGTTGCTGGTGACGCCAATACAAGCGCTTACGGAAGTGTCGAAAAAGCAACACCGGTTAAAAGTCCGTTGATGGTATTGGCTTCATTACCTCGAAAAATATCACCTTCAGAAAAAGTAACTATTCCGGTAACCGTTTTTGCTACCGAAAAGAATATTAAGAAGGTAACGATTCAGCTTAGAACAAGCGGCGGATTAAAAGTAATGGGAAGTGCTGCTCAAAGTCTGAGTTTTGCCCAACCTGACGAAAAAATGGCTTATTTTAATCTGGTAGTAGGTTCTGCTGCGGGTATTGGAAAAGTACAGGTAATTGCAACATCAGGAAAAGAGAAGTCAGTATATGATGTAGAGATCGATATGACCAATCCTAATCCGGTTACAAATACATATACGGATGTTGTTCTACCTCCAAACAGCAGTAAAACCATTACCTGGAAAACTTTTGGAGTTTCCGGAAGCAATAAAGCCAGACTGGAAGTTTCATCAATGCCAACGATCAATCTCAACGGAAGACTGCAATATCTTATTCAGTATCCGCATGGCTGTGTAGAGCAAACTACTTCGTCTGTTTTTCCACAGTTATTTTTAAGTGATATTGTTGATTTGGACAATACCCGAAAAGGAATCATTCAAAAGAATATAACGGCCGGAATTAGCAAGTTAGGAAGTTTTCAATTGCCATCAGGCGGCTTAACGTATTGGCAGGGAAGTACCACTGCCGATGATTGGGGCTCTTCTTATGCTGGGCATTTCCTGATTGAAGCAGAGAAAAAAGGGTATGTTTTACCGATTAACTTCAAATCAAAATGGATTTCTTATCAGCAAAGAGAAGCCAAACAATGGCGTTTTGAACCTAAATACGGTAATGATCTTGCTCAGGCTTACCGATTGTATACGTTGGCGCTGGCAGGCAATGCCGATTTGTCTTCGATGAACAGATTGCGCGAAACAAAAGGCATTTCAAACGAAAGTAGGCTTCGTCTGGCTGCTGCTTATGTTTTAGCCGGACAAAAATCGGCAGGGCAAAATTTATTATTACGCACCAGTATTGACAACGAGTCCAGTGAGTACAATTATTACTATTATGGATCAAGCGAGAGAAACAGAGCGATGGCTTTAGAAACGATGCTGCTTTTAGGACAAAACCAAAAAGCATTCACTATGGCTTCTAAGCTGGCTAAAGAAATGTCGACCAACCAATGGATGAGTACGCAAACAACTGCTTATTGCCTGTATGCCATGTCTAAATTTGCTGCGAGCAACGGACCTAAAGGAATTAATCTTCAATTCAGTAAAAATGGAAAAGGCGAAACCATAAATACACAAAAAACAATTGCCGACAGAAGTTTAACAGTTCAGACGGGTGCCAATAGTGTTGTCCTGAAGAATCTTAAAAACAACACGGTTTACGTTAGAGTTTTAAATACCGGAATATTACCAATCGGACAGGAAAATGCAATTCAGAGTGATGTTTCTGCGAATATTGTTTTCAAAAACAGAAAAGGAAGTGTTATTAATGTTTCGAAAATCAGTCAGGGAACTGAATTTGTTGCAGAAGTTACGGTTAGAAACCAAAGAAATGAAAGCGTTCAGAATGTGGCACTGTCACAAATCTTGCCTTCAGGATTTGAAATCGTAAATACCCGTTTCACAGACTACGGTGATGCAACCAATAATATTGCAGACTATATTGATATTCGCGACGACAGAACCAACTTCTATTTTGGAATGAAATCCAGAGAAACCAAAGTATTCAGAATCCTGTTAAATGCATCCTATTTAGGGAATTATTATTTACCGGGATTGCAGTGCGAAGCGATGTACGATAACACCTTCCTGGCCCGAACAAAAGGATTCTGGGTTGAGGTTGTGAAATAAAAATATGGGACACAGATTATGAAGATTAATACAGATTTGTTTGCCACGAATTCAAGAATTTAAATTGATTCAGTTCGTGAATTGCTTCGCCTGTTCGCTATCGCTTGAGTCGTAGCGAAAGAAAATAATCTTTTTAATCTGTATAATCTGTGGCTAATAAACTTTACGTAATTTGTAGTAAAATATAGTTTCACGCAGATTTTACAGATCAGGCAAATAAAATAAAATCTGCAAAATCTGCGGAATCTGCGAGCAAAAAAACATTGCGGACTTAGCGAATAACGTAGCGACTTCGCGGTTAAATAAATATTACGTTGAAAAATAAACTTATCGCGTTTTCACAACGCATTATAAATTGGATTAAAAAGAATAAAATAAAATCAGCAATTGCATTTGTGCTCTTGCTGATTTATTATTTCTCCATTCCCCGAACATTGTTTAAAGAGCCGTACTCAACGGTTATCGAAAGTAAAGAAGGAGAACTGCTGGGAGCTAAAATCGCTCCTGACGGACAATGGCGTTTTCCGGCGCAGGACAGTGTACCGGATAAATTCAAGAAATGTATTGTTTATTTTGAAGACGAGTATTTCTATAAACACCCCGGTTTTAATCCGGTTGCGATGGTAAATGCCATCAAACAAAACCAAAAAGCTGGAAAAGTAGTTCGGGGCGGAAGCACACTGACGCAACAAGTCATCCGATTGTCCCGAAAAGGAAAAGGAAGAACCTATTTTGAAAAATTGATCGAAATGATTCTCGCCACGCGATTGGAATTGGGATATTCTAAAGATGAAATTCTCGAATTGTACGCGGCCCATGCTCCGTTTGGAGGAAATGTTGTCGGGCTCGAAATGGCTTCGTGGCGTTATTTTGGCGTGCAGTCCAATCAATTGTCGTGGGCAGAAAATGCTACACTTGCTGTTTTACCCAATGCACCGAGTCTGATTTATCCTGGAAAAAATCAAATCAAATTATTAAACAAGCGAAACCGACTTCTCCTTAAATTGCATAAAGAAGGTGTAATTGATCAGCAAACGTATGAACTTGCCATTGAAGAACCGTTGCCTCAAAAACCGTACGATTTGCCTCAGATAGCCCCTCATTTATTGCAAAGAGCCGCTAAAGATCAGGAAGGAACAAGGGTAAAAACTACGATTGATTATGCGCTGCAAAACAGAGTCAATCAAATTGCCAGATACTATTACAATCAATACAAGCAGAATGAAGTGCACAATCTGGCTATTCTGGTCATTGATGTTTCCAATCGAAATGTAATCAGTTACGTGGGGAATGCTCCAACCGATAAAGACCATCAAAAAGATGTTGATATTATCGATGCGCCCAGAAGTACCGGGAGTATCTTGAAACCTCTTTTATATGCCGGAATGCTGGACGATGGTGAATTACTGCCGAATACTTTAGTTGCCGATATTCCAACACAGATTGCAGGTTACACTCCGCAAAACTTCAATCTGACCTTTGACGGAGCGGTTCCGGCACATCGGGCTTTGTCGCGCTCTCTCAATATCCCTTCAGTTTTGATGCTGCAGGAGTTTGGCGTGAATAAATTTTATGAGGAATTGCAAAAGTTTAAATTGAAGGATATCAATAAAACACCCGATCATTACGGATTGTCCCTTATTTTAGGAGGGGCCGAAAGTAATTTGTGGGATTTGTGCCGAACGTATGCAAATCTGTCTTCCACATTAAATTATTATGTTAAGAATCAGGCACAATACCGAACGAATGAATTTACGGAATTAAATTATAAGAGCAATTTTGAACCCGATTTTGGATCAGAAAGTGATCAGAAGAACATCTTGGGTGCCGGATCAATTTGGGCAGCTTACAATGCCATGGAAGAGGTCAACAGGCCGGAAGGAGATGAAGCCTGGAAGTTTTACGACAGCTCTCTTAAAATTGCGTGGAAAACCGGAACCAGTTTTGGTAATCGTGATGCTTGGGCAATTGGTACAAATTCAAGATATGTGGTGGGAATCTGGGTTGGGAATGCAACAGGTGAGGGTAGACCTACTTTAACAGGAGTTACAAGTGCCGCACCGATTTTGTTTGATGTTTTTAATTTACTGCCAAGACAAAGATGGTTTCAAACACCTTATAAAGATTTAGAAGAAGTTGAGGTTTGTCGTTTAAGCGGCTATTTGGCCAAAGACGGCTGTCCGAAAATAAAGCAATGGGTTCCCAAAAAAGGGAAATCAACCAGTGTTTGTCCGTATCACAAAACGGTTCATCTCGATACAACCGGACAATTTCAGGTAAACAGCAGTTGTGAGAGTATTGATAATATTGTGACAAAAAACTGGTTTGTTTTACCTCCGGTTATGGCATGGTATTACAAGAGTCAGCATATTGAGTACTTGCCTTTGCCTCCGTTTAAAGAAGGCTGTCAGGGTACACAAACCACAACAATGGATTTTATCTATCCCAAAACCAACGGTAAAATTTATTTAACCAAAGATTTTAATAGCAAGGTTCAGCCTGTGATTTTAAAAGTAGCCTATTCCGAAAGAGAGAAAGAGCTTTTTTGGTACGTAGATGACGTTTATAAAGCCACCACAAAAACGTTTCACGAATTACCGGTTACGCCAACTTCGGGAACGCATTATATCACAGTAGTAGATGCTTCCGGCAATGAAATCAGACGGAAAATTGAGATTGTGAGGGAATAAGATTTTTATAAAGAATCTAATTCTGGTTTGAAAAGTGTTTTTTGATTTATATCAAACTTTATACTTTTGGGTTTATACACCTTTGTGTTCAATTAATATTAAATAAATTTTAAAATGAACAAAAAGTATTTTAAGTACATCAACACATTGTTTGTCGTAATTCCAATGACATTAATTATGGCATTTGTAGGGTTAATGCGGAATTATGGATTTGGGGAAGATTGGTTTTTAAAGTTTCTGAAAGCTTGGAGTGTGATGCTGCCGGTTGCCTATATTGCAGCCTTTATCATTATTCCAAATGCCAGAAAACTAGCAGAAAAGACAACTGCAGGATCCTAATCTGTAGTGTGTTTTTAGGTTTACAATTAGAAGAAATTAAGAAATGAAAGAGCAGCTCGCAAATTATATCAAAAGTATTATAACGGTTACCGAGGAAGAGCTGGTTGTAATTCTTTCTTACTTTAAATCTTCAACCGCAGAAAAGAATGAACTATTAGTGGCTCATGGGCAAACCAACCAACGAAGTTTTTTTGTTGGTTCCGGTTGTTTGCGAATCTATTTTATTACTGAAGATGGACAGGAAGCAACACGATATTTAGCGTTCGAAAATAATTTTGCAACAGCATTGTGCAGCTTTATTTCAAACGAGCCGTCTTTAGAATTTATTCAGGCGTTAGAGCCAACAGAACTGCTATACATTTCGAGTAGCGATTTTTATTATCTATTGGAAGTTATTCCGGCCTGGGAGAAGTTCTATCGTTATTATTTAGAAAAAGCATATGTAAATAATACCAACAGACTTATGTCTTTCCTTACTCTTGATGCAACAGAAAGATACAAACAGCTAATGAGTATAAATCCCCAAATTATTCAGCGTTTATCCAATCGAATAGTAGCAACTTACCTTAATATTTCACAAGAAACATTAAGTAGGCTAAAATCTAAGCGTTACTAAATTTTTACAAGATTATTGCGTATACGTGTCCGGCTGAGTGAAGTCGAAGCCCTTCTTTAATGAGAAAGCCTTCGACTCCGCTCAGGCTGACTGTCGTATCCAAAATGTTTTTTTGGGGAATACGTAAAAAAGCGCACAAAAAAACCGCCAGTCTTTCGAAAGGCGGTTTTTGTTTTTTTATTCTGAAATAACATTTCCTTTTTTATCATAGAAATGGTATTCTAAGTACGTGTAAGCGTCACGAGGTATGATTTTCACCCATTTCTTATGTTCAAAAAACCATTTTGAACGTAATGATGGAAAACCTTTACTGAGGTATGCAGCCACAAACGGATGTACATTAAGCACGACTTTTTTGTGGGTTTTTAGAATTCTATCTAAATCAGATGAGATTTTATCAATGATTAAAATTGGCGCTTCAATTTCGCCATGTTCATTGTTTGGATCTTCTTCTCTGGTTTTAATATTAACTTCTGGTCTTACGCGTTGTCTGGTAATCTGAACTAAACCAAATTTACTAGGCGGTAAGATTTTATGCTTTGCTTTATCGTCGCTCATTTCTTCTCGCAAGAAGTCGAACAAAACCTTCCTGTTTTCTGGATTAGACATATCGATAAAATCAACTACGATTATTCCGCCCATATCACGCAAACGAAGTTGTCTGGCAATTTCGGCGGCGGCAATCATATTCACTTCCATGGCAGTGTCTTCCTGGTTGGTTGCTTTGTTCGAACGATTTCCGCTATTTACGTCTATAACGTGAAGAGCTTCAGTGTGTTCGATAATAAGATAAGCACCTTTACTCATGGAGACGGTTCTTCCAAAAGAAGTTTTGATTTGTCTCTCTATATTGTATTTCTCAAAAATTGGAGTGTCATTTGATTGATAAAACTTAACAATCGATTGTTTTGAAGGTGCAATTTCTTGCAGATATTCCTTCGTTTGATGGTACAACTCTTCATCATCTATTTGAATACCACTAAAGGTATCGTTGAAAACGTCTCTTAATATTGAAGAAGCTCTGTTGAGTTCTCCTAATACTTTTGAGGGATGATGAGCAGTTGGTAATTTTTTACACATTGCAGTCCATCTGCCAAGCAGGTTCTGCAAATCTTTTTCTAATTCGGCTACGTTTTTGCCTTCGGCTACTGTGCGAACAATAACACCAAATCCTTTAGGTTTGATCGATAGAACAAGTTTTTTTAGACGATCCTTTTCCTTTTTATCTTCTATTTTTTGAGAAATAGAAACACGGTCAGAAAACGGAACGAGAACAATAAATCTTCCTGCCAATGAAAGCTCAGCGCTTATCCTTGGGCCTTTGGTCGATATAGGTTCTTTTACAACTTGAACTAAAACAGATTGATTGGCACTTAAAATATCAGTAATGATGCCATCTTTGTCAATCTCTTTTTCAAACTGAAAGGTTTTTAGGGAGAAATCTTTTATTTTACCTGCGCTTACAAGTTTTATGAATTTCAGTTGGGAAGCTAAGTTTGGACCTAAGTCATGATAATGTAAAAAAGCGTCTTTTTCGAAGCCTACATTTACAAAAGCAGCATTAAGTCCGGCAACTGGTTTTCGGATTTTAGCAATAAAAATATCACCAACCTGAAAGTTGCTTTTCTCTTCTTCTTTGTGTAATTCAATTAGTTTTCCATCTTTTAATAAGGCAAAATCTACGGCTTCAGAACTAGATCTAATGATTAATTCTTTATTCACACTGTAAATTTTTATCCGAACTTTCTAGCAATAGGCAGTAGGCAGTAGGCAGTAAGCAAAATAAATTGCTTAAAGCTTAAAGCTTATAGCTTAAGGCCTAATTGTAAGGATGGATTAAACAATATTTTTAACAGGTATTGAACCCGGGGAAAACTAGCTGGCAGTTTGCAGTTTTAAGTAATCAGTGGACTGAGCACTAAATACTGATGACTGAATACTAATTTTCAATTTCAATGAACGTTTAAAAAGAAAAAAGTAGTTTAAAACTACTTTTTCTTCTTGTGACGGTTAGCTCTCGCTCTTTTTTTACGTTTGTGAGTAGCTACCTTATGTCTCTTTCTTTTTTTACCACTTGGCATATCGTGTCGATTTTATAATTAATTAATAGTATTACTTTGCTTCGTTATTTGTTTTTACTCCTTCTACAAAAACTTTTGCAGGTTTAAACGCAGGAATATTGTGTGCTGGAATTTTGATAGTGGTGTTCTTAGAAATGTTTCTACCAGTTTTTTCAGCTCTTGTTTTTACAATAAAACTTCCAAAACCTCTTAGGTAAACATTGTCTCCAGTTTCTAGTGAAGTTTTAACTTCTTCCATAAAAGTTTCAACTGTTGCTTGAACATCTCCTTTTTCAAGACCTAGTTTCTCCGAAATTTTCGCTACGATATCTGCTTTCGTCATTTTCTTTCCTATTTTATTTTATAAATGGTGTACTATTTTTTTGAGTTTGCAAATATAAGAATTAAAAAAATAATTAATCAAGCTAAATCGTTAAATTTTAATTACATAAACATTTACTTTTGTATTCTAAGTATTTTGCAATGAATTTTTCTAACGTGTTGATAAAATGGTATTTACAAAACAAACGTGATTTGCCATGGCGTAAAACGACCAATCCATACCATATTTGGCTCTCAGAAATTATGTTGCAACAGACTCGAGTTGCGCAAGGAACACCCTACTTTTTTGCTTTTACGAAGGAATTTCCTACTGTATTTGATTTGGCAAATGCTTCAGAAGAGCAGGTTTTAAAACTTTGGCAGGGGTTAGGCTATTATTCGCGTGCCCGAAATTTGCATAAAACAGCTCAATATGTTGCCAATGAGCTCAACGGTGTTTTTCCTCCTAATTATAAAGAACTTTTAAAATTAAAGGGTGTTGGAGAATACACGGCTGCAGCAATTGCCTCCTTTTCTTATAATGAGACTGTTCCTGTAGTGGATGGAAATGTATTCAGAGTACTTTCTCGTTATTTTGATATTGAATCTGATATTGCTTTGCCTGCAACTAAAAAAGAGTTTACAGAACTAGCTTATGAATTAATGCCAAAGGATAACCCTGCTATTTTTAATCAGGCAATAATGGAGTTCGGAGCTTTGCAATGTGTGCCTAAAAGTCCTGATTGTACGGTTTGTGACTTTAATGATAGCTGTGCAGCATTACAGAAGAAAAAGGTAGCTGTTTTGCCGGTTAAGTCTAAGAAAGTTAAGGTAACCAATCGTTTCTTTAATTATCTCATTGTAGAAGACGCTTTAGGAAATACCATACTTCAGAAAAGAACGGCAAAAGGAATCTGGCATAATCTGTATGAGTTTCCGCTTTTGGAAACAGATAAAATCGTAGACTTTGATGTAGTTTCGAAAGCAGTAACAGACACTGTTTTTACATCGTATACAATTATAGGTATAGAAGATTATGCAGAAAGTACTGTTATTCATAAACTTTCGCACCAACATCTGCACATACAGTTCTGGAAGGTTAAAATTGAGGGTTTAATAGAAAATGGCTTGAAAGCCAGTGAATTAAATGTTTTTCCTTTTCCAATTGTGATTCATAATTTTCTGGAAAAGCAGGAAATAATTTGCTAAAATAATGTATCTTTGGGATAAATACCACTAACAAACTATGAACGGAACATTAAATAAAGTGATGTTAATCGGCCATCTAGGCGATGATGTAAAAATGCATTATTTTGAGGGAGGAAACTGCATCGGGCGTTTTCAATTGGCTACAAACGAAGTGTATATCAATAAAACGACCAATGAAAAAATAACTTCAACCGAATGGCACAATTTAGTTGTGCGCAATAAAGCGGCCGAAATTTGCGAAAAATATTTGTCGAAAGGAGACAAGATATTTATTGAAGGACGTATAAAATCACGTCAATGGCAAGCTGAAGACGGTACTACAAAATATACTACAGAAATTCAGGTGACTGAGTTTACTTTCTTGAATACCAAAAAAGAAACCGGAAATCATAAACCTAATCAGGACAGTGAGTCGCCAAAAAACACTAACTTTGACGCAGCAAATGAAGGCTTACCTATAAACGATCTGCCTTTTTGAATGTATAACTAATTCTTTTTAATTTGGACCCGGAGCCCAGTTTGTTTCTTAATACGACAGTAGACATCAATTTGATAATTGGCTTTGTCGGAATATTTATTTTGCTGTTTTTATCAGCGATAGTGTCAGGTGCCGAAGTGGCACTTTTCTCTTTGTCTCAAAAAGATATCGACGACACCTTGCAGGAGAATCATTCAAAAGGAAAAATTATCTCCAGACTTTTAGACAGGCCTAAGAAACTTCTCGCAACCTTATTAGTTGCCAATAATCTTTTTAATATCGCAACAGTTATTCTGTTTTCCTTTATAGGCCAGAATATTTTTGGAGCCATAGAGTCTCCGGCTCTTAAGTTTATTCTCGAGATTATTCTGGTTACTTCGCTAATTTTGTTGTTCGGAGAAGTACTCCCTAAAGTTTATGCCAGCCGTAACAATGTAAAATTTGCAAAACGTACCGCCTATCCATTGGCTGTATTAGATAAATTACTCACGCCAATCAGTTTGCCGATGCGAAGTGTTACATTATATTTGCATCATAAATTAGGGAAGCAGAAGAATAATTTCTCTGTAAATCAACTTTCACAAGCCTTGGAATTAACAGATTCGGAAGGTACGTCAACAGAAGAGCAAAAAATACTGGAAGGGATCGTATCTTTTGGTAATACTGACACCAAGCAGGTAATGAGCCCGAGAATTGATATTTTTGCTTTAGAAATGTCAGAACCTTTTTCCGGGATTTGTCCTAAAATAATAGAGAAAGGTTTTTCGAGAATTCCGGTGTATCGTGACAATATAGACCAGATAGAAGGCGTTTTGTTTGTCAAGGATTTGTTGCCGCATATTGATAAGGAAGAATTTGACTGGACCTCTTTAATCAGAAAAGCATTTTTTGTTCCGGAGAACAAGAAGCTGGATAATTTATTGAAGGATTTTCAGAGCCTTAAAAGCCATTTGGCGATAGTGGTGGATGAATATGGCGGAACGTCAGGATTAGTTTCTCTGGAGGATGTTATTGAGGAGATTGTAGGGGATATTAGTGATGAGTTTGACGACGAGAATCTGAATTTCTCTCAGATAGATGAAAAGAATTTTCTTTTTGAAGGGAAAATTAATCTCAAAGATTTTTACAGAATCGTAGAGGTAAATGAAGAAATCTTTGAATCTCATAAAGGTGAAGCCGAGACATTGGCCGGATTCATTTTAGAGATTTTGGGTAATTTCCCTAAAAAAGATCAAAAAATAGCGTTCGAAAACTGTGTTTTTACTATAGAAACAGTTGATAAGAAACGTGTAAAACAAATAAAAGTAACAATAGATTAAGAATGCTAAAAAAGACCATTTCACTAGCAACAATTTTACTGGCATTGACTGTTTTAAGTTGTAAAGATGATGTAGTGCCAAAACCTGCCGGTTTCCTTCGTTTGGACTATCCTGAAGCCAAATATGTGGGTTTTGAAAACAATTGCCCTTTTACTTTTGAAATGAATGAAGCGGCCGTAATCAAAGGAGAGAAAAATTGCGGATTTGCAATCACCTATCCAAAAATGAAAGCTACAATTTACCTTACTTATAAGCCGGTACAGGGAGATATAGTGAAATTGCTCAAAGATGCTCAGAAGTTAACCTACGAGCATGTTATTAAGGCAGATGATATTTTAGAACAGCCCTATTTAAACCCTCAAAAAAAGGTTTATGGAATGTTTTACCGCGTAGACGGAAATGCCGCTACAAACTCACAATTTTACGTTACAGACAGTACAAAACACTTTATCACAGGATCGGTTTATTTTTATGCGAAGCCTAATTTCGATTCGGTTATGCCGGCCGCAAGTTATATCAGAAATGATATGCAAAGACTGATGGAAACGTTAAAGTGGAAATAAACGATAGACTCAATTTTATATTGCCCTCAAAAAGTTAAATACTATTTGGGGGCATTTTATTTTTAAGGTTTTTAAAGAATTAAATTTTGCATCAATCCGAAAGAACCTGTAGGGGACAAGTAGTAAGTGTAAATATCGAAGTCCATCGCTCTGAAAGAGCCTCAGCAATAGCATGGCGCAACGCGCTATGAAATAAATTAATGAGAAGTATTGCCCTGAAGGGGCAAAAGCAGATTTACACGATATGGATTCTGAATTTTATTTTCCATAACTCAGGAAGCAGAAAAAGCATCATTCATAAATTGTTGAAGGCCTTTTTCTTCAAGAATCTCAATCGAGAATTCGCCGAAACGTTTCGGAAGCCATATGATTTTAACGCCACTTGGAGTGTTAAGGCTTTCTCGTGACAGCGGATTTCCGTTCTCGTCCTCTGGCTGCACACCTGAATTTACCAATTCGTCAAAAGCAGCTTCGATATCGGGAGTGGAATAGCAGTGGCGATAAATCGTTCCTTCGCCTTTTGTATCCAATAAATTTTTTAGATTTCCGGAAAAAGGCTGTACCAGCATAAATCGTTCCTGACCAATTCTTACAACGGCATATACAACGTGTAACTCATCTCTCTCCCAGGTGAATTTTTTTGAGATCTCTGCCCCGAGGATTTTTGCATAATAGTCGCATGCCGATTGCAGGTCGTTAACTAAAATGTCTATGTGGCTAAATTTAAGTTCCATTGTTTTTTAGGGCTGTATTGAAAGATGATTCATAAAAAAAACAGCAGCAAGCCTAAGTTTACTACTGTTTAAAGATTTATTTGTTTGTCAGTCTTTTTAGAACTGAACCATCGTCAAATTACGATTTAATATCTAAAACTTTATAGGTTTTTCCGTCTCCGGTTGCCTGAACTGTCTTGGTTAAATTTTCCTGGTTTTGAACTGTTTTGTCAAATACAACAGTAGCTGTTTTTTTCTCAAAATCAACCGTTGCTTTTTCTACACCGTCAAGATTCGATAATTCTTTTTCGATTGTTTTGGCACATCCCATTGCGCAAGTCATTCCTTCGATTTTAAAACTTGAAGTCTGTACGTTTTCAGCGGCAATTGCTTTGTGTTCTTTTGGAGCTGATTCTATATTTTTTATGTTAGCCAGGTTTTTATCTTCTTCTTTTTTGCAGCTTACCAGTACTAAACCTGCAATAGCAATCGAAGCTATGATTCTTGTAAATTTCATATTTTTAAGATTTTAATTTGCGAAAAAATGTTCTTTGCAAAATTAGTAAAAAGGAAGAGGTCAATTCGTAAAATTATTACAAATTTGCACTAAAATATGTTTTATGGATGCAAAACAATTAAAGTGGGCCTATTTATTGGCGCTTTCACTAATCTGGGGAAGTTCTTTTATCCTCATCAAAAGAGGTTTGATTGGACTCACAGCGGTTCAGGTAGGTTCGTTCCGGATTATTTTTGCAGCTTTATTTTTATTGATTGTCGGGTTCAGAAGTTTGAAAAAGATCTCCCGCCGTCAGTGGAAATTTGTCGCAATAACGTCTTTCTTCGGAACTTTTATACCGGCTTTTCTTTTTGCCATTGCCGAAACTGAAGTTGACAGTTCAATAGTAGCCATTATGAACTCGCTTACCCCTTTAAACACCTTGGTTTTAGGGATACTTATTTTTGGAATTCAATTTCAAAAAAGACAGGTTTTAGGAGTTTTTATTGGTTTGGTGGGGTGTTTATTGCTGGTTTTAAGCGGAGCATCTTCGCATCCGGGACAAAATTATTATTATGTGATTCTGGTGGTTATCGCAACGCTTAGTTATGCAATAAATGTCAACCTGATTAAAAAATACTTATCCGATTTAAATTCGCTCAGCATCACAACCGGAAATTTTGCGGTATTACTTATTCCGGCTTTGCTTATTCTGAGTACGACCGATTTTCCGCAAAGAATAAACCTTGAAGCTACACAACATTCTATTTTGTTTGTCATGATTTTAGGGGTTCTTGGAACCGGAATTGCGAATGTTTTGTTTTTTAAATTAATCCAAATTTCATCGCCTGTATTTGCAACTTCGGTAACGTATTTAATTCCGATTGTGGCATTTTTCTGGGGACTGTTGGATAACGAAATGCTTACACCAATTCAGTTTTTTGGTGCTTTTATAATTTTGATTGGAGTGTATTTATCGGCTAAAAAGTAGATTTCCGGTGTGAAGTGCCATTTTGGTTTTTGATCAAATTTTCTTTCAGGAGCTAATCCCGCTATTCGTTCCAATCTTTTGTGGCGAACCCCGCCACAAAAGGATTTTCACTTCTATCGGGGCTAGGGCAATTATTTTCATGTGAATATTTTTGTTAAGTTTGTCGTTTTGAAGCTGGAGGGACATCGAAAAAACTTATATCAGTATGGTATGCTGGTGGTATTGGAAACAACCGCAACGCGTTCTTAACTGGGTAGGACAGCTAAGTCATACAGGTTAATATTTAATTTGTTAAGGAAAATTCGTACTTATTTAATTGAATTTAGGTATCTTTGAATTCCTAACTGTTCTAATTATGATTTACGAAAAAAACTTTGCCCGTGCAATATGGTGGCGATATTGGAAACAATCGCAACGCTTTGAACAGCGTAGGACACCTAAAGTGTGCGGGCTTCCTAATTTCCTAACTGTTCTAAATTATGAGTACAAACACCCTTTCGAAAGAAACAGAATTGAAGTTGATTGATTTCTTCAACAAATCAGTAGATCCTGAATTTATGGCAAAGACCATTCGAAAAGTAAATTATCTGCTTGCCTTAAGTATGATGAGAGAATGTGAAACATTTGAGACAGACAAAACAAGCCTTGAAAATGGCTTTTACTGGCTGAATGAATTAGCAGAAATTTTAAATCCATATCTGGAAACTGAATGATTAAAATTAGAAAGGCTGTCGTAACTGACAGCCTTCTTTTTGTTTTGTCGCCCTGAGCGGAGTCGAAGGGCGCACCAATTGGAATGGGGGCTTCGACTTCGCTCAGCCGGACAAAGCGTTGACTTCGTTCAGCCTGATAAAAAAGAAAAGGCTTAGTCAAAGTTTTAAACTCTGACTAAGCCTCAAAAAAACTTAGCGCCTCAGCACCTTAGTATCTTAGCATCTCAGTATCTTACAAGAAATCTGCTTCAGAAACTCCTTCGTTAATCTTAATGTCAGACATTTTGATATCTAATTCAAAACCTACATTCTGAACGATATTGAAAGGAATTTTAACTCCCTTTACGTCTTTATAATCGTTGAAGTTGGTAATTTGCGTTGCTGATTTTCCGCCTTGTTCACGAACTTTTGATTCGGCAAGTTTCAATCCTGATGCAACGTCATAGAAATAAGTTGTTTTACCGTCTTTGATAGCGTAGGCATCTTTACCGTTTATTGGTTCGATACTTTCTACTTTTAAGTCGGTTCTTTTTACAAGTTGAAGTTCTTCAAACGGAGCAGCGCTGGCTTTCATTTCGGCAAGATCATTTCCTTCAAGGTTTTTACGTTGTCCTTGTTGCTCGATATAAGCGCCTTTATCATTTACAACCTGTTTCATTAAATTCATTGGTCCCATCGCAAGAGACACCATCATTTTTCCTTTTGAATCTAATTTAGAAGTAAAAGTTAATGGGGAAGGAGCTTGAGGAATAGTAGTAGATCCTGTCATCGAAAGTGTTTTTACGGTAGCAACTACTTTTTCTCCACCAATTGCTTTAAGGTAGTTTTCGAAAACAGTTTTGGCAGTAATTCCGGCCGGAACTTCTTTTTTAGTTACTGGTTTTTCAACAGGATTTCCGTATTTATCGAAATAGAAAATCGGAATTTGAAGTTTCTCTAAACCTGTTAGTACATCAGATCCTTTTCCGGCAATTACGATTCGCATATTGTCCAGCATAAAATATTTGTTGGCAACACGATAAATATCATCGGCAGTAACGCTGTTGATGGTTTGAATGTATTTTTCGTAGAAATCGGCAGGAAGTTTTTCTGTTTCAATATTTAAAGCATATCGTGCAACAGTTTGCGGTTTTTCAACCTGCATTACAAAACGTCCAATATATCCCGCTTTTACATTTTTTAAAATATCTTCAGAAACTTTTTCAGTTCTGATTCTTTTGATTTCTTTTACGAATTCTACCACTGCACTATCCGTAACCGTGTTTCTAACAGCAGAAGAAGCTTTAAATTTAGTTACATATTTCCCTCCGTCGATACTTGATCTTGCGCCATAAGTCCAACCGTGTTTTTCACGTAAATTCATGTTCAGGTAACTGTTGAAATCACCACCTAAAATTTGATTTGCAATCACAGCAGGGAAGAAATCAGGATCGCTCATTCTCAAATTCACCGTATTCACCAATGAAATTTCAGATTGAACTGCATTTGGAACGTCAACAAAATCAATTTGAAGTTTAGCAGCGTTTTCAGGAGCCGGATAGGTGTTTTTTGGTGTAGTTTGTTTTTTCCATCCGCTAAAAAGTTTTTCTACAGCCGCTTTCGTTTCTTTAAATTTAACATCACCTATGATTACCAAATAAGCATTTTCAGGAACAAAATAGGTAGCATAATTAGACTGAACATCAGCAAGAGTCACATTTTTCACTGTTCCTTCTGAAAGATATTCTCCAAATGGGTGGTTTTTTCCAAACGCCAAAACGTCAACAACTCTGCTGGCAATTGCCGGAACACTTTTTTCGTCGGCTTTAAGTCCTTCGATTAATTTTGCTTTTTCTTTATCAAATTCTGATTGTGTGAAATTGGGCTGTAAAGCTCCCTCAGCTAAAAGCTCCAGAACACGTCCTGAATATTTGGAAAGTGAACTTCCGGAAGCTCCTGAAGAAGAAAAATTAATATTTGCTCCGTAAAAGTCGATCTCTTCGTTAAAAGCTTCTTTTGTTATTTTTTTTGTTCCGTTACCAATTAAGGCACTAGTTAATTCGTCAACCCCTTTTTTGTTTCCTTCGGCAAAAGGAGCGTTATCAAGGGTCAGAGTAAAACTTACTCTTGGTAATTTATGATTTTCAACCACCAAAACTTTCATCCCGTTCGCCAAAACAAAAGTTTGCGGCTTTTTGATGTTGACTACAGGAGAATTGCCTGGTTTTGGTTGTGGACGGTCTTGTGCTTGCATAATTCCAGTTAGGAATAAAAGGATTAAAAATGTATGTATTTTTTTCATGATTCGATGACTTAGTTTTGAGCTTTAGTTGAAGGAATATAGTCTAAAATTAAACGCTGGTTAGGGTTTAGGTATTTTTTTGCTACTTCTCTGATCTCTTCTCTGGTGATAGAGTGATAAAGGTCGATCTCGGTATTTATCAAATTAACATCTCCGTAAAGCAGATAGAAAGAAGCCAGATTTTCTGCGATTCCTTCTACTGTTGAATTGGCATTCACAAAATTATTATCGAATTTGTTTTGTAATTTTTGATAATCTTTTTCAGAAATTAAGTCCGTTTGAATTTTTACAATTTCTTCGTCCATTTCTTTTAAGATGTCGGCTGTAGTGTTAGGAGCCATTGGCAAGCCGTATAAAATGTACATTCCGTAATCTTCCTGACTAAATCCTACTGCTCCAATCTGAAGTGCCATTTTCTTGTCGTCTACAATTTTTTTGTACAGCTTAGAGCTTTTTCCATCACTTAAGTAAGAAGAAATCAAATCCAGAACTCTCGCATCTCTGGTTTTCATCGATGGTGTTCTGTACGAAGCAACTACCATTGGAATCTGAATGTTCGGATCTTCGTAAGTGGCTTTTATGGTCTGATTGATTGGTTCTTCTACGTAAGTTTGTTTTTTTAATTCTTCTCCTTTTGGAATTGGAGCAAAATATTTCTGAATCCATTCTTTCGTTTTTGCTTTGTCAAAATCACCTGCCACCACTAAAACAGCATTGTTTGGGGTGTAGAATTTTTTATTAAAAGCCTGAAATTCTTCAAGAGTTGCGGCATCCAGATCTTTCATAGAGCCAATAGTGGTCCAGCGGTACGGATGTTTTTTGAACATGTTCTCTTTTACAACCGGCAAGATGTTTCCATAAGGCTGATTGTCATAACGCAGTCTTTTTTCTTCCTTAACCACTTCGTTTTGAGTGTCAACTCCAATTTTATTGATAATCGGATGCATTAACCTTTCCGATTCCATCCATAAGCCAAGTTCTAAGTTGTTTGAAGGTAAAACTTCATAGTAATAGGTTCTGTCGTCAGTAGTGTTGGCGTTGTTTACACCTCCATTAGCAGTAACAATCTTCATCCATTCACCACGTTTAATATTTTTAGTTCCTTCAAATAATAAATGTTCAAAGAAATGTGCAAAACCTGTTCGGTCCGGACGTTCGTCTTTTGATCCTACATGGTACATAACCGAGGTAATCACAACCGGAGCAGAAGGATCATTGTGTAAAATGACGTGCATACCGTTGTCTAAATTGTATTCTTCAAAAGCTACCTTTTGAGCATGAGCCACTCCGCCGAGCATTAGTGCCGCACTTAACATAATGATTGAATTTTTCATAAAGATTAATAAATTTATATTACCTAATAAATAGGTAGTCAAGAGTTGATTATCGTTACACCAAAAATAGTTTTTTTTAGCCAGCATTTAGGAATACGAGGGTAAAATGATCAAATTTTAACAGTATTTTACTTCTAAATAGCCTTTTTGGAGTGCAGAAATGTCTTGAAAAACAGACATAAAGCCGAAATAAATATTTTTGAAGTAAGGGATTGCACAGTAAATTATTAGTTGTATATTTGCAACCTTAAAAATCAATAAATCAATTTGGTATGTATGCAATCGTAGAGATAGCAGGGCAACAATTTAAAGTAAGCAAAGACTTAAAGGTTTATGTTCACCGTTTGGCTAACGAAGAAGGTTCAAAAGTTTCTTTTGACAAAGTTCTTTTATTAGACGATAATGGAAATGTAACTTTAGGCGCCCCAGCTATAGAAGGTGCTTCAGTAGAAGCTAAAGTGTTACAACACTTAAAAGGAGACAAAGTTATCGTTTTCAAAAAGAAAAGAAGAAAAGGATACAAAAAGAGAAATGGTCACAGACAATATCTTACTCAAATTGTAATTGAAGGTATTACTGCAGCTGGTGGAACTAAAAAAGCAGCAGCTAAAAAAGCGGTTGTAGCTGAAGAAGTATCTGCTGAAGCAGAAGCTCCAAAAGCAAAAAAAGCAGCTCCAAAAGCAAAAAAAGAAGCTACTAAAGAATAATAACAATATTTAAACTCATACGTCATGGCTCACAAGAAAGGTGTCGGTAGTTCGAAGAATGGTAGAGAATCAGAATCAAAACGTCTAGGCGTTAAGATTTTTGGTGGTCAAGCTGCTATTGCTGGGAACATCATCGTTAGACAAAGAGGTTCAAAACACAATCCAGGTGAAAATGTTTACATCAGTAAAGATCACACACTACACGCAAGAGTAGCAGGAGTTGTTAAGTTCCAAAAGAAAAAAGATAACAAATCTTATGTATCTATCCTTCCATTCGAAGCATAATCATTAGATTACTTATTACAAAAACCCGTTCATCAAAGATGAACGGGTTTTTTTGTGGAATGATGAAAGGTTGAGTTCCAAGTTCCAAGTTTCAAGTTTCAGGTTTTGAGTTTTAGGTTTTGAGTTTTAGATTTAAGTCTAAGATTTATAATTGACATCACGATGTCCGGCTGAGCGAAGTCGAAGCCCTTGCTCAGCCAGACTTGGATCTGTTTTTTAGAGTAACTACTTTTGTTTATTTGATAGTATTGCGGGTAAAATATAATCTTGTACAATGCTATCAGCTTGTGCGTGCCCATAAGGTTTGTTGTATGCTTTTGAAGTAATGATTACTACAAGCGGAAGATTTTTGAAAATCATAAACTCATTTCCTCCATTACCGGCGCAATAATAGGTTTCGTAAGGAGTATTTTTAAAAGTGAAAGTTTTGTTCCAAAATAAGTAACCATAGAATTCATTTTGTCTTTCCGGAATTTGAATTTGGTGCGTAAGGGTTTTTTGAACCCAATCGGCAGTTAAGATTTGTTTGTCCTTCCAGAGACCGTTATTTTGATACAACTGTGCATATTTTGCGTAATCCAGAGAAGTCATTTGAAGGCTTCCGGCGGTATTCGCTACTTTTTGAGGAGTATACTGCCATTGGTAATGAGTAATGTTTAAAGGCTTAAAAAGTTTTTCATCGGCATATTTTTCTAATCCGTCCGGAACGGATTTATGGATGATGTCGCCTAATAAAACAACTCCGGCTGTAAAATAATCCCATTGACCGCCATTGGTTTTGGATTTGTCCATCGGTAAGTCTAAAGTAAATTTCACCCAATTATCGCTAGGATACATGTTTTCTTCGTTCCCGGGAGAATCGCTATTTTGATCGGATCCTTCAAAAGCAGCACTCATGGTGAGTAAGTCTTTTATTTTTACGTTGTCTTTTTTGGAATCGTAATTTGCAAAACTCTTTAAATCATAGAATTGGTCTAATGTCTGATTTTCGTTTTTAAGATAGCCATCGTTTATGGCAATTCCGGCTAAGGTTGATGCAAAAGATTTTCCTGCCGATCGGGTGTCGTGCAAAGTATTTCTGTTGGATTCATTAAAATATTCTTCAAGCAGTAGTTTTTTATCGTAGACGACAACAATACTTGTAATTTCCTTCAAATTGTAGCTGGCAATAGCAGCATTGAGTTTTTTAATTTTCTTCTTATCAAAAGCAAAATTCGAAACTTCCCAGTCACTGTTAGGTTGGATAGGTTGAACTTCGATTTGTTTGGGGGTTAGTTTCGGAGCTTTTAAGATAAGGAGAACTTCTCCCTTTGCAATTAAATCGCCAGTTTTAATCTCATTATTTTTATCGGATTTAAGGTAAGGACGAATTTCTATTTTTAGTTTGTGCTTGCCGTTGGTTAGGGCTTTTTCTCCGCCACTAAGTTTGAATCTTTCCCATAAATAAATAGACCACCAGTCTTCTTTTTTTGTACTGGTTAAAGGGACTCTAAAGGTTGTTGAAGTGTTTTTACTGCCTGCTGATCCAAAACTGCATCCGTAGTTAAGGTTTTCGGTGTAGAGGAGTTTATTGTCGATGTAAAAGGCAAACTGAAGGTTTCCGGTTGTTAAAAGTTGATCTGCGGATAATTCAGGATTCAATTGGTGCAGGTAGTTGATGACAGAGTTGTTCATGAAAACTCGGATGTTCAAATCAGATTTGTAGGTTAGCTCAAAAGATTTCAGAATATCAGATTCTTTATACTGCTCCAAAGAAATGTTGCCTTTCATAAAAGTAACTTTACCAATGTTGTTTTTATGCAGTTCGGTTGTAATCTCATCGGGTTTGAACAGATTATTGTTTTGTGCCGAAACTATGCCATTGCAAAATAGTAAGGCAAGTAAAAGAAAGTGTTTTGTCATTTGATTGATTATAAGATTGAAAGGCAAAGTTAGTCTGCAATAAATTCTAAAAATTGTACAGGATTAACATCTGACTCATTTTTTGAACAGTATTTTTTTGTGTTCGGAAGGATTCAGGCCGTTAATTTCTCTAAAGGATCGGGTCAGGTGACTTTGGTCAGAGAAGCCACATTCGTAAGCGATTTCGGTTAAGGACTTGCTTTGAAGGGCAATGAGTGAGAGTGCTTTTTCTACTTTTAATTTTCGTATGTACTCTCCCAGGTTACAATGAAAATACTTTGAAAAATCTCTTGAAAGATGAATAGGGTGAATACCTAATATTTTAGATAAATAATCAAGTGTAATGGTTTCGGTAAGCTGATCGTGAAGGATTTCATCAATCATTGTGACCCATTTCGGATTTTTATGTTTGATGGATTCAAAATCGCCATTTAGTTTTGATAAGATTTCAATTAACAGGGTTTGTGTAGAAAGGTCAAAATGAAAATCATCAATTTTAGTCGCTCTGAAAATTTTATACATCAAAAGTTTGATGTCGGGGTTTAGGACAGTTGTGCTTCCTTGCAGGTTGTTGCTGTTTAAGGTGAGGTCGTCAAACCATTTTTTCTCAATTTCAAGATGAAAACCTCTGGTAAAGCCTTCCGGTTTAATGTTGTAGTGTGGTTCTTGCCAGTTATGAAACAAGAGACTTCCGGGAGCGCAATTGTAGATCTCTTTTTTGTTTCCTTCAATTACATTGCCTTGCAGGATAAAGGTAAAGTAAGCATGCTCATGATAATGCCAGTCTACTGTAGGGTGTGTGTATACGGTATCAGTCAACGTTATTCCTTCAAGAGAAATCGTTTTGTTGGTCTGGCCGTAAAACTCTCCTTTTTTAGATTGTTTCATGAGTGCGTTGGTTGCTATTCAAAACTATAAATATAATTTGATTTAAATGAAAAAACCTGCTCATAATGAACAGGTTTTCTGGTTTTATTCTTCAGTATCTTTTGTTTCTTCTAAATTTTGAGATTTTCTTCCTACTTTTATTTTTGGATTATCCTGAGTTCCGGTAATGGTTAACGGAATTCCAAAAATTCCTAACGGCGGAAGACCCAGACGCATTTTCAGGTTTAGTTTTCCGTCCAGACTTGTGGTACCTTCGATTCTTGGTCGGAAGCCTGCAAACTTAAATTTAAAACGTTCTACCGTCATGATGTTGTTTTTGATGGTAGTTTTAATGTCCACCTTCGAAAGATCCGGATTTTTGATCGACTCTGTATTGGTTTGTTTGCTTACTGCATTAAACATTTTCAGTCCGCGAACTTTTACATCTTTTATCGAAAGTGTTCCTCCGCCTGCAAGCGATGGATAAACCGGTTCCATTTTACTGTTTAAACGTCCTTTTAATTGGTAGTCTAAAGAAACAATTCCTTGTGCTTTTTCGGCAGCGCTTGCCATTTTTCTAAAAACTTCGATTTCGTTGTAGGCCTTTTTGATATCAAAATCAGAGGCTTTAATCGCGTAATCAAAATTGGCCTTTTTAGGAGTTATCGCCTGATAATTGGCATTCATGCTAACATCACAGCCAATTAGATTGAAACCGGTATTCTGCATGTTCAGTTTACCCTTGTTCATGCTTAGATTTCCAACAGCATTTAGAAGATTCAATTTGTCAAAATTTACTTTTTGAGCGTTGGCTGTAAACTGCAGATTCAAATTGGCAGGAATTATAATTACACTGGTTTGAGCTGGCTGAGCCTGAGGCTTGGTCTCCGTTGTGGTTGCTGTAGCAGCAGTATTTGTTGAAGTACTCGACATAAATTCGTCCACATTGATATATCGTGAAGTCGATTTAAAAGAGCCTTTTAAAACACCAGTATTGGTAGTAGCATAATTGAAAACGTTCTGCAGGTAACCATTTAATCTGAAATCAGATTGACCGTAGGCAGCCAAAAAGTTATTGAAGGACATTTTATCTTGATTGATTTTGAAAATACCTTCTTTGATGATGAATTTCTTCGGAAGATATTCAGAAGTTATTCCGATGTTTCTAAGTTCAAGTGTTCCTTTGTTGTACAGCTTGCGGTAATTTCCTTTCTCGGCGTCGCTTTGTTTTCCTTTTAAAACCAAATCGGCTTTTACGAAACCGTCCAGATCAAGTCCTTGCTGAGAGAAAACTTTGTAGATTTTGTTCACGTCCAGTTCTCCTTTGGCTTTGATGTTGTAAGCCAAATCATTAAAATTGCTAAGATCGGCTTCTACGAAAACAGGTTTTCCTTCAAAAGTAAACTGAGCAGGTTTTAGGTTTATTTTTAAATCACCAAAAGTCCCTTTAGGGTTCTCAATCTTAGATTTGATGGTGATGTCTGTGATCGGATTTGGGTAATAAGGTGTTTTTAGGTAACCGTTTACCAAGTCAATAGTTCCGTTGGTAACGGGAAGAAGTTTGTTTTTTAAATCAAATTTTCCGTTAGCTTTTACGTCTCCTGCCAGATTTCCTTTTAAAACGATATTCGGAATTCCAAGTGCCTGCATTAATTTTCCAAGATTAATTTTGGCCTTAAAATCGGCGTTAATATCCGGGGTTTTTATGCCTTTTACGTAAAATTTTGATTTTAGATAATCCTGCTTGATGTTTAAAGACAGATTTTTGGCATCGACAATTAGCAGATCCGGATTTAAAGACGGTACTTTTGTTTTGATCTCTAAATTTAAATTGGAAACCGGAAAGGCGCTTTTGTTATAATTGACAAATCCGCTGTCTATTTTCACATCCAGATTAAGATCCGGTGCAATGTTCTGTGCGGCAATATAGTCTCCTTTTAAAGTTAAAAGCAGGTTGGTATTTCCTTTTAATTCTGTTTTCGACAGCCAGGTAATGTATTTTGGAGGGAAGGCGGTAAAAACATCGTGTAAATCACTGTTGTCTGATTTGATCACAAAATCCATATTATAGCCGTCTTTCAGGAAGTCGAATTTCCCTATAAAGTCGACCACAAGATCATTTATTTTAAGGTTATTCTGTTGGAAATAAAAGGACAGGGAGTTGACGTTGACTTTTGTAATCAAATCAGCGTTCACTTTTTTATTCATTAAATAAGGTTCATTTTCATAAACAATATTCAATTTTTCAATTTTCGCTTTCGAATACAAATCAAAAACAGCTTTGTTCAGATCGCCTTTCCCTAAATAATCAAACCCGAACGCATCAAAATGGATTTTGGTTGATTTGTCATCGTAAACAATTTTACTGTTTAAAATTTCAATCCGTTCCAGTTTTAAAGCGGTTTCGGTACTGTCTTTAGGGGCTTCGGCCTGAGAATTTGACTTGTAAATATTGTAATTGGCTTCTCCCTCTTCGTTTACTTTTACATTGATAAAGGAATCTGATAAATAAATCTGATCGATTTTTACCTCTTTGCTGAAAACCAGACTGGCTACATTGATCCCAAACGAAACTTCTTTCGCAGTGATGAATTTTTCTTTTGTATAAGGTGCCGATCCGTTAAGGTGTAAATCGCTTAAGGTTAAAGTAAGCGAGGGGAAATGTTGAAAAAACGAAACCGAAACATCAGAATAATTCAATTCTGCGCTCAGTTTTTCGTTAGCGGTTTTTTTAATTTGTTCCTTGATTTGATCTTCAAAAATAATGGGAGTAAGGAATAGTAGTCCTATAATGACAACAAAGGTAATCCCAAGGTATTTGGCCGTTTTTAGTAAAATGGTCTTTATTTTATTTGTAGACATAACAAGTTGTGGTATTTATAGGTAAAAAATGAAAATCGAGTTTAAAAGAATATTATCCGTGTACGGTTTCGCTTTTTCCGTAGTTGGTAATAATTGAGCCTTCAAATTCAATCCATTCTTTCCAGCGTTTATCAATATCGATATTGTCGGTATATTTTCGTGCAAAACCTAAAAATGTAGTATAATGACCGGCTTCAGAAATCATTAAATCACGATAGAATTTAGCCAGTTCTTCGTCTTTTATGTTTTCAGAAAGTACTTTAAAACGCTCACAGCTTCTGGCTTCAATCATAGCCGAAAACAATAGGCGGTCGCAAAGAGCGTCTCTGCGGCTTCCGTCTTTTTTCATAAATTTAAAAAGCTCATTTACATAGTGATCTTTTCGTTCACGCCCTAAGGTCAAGCCTCTTTTTTTGATAATATCGTGCACCATTTGTAAGTGCTCGAGCTCTTCTCTGGCGATTACAAGCATTTCGGTAACTAATTCTTCCAGTTCAGAATTGTAAGTCACTAAGCTAATGGCGTTTGAAGCTGCTTTTTGCTCGCACCACGCATGATCCGTCAAAATCTCTTCGATATTTGATTCTACTATATTTACCCAGCGTGGGTCTGTGGCTAATTTTAATCCTAACATAATTGATTCCGAAATTTGTATTGTGCAAAATTACTCATTTTTATGACCAAAAAACAGGAAATTCCATGTGAATACGCTCAAAAAAGCATTATTTTGTAGCTTGAATGGAATGTAAATGAATCAAGTGAAAAAACTTTTAATTATCGGTTCTGTCTGGCCCGAACCAAATTCGTCTGCTGCCGGAGGAAGAATGATGCAGTTAATCTCTATTTTTAAACAGAATGAATTTGACATCACATTTGTCAGTGCGGCATTAGATAGCGATTTTATGGTGGATTTGTCTGAGTATGGAGTTGCAAAAAAAAGCATTGAGCTCAATTCGGCCAGTTTTGATGATTTTGTAAAGGAACTAAATCCACAAGTTGTCCTTTTTGATCGTTTTATGATCGAAGAACAATTTGGATGGCGTGTATCGGAAAACTGTCCTGAAGCGATTCGGATTCTCGATACCGAAGACTTGCATTGTTTGCGCGCTGCCAGACAAAAGGCTTTTAAAGAAAATCGAAAGTTTGAAGTGGCAGATCTTTTTTCTGAAGAAGTAGCAAAACGAGAAATTGCCAGCATTTTAAGATGTGATTTGTCTTTGATTATTTCGACATTTGAAATGGATGTTCTAAAAGACAAGTTCAGAATCAGTGCGGATTTACTTTTGTATCTTCCTTTTTTGACAGATTCGATGTCTGAAGATGACCTTTTGAAATTGCGATCATTTGAAGAAAGGAGTAAGTTTGTTTTTATTGGGAATTTCTTTCATGAGCCTAATTGGAATACGGTTCAGTACTTAAGAGAAGTAATTTGGCCTTTGATCAAAAAAGATTTCCCTACAGCTGTTTTGGAAATTTACGGCGCTTATCCGTCGCAAAAAGTGTTGCAAATACATCAGCCTAAGAATGGATTTTATATCATGGGAAGGGCAGTGGATGCTGTTGAAATCGTGAAAAATGCGAGAGTTGTACTGGCGCCAATTCGTTTTGGAGCAGGTTTAAAAGGGAAATTGTTAGAAGCTATGCAATGCGGAACGCCAAGTGTGACTACTGCAATTGGTTCTGAAGCGATGCATGCTAATTTGCCCTGGAATGGTTTTATAGAAGATGATGCAGCTGAATTTGCTAAGAAAGCAATTAGACTTTATCAGGATGAGAATCTTTGGTACGAGGCTCAGAAAAAGGGAATTGTAATTATCAACGAGTGTTATTTGAAAGATAAATACTCAGATGGATTCATGTCTGTGGTAAATTCGTTGTTAATGGATTCTACAAGTCATCGTCTGCATAATTTTATGGGCAGTTTATTGCAGCATCATGCTTATAAAAGTACCATGTACATGTCAAAGTGGATTGAAGCGAAGAATAAGTAGGTATTTAGTCGTAGTTTACAGTTTTCGGTCTCAGTTTTCAGTAACCGGGACTGAAAACTGAGACTGCAAACTGAATACTGGATACTATTTCAAAATGCCTTCAACAGCCTGAATAGTTGTCGCATGGTAACCTGATTTTGCTTTTTCGAAAATCTGTTTAGCCCACACTTTTCCTTCAGGAGTTTTAACCATTTCTTTGTATAACATCATTACCGATCCGGTTCGGCTTATTCCGATTAGAAATTGCTCAATAGCAGGATTGGCTGCTTTGTATTGATGTTCAATGGCCTGAACAAACCACTGACGTTTGATAATGAAATTACCGCCTTTTGTAAAGTTGAATTCTTTGTCAATAGCTTCCATCTCTTTTACTGTAATATCAGTTGGAAGATGATCTATAAAATGCTGTTTTTCGGCAGTTGTTGTAATTTTTTTGCTTAGACCTGTCACGCCGGTTTCTCTCCATGTCTTTTGGATTTTATCAATTGCATCAAAATCAGGTGAACTTACCGGAAGGATGTTTGACGGGATTCCCGGTTTGTAAATCCATTCGTCCAGTTTTATTTTATCTGCCAGCGCTTTGTCGCCTTTAATAAGGTTTTCGTTAATGTATTTTACGAAGTCTTCCGTTGTGATCGATTGGAAAGCATGTGAGTCGAAATAGTTTTTAATAAACGGATCGAATTTTTCACGACCAACAGCATTCTCGATAACTCTTAAAAATGCATACCCTTTTACGTAAGGAATCATACTGATACCATCGTCCGGATTTCTTCCGGTAAGACTAACTTTCAATCTTGTATCCGGATTGGTGTCTCCGTATTCAGCTACATTATCGACTAATTCTTTGTTTGTGATAACGTTTTGCATCTCGAATTCTTTCTTTCCAAAGATGGCTTCTCCGATTCTGTGTTCTACATAAGTCGTAAATCCTTCGTTTAACCAAATATCATCCCAGGTGGCATTGGTTACTAAATTTCCGCTCCAGCTGTGTCCTAATTCATGTGCTAATAAACTAGTAAGTGAGCGATCTCCGGCAATAACGCCCGGAGTAAGGAAAGTTAAGTTTGGGTTTTCCATTCCGCCATAAGGAAAGCTTGGAGGTAAAACCAGTACGTCGTAACGTCCCCAACGGTATGGTCCGTATAGTTTTTCGGCAGCGCCAACCATGTTGCCTAATTCGGCAAATTCCCATGCTGCTTTTTTCAGCAAAGAAGGTTCTGCATAAACTCCGGTTCTTTTGTCGATAGATTGAAATTCAAGATCACCAACAGCGATAGCCATTAGATAAGAAGGAATTGCTTTGTCTTGTTTGAAGGTGTAAACTCCTGTGTCATTTTTCTTTTGCGGATTAACAGCGCTCATTAAGGCTATTAAATCTTTAGGAACCGTAACTTTTGCATTGTACGTAAAACGGATGCCCGGTGAGTCCTGACATGGAATCCAGGTACGGGACCAAACACTTTCGCCCTGAGAGAAAAGAAATGGTTTCTTTTTGTCTGCTGTTTGTTCCGGAGTTAACCATTGTAGTGCCACTGCATCTTTGGTAGTGCTGTAGTAAATGTTAACTTTAGTAGTGTTGGGTTCGATGGTAATGTGAAGTGGTTTTCCGTGAAATTCTACGTCGGTACCAAGTTTGAATTTTGTTTCTTTTTCTTCGTCTCCTAAGGTTACTTTGGTAATGTTAAGCGTGTTTTCGTCGAAGATAATTTCGTTTCCTTTGCTAATGTTGTCAATTTGCCACGACGCTTTTCCGGTAATGGTTTGTGTGTCAAAATCTACTTTGATATCGAGATCAAGATGTTTGACGACGGCTAATTCCGGCTTAGAATAGCTGTGTTCGTCAATGACGGCTGTATTTTTTTCAGTTTGTTCTTTTTTCTGGCAGGCAAGAGCTGCTAAGAATAAAGCTACAAGAGTTATTTTCTTCATTTTTATATGTTTTGGATTTGAGGATGAAAATTAAACAAAAAATCCCGTCCCGAAAAACTTCGGGACGGGATTTTATTATGAGGGGGTCTTCGACTTCGCTCAGACGGACATTCGACTTCGCTCAGACGGACATTTGGATTTGCTTAGACGAGGTCTTCGACTTTGCTCAGACAAATGTTCGACTTTGCTTAGGCGGACATGGGCATAAAAATTATGCTAACATGGTCACCGGGCTTTCGATGTATTGTTTTAATGTTTGTAAAAACTGAGCTCCGGTTGCGCCGTCGATTGTTCTGTGGTCACATGCTAATGAAAGCATCATGGTGTTTCCAACTACAATCTGACCATTTTTCACTACCGGTTTTTCTACAATTGCTCCTACAGAAAGGATTGCAGAGTTTGGCTGGTTGATGATTGAATTGAATTCAGTGATACCAAACATTCCAAGGTTAGAAACGGTAAAAGTACTTCCTTCCATTTCTTGTGGTCCCAGTTTTTTGTTTTTCGCTCTTCCGGCAAGATCTCTTACGCTTGCGCCAATTTGAGATAAACTCATAGCGTCTGTAAATTTCAATACAGGAACTACTAATCCGTCTTCAACTGCTACAGCAACACCAATGTTTACGTGGTGGTTGATGATGATTGCATCTTCTTTCCACTGAGAGTTGATTTTTGGATGTTTTTTCAAGGCTAAAGCACAAGCTTTGATTACCATATCGTTAAAAGATACTTTTGTATCCGGAACCGTATTGATTGTTGCTCTTGCTCCCATAGCTTCGTCCATGCTTACTTCGATCACTAAGTTGTAGTGAGGTGCTGTAAATAAAGATTCTGCCAAACGTTTTGCGATAATTTTACGCATTTGAGAGTTTTTGATCTCTTCTGTGAAAACTTCTCCGGCAGGAACAAATACTTTTGGTGCAGCAGGTGCAGCTTCTTGTGGTTTAGCAGCAGAAGTTGTAGTTGCAGTAGCTGCAGCAGGTGTTTGTGCAGCAGGAGTAAAGTTCTCGATATCGCTTTTCACGATACGTCCGTTTTCTCCCGAACCTTTAACCTGATTTAATGAAATTCCTTTGTCAGAAGCAATTTTCTTCGCTAATGGCGAAGCTAGAATTCTTCCTCCGTTTGAAGTTTCGGCTACCGTTTCTGTTGCTTTTTCAGCAGCAGGAGCAGCTTTAGTTTCTTCAGTTGCAGGAGCGCTTACAGCACCTCCGGCAGTATAGTTTGCGGAAATTCCTGAAACATCAGTTCCGGCAGGTCCGATGATCGCTAATAAGCTGTCAACAGGAGCTGTATTTCCTTCCTGAATTCCAATATATAATAAGGTACCAGCATTGAAAGACTCAAACTCCATAGTAGCTTTGTCTGTTTCAATTTCTGCTAAGATATCTCCTTCAGCAACAGCATCACCTACTTTTTTCAACCAGGTAGCTACTGTTCCTTCAGTCATCGTGTCGCTCAAACGTGGCATAGTAACCACTACAACACCTTTTGGTAATTCAGTGGCTGCTTTTGCAGGAGCAGCAGTTTCTGTTTTTGTTTCTGCAGCAGGGGCAGCTTCTGTTTTTGGCGCTTCTGCAGCAGGGGCAGCACCACCGGCTAAAAGAGCAGAAATGTCTTCTCCTTCGTTTCCAATGATTGCTAATAAAGAGTCAACAGGAGCAGTTTCTCCCGCTGGTATTCCGATATGTAAAAGAGTTCCTTCGTTGAAAGACTCAAATTCCATTGTTGCTTTGTCTGTTTCAATCTCAGCTAAGATATCTCCTTCGCTAATTTTATCGCCTACTTTTTTAAGCCAAGTCGCTACCGTTCCTTCCGTCATAGTATCGCTCAAACGAGGCATTGTAATAATTGTTGCCATTGATTTATAGTTTATGAGGTGTGAATGGATAGTCTTCTTGTGCGTATACTACATCGTACAATTGTTGTAATTCAGGATATGGAGATTCTTCAGCGAATTTCACACATTCTTCAACCAGGTCTTTTACTCTTTGGTCGATTACTTCAATTTCTTCTTCTGTAGCGTATTTTTGATCCATAATTACATCTAAAACCTGAGTAATAGGGTCAATTTTTTTGTATTCTTCTACCTCTTCTTTAGAACGGTACAATTGTGCGTCAGACATAGAGTGTCCTCTGTAACGGTACGTTTTCATTTCAAGGAAAGTTGGTCCGTCACCACGACGTGCTCTGTCGATTGCTTCTGTCATTGCTTCGGCAACTTTTACCGGGTTCATTCCGTCAACAGGTCCGCAAGGCATTTCGTATCCTAAACCAAGTTTCCAGATGTCGGTGTGGTTTGCTGTTCTTTCAACAGAAGTTCCCATCGCATAACCATTGTTTTCAACGATAAATACAACCGGTAATTTCCATAACATTGCCATGTTGAAAGCTTCGTGTAAAGAACCTTGTCTCGCAGCTCCATCACCAAAATAGGTCATAGTAACTCCGCCAGTGTTAAAATATTTATCTGCAAAAGCTAAACCAGCTCCAACAGGAATTTGTCCACCTACGATTCCGTGTCCTCCGTAAAAACGGTGTTCTTTAGAGAAAATGTGCATAGAACCTCCCATACCTTTAGAGGTACCGGTTGCTTTTCCTAAAAGTTCTGCCATTACGTTTCTAGGATCAACTCCCATACCAATTGGCTGTACGTGGTTTCTGTAAGCAGTAATCATTTTGTCTTTGGTCAGGTCCATAGCGTGTAAAGCTCCTGCTAATACAGCTTCCTGACCATTATATAGGTGTAGAAAACCTCTAACTTTTTGTTGAATGTATAATGCTGCAAGTTTATCTTCAAACTTCCTCCAAAGTAGCATGTCTTCGTACCACTTTAAATATACCTCTTTTGTAACTTCTTTCATCTGAATTCTTTCTTTTGCTAAAGTTTGTTTGTGTTATCAATTGTTGCCTGTAACGCAAAATAGTTTCCTCCCACAAATTTGCGCCCGAAAGGTCGGGATGCAAAAATAAGACATTCCTAGTAAGAAGTAAAATTTAAAAGCTACTTTTTGGCTTTTTTTTACAAGAACTTTTTATCAAACATAAACGGGAGTAAATTTTTTAGAGATGCCGATTTGTAAACTTCGCCGATTTCTCCCATAAAAAAGATTTCAATAGGGGTGTCCTGTCTGATCTCGTATTCTGCAATAGATTGACGACAAGATCCACAAGGAGGAATCGGTGCTGTAGTCTGATTAGTGTCTGAAGCTGCTGTAATAGCCATTTTTAGAATTTTGGCTTCCGGATATACACTTCCGGCATGATAAATGGCAACGCGTTCAGCACATAATCCTGAAGGATATGCTGCATTTTCCTGATTAGATCCTACTACTATTTTTCCATTGTCTAAAAGTAAAGCAGCTCCAACCCGAAATTGAGAATAGGGCGCGTAGGCTTTTTTGCGAACTTCGACCGCCTGACTCATTAACTCCTGAATGTCTTTTGGGAGTTCTTCAAGGTTGTTATAAATGTTGAAGGATGATGTAATGCTTATTTCTTTCATTTCTGTTTAAGGGAAAAAAAATCCAAATTCCTGAAGAAACAGGAATTTGGATTGTTATTAATTTTTTATTTTCAGGTTTTAATATACTTCGTATTTGTCGCCAAAGTTAAAGGTTAAAGAAAAACGAAGTGTATTTTCTAACGGATTTTTAACTTTTGATGTTGAAAATAAATACGAAACGTCAACTTTTACTACATTGTATTTGAATCCCGCTCCTAAAGAGAAGAATTGTCTGGCTCCTTTTACAGGGCTTTCGTGGAAATATCCTGCTCTTACAGCAAAAGCATCCTGATACATATATTCTGCACCTACACTATAAGTGATTTCTTTTAATTCTTCGCTGAAACCACCCGGGGCATCTCCGAAAGATTTAAAAATTCCGGATACCCAGCCAATGTCTTTGTAGGTTTTGTATTTTGCTGCGTCAGCTTGCGACTGAGAAATGTCTCCCGGGTCTGTAAAATCACCGTCACCATTTGCATCTACAGGAGTTCCCGGTCCCGGAGGTGTTGGAACTAAAAGTTTGGTAAATTCGACACTAAGGCCTAGTTTGTTGTAATCGTCTAAGATGAAATCAAAACCTCCTCCTAATCTAAGGTTTGCCGGTAAAAAGTTAGAACTGATATCGTCGTTATCGTAGCTTATTTTTTTTCCAAGGTTTTGCAGGTTGAAACCACCTCTCCATCTTCCGTTAAAATCAGCATAAGCAATTTCTTCTGATTGGTAGAATCCGGCAACGTCTATGGCAAAAGAGCTTGAAGCTGATGCATCGATTTCTTCAGAAGCAATTTTCAGATTAGAACGAATGTATCTTGCGGCTACTGCCATTGAGAATTTCTCGCTTAATTTCAAAGAGTAAGAACCGTCTAAGGCAAACTCATTTGGAGAAACGATTCTTGCGGCTTCATTTGGGTCTCCGGTTGTTCTTAATTCGATGTCTCCAAAGCCAAAATAACGGAAGCTTCCTGCAAAGGCACTTCGTTCGTTAATTTTGTTGTAATAGGTTGCCTGACCTAATGAAATGTCATTGGCTAAGTCTGTCAAATAAGGGGTGTAGCTGATAGAGAATCCTTGCTTGTCTACTGAGAAAGCATATTTCGCAGGGTTCCATTGTTGTGAATAAGCGTCGGCTGATGTAGCGACCCCCTGATCGGCTAAACCTGCAGCTCTTGCGTCAGCTGCGACAAGTAAAAAAGGTACTCCTGTAGTAATAGGGCGTTCAATGTTTTGAGCTTTTGCGTACGGAATAATTAAAAGGCAAATTAATAGAAGCGATATTTTTTTCATTTATGTTAGGTATGGTGTTGGTGATACAAATATATAGAATATTATAAAATGACAAGCTTTTCGTATTTTTCTGCTTTTTTATTTGTTAAATTAGATTTGACAGTGAGTTTGTAAATGTATACGCCTTTCCCGATTCGATCGCCAAAATCATCTTTCCCGTCCCAGGTTATATCTCTCGATAAAAAACCTTCTGTGGTGACGATTTGGTTTTTTGTCCAGACTACTTTTCCTGTTATAGTCATGACCTGAACTTGCACATCCAGAGGTTCATAAGGTCTGTTGTGTGAAAACCAAAATTGCGTATAGGTTGAAAATGGGTTAGGATAATTAAGAACGTGTGTTAGGGTCAGCGATTCATTTCCAACAACTATAAATTGTATTTCACTAGTTACAGGATTGTTGTAAACGTCCCATGCTGTAAATGTTATCGTGTGCATTCCGGCAGCAAGATTTCGCAATGGAAAACGTAAATTTCCATTGGTGTAATCGTCAAGTTTTGTCTGATAATAATCATTTAGAACAAAAGGATTGCTTACATCGCCGTCCAGCACTGCTGTAATATCATGCCCGATTCCGCTTGCTGTATTGATTCCATTTTCATCTTCAAGAAACGCCAGCAAAAATGGCGATTCATTTGTAATTCCTCCCGATACAAAAGTTTCATCGTTCATATATAACTTCACTTTTGGACTTATATTGTCCTGTGGAGCATTTTCATTTATTCCTCCAATTTTTATATTGGTGTTGTAACCTGATTGATTTTCAAGTGTTTGGTTTTTTCTGGCATAAAAACTGATTCGGCCATAATCAACAGGAATACGGATGTCTCGAGGTACAACAAAGCTGAATTCAAACTGACCGTTAGTTATCGAAGCATTTCCTCTAAAAATAGTTTCTCCCAGTATTTTGAATGACATTGCAGGGCTATATCCATCATTATTTAGGGTGCTGGTAGTGATTAGCTTGTCAAAGATGGCGGTTGCCAGTTCGCCATTGTAATTGCTTAACAGTGTGTTGTTTTCGTCTGTTATTTCTCCTGTGATTTTAATTTTTGACAAAGATTTGAAATCAGGAATAGGCTGAGAAATCGCAATGTCATTTATTTTTGTTAAATTAATTTTTGGTTTCGGAATGGCGAGCATTAAAGCAGGGTCGCCAATGTAAAAAATGACATTACTGGATGAGCTTGGATTTTCATTTTTAGAAATTCGAAGCGCTTCGGCGATGCTCGTGTATTGGTTGGATCCGTATGAAAACAGGTTTTTGTTCAGGTTGTCATTGAAGTTTTCCGCATTGTATTGTCCTATGGCGCGAATGGTGGTTAACATGGAGATAGCACCTCCTTTTGGATTCCAAAAAGTATATTCTCCTGCGGTTGGTCTTGTTGGGTCATCAAATCTTGAAAACTCGCAGGTTATTGTAATGAATAAGGGGTATTTGTATTGATTGTTCAGGTTTTGACCGTCTGATTTTTCCCAGATTCTTTCGGCTGCGAGACCGTCTTCGCCACCATGTCCAAGATAGTTAAAGACTAAAGCGCCTTTTTCGAAAGCATTAAATATATCGGTTCTTGCCTTCGGGTATCTTGATCCTCCTGCGGAAGCTTCCTGAGTGTAGGCGTCGAGGAAAATCTTTTCTACATTTAAAAATGGTTTTTGGGTTGAGATTGCATCGGCCAGGGTGTTCTGGCGTGATTGTAAGCTTGCGTCTGAGCTTCGGTCAGAGTCATCGCTTACCATGACAACATTGTTCCGCCAGTTTCCAAATGATTTTTGGTCGTGGTATTCTAAAACTTTGTTAACCATTTCTGCTGCCTGAGCATTGTCTGAAATTAACATTCTGCCTACTGCGATATCAATTCCTCCAAAAGGGAAAACGATAACACCTTCATTGGTATCCATAAGTCCGTAAAAATCATCTGAGGCAAATGAGGCTTCTCCGGTAGAGTTGCTGATGACGGACTGATATACAGGTACAATGTTGGTATTGTTTGTAATTCGATCTTTGTAGTCAAATGAGGCGTCTCCGAACAGATTTACATATTTAAGTCTTTTCTCGGAAGTTGAGGTATTATTGTAGAGGTATCGAATGCAGTTTCTAATGGCAGCCACGTCTTGCTTTCCTGAAGAGAATTCCTGATAGATGTTTTCCAGCGGAATTACTTTTACATTTAAATTAGAATTTATCCGGTGGAAAGTGGCTAGTTTTTCAGCTTGAGAAACAAGGTTTTTTGGCGTCACAATTATATAGTCGATGTCTTGAAAACTGTTTTGAGCATTCCTGAAAAGTGTTCCTTTTAAATTTTGGTTCGCAACTTTAGGTTGGCTTTCTTTTAAAGGAGCGTAATAATCGGCAGGGTCAAGGGCAATGTATGTTCTGATTTCTCCCAATGATGCCTTAAAGCTTAAGTTGGCCTGGTTGTTGTTTTCTATTTTTAAGGTGTTAGTGGGATCTGTAACGTCCCAAATTTGAGAAATAGCTGCAGCATTTCCGATGGTGTAATTGGCTATTCCGGGAGTTGAACCTGCTAAATTGTATTGAAATCTGAATTGTTTACCGATGCCCAGAAGTTTTCTTTTGGCAGTCAGATTTATGAAGTCAAGATATCCTTTTGATCCCGGAACACCATTATTGTTGTAGGTGAGTTTTATTTTTACATTTTCGGCTCCGGTAAAGGCTGCGTTGGATGGTAATTCCTGATTGTAATATTTGATATCAGAATTTAGTGCCAAGGCTTGAAAATTAAGATTACCTACATTTTGTCCGTTGGCAGAAATGGTAAACGAGGTAGGAGTATAGGCTGCTGAGGCTGCTTTGAGTTCTATTTTTACAGGTGCTGAAGTGTCGATGTTGGGGAAGTTAAAGCTGAATTCCTGTTCCTGAGTAATGTCAAAAGATTCTCCGCACCACTGACGCCCCAGGTGAGCAATGTTTATTTTGTCGATTTCATGAAATTGATAATCGTCGAAAGTATTGAGCTCTAAAGTGCTGTTGCCGGTGGGTTGATTTAGAGGAGCGATTCGTTTTCCATCACCACCTGTAGTGGTAATGTAATAATAGGATTTGGTGTCGTACAGGTTCAGGTTAGTCTGGCTTTCTGTGTTCCAGTTTTCAACGCCTTCACCATAAAAAAGAATATAATCTTCGTTGTTGAATACGCCGTCTGTTTCGCCAACGATCTGAATCGCATTTTCTGCCAGATCTTCCGGGTAATACGTGTTGTTGGCAAGAGGAAGCATTTTTCCTCCATTTCCATAAATTTTGATTCTCCTCGGGTCTGTTTTTCCGGGGTCAAATCCCAGGCTTTGAAGGAAAGATCTCGAAATTTTGTAGACGCCCGATTTTTCAATGTAAAAACGATACCAGTCTCCCGTGGCTAATACAGAATTGTAAATCGTATTTGCTTTTTGAAAGGAAGAAGTGTTGTTGTTTTTTGCAGCGCTATCAGTTGTTTTTTTGTAAGAAAAAGATCGAATTCGTTTGAAGCCGTTTCCTTCTTTTATAATAGGCGATAAGGATAAAAATACCTGCTTTAGGTCTCTTGAGGTAGTTGTTTTAAGAGTCTCATTTGGTTTTTCAGGGATATTCTCGAGCGAAAGGTCACCCAGATCGGCAGTTGAAACAGATTCGTAAATGACGTTGGAAATTTGAATCGAATTGTAGTTTGAATAACCGGATTCAGTCAGATTGAGCAGTAATATTATGCTTTTTTTAGTAGTATCATACCGAAAACTGTTTCCGGAAAAATACGGTATTTTTAATTTTGAGTCGCCAAAACTCATCTCCTTTTTGTTTTGCCAATCTAACGTAAAGTCACCATTTATCTGGGAAAATGAGATAAATGGTAGGAGAAAAAGATATAAGATGAGGACTTGTTTCATTAGCGAATAAAACGGTTTTTAATTAAAAATATTTTAGTAGGTAAAAATATAGTATTTCATGTTACAGTAAATAATAAAAAGTATATTTTTGCGTTCGTAACAATAGGTTATTTTCTGGTAAAAAACAGCGAAATAAAATTATTAGAACAGATGTTGCCAATTAAATGTTAATTATTATATTGCAGCACCTAAATTTATCACCTAAGAATGAGTATGAAAGTAAACAAAATTGTAGTCTTGCAATTAATGATGTCAATGGTATTGATGTTAGGCACGGCTAGTTGTAGCAAAAAATCGAGTTCCAGTCATGCCTCCAGGGCAACTGGTTGGGACGTAGACAGTCAGAATGGAACTGCTGCCAGAAATGCAGGAAAAAAACAACAGGCTGGTCCTGGTTTAGTTTTTGTTGAGGGAGGTACATTTACGATGGGTAAAGTACAAGATGATGTTATGCACGATTGGAATAACACACCAACTCAACAACACGTTCAGTCATTCTATATGGATGAAACTGAAGTTACGAACGGTATGTACTTAGAGTACCTGGAATGGTTAAAGAAAGTTTTCCCACCAACAGAAGAAAATTACAAGAATATTTACGAAGGAGCATCTCCTGATACTTTAGTATGGAGAAATCGTTTAGGATACAACGAAACGATGACAAACAACTACCTAAGACACCCATCTTACGCAAACTATCCGGTAGTAGGTGTAAATTGGATTCAGGCTGTTGAATTTGCTAAATGGAGAACTGATCGTGTGAACGAAGCAGTTTTAGAGAAAAACGGTTACCTTAAAAGAGGAGCAAAAACTCAGGATGTTAGCGCTGAAAGTTTATTTAATACAGAAGGTTACGTTGCTTCACCAAGTACAACTTATGGAGGTAATGAAGAGCTTGTGTTAAAGAAAAACCCTAGCGGAAGAAAAAAACCTAAAGCAGGTAAAGACGGTGTTGTTCAGGAAGAGAAAAATGTATATGCACAACGTTCTTCAGGACTTATTTTGCCGGAATACAGACTTCCTACCGAAGCGGAGTGGGAATATGCTGCTGCTGCTGATGTTGGACAAAGAGAATACAATATCTATAAAGGACAAAAGAAATATCCTTGGTCCGGTGATTACACACGTTCTTCAAAACGTAAAAACAAAGGAGATCAATTGGCTAACTTCAAACAAGGAAACGGTGATTACGGTGGAATTGCAGGTTGGTCTGATGATGGTGCAGATATTACAAACTCTGTAAAAAGTTACGCTCCTAACGATTTTGGATTGTATGATATGGCAGGAAACGTTGCCGAATGGGTTGCTGACGTTTACAGACCTATTATCGATAACGAAGCAAATGATTTCAACTACTTTAGAGGAAATCAATATGCTAAAAACAAAATCGGGAAAGATGGTAAAATTGAAATTATTACTAAAGATAATATTCAATACAAAACATTAAGTAACGGTAAAAAAGTAGCAACAAATTTACCTGGAGAAATCGCTCAGGTTCCTGTTGATGAAAATGAAACTTACTTAAGAACTAACTTCGATACAAGTAATAACATCAACTACAGAGACGGAGACAAGCAATCTTCTAAGTATTTTGATTTCGGAGATTCTGAATCAGGATCAAAAGCAGATCAGACGATGTACAACTCACCTAAACACAATATCACAACAGATAGTTTAGGTCAGATGGTTAAGAAATATGATAACTCAAGTAAACGTACAACATTAATCGATGATAATGTAAGAGTTTACAAAGGTGGTTCATGGAGAGACAGAGCTTATTGGTTGGATCCGGGTCAAAGAAGATATTTCCCTCAGGATATGGCAACTGATTACATCGGATTTAGATGTGCAATGTCTAGAGTAGGTGCTAAATCTGAGAAAAGAAAATCACCTAGAAACTAAATTCTAGAAAATTCAATAAAAAAATTCCAAATTCCAACTGATTTACTCAGCTTTTGGAATTTGGAATTTTTTTATTGCTTATTTTTAATATGTAAAATTTTTTATAAATGAATATTCAGGACCTTCATAATTTGTTTTTAAAATGTAAATCAGTTTCAATTGATACGAGGAAAATTGAAAAGGATTCTATGTTTTTTGCTATAAAAGGAGAAAACTTTGATGCGAATACGTTTGCTTCGCAGGCGATAGAATTAGGAGCCTTGTTTGTGGTTATTGACAATGCCGCTTATGCTATTGACGACAGAACAATTTTGGTGGAAAACAGCTTAGAAACATTGCAGGAACTGGCAAAGTATCACAGAGCATATTTGAAACTTCCCATTATTGCTTTAACAGGAAGTAACGGAAAAACAACTACCAAGGAATTGATCAATGTAGTTTTATCTCAGAAGTTTAAAACCAAAGCAACTGTTGGGAACTTAAATAATCATATCGGGGTTCCGCTGACTTTGTTGTCTTTTACAAAAGATACAGAAATCGGAATCGTTGAAATGGGAGCAAATCACAAGAAAGAAATAGCGTTCTTGTGTGAGATTGCGCAGCCGGATTTTGGCTATATTACCAATTTCGGAAAAGCACATTTAGAAGGTTTTGGCGGCGTTGAAGGAGTAATTATCGGTAAAAGTGAGATGTACCAATATCTGGCGAAAAACAATAAGATTGCTTTTGTTAATCTCGAAGATCCAATCCAGATTGAAAAATCAACCGGAATTGAATCTTTTACTTTTGGAGTGAATAATGCTCAGGCAAACCTGAAAATCAATAGTATTCAGGCCAATCCATTTGTGGTGATCGGGTACGATAATTTTAGTGTAGAATCGCATTTAATAGGGCTTTATAACGCAAATAATATCAATGCGGCTGTAGCAATGGGAGCTTATTTTAAAGTTGAAGATAAGGCGGTAAAACAGGCAATCGAAAATTACATACCGGAAAACAACAGATCTCAATTATTAAAGAAAGGATCGAATGAAATTATTCTGGATGCCTATAATGCTAATCCAAGTAGTATGGCCGTGGCTATTACTAATTTCCTGCAATTGGAAAATTCGAATAAAGTCATGATCTTAGGTGATATGTTTGAACTTGGCGAGGAAAGCCTGCAGGAACACAAACAAATTGTAGATTCATTGTCCGATCAAAATCAATCGGTTTGTTATTTGATTGGGAAGTACTTTTACGAAACAAAAGTGGCCGGCGATCAACTTCAGTTTTTTGAAACTTTTGATGCTTTTGCGGAGTTTTTGAAGACGATACATTTTAAAGAAAATACGATTCTGATAAAAGGATCCAGAGGTATGGCTTTGGAACGAACATTGGAATTTATAAACTAATAAAAAGGCATTCTCTACAGAATGCCTTTTTGTTTTTAGATGCTCATCAGAAATCCAATCAGGTTTTCTTTTTTGTTTAAGCCTAGTTTTTTGCGGAGTCGGTAGCGTGCCAACTCCACTCCGCCTGTCGAAATATTCATAATTTCGGCTATTTCTTTGGTAGACATATTCATCAGTAAATAAGTGGATAAATCCAGTTCGCGCGGAGAAATTGTTGGGTATTTTTCTTTTAAGCGTTTTAAGAATTCAAAATGTACGTTTTTGATGTGCTTCTCAAGGTCTTTCCAGCTCTTGTCTGTGTTGACCTCTTTTACAATGCTTTTATTTAGTTTGCTCACCTGAAATTTTGTCGATTCGTCGAGAGCATCGTTGTCGATTTCTTTTAGTTTGTGAATGATACCATTTAAGACTTTGTTTTTCTTTACAACTTGCAGGGAATTGCTCACCAGTTCTTTGTCTTTGGCGAGGATTTTTATCTGGAGTTTGTCATTTTTTAGTCTTTCAATTTCTTTTGCCAGCTCATATTGTTTTTGCTTTATTTTTGATTCTTTTTCAAGATACAGTTTTCTTTGCTCTATCGTTTCATAATATTTGTTTTTCCTGATTTTGAGTTTAATTCTGTTTGAAACAATATAAATTCCTGCCAGAAGTAATAAAAAGTAGGTCAGATAGGCCAGGAAATGTCTGTACCAGGGAGGTGAGATGGTAAAAATGATTTCAGACACATCAGACTCTCTGCCGTAGCTGTTTTTTGCTTTAATTTTCATGGTGTACTTGCCTTCTCTCAGATTGGTGTATTCTTTTATAGAAGTGGTCGACCAATTGCGCCAGTTTTCTTCAAATGGTTCTAATTTATAGGAATAGGTTACATTTTCCTGATTTTCGAAAGTAGGAGATGAGAACGTAAATTTGACATGATTGGATTGATAAGGAATTAAAAGGTCTGTTAGTGGTTTTTCAAGATTACCTGTCATAATAGTATCGCTGGTAGAGGAGAAACTTTCAAAAAAGACCTTAGGTTTTGTGATGAATTTATTTGAAATTTGAGAATCATAATGTGCAAGTCCATCAGTTAGTCCTATAAAAATGTTCTCCGGATCGATTGTATTGACCGAAATATATTTGTTTACCAGATTACCTGTTAAATTGGAAAATGGAGCTTCTGTGCGGATGTATTTTCCATTGGAACCTTTTATTAAAACGCCAAGTGATTCATTGTAGGAATACCATAAATTGTTGTATTTGTCTTCTATTATAGTATTTACAGTCGGAATTTTTTCGAATAAAGCGGTTACCTTTTTGTCCTCAAAAAAGTCTTCCTGTTCGTCACTGTATCTGTAAAAGTGATTTTTGGTTTGAAAGTAAACTTTGTTGTTGATCAATTGAAGACTTCCTATTCCTTTTTTTGATGTGGAAATGTGAGCGTGTTTTTTTACAAGGTCAAATCTTTTTAAATCCTCAGACAATCTCATCTGATACAGATAAGGATCCTTTTTCAGCCACAAATAATTATTGTCAAGCTCGATTTCAAATGTATTTGTCGTCTCGTCAAATCCCTCAACCTGATTGACATAACTGATTTCGTTTGCTGAGTTTTTAAAGATGGACAAACCACTGTAACTCTCACCAATAATGTAACCGGGGTGGTTTGGAATGGTTTTGAAACCGAAATAACCTTTATTATCCAGTGTTTTTGACACTCTGTTTTGATTAATTACCAAGGCACCGCTATTACTTGCACACAAAAGTGTATTATTGATGATCTGAATGTTCCAGGCTTGTGCAATGGTACCCTCGACGCGGTTGAATGGTTCGTCTTTAAAAGGTGCGTTCCAGGAATGATAAAATAAACCCTGATTGGTGGCAACATACAGGTTTTTGTTGAAAATTACAGATGCATAAACAGTACCTATATTATAACTATAGTCAAAAAAGGTAAAAGGAGAGTTTTGGTTTATAAAGGCGATTCCATTATCCAGTCCTAGCCATAGATTATTTTTATTATCAACAAAAGAGGTCAGTACCGTGTTGTTTTGGAGTCCTTTTTGTCGGTTTAGATGCTGAAGGATTTTCCCATTCAGGTCGCAAATGACTGCACCATTGAGAACCGAATTGAGTACGATGAATTTTTTTCCGATAATAGCTCCGCCCAAAGAGGTGTTCTTTTTGATAAAACTATTTGCTTCGGTTTCCCAAGGGGTAATGCTATTATAGTCATAAGTAAAAAGTCCTTTTTCTAAGGTTGCAAAAAGTAATTTGTTGTTGGGTAGCGGAAACATCGCCCAGATCTCTTTGTCGTTTAAAGCAGTGGTTCCTTTTAAAGGACTTAGTTTCTGGTTCTTGTATTCTAAAATACCCAGAACTTTATCCTGAAAATATAGGTGTTCTTTTATAAGAAACGAAAATTGAAACCTTCTCGGGGCATTGATAAGGCGTAATTTATTGTTTTTGTAAAAGAAGACCTTGGTGAAAGATTGAAATACGACTTCTCCTTTATAAAGATGTATTCTCCAGATCAGGTTAATGTTTCTGCTGTCTTTTTTACTGATTAACGCAGAAAGGGAATGGTATTGTAATCTGCCTTTTGTATCACTCTTAAAATAACCAAATTCATTATTTCCGCCAACATATATCCTGCCGGACTGGCCGTCTATTTTTAAGCTTCTGATAGCAGTATTGTTGGGAAGCGGATATTTGTTCCAGGTTGATCCGTCAAACTGTATTAAGCCGTTATTGTTTGCGAAGTAGATGTTGCCATTTTTATCCTGATCAATATTCCAATTTTGAGTGCCTCCTTTATAATCGGATCGCTTATAGTTTTTAATAGCGGGTAATCCAATGTTTTTTACTTGTGAAAAAAGAGTAAAAGGCAGTACAAAAAGGATAAAAATCGAAATAGATGCATTTGCGAATTTCATAATTTTAGATCAGTGTTTTTATTAGTAATGTTTTGTAATCCTCTTTTTTTGGATTAATGCAATCGGAATATTGTGTTTTTCTGTAGAATTTTTCCATAAAATCGAAAATAATTCATTTTTAGTAAATGTAGTGTTTATTTTATTTAGTTAACAATTCTATAACAGTATAAAATGATTTTTAAAATCCTAAAAATCAATAAATTATTCATAATTTGATGTGTTTTTGTAAGGTGTGAATTTATAGGTTGATGTGTTTTTGTAATGAATTTTAATTACACATACTGAAATTTTAAATTTATTATTGCATCGAATTACTAATTAATTAACCAAAATTTTTAGAAAAATGAAATTAACAAAATTACTTATTTTTTGTTTTTCGTTTCTGTTGTTTTCAGTTGTCACAATGGCGCAGGATGTTACAGTAAGCGGAATCATAAATGATGAAAATGGAATGCCAGTTCCGGGTGCGTCTATTTTAATAAAAGGTACAAATAAGGCGACAGCATCTGATTTCGATGGAAAATTTCAGATCAATGTTCCTGCAAACGGCACCTTAACAATTAGTTTTGTAGGTTATAATACAGTACAGGAAGCTGTAAACGGAAGAACTAAAATTGATGTTAAGTTAAAAGCGGAATCTCAGGCCCTAAATGAAGTTGTAGTAGTAGGATACGGTACACAAAAGAAAAGTGTCGTTACAGGTTCTATATCCAGTGTTAAGGCAAAAGACTTAGAGAGTCTCCCTATAACAAGGGTAGAACAAGCGCTACAAGGAAGAGTTTCCGGGGTTTCTATTGCAGCAAATGCAGGACAACCGGGATCAGCTTCGACCATACGTATTCGAGGTTTTACTACATTAAACAATAATGATCCTTTATGGGTTGTAGATGGTGTAATCGTTGATAATGGAGGTATTGGTTACCTAAACCAGTCTGATATCGAGTCTATCGAGGTGCTTAAAGATGGCGCTTCAGGAGCTATTTATGGTTCTCGTGCAGCGGCCGGAGTTATTCTTGTAACTACAAAAAAAGGTAAAGCAGGTAAAATCTCGGTAAGCTATACCGGTTTTGCAGGAACATCTCAGGCAGCTAAAAAATTAGATTTACTAGATGCTAATCAGTATGTAACTATTATGAATGAAGCTAACGTAAATGGCGGAACTCCGAATAGATACACCGTTCCTGCAAATGTTGGAAACGGAACAGACTGGCAGAATGTAATTTTTAATAATCATGCACAACGTTCTTCTCATGAGCTAAGTTTTAGCGGTGGTAACGATACGTCAACTTTTTACATGTCTTTTGGATTAACAGATCAGGAAGGTATTGTAAACTCTGATATTTCTAATTACAACAGAAAAAATATCCGTTTGAACTCTAACCATAAATTAGGGAAGTATATTAAAATTGGTCAAACTTTAGGATATTCTCACGAAAAAACAATTGGTGTAGGAAATACCAATGATGAGTTTGGAGGGCCTTTGTCGTCAGCCATAAACTTAGATCCGTTAACACCGGTACTTGTTGCACCGGGTGCGGCAACCGGGGCAGGTACTCCGTACGAGAACAAAAATGCGCTTAGAGATGCAAACGGAAATTATTACGGTATCTCGACAATTGTAACTCAGGAAACTTCAAATCCATTAGCGTATACGCAAACAAGATTAGGAAATAATGATTTTGCAGATAATTTTGTTGGAAATATTTTTGCTGAAGCAGAAATTTTACCCGGATTAAAATTCAAATCTACTGCAGGTGGAAAATTAGCCTATTACGGTTCAGATAACTTTACACCGGTTTATTACTTAAACGGAGCTACCAAAAAAGATGTAAATGAATTGTTCCGATCGTACAAAAAATCTTTCAGCTGGAACTGGGAGAACACTCTAAACTACGATAAGAAAATTGGAAATCATCATTTCGGTATTTTAATTGGAAAAGGTACTTATGTTGATAATATTACTTCCGGTAATGATATCACCTACAGAGGTGTACCGGCTACGACACATGCCGAAGCTTCTTTTAATGTTGACATTCCAATTTCTGATAAAATAGCAAACGCTTACAATGCACAAGCTTTAGAACACAGAGTGGAGTCCTTGTTTTCCAGATTAAACTACGATTACAAAGAAAAATATATTTTTACCGGGATTCTTCGTCGTGATGGTTCTACACGCTTTGGACCAAACCATAAATACGGAACTTTCCCGTCAGTATCTTTAGGTTGGGTTCCTTCCAAAGAAAATTTCTGGGGAGAAAATAAAATCGTGAATACTTTAAAAATAAGAGGAGGTTATGGAGTTACGGGTAATGATTCCTCTCCTGATTTCTTATACATTTCTACAGTTGGAATTCAAAGAAACTATACTATCGGTGGGGTAATTGTTAACGGACAAAGTCCAAATGCGATTCCAAACCCTGATTTGAAATGGGAAGAAACCAAACAACTTAACATTGGTTTTGAAACTACTTTATTGCATGACTTCAATTTAAGTGTGGACCTTTTCAACAAGAAAACAGAAGGTATCTTAATGAAAGTACCGATTCCGGGTTATGTTGGAGCCACGGGTAATACTTATGCAAACTTAGCAGATATGGAAAATCGCGGTGTAGATATTGAATTAGGCTACCGTAAGAAAATTGGAGAATTGAACCTGTCTGTTAATGGAAACTTCTCTTACATCAAAAATGAAATTACTTATATAGACAAAGGAGTTAATTTCTTAGTTGGAGACGAAACGGTACAATCCAGTTCTTATGAAATCAACAGAACGGAAGTTGGTCATGCGTATAACTCCTTCTACGGATTTAAAACAAATGGTATTTTCCAGACTCAGGCCGATATTGATTCTTATAAAAATGCGGCAGGAAAAGTAATTCAGCCTAATGCTAAACCGGGAGATTTTCGTTGGCAGGATTTGGATGGAGATGGCGTAATCGGAGCTAACGACAGAACTTTCTTAGGAACTTCATTGCCTAAATTCACGTATGGATTTACTATGAACTTAGCTTACAAGGGATTCGATATGTTAGTTTTTGGTCAGGGTGCGGGAGGAAATATGATCTATCAGGGATTGAGAAGACTTGATATTTCTACAGCAAATTATCAAACAGAAGTTATGGGACGCTGGACAGGACCGGGATCAACAAACAGTTATCCGAGAGTCACTACTGATGATTCCAACAAAAACTTTACGAATCCATCAGATTTCAATTTGCAAAAAGGAGATTTCTTCCGATTCAAAACAATCCAACTTGGATATTCATTTCCAAAAGAATGGATAGAAAGCATCTCATTGCAAAAAGTAAGATTGTATGTAACAGGAGAAAATTTATGGACGATTACCAAATATACAGGTTATGATCCTGAAATTGGAGGTCCTACTACAGCCGGAATGAACAACGTACAGGGTGTTGACAGAGGATATTACCCTCAGGCAAAATCGTATATGTTAGGAGTTAATTTGCAATTTTAAATTTAAAAAAAAGATATTATGAAACTTATAAGTTTTAAACAATCATTATTCGCTTTTGGGGTGTTACTTACACTTGGATCGTGCGATACCGATGAAAAATTGGAGGTAAAGGGAGATGGAGTAGTACTGGAAGATAATTTTTACAGAAACGAAACCGAGGCTTATTCAGGTCTGGTAGCAGCATACGATAAACTAGGAAAGTTTGCAGGAGCAATGGAAAATGCACCCTTATTATTCTTAAACTCTGCATCCGATGACTTCTATGCAGGTGGGGGTGGTTCAGACGACCAGCCTGGACTACAGGTGGCATCGAACTATTCTGTTAGTCCGGCTAATATTCCACCGGCAATTTGGGCAGATTATTACAAAGGCGTAGCAAGATGCAACGTCATGCTGGTAAAACTTCCGAATGTTCCTATGGATGCCGCTAAGAAAGCAAGATTTGCCGCAGAAGTAAAAGCGTTACGTGCTTATTATTATTTTGATCTGGTGAGAATGTTTAAGAATATTCCTTTGATTCTGACACCACTAACGAAAAACGAAATTCCTTTAGTTATGCAGGCTAAACCGGAAGAGGTTTATGCACAAATTGAAAAAGATTTAAACGAAGCAATTCCTGATTTGCCAATGACCATACCTGCACCTGAGTTAGGAAGATTCTCTAAAGGAGCTGCAACAGCACTTTTAGGAAAAGTATATTTATACGATAATAAAAAGCCACAGGCGGCGGTTGAATTGGCAAAAGTAAACGGAACTCCCGGAGGAACAAGTAGTTTTGGCTATAAGCTGATGGATACTTTCGCTTCTTTATGGGATCATACCAAAAAATTCAATTCAGAATCTATCTTTGAAATTACCTATACCGATAAATCCAATGCAGATTGGGGGAATTTTGAAAGAGGTGATGACGAAGGTAACGTTGCTGCTCAGCTGATGGGAATCAGAGATTATTCCAGAACAAAATATGGAAAAGCAGCACTTTTACCAGATTATATTAATGGATGGGGCTTTTGTGTTGTTACCGCAGATCTGGCAAATACAATGAAAAGCGATCCACGTTTCGCGTCTACTATTTTTGATGCAAAGACTGCAAGAGCTACCGGAGATCCGGATAAAGATCCAAACACTTTGATTACTTACAAAGACAGTTATCAGGAGACCGGATATCATTTTATTAAATATGCACCGGTTAATGCCGATATCAAAGCAAGTAACCCTTTCTTAAATTTTGGAATCAATACCTACGTTATTCGTTTGGCAGATACTTATTTATTAGAGGCTGAAGCTTTAGGAGGAACAGGAGCAAGAGCTCAGGCACTACTAGATGCTGTTAGATTAAGAGCCGGATTAACATCAGTACCGGTTTCTATTCCGGCTATTTTAGCCGAAAGAAGATTAGAACTTGCAGGTGAAGGTCATCGTTGGTTTGATTTGGTGAGAACAGGTCAGGCTGCTGCCAAACTTGCTTTCAAAGGATTTCAGGCCAATAAAAATGAAGCATTCCCAATTCCATATAGTGAATTCAATAACACTAAGATGGTTCAAAATCAGGGATATCCACAATAATGAAGTAAGTTAAGTTTAAGTTTAAGGTTGGTTGTAAATAGCCCATTCTCATAATGATTATGGGCTATTTTTAAATCAAACCGGAAATCATTTGACTAAGAAATTTGATCAAAGTCTCAATTATTAAAACATACTCAATGAGAAAGATTGGCTATATTATTACTTGTTTATGTTTTTCTTTATCTGTTTTTCCACAACAGAAAAACCAAAAACAGCAACAAAAATTTACCACTACCAATAAAAAAATAACGGTTTATACCACAGCAGCGAATACACAATTAAGATTAACACCAACAGATCATTTAAATTTTACCGCATCCAGACAGCCTATAGAAACAGAGTTGTCCGTTTTTGTTGAACCATCCAAACGTTTTCAGAATTTTCTGGGGATTGGCGGTGCCATTACAGATGCAAGTGCCGAAATTTTTGCCCAATTATCAAAAGAAAAACAGACAGAATTTTTAAATGCCTACTACGATATCCAAAAAGGAATCGGATATTCATTGCTAAGAACAACTATTCAAAGTTCTGATTTTAGCAGCGGAAGTTATTCTTATATCGAAGAAGGCGACAAAGATTTAAAAACATTTTCGATTGATCATGACCGCAAATACCGTTTACCCATGATTAAAGCGGTCCTAAAAAAGGCTGGCGGAAAAATGATTACTTATGCTACTCCGTGGTCACCTAATGCTTTTATGAAAAGCAATAAGAATGTGCTCAAAGGAGGAACATTACTCCCGGAATTTTATCAACCGTGGGCAAACTTCTATGCAAAATTTATAAAAGCATACGAAAAAGAAGGAATTCCAATTTGGGCAACATCCGTTCAGAACGAACCCATGGCCACCCAAACCTGGGAATCCTGTTTGTACACCGCTGAGCAGGAAAGAGATTTCCTGAAGAATTACCTTGGACCAACCTTAAAAAAAGAAGGTCTGGAGAAGGTGAAAATTATTGCCTGGGATCACAATCGTGATTTAATGGTACAGAGAGCCAATGTTATTTTCTCAGACCCGGAAGCTTCCAAATATGTTTGGGGAATGGGTTTTCACTGGTACGAAACCTGGACAGGAGCTCAGCCGATGTTTGACAATGTTGCAAGAGTACATGAAGCATATCCGGACAAAAAACTCATTTTTACAGAAGGCTGTGTCGAGAAATTTGACGCTGCAAAATACCAATTTTGGCCCAACGCAGAACGATACGGCACTTCTATGATCAATGATTTTAATAACGGAACCGTGGGCTGGACAGACTGGAATATACTTTTGGACCAATTTGGAGGACCGAACCACGTAGGCAATTTTTGCTTCGCACCCATACATGCAGATACCACTACCGGGGAACTCATTTACACCCCATCGTATTATTATATCGGGCATTTTTCAAAATTCATTCGTCCGAATGCCGTTCGTGTAAGTACTTCGGTAAGTCGCAGTTATTTGTCAAGTACCTCTTTTTTGAATACTGACGGAAAAATGGCAACCGTAGTGATGAACAATACCGACAATGCTATTACCTATAATTTTATTATTGCAACAGAACAGACCATTGTAAAAATTCCTGCACACGCGATACAAACGCTGGTCTATTAAAATTTTGGAGTTAGTTAGAGGGGCAATCTGATTCGTCCGTTTCGCCCCTTGCTTTTTAATAATAATGAAATCGTTTTGAGTGTACCATGAAAGCCATAAATAGAGTTTTAATCGCCCCATTGCTAGTGCTGCAATTCGTTTCTTCTTCAAAAATTGGAGCACAGTCTGCAGCACCCTCATTTAAATCAAACCCAAAAATACAAGTATATACTACTGCCGAAAACACCAAATTAAGATTGTCATTATCCAATAATTTCATTTTAAATTCAGCTTCACAGCAAACAAAATCAACGGTTTCAATTGCGATTGATCCTTCAAAAACAGATCAGACTTTTTTGGGAATCGGAGGAGCCATTACCGATGCCAGTGCAGAAGTTTTTGCTAAACTGTCATCCAAAAAGCAACAGGAATTTCTAACTGCTTACTATGATAAAAATAAAGGAATAGGGTATTCTTTGGCCAGAACCAATATGCATAGCTGTGATTTTAGCAGCGAAAGTTATACCTATATTCAGGAAGGAGACAAAGAGCTAAAAACCTTTACTATTGATCACGATAAAAAATACCGAATCCCATTACTCAAAAAAGCAATTGCAACGGCCGGTGGGAAATTAACTTTATTTGTTAGTCCGTGGAGTCCTCCGGCTTTCATGAAAGACAATAACGATATTTTGCACGGCGGCGTTTTATTGCCGGAGTTTGCACAATCATGGGCCAATTATTATGCTAAATTTATAAAAGCATACGAAAAAGAAGGAATTCCGGTCTGGGGACTGACGATTCAGAACGAACCAATGGCAAGTCAGAGATGGGAATCTTGCATTTACACCCCGGAAGCCGAAAAAGATTTTCTGAAAAACTTTCTGGGGCCTACTTTAGAAAAAGAAGGATTGGGATCTAAAAAGATCATTATTTGGGACCACAACCGCGGAGAGATGCTCGAAAAAAGAGCTAATTTAGTTTTTTCTGATCCCGAAGTTTCCAAATACGCCTGGGGAATTGGATTCCACTGGTACGAAACCTGGAACGGAGGCAGTCCGAAATTTGAATCCGTGGGGAAAGTGCATGAAGCTTTTCCAAGCAAAAATCTGCTGTTTACCGAAGGCTGTATCGAAAAATTTGACGCTTCGAAATTCCAGTTTTGGGGAAATGCCGAACGATACGGAATCAATATGATCAATGATTTTAACAACGGAACGACAGGCTGGACGGATTGGAACATTTTGCTGGATCAAAAAGGAGGACCCAATCATGTTGGTAATTTTTGTTTTGCCCCAATTCATGCCGATACCACAAAAGATGAACTGATCTACACACCGATGTACTATTATATTGGACATTTTTCAAAATTCATCCAACCGGGAGCGAAAAGAATTAGAAATATAATAAGCGACAAAAGTGTATTAAGCACTTCTTTTCTAAATACAAACGGAAAAATTGCCACCGTTGTAATAAATCAGTCAGACAAAGCAGTGGTATACGAAATAGCAATCAATGCGGTGAAAAAAACGCTTACTATACCGGCTCATGCCATGCAAACGCTAGTGTATTAGCCTCTTTTAGCAGCATATTAATTTAAAGAAATACAATGAAAAACACGAAGTTTATAGTAGTTGCTCTATTTTTTTGTGGAGCAGTATGGAGTCAGGAAGCCAGGAAAACGAGAGCAGCGATAGATGCCAAGGTATCAGAGTTGTTATCAAAGATGACATTGGAAGAAAAAGTAGGGCAAATGACGCAAATTACAGTTACTGTTTTTGAAGATGCTCAAAAACCGGGTTATTTTGATGCCACCAAACTAAAAAAAGGCATTCAGGAGTACCATATCGGTTCCATTCTGAATGTACCTAATCCGGGAGCACCAACGCTTCAGAGATGGCAGGAGACCATGACCGCCATTACCAATGAAGCCAACAAATCGAGACTTAAAATTCCGATATTGTACGGTATAGATGCCATACACGGAGCGAGTTATACCGCCGGAGCTACCTTATTTCCACAACAAATAGGTCTGGCGGCAACGTTTAATACAGAGCTGGTAAAACGCGGAGCTGAAATTTCGGCTTATGAAACCAGAGCCTCCTCCATTCCATGGGTATTCTCTCCGGATTTGGATTTTCCGAGAAACCCGGCCTGGTCCAGAATGTGGGAATCTTTTGGAGAAGATGCCTATTTGTCTTCCAAAATGGCCGTCGCTTTGGTAGATGGTTTTGAAGGAAGTAATGTAGGATCAAAATATAGCGTAGCCTCCTGTATGAAACATTATATTGGTTACGGAAGCACTACAACCGGAAAAGACAGAACACCAAGTATTATTCCCGAGCGCATTCTAAGACAATATGATTTAACAATCTATCAGGCTGCCATAAAAGCCGGAGCAAAAAGCGTAATGGTAAGTTCCGGAGAAATCAACGGAACTCCGGTGCACTCCAGCAAACATCTGATTACGGACATTCTTAAAAAAGAATTAGGTTTTGAAGGAGTAGTAGTAACCGATTGGAAGGATATTATTTATTTGAATACCAGACATAAAATTGCAGCAACCAAAAGAGATGCGGTTCGTATCGCGGTTATGGCCGGAATAGACATGAGCATGGTGCCCGAAGAATTTACTTTTTACACAGACCTTGTAGATTTAGTTCAAAAAGGAGAAGTGCCAATGTCCCGTATTGATGATGCGGTAACCAGAATTCTGAGAATGAAATTCGAGTTAAACCTGTTCCAGAATACGGTTGCGAATCTAAAGGATTATCCAAAATTTGGTTCAGCCGAACACATTCAGGAAGCTTATAAAACGGCGGCGGAATCCATTACATTGTTAAAAAACAACGATGCAGCTTTACCTTTAAACAAAGAAGAAAAAATCCTGGTAACCGGAGCAACGGCAAACAGCATGAAAAACCTGAATGGAGGCTGGTCGTACACCTGGCAGGGTGAAAATGCAGATACTTACGCTGCTGACAAATTAACTATTCTGGAAGCTTTTCAGGCTAAATTAGGAAAAGAGAATGTACTCTATACCGCCGGAGCAGATATTGAAAAAGAAGATGATGCCGAAATTCAAAAAGCGGTTGAACTGGCTCAAAAGGCATCGAAAATTGTATTGTGTCTGGGAGAGAAAAACTACACCGAAACTCCGGGAGATATCAGTAATCTTTATATGAGTAAATCTCAGATAAAATTAGCTCTTGCCTTATCCAAAGTAAACAAACCAATTATTCTGGTTTTAAACGAAGGAAGACCAAGATTAATTAGTGATTTCGAAGATAAAATGAGTGCCGTTGTACAGTGTTATTTGCCGGGAAATGAAGGAGGAAGAGCCTTGGTTGACATTCTGTACGGAGAGGTAAATCCAAGTGGAAGATTGCCTTATAACTATCCGAGATACCCTAATTCATTAGAAAAATACAATAGAAAACATACAGAAAGTTTAGCAGATGAAGAACAAAATAATGATGCTAAATACGAGAAAAGTTATTCCCCTCAGTTTGAATTTGGAACAGGATTATCTTATACCACCTTTACGTATTCGAATTTAAAAATCGACAAAACAGAAATTACGAATACCGATGAAGTAAACATAACCGTTGAGGTTACCAATTCCGGAAAAAGAGCCGGAAAAGAATCAGTTTTATTGTACCTGTCAGATCATTATGCTTCTATAACTCCTGAAGTAAAAGCGCTAAAAAGATTCGAAAAGATTAGTTTGGAGCCTAACGAAACCAAAATGGTGAAATTTACTTTAAACCAAAAAGATTTGCAATTCGTAAACGAAGACCTGAAATGGATATCCGAAAAAGGAACTTTTACGATTCAGATCGCAAATCTTAAAAAGGACTTTTTATTACAGTAAATAAACCAAACATGGTTATTCCCGAAAAGATATTTGGTGTTTGAATGTCAAAAGAAAATTTGCTATTTCATATTACAAAGACATGAGAAAAATAATTATTACCCTACCGTTACTACTTTCCTTTGTCACTTTCGCTCAGGGTTTTTTACATAGAGACGGACAAAAAATTGTAGACGGAACCGGAAAGAATATCATTTTAAGAGGTCTCGGAACAGGTGGCTGGATGGTTCAGGAAGGCTATATGTTACAGACACAACCTTTCGCAAGTCCACAGTATGTTATCAGGCAGAAGATTCAGGATGTTATTGGAGAAGAAGCAACCAAAGAATTTTACGCTGCCTACAAAGCAAACGGAATCACCAAAAGAGATGTAGATTCATTAGCCGCCTGGGGATTCAATTCGATCCGCCTGCCGATGCATTGCAATTTATACACACCACCAATCGAAGCCGAAAAAAAGGGTGAAATCTCCTGGATTGAAGAAGGCTTTACCATGACCGATAATTTGCTGAAATGGTGCGCCGAAAATAAAATGTATCTTATTTTAGACTTACATGCCGCTCCCGGAGGCCAGGGCAATGATGCCGCAATTTCGGATTATGATACCACAAAACCTTCCTTGTGGGAGAGCGAAGCCAATCAGAAAAAAATGATTGCCTTATGGAAAAAACTGGCTTCACGTTACAGAGATAATCCGTGGATTGGAGCCTATGACATTATCAACGAACCCAATTGGAATTTTACCGGAACCAATAAAAATGGCTGTGATGAAAACTCAAACGGTCCTTTAAGAGATCTGATGGTTCGGGTTACAAAAGCCATTCGGGAAGTCGATACCAATCATTTAATTTTTATTGAAGGAAACTGCTGGGGAAACAATTACAACGGAATTTTTCCTTTATGGGATGAAAATATGGCATTGAGTTTTCACAAATACTGGAACTACAATACCACAGCCTCCATTCAGAAAATGCTGGACTACAGAACACAATACAATGTGCCAATCTGGTTGGGTGAAAGCGGAGAAAATTCGAATGTATGGTTCAAAGAGGCATTGACATTGGTCGAAAACAACAATATAGGCTGGGCATTCTGGCCCATGAAAAAAATCGAGAATATTGCCGGAGTAACCTCTGTTACAAAGATTCCCGAATACGATGTTTTATTAAAGTATTGGAAAGACGGTGGAGAGAAACCAAAGCCTGATTTTGCCAAAAAAACTTTAATGAAAATCGCCGACAATTACAAAATGGAAAACGTAACCGTAAAACCGGACGTGATCGATGCCATGTTCAGACAAGTACAAACCAACGATACCAAACCTTATAAACGGCATTTGATTCCCGGAAAAATTGCAGCAACAGAGTATGATTTAGGAACAAATGAAAAGGCTTATTCAGACAAAGATTTTATAAACTACAGAGTCGAAACCGGAAAATTTGACGAATGGAACAAAGGAAATACAATGCGAAATGATGGCGTTGATATTTTGCCCTGCAAAGATGCCGGATCAAACGGATATCAGGTTTCATTTATTGGGGATGGAGAATGGTTACAGTTTACAGCTGAAGTAAAGAAGCAAAATACATACAAAGTAGCAATTCGATATTCGGCTGAAAATTCAGAAGGGAAAATACATCTCGAAGTAGAAAATGGAAAAAGATCCCAGACCGTTACATTACCTGCAACGGGAGGAAATGACAAATGGAAAACCCTTATTTTAACCGGAGTAGAATTGAATTCAGGAACACAAAAAGTTAAGGTAGTATTTGATAAAGGTGGCTTTAATTTAAATTATCTGGAGTTTTCTAAGAATAAAAAATAATTTCAGAAAAAAAACTGTAATCATGTTGCAAAGTGTTTTTTTTTTTTTTAGTTAAGATGTTGTTTTGTAATTGTTTATGAAGTAATAAGGATTTTATTTGTGGTATCTAACATTATGGTTGTTTTATTTGTAAGATTTTATTTTCAATTATATCTTTTAAATCGATAATATTGTAGTATTATTACATTAAATTATTAATTTAAATCTTAAAAGATGAAAATCACAAAATCACTTATTTTTTCCCTTACGTCCTTGTTGTTTTCGCTTATTGCGATGGCACAGGATGTTACCGTGAGTGGTAGGATAAAGGACGAAACAGGAATGCCTGTTTCAAATGCTATTGTTTCATTAAAAGGGACAGCCAGATCAACAATGTCAGATATGGATGGAAATTTTCAATTAAAAACACCGATAAACGGAGTTATAATTGTGAGTTATGTTGGATATGTTACGGTTAATGAAATGGTAAATGACCGGACAAAAATAGATTTTCAATTAGAACCTGAATCACAATCATTAAAAGAAGTGGTCATAAATGTAGGTTACGGTTCTCAAAAGAAAAGCAAACTTACCACCGCCGTTTCTACCGTAAGGGCAGATGCCTTTGCAGACAGACCCATATATTCTGTCGCACAGGCCTTACAGGGAAATGCAGCAGGAATTACAGTAACTCAGCCCTCCGGTAAACCCGGATCAGGTTTAGATGTCAGGATTAGAGGTTTGAATTCGATTAATTCAGGAAATAACCCCCTGTATGTTATTGACGGAATACAAACGACCAATATTGACGGTATAAACACAGATGATATCGTAGATATGCAAATACTTAAAGACGCTTCCGCAACCGCCATTTATGGTGTCAATGGAGCATCAGGAGTAATAATTATTACCACAAAAAGAGGAAAAGCAAACAAAAATATATTTGAGTTTAACTCCTTTGTTGGTATTTCTAACGTCGTAAAAAATATTGACGTATTAAATTTAGGACAATACAAAACAATGTTATCAGAAATCAATCCTTCCTATCTTTCCAATGCAAATAATCCCCGTTATGAAGGGATCAATACCAATTGGGCAGATCAGGTGTTGGATACCGGAGTAGATCAGAATTATAATTTTTCGTATGCGGGAGGAACAGATAATCTGAGAATATACGGAGCTTTAGGGTACCAAAATACAAATGGAGTCATCAGTCCATCGGAATACAAAAGACTTTCAGGAAAATTAAATGTAGACGCTAATCTTACCGGATGGCTGAAACTTAACGCCAGTCTTAATGTAATCAATTCCGATTTAAGTAATATTGGCGATAATAATAGTGTAGGTCAGGGCGGGGCTGTAATGAGTCTGTTTGTAACTCCGGGTTTTATGCCGATTTATGGTTCTGAGTTAAAAGTAAGGGATAAAGATGCTTCGGGAAACTATACTGATGGTTACAAAGAAGGGCAATTTGCTAAAAATCCCTATCAATCCGCGTGGGAAAATCCAGTTTCGTTATTGGCGAGACAAAATATTTCGAATGTAAACAGAGTTTTAAGCAATCTCGGATTCGAAGCTACCCTTTTAAAAGATCTGGTTTGGAAAACCAATTTATCAACCGACATAAAAGTACAGGAAGATAAATATTTTGTAGATGCCTATCGCACTTCGGCAGGTCGTGTAAACGATAACGATAGTACGGTAGATAAAGGATATGGAAATGTAACGAATAGTCAAAACGTCAATATCAATTTTGAAAATACCCTGGAATATAAAATTTCAAAAGATAAAAACGACTTAAACTTACTTTTTGGAAATTCTGTGCAAAAAAATAAAGAAGACTGGGCCAGAATTTCAGGAAGAGGATTTGATACTGCTGTAAGAAGTTTCGAAACTAACGAAGCAAAAATAATAACCGAAAACCAGGTCAGAGAAAAAGAAATAACGAACGCATCTTTTTTCGGACGTGCGATTTACACCTTTGATAATAAATATATTCTATCCGGAGTTTTTAGGGCCAGTGGCGTTTCGCAATTGAGTAAAGATAACAAATGGGGCTATTTTCCCGGAGTCTCTGCAGCGTGGATTATCTCTAACGAAAATTTCCTAAAAGAAAATAAGGTTGTAAATCAATTAAAAATCCGTGGAGGTTGGGGACAAACTGGTAATGTATCCGGAATTCCGGCCTACTCATCATATGATTTAAATTATACAGATCCTATTAACGGAGGTACTTCATTAGATCAGATTGGAAACAGCGATTTAAGATGGGAAACCAATACCGACATCAATATTGGACTCGATTTAGTCATTTTAAATAACAGAATCAAATTTACGACCGACGTTTACAAAAAGAACACTAAAAATTTACTTCAGGTAATTTATTTTCCAGGATTCAGCCAGCCGTACTATTATAATGTTGGAGAAATTGAGAATAAAGGAATAGAGTTCTCTATCGATACACAAAATTTTAAAGGAGATTTTAAATGGAATACCAATTTTAATATTTCTTTTAATACCAATGTAATAAACAAATTAGGACTTCAGAAAACGCTTGATTTACAGACGCTGACTTCGGTCGGAGAAAAAGTAGTCCGTCTGGAAGAAGGAAGGTCGCTGGGAACTTTTTACGGTTACAAAGTAGATAAAGTAGATGCTGCAACAGGGGCATTATTGTACAAAGACACTAACGGAGATGGCCAGATAACCCCTGATGACAGAACGGAAATAGGGAGTGCAATGCCAGATTATGTTTTCGGATTGACTAACAGCTTTTCTTATAAAGGGACGTATTTAGATGTACTGGTTACAGGTTCACATGGTAACGACGTTTACAACGCATCCCGAATGGACTTAACCCTGATGACTGATTTTAAAAATCAATCTACAGAAGTATTAAACAGGTGGACGACTCCGGGGCAAGTCACCAATACGCCCAAGGCAAATGATCCAAACGCGCAGCATGTCTCCGACAGATTTGTAGAAGACGGCTCTTATGTGCGTATTAAAGCCGTAACAGTAGGATATAAATTCACAAAACAAATTTTAGGACTTAATAGTCTTAGTATATATACAACGGCACAAAACCTGTACACTTTTACAAAATACAAAGGTTTTGATCCGGAAGTAGGTGCCTTTAATGATAATAAAGGAGTTACTCCCGGTATAGATTTAGGAACATACCCTCAGGTAAAAACCTTTGTTTTTGGTATAAAAGCAAGCTTCTAGCCGATTGTTAATTATAAAAAGAAATTAAGATGAAAAATACAATAAAAAATATAACGCTTATCATTAGTGTTTTCACAGTGCTAAGTTTAAGTTCATGCTCTGATTATTTAAATACAGAGCCTATTACAGAAACAACGGTTGAAAGTACAGGAAAAGTAATTGCAACCGCAGCGGAGGCAGAAAGCAGAATGACCTCTGTTTATGCAAGTTTTGGAGGAGAGTACTGGCAGCTGGATTATTTTTTCAACGGAGATGCCCAAACCGATAATGCCTACGCAGGATCAGATAATACGCAAAATTTTCAGCAGGACGAATATCGTATTTTATCAACAAATACAAATGTCAGCAGAGATTGGGGATATATTTATGACAATATCAATAAATGTAATTTTATTTTGAACTATATAGATGAGCCAAAAGATTTACCGGCAGCCAGAAAGGAAGAAATGATAGGAGAAGCATCTTTGGTAAGAGCTTTAAATTTATTTCATGCAGTTCAGTTATGGGGAGATGTGCCTATTGCGACAAAAGCAGTTGTAAATGTAAATCAGGATAATTTTGAGCAGGTCTATCCACAATTATATCCTACACGCAAGCCCAAACAAGAAGTGTATGCATCCATTATTGCAGATTGCGAAACAGCCATACAAAAAGCGCCTGCGTCAACGAATAAATTCAGAGCAAATAAAGGTGCTGCAAATGCGCTTTTAGCAAAAGTTTACGCGACTAAAGACAATCCTGACTGGGCAAAAGTAAAACAATATAGCGATGCTGTAATCACAGGAGGTTATACGCTTCTGCCAAATTACGAAAATCTTTTTGATACGGCACACGAAGGAAATTCAGAATCTATCTGGGAAGCGAATGGAGAAGGTTGGGGATCTCCAGTTGGCGCATGGGGAACCTCCATGTTTTATGGAACAGACTGGAAGAAATTCATGACACCGTCGAATGATTTAATCCAGACCTTTACAAATGAAGGAGATGTCGTTAGAGAAAAATCATCTGTAATCGTAAAAGAGGTAAGCTGGACCGATAACTATTGGACATCTGCAGGCTATCCGTTTGCCTACAAAATGCGAATAACAGACGGCAAACAAAATTTTTACATTCTAAGATTAGCGGATATTATTCTCTTAAAAGCTGAAGCATTGGCACAAACCGGAGATAATGCAGGGGCAATGACGTTAGTCAATCAGGTAAGAGCAAGAGTTGGTTTACCAAAAGTTAGTGCCGCCAGTCAGGCAGATGCATTAGATTTAATTCTTAAAGAAAGAAAAATGGAACTTGCTTTCGAAGGACATCGCTGGTTTGATTTAAAAAGAACGGCTAAGGCAATTGAGATTCTTTCGAAACAAAAAGACGGCAAAGGGGCTATTTTGCCGTACGCGGGAAACCTGAATCAGAACAGATTGCTGTGGCCAATTCCACAAACTAAAAAAGATGCAAATCCTAATTTAATCCAGAATCCAGGTTATTAAAAGGAATAAAAAACAGTCTGCCATCATTTTAGAAGGTAAGCTGTTTTAAGGTTTCAAAAATAGAATAAAAGGTATTACAAAATATTTAATTGAAGGGTAAGAAGATATAATTAACATAAATTTCAAACATTGTTTCTTTATTAAGCCCAATGAAATGGTAGCTTTACAGGACTAAATTTTTTTTAAAATGAAAAAGAGAAACATTGTTATTATAGTGCTGGTATTGCTTTTGGTAAGTAATTCATTTTATGGTCAGAACTTAAAAATTATGACCTATAATATCCGTTTGGATGTAGCTTCAGACGGAGAAAATGCATGGTCTAACCGAAAGAATTTTTTTACGTCTCAAATACAATTTTACAGTCCCGATATTTTTGGAGTACAGGAGGCACTGCCAAATCAGGTGGCTGACATCGCTACGGCTTTGTCGGAGTATAACAAATTTGGTATTGGAAGAGAAAGTGAAGGAAAAGGTGAAGCTTGTACCATTTATTATAAAAAAGACCGCCTTCTGTTACAGGAATCTAATACATTCTGGTTGTCAGAAACACCAACTGTAGTATCAAAAGGCTGGGATGCAGCTTGTAACAGGGTTTGTACGTACGGTCTTTTTAAAGATATAAAAAGCAAAAAGATATTTTGGGTCTTTAATGTGCATCTCGATCATATGGGGAATGAAGCAAGAGTGAAGGGCGTGCAACTAGTTCTGTCTAAAATAAAAGAAATTAATTCGAAAAAATATCCCGTTTTTTTAATGGGAGATTTTAATTCGGAACCTGATACACCGCAGATTGTAGAAATAAAAAAAGCAATGGATGATACCAGAGATGTCTCAAAAGAAAAGTCGTTCGGACCTTCAGGAACGTTCAATGGATTCCAATACGAGAAACCGGTAACATTATTAATAGATTACATTTTTGTTTCTAAAAATAGTGGACTTAAAATTCAAAAACACGCAGTTTTAAGTGATTCTAAAGATTTAAAATATCCGTCGGATCATTTACCTGTTTTAATAGAAATAGATTAAAGTGAAAAACATCAACAAAAAACTACAGATTTTACTTTTGCTGCTGTTTATTGCAGTTCAGGTAAAATGTGGAATTTCAAAACAATCAGTGGCCAGTTCTGGTAAAGCGGAAGCGTGGATTACAGCTACAGATGAATCCTCTAAACTGCGAAAGCAAAATGATTTGGCTTTTAATACCGAAATCAATTCAAACCAAACGATCGAAGTCAATCCGGCTCAAAAATTTCAGACCATTGAAGGTTTTGGGTTTTCACTGACGGGAGGAAGTGCGCAGGCCATTTTAAAACTGGATAAAGCCAAAAAAGAAACCCTGCTCCAGGAATTGTTTTCCAACAAAAAAAACGCTATAGGATTGAGTTATCTGCGCATTAGTATTGGAGCTTCTGATTTGAATGAAAGAGTTTTTTCGTATGATGACAGGCCGGAAGGCCAAACCGATTTAAGACTGGAACACTTTAATCTTGGTCCGGACCTACAAGATATGGTGCCGCTTTTGAAAGAAATTTTAGCTATAAATCCAAAGATAAAAATTATGGGTTCTCCGTGGTCTCCACCCGTATGGATGAAAGACAACGGAAGTTCAAAAGGAGGAAGTTTACAACCACAATATTATCAGGTTTATGCGGAATATTTTCTAAAATACATTCAGGCAATGAAATCTCACGGCATTGTGATTGATGCCATAACACCTCAAAACGAACCATTGCATCCCGGGAATAATCCAAGTATGTATATGACGGCTTTGCAGCAGGCAGAATTTATTAAATCGAATTTAGGTCCCACTTTTGCAAAAGCAAAAATCAAAACCAAAATCGTAGTTTACGATCACAATTGCAACAAACCGGAATATCCCTTGGCAATATTAAATGATCCAAAAGCACTGCCTTTTGTTGCCGGTTCCGCATTCCATTTATACGAAGGTGATATCAGTGCGCTTTCAAAAGTTCATGATGCTTTTCCCGACAAAGATGTATATTTTACAGAACAATACACAGGGTCCGGAAGTAGTTTCGAATCGGATTTGAAGTGGAGCGTAAAAAATGTAGTAATCGGTTCTATGCGTAACTGGAGCGTCAATGCACTTTCCTGGGGACTGGCAAATGACGAACATTACAAACCGTTTACACCAGGCGGCTGTTCTACTTGTAAAGGAGCTTTAATGATCGATCAAAACCAAAACATAAAAAAGGAAGTCGGCTATTATATTATTGCCCATGCATCCAAATTTGTTCCGGAAGGATCGGTTAGAATCGCAAGTAATAATACCGGCAATTTATACAATGTCGCTTTCAAAACGCCATCCGGACAAATAGTTCTGGTGATAGAAAATGATGGAACCGCAGCAGAAACATTTAATATCAAATATAACCAAAAACAAATTTCCACTACTTTGAACGCTGGTGCAGTCGCCACTTACGTTTGGTAACTAAAATTAAATTCATGAAAAAAAATGCCACATTTCTCTTGCTGATGGTTTCGCTCTTTGCGACAGCCCAACAAGAAACAATAGACCAGAAAGTAAATGCTCTGTTGAAAAAAATGACCTTGGAAGAAAAAATCGGTCAGCTAAATCAGTATACGGGCGACAATGCAGCAACGGGGCCTATTACCATAAATGCCAACAAACAAGCCGAGATTAAGGCAGGATTAATAGGTTCGATGTTAAACGTAACCGGAACAAAATACACCCGACAATATCAGGAACTGGCCATGCAGTCCCGTTTGAAAATCCCCCTGTTATTTGGTCAGGATGTCATCCATGGGTACAAAACGACTTTTCCAATTCCGTTAGCCGAAGCAGCGAGCTGGGACTTAGCAGCTATTGAACTCGCTGCGAGAGTTGCAGCTACAGAGGCTTCAGCAAGTGGGATTCACTGGACATTTGCTCCAATGGTCGATATTGGCCGTGATCCGCGTTGGGGGAGAGTGATGGAAGGAGCGGGAGAAGATATCTGGCTGGGTTCTAAAATTGCCTATGCCAGAGTTAAAGGTTTTCAGGGAAATAAACTCGGAGATCTGAACTCGGTTATGGCCTGTGTAAAACATTTTGCAGCTTATGGTGCAGCTGTGGGCGGCAGAGATTACAACTCGGTAGATATGAGTGAACGCATGCTTTTAGAAACGTATCTGCCTCCTTTTAAAGCAGCTCTCGATGCCGGTGCAGCCACTTTTATGAATTCCTTTAATGACTTAAACGGAATTCCGGCTACCGCAAATGTGCATTTGCAGCGTGATATCTTAAAAGGAAAATGGAACTTTCAGGGATTCGTAGTTTCAGACTGGGGATCGATTGGAGAAATGGTGGCACACGGATATTCTAAAGATTTAAAGGCTGCAGCACTTGCCGCGATTACGGCGGGAAGTGATATGGATATGGAAAGTAATGCGTACCGATATCATTTGGCAGAATTAGTGAAAGAAGGCAAAGTACCTGTAGATTTGATCGATGATGCTGTGAAGCGTATTTTACGCAAGAAATTTGAATTGGGTTTATTTGATGATCCTTATCGATATTCAGATCAAAAAAGAGCCGATAAAGCTTTAAACAACCCTGAAAACAGAAAGGCAGCTCTTGAAGTAGCTAAGAAAAGTATCGTTTTATTAAAGAACGACAACGAAACATTACCGCTGTCCAAAAACCTGAAAACAATTGCATTCATTGGCCCAATGGTGAAAGAGTACAAAGAAAATATGGGGTTTTGGTCCGTAGAATTACCCGAGGTTGATTACAATAAATGGATTGTCTCACAATGGGATGGGTTGCAGAACAAAGTGGGTAAAAACACAAGACTGCTTTATGCCAAAGGCTGTGAAGTAGACGGAGATAACAAAGACGGTTTTGCAGAAGCAGTGGCAACGGCCCAACAGGCAGATGTGGTGATTTTGAGTATTGGTGAAAGACGTGACATGAGCGGTGAAGCAAAAAGCCGAAGCGATCTTCATTTGCCGGGTGTTCAGGAAGATTTGGTAAAAGCGATTCAGGCAACAGGAAAACCGGTAATCGTTCTGGTAAACGCCGGAAGACCTCTTATATTTAACTGGACAGCAGATCATGTTCCGGCAATTGTTTACACCTGGTGGTTGGGAACCGAAGCAGGTAATGCTATCGCCGATGTTTTATTTGGAGATTACAATCCATCAGGGAAATTGCCCATGACTTTCCCGAGAGAAGTGGGGCAGATCCCAATTTATTATAATCATTTCAGTACCGGAAGACCTGCTAAAGATGAAGATGCCAAAAACTATGTTTCGGCCTACATTGATCTGAAAAACTCTCCTAAATTTCCTTTTGGATACGGGTTGAGTTATACCAAATTCAATTATTCCGATTTGAAATTGTCAGCAGTAAAAATGAAAAACAACGAAACTATTAAAGTTTCTTTTCAATTATCAAATGTTGGAAAAGTAGCAGGAGAAGAAGTGGTTCAATTGTATTTAAAAGACAAATTCGGATCGGTGGTAAGACCCGTTTTAGAATTGAGAGATTTTCAAAAAGTAAAACTAAATGCAGGAGAATCTAAAACAATTGAATTTACTATTGACAAAGAGAAACTTTCGTTCTACAATAATAAATTAGAATGGACAGCAGAACCGGGAGATTTTGAAGTCATGATCGGAGCTTCATCAGCTGACCTCAAATTAAAAGCAGATTTTGAATTGCTTTAACTTTTTTAACCAAACAGAAATATAGATTACTGTTATAAAAAATAACACGAATTGCACGAATTGTCACTAATTTGTTTGTGTAATTAATTCCACAAACAAGGTTAACGGATTAAAATTTGTGCAATTCGTATAATTTGTGTTGAGACAGTAGGGCTACAATTAACCTCCTTTTTGGATGATTATTTTACTAATTTTTTGAAATTGAATTTCAGCTTGTTCAATAAACCGTCTTCTATAATGTCGACCCCAATTCCAAAATTACTGTCGGCGACCTCGTTATGGGCTTCCCTGAAATCTTCAAAATCCTCTTCAGGAATTTCTAAGTTAATTAGCGGTTTATAGTCAATGTAAATAGTTCCTCCGTTTTTGTTGATCTTTTTACGGCTCACATAATCAAAGTAAGCATTGTTGATTGTGCTTTCCTGTATCGTAAACTTCTCGCTAACATCAATTTTTTGATCCGTTACAAGAGTGATTTCATATCGCTCATTGTCAAAATTGTGCCAGAAAGAGATGTCTTTATGCATAAAATCCCTTGCTCTGTTTTTCACAATATTGGAGTCAAAATACATCAGGAAACGATTGTTTTTCCCGTCTGAGAAATAAGGGTTTTCAATAGTAGTCTGATATTCAATTTTAAATTCATTCAGTTTTTTATCATCACTGACAATTTCAATTGCGGCATCTTTAAAAATTTTTCGAAGATCAGTTCCGTTTCTGTCATTCGTATAATTTAAGGTATAAAAAAAGAAATTGTTCCAGCTGTCAACGATCTCTCTTTTGTTGGTGTTTTTGAAATACCTGCGCATGCTGTTGGCACGATTTCCTTTGTATACTGTCGTTAGTTTCAGTTTACCAACATTGTTCTCCGCAACAAGCTCTGATTTTTCATCAAGCGCATAATAAGGGAAACGATGAGGAGGTTTATGTTGTAATTCCAAATTAGGCTTTACTTCCAGATAATGCAGGAAGAAAATAAAACCACGATTTTCAATCAGTCCAAATTCATCACGCAATGTGGCATCAACAAAGTAGCTTTCACCCTTGTAATTGATCTTTACAATTACGTGATTAAAAGTCAGTAACGACGGTAAGTAATGCTTGATATAAAAATCAGTACCGAAATTGACCAGAATAATCGAAGAATCAATACCAATATAATCTAAAATAACTTTTAGTAAAACCGATTTAGCCTTGCAGTCGCCTTGTTTGTTGGTAAACGTTACAGCAGGCTCCTGCGGCTTGTGGCCATTCATTTCATCGGCATTGTAAATATAATTGATATGGTTTTGAACATATTCTATCGCAAATTGCAACTGATCGTCTTTAGAACCTATTTTATCCAGTTTTTCAACCAGTTCCGGAGCGAATTCTGCCAAAGAAGATTTTACGAAAATAGTCTCATAAATAGGAGAGATGTAATTGGATAATTCTTTCCAATCGGCAGCCGTGGCAAAATCTATAAACGAAGAAACCTCACGGTTTGAATCTACAAAATTGATGTAATTCTCTTCTTCTCTTACATATTTTTCCCCCTTTTGCAAATAAGCTATTTGTGGTTCCAGCACATTTCCATCTTCATTTCTAAAGAACGATTTTTTGTAAGCAACTGCCTTTTCGCGATCGTTTATAAAAGTGAATTTGTACTTTCCGTACGCCCAGTAACTGTCAGGACCTACCCAGACATATCTGGCGAATTCTTTGCGTAGAAAATCACGCTCGGTAAATATTTTAATTCTGGAATCTTCCATAATCAAAATATCATACAAACGAAGATCTTTTATCGTAATATTAATCTTTTTGTTACTGCTTAAAACACCACCACTGCTTTGATTTTCGCTGTCCAGTATTTTAACTTTAGTATCGGGAATTTTGTCTACTAAAACACCATCTCTTAAAACACTGATTCGGTGTATCACATAAGTTTCACTTTCTTCCAACACAACATCCACAGCAGAAGCTTTCTCCAAATTGGCAGGCTCATTTAAAGTATAGGCCACACAGGCATATTCACTGCTTTCGTTATCATTGGTATAATAAATTTTATCTAAAAAATAACAATAGTCACGTCCCTCGTCTGCTTGTTTTTGAGAGAATTCAGATTCTTTGATATAATCTATAAGCTGGTTGTCATTAAGGTCACTTGCCCACGGTTCAGGCTTTTGAATTTTGTAAATTTCTGACTGTATATCTTGTTCCATAATAAGGCTTTTAATTGAAGTAGGTAAAATCTTCAGTTTATAACAAAAATATAGCTTTTTGTCTATATCTAAAGGGACCGAATGTATTATTAGGATAAGTTCAGTTTTCTTACAATAAATAAATTTATTATTTGATTTTGAAGAAATTTCACCTTAAATAATTTAAAAAAGGTCTGAAAGAATTAAGGAAATTAGGAAAATGAATTCCAAAAATAATAAGAGAAATTAAGGTATAAAGCGCTCCGTTTTTGTTGCGAAGAATAAAATAAAGAAACTTTTGTATTGAACTTAAAGGATCAAATAATTGAATGAAAATTATTTTAAAACAGTGTTGATAAAATCCATTACACCAATTCCTTTGTAAGAAGCATATAACGCCTTGTCATAAGCTTCACTTTTTGCTTTTTTATTTTTGGATTCCGTTTCAACAATCATTTCGTTGAAGATTCTTTCCTGCTCTTCACTATATTTTAAAGAAGCTTCAAGAAGATAAGTCTTAGAAACAAACCCGAAAGAAGTCCAGATTTTATTTCTGATTTTTTTATTTATGTCTTTTAACGGATTGGTAATCATATCTCCGGCATTAAAATTCTACGTTCATGTTGGATTAAAAACTGTAAATAGTATGCTGATTTACAGTGTGTTTTTGTTGAAAAAATAACAAATCGTTTTTTAAATGTGTTATTATGACGCAATGTAATTATTTTTTTAATTCGATTTTCATTTTAAGTAAAAATTGTGATAGTTGTACCGGGAGTTTTTTAGAAGAATTCTTATAAAAACAGAAGCTCATTTTTGCAAAAATGTTTCTGATTTATAAAAATGCATTAAATTGCAGGTATATTAAAGAACAGCATGCTGATTTAAGAAACGTTAAATGCCAAAAAAGATAATAGAAAATAGCGAAAATTACCAGCCGGGACTTTCAATTGACTGTGTCATTTTTGGATTTCATGACAATCAGCTAAAAGTTTTACTCATTAAAACTCCATTTGATGAAAAATGGTCCTTGCCCGGAGGATTTATACCCATTGAGGAAGATATTGACACCGCAGCCGTGACCGTTTTAAAGGAACGTACCGGAATGCAGGGTATTTTTTTAAGACAGTTTGCCACTTTTGGCCGCGTCAAACGAAACGATCTGCATTTTGGGAATGCTGTACTGGATCACTATAATATTTCCAGAGAAGACGGAAAATGGCTTACTCAGCGTTTTATAACCATTGGATATTATGCCTTAATTGATTTTTTAAAAGCAGTTCCGCAAAAAGAAAACAGTCAGGAAATTATAGAGTGGATCGATCACAAAGAAGTTCCCGAACTTATCCTGGATCATAGAGAAATTCTGGATAAAGCCCTGAATACTCTTAGGATCGAGTTGAATTTAATGCCGGTGGGTTACAATTTGTTACCCGAAAAATTTACAATTCCCCAGCTGCAAAAGCTATATGAAACGATTTTAGATCGAAAATTAGACAGACGAAACTTTCTGCGTAAAATCACCAATATCGGAATTCTGAATAAACTGGACGAAAAGAAAAGCAATGTGGCTCACAAAGCCCCAAACTTATATACTTTTGATACAGACAAATACAAAGAGGTCCTTAAAAACGGACTGAATCAGGGATGGTGAAAAACAGGATTTAAACAGTAAGATCTTAAAAGACGAGGTAAATATGATTGCAATAGAAACATTTAGAACCCTTGCGTTGTCATTTCCGGACGCCACAGAAGAACCTCATTTTGCGGAAACTTCTTTCCGCATTAACAAAAAAATATTCGCCACTTTTGATGAAAAGAACAATACAGCCGTTTTAAAATTGAACGAAATCGATCAGTCCGTTTTTTGCGCTTCAAGTGAATTGATTTTTTATCCGGTTCCCAATAAGTGGGGCAAACAAGGCTGGACGGTTGTAGAACTTTCAAAAGTAAGACCGGAAATGTTTGAAGACGCTTTGATTCTTTCTTATCAAAATGTAGCTTTTAAAAAAAAAGTGAAAAGTGAAAAGTGAGAATGTACTGTTAAGTTACAATAGTTCTGAACGTCAGATTTACTCTTGGTTTTGAAGTCGTTTTTGTGGGAGGTAAACGATGCAGCCAGTTCGTTTGAGTAGCATCTTTCATAACCAGTAAACTTCCGTGTTCTAAAATTAAAGAAACAGTTTCTTTGGTTTCCTTGTGTTTGAAGGCAAATTTTCGTTCAGCGCCAAAGCTAACGGAGGCAATGGCACCGTTCTTTTTTAAATCTTTTTCAGCATCACTGTGCCAGGCCATTCCTTCCTCACCGGAATGATATAAATTGAGCAAACAGGAATTAAATGTCTCTCCCGTTTTTTCTTCCATCACCGCTTTTAGTACTAGTAATTCCGGAGTCCACGCAAGCGCTTTTTTGGTGGTATTGGAATACGTATATTCAAAACCTGAATCACCATACCAGGCCACTTTCCGTTTGGTTAAAATCAATTTACCAAAGATAATAGCTTCATCATTTTTCCATTCAATGGTATTTAAAAGGACCTCCAAATAATGATTGGAGTCCTCTCTGGAAAACAACTTTCCGTAATAATTAACCGTTCCGTCTTTAGGAAGCAGATTCGTTGTTTCGTCTGTATGCGGATTAAATAAGTCCATTTTTCCAGTTTTGATATTCAGTTTTCATACAATGTCCACAAGGCCGAAAATTGTTTTCTTTGGCTTCGTCCTCGGTTGAAAAGAAAATACGATTCTCTCTTTTCATTCTTTTCCCCGAAGAACATTTGAGCGTTCCGTAGATTTTTAGTTTTTGGTTGCCACCAAAGCAAATTTCGCCTTTTTTAATTTTATTTCGAAGATCAGAATCTGAAATTTTGTTATGTTTAAGCATATTGTTTTGTGTTTTGTTTTTTAGCCACGAATTCACGAATTATTCTTTTACATGCTTTATCTGATATTATTCGAATGAATTCGAATAAATAATACAGATTTAAAAAACATAATTCATGAATTACTTCGTCTGTTCGCTATCGCTCGGGTCGTGGCAGAAAAAAATACTCACGATAGGGCATCATGAAAAATAATTCCCAATGTATATCGCTCACCAGAATGAATCTCGCTGACACCATGTTTCATATTGACCCGATAATATCCTTTTGTACCTTTCACAGGTCTGAAATTGGTGGTAAAAACTAAAACGTCTCCTTTTTTAGGTTTCAGTACAATAGCTTTGGATTGCGCCCGAGGTGTTTGCTGTGTCAGTACAAATTCTCCGCCTGTAAAATCTTCATCGGGTTCGTTCAGGAAAAGAACAATCTGAATTGGAAAATAAACATCTCCGTACAAATCCTGATGCAGCGTATTGAAACCGCTTTTACCATATTTTAAGATTAAAACAGTTGCCTTTAATTGATGATTGGCATGGCATTGTTCCAGTAATTCCTGATGCGTATCCGGAAAAACGGTCTGAATATGAAGTGCTTTCATCCAGGCGTTTGCGATAGGAGCGAGTTTAGGATAAATAGAAGTACGAAGGTTCTGAATCAGATCGGGTAAGGGATAAGTGAAGTATTTGTACTCCCCTAAACCAAAACGGTAGCGTTCCATGACGACCGTTTTTCGATATAATTCAGGCTTTGAATAATCGGCTTTTAGAGCTTCACATTGTTCGTTATCTAACAGATTTGGAATAATGGCGAATCCGTTTTCGTGCATAGATTCGGTGATGCTGTCCCAATGAAGGGAAGCAATTTTTGTGGATATGTTTTGCATAATGATTTTAAGTTGAGGTTTTTCGGCCACTGCCCGAGCGATAGCGAACGGACGAAGTGATTCCCGGATTATAGCAATTTTGCCGGCAAAGATTTTAAAAAATAATTCGTGAATTTGTGGCAGAAAATTATGGATTTATCTGTGCGCCTTCCCATCCAATAATGGCCGTTTTACGGGTGTTTCCCCACATATATCCACCAAAGGTTCCTGTGGATTGAATCACACGATGGCAGGGAATTAAAAAAGCGACTGGGTTACTTCCGATAGCGGTACCGACGGCACGGGAAGCATTGGGCTTCTCAATTTGCTGTGCGATTGAACCATAAGTAGAAAGCTTTCCCAATGGGATTTTTAAAAGAGTTTCCCAAACTTTCAATTGAAAATTAGTGCCTTTTAAGTGCAGTTTAATTTCGGATAATTTGCTCCAGTCATTTTGAAAAATAAACAGTGCATTTTGTTGTATCAGATCCAGCTTTCTGGAGAATGTGGCGTTGGGGAATTTATGTTTTAAATTCTCCAAACCCATTCCTTCATTTTCGGCAAAAGCCATAAAACAAACTCCTTTAAGTGTTGAAGCCACAATGATATTTCCAAATGGACTTTCGGCAAAACTGAAGTTAATTTCTAAGTTCTTTCCCCCATTTTTATATTCGGCTGGTGTCATACCTTCGATGTTTACAAACAAGTCATGCAAACGGCTGGTTCCCGAAAGACCGGTGTCAAATGCAGCATCAAATAAAGTAGCCTGATGGTCATCCTGAAGGATCTTCTTGGCATGTTCAACACTTATGTATTGCAAAAACTTCTTCGGACTTGTGCCTGCCCATTCAGTAAACAAACGTTGAAAGTGAAAAGGACTTAAATGCACTTTTTCGGCAACTTCATCAAGATTAGGCTGCGCTTTAAAATTGGCTTTGATATAATCAATAGCTTCAGCAATTCGATTATAATTAATGTTTTCCTGTGTGTTCATTTTCGTTTCATTTTATAAGGCAAATATCGACACGTTTTTGCGGGTATAAAATCCGAAACTTGCGGAAGTAACTTTTTGTTGATTTTGTTTCAAGTTTCAAGTTTCACGTTCTGCTCAAACCTGAAACTTGAAACTTGAAACCAATTATTTAATTTCTTTCTCCATTTTGTAATTAATCAACTCAACACCGGATCGAATGTTTACCTGCTCGGCTTTTACAACAAAACCGTTTTTTTCAAAAAAAGGTCTGGCCGTAATACTAATGTCGGAGGTAATGGTTTCTGGATGTTGCTTTTGGGCTTCAAGTAGCAATTCATTTAAAAGCTTATGGGCAATTCCCTGTTTTTGATAGTCTTTGTGGATATAAAAGAAATCAATATAATTGCCGTTCTTCAAAGTTCCAAAACCAACTATTTTAGTTTCAATGATGGCCAGCAAAACAAATTGTGTTTGAATAACGTCTAACCAACGCTCGGTATTTTGCACACCCGAAATCCATACTTCAATTTGCTTTGGATCGTAATCGTTTTTACAGACCGATTGTATGGTTTCGGTATACAATTGCTGCATTTCCGCTAAGTCTGAAATTGTTGCTTTTCTGAAATTCATTAAATTTTTGATTTATAGTGTAAGGAGTGTTTTTATAATGTCATTTGATAGTATCAATGATTGATTTAAAATGCCTTAATGCGCTGTAGTTTTAGAAAAAACATTAATGACAATAACACCTGCCATAATCAATGTTAATCCAATTATCGCGGGTAAATCGGGGATTTGTTTGAAGAAAACAGCGCCGATAATGGTGATCAGTACAATCCCAACTCCCGACCAGATGGCATAAGCAATTCCGACCGGAATGGTTCTGATGGCAAAACTTAAAAAATAGAAAGCGGCAAAATACCCCAAAATGGTAATAATACTTGGGATTAGTCGGGTAAATTCTTCAGACTTTTTTAGGGCCGAAGTAGCAATGATTTCAAAGATTATAGCAATGCCTAAAAAGAAAAAGTTTTTCATATCACGTTTTTTACAAAGATAGCTTTATTAAAAGAAGAACTTTATTTGAGATCGTCTTTTGCGACGGAAACACTTATGAGCTTGTAACCTTTTTCGGTTCGAAGAAATTCAAAATGATCCTGTTTGAAATCGGCTTTGTTTTTTGAATTAATAACTATGTTTTTAACAGGATACATCCATTCTTTAGCTTCGTTGCAATTGTTGAAGTAAGTCGTGTATTCATCCGTTTCAAAAATAAAAGGATTCAACCCATCAGACGAAACGAAATAATCTGTTCCGGAAGCCTTAAGCTGTTGCAGTTTTGATTTTAAAAGGGCATAATTATCTTCAATAAATTTCGTCTTTGATTCGCTTTTCCATCCAATTGGTTCTTTCCAATAAGTGATTTTGTCAAAGGAGATCTTCATTAAATTTTCTTTGGATAAATCAGAAAGCAAATTGTTTTTTAACCACCACTTAAACTCCTTATCGTAATTAATAAAAGAATAATACTCACCGTCAACGCCGGCAAAATTCTCTCTTGTTTCTTCTTTATTAGGGGCTTTTGATTTTTGTAAAGAATAAAAGTTAAGATCAGTATGGTCGCTGAAATCCTCAATTAAGATTTTGTTGTTAAGGTCTATAAGATATCTTTTTCCACCCGTCCAGAAAAAATGTTCACCGTCCTGTTTTTTTAGGGCACCTTTTAAGGCTACAATCATTCCGTTTTGAACTTTTGATAAAACACTATAATCGGCAGGAATTACAATTTTGCCTTCACTATTAAACATTCCGGTTTTATCTGTTTTTCGGTCTGTAAATCTAATGTAATCTTCATTTTCGCAATCCGGTCCATTGTCAAAAATGTATAAACTATCACGTCCCACTATTTTACCGGATTTAGTTAAATAGTAGCTTTTCCAGCCGTCATTTATCTCTTCTGTTACGGCAATAATTTTATCGAATTTACGGGCAGTAGTGAACCCCATAAACTTTGGTGTTATTTTGATAGCTCCGTTTGCGTCTTTAAATCCGATGTGCGTAGTGTCTTTATCCCAAAATGAAATCCAGATATCTTTGTTTTGTGCGAGTATAACACAATTAGTAAAGAAGTACAGGCAAAAAACTAGAAATCGTTTCATAAAGACAAATTTCCAGTAAAGATAAGAATAACATTTTCTAAAAATAGACCTTGGACATTTGGGAGGAAAAGCAGTACTTTTCGAGAAAAAATAGATGAATAGAATTGTTTTGATTTTGATGAGCTTTAGTCTTTCAGTGTTTTCTCAAAAAAAGCAACCAAGTAAAGAGGAAAAAGACATGATTTATGAAATGACTTATAACATAAATAAAGAAATTTTTAAGACTCCTAATTTTCCGTTTAAAAAAGTAAATAGAAAAATGGATGAAATTCAAAAGAAAGCAATTCAATCTCTTGAGGTGATAAATTCTTCTATAGATACAATTATTTCACGAGGAGTTTTGAAATTGGAGAAATCTACTTATGGATATGACCTCTTGTTTAATTCCCGTTTTCCTTCTTATTTTAAAGAAAATGATGAAACTACTATTGTAGATTTTCACCCCGTAACCAGTAAGCTGTTTAATTCGAAAAAAGAGTTGATTGAAATTCAGCATGTCGGTGGGACTTCTTTTGGAATAGAGTTTTTGTACAAATACAAGAACGGAAAAGAGGTTAATTTGAATTTTACTACGTTGCGGAAGCAGGATCAGATCAACAATGCCATAAATTTTAAAAACAACAACGAACTTGATGAAATTAAAGGAAGTGTGGTTTACAATATTAAATTCATTACAGATTATTCTCAGGTAAAGCTTTCTCAAAAGGATATAGGAAGTACGTTTAAGCTGAATAATAACGAATACAAGTTAGTAGATGTCATAAACAATGTGATTTTGATAGAAGCAGTTGATCAGAATAGTGATCGGGAAAATAAGATACGCTTGGTGAATTACGATGAGTTGGGCAATGTATTGGTTACATACAGTGACAAGGAAATGGCAGAACTAAAGAAGAAAAATAAAAAAATCAATGATGAAAGGGCTGGTCTTAGTGATATAAGAGGTAATATAAGTAAACATGTTTTTGAGACTTTTAAAGCCAACCCTACGATGAGTTTTGAAGAATTTAAAAAAACATTTATTATTGATGAGGTGATAAATGAAAAAAGGAAGTACATCTTTATTCAGACTATTGCGCCAATTAAAAATGATTTCGTTCTTTATGAGCCTGTTTATGGTATAGACAGGTCTTTTGAGATGATTCCGAATCTGAAAGAGCCTGAGCCTAAAAAAATGAGGACAGAAGATTACAATGCTCCACAATTATCTGCAGATTGGAATGAGAAACTATTCGGAAACATTAAAGAATACACCGAGAACGTTTACTATGCAACAAAAAAGAACGGCAAGTATGTAAAAGGTAAAATGCAAAATTATACCACCTATAAGAAGAATGCTAATGGGGAGTTTGTTGAAGATAAAATATTTCCTAAAAAGTCTGATTATCCGGAGAACAAATATAATAGCTTAAAAGAAAAGATAGAATCAATAGGTTATGATGATGACGAAAAGATTACCGGAAGAACAATTTACAGTTACGGACCTGAAAAAAAATTAGTAGAAGAGAAAAGTTATTTTTCGGATAATGATACTTTAAGAAGTTTGGTGAAATATCAGTACAATAAAAATCAAGTTATAAAAACAAGCTTTTCTTATGATTATCAAGATGGAGAAACCAAAGTTACGGAGTCTGAGGATGTATTAGTGTACGATGAAAGAGGGAATCTTATAGAAGAACATTCGAAGAATAATAAAGAGGATTCGGTGTATCTGGATGAAATGGTAATTTATAGAAAATACAACTCCGATAATAGAAGAATTGAAGAATCAAGTTCAGATTCCTTTTTAGGAGATGGAAAAATTAAGTTGGATACAAAATTAGAGTATCTTAAAATCGATAATCAAAAAAACTGGACCGAAATGTTTTTTGAGGGTGGGCTAAGTTCAGAAAAACAAGAGGCTAATTTTGTTGAGAGAATATTTGTATATGAATAGGAAGCATTACAAAAACTAAACCCGACAGGTTTTTAAAACTTGTCGGGTTTGAAAGATATTTTTTAATTTTTTCTACGGATTAAGTGATAATCCGACGCTGAAAAACAGTCTGACTTTGTCGATATTATTGATCCATGAAGTGTCAAAATGGATTGGGCCTAAAATAGACTGATAGGAAATAGCAGCTCCTCCGGATAGTACAAGGCTGGTTTCGAAATTATGATCCCAATTTCCTTTTGGTTTAAAGGCGTGGTCGATGAAATCGCCAAAACTGTCAAAACCTACAGAGGCAATATTAACATGAGGGGTCAGATAGATTTTTCCGGTAATATTTATTTGCGAGGCGAGTTTAAGCCCCATATATTGTGTAACATTGAGTTCGTCTTCATGCAAACCCGGGAATGAAAAGCGATTACTGCCGGAACTTGGGATAATACCACCAAGAAAATATCTTGTTGCATAACCAAAATCGAAAAACGAAATTTGATTGTTTTTGAGCTGATCTTGAAAAATAAAACAAGCATCAAATCCTACGATTCCTGTAATTTTCTTTTTTAAGGGCAACCTCTTTTCAAAGCTTAAACCAAATTTCGTATAATTATTTGTTGAGCCGGAAAGACGCAGGACATCTGGGGCGGAAATGGAGGCGTTGACATTGCTAAGTAGTGATCGCGTTATATTTGATTTTATAATGGTTCCGTTTGTAGCAAAGAAAACTTTATCCATATCATTATAAGAATAATGCATATTGAATTCGATATTATTAGAGCTGTAGTTGTTTAGTGAAACTGCGTTCGGATTGTATTCCCGGTCATATTTTGGTTTGAAGTAGGTGTAGTGATAGTTTAAACCAAAACCAAAATAGCTTTTCAGCGAATTTAAATTTCTGTTTACCTCATTGTTGAATTCAAATGTATTATAAAGGATGTTATCTGAGGCTTTGCCATTAAGATAAATTTCCTGCTTTAAGAAAGCTCCGTAAAGTTCCGTACCCCACCACCATTCTCTGCGTCCTCCAAAATTTTTCTGAAAATTGATTCTGCCTTTTGGTTGTTCTGCTATATCGGCAGTAACCAAAAGACGGGAAGCATCGGCAAGGACGTTTCTGGCGGTGTAGTTAAAAATAACGCCAACACCTCTGTAAGTATCATAGTGTACAGAGGTATTTAGCTGGTTTTTAGCACGCTCAGATCCAAATAATGTAAGTCCGGGTTTATCGCCATCTTTGATGAAATAGCTATATCCAATTTCATCAAAAAGATTGGTGCCCATAGCCCTGTTGATACCTGAAATTAAATCTTTGGAGGTATATTTTACATGGGGTTTAAGATTTGCTCTTCCCACTACCAGAGGGAGATTTTCAGGACTTATTTTCTTGTAAATTATGGTGTCAAGAACAAATTCTTTAGGCATATAGGGCAATTTGTGCGTTCGTTGCGTAAATCCCTTTAACTTTTCCGATAAAGCAATTAAAGCCGGAAGATTTTTATTTGCCGCTATTTTGCCGTCTTTGTAGATTTCGTTACTAGCTGCAAAGTCAGCTGTTGAGAAACGCAGGTTGGGCATGTGATCGACTAATATGGTACACAGATCACGGTTTGCCGGGTTTTTAACATTACTCGGAAACATACTCGTCTGCATTAATATCATCATAATATTGTTCAGTTTCCCCATTGGCTGCATTCCTCCACCTACATCACTGCCAATAATAATATCGGCACCCATTTTTTTGGCCACATCAGTTGGAAAATTATTTAATACTCCTCCGTCTACTAACATGGTTTTTTCGTAAGGCACTGGTTTGAAAATAGCAGGCAAAGACATGCTGGCTCGCATGGCGTAAGCTAAACTGCCTTTGCTTAAAATAACTTCTTTGCCTTCAACTAAGTCAGTAGCCATAGCTCTAAAAGGTATCGGCAGGCTATCAAAATCTTTAACATTATATACAGGAAAAGTCAACTCAGAAAGGGATTCTCTCAGGTTTTGATCATTTAAAAGTGAACCAACGCTATTGAGTTTTCCATCTTTAATTCCTATTCCGACCAAGTATCTTTGGAATTCTCTTTTTTCTTCGGCACTTACCGATCGTAATGACTGACCTCCGCCAAGGAGTTTATCCCAATAAATATTCTTAGTGATTTTTTCGATGCTATCGCCGGAATATCCCATGGCATACAAACCGCCAATGATACTTCCCATGCTATTTCCAACAATAAGATCAGGCACAATGTGTAGGGAGTCCAGTTTTTGCAAAAGCGGAATATGTGCAATTCCCTTTGCTCCGCCACCACTTAATACTAAAACGACTTTAGGTTTCTTTTCCTGAGAAAATAGTATGTGAGGAAGACATAATAAAAACAAGAATACCAATAAACAAGATTTTTTTTTCAAGAGCACGGCGTTTATGTAGTTGAGAAGTAGTGACTTAATTGAATTCTATTTGAATTCTTAAAATTAAAAAGTTATTCTGAAAAAAGCTTTTTTTTGATGGAAAACTTTTTCTTTTTAGAAATAGACCTACGATTTATTTCTGAAAAGCCATTAAAAACAAAATCCGACAGGTTTTTAA